>CAVPAE010000001.1:0-241505 GCA_963701455.1 uncultured Gammaproteobacteria bacterium
CGTCGGGCGAGGGCCTGACCCGGCCCAGGAGACCCTGCCGTCGCGCCTGGCGTTCCTCTCGGTGGCCGTCTGGTCAGTGGCGCCCTGATCCCGCTCCTGCGGCGGGTCGGCGAGCCGCCGGCGCTGGCGCGCGCGCACGCCCGGCCTGGGACCGCTGCGTCAGGCCGCGCGCGACCTGGCCGCCACGCTGCGCGACCTGGCCGGCTTCCGGGCAGATGCTGCTGATGCTGGTCGCGTTCCTGATCTACAACGACGGGGTCGGCACGATCATCCGCATGGCGGCCCTGTACGGCGCGGAGCTGGGCCTCGAACAGGGCGCGATGATCAGCGCCATCCTGCTGGTGCAGTTCGTCGGCATCCCCTGCGCCTTCCTGTTCGGGGCCCTGGCCAGCCGCATCAGCGCCAAGCGCGCGATCCTGCTCGGCATCGGAGTCTACTTCGTGATCACGCTGGTCGCCTGGCGCATGCGCAGCGAGGCCGAGTTCTACCTGCTGGCCGCGCTGGTCGGGACGGTCCAGGGCGGCGTTGCAGGCGCTCTCGCGCTCGCTCTACGCCAGCCTGATCCCGCGCCAGCGCTCGGGCGAGTTCTTCGGCCTGTTCTCGATCCTGGAGAAGTTCGCCGGCGTGGCCGGCCCGGGCTTCTTCTGGCTGGCCAGCGCCCTGACCGGCTCGAGCCGTGCCGGCCTGCTCTCGGTGCTGGTCTTCTTCGCCGTGGGCGCCCTGCTGCTCTCTCGCGTCGACGTAGAGGAGGGCCGCCGCGCGGCGCGCGCCGCGGAGGCGGGACGCTGGCGCGGACCGCCGGGTCCTAATAGCCGGTCAGCTCGACGTAGCCGCGGCCGGTGTGGCTGCCGCCGACGTCGACGGCGCCCTCCCAGTAGCGCACGGCGAGGTCGAGCTCCTGCTGGGGCAGGACCGCGCGCACCTCGAGCTCCAGCCCTGCGCTCTCGACCCGCACGCGCCAGCGCACGGGGTACTCGACGCCCGAGGCGGGGCTCGTCCAGCGCGCGAGCGGGTCGATCGAGAAGCCTTGGCGCGAGTGCGCGCGAGCTGCCGTCGGCCGCGACCAGCGTGCCGGCGCTCTCCGGAGAGGGCGAGCCGTCCTGGCCGCGCAGCTGGTAGAGCATCAGCTCGCGGCCGTCGTCGAGCTGCAGCGCGAACCAATCCCAGCCGACCTGGCCCTGCTCGAGCGCGCTGGTGCTCCACTCGCGATCCAGCCACGAGCTGCCTTCGACGGCGTGCTCTCCGGCGGCGGTGCGCAACCTGCCGCGCGTCGCCAGCCGCGTATAGGAGTAGTAGTAGGAGGCGTTGCCGGGCGCGGCGCCCTTCTGCGAGAGCCCGTGCTCGCCCTGCAGCAGCAGCTCCTTGGCGGGCTCGACCACCAGGTCGAGCGCGACGTCGTCCTGGACGGCGAGCAGGCGCATGGGGAAGGTCCCCGCGCCAACGCCCTCGGCGATCCACGGCCCGGTCCAGACGGCGAAGGACTCGGCGCGTGCGCCGGCCAGGCCCAGCGCGCCGCGCTCGAAGCGCTCGAAGGCGTGGAAGCGGCCGGCCGCGACGTCGGTCAGCGCGAGGTGCGCCATCCAGACCTGGGTGGGGTGGCCCAGGGCCGAGGGCGAGGTCCGGGGCGCCGGGGGGGGCGGAGGGCTCCGTGCGGAAGAAGGTCAACTGGTAGCCGAAGCGCCAGGCCCGCGTCGGTCGCGAGGTTGCCGGTGAAGTACCACCACTCGGCGCGGAAGCCGGGGTGCGGGCCGTGATCAGCGGGGAACACGAAGGCGCGCGGCGCGAGCGCCCGCTCGAAGCCCTCCGCCGGCGCGTCCGCCGAGCAGCGCGCCGACCGACGGGGCGTGCGCGGAGCCGCCGGCTGCGGGGAGCAGGCGGCGAGCGCGACCAGGGCCGGGGCCAGGAGGCGCTGCATCGCTCGCTCCTTGAGGGCCCGCGCGGGCGAGATGCGCGCCATGCGCCAGGCCGGCGCGAGCCCCGCGAGCAGCGCCACCAGGACGGCCAGTCCCAGGGCCTGGGCCAGGAGGCTGGCGGGGAGCTGCAGCCACAGCGACCAGCCGAAGGCGCGCGTGTTGATGTGCTCGATCGAGGTCCAGGCCAGCCCGGCGCCGAGCGGCAGCGCGATCAGGCCGGCGATCGCGCCCATCCGGCCCGTCTCCGACAGCACCAGGCGGCGCACCTGGCGCGGCGTCAGCCCGATCGCGCGCAGCACGCCGATCTCGCGCTCGCGCTCCATCTGCAGGGCCAGCAGCGCGCTCAGCGTCCCGACGAAGGCGATCGCCCCGGCCAGCAGGCGCAGCACGGAGGTGACCCGGAAGGTGCGGTCGAAGACCTCCAGCGAGGCCGCGCGCAGGCTGGCGTTGGAGCGCACGCGGGGCACCTCGCCGGGCCGCAGCCGCGCGCGCACGTCCTCGGCCGTCGCCTGCGGGTCGGCTTCGGGCAGCAGGAACAGGCCCAGCGAGGAGACGCCGCGGTCGTCGAACAGGCGCTCGTAGGTGCGGCGCGAGATCTGCACGAAGCCCTGGTCGCTGGTGTAGTCGTAGTAGACCCCGGCGACGGCGAAGCGCTCGAGGCCGCGGTCGGTGCGCAGCTCGACGGTGTCGCCCAGCCCGACGCCGCGGCGGCGCGCGAAGGGCTCGGAGACGATCGCGTCGCCGGCCTCGAAGCGCTCCCACACCTGGGGCACGCTGCCCGAGACGAAGGCGAAACCGAAGCGGCTGCGCGGGTCCATGCCCAGGGCGGCGCCGAAGACCAGGCGCCCCTGCGCGTCGGTGGTCTCGAAGCCGCGGTAGGTCGTCCCGCCGTCGACGTCGGGTCGGACCAGGAGGCGCTCGACCAGGCCGGGCGGCAGGTCGGAGGTGTTGCGGCTGGAGACGGGGTGGGGGGCCGATGCGTACACGTCGGCGACCAGCGAGATCGTCAGCCAGCGCGCGACCGCGCCGCGGAAGCTCGCGATCATGGCGCCCATGCCGACCGAGGCGGCGATGGCGATCGACAGCGCCGCGATCGCGACGGCGTTGCGCGAGAGGTTGCGCACGACGCCGCGCGCGGCCATGCGCCACAGGCTCCCGCCGAGCGGCCGCGGGCGTGGGCCGCCAGGGCGCAGGCGGCCACCGTGAAGGCCGGCGCCAGGAAGGCCGCCGCCAGGAGCAGCGCGAACAGCGCGACGAAGCTCGCCGCCAGGCTCTCGCGCGTGAGCCCCAGCAGCGCCAGCGCCAGCAGGGCGAGCGCGACGCCCAGCAGCGCGAGCCGCGGCACGAGCCGGCGCGCGCGCGACTCGAGCGTCGAGCGCACCTGGGCGGTGCGCGGCGCCTGGGCGGTGGCCTCGAGGGCGGGGGGCACGGCCCCGAGCAGGGTGCCGCCCAGACCCAGCAGCAGCCCGCGTGTCAGGATGCCCGCGTCGAGGGACAGGCTCGAGACCTGGACGGCGAAGTAGAGGTCGTTGATCGTGCGCGCGACCATGTGCACCAGCCCCGAGCCGAGCAGCGCGCCCAGCCCCAGACCGAGCGCCGTGCCGACGGCGCCCAGGGCCAAAGCCTCGCCGCAGACCAGCCGGAAGACCTCGCGCCGCGTCACGCCCAGCGTCCGCAGCGAGGCCCACGGCGAGCGCCGCTGTACCACCGAGAA
Organism: uncultured Gammaproteobacteria bacterium; assembly: GCA_963701455.1. Taxonomy (GTDB): domain Bacteria; phylum Pseudomonadota; class Gammaproteobacteria; order UBA9214; family UBA9214; genus UBA9214. Next base: position 3,628 of record CAVPAE010000001.1, read on the forward strand.
GGTCACGGTGTTGTAGACCAGGAAGACCCCGACGAAGAGCGCCAGCAGGCCCAGGGCGCGCAGGTTGGTCTCGAAGGCGGCGGTCATGCCGGCCAGGCTCTCGGCGCTCCTCGAGGCCGGGGCCAGCGCGACGCCTGCGGGCAGGCGCTGGGCGAGCCAGGCCTCGACGCGCGCACGCTGGCCCTGGTCCGCCGGGAGCTTCAGGTCGACGCGCGAGAGCCGTCCCAGGCTGCCTGTGAGCTGCTGCGCCGTCGAGAGGTCGGCGACGAGCAGCGACTCGATCGAGCGGCCCTCGAGCGCGCTGGCCGGCAGGAGCACGTCGACCAGGTGCGCGTCGACGAGGCGGCTGTCGACGCGCAGGCGCAGCGGGTCGCCGGGTGCCAGCCCGAGCGCGGTCGCTGTCTCCTGGGAGAGCAGCACGCCGCCGGGCTCGAGCAGGAGGTCGACGGCGCCGCCGCTGCCGCCGCTGGCGCGGGCTGGCAGCGTGCGGAAGGGTCCCTCGGCCAGCGGGTCGACGCCGAACAGCTCCAGCGTGCGCCGCTCGCGGCCGGCGGCGTCATCCACGACCACGGTGCGCTCGACCACCGGAGCCAGCGGCGGGGCCTGTGGGTCGCGGCGCAGCGCGGCGTAGAGTTCCTGGGCACGCCCGCGCGACCGCCGTCGAGCACGTGCGTGGCCTGGCCGGAGCTCCTCGCTGGAGAGCTCGAAGGCGCGCTGGGCGCTGCGCGAGGCGAGCTCGATGCCTACGACGACCGCCACGCCCAGCGCGATGCCCAGCACCGAGAGCGCGAGCTGGGCGGGGTGGCGCGCGAGGTAGCGCAGGCTCGCGCGCGCCGAGCACGCTCATGGCGTCGGCACCCGCGCGCGCTCGGTCAGCCGCCCCTCGTGCACCTCCAGCACGCGGTCGGCCAGCGCCAGCCACTCGGGGCTGTGGGTCACGACGATCAGCGTCTTGCCGGCAGGGCGCAGCAGGCCCTCGACCAGCTCGAGGACGGCCGCGGCGTTGTCCTCGTCCAGGTTGCCGGTGGGTTCGTCGGCCAGCACCAGCTCGGGGTCCTGCATCAGGGCCCGCGCCAGCGCGGCGCGCTGCTGCTCGCCGCCCGAGAGGCGGTCGGGGAAGCTCGCCTCGCGCCCGGTCAGGCCCACCCGCGCCAGCAGCTCGGCCGGCGCGCTCCCGCGCGGCCCGGTCGAGCCGGCCCTTGAGCTCGGCCGGCAGCAGCAGGTTCTCCTCGACCGAGAGCGTCGGGATCAGGTTGAAGAACTGGAACACGAAGCCGATGCGCTCGCGCCGCAGCAGGGTGCGCGCCTCCTCGCCCAGCGCCTCGACCTCGTGGCCCAGCACGCGCACGCTGCCGGAGTCCGCCAGGTCGATGCCGCTGATCAGGTTGAGCAGGGTCGACTTGCCGGAGCCGCTGCGGCCGATCACGACGACGAACTCGCCGCGCGCGACGCGCAGGTCGACGCCCTCGAACACGACGCGCCGGCTGCTGCCCTCGCTGTAGACCTTGCGCACCCCGTGCAGCTCGACGGCGGGGCCGGAACGGTCGCTGGCGGCGTCTGCGGGGCGGGCCATGGTGCGAGGGGAGTGTAGGCCGCGGACCCGGCGCCTGCGCTAGCGCCTGGCCTCGGCGCGCACGGACGCGGCCTCGTCGCTGCGGCCGGCGGCGTCGAGCAGGCGCGCCAGCTCGGCGCGCCTGGGCGTGCCGGTGGTCGTCGTGAGCCCCCGCTGGACGGCCTCGAGGGCGCGCTCGGGCTCGCCCAGGCGGTCGTGGCAGATGCCGACGTTGAGCCACGTGTCGGCGCGCTCGGCGCCGCAGGCCAGCCGGCGCTGCAGCGCGTCGAGGGCCTCCTCGGAAGGCGCCGAGCTGCATCAGGTGAAAGCCCAGGATGTCGAGCGCCAGGCAGTTGCGGGATTGCCGTCCAGGAGCGTCCGCAGCAGCTCGACCGCCTTGCCGTGGTCGCGCTCCTGGCCCAGGGCGGTCGCCTCGAGCAGCACCACCAGCTGCGCGCGCGGTCGCGCGGGGCGGGCCGGTCGCTGGGCTCCAGCGGCGAGGGCAGCTCGCCGACCGGCACGCCCGTCGTGCCGTAGCCGCAGCTCGCGCAGCTCGGCCAGCAGCTCGGGGGCGAAGGCGGCGTCGTCGTCGCGCTCGAGCCGGCGCGCCGCCCAGACCCCGGCCAGGGCCTCGCGCGCGAGGGTCGCGGCCGGGGCCTCGGCGACGTAGCGGTCCTGGCCCTCGTCGGGGTCGGCGTCGAGCCGGTACAGCTCGGGCGAGGTGGAGAGGAGCACCTTGACCCGCTCGCGGTACCAGCCGGCGAGCGGGCTCCAGCCGTAATCGAGGTAGCCGGCGTAGGACTCGAAGTAGACGCCGCGCGCGGGCGGGTCGCGCCGCCACAGGTCGCGCCCGTCGACGTCGCGCGGCGGACCCAGGCCCAGGGCCTCGAGACGGTCGGGAACACGTCGACGACGCTGACCGGGGCTCGCTGCGCTCGCCGGCGCGGCGCCGGTCCGGGCAGCGCACCAGCAGCGGCACGCGCACGGTCGGTCGTAGCAGAGCGCGCCGTGGGTCGCCTCGCCGTGGTCGCCCAGGCTCTCGCCGTGGTCGCCGACGGCGACCACCAGCGTCTCGTCGAGCGTGCCGTCCGGGCGCAGCGGCGCGAGCAGGTCGCCGAGGGCGGCGTCCATGTCGGCGACCTCGCCCAGGTAGAGGTGGCCGCCGCCGCTCAGGAAGGCACTGCGGCGGCGCGTAGGGCACGTGCGGGTCGAAGAAGTGCACCCACAGGAAGAACGGGCGCGCGCGGTCGCGCCGCTGCAGCCAGCGGCCCCGCGCTGGACGACCTCCGGGCGTGCCGCTCGGTGAAGTTGTGCGCGCTCTGGTCTGGGCGCGCGGGCTGCTCCCAGATCTCGAAGCCCTGGTCGAGGGCGCAGGCGCGGTCGAGCACGGTCGAGGCGACGAACGCCGCCGTCTGGACGCCGGCCTCGCGGGCCCGCTCGGCCAGCGTGCGGGCCGCGGCGGGAAGGACGGCGACGCCGTTGTCGCGCACGCCGTGCGGGCGGGTAGAGCCCGGTCAGCATCGAGGCGTGCGCCGGCAGGGTCAGCGGAGCCACGGTGCGCGCCGCGTCGAAGAGCAGCCCCTCGCGCGCCAGCCCGTCCAGGGTCGGCGTCTCGATCGGCGCCGCCGTAGCAGCCCAGGGCGTCGGCGCGGGTCGTGTCCAGCGTGATCAGGATCACGCCCCTGGCCGGCGCGGGACCTCCGGCGCCGCAGGTCGAGAGCAGGGCCAGCGAGAGCACGGCGAGGAGCGGAGCGCGCAGGGCCATCCCGTGGCTGCGCCTGCGGCCGCTTTCCACCTGCGCGGCGACCAGGCTATCCTGCGGGCTGGCCCCGCCAACCATGAACGAGCCGGACCGCTCCCGACCGACCCTGGACGACGCCCGCGGCGTGCTGCGCGAGCGCTTCGGCCACGCCGACTTCCGCGGCCGCCGCCGAGGCGGTCGCGGGCGTGCTGGCCGGCCGCGACGTGCTCCTGACCATGCCCACCGGCGCGGGGAAGTCGTCTGGCCTACCAGCTTCCGGCCTGTTGCTCGACGGCCTCACGCTGGTGATCAGTTCGCTCATCGCGCTGATGCAGGACCAGGTCGCTGCGCTCGCAGACGGGGATCGCGGCCACCTTCGTCGACTCGTCGCTGGAGCTTATCCGAGCGGCGCAGGCGCCTCGCGGCGGCCGTGCGCGGCGAGGTCGACTTGCTCTACGTCACGCCCGAGCGCTTCCGCAGCCCCGACTTCGAGCAGGCCCTGGCCGGGCTGCGCGTCACGCGCATGGCCGTCGACGAGGCCCACTGCATCAGCCAGTGGGCACGACTTCCGGCCCGACTACTCGCGGCTGGCCGAGTACCGCCGCAGGCTGGGGGACCGCCGACGATCGCCCTGACGGCCACGGCGACGCCGCGCGTGGCCGAGGACATCGTGCGGCTCTGGGCCTGCGCGACCCGCTGGTGATCCGCACCGGCATCGAGCGGCCCGAGCCTCTTCCTGGCCGCGACGGGGGTCCACCCTGGCCGAGGAGAAGCTCTCGATCCTGGCCGAGCGCGTGCGCGCGATCGACGGTCCGGGGATCGTCTACTCGACCTGATCCGCGACCTGGAGGCCTGCACGTCGAGCTCGCGCGGCGCGGCGTCCACAGCCTGGTCTACCACGGCAAGCTCTCCGGCCTCGCGAGCGGCGCGGGGCATGCAGGCGCGCTTCATGGAGAGCGAGCGACGAGGTCGTGCTGGCCACCAACGCCTTCGGCATGGGCGTCGACAAGGCGGACATCCGCTTCGTGCTGCACGCCCAGGTGCCGCGCACGCTGGAGGCCTGGACCCAGGAGGTCGGGCGCGCCGGCCGCGACGGGCGGCCCTCGTTGTGCGAGGTGCTCTACCTCGAGCAGGACCTCGCGGTCCAGCAGAGCTTCGTCGAGTGGGCCAACCCCACTCTCAGTCTCTCGGGGTCTACGAGACCCTGCGCGGCTGGGGCGAGCGCCTGCAGACCCGCGACCTCGATGACCTGCGCGACGAGCTGCTGGTCAAGAGTCGCGCCGACAACCGGGTCTGGATCTGCCTCATCTCCCTGACGAACCAGATGCTGGATGGGAGCGGAGCGGACGTCGAGGAGGTGATGGACTACCTGGACCTTGCGGGGGAGTTCCTCAACGGCGCGGTGGACATTGCTGTCATCTACCGATGGTACGACGGCGATGAGTGGCACGAGGATGCGCCGCGCACGCTGCGGGTGAATGTTGGCGGCTTCCTGGACAGCCCGCCGTTGAACCTCCGCACCATTCTGCCGCGCATCCACATGGAGTGGGACGAGACGGACAACGACTGGTATTACGACCTCTGGTGCGCGGAGATCGTGGACCCGACGTGGGGCGGCTTCTTCCCGATCGGCTCCCAGTTCATGGACCTGTGCTGGCGATCCTCGAATCTGGACCCGGAGGAGGAGGAGTACGTCCTGGACTTCGGAGTGACGCAGTACACAACAGGCAACTCCCTGGGTATGCTGACGGCGCCCTTCAGCTTGCTGGGCCTGTGAGACTGAGGCGGAGAGGATTGCTCCGGGTGTAACGACCGGGGTCACGGGCAACGGCCTGGCCAATAGATGGCCGGGCCGTTGCCGCTCAGGCCCCCCCTGGACTACCAGGCGGGGATGAGCTTGCGGGGCATGCAGAACTCGCACGGTGCGCAGGGGATTGACCACCTGTGAGATTCGCACATCGCACACCGTGCTCAGGAGCATGATGACCTCATCGTGAGCACAATGTTGATCCACTTCCGGAATGAGCCTGAGAATGCTCGCGTCGCTCACCCTCCGCTCGATCATCTCCATGAGTTGGCTTCTCACGATCGCATCAAAGTAGCCGGAAATATCTGCTTCCAAGACGTATGTGACCCGGCCTCGGCATATCACCCGGCCTATCTCATCCAGTGCGTCATGCTGACTACGTTCCGGGCGGAATCCGTAGGAGCATTCGAGGAAATCCTGCTCATAGATTGCATTGAGCAGCGTCACCGTGGCCTTCTGCACGATCTTGTCCTCCAGGGAGGGAATGGAGATCGGTCTCTCCTTTCCTCCTTCCTTCGGGATATAGACCCTCCGCAGGGGCTGTGCACGATACCGCTTGCTCTTGACGCGTTCCTGGAGCTTCCGGATATTCCTCTCGGCATCCTTCCCATATTCCGCATACGTAACGTTGTCCACTCCAGCGCTGGCGTCCTTCCGCAAACTCTTGAATGCCTGCTGCAGGGATGCTGGCGTGAGTAAGTGAGCGATCGAAAAGAATTGTCGCTCCGGCTCCTCCTGGGCCATTTCGGCTATTCGATTCAGTTCCGTTGACATACTTTCTCCCGAGTTCTGTGTCTCTTTATGTGTCCCTCAACCAATTCGTTCGCTTGTTCCCCCCTTCCCTCCAGTGGGTTCCGTGGCCGCACCTTACGGGAGCCCTGCGGTTCCCCACCTTCACCAGTACTATGAGTTCGTAAGACTGCTCTTCCACTCTTCCCGACGTCTCCGGTCTCCCTTGGCGCAGGAGACTCCGCTTGAGGGTCATTTGCTTCTCTCGGGGGCACCCTCGCGGCGATGTCCGGTACCTGCCCTCATGGGGGGGAGATGGGGAGCTCTCCTGGGTTCATGGGGAGTCCTGTGGAAACGTGCCCCGGGCTGGAGACTCCGGCGACCCCGGAGCACCTCGCGCATGCGGTCGCCCAGGTACTGCCTTCCGCTAGGCTAACAGCGTCGGCTTTCGCAACGATATACGCTTTCGGAGCTGAATCCTCACGGCCCGCTTCCTCGCTGTGTACGCTTCGCACCCACCAGTCACCCGGTGAATGGCAACACTCGCTACCGGCCTGCCCGCTACGGCTTTGGCCGGGCCGGACTTCCACCAGCAAGACACCATTGAGAGGTTTCACTCGCTCATCCTGTTCCCCCTCTCCCACGCTTTCCCAGCGCGATCAGCCACTTCGTTACCTCCATGACTGCTCCGATTGCTTCCGGCTGGAGCAACATCGCCGGGTGGGATTCGCACCCACTGAGAAACGCCGCCTTAGCACGGCGCACGCCAGAACAAGACATTCCCCGGATTCCTGTGAAGGTCTCAGATGCCGCAGAACTGGACATCCATTACAAACAGAAACGGCTCCCGAAGGACCCGCTCTGTTTATGTTTTGAATGGTTATGATCTCTTGCGTCTTGCTATCCCGACTAACCCCAGTAGGCCGGAGCCAAACAGCCAGACAGCGGCTGGCACTGGTACAGGACTGTTTACGACATTACCAGAAAACAGGGTGTTGCTAGTAAAAGCATCACCAGCTGTTGGTGTGCCATTCATGCTGAAACTAATATTCAACCCACCCTGGTAGTTAACACTAGGCAACCCAAAGTAAGTCAGCAGATCAGGGTGCTTCGTATCGATAAAGCTGGCACCTTGGATATCTAAAGCTGAAGGTGCCACTTCCGAGATCAACAATGGTGGCGCTGTTAAATGTACCGGAGAGTAGCGATGAGCCACCAGCAATGCCTGCAGCAGTAACACCACCGTCGATATCAATGGTGCCACCGGCACCAAAGTCCAACCACCGGTATTGCCACCAGAAGTACAATTTCAAAACGCAACTAACACAAACGATAGGCGTACCGGCGTTTAACGTGGTGCTTATACCTGTAATCGTATCGACATCAATGCCGGCGCCAAAGAGCGATGCCGCACCACCAGCATAGCTTATCGTTCCCGAAGTAGGTGATTCCACTCCAAAATCTATTGAAGCGGCATTAGCTGATATTGACGCAAAACATAAGACAAAGGCACTCAACGCGCCAGCGAGTCTGATTCCATGCATGATTTAGTTTCTCCGTAAATCCGTATTGTTGTTAGACGATTATTGTTGCTCTTGCGGCATCTTTTGTAATCGAATAGCCCTACAACCTGCAATATTCGGGCCTGTTCTTATTACAGAAATTAACTCAATGTGTTACGGGGTGATACAGCTGCTACTCTAGCACCACATGTAAAGGCTGCCGACCAAATAGTGATGCGCGACAATTTACAATTACCTGCATATACAATAAGTTAGGTTATGCTGATAATGCGGTGAGCTGTATGGAAGATTTTCCGACAACATTCAGTGATTACTTAGAAGAATACGCCATAGCAGGCGACTTGAGCTACTGAAGTAAATGTCAGGGATGGGTTACCGACCAGGGTCCGGCGCCGTGAATGACTGCTTTCAGTACATTTTCACCGTACAGCCACAATTTCTGAACGGAGGAAATGGGTCGATCTCACGACTTTTACCGAAATCTTATATAAGCAATCGGTGTAGGACCGAGTACGATTTGTAACTTGCCGTTAGTGCCGCGGTCGAAGGCACTCCCTGGCTCAGCTGCGTACGGTGAAGACCGGCCAACTCCTGTCCTTCCCGGTTACTGAGCTGAACGTCACTTGATACTGTAAGCAGACTGTGCGGATTCAGTAGATTTTCTGGCAACCAATCCTGCCCTCCCTATCGTGTCCAGACCGAGGTGCGACCGATTAGGGAAATACCTATGTAGCCACGGACTTCAAGCGTGTTCGAGTCTTTCAGAGTGATCTTACACTTGTATGTTTTCCCGTTATTAGGATCATAGACAGTACCGCCATCCCACTTGTTTTCACCGCTTGGCTTGAATCCCTGCAAAATATTTAAACCGAGTATTGGACGGCCCTGTAAACCTTTTTCAGGGTTTTTTCGATCTACTTTTGGCTTGCCGCCAGATCCTTCTGGATCATCAGCGGGATAAAGTGGTGCTTTCAACCAGATAATCTTGCCGCAAATCCTGTCAGCACAGTTATAAAGATCAACCTTTGATTTGTTGTCAGGGGTATGCCACGTACCCAGAATGTCTGCTTGCGACCCACTGGCAACTCCGGAAAACAAAAGGAGAATTAATGAATAAACCATACTCGTTCTGATCATAACAATATCCTTTTTTGCAGGTCATATTTATAGTGCCCGGTCGCTGGGTCTGGATCTCGGACTGAAAACCTCAAATGAATTATATGGCAAAGATGGGGCTGTGTTCTTCGGGCTTTCGATCAAAGCCGCTGAATGACCGTTTTGGGTTGTCGGCTCCCGCCGTTTAACCCGCCTCAGCTAAAGTACCGGGTTTAGCTTGTCTCCCGTCTTTTACATTTTTCCTGGTATAGAACCTGTCCGTTAACCATGTGGTAGCCAATAGTAACCCGGGGCGAAGGCGGCTACGCCTTGTCCGACTCCATGCGCCGGAGAAATTCCCCCATCACCAGCCGGTAGAGTTCATCGCCAAGATACAGGTCCTCGACACCCCGGTCGATGTTCGGGTTGTCGTTGACCTCGATGACGTAACCCTTGCCGTCGCGTTCCTTGACGTCGACGCCGTAGAGGCCGTCGCCGATCGGCTGGGTGGCGGCCAGCGCCGAGCGCAGCACGTCGCGGGGTACTTCGAAGGTGGGCAGCGTGGCAAAGCCACCGCTGGCAACACGTCCCTTGCCATGGTGGTAGATCTGCCAGTGGTTCTTGACCATGAAGTAGCGGCATGCGTACAGCGGCCGGTTGTTGAAAATGCCGATGCGCCAGTCGAAGTCTGTGTAGAAGAACTCCTGCGCCAGCAGCAGCGCCGACTTGCGGAACAGGTCCTTGATGCAGGTCTTCAGCTCTCCCCGATCACGTACCTTGACGATGCCGCGCGAGAATGAACCGTCCGGAATCTTGATGACCATCGGGTAGCCCAGTTCTGTCTCCAGCCGTTCGGCCAGTCCCGGCTCATCCCTGTGCAGCAGCAGCGAGCGCGGCGCCGGCACCTTGCGCGTCCGGAACAGGTCAGCCAGGTATACCTTGTTGGTGCAACGCAGGATGGAGACCGGGTCATCGACCACCACCATGCCCTCGGCCTCGGCCTTGCGCGCAAACCGGTAGGTATGGTGATCAATGGCCGTGGTTTCGCGAATGAACAGGGCATCGAACTCGGGCAACCGCGGATAGTCACGCTTTGTTATCAGCTCGACATCGATGCCGAGTTCGCGGCCGGCGCGGATGAAGGACTTCAGGGCGCCGCGGTCACTGGGCGGCAACGCATCCCCGGGATCGACGAGTATGGCCAGGTCGTAGCGGTAGCGCTTGCGCTTGCGCGCCCCGCGCCAGATCTGCCGACTGTAGTGGTCGAGGGCATCGGCGAAGGCCGTCTGGGCGGCATCGTCCAGGGCGCGCGGCGAGATTGCCTTGAGCGACACAATCTGCCAGCGCTGCTTGAAGCCCAGTTCGATCTCGAGCAGCGGACAGGGAAACGACTCGAACAACCTGCGCGCCAGGTCGCGATAGACCGGCTCCGGCGTGGTACCGAAATAGCTCCTCACCAGCAGTTTTTCTGACTGTGCATGCCCCGCGAAACTGCGTTCCAGCGACTCGGAAATTTCGCCCAGTTGCAGTTCATAAAGGGCGCGCTTGCCCAGGTCATTCAGGATCTGCACCGAGGGAATAACATGGTGGCCACGCGCCTCGGCCAGCAGCGAACAATAGTAACCGTCCGAGAGGTAGCGGTAGCTGTTGCACAGGTTGATGACACGCGTGCGCCGCGCCGCGTTGAAATGACCGCTGTCGAGGTAAGCAGCGAAACTCATGACCTGCTCACTGGGGTAAAACGGCGCCCAGTCCTTCAGGTCATCGACTACGATAAGGGTTTGCGACATGTCTGCCCACCAGGCTAATGGCATTGGTAAAATGACTGCCGATTTTGCGCGCAGAACCGGGAAACCGGCAAGCAGATTTTCCCGCCATGCCGGTGAATTACCTTTGCATTCGCCTGCACCGGGGCTATGCTTCATCCGCTAATCAGCAGTGTAGAGATCATGCCGTCACCGACAATCCCTGACAATCCAGACCTGGCAGTCTTTCCGGACAGCTATGCAGACGCCCGTGTCTTCTGGAAGCAACACCTCTTCAACCTGCGCATGCCGACGGCTCAACGCAGCTTCAGCGCACCACAGGGCGCACCCGACGGTACACCACTGGCAACCGACACTGCCTGGATCGGTTCACAAACAGCAGCACGGGTACTGGTCATCATCGGCGGCACCCACGGCATCGAGGGCTTTGCGGGCACGGCCGTCATCTGCGACCTGCTGGCAGTGCTGGCACACGAGCGCCTGCCCGATGACCTGGCCATACTCTGCGTGCATGCACTGAACCCCTGGGGCTATGCCTGGCACCGCCGCTGCGATGCCGATGGTGTCGACCTGAACCGCAACTGCATCGACTTCGACCAGCCGCTGCCGCAAAACCCCGGTTACCTGGAGCTGCGGCCGTGGCTGTTCGAGCCTGACGCCGAACGCCGGCAACAGGCATTTCAGGCCTACATCGATACCCACGGCCAGACCGCCTTCGAGATCGCCGTCAGCGGCGGCCAGTATGATGACCCCACCGGCCCCTTCTACGGGGGCCGGGAGCCCTGCCATGGCCGGCGTGTCGCGGAGATCCTCATTACAGACTACCAGCTCGGGATGAGGCAACTGGGTATCATCGACGTGCACACCGGGCTCGGGACATGGGCAAATGGCGAGATCATTTGCGACCACCTGCCAGGCAGTGACGGCGCGGACACCGCCCAGCGCTGGTACGGGAACGCCTGCACCCTGCCGGCGCTCGGCACCTCCAGCTCGGTACCCAAGACCGGCCTGCTTGATTACGCCTGGCATGCCGTCATGCCCGCCGGCAGCTGTTACATTACCCTGGAGTATGGCACCTACGAGACGCAGGAACTCTTCGACGTGCTGCTGCAGGACCACCGTTTCTGGGCAGAACACGGCGCTGCCGCGGCCCGCCACCCGGACCGTGCGACCCTGGTCAGGGACATGCAGGCACACTTCTGCCCGGACGACCCGGAGTGGCGCAGGCAGGTACTGCTGCAGGCCCGCCAGGTCATTCGCCAGGCGATGGACGGACTGCTGACATGAAGGACGCCCCGGTCCGGCTGCGCGAGGTCGAGCAGGATGACTACGAAGCGCTGATAAAGCTGGAGGAGGCAGCGTTTGACACCGACCGTCTCAGCCGACGCAGTTTCCGTCACTGGATCAGCGGCGGCAAACGCGCCTTCCTGGTGGCAACCGTGGACGGGGTGCTGGCCGGTTACATTCTCGTGATTTACCACCGCGGCACCCGCCTGGCACGACTGTATTCCATCGCCACCGACCCGCGTTTCCGCGGCCGCGGTATTGCGCGACGCCTCATCGAGGCCGGCGAACGTGCCGCCAGCGAGAGTGGCCGTTTCATCATGCGTCTGGAAGTTGCGACCGACAACCGGCCGGCCATTACGCTGTACGAATCACTCGGCTACCTGACCTTCGGCAGCTACCGCGACTACTACGACGACCACGGCGACGCCGCCCGCATGCAGAAGCGCATTCATCACTACCGGGTTATCGAGCAGCATGCCGATGTCCCGTGGATACGCCAGACGACAGTGTTCACCTGCGGACCGGCGGCGCTGATGATGGCGATGCGCGCCATCAGCGCTGATTACACACCCTCGCTGCACGAGGAACTGCAGATCTGGCGCGAGGCCACCACCATCTTCATGACCTCGGGCCACGGCGGCTGCCATCCGCTGGGCCTCGCGCTGGCGGCTCGGCAGCGCGGCTTCCGGGCCGAGACCTGGATCAACCAGCACCAGCCGCTGTTCGTTGACGGCGTGCGCGATGCCAACAAGAAACGCGTCATCGGCATGGTGCACGCAGACTACCTGCAGCAGACGGAAAAACAGGGCATCGGGATTCATTACGGCGACGTCGCCCAGGAAACCCTGATACAGGCCCTCGACAACGGCGCTATCCCGATCGTGCTGATCAGCACCTGGCGCCTCGACGGCAAGAAAGCGCCGCACTGGGTGACGGTCAGCGGTTACGACAGCGAATGCCTGTACGTGCACGACCCCGACCCGGAAGAAATCAGCCAGACGCCGCTGGACTGCCAGTACCTCCCCATCGCCCGCGAGGACTTTGCCCGCATTTCCTGCTTCGGCCGCAGCCGGTTGCGCACCGCGGTAATCGTGTCGCGCGGCTGATTACGGGTCGTAGCTGTCGCCGGGTTGCTGTTGCAGCAGTTGCTCCTCGCGGCGCATTTGGAGCGGCCGGCGGATACCGGTATTCGGCGGAGTCTATATGGCGTGTTTTGCCAGGATTACCCGGAGTTACTGCGGGACATCGTCACTGCCCGTCCCGGCATCAATATCAGTGCTTGCCTCGGGTTCCGCCGGTGCAGTGTAGTCTTCTACAACCGGTTCCTGGGCATAGTTGCCGCCACGGGAGAGAATACAGCCGGTGACGTAGTCCTCCAGCTGTTCCGGAGGGATCCCGTATTCCTCTGCCTCCTGCCGGCATTCCGCATCAACGTTCGCCAGAACCGGCAAGCTCAAAACCGCCACGCCGGCGCCAGCCAGCAGGGATACCAGTAACGGGGTGCCTTGTATTTTTTTCATATTTCCATCTCCACGCAGGGCGGCCAGATGCCCTGCAGACATAAAAGACAACCGGTCGCGATTCTGACCGAAGCGGTAGCGGCGATCCTGCAACGGGACAGACAGCCCGTACAGGAAGAAAAATCTGCCTACACAAGACTTATAAAATGAGTTGGAACGCCACACAAGTAAAATATAAGCACCCTCCCGGTGATTATTTCTTATCGATCGGTGTCCCCGGTTAGATACGCTGCATGGTCCTGGCGCGGATGGCATCCTCCATGTCGATTTCCTCCAGGTAGGTACTCATCCGGTTCAGCGACTGTTCGATCTCGGGCAGGATAACGTTTTCCAGCGCCCGCGCCCGGCGCTCCGTCGACCGGTATGCCGTCAGCAGACGATAGAGATTGCCGGAAATTCCAGCCAGTTCAGCCCCCAGCGCGAAAAGCTCGCGGAATGCCTCACGGCACATGTCCGCCTCGGCGGAGGGATAGGCCGCTACCGGTGCTGAGGCCGATGCCGCTTCCGGCATGGCCGCGGCTGTTTCCAGCAAGGTTACACCCATCAGGTTGCGGCGGGATGTCTCGATGCGCACGGTATCCAGCGGCAGCGACGGATAGACACTCAGCCCCTGCAGACCGTGGCGTTGTACTGCGGCCTGCAGCTGCTCACGTGCTGCGCGGGTTGTTTCCCGGATTGCCTTGCTCAGGACCTCGTAGCGATCGAGCTGCCGCAGCAGTTCAGCAGCCAGCAGCAGGCGTTTTTCGTCGAGGAAGTCATAGGCCTCTTCCACCACACCCTGCTCGGCCCGGAGTTCCAGTACCGCTGCCCGGGTGGGCGCCTGTTCCGCATCCATCAGGGCGACTCCGCAGGATTGATGTATTGCCTGATCTGCCGGTCGTTGAGCCGGTGCAGTTCCGACGCAGGCAGACTGCGCAACAGTTGCCAGGCAATCGCCATACTCTCCTCCAGCGTCCTGGCACTGGCCTGGTTCACCAGTTCCCGCTCGAAAATATCACCAAAATCGAGAAACTGCCGGTCGGTTTCTGCCAGGCCTTCGCGGCCAACGACACTCGCCAGCACCCGCACGTGAACCGCACGGGCGTAGGCGGCATACAACTGGTTCGAAAGATCCGGATGGTCGGCATCGGTGTAGCCTTTGCCGGTGCCGTCTTTCATCAGCCGTGACAGGGACGGCAGCACCTTGACCGGCGGATAGATGCCGGCACGGTCGAGGTCACGATCGAGCACGATCTGGCCCTCGGTGATGTAGCCGGTCAGATCGGGAACGGGATGGGTGATGTCATCGGAGGGCATGGTCAGTATCGGCAGCTGGGTCAGCGAGCCCGGCCGCCCTTCCAGGCTGCCGGCGCGCTCGTAGAGCGTCGCCAGGTCCGAGTAGAGATAGCCCGGGAAGCCCTTGCGGCTGGGAACCTCGCCGTGGCTGGCCGAGACCTCGCGCAGTGCCTCGCAGTAATTCGTCATGTCCGTCATGATGACCAGCACATGCTTGCCCTCCATGAAGGCAAGGTATTCCGCGGCAGTCAGGGCATAGCGGGGCGTCAGCAGGCGCTGGGTACTGGAGTCGGAGGCCAGGTTGAGGAACAGCACGGCGTGTTCCAGCGCCCCGCTGTCTTCCATGGCACTGCGGAAATACTCCGCGGTATCGTAGGGCACGCCGATGGCGACAAACACCATGGCGAACTCTCCTGCGGCAGTGTCGCGGATATGCGCCTGGCGCGAAATCTGAATGGCCAGGCGGTCGTGTGGCAGGCCGGCACCCGAAAAAATCGGCAGCTTCTGCCCGCGCACCAGGCTGTTCATGAGATCAATGGTGGATACGCCGGTTTCTATAAAGTCTTTCGGCGTGGCGCGCGCGGCAGGACTGATCGCCATGCCATCGATGCGCAGGCTCTTTTCCGCCGAGACCGGTGGCCCGCCGTCGATCGCACGCCCCACCCCGTCGAATACCCGGCCGAGAATTTCCGGCCCCACAGAAAAATGCAGCGGTTCGCCCATGAAGCGCACCCGGGTATCCGACAACCCCAGCCCGGCCGTGGACTCCAGCACTTCGACGGTCACGATCTCCTCGTCCAGCGCCACCACCCGACCCAGCCGCACGTGTCCCTCGCTGTCCTCGACCTCGACTGCCTCGTTCAGGCCCGCATTGACCGTGCGCCGCAGAAACAGCAGCGGCCCTTCCAGCCGGGTCACGGCATCGATGACTTCTATCTCAGTCCGCATCGCGCGCTGCCTGCGTGGTCAAGCGGGTGCATTCGACTTCCAGTTCGTGCCGCAACGCATCGAATTTGTCGAGTTCGTCATCACCGATCTCCTCTCCCATACGGCGCAGACGCCGCATCACCGGCAGTGTATTGATCGCCTCCACGCTCACCTTGAGGGCAACGGCCTTCTCCGACTGGTCGATGAAATGGCTGATCAGCTTCATCATCGCGATCTGGCGGGCCGGCATACAAAAACGGTCCAGTTCCGAGAACGCAGACTGGCGCAGGAATGCCTCGTTGATCAGCTCCGCGCACAGCAGGACATGCTGCTGCCGCGGCGGCAGGGCATCCTTGCCGACGATGCGCGCCATGCGTTCCAGGTGTGCCTGTTCCTCCAGCAGCCCCAGGAAACGCCGCCGCTGCTCCAGCCAGTCGGGATTGCCGTGCTGGTTCCAGAAGTGACTCAGCACCTCGATGTCCTGCGAGTAGGATTGCAGGGGGTGAACCGCGGGGTAGAAGCGTGCCTGTGCACGCGTGGCATCCAGCGCCCAGAAACAGCGCACATAGCGCCGGGTATGCGTGGTCACCGGCTCGGAAAAATCCGCCGACGGCGGGCTGACCGCACCGATGATACTGAGCGAACCGACCTCGCCGCTGAGGGTGCGCACATGTGCCGCTCGCTCATAAAAGTCTGCCTGGCGGCTGCTGAGGTAAGCCGGGTAGCCCGCCTCGCCTGGCAACTCGCCCAGGCGCCCCGACACCTCGCGCAAGGCTTCCGCCCAGCGACTGGTGGAATCCGCCATCAGCGCAACGCGCATGCCCTGGTCACGGAAATACTCGCCCACCGTTACCGCGGTATAGATGCTGGCCTCGCGTGCGGAAACCGGCATGTTCGAGGTGTTGGCTATGATGACCGTCCGTTCCATGAGCGGGCGGCCGGTACGCGGGTCCTCCAGCGCAGGAAACTCGTGCAGCACCCCGGCCATTTCATTGCCGCGTTCACCGCAGCCCACGTAGATAATGATGTCGGCATCGCACCACTTGGCGAGGGTCTCCTGCAGCACGGTTTTACCGGTGCCGAAACCGCCCGGCATGGCCGCGCGACCGCCACAGGCAAGCGGAAAAATGCTGTCGAGTACCCGCTGCCCCGTGAACAGCGGCCCTTCCACGGCAGTGCGCGCCGCGACAGGTCGCGGCCGCCTGACCGGCCAGCGATGACTCATGGCAATTTCGTGAGTCGCGCCCTGCGCGTCGCGCAGCACGCACACGGGTAAACGCTCCGGGTAGCTTCCCGGCTCCGCAACCCTGACAACCTCCCCCTGCACACCCGGCGGTACCAGGCAGCGCTGTGGACGCGCGTCGCTGCGGGAGACGCTGCCGAAGACAGCACCTCCCGCCAGTCGTTCACCAGCAGCCACCGTTGGCCTGAAGTCGAAAGTCTGCCCGTGGTCCCGTGAGGCGACGCCGGGTTCTACATAGGTCACCTGTCGGGCAAGCGGGCGCAGCAGGCCATCGAAGATATTGCCCAGCAGGCCGGGCCCCAGTCGCACCGACAACTGCGACCCGGTAGCCGTCAGTACATCGCCGGGGCGCAGACCGGTAGTGTCCTCGTAGACCTGGATAACCACTTCGTCCCCGGCAATGCGAATCACTTCCCCCAGCAGACGCTGATGACCCACCAGCGTGGCCTCGTTGACATGAAACGCACCGCGGGTCCGCGCACGCAGCACCGGACCGCTGATCCAGGTGATGGTTGCCTCTGCCATAGGGGTATCCGGACTCATGGGCAGCGCCTAATTCCCGGCGAGCCGCGCTTTGTCCGCATGCTTGCGGCGGCATTCGTTCAGGGTTGCCAGCATCATTGCCTGGATACGGGTGCGCGCCCGCAACAACCCTGCATGGGTAGCATCGATACAGGTCGGACCGGCACAGATGCGCAACCCTGCCTTAATCTGTGGCTGCGCCACAAACACCGGCGGCGCGCCCAGGTCTTTCTCCAGCCGCTTGCCCAGTGCCGTGCGCTCCTGCTCCGGCCAGTCCGCGGGATGCTCGATATTCCAGTGCCGGTCGAGCAGCATTGCCAGGGCCTGCTCGACCAGGTTGTCTATCCAGAGTGTGCGGCTGTCCTGTCGTTGCCAGCGCTGCAGCAGGCCTTCACCCAGTGGCGCCCATGCACGGGTCAGCAGCGCCTCGTCGGCACGATGGCGGTGCAGTCGCAGGTGTGTCTGCCGTTTTGCCAGCGCCGATGCCAGTTGTTGCCGGGCCTCCTCACGCGTGGCCAGCAGCTTGTTATGCAGCCGCTCGCGCGCCTCGCGATGGGCCTGCCGCAGCAACTGCCGCGCCTGGTCGCGGGCTGCGTCCAGCAACACCCTGCAGCGCTCATCACGGTTGCGTTCAACAACCTGCAGCAGGTTCTGCAGCTGTGCGTCGACGACGCCTGGCGTTTGATTATTCACTCGAGCACACCCAGCTGGCGTCGCATCCGGAGCGCCATGTCATCCGAACCGGCCAGCCCGTGTACATCCGGCACCACGACCACCGGCGGTGTATCCCGGGCAAGCAGCCGCTGCAGCTGTGCCTCGGGAAGCCAGCGCGCAACCCCGGCACTGAGCAGTACCAGCGGAGCATCCTCGCAGGCTGTCGCCAGTACCGCGTCCAGTTCGTCCCGGCCAGGCACACGCACCCGCAGTCCCGCCAGGCGGTAACCGCAGGCACTGACTTCATCACCAATAAATACCGGGACTGACATCGTGAGCCGCTACTGGCTAGAGAATCCGGTTCAGGATAAGGATCGAAACGATCAGGCCATAAATGGCGATACCTTCCGCCAGCCCGACCATAATAAGCGCCCGGCCAAGCAGTTCGGGCTTTTCAGCCAGCGCCCCGATTGCCGCACTGCCCACGCCGGCAACGGCAATACCGGCACCGAGCGAAGACAGGCCGGTTGCGAGGGCTGCCGCGACAAAACCCCACTGCACCGCACCCGCGGGCAGCAGCACCTCCGCCCCGGCAGCGCTGGCGGGAGACCACCACAACATTAGCGTGGCAGCAATACCCAGCAGTAATGCACCGATCGACCAAACAGTCAGACTTCTGATACCCAGCATCACGTTACTCTCCTGATTCCGACAGTTGCAGCAGGTGCGGCCAGCGGGCGGAACATCCGCCCGGAACCGCGCAAAAAGCGAATAAAGAACTCAAACAGGATCAAGCGGGTAGTCTGGATTGTCACCACCAGACCTTCAAGCATTATAACCACCAGGTTGCCCAGCAACAGGATCAGGAAAGCGGCGACCGGGCTGGCCGTCGCGTCCGCCATGATGATGAACGCCAGGGACAGGCCGCCATGGGCAAGGGCAAACGCGCCGACGCGTACGAAAGACACCGTATTGATCAGCAGCTGCAGGATATTTTCAAGCAGCGTACCGGCCGCGGCCAGCAGGGTCGGCCCGAAGCGCGCATGCGGCTGCAGCAGGCTGCCGCAGAAATACCACGCCAGGGCGAAGCCGGCGACCGGCACAGCGCCGGGCTGGAAGAAACTGGCAATCAGGGCAAGGTAAAGCACAAGGACGGCGGCTTCGACCTGAAACCACTGGCGAATTTCTCCACGCCAGTACGACTCCACGGCATTCAGCAGCAGGCCGAGCAGCAGGATGACAACGCCGCCCGCCAGCGGCACCAGCAGTACCGGCAGCGGATCCTCGACCGGGTGCAGCCACAGGGCAGGCAGGATATCCTCGCGGCCGAACACGCTGCCGAACACCAGCCCGAATACCATCGCGGCAAAACCATTGGCAATGAGGATGCGCGCTACCGGCCAGCGTCGCTGCAGCACCACCCCGGCCAGCAGCAGCACCAGTCCGTGTCCCACATCACCGAACATGTAGCCGAATAGCAGGGGCGCCAGCACGGCCAGCAGCCGGCTGGGGTCCGCCTCGTCGCGTGACGGTGTGCCCAGCATGCGTGCGAACAATTCGAATGGCTGTGCCCACCAGGGATTCTGCATCACCATGGGGGCATCGGCATCGCGTGGAGGTAACGGGAAATGCAGCACCGCATCGACCCCGGCCGACTGCAAGGCAGCGGTC
This sequence comes from uncultured Gammaproteobacteria bacterium, assembly GCA_963701455.1. GTDB lineage: Bacteria > Pseudomonadota > Gammaproteobacteria > UBA9214 > UBA9214 > UBA9214. The sequence goes on from CAVPAE010000001.1 coordinate 22,940, forward strand.
AGCCGGCCATCGCCGAGATCGCTGGTCCAGCCGGTAACCCAGGCAAAGTTTTCCGACACCGGCAAGGTACTCACATGGGTAATAAACCAGTCCAGCCGGTAGATGTCACCCAGCGCCTCGGGCAGGTGGTGCGCCGCAGCCAGCTGGTCGATTTCCCCCCGGGTCTGCTGCAACCCGGCATTGATGGCCGCATTGCGGCGCAAAATCTGTTGCAGGGCCGAACGGCGCGTGCCCTGCAGCGTCGGCGGAATCTCGACGACCCTGGCCTTGTGCGCCGCCAACTCCGTTCCCAGCGCGTCCAGGTCAGCCGGCTGGCCGACGGCCAGCAGGAAGTCATGGTCATCGGTGCTGACCCGGGAGGTCAGCAGGTTGCCCGGCAGGTGTTCGATACGACTGTGCCCCGGCACTGCGAAAATCCGCGTTGCCAGTGTCCCGGCCGGCCGGGCAAGCAGGGCAAAATCCAGTGTCTCGCCCCGGGCATGTCCCAGCATCGACTCCAGCAGTTGTAATTCCGTCTGTTCGTTGATTAATGACTCAAGGGAAAGAATCAACGGACGCGCGGCGGTTTCCCAGTCACGCAACCGCTGCAGGGCGGCATCCAGCACTACGACAGGCTTGCCAGGTGCCGTCGCTGGCCGCAACCGGGTCTGCGGCCAGTACGGTTGATAGCGACGTGCCAGCCGGTTGAATTCTTCCATTCGCTCCTGCAGGTTTTGCAGACTGAAGGCGCTATGCGTGCTGCTGTGTGTTTCCAGTTCGATGCTGCCCGTTGCCGCCAGGGTCTCGACGGCCAGGGTCAGGTGTTCCCTGGTGGTCAGCAACTCGAACCAGCGAGCCCGTGCGGGACGCATGCTCATGCGCGTCCTTCCACGGTCTCTGCAAACAGCGCCCGCTGCAGCAGTTCCCCCCGCAACTGCTGCAGGTCCAGCGCGACCAGCCCCAGGTGCGCACAGGCAGCTGCCGGTTCGAAACTGTAACGCCGGAAGACATAGCCCAGGCCTGCAACCAGCTGCTGCCGTGGCAACCCGCTCGCTGCCGCAGGCCCTCCGCCAGGTTGCTGCAGGTACTGGCGCAACAAGCGGCCGAGATGTGCGAGTCCCGCGGCAAAGCGCTGTGACGCCGGCCACTGGCGCCGCCACCTTTCCAGCCAGGCTTTATGCAGCGGATCGCCGCGCTGCCAGGCAACGGCCAGGTAGTCGCAGTCGGAGTTATGCAGTGCTTCAAATCTCGAAGCCAGGTTTTCGGATGTAAAAGGACGCAGTTCGGCATCCTCGAGCAACCATGCCGTTGCGGCCTCTCCACGCAACAGGTACTGCAGCGCGGGCAGGTCCGGCAGGCGTTTTACCGGGCGCACCACGGCACCCCAGTTCCCGGGCAACCAGCCGGCCACCTCGTCAGTGTAACGACGAAAATGCTGTCGCAGTGACAGCTCCAGGGTATGGCTGGTCTGGGTCGCCTGCAGTCCCAGCACCCAGGGACGCAGCGTGGTTTGCTGTGCCTGCTGCAGGAAATTGGCAAGGTCACCCGTGCTGGCCAGGCGTCGCCATAGCTGTTCCGTCGGACGCATGCCGTGGCGCGCCTGCAGGCGCGACTGCGCGTAGGCAAAGCGCGCGCCGTGGCTCATCCTTTCGCGTCTCCGCCATTACCGCCACGGGAGACACCCCCGGTCAGACAGATGGCAATTTCTTCAATGCACTCGGCAAGCCCGGTCTCGTCAATCCGGTAACTTTCCTCCTGCCTCTCCCGGGTCTGACTTTCAGCTCTCTCCAGCTGCTTGATCTCCTCGGCCACCTGCTGGAGACAGCGCGTCTGCATGAGTGAGATCCGGATATCCGTGCGGCTGGCAATACGGCTGGTCTGTAATTGCGCCGCTTGCAGAATATTGCCGGCCTCTGCTTCGCACTCCGCCACCGCACGCTCGGCGTCGCGCTCCGCCTGGAGCACCCGGTTCATTGCCTGTTCCGCCCGTCCGGTTGCCGAATCGCTGGAATTGTTGTTTGCCATGCTATGGGTGTCCTGTTGAGGTTACAAAACTGCAGGCCAGCCCCGCGCCGTTCAAGGGGTGCGTATCGGCAACTGTCTCACCGCGACTCCAGAGTGGAATCGTCTCCGACAACCTGCCGGGAATGAAAGGCACGTTTGCATACCGGAAACGGCCGACTTCGGATTCCCCATCCAGACCGGACCTGCGATAACACGATTATATTAACCTTTTATGAACATGAAGTTTTGCCGACTCGGGGAGCCGTTCCAGGTTCCGGACTCAGAGCAGGAACACGGTCGCCAGCCCCAGGAAGCTCATGAACCCCACCACATCCGTGACCGTGGTCAGCACCACCGCTCCCGCCAGGGCCGGGTCTATGCCCAGACGGTCCATGACAAGCGGGATGGTAATCCCGGAAAAGGCGGCCACCATCAGGTTGACCACCATGGCTGCGGACAGCACCAGGCCGATGCCGGGATCGCCAAACCAGGCATAGGCTATAAACCCCACTACCAGGGCCCAGAGCATGCCATTGAGGAAAGCAATGGCCAGTTCCTTGCGTGCCAGCCACAGGCGATTGGCAACGCTCACCCGGCCCATTGCCAGGCCCCGGATCACCAGGGTCAGGGTCTGGCTGCCGGCGATACCGCCCATGCTGGCAACGATCGGCATCAGCACCGCCAGGGCGACCAGCTGGGCCAGCGTCGCCTCGAACAGGCCGATCACCCAGGAGGCGAGAAACGCCGTACCCAGGTTGATGCCCAGCCACAGGGCACGGCGCCTGGCGCTCGGCAGCACCGGGGCGAAGAGGTCCTCTTCTTCGTCCAGGCCGGCCATGTTCATCAGCTGATGCTCTGCCTCGGTGCGGATCACGTCCACCACGTCGTCAATCGTGATGCGTCCTATCAGGTAACCAGCAGCATCGACCACCGCCACAGAGACCAGGTCCCGGCGTTCGAACAGCTGCGCCACCTCGGTCTCGGGCATGTCCACCGGCACATAATCGGCATCCTCGACCATCACCTCGGCGACGCTGAGCTCCGGCTGGTTGATCAGCAGGCTGGAGATCGGCAGTTTGCCGATGTAGATGCCTTCACGGTCCAGCACCATCAGGCCGTCAGTATTGTCCGGGAGCGACTCGCGGCGACGCAGGTAGCGCAGCACCACTTCCAGGCTGACATCGGCACGCACCGCCACAGCACTCACATCCATCAACCGGCCGGCGCTGTCCTCCGGATAGGCCAGCGTGGCTTCCAGGCGCTCGCGCCCTTCCGGGTCCAGGGACTCCCGGATTGCGTCGCCATATTCCTCCGGGATGCTCTCAACCAGGTCAACCAGATCGTCCAGTTCCAGAGCGCCCACCGCCGTGGCCACATCGTGCGGATCCATCTGCTCGATCAGGCTGTCCCTGGCCACGTCGTCCAGGTGTGAAATCACCTCACCGGCAGTTTCCTCCGGCATGAAATTCCAGAGGTGTTCGCGGTCGGGTTCCGGTATCGAGGCCACCAGGTTGGCACTGTCCGCCGGATGCAGATCGGCGAGCGCATCACGCAGGCGATCATCATCGCCCGCGTCGATGGCCGACATCACCTCCTCGACCAGTTGTTCCTTGTCTATGACTGCCGTCTCGTTCATTGCTGCTTCTCTGGTGATATACCCGGGTGCCCGGGCGTGGCGGATCCCGCGAAGCAGGCAATTTGACATACAAATTGCTCAGGGGGAACAGGAACTGCACAGTCGTTCTGGAGAAGTGTCCAGCGATAACGAAGTCGGCCCGATCAATGGCGGTGAGAGATAATCCAGGACATGCGAGAACCACAGGATGCTGCCTGTAGTCTGTTGCTGCCGAATCGGGGTGATACGAGGTGGGGAGGGTTAACCCCGGGGATTTATACAGCGCCCGAGACAGAAATGCCGTCTAGCTTACTGGAACTTCCCTGACAGATTTTACCGTTATTCCCGGGGACGCAATTTCAGCGGACAGCAGACTGGGATAGGCAGGGACGCTGGATTCAGGGCAGCAGCGCCATGGCCAGCGGCGTCGGTGCCGACTGCATGGCCAGGAGATCGTCGGAGTATTCCTCTATGTCCTCACTGATGCGGTCCAGCTCGTTTTTCGCACTTTCATAGCGTGCCTTTTTATAACTGGCATAGAGCAATCCACCCGGCATGATGACCGTGATGAGCGCATCGCCGCCATCCATTTGCTTGTCAGCAACGAGTTGCGTGAGCTCCTGCTTGCGCTGTATCAGTCGACTGCGCAGCAGCCTGACATCTTCAACAAGCGCATCGCGATCAACGTACGGCAGTTGAACGGTGAGTTGTGCTGGCGCCGCTCCGGAGACCTGCAGCTGTTCCGCAGATGCAGGCTGCACCAGGGATGCAGTGCTAATGGTCGCGATCAGGGCAAACAGTTTTCCCGAAAAATTGCTCATAAACACTCCACTGGCGTGCGGCCATGTTTTGGCTGCTGGGATAAATTCGTACAATTTTATCACATTTCAGAAGGGTATTTTTATAGGGAATACAAATACCGGCATAGAATCATGCGTTTAGATGCGAATAGAAGCAGGAATCACGGGAAAAGTATTGCGAATCAACTTGCGCAGGCAACTCCATGCCAAGCATATTTCGTCATTGCGAGCAAAGCGAAGCAATCTCCAACTATTGCTCCCATAGATGGAGATTGCTTCGTCACTCCGTTCCTCGCAATGACGAGTAAATATAAAACTGCGCAAAGTCCGCGCCACAAAGCCATGCGATTTGCCTGGTGGCCTGTTTACAATTTCAAGACAGGTTCTGGTCAAACAGCTTCTCTCTGAACCTGTCCTGCGTACGCACAGGACAGGTTCATTGCTGCAACTGCAGCGCATGTTGTTACCGTCAGGAAAATTCTCATTACAGCCTTCAGGCAATTTCACCTGCCTTCCGACTGAGCAGGACTTCATCTTCCAGTGCGGGGCAGATGCCCTGCTCTATCAAATAGGCAATCACCTCATCCGCAAGTGCATCAGGCGTTTTTTCGGCTGCAGAGACAACCAGCTCCGCTGACACGGGAGATTCGTATGGGTCATCAACACCGGTGAAGCCCTTTATCTCTCCCGCCCGTGCCTTTTTGTACAAACCCTTGGGGTCCCGCGACTCGCAGACTTCTATCGGGGTATCAACGAAGACCTCGATGAACTCTCCCGGAAGCAGGTTGTTCCGCACCCGGTCACGATCAATACGGTAGGGACTGATGAAGGCTGTCAGCCCGATGATGCCGGCCTCGGAGAAGAGTTGTGCAACCGCACCAATGCGCCGGATATTCTCTTCCCGGTCAATTGCCGAAAACCCGAGACCAAAACGCTGCGCGAACTCCTCGCTGTGGGCTTCCTTGAGCATCGACGATCCGGCATTGAGGGTATGACGGACATTGTCCCCGTCCAGAACCGCACTGTGCATACCCAACTGGTGAAGTTTATGATCCAGGGCATTGGCGATCGTGCTTTTGCCCGAACCACTCAGGCCGGTGAACCAGATCACGCAGCCTTTATGTCCGTTGAGGGACTCCCGGCTGCTGCGGTTTACCTGATGTTCATGCCAGGTCACATTCGTGTCGTTAGTCATTCACTGCTCCAGTTATGTAAAAAATCATTCTGTTTCTGGCAACCTGTATTTATACATTCAGGCTAACCTGTTTGCATATCGTCCTTAAGTCCATGCAGACAGGAACAACCTTGTTGCCGGGACTGGCCGCACATTTCATTCATGCTGGTTCCCGGGATTTTCCAGGGCTTTCACTTAACACCTGGATCCGGGGCATGTCACATCAAAACCCATTCACGCGGCAGTACCGCCGGAAGCTGCGGCATCCATACCCTGCCGAGTCGCGGCGCTGACTTCCATTTCGAGTTCCTGCAACAACGCCATGGCATCACTACCTGTGCTGACATGTGACGGGTGCACAAATACAATCCGTGTTTGATCGTCTTGCCGGCAAAGCGAGACATGCAGCGGGCGCAAAGCAAGCATGACGGGATCGAGGTTACTGATAGGGTTGGCATACCAGGGGCTGCAGAACACCATGGCACGAACTCCCTGCAGCCCGTTGCGATTGCAGTCATCACCCCAGCGACCCGAATAACGCGCCAGGACCTTCCCCATATTCGGCTTAAATATGAGACATCTTTTATGCTTTACAATGTCTTATGTATTTATTTACAGGTTGTTTCCAGGTCTTGCGGAACCTCCCTGGCAAGTATACCCAATGGGCTGGACTCCTCCTTGCGCAAGCCGGTAAAGCTGCTGCTGGACGTTTGTAAACTGACCCGCAGCATACCAAATTACGGGTTGCAGTGATGCAGACGGCAGCCTGCCCACCGGCAACCCGGAGTCAGATCATGCAAACTAGGTGATTGTGGCGCTGGCCGAATCGCTGTCGCCCGTGTTGTCCTTCCAGCTCATCTCGATCTCCTCACCCGGAGCACCACCCGTGAAGGTGAAGGACAGGAACGGGTTCATCGCGATGGTCGGCCCCCACTCGGCCGTCATCACCGGTTCGCCCTGGTAACTGCAGCTGATCTCCCGAATGTAGTGACTCGGCACCAGTTCGCCGCTCTCCTTGTCTTTGCGTCGACCGGTCTCCATCGGGTGTTTGATCAGCGCCTTGACGGTGGTTTCCCCGTTCTCTGCTTTGGCTTTCAACTTTATGCTATTGCTGGCCATGGTGTGCTATACCTCGAGATAATTTATACCTGTATTCGTTACACGATGCCGGTTATCACCCACAGCCGCCAATCGTGACCTTGACGGGCGTCCGCGCACTGTAGAGCTTGTCACCCGATTTCACCACCGCAATGATGTCGGCCGACTCGGCCACCTTGACCCGTATGGAAAGTTCCGGCTTCATACGCTTGCCCAGTTGAAAGACACCGCACAGGGGGCTGGGATTTTTCTCCACCAGTATCGCAATCGATTGCACACCGGACAGCGTGGTTGTCACCGCAACCGGTACGACGGCACCGTTCTCGGGGTTAGAAGGCACATCAAGGATGACTTCGGCGGATTCCGTCACTGCATCGCTGCCCATGCCTTCCTTCAGGGCAGCACCGATGGTATCGGCCTTGAATGCTGACTCGTTCCAGGCTGCAAACACCGCCCTGGGCATCAGCAGACCAGCACCCACCGCCATGCCGACCGTCCCGGCCGCCAGCGAGGCCTTCAGGAAAAGCCTGCGTCTCATCTCTGTATTCATCAATTCCACTCCTTAAACAACGAGGTCCGCATATGCGGACCCCGTATACTTATTGCCAGTCATCTACCGGCTTCAGCCAAAGGTATCGCTGGTAATGTTATTGAACCAGCTGTGGGCGTACTGCACTTCGCGCGCGCGATCTTCCGGCGAGCTGTCCATCGGCGTCAGGCCACCGGACCCCTCGACCTTGGCGACCTTGCCGTCCACCAGATTGTAAACCATGGCGACCGAGATACCGTCATCCGGAGCCACAATGCTGTAGCAGGTATTCACCCAGGAGGGCGTCCCCGGTTCACGGCCGTTGACGAGATCCACTACCGCCGCTGCCACGACCTTTGCCTCGGAGTTGGCGGCATAGCCTGACTTCGGCAACGGATCCTGGATAGCGGCATCGCCGATCACGTGGATACCCTTGTGGATGGTCGACTCGAAGGTCTTGCCGGTAACCGGGCACCAGCCACTGTCGTCGGTCAAACCGGCCACCTTGGCAATCGTACCGGCTACCTGTGCCGGGATAATATTGGCAACAGCCGGCTTGTATTCCTCGAATTCCGTGGCCACCGTGCCGGTCTTGGCATCGACGCTCTTGACGCCGCCACCGGTATCGACTGCCTTGACCCATTCAATCATGCCCTTGTAATGCCGGTCCCAGGCCTGGGTGAACAGTCCCTGTTTGGAGAACTTGTCCTTCTTGTCAAGAATAAGGATCTTGGACTTCGGCTTGTGGGCCTTGAGATAACTCGCAATCTGGCAGGCACGCTCGTACGGGCCGGGCGGACAGCGGAATGGATTCGGTGGCGGCGCAATCAACACCATCCCGCCGTCATCCATGGCTTCCAGCTGTTTGCGCAGCAGCGCTGTCTGGGTACCTGCCTTCCAGGCATGCGGCATCTTCTCGGCGGCAGCCGTGTCATAACCTTTGATATTGTCAACAAAGGAAATACCCGGGGCAACGATACAGCGGTCATAACTGAAGCTCTTGCCACCCTCGGTGGTAACCTTCTGTGCCTTGGCATCGATAGCGGTAACGGTATCGTGCACCACCGTGACACCGTGCTTGCGCAGACCGTCATAGCCGAACTTGAGTGTATCCAGCTTGCGCCCGCCTCCCAGCACCTCGTTACTCATGTAACAGGTGTAGTAATCCTTGTTCGGTTCGATCAGTGTCACCTCGACCGAGGCATCAGCCCGGCGGATGTACTTGGCGGCAGTAGCGCCAGCGGTTCCGCCACCGACAATTACGACCTGCTTCTTGCCGCCGGCTGCGGCTATCATGGGGAAACCGATCGCACTGGCAGCCGTGGCACTACCTGCGATCTTGAGGAAATTTCTGCGATTAATCTTGTTCATGATACTGTGTCTCCCCTACTGTTGACTGGCAAAGAACTGCAACAAGGCTTCAAGCTCGTCATCACTGAGCTTGTCTACCTTCTTCTTCATCTTCTTGACCATCTCCCTTGATCCCGCCTGGAAGTCCGCCATGGAATACTGCAGGTAGGGGAGCCATTGACTGGCCAGGATACCGGAATCATCATCGGCGAGAGTACCGTATTTATCATGGCATTTTTCACAGTTTGCTCCATACAGTTTCTTACCAGCTGCCACCTTGGCGGCATCCGTCTCCTGTCTGGTTATTGCAATCGGCTGTTTTGCGAAAACACTGGCCATGAGCTTGAACTCTTCCTCACTGTAGCCCTTGGCAATACGACCCATGACCGTGCTGGGGCGCTCACCACTCTTGAAGGCCTTCATGGAATCGACCATGTATACCTCTGACATTCCGGCGATGGATGGTGTGGCGGGTCCTGTGCTGGCGCCATCGGTACCATGACAACCGGCACAGGTATCTGCCAGCATGGTTGCGGTAGGTGCAGCTGACGATTGTGCGGCACCCAGCAACAGACCGGATCCCAATAGCACTGCGAGTGTTTTCCTTGCAGACATTAGAGTGACTCCTCTCTTATTAATTAGTGACAACATATCAGAAGACTTCAAAAGGGTGACAAGGTCAGATCTTCCTGCTTCCCCCGGAGAAATTCTGTTGCAGGTCAAGCCTGCGTATTAATCTGCCTGCTATCTTGCCCCCTGTCGAGGATCAGGCTTGCTGACAGTTGTATAGCAAACTATAGTTCGGTATTCATGCCTTTTCCATCGGCATAACCGAATCCTACCCTACTATAATGACCAGTGGAACCCGTCTCTCCTGTCAGAACAGCTGCGGTGTTTTTTGTTAATGATTATCTTTTGCAATCGCAGCGCATTCAGCACAACAAACAGGGAACTGAATGACATTCCCAGTGCGGCACCCCATGGCGGGATCCAACCGGCGGCGGCAAACGGCACCGCAAATAGATTATAGGCCCCCGCCCAGACAAAATTTTGCATGATATTGCGACGCGTCCGACGGGCAAGCCGCCGTGCAGCGACCAGCGCGCCCGCATCATCCCCCAGTATCAGAAAGTCGCTGCTTGCATTCGCCAGATCCGTAGCATCGGAAAATGAAATCGATACATCAGCGGCGGCCAGCGTGGGGGCATCATTGATGCCATCACCAAACATGGCCAGCTGTTGTCCCGGTGCCTGCTGTGCCCGCGTCCAGTCCAGTTTGTCGGCCGGTGACAACCCGCCGTGTGCCTCTTCTATACCCAGCTGCCTTGCCAGTCTCAGCACACTGTCTGGCGCATCACCGCTGAGTATCACCAGCCGCCGCACGCCGCTGTCTTTCAGGCCGGCAAGCATCGTATCGATACCCGGCCGTAGCGGGTCTTCAAATGTCAGCACGGCCTGTACGCCCTCGGGACTGGCCAGCACGGAGACCAGTTGGCCGCGCGCGCGGCCGGCTGCAATGATGGCCCTGCTGTGTTCGTCATAGGCCATGTCAGGTGCCGCAAAGTCTGGTTTTCCGAAGCGCCACTCACGCCCCTCGATCAAGGCGCAGATGCCGGCACCGGGCACGTTTTCCACCGCTGTGGTGACAATTCGCGGGACCGGCACGACCTGACGCAGTGCGCCCGATACCGGGTGCGCAGACTCGGCCGCGAGGGCGGATGCATAGCGCAGGCACGTCTGTTCATCCAGGCCAGCGGTCGGCATCACTGCGGCAACGGCAGGCCGCCCTGCCGTCAGGGTACCGGTCTTGTCGAACACAAACAGATCGCTGCGCGCCAGGGCATCCAGTGCCCGCATCCGCAGCGGCAACACACCCATGTCGATAAAGCGACCGGCACTGACCGCCAGCGCTACCGGTGTCGCCAGCGCCAATGCACAGGGACAGGTCACGATGAGAACGGCAATGGTGCTGGGCAGCCAGTTGCCCGGGTCCGTTAACAGCCAGTAGGCGGCGGTTGCCGTTGCAATCAGCAGCAGCACAATGACAAAACCACTCGCAACCTGTTCCGCCAGCAGCGCATAGCGGGGCCGCTGTTCCAGACCCCGCTCCACCAACTGCCGGATTTCGCTGACAGCCGAATGTTGTACCGTTTGGGTCACCCGGATCGTCAGCGGTTGTTCACCATTCACCGAGCCGGCAACCACTGCATCACCCGGCCGCTTCAGTACCGGCCCGGCTTCACCCGTCAGCAGGGATTCATCGAAGCTGCTGGTGCCGGTAACCAGGGCCCCGTCCACCGGCAGGGTTTCTCCGGGCAACAGCCGGATAAGGTCACCCACTGCCAGTTCATCAACCGGAATGTCAACTGCCGCACCCGCCGCATCCAGCCTGGATGCTGTCCGTGGAGTGATACGCGTCAGCCGCTCCAGCCGGTCGGCTGCACTGAGTTTGCCGCGCAATTCCCAGCGCCGCGCCAGCAGCAGAAAGAAAATAAACATGGCGATGGAATCGAAGTACACCTCGCCGTGCCCGGTCACCGTGGCATACAGGCTGCCGATGAATGCGGCAGACAAACCCAGTACCACGGGGACATCCATGCCGAGGCGTCGATGCCTGAGATCGTTCCAGGCAGCGGCGAAAAACTCCTGGCCGGGATAGGCAAGCAACATTATCGAGAGCAGCAGGCTGGTCCAGCGGCCCAGCGTGATCCACAGGGGCAGCGCACCCGCCGGACCGGCATCGTCCATGACATAGGTGGCCAGTGAAAAATTCATCACCAGCATGCCGATGGCGCCGGCGAAAATCAGGCGCTCGGTACTGCGCCGGCGTCGCAGCCGGTTGAGTTGTTCGCTGCGCGTGGCGTCAAAGGGATAGGCAATGTAGCCAATATCGGTGATGGCACGCAGGATCTCGCTGAGCCGGATGGTGTGCGGGTCCCAGCGCACGCGGGCCCGCTGCGTGGTGTCATCGATATGCACGTCGAGCACGCCGGGCAGGCTGCGTAAATGCCGCTCATTCAGCCACAGACAGGCAGGACAGCGGATGTTATCCAGCAGCAGCGCCGCCTCCCGGGCATCACCGACGTGAATAACAAAGTCCTGCTGGATTTCCGGCCGATCGAACAGTTCCACCTGCTTGAGGAAGTCCGGCACAAACTCGCGGTTGGCGGATACGGCCGGATCGGTACGGTGCCGGTAGTAGTCGTCCAGGCCGGCATCAACGATGGCCTTGCAGACGGCATGGCAACCATGGCAGCAGAATTCACGCGGCTCGCCCAGGACCTCGATGACAGGGATCGGCGCGCAGGCCGGGAGTGGCAGGCCGCAATGAAAACAGCGGGGTTCCGCAGCATCCGTCGACATGCTTTAGCGTCCAGGCTGCAGGAGCGGGCCGCGTCCGCAATAGCAAGGGTGGCAAGACCTTTCGCGGACGCGGTCCGCTCCTGCAGGATGATTGATATCAATAATCGGGCGTTATTCCGCCGGCACGGCGGCACCGTAGTAGCCGGCCAGCGCCTTGATTTCCGCCTCGGTGAGGGCCTCGGCAATACTGCGCATGCGCGCGTAGATATCATTGCTGCGATCGCCTTCCTTGAACTCGGTCATGGTGTAGACCAGGTATTCCGGGTACTGCCCGGCCAGCGCCGGGTGATCGAACTGTCCACCACGGCCACGTCGGCCATGACAGGAGGCACAGGCCTTGATCAGCCGCTGCGGATCGCCCTCATAGACAAGGCGCAAAATGGCCGGATCCCTGTTGCGGTCGGCGGCAGGCGGTAACGGTTCCTGCGCTGCAAACCAGACGGCCAGATCCGCCATCTGCTGGTCATCAAGGTCACGCGTTTGCTTGACCATATCCCGGTCATCCCGGTTTTCATCCTGGTAGTCCTTGAGCTGCTTGTAGATATAGCTGGGACGTAAGCCGGCAATGTTTGCGTCTTCGGGGTCCTCCGAAACACCGTTATCGCCATGGCATTTGGCACACTTGCTTTCCTTTGCAAGCGCCTCGCCCCGCGCCGGATCCGCCGCTTGCAACAGCCGTACGGTCTCCACGTCAAAGGCTACTTGCGATGACGGTTCAGCACCCGCAGTCGGGAGCAGCAGCGTCATTCCGATGAATCCAGCAAGTAAACGCGATCATGATCATATGCTCCATGGGACAGTACCGTAAGTATCCATGAGGAAAAACTGTGCAATGGGATAGCCGTAGCTGGCTACCAGATACACCACCACCAGCAGCACCCAGAAACCGAAGCTGTTCATCAGCGGCGGCATGCGCTGTATGGCGTGCAGCGGCTCGGCATATTCGACCTCGAGACTGGCCTCGGCCTGCGCATTGCCATGGGTCTTGAACAGGTTGTAGACCAGCATCAGCGCCGAGATGAAGAGGATGACGCCACCGACGATCATGGCGGATTCGGCCGGGAGCCATGCCTGCACGAAGGACTCGTCATAGGGCGTCGAAGAGATACGCCGCGGCTGGCCAGCGAGGCCCAGCTGGTGCCAGGGCAGTGTCAGGATGAGCATGCCAATAAACCACAGCCACAGTTGCTTCACTGCCATGCCGGTGGAATACAACTGCCGACCGGTCATCTTCGGCCACAAAGTGTAGGCAATCGCAAAGTACATAATCACCGTGGTACCCGCAAAGATCAGGTGAAAATGGCCAGTCACCCACTGGGTGTTGTGCACCATGGCGTTCATGGAATAGCTGGCATTGATCATGCCGCCAAAGCCACCGAAGGTGAGCATCAACATCGCCAGCAGGGCTGCCAGCACCATGGGATTACCCCAGGGCAGCGCACCGATCCAGCCAAACAATCCCTTGCCACCGCGCAGCCTGCCGGCAATTTCCAGCGAGGCAATGATGGTAAAACCGGTAATCAGGGTCGGCACTGCGACCATGAAGGTGCCGGTCATATGCAGGAATTTCCAGCCAGCCGCCTGAAACGGGTCCATGTAGAGATGGTGAAACCCGATGGGTACCGAAAACACCAGCAACAGGATAAACGCCACGCGTCCCATCTGGTCACTGAACAATCGACCGCCGGCCGCCTTCGGCAACAGGGTGTACAGCGCGATATAGGCCGGAAACAACCAGAAGTAGACAATCGCATGCAGGGTCCAGGAGAACAGGGTGCGCGCCAGTCCGACATCGACCGTATCAATAAAACCCAGTGACCAGGGGAGCAGCTGAAACAGCACTTCCGCAGCAACGCCGAGACTGGTAATGAACCAGAGAATGGCATTCGCCGTAGTGCCATACATGGCCAGCGGTACGGTTTCGCCGGGATGCGCCTTTTTCCACGTGGTCATCATCATGACCATTTCCAGACACCATACCCAGGAACCCACTACCAGCAGGGTGGCACCGATATAGAACGCCGGATGCGCCATTAACGGCGGGTAGAAGGTATACAGCACCGAGGCATTACCGGTCAGCAGTGGCCCGGCCGCCAGCAGCACACCGGTCACGGACAGCCAGAAACCGAACCAGGCCAGCGGTTTGTTCCACATATCCTGCTTGAGACTGGAGGTCGCGGTGAAATAGCCATACCCCATCACCAGGAATGTGGTCAGCACAAAGGCCATCAGCACTCCGTGGGTCGACACGGAGCCAAAATACAGTTCCGGTGACTTCAGCCCCGGAATCAGATCGATCCTTTCGATGACCTGGTAGACACCCAGCAGTGCCGCCACGACAAAAGCGCTGAAACCCACCCACATACTCGCCAGACTTATGCCGGCAGCATTGGTTCGGCTCATGATGATTCTCCCCTGGCGGATTTCGGCACCACGACCAGCCGTGACCACATGGAGTCGTGTCCGAGACCGCAGTATTCGTTACACAGCAGGGAGAACTCACCGGTGCGGGGAAAGCTCGTCTTCACCTCGGAGATATAGCCCGGCACGATCATGGTTGTCATATTGGTAAAGGGCACATGGACGCCGTGCAGCACATCAGCGCTGGCGATGCGGAAGGTCACCGGCGTGTCGGCCGGCACCTCGATGCGCGGTGGATAGAAGCCATAGCGGGCCGCTACCAGGGTAACGGTCAAGCTGCCATCCGCGTTGGTTTTTACCCCAAGCTTGTCCTCTGCAAACTCTTCCGTCAGGTGCAGTCGCGAGGAGTCAATGGTTTCAACATTGCTCGGCGGGTGGATGTTACTGGCCACGGCATAAAAACCCAGTATGCCAGCCATAAAGAACGCCAGGAACAGGGATATCCAGATCCACTTTCGTTCCAGTGAGTCTTCGCAGATATTTTTCAGGGGATCACCAAACATACCCGCGCCTCCTAGTTGACCGGTCCCTGTTCAAGAAACATGAAGAAAAACATGTACGCCCACCCTGCAAAGATCAGTGCACCGACCAGCAGCATCAGCGCGAAGGTCCCGGTCGGCGGGCTGTTGAGGATTTTTTGTTCCTCTTCGGGTGTTAGTTGAGTCATCATCTTTCTCCTTGACTGGCTTACATGGGCATTACGCACACAGGCACATGCCCGTCACCGGGCAGATGCAGAAATACAAAGACACAGGAACCTGAACGCTAAGCGACGGATTCTTTCTTGGTTTTCTCCGGGACACCTGTCACCTTTATATCCGTCCCGGTCCCTCAGGCGATTGCCCGGGAGATAATCCACATTTTTTGTGTCGATTTCAAGTCACTGACAGTAATATCCTGTTTGCCTGTCACGCATCAGGGCGAAGCCTGTTCGGCGGATGCTGACTATTACACTGGAAGCGCCGGTCACGTCAATCTGATGGACCCGGTTCAGGACTTGACCTGAATCAAGGCACTCTATTGCTGATACTGATACAAGCTTTTAAAAGGCACCTGGAGCCACGGCGTTTAAATCCTGGTGCCACCGTATAAACCACATCATTTCAGACTGTGACCGGGGGCAGTTACCGCACATGAATATCTCAGGCATCCTCGTCATTGTTTCCCCGCAACGGGTCGAGTCAATGGTCGACCAGCTGAACGGGCTGGACGGTATCGACGTTCATCACATCGATGCGGCAAGCGGCCGCATTGTCATCACCCAGGAAGCCGAATCCATCAAGGATGAGGTTGATGGCCTGAAGCGCATTCGCGCCCTGCCCGGCATCATCCTGGCTGAAATGTCCTACCACAACTTTGAAGATGACACCGAACTGCTGCAGGGCATCCCGGTGGACCTCGACGAGGAAGACCTCAACAGCGTCAGGGTGCCTGAATACTTGAATCAATAGCGGGCCATACACACTTCAGAACCAAACATTACTTCAGGAGAGAGCAATGGACGTCACACGCAGAGAGTTCATCAAGGCCAGTGCCGCGGCAGCCACCGCCACTGCCGCCGGCATCACCATTCCCGCCGCGACGCTGGCTGAAGCAAAAGAGGCCGAAGCCGGCGTGCAGTGGGACAAGGGCGTCTGCCGCTTCTGCGGTACCGGCTGCGGCATCATGGTCGGCACCCGGGACGGACGCATCGTCGCCACCAAGGGTGACCCGGATGCACCGGTAAACAAGGGACTTAACTGCATCAAGGGATATTTCAACGGCAAGATCATCTACGGCAAGGACCGTCTCACCCAGCCACTGATGCGCATGACGGACGGCAAGTTCGACAAGCAGGGCAAGTTCCAGGCCGTGAGCTGGGAACGCGCCTTCGACGAAATGGAAACACAGTTCAAGAAGACCTACCAGGAAATGGGACCGCATGGCGTCGCTATCTTTGGCTCCGGCCAGTACACCATCCCGGAAGGTTATGTCTCCGCCAAGCTGATGAAGGCCGGCTTCCGCAGCAACAACATCGATCCCAATGCACGTCACTGCATGGCCTCGGCCGTGGTGGGTTTTATCCAGACCTTCGGCATCGACGAACCGGCCGGCAACTACGACGACATCGAACACACCGATACCGTTGTCACCTGGGGCGCCAACATGGCCGAGTGCCATCCGATCCTGTGGGCGCGCGTCTCCGACCGCCGGCTCACGGATGACAACGTCAAGTTGATCAACCTGACGACCATGAGCAACCAGACCTCTGACATCGCCGACACCGAGATCATCTTCAAACCGGGTACTGACCTTGCCATCCAGAACTACCTGCTGCGCGAGATCGTCAAGCGCGACGCCGTCAACCATGACTTCGTCAAAAAGCATTGCGTGTTTGCCACCGGTCCCTACGACATCGGTTACGGCATGCGCGCCACGGACAAGTATTGTTTTGATGCCGAAAAGGACATCCAGGCCAAGGAGTTGAAGGTCACACTGGACAAGGACGAGGCCATCGCCCAGCGCAAAAAGGCCGGCGAAGTGGTGGAACAGAATAACACCAAGGTTCCGGTCAAGCACTGGCTGATCGGCTTTGAGGATTTCAAGAAA
This sequence comes from uncultured Gammaproteobacteria bacterium, assembly GCA_963701455.1. Lineage (GTDB taxonomy): Bacteria > Pseudomonadota > Gammaproteobacteria > UBA9214 > UBA9214 > UBA9214. The sequence continues at coordinate 39,862 of CAVPAE010000001.1, forward strand.
GGGGTGGAACCCTACACCCTGGACTTCGTGGCGCAACTGTCCAAGGGTGACCCGGACGAGGACCTGGAGTCCTACAAGGACAAACTCAAGCAACTGGCCGACCTGTATGTCGACCCGAACCGCAAGGTGGTCAGCTTCTGGACCATGGGTTTCAACCAGCACTACCGCGGCAGCTGGGTCAACGAGCAGAACTATGCCATCCACCTGCTGCTTGGCAAGCAGTGCATGCCGGGCAATGGCGCGTTCTCGCTCACCGGCCAGCCATCCGCCTGCGGGACCGCGCGCGAGGTGGGCACTTTCGCGCACCGGCTGCCGGCAGACCTCGTGGTCACCATCCCCGAACACCGGGCATTCAGCGAGAACCTCTGGAAACTGCCAGCCAACACCCTGAATCCCAAGGTCGGCAGCCACATCACCAAGATCATGCGCGACCTGGAGGATGGTTCGGTCAAGTGGGCCTGGGTACAGGTCAACAACCCCTTCCAGGCCACCGCCAACGCCAACCACTGGATTAAGGCGGCCCGCAAGATGGACAACTTCCTGGTGGTGTCCGACCCCTACCCCACGGTCTCGGCCAAGGTGGCGGACCTCATCCTGCCAACGGCCATGATCTTCGAGAAATGGGGCCTGTACGGAAATGCCGAGCGCCGCACCCAGGCCTGGCGGCAGCAGGTCGCACCACCCGGCGAAGCCATGGGCGATGTCTGGCAGGGACTGGAGTTCGCCAAGCGCTTCAAGCTCAAGGAAGTCTGGGGTGAACACAGCGTGCCGGGGCTGAAGGCCGAGGGCTTCGAGGACGGCAAGCTGCCCAGCGTGCTGGCCGAGGCAGAGAAGATGGGCTATTCACCCGAGGACTCCCTCTACGATGTACTGTTCGCCACCGCGGAGAACCGCAAGGTCAAGTGGCCCGACAATCCGGTGTCCAAGGGGCACGGCAACCACATTGCCGAAAAACTCGGCGATGGCTGGTTCCCGGAGAAGGCCCTGTTCAACGAGTACCGGCAGTTCGGCGTGGGACATGCCCATGACCTCGCGGAATTCGATGTCTATTATCGCGATGACGTGCGTGGCCTGAAGTGGCCGGTCGTCGATGGCAAGGAAACCCAGTGGCGCTTCAACGAGGAGTACGATTCCTACTGCGCGAAGGGCAGTGGTTTTGACTTCTACGGCAAGGCGCTCAAGGCATTGCCCAGTGGCGACCTCGACCAGGTCACCAACGCGGAGAAGACCAGTCTGGCCGGCAAGGCGAAGATCTTCTTCCGGCCCTACGCGGCACCGCCGGAGCAGCCGGATGATAACTACGACCTGTGGCTGAACACGGGCCGCGTACTGGAACACTGGCACACCGGCACCATGACGCGCCGGGTACCGGAGCTGCATCGTGCCGTGCCGACCGCCGTGATATTCATGCACCCGGATGATGCCGGCAAACGCGGACTGCAGCGCAATGATGTCGCCTGGCTGGAGTCGCGCCGCGGCAAGATCAAGGCCGTGGTGGAGACCCAGGGCCGCAACCGGCCACCCAAGGGAACCACCTTCGTGCCATTCTTCGACGAAGCCGTGTTTGTCAACAAACTGTGTCTTGATGTGACCTGCCCGATGTCGAAGGAGACCGACTTCAAGAAGGCAGCAATCAAGGTCTACAAGGCCTGATGGTGATGCCGCGGGGGGGCTGGTGGCAGGTTCGCCACCCCTCCGGGGGACAGGTCCATGGGCAAGCAAGCAGCAATCACGCGACGTGACTTTTTCGCCAGGGTAGGTCAAGGGGCCGCCCTGGCGGCGACCGGGGGTCTTGTCTGGTCATACCTGTTAAAGCAGCAGGCGCAGGCGACACCGTTTGCCATTCGCCCGCCTGGAGCACTTGCTGAAGCAGACTTTAATGCGCGCTGCATCAAGTGCGGCCAGTGCGTAGCTGCCTGCCCCTATGACACCCTGAAGCTGGCGACGGCTGATTCCGGCGTCCCCATCGGGACTCCGTACTTTATTCCGCGCGAAATACCCTGCTATATGTGCGCGGACATCCCGTGCGTACCGGTCTGCCCAACCGGCGCACTCAACCACGCACTGGAAAACATCGACGATGCGCGCATGGGACTGGCTGTCATCGATATCGAGAACTGCCTGTCCTGGCAGGGCCTGCGCTGTGAAATCTGCTTCCGCGAATGCCCGGTGCAGGGCCAGGCAATCACCGTCGAGCATCACCCGCGCCGCATCAGCAAACACGCAATGTTCGTACCCCTGGTACACAGCGACGCCTGCACCGGCTGCGGCATATGCGAGCAGGCCTGCCCGACCCAGAAGGCCGCGATACGGATACTGCAACCGGACCTGGTGCAGGGCCAGATCGGCGATCACTACCGCCTGGGGTGGACCATCGACAGCCCGATCACCCAGGAATTCAAGGCCGGCACACAGACCCCGGGTGCCAGTGCACCGCCAACCGGGCTTGACTACCTGAACGAGGGGCCACTGTAATGGCGCCTGACACACAGCCAAAGATGGGCCCGAATGGCCGGCCAGTCAGGGCCTTCGTCATGCCGGCCTCGTTCAGCGGCAAACTGCAGGTCTGGCATCTGCTGCTGCTGCGCCGCGTCGTGCAGCTCGGCATCCTGTTGCTGTTCCTCGGCACGGTACGCTGGGGCTGGGAAGTGGCCGGACGGCCGGTGCTGACAGGCAATCTCAGCAGTTCGGAACTGTTCGGGCTCATCCCCCTGGCAGATCCGTTTGCCACCCTGCAAATCCTGCTCACCGGCCAGCTGCCGCTACAGGAGGTATTGCTGGGTGCCGCCATTATCCTGACTGCATACACCCTGCTCGGCGGGCGCACATGGTGCTCCTGGGCATGCCCGGTCAACATGGTCACCGACCTGTCGGCCTGGCTGCGCCGCCGCCTGGGTATTTCTGACCTGTTCCGGATCAATCGCAGAACCCGTTACACGGTACTGGCACTGGCACTGGTCCTGTCGGTGCTGACCGGCGTGGCTGCATTTGAATGGGTAAGCCCCATCAGCATGCTGCACCGGGAACTGATCTACGGCATCGGGCTCGGCTGGACAGCCGTGTTTGGTGTATTCCTGTTTGACCTGTTTGTCCTGCGCCACGGCTGGTGCGGACATCTCTGCCCGCTGGGCGCATTTTATGCTCTGGTCGGCAAGCTGGCTCTGCTACGCATCCGTTTCGACACACCGACCTGCACGCACTGCGGTGAGTGTGCCAGTTATTGCCCTGAACCCCAGGTACTGAACCTGAAGGAAGCGGCTGCAGCCGGCATGATCGCCTCCGGAGAATGCACCAATTGCGGCCGCTGCATCACCGTATGCCCGGAAGGCACCCTGCAATTCGACCTGCGGCGCTTCCTCGATGTGCCGCAGCAACCAGACACAACCAAATCCCAACAAAGGAGAGCAGCATGAAAACACTAGCATTTTTCTCCACTCTCGGCCTGATGGTCACCGTTGCCGCATGCGCATCGAACGGTGGCGCCATCGACGAGCTCAACATGGGCCTCAGCAAGACCAGCGTGTTTGATACACCGACACCGGACACCTACACCTACAGCGATGGCAAGCCTGGTTATAACGACCCCCTGCCACGGGCCTGGGAGGATGCACCCCCACAAATTCCGCACCAGGTCACTGAATTCCTGCCGATCGTCGCCGCGGACAACCAGTGCCTGGACTGCCATGATGTGCCCAAATATATTGACAAGCCCAAAAACATGGACAGGACAGTGAAAAGCAAGAGCCCGATGTCAGAAGATCACTATGCAAGCAGCGACATGGATGAGCTGGCGGGTGCACGCTTCAACTGTACGCAATGTCACGTACCCCAGTCGAACGCCGCACCGCTGGTTGAAAGCACCTATCGTTGAGCGAGGTGGACAGCGGGCGCAGGGCTTTTTTGCGCGGCACGTTGCTGACCCGCAGCGGGCGCAAGGCCGAAGCAGTACGGCAGCAACCACTGGGGCCACCGCCACCCTGGCACCAGGGACTGGCGCTGCATGAAGCCTGCCAGGGATGCACTCACCCCTGCGTGACGGCCTGCGAGCCGGGTATTATCAGGCTGCACCCGGCTGACCATGAACGAGCCGGCACGCCCTATCTTGATTTTGGAACCTCCGGTTGCACCTTCTGCAGGGCCTGCGTTTCAGCCTGTCCACTGGAGATCGAGGTTATTGAATCGGCCAGCCCCCGCATTGGGACCGCACGGCTGAACCGTGACATCTGCATCGCCTGGGACGATGTGATCTGCATGTCCTGCCATGGACGCTGTGATTACCAGGCCATCAGCACCGTTCACCAGCGCCGCGCGGAGGTTAACCCCGACCGCTGCACAGGTTGCGGCATGTGTGTGGCAGCCTGCCCGGTGGCTGCCCTGAGCATCGGACAGGCAGTGATGTGATCCGAACCCGCAGGGGCATACCTGTAACATCGGAAATTCGGTCCGCAACAGACCAGCCAAGAAAACCAGCGCAAGGAAGACAACTGTCTTTCTCATGCTACTTCCCCTGCATAATGCATGCAGATTGAATACGTGGTACCGAACGAAATTCCCACGACAAGACAGTGAATTCGACGGACAAAAGCACGGCATCCTGCGCTTAAGCGATGCGTAAACAGTCAGCCGGGCCTTGCATCCGCCACGTTATCACGCAGGTATACAGGGACTGCTGCATCCGCGGCTACTGCTTTGCCGCGCAGAAAGTCATACAGGCCAAGCCGGGCAACATCGCCCGCGCGGGGTTCCAGATCCGGCAGCACCCGGATTACATCATCCCCGCAGCGCTGCACCAGGGCCTTGCCATGCGCCAGCCAGCCGCTGCCAGCACCGATCCAGCGGCCCGGCTCTGGCTGCGGCACACCTGACGGTGGGCAAACGATCTCGCTGCCCTGCAGGACCAGCGCCTCGCCGGCCTGCCGGTAACAGCCCCAGTAGACCTCGTCCTTGCGGGCATCCAGCGCTGCCAGTGCCTGTGTTTCCCCGGTCTCGCGCATGGCACCCAGTGCCAGTGCGGCCAGAGTGGAAACCGGAACCACCGGCAGGTCCGCGGCGAATGCGATCCCCTGCACAATGCTCGCCGCGATCCGCACCCCGGTAAATGCCCCGGGACCACGCCCGAAGGCAATGGCATCGAGCTGGCGCACACCGATGTCCGCCTCGGCCAGTACCGATTCGATCATCGGCAGGATCAGGGCGGCGTGCTGGCGTGGCGCCAGTACATAGCGTTCCAGTACCTCGCCTCCCAGGCACAGGGCCGCGGAACAGGCCGCCGTGGAGGTTTCAATCGCCAGGATGCGTGTAGTCATGGTCAGGGGTGCTGTCGTGCGGCTTTCACGGCGCTGCCGTCCGTTGCCGGTTCTTCGAAAAATACCTGCACATCGTTGAGGCTATGGGTGCGCGGCATCGCCGGCAGGCTGTTGAGAAAAATGCGCCCGTAGGAACGGGTGCGCAGGCGCGGATCACAAACCACCAGCACGCCACGATCGGTGCAGTCCCGGATGAGGCGGCCGATTCCCTGCTTCAGGGCAATGACCGCCGCCGGCAGCTGGTGCTGCATGAACGGGTTCTCGCCCTGGTTGCGCAGCGCCTCGATGCGCGCCTGCAGTACCGGATCGCCCGGCGAACCAAAGGGCAGCTTGTCGATAATCACGCAGGAGAGGGCCTCGCCGCGCACATCCACGCCTTCCCAGAAGCTGCTCGTCCCGAGCAACACGGCGTTGCCGAGGTCGCGGAATCGTCCCAGCAGTTCCCGGCGCGGCGCCTCGCCCTGCACCAGCAGCGGATAGGGCAGCGTATCGCGCAGCTGCGCAGCCGCCGCCTGCAGCGCGGCGTGGCTGGTGAACAGCAGGAACGCCCTGCCCCGGCTTGCCGCCAGCACAGCACGCGCACAGTCCACGAACGCATCGACGTAGGCCGGCTGGTTCGGGTCGGGCATGTCATCCGGGAGATACAGCAGCGCGTTGTTGCGGTAATCGAATGGACTCTCGAGCTGCAGCAGGCGGGCATCCTCCAGCCCCAGCTGGCTGGTGAAGTGGCTGAAGTTGTTATTGCCGATCGCGAGAGTCGCAGAGGTAAATACCCAGGCGCCGGCAAGTCCTTCCAGGCAGGCACTGAACGCCGGCGCGATGTTCAGGGGCGTCAGATTGAGGCGAAACGCGGTACGCTGCGTCTCGAACCAGTGAATATACTCACCGGCCGCATGTGTCTGCAGCATTCCCAGGCGCTGTTGCAGCAGGCGCGCGCGCTGCCGGCAGCTGTCCAGTCCCTTGCCGCGCTCCGCGGCATACTCCAGCCATTCGGCCAGCTGCTGCATTACCGTGGCCAGTTGCTGCAGCAGCTCCTGCAATTCGCCGGATTGTGCCACGGCCGACCAGGGCGCGCGGCGTTCGGACTGGCCCAGCGCCAGCCGCAGGCGCGGCACCAGTTGTTCCAGCTGCTCTGCCGCTGCCGGTAGGTCCTGCATATCGCCGGCCTCGCGCAGGTGTTCGGTGCGGACATCGCGAGCCAGATCCCGTAGCTGGTGACTGCTGAGGGTGGTACCGAAAAACAGGGATGCGACTTCGGGCAACTGGTGCGCCTCATCGATAATGCAGGCATCCGCACCGGGCAGCAGTTCACCGAAGCCCTCCTCGCGCAGCACCATGTCCGCAAACAACAGGTGATGGTTGATAACCACCACGTCGGCTTCCAGCGCGGCGCGGCGCGCCTTGACCACGAAACATGACTGGAAGTAGTCGCATTCCTGCCCGACACAGTTCTCGACGGTCGAGGTAACGCGTGGCCAGACAACCGAATCCTCCGCAACCACACCCAGTTCGGCAATATCGCCACTCTGCGTCCTGCCTGACCAGGCACGTACCTGCGCCAGTTCCTGCTGTTGCCTGCGGGACAGCTTGCGGCCGTCTCCGGATGCCGTCTCGAGGCGATGCCAGCAGAGGTAATTTGCACGTCCCTTGAGAAGTGCCACCCTGGCCGGCAGGTTGAATGCCTCGCGGATCACCGGCAGGTCCTTGCCGTAAAGCTGGTCCTGCAAATGCCGGGTGCCTGTGGAGATGATGACTTTCAGTCCGGACTGCAACGCAGGCAGCAGGTAGGCAAAGGTCTTGCCGATGCCGGTACCGGCCTCGACGACCAGGTGTTCGCGACCGGCAATGGCAGCCGCGACCGCCTCGGCCATTTGCTGCTGTTCCAGCCGCGGTGAAAACCCGGGCAGGCTCGCGGCCAGCGGCCCGCCACTGCCAAGCAGTTCAGCGATTCCGCTGCTCACTAGCGGCCTTCAAGTTCCCGCGCGCGCCGTTCGGCCGCAGCGGCACCGGTCCCGTCGCCAAGCGCCTGGCGCGCCCTGGCTATCAACCGCCAGTTGCGTGACTGCTGTGCACGGTTGCCTGCGGCCAGACTGTTTGACTTGACCGCCAGCTGCTCTGCCTGTGCCGGTTCCTGCTGCGCCAGCCTGACGGTAGCGAGGTGGTACCAGAGCAGCGGATTGCGTGGTTCGATGCGAATGGCCCGCTCCAGCGAAGCGGCCGCCGCCTCCAGGTCACCGCCATTGGCTTGCTTCTCTGCCTGCCCCAGCAACGCGACCACCGCAGGTGAACTGGTCGTGACAGTTGGCGGGGCGGTTTGCGGCTGAATGCTGCCCGGCGCGACCGGTCGTAGCGGCTCGTCCGGCACCGCACCGCCCTGCTCGACTACAGGCGGCGGGTATCGCGGCGGCGGCGCCGTACTGCAGCCATGCACTGACAGCAGCAACAGAACGACCGGGATAGCAGGCAGTCTGTATGACCTCACTGAAACAACTCCTTGAACCAGTCAACCGGGTTTGGCAGGGCCTGATCGCCCCGTGCGCAGGGCGCATTCTCGTACGGTGCGCTGCCGACGATAAACGGTAATTGTACGGCATCCTCGCAACCGGCATCAGCCAGCAGGCCGGTTGCCGGGTCAATGTCGCGGTACTCGATATTCTCGGCAACGGGCTGGCTCATGCCCGGGTCACCCAGATGCCTGAACAGGTCGCGCCAGATGCGCAAGGCTCCGCTGGAACCGGTCAGGCCGGTTGACGCATTATCGTCGCGCCCGATCCAGACCACACCCAGGCGGTCACCGCTGAAACCGGCAAACCAGCTGTCGCGCATATCATCCGTGGTGCCGGTCTTGCCGGCGATATCCCAGGTTTCAGGCAGGACCTGGTACAGCGCGCGCCCGGTCCCTTCACGGGTAACATAACGCATTGCCGTGTTGACCAGGTAGACAGGCGCCGGCTCCACCACGGCGCGCACGCTCAGGGAGTAGCGCTGCAACGGGGTCTTGTCCGCCGCCAGCACGGCATTGATGGCACGCAACGGGGTAAGAAAACCGCCGCTGGCAAACGTCTGGTACAGCCCCGCCACCTGCAATGGCGACATTTCCACCGCGCCCAGCACCAGCGAGGGGTAGGGATTCAGCCGCTGTTCCACGCCGAGGCGCCGCAGGGTCGCAACGATGGATTCGATGCCGAGGTCAAGGCCCAGCCGTGCCGTACTGATATTGTAGGAATGCGCCAGGGCCTGGTAGAGGGGCACCTCGCCATGGCTCATCCTGTCGTAGTTCCCGGGCTTCCAGACCGTGCCGTTGCGCGCAGTATAGGTCAGCGGACTGTCATCCAGCAGCGTCGCCAGGGTATAGCGTTCCGGTTTTTCCAGCGCCGTCAGGTAAACGGCGGGCTTCAGCAGCGAGCCCACCTGGCGATGCGCATCCAGCGCCCGGTTGAAACCGGCAAATTTCGGCTCACGTCCACCGGCCAGCGCCAGCACCTCACCACCCTGCACCGAGGTTACAACCGCGGCCCCCTCCAGCTTGCTGCCCTCGATTCCGCGGCCTTTTTCCAGGCCCTGCAATCCGGATGCCAGGGTCTGCTCCAGCTGCCACTGCAACTGCGGATCCAGCGTGGTGAAAATGCTCAGACCTTCCGAGGTGATGTCCTCGTCGCGGTAATCACGCTGCAACTGGCGGCGCACCAGGTCGAGAAATGCCGGAAACGTGTTAATCGCCTTGCGCCCCTGACTACTGACCTCCAGCGGCCTGCCCCTGGCGCGTTCGGCTGCTGCGCGCTCGATCAGCCCAAGGTCCGCCATCACATCCAGGGCGAGGTTGCGGCGTGCCCGGGCACGCTCCGGGTGACGCCGCGGGTTGTAGTAGGACGGGCCCTTGACCAGGCCGACCAGCAGTGCGTACTGCTCGACGTTCAATTCGGCCAGTGGTTTCTCGAAGTAGAAGTGGCTGGCCAGGCCAAAGCCGTGCACGGCACGGTTGCCGTCCTGGCCGAGGTAGACCTCGTTCAGGTAGGCCTCGAGAATCTCGTCCTTCTCGTAATGCCATTCCAGCAGCAGCGCCATGATGGCCTCATTGAGCTTGCGGGTCAGGGAACGCTCGCTGCTCAGAAAGAAATTCTTCACCAGTTGCTGGGTCAGGGTGCTGCCGCCCTGGACCACACCGCGGGCCTGCACATTCGCCCAGAGGGCCCGCAGGATCGCCAGCGGTGCCACGCCATGGTGCTTGTAGAAACCCCGGTCCTCGATTGCGATCAGGGCATCGGTCAGGCTCACGGGGACATCATCCAGCTTTAACAGCACCCGGTCTTCATTGTGAGCCGGATAAAAGCTGCCGACCAGCACCGGATCCAGCCGGGCGAGACTCGCCGGGCGACCCGAACCGGCATCGGTCAGGGCGCTGACCTTGTTGCCGGAAAAGCTGACCCGGATACTGGCGCTGTCCTGCTGGCCGTCCCAGAAGGTGAATGGCCGGGTAATGACGTGGAAAACATTGCGGTTTCTGGAGAACCTGCCCGGCTGTTGCGCCGTCTTGACAGGGCGGTAATACAGGGCACGCAGCTCGGTCTGGAACTGATCCGCCGTGAGTTCCCTGCCAACATACAGGTCCAGTGGCCGCGCATAAACGCGGGCTGGCAGTGACCAGCGTTTGCCGTCAAACTGCTGCCGCACCTGCAGGTCGAGATATACTACATAGCCTGCCAGCAGCAGGCACAGCAGCAGGATCAGCCGCATCCACGGGAAACGCTGTTTGACAACCTTGCGACGTGATTTCCTGCGCCCGCGCTTGCGCCCTCGTGCCATGAATCTGCCTTGCCCGACTGCTAGTCAGTGTTATGCATGCCCGCTACGCGGACAAGGGTTGCCTGTGCACAGCCCGGATCAGGGAGAGACACTGCCAAATACCTTCTTGAGCAAATCCGAGGAACGGGCCATGGGATTTTCACGGATCCGTTTCTCCTCCACGGCAACCATGCTGAACAGGCCATCCAGAGCCTGCTGTGTCACGTAACCATCGATATCGGTCGCATCGCCGGAAAGCATGCTGGTCAGGCCGCCGGCACTGGAAAGCATGCGCTTGTAGGCCGAAGTCACGCCGGTGCTCTCCGTGGTACGAGTGACAATCGGAAGCATACGCTCGGTCAGTGCGGTTTCGGTATGGGTGCGGAAATATTCTGTTGCCGCATCATCGGGTCCGCTCAGAATGGCGCGGGCGTCATCCAGCGTCATAGCCTGGATCGCATCACTGAAAATTGCGGCGGCCTCGGGCACTGCCTGCTCTGCAGCATGATTCATCGAGGCGACGAATTCATTGGCGAGCTGCTCCTGGCCCAGCGTACGCAGGCTCTTTTCAACCCAGGCAAGACTATCCGGCATCGGTATCCTGACACTGGCATTATCGAGGTAGCCGCCATCCTTGCCGAGAGAGTCAACCGCATAACGCGTGCCTTCCTGCAGGGCCGCCTTGAGACCGGCCACGACTTCATCGTTGCTGAGCGCATCCGTGGCTGCGGGAACAGCTGCCGAATCGGTATCGATCACTCCTTTCAGGGAATCGAGGTAATCTGACAGGCCGGCAGTCACCGGACTGGTGATAATCAGGGACAATACGCCGGCCAGCGCCAGCAGTATTCTTGGTTTCAGGACCATGTTTTCGTCACTCCTGTATCAGCAACGGGCAGCAATCTGCCCGGCGCATAATGTAACCGAATGCGCCCGCCATGTCCTGTGCACCCCACCGAACAGCAAAAAAAACCCCGGTCGACTTTGCCGACCGGGGTGAATTTACGGAGCTGGTAAAAATCTGTAACGTTCAGCTGCGGCGTCGTGTCGCGACCCTGCCAAGCAGCAGCATGCCTGAGCCAAACAGCCAGAAAGCGGCGGGAACAGGAACTTCTGATGTAACCGGCCTGTCACCGTAGAAAAATGCGCTGCTGATGTTATGCTTCCCCTCAAATTCGCGATACTCTCTTTCAAAGTCGCGATGCTCTCTCACATGGTCGCCATGCTTTCTGTCGTAGCCGCGATGCTCTCTGTCGTAGCCGCGATGCCCTCTGTCGTAGCCGTCATGCTCTCTCTCGTAGCCGCCATATTCCATGTCAAAGCCCGCGACATGCGAGGCAAAACCGGGAATGAAATCTTCTAGGCTCATGCCAAGGACGGAAAATTGCAGCGGGTCCTGGCGGGCCTGTCCGGTCCCCATGATACGGACATCAAACTTGCCGGCCTCACTCATACCCTTGTTGAACTGCACCCTCCAGTTCTCCGGCAACAGAAAGTTGTCTTTGTAAGCTTCGTTCCCGGAATCAAAATTGAAACCGAACGAGGCGATTCCAAAGTTACCCCCGGCAATCCCACTGAGTGCGGACCGGGTTTCAACCAGGAAATCCAGCTGGCCGGGTTGATTGTCGGAAATCGTGACCAGCAGGTAGTCGATATTATCTTCGAGGGCATTTGACTGGTCCAGCATGTACTGAACGGATGCAGCCTCGGTACGACCGACGACGAACAGCGTAAAAACCAGTAAAGCCCCAAGTATTGTTCTCATTTTCTGCATCACATTTACCCCTTGTGTCCTGCTACCAGATTCAATCCTGCCCTGTCAGATTATGACGTGGCACCATTTTGTTGCAGCTCGACAACTGCACCATCCTCGCCCTGCTCGAGCATGCGGCGCAGCACAGACGATAGTTCGGGAAAGTTTCTGAAAGACAGGCGCTCGCTGGTACCAACCATTTCGACCAGACCGGCGAGTTCTCCAGTATTATCCTGGCCTTTTCTGTAAATCCTGACGATATAGCTATCCATCACTTCCCCCGCGAATAGTTGTTATCTGCTTGTTATGTTGTTGTTCATGGCAACCATAGTCCGGGAGAACTTACATATGACTTACCGATTCGACTTTCGCGCACTGCATAGGCGAGTGCCACGAAAACACGAGCGCAAGCGCGACGGGTGGCGACACAGCCATGCGAGCGATTGTGTGTGTGGGGGGGGGTAACGTAACCGGCGAAAGCCGGGAGAGAATGGATAGCAGTTAGCGTGTCAGGCAGTTGAGCAAGCAACTACCGTGGAGGCAATTCAGGCAGACTGCCTGGTCGATCGAGCGCGTTGCAACTTGTTGTTGAGGATTTCGGTTTCCGCTTCCGGCTGCAGACCCAGCGTAACAGCGAGCACCCGGCTACAACGACGGTAGGTGGCCATCCCTTCAGAATAACGCTGTAATTTCAGGTAGCACACCATCAGGCGCTGGTAGAAAGCCTCGATCAGGTCATCGACCTCCAGGCCTCTCTGGTAGCAGGTTATTGCCTTCTCCCAGAACCCGTGGCTTTCCCAGTAACGGCCGGTCTCCAGCAGGTTGTGAATATACTTGCTCCGCAAGCGCTCACGTAATGAAACAGACCACGAGGTCATGTCTTCACACGCAAGAAAGTGGTCCTGGTAAAGCGCCAGCAACTGTTCAGTCAACTGTTCGAGCGCCAGCGCATCCCTGCCAGCCGTATCCAGATTGCGAATACGATTCAGCCGTCCAAGCAGGCGTTCAAATGCCCAGACGTCTGTCCAGCAATAGCGGGAATCAAGCGACACCTTGCCTTCCCGCAGGATGATGACCCGGTCGTCGCCCAGGATCTTGCGCAAACGAAACAGGGTCGTATCAAAAGTACGCTTGGCATCATCACCATCACTGTCCGGCCACAGGGCTGCGGTCAGCATGGAGAGACTGATGTCGCGCCCGCCACAGGCAATAACGGCCTTCAGTAGTTCCAGGGGGCGATGCGGCGTCTTGCGGCCAAACCTGGCGGGCTGCCCCTGCAGCAGCAGGGAGAAACGACCGAGCGTGTATATCCTGACGGTTTGCGAAACGGCATTGATTGACAACGGCTCTAGCGCACCCAGGGTATTGCGCGTGCTGCGTGGATCCACACCCTGTCTGTCAGTAGTGCGTCTGAAGTAGAGCAAATTGTCTGCATCAGGCAAGGGTAACTGCTCAATACCCTGCAACTCTGTCTGTTGTTCCATTGTTGTTCTCATCGGAAAAAACGGAACGGCTGTCCGTTAAACTTGATGCCTCTGCCTTATTGTTATCAGCCGCAAGATACCGGCCGCCAAATTTATGGCAATCTTAACAAAAACAGTGAATAAAATCACAACTCTCCCCCGGTCTGGAAACATTCGCACCCCCGGAAACCCGGCGGCACCTGTAAACACTGCAAGATCCTGATTCCGGGATGCACCCTAACATAATACAACAGATGAGATATCCTCCTTATCCATATGTTTATGTAGGATTTATCTTATTATTCCAGCAGGCATTCCTGCCGCTTTCTGCACCCAGCCATATATGCGTGCGCCAGAGTAGGACACGCAAAACTGCGACAAGGTTCAGGAACAACAGTGCAACAGCGAACGGCAGGAATGCCACCCGCCAGGGATTTCAACCCGGCCAGCGGGAAAACGGGTTGGCAATCAGGCTCGCATTGTAATAGCGAGGATCGGCGGTAACTTCCTCTCCAATCCATGCCGGCAGGACAACCGCCTGGTCCGCAGCGGCAAGCTCTACCTCGGCAATCACCAGCCCTGCATTTTCACCCTCGAATTCATCGACTTCCCATAACAGCCCCTGGTGCTCGATCCGGTAACGGGTTTTTTCGATCAAGGGGCGCTCGCACAGTTCGTCCAGCATCGCGCTGGCATCCTCTAACGGGATGGCATACTCATATTCGGCACGGCTGGCATTGATGGTCTTGCCCTTGATAGTGAGATAACCCTTGCCGGCAGCCACGCGGACCCGAACAGTTCGCCCGGGTTCTGTGGAAAGATAGCCCTGGCGGTAATGGCTGCCCGGCCCCAGTCCGCGCCAGCTGTCATCCGCAACCAGGAATTTACGCTCTATTTCGATAGCCATATTTGCAGTTCATCCCGTAAGACAGCTGCCGTCCCGCCGTCTGGTTGCGTTGTATCAATGCCAAACACCATCATCTTTATCCGGCAAGTGTGGCGGATAATGCTTCATGATTACCTTGGTCACATACTCCAGGGCCTCTCTCACCGTATCCTCGATGTACCAGTTCTGAATAATCGGTATCCCCGCCTTGTCAGCCTCGCTCAGCAGCCATGATTGCAGTTCCCAGATATCGTCCAGCTTCTCCAGGTAGCGCGATTTCGAAAGGTTGCCGCTTTCGCGGTCACGCCGCTTCAACTGCTTGCGCAACAGTGACTTCTTCATGGTCGCAAGCTTGAGGGGAACCACGATGGCATTCGCGTTCCTGATATCGAGGTTCAATTCCGTCGGCACCACGTGAACACCCTCGACGATAAGGTGGTGGCGTTCCTTGATTGCACGGTTGATGGTGGCCTCCAGCGCCAGTTTCATTGCAGCGAACTGCGACAGGAATCCGGCAATGACCAGGTTCTCTATTTCCAGGCGCTGACCTTCGATGGAACCCGGCAGGCCACGCCATGCCTCGAAGCTGGAGTACCCCAGGGTTGGCAGCATTTGCGGAGACAGGTAGGCGCGTATGATTTCCCGCATCATGTCGGTGGACTGGCTGCGGGAGATGTTCATGCGGTAGGCCAGTTCCGCTGACACGGTGCTCTTGCCGCTGCCCGTGGTACCCCCTACCAGGATGATCAGGGCATCACCGCTGTTTTCAAAGCGACGCCATGATAAATAACGCTCGGCCATTTCGGGTGAGCAATGCTCGTGCAGGCAGCGGTAAATCACACGGCGCAGGGCCTTGTGATCAATTTCCCGATGCCCGGTCTGCTGCAGACGCGCCTGGACCTTGCGCGCACCCTGCTGTGCGACCTCCTGTGAAATACCGCAGGCCTCCAGAGAATGCGCCAGGATCCCGGCGGAAAATGGCGTGCTGCGTGTCGGTGTGTGCACGATGATGCCCGGCTCCTGCTGCGGCTTGCTTGCATAGGCATGGCGCACCTCCCTGCCATAGCGAGCCTCCAGCAAATCGGCGACCCGTTCACGCAAGCGGGTACTGGTGATCTCCTGCACATCCTGCAGTTCATTCCTGATGTTTTGCGCCAGTTCATAGGCCTCGGAAAAGGTCAGCCCGGCATTCACCAGTGACTGCACCATGATGCCGCGCAGGAACGGGGAGCGACTATCCTCGCCCCCTTTCAGAACCGTAATCTTCGCCATGAACGTTCGGGTGCCGAATCCGGAAGTCGCTATTTTTCCGCGATCAGGAAGCAGACCCAGCCGGGGTCCGCGTCACCAACCGTTGCCGGTGAATAAACACCGGCGCCCTCACCGGTTTCCGGATCGGTCTCCTCCCAGTAAACCGTCACCCGGGAATACCCTGCCTCGGCAAGTATCTCGCGCAACTCCGGCAAGGTCCACATGCGCCATTCATAACTGAAGGCCCGCTTCAACCGGGAGCCATCGGGAAAGGCGAAGTGAATGTGGCACACCATCCGGCCATCAATGGGATTGTAGCTGGCATGCTCCCAGATATACTTGTAACCCTTGTACTTGCGTTTTTCCTTGATTTCCCGGTAGGTATCGTAGCCACCAAAGGCATCGAGGAACAGGATGCCGTCATCGACCAGTGCCTCACGCACCTTGCTGAAATAGCTTCTCAGCTTTTCCCGGGTCATGAACAACTGGTAGCTGAAGTTCATGGCCAGCACCACATCGAAGGTCTCTGGCGTCTGCACCTCGCAAACATCAGCCTCTATCAGGCTGACTCGCTCACGGGCCCCGGGCTTGAGGCGCGCCAGGTTGTGCTCCCTGGCCCAGCGGAGGACTTCCGGATCGAGATCGACCCCGACGGCGGTGTTCTGCTTGCGGCGCCGGACCCATTCGCAGCACATGCTGGCCGTACCACAGAAATCTTCCCGCACATGCTGCGGCCGCCTGCCACGCAGCTTGCGAAACGTCTTGTTTACAAACCGGTATTCCTGATCAACGTCCTGGACGGACTTTTCATAAAGGACATGCCGGTCGGCAAGTTCCGCCATGGTTTTCTTTTTACGCTGCTGTTTATTTTTCATTTTCCGTCCACAGTCCCGGGGGTGTTATTCGGGGCCGGGATTATCGCACATCGTCCCCGCGCTTCGATACTGCGGACACCCCCCATGACAGCAAACCGTGGTTGGCATTATAATGCACTGGCAAAGCTGGATAATTCCTGCTGCCGCCAGGCCAACCACAATGACATATCCGGCGGGCAAGCAAGTACAGCAAACGCGGCAACCGCCGGGAAATCACACCATCCCGGCTCCAGGGAGAATGGGGGGGGGCAGAGTTTGAAGGATTTCCTGAACATAAGATTTTCCGAATGGCGTGCAAACGCACACCGCAAACAGCAAGAGACGGCGAATACAGACGTCACGGATGTCCAGGACACCGTGGAGCGCGTGATCGATGGCACGGACGGCAGGATCAGACTGGTATCCGGCTATCGGAACAAACTCCGGGATGTCATTCGTTCATCGCTGGCCTTCGCTGACGAGCTGGTCGAGAAGATTCCGGGCGGGATCGAGGTCAATCGCCATACCTTTGTCACCGACCCCTACGTCAATGCCTATTTTGCCAATGTGGCCGACATGCGGACCATCTTCAGCCACAGTTCCGAGATCAAGGATTTCATGGAAGGTTACGGCGACAACGACGCCATGGAGTGTTGCGCGCTACTGTGCATGCACATGTCCGAGAAGACGGTACTGGGCATGGAAATGTCGGGTGAGATTCTGAAAAAGGATGTACGCCAGGTCGCGGTTAACTTTTCAGACCACAGAATCTATTCGCCAGCCCCGCGGGAACCGGAAACCCGGCAGGGCCTGAAGCAATGCCTGTTTGACGGCCTGGTCACCAATGCCCTGGAACGCATTACCCGGATGCGGCTGACAAACTACCGGCTCAAGTCAGAACTGCAGATACTCAAGGGCAGGCAGCGTCGCGCTCAACAGGCCATGCAGAATTCCCCCGATGCCACCACATCCGCCGAGTATGAAGATACCTGCCGGCACCTGGAGCAGCTGGAAACAGAACTCTCGAAGACACCGCTTGCGACTCCCCAGGCCGCCATGGAGCAGGTGATCACGGTCTTTAAAAACCCGGAAGATTTTGTTCGGCTCAGGAAGTTTTCCCTCCGGCTGAACAAGATGGGGATTCTTATCGGGGATGACTCAAGGCAATCGTGCAACGAGATCGACCTGACGGAAGTCACGATCGGCGAGGCAGAACCACGGATTGTCACCCTCGCCAGGTTTCCGAAGTGCGAAATCCTGCCGCCGTCGACCCTGCCGGAAAGTAACGGTTTCTCGCCTGGCCAGGCAATGTAGGCCCGGGTCTGTCAGGCCGGTTCAACCTGCAGCTTGAGCACGGCACGGTCGGATGCCTCGGCCACGGTAAACCGGAACCCGGCCTCGTCAAGAGACTCGCCCTCGCGCGGAATATGACGCAGGCGCGCCATCATCAAGCCACCGATGGTATGTGACTCGCCGATCGGCAGGCTCGCACCCAGTATCTCGTTGACTTCTGATATCGGCAGGCGGGCATCCATCAGGTAGGTCTCCTCCCCCAGCATCTCGAAAACCCGCTTGCGCCGCGGCAGGTATTCCTCGAAGTCATAGCCGACATCGATTTCGCCGACCACTTCTTCCAGAATATCCTCCATGGTGATCATGCCAACGGCGGAGCCGAACTCGTCAACGACGATGGCCATGTGATCCTCGCGGTTACGCAGGACGGGCAGCAACTGGTCGATAGTCTGGAATGGAGATACGTAGTAGGCCGGCTCGATCAGTTCCTCCAGCGGGCGATCCGGCAGTTCGGCATCCATGAGATCCCAGGTCGTCAGGGTCACGACACCGACAATGTTGCTGATGTTCCGGCTGTACACCGGCAGGCGATTGTAGCCGCGCCGGCGCACCAGCGTAATGGCGCTGCGGGTATCGCGGTTGCGGTTCAGTGCCGTCATCTCGGCCACCGGAATCATGGCCTCGCCAACCGAGGTTTCCGCGAAGCGGATCACGCGTTTGATGCGCACGCTTGTCGAAGATATCGACATTGGCACCACGATCGGCCATCTCCACGACCATGCGCATCTGTTCCCGGGTAATGAACACATTCTGCTCGGTCTTACCGCCACCGACCAGCCGCGCCCCAAGACGGGCAACACGCGAGAACACAAAGACTATGGGGTAAAACAGCGTGGAGAAGACGCGCAGGGGATAGACAATAATGGGCGCTATCTCGTTGGACTTTTGCTGGTAGACGCTCTTCGGAACGATTTCGCCCAGAATCAGGAACAACGGGGTAAACAGCAGCACCGCATACAGGTCTCCCATCTCACCGAAGAAGCTGATCATCAGCATGGTGCCCAGCGTCACCAGGACAACGGTCGATATATTGGTCCCCACCAGGGTGGTTCCGAGCAGGACGTCCGGCGTCTGGAACAGCTTGAGTACCATTTTGGCGCCCCGATTGCCCTGGTTGGCCTTGTGATGCAGCTTGAGCTTGTCCGAGTTGACCAGCGCCATTTCCGACCCCGAGAAGAACCCCTTCAGGAGCAGCAGCACCACCATGACCAGGGCGATAATAATGTATTCCATAACCGTGTCCTCGCTCAGTGGAGCGCCTTGTTCTCCCGATCCGACGGGGTCGTCATCATGCCCGTGTTCGGGTTCATTTGCGGCATAGGCCGGACCGGGACCTGATCCGTTATCCGCCGGCAGCCTTTGCCGATCCCGGCGCCTGGCCCGGGCTCCGGTTCTCGATCGGCAGACACTGAGTCTTCAGCGCCAGTGGCGACAGGGCCCAGCGTCGCCGTCCCGTCTGATTCATCCATTCCCTGTTGGTCGATGGCCGCCTCCTCTGCACCCTCGCCACGACTGACCCGCACCCGGTCGATACGGTGCTCATCCATTTCCAGGATCGTAATGGTGATACCCTCGACCGTGACCTGGTCACCCACCTTCGGGAGCCGGTCCAGGTGGCGGAAAGCGACACCGCCAATCGTCGTCATGCGCGGGTCCTCGATACCGAAATTAGCGAGGTTATTGAAATCATTCAGCTTCATGTCGCCTCGCACTTCATAATAATTTTCGTCGCGCTCCTGGTAATGCTCCAGGCCCTCCACTTCGCCGGATATCTGGCCAAATATAAAGGTCAGCACATCCTTCATGGTGACAAAACCCTCGACGCCACCGAATTCGTTCAGGACGGCAGCGGCACGGGCATTTTTTGCCTGGAAGAAGTCGAACATCTCGTCGACTTTCTTGGTCAGCGGCACCACCACCGGGGGATGCATGATGTCGTCGGGGGCCATGGCTGAAAGATCGGTAGCGTCGATGATATGGCGCAGCACATCCTCGGCATGGACGAACCCGACCAGGTTATCGCGGTGCACGCGAAAAACCGGCACCCTCGGATGCTTGAAAGTCCGGAAGTGTTCCACCATCTCCGGCACCGACATATCGGCATTGAGAAACGCCGTACGGGTGCGCGGTGTCATGATTTCAACGACCTCGGTATCACCCGCCTCCAGCAGGTTGTAGATCAGCGCGCGCTCGGTCGCGTTGAGTTCCCCCTCCCTGGCGACCTCCTCGACAAGGGTACGGAATTCATCCAGATGCAGGATATTCTCGGCCGCCTTCTCCTCACCGACGATCAGCGTGGTAATGCGGTCCGCCACGCTGCGAAGTACCCATACCAGTGGCGCCACAATCCTGACCCACACATTCATGGGCGTGGCGACAACCCCGGTACTGATACGCACCGGATCCGAGACCGAGATGGTCTTCGGCGTCACCTCGCCGAACAGCAGCAGCAGGGGAACCATCACCAGCACACTGATCAGACCGGCGCGCTCCACACCATAGAGTGTCACCAGGATACCGGTCATGTTCGCGGCCGAGGCGATATTGACCAGTTCGTTGCCGCACAGGATGGAGATAATCAGGCGCCGGGGCTGGTCCAGCAGTGCGTGCAGTGTTTCCGAGTGGCGGTGCCGCTCGCGGCGCAATTTCTGCAGGTCAAGCCTGGAGAGCGAGAACAGCGCGGTTTCCGAACCCGAGAAAAATGCCGAGCCGCACAGCAGCAGCCCCTGCAGACACAGGCGGATGATCATATCGGTATCCGCCAGACGGGTGGTATCGAAGGCAAAGAATGCCTCCACCAGCGCCCACTGCTGCATCAACTCGTTGAGAACACTATCCATTACCATCCGCCTCGACTGAACCTGCACGGCCCGGCCCGGTTTTGCCACGGGCCGAAATCCCGCTCCCGGAGACCCTGCCGCAGCACCTCTCCGACCCCGCCACAGTCCGGGGCGACACATGTTACTCTAATATTAACCTAATACTATCCTAACAGTCTGACCAAGCTGATATACTTCACAAGATAAATTCAAAGGAATCCTTTAACAATGGACAAGCAGCAGGAAGGTCCGCGGAAAACCCGCGCAGCGACCGGAACCCGGGCACCCCGGACAACCGCACCGGCGAAACCGGCCCCCGCGAAGCGGAAAACCACCAGCCGCCGGGCGCCCCGGAAGCCGCTGACCGACCTCGACGCGCCTGAGCTCTATCTCAACCGCGAGCTGACATGGCTGGAATTCAACCGCCGCGTGCTGAATATGGCCGCGGACGCGCGCACGCCCCTGCTGGAGCGGGTTAAGTTCCTGGCTATTGTCAGCAACAACCTCGATGAATTCTTCATGAAGCGCATTGGCGGTCTGAAGCAGCAGATCGCAGCAGGAATCCGTACGACAACGGTGGACGGCAGGACACCGCTGGAACAGGTACGCGAGAGCCAGACAGTCGTGCGTGCGCTGCATCATGAACAGAACCAGATTTTCCGTGAACTGCTCGGCCTGCTGAAAGCCGAGGACATACGCCTGACCAACTATGCCGACCTGAAACCTGCCGAGCAGAAAACCCTGCGCGACAATTACATTACCAATATCTTCCCCCTGCTGACGCCGCTGGCCATGGACCCGGGACACCCGTTCCCGTTCATTTCCAACCTGGCACTCAACCTGCTGGTAACCCTTAGCCATCCCGGCGGAACCGCCCGCCATCTGGCGCGCATCAAGGTACCGGTATCACGGGATATCGCACCGCGCTTTATCCGCGTCGGCAACGAAAACACCTTCGTAACCCTGAATGATGTCATCTCCAACAACCTGGATACGCTGTTCCCCGGCATGGTCATTCATACCAGCGAACTGTTCCGGGTTACCCGCAACGCCATCGTCGAGGTCGAGGAAGAAGAGGCGGACGACCTGCTGGCCATGATCGAGTCCGAGCTGCGTGACCGGCACTTTGCACCGATTGTCCGGCTGCAGGTATCAAAGGACATGATCCCCGTACACCGCGGGATGCTGGCGGCAGAGCTTGGCCTTGACGAGGCCGCTGATGTCTTCCAGGCAGAGGCCCTGATGGGTATGCGCGACCTGTTCGAGATCGCCGGCCTGGACATCCCCGAACTGCATGACCAGCCACACAAGCCGATTGACCATACCCGCCTGGCGCATGATCCACGCAACATTTTCCACATCATTCGCGAGCGCGGCGCCCTGCTGCTGCAACATCCCTACGAATCCTTCAGTACCAGCGTGGAGCGTTTTCTGCGAACCGCCAGCGAAGACCCGAAGGTGCTCGCCATCAAGATGACGCTGTACCGCACCTCCGCGGAAGGCAATATCATCGAGTCGCTGGTGCAGGCATCACGCAACGGCAAGCAGGTGGCGGTGCTGGTCGAACTGAAGGCGCGATTTGACGAGGCAGCGAACATCGGCTGGGCACGGCGCCTGGAGCGCGCGGGCATTCACGTCACCTACGGCGTGGTCGGCCTCAAGACCCACAGCAAGGTAATACTGGTAGTACGCAAGGACTACAAGGGACTGCAGCGTTATGTCCATATCGGCACCGGTAACTACCATGCGGGTACGGCGCACCTGTACTGCGACCTGGGCATGCTGACCAATGACGAGGCCATTGCCCAGGACCTGACCGAACTGTTCAACTATCTGACCGGCTACTCGCCGCCGCCGCGTTACCGCAAGATCCTGACGTCACCGTACACGCTGAAGAAGACCCTGATCGAGAAAATCGACCGCGAGATCAAGAATCACACAGCGGGATCCCCCGGACTGATTCAGCTGAAGATGAATGCACTCGAGGATGTCGATATCACCAAGGCGCTCTACCGTGCCGGCCAGGCCGGCGTCAAGGTAGACCTTATCGTGCGTGACACCTGCCGACTGCGTCCGGGGCTGCCGGGACTGACCGAGACCGTGCGAGTGATCGGTGTCATCGGGCGTTTTCTGGAGCATGCCCGCATCTACTACTTCCAGAACAACGGTGACGAGGAGTATTACATCGGTTCCGCGGACCTGATGACACGCAACCTGGAGAGCCGCGTCGAGGTCGTCACCCCGGTCGACGACGCCAAGCTGATGCAGGAATTGCGCCTCATCCTGGATGTACAGCTCTCCTGCACCCGCAATGTCTGGGAAATGCAGTCCGATGGCAGCTATATCGAACGCCAGGATCTGCCCGGCAAGCAGCCGCTCGATGCCCAGGAGACCTTTATCGAACTGGCACGCAAGCGCATGGCGGCCGCATCCAAGCACCAGCAGTCAAAGCTGCGCAAGAAATTGCTTAACCACTTCCACAACCGCCTGAAGAGCAGTGGTTAGCAAGGTAACTGCATGCAGAGCTACCCTGCGCAATCTCAACCACTGATCCGATTTCGAACAAGGAAACAACAATGACGTCAAAGCAATCCAAACAGCCGATCCTGGTTCCGATCGATTTCTCCCCCAATTCAGAATCCGCACTGCTGCAGGCGGCTGAACTTGCCGAAGCCCTGCAGGCACCAATCACCGTGCTTCACGTCGTGCATGACCTCACCAGAACCCCGGGTTACGACACCATGAAGGGCATGAAGAAGCAATTGCGCCGCATGGAGGATGTCGCCAGTGATATTGCGCAGGAGTACATGCAGGTTATTCAGAAAAAGTATCCGGATCTCGGCGCCCTGCACAGCGCTGAAACCCTGCTGGTCGTCGGTATCCCCGTCACGCGAATTCTGGAAGCGTCCGACAAAGTCGATGCGCGCATGATCGTCATGGGCAGCCAGGGGCGTACCGGACTGTCGCACGTACTGCTGGGCTCGAAGGCCGAGCAGGTGGTCCGTCTGGCCAAGGTCCCGGTCATGATCGTCAAGGACAGACGCAAGAAATAACCATATTCTTGCCGCACCAAAACAGGATTGATCAACGACTGCTACATCCTCCGTTCTGTGAGCAGGGCATGCCGGAAAAAAACACGTTCCCGGCACCCTGTCGCTGCAGGAGCAGGACAATCCAGCAAGGGTGTACTGCAGGAACATTCCCGTAACGAAGCGTTGATCGGGATCGGTGGTAAAAAATTTCAGGCTGAAAATTCCAGCCGTACTGGCGCGGCACGACCCGCCTGATTGAAGGAGACCCTAATGCATAACGACTTCAGCCTTGTTGCTGCCACGAAAAATGTACCCGGATTGCTGCTGCTGGCCTGTGCCGCCATGGCCGGACTGGTAGCCATGCCGGCGTTCGCCGAAACAGCGGATGCCCAGGTCATGGACTGGTGGACCATGAGCATGCAGCTGTTTGGCGGGCTGGCACTGTTCCTGTTCGGCATGGAGCAGATGGCGGACGCACTCAAGGCCGTCGCCGGTGAACGCATGAAGGTCATCCTGGCGAAACTCACCACCAACCGTTTCATGGGCGCGGCTACCGGCGCCTTCGTCACGGCTGTCATTCAGTCATCGTCGGTCACCACGGTACTGGTCGTGGGCTTCATCACCGCGGGTCTCATGTCCATGTCCCAGTCGGTGGGCGTCATCATGGGCGCCAACATCGGCACCACCATCACGGCACAGATCGTCGCCTTCAAGGTTACCGAGCTGGCATTGCTGATGATCGCCGTGGGTTTCGGCATGCTGTTCACTTCCAAACAGGAAAAGATCAAGCAGTACGGTGGCATGATCATGGGTCTGGGTATGGTCTTCTTCGGCATGAGCGTCATGAGCGATGCCATGAAGCCATTGCGCAGCTACCAGCCGTTCCTTGACCTGATGACGAGCATGGAAAACCCGCTGGTCGGCATCCTCATCGCGGCGGCATTTACCGGGCTGGTCCAGTCCTCATCGGCCACAACGGGTATCGTCATCGTCATGGCCAGCCAGGGCTTCATCACCCTGAATGCGGGTATCGCGCTTGCCTTCGGCGCCAATATCGGCACCTGCGTAACCGCGATGCTGGCCGCCATCGGCAAGCCCCGGGAAGCGTTGCGAGCCGCCGTGGTACACGTGCTGTTCAATGTCTTCGGCGTGTTGCTGTGGGTCGGGTTTATTCCCTACCTGGCGGAATTCGTCACCCTGATGTCTCCCGCCCATCCGGAACTGAGCGGCATTAACCGTCTGGCTGCGGAGGCACCGCGCCAGATCGCCAATGCCCATACCGTGTTCAATATCGCGAACACCCTGATCTTCATCGGCTTCACCAGCCAGTTCGTGCGCCTGGTGGAAAAACTGGTTCCTGACAGGCCACTGGAAGATCTGCTCATTGCACGACCCAAGTACCTGGACGAGGAACTCATCGCCACGCCGTCACTGGCGCTGGAACGCGCACGCATGGAAATCGGTCACATGGGAGGCCGCGTGCTGGAGATGCTGGAGCGCATCATGCCGGCTATCACCACCGGCAACCGCAGCGCATTGAAACAGGTTGCCAAGATCGATGACGAGGTCGATATCCTGCATGGGCACGTCGTCACCTACCTGGGGCGCATCAGCCAGAAGGCCCTGACTGACGAACAGACCCGGGAACTGCTGCATCTCATGGGCGCCGTGAACGACCTGGAGAACATCGGTGACATCATCGAAACCGACCTGGTACTGCTTGGGAACAAACGCATTGAGCAGGACGTATCCATCAGTGAATCCACCCGGGCCGTACTGGAGAACCTGCACGAGACGATCACGCTCACGGTTGAACTGGCGCTGAAGGCCGTGGCGGACTACGACGAGAAGGCCGCACAGGAAGTGATCGCCAGGAAAGGTGACATTACCCAGCTTATGGAATCAGCCGCCATGCATGAAGCCAAGCGCCTGGTCGCCGAGGAACCCAACCGGCTTGCCGCCTATACGCTGGAAATGGATATCCTGGAGAAACTGAAACGCATCTATTATTTCGCCAAGCGCATGTCCAAGGCGATCATGCCCGCAGAACTGGCGGAGCGAGACAACTAAGGGAAGCTTTGACTAATTCATCTTTCGTCATGGCGAGGCGATAAGATGGCCAGCGTAGATCCCGGAAAAACCAGAAATATTTACGCTATTCGCAACTTTTCCGTGTCCTTCCTGGATTCCGGCTACAGAGAATGCAGACACTCAGCGTGAGTTGTCAGCATCCGTTATTTTTAAAGTGGAAGCATACTAGCGCCATAACGGTCTGTTCAGGCAATATCGCTGCCGTCCGGCCGGGGGAAATTCTCCCGCAGGTAGGCAGCGAAATAGCGACACACATCCATGCTGGTGAGCACCCCGGCAAGCCTTTCCTTGCGAGTGACGATGACCGCATCGATATGCCGCTCCGCCATGGCCTGCAGCACACGCTCGAGTGGCGCATTGATGTCGACGACGCAGGGATCCGGGACATAAACATCCCGGACCAGCAGATTTTCCGGCCGCACGTCTGCAGCCAGTCCCGCTGACATTTCCCTGTCGCTAATCAGGCCCACCGGCCGGTGTTCCTGGACGACAGGCAGGTGATGAAACCGGTGTGTTTCCAGCAACTCCCCGGCCTTTTCCAGGGGGGCATCCAGTTCCACCGCGTAGGGGAACGGTGTCATCAGTTGTTTCAGCAGTGGGACTTTCATGGCTTGCCTGCCAGAACGGACTCGCACTGCGACAGTGGCGACGCGTTCCTGTAGCCAGCAGCAGGAGATGTCACCCGTCTCATTTTGAGGAAACCCTCAGGGGCTTCTTCTTTTTACCCAGCTTCTCTTCCACCTGCCAGCTGATCCGGATACTGATGCGATCGCGGTCTTCTTCCTGGGCAGCGGTCACTTTCATGTGCAGCAGACCTTCCGGGCGCATCACGATCTTGTCGTCCCCGTCACTGAAAGACACCTTGCCTTTGGCGAGACCAGCGGAAATGGCCGCCATGATTTCCTGTATCGAGGCCGCATCCTGCAACGATTCGTGCCTGAAACTCTTTTTACCCTGTCGCATAAATGCATCCTCTGGTTGGCCCGGACTTGCCTCGCGGCCACGGTCAGCGCAGCAATGATTCCGGCTGGAATAACTTGATGTAGGGATAATCAGTACTGATCCCCATAACAACCCTGTCGGGATGGAAGATGGTTACCGCGGCGCCCTGCCCCTTCAGGCCATCCCTGCGGCGCGTGTTGCGATCGATCGTGGCATCACATTCAAAGTTCAGCAAGCCCTTGCGCAGCATGATCCGCTGCCCGTGGTGCTGGTTGACGTGACCGTGCACGATCACCTGAATCCCCTTACTGTGTATCAACCGGGTCCCGCGCTGCGTCAGCGGTCTGTCCGCATCGCGATACTTGGTACGCACGATGTTCGCCACCGGCCCGTAGTAAAAATCATACAGGTCCTGCCGGAGCTGCTCCTGGAACAGCCGGTTGAGATGCTTGATGCCCTTGTCACTGATCAGCGCCGCACTGCGGTCATCCAGCCCGGCGTGGATGAACAGGAACGAGCGCTCCCGGTGAACGGCCTTCATCCGCCGGTAGAACCAGTGGAATTCCCCCTTGGGGTGAAGGAACAATTCCTGCCATTTCCGTGCAGCTGCATAGACCATGCGCAGGGACAGCCCGGCACGGGTGCAGTTTTTCTCGAACCCGTCATATTTCTTCTGCATGCGCTGCATTTCACGCTGCAGCTGCTGTTCATGCATGTCCCAGCGTGCCAGCTGCGGGAATTCCCTGAACCAGCGCTTGCGGGGAAACAGCTTGCGGCGGCAGGTGCGGCTGTCAGGAATACCTTGCAGCGCCTTTTTACCCTGCAGGTATTCGTCACAAATCTCCTTGAGGAACGGGACGGCCTTTGGTCCCATGCGAATGAAGAAATGCTCGGTCCGCGGATCCGGCTCCAGGTCCAGTGAGCGGATGCCGACGAGCATGCGGATATCATGGTTGCCGGCCAGCAGTTTCACTTCGGCTCCGGCATCCATCAGCATGCGAAGCATGCGCAGCAGGCGCAGGCTGCTGGGACCCTTGTCGAAGCAGTCGCCGCCGATGAGAAAACACGCCTTGCGCCCGGCCCTGGTGAGCTTGAAGTCCTTGTCACGGGGTCCCGTCTTGCTGAAACCGCCCGATGCCACCAGTGATGCGATGAATGCATCGGTGTCCGCGTGCAGGTCCGAGAAGAAGTACACTGTCCGCTTTGGCCAGCGCCACGGTTTCCCGTCTATCGCCTTGCGCAGCTCTTTGGCGAGCACTCCCCGGTGACTGCGCCCCTTGCGCACCGACTTGTATTTCCCCAGCAGCCACAACTGGCTTGCTTCCGGCAGCCGGGCATCTATCCATTTGAGTCCGTGATAACGGGGCAGGTCTGTATGCCGGGCAGCTGCTTTCATTGCATCAATCCAGTTCCGCGGCGTCTTGCGCCCTTACCTTCCAGTCGCCGCCGACATGACACCAGTTGCCGTCCGACCGGCATTCGATGAATACCGGGCGACCATGATACATGCTGAGTTGGGCGATTTGTTCGAACTCAAGTACCCCGAGGTGCCAGGCAGCGTGGCGCATGGCAGCGCCGTGACCGACAAACAGTTTCAGTCGCGGGATATCCGGCATCGCTGCTGTTACGGCAATACGCTGCCGCAGATGCGCGGCCACCCGCTCACCCGCCTCGGCGAGAGACTCCGCCCCCTGCAATGGCAGGCGGTAATGGCTGTCCGACTTCCAGCCTTCCGGCAGGTCGGGAAAACGCGGATCACGCTGAATGATGTCCTCGATCTGCGCCACGCTGAGGTTGGCGGCAGCACCGACGCACCGCTCCGCGAGCGCGTCGAAACTTGTCAGCGCAAAACCGGCTGGCAACAGGTCCGCCAGCTCGTCCGCGATAATCCGTGCGGTCTGCCAGGCCCGGAGCATGCGGGAAGTGTCGATACCGGGCTCCGGCTGCCAGCCGTTCCGGACACACGCCTCGCGGAGCATCACCGCGGCCGCGCGCGCCTGCTGTTCACCCGCGGCATTCAGGGGAAACGGCTGATGGGCACTGGGGGTATTCGGTAACTGCGCGTAGTCACCGTGCCGAATCAGGGCGGCGATCAGCCTTGCCATGCCATTCTCACCTCCGGGACCTGTCTCAGCCTGCCTGCAACCGTGACACCAGTGCCGCGACCAGCGGCTTCAGCTCCGCCTGTCGCAGGCGCTGCTGCGCGACTTCCGGGGTCACCCACTCGCGGCCGCGATGCTGTTCTTCCCATTCCTGCTCCGGGATAATGCGGGTGACTTCCATGGGAAACACCTCGACCGTACAGGTCGCACCCCACTTTTCGTAGCGATAGCTGCCCAGCGCCTCCTCCGCGACCTGCCCCTCGACGCCGGCTTCCTCCTCCGCCTCCCTGGCCGCCGATTCCTGCGGCGTCAGCCCCGGGTCCTGGATTCCCTTGGGAACCACCCAGTGCTTGCGCTGGCTTGACGACACGATCAGGATCTCCGGCCGGCCGTCCTGCAGGCGGTAGGGGATCACGGAAGACTGGGTGTAGTAATAGGCCGGCCGGTCACGGCGTTCCGGACCATCGGGAAACGGGAACGGGAATTTTTTCGGCAGCTCACCGGGACGGGTGATGCCAAGGAGTTCCGCGGAACCCGCGTGCAGGCCCTGCCAGTCATCCGGCATTGCCAGCCTGGCCAGCGTGGCGGTCGGCAACAGCTTGCCGTCCGCGGGATAGGGTATTGCTTCATGCGCCAGGTAAACCAGCAACTCCTCCAGTCCCGGATTGTGCCCCACCAGCATAACCCGCTGTGCATTGCCCGGGCAGTCGGCAAGCACTTGCAGCAGGTCACCCGTCATGGCCTCGTAGACCGCCTGTTCCCGGTGTATTTCCCGGGAACCGAGGCCCATCGCCTTGCAGGCCTTTTCGGCGGTAACAATGGCACGCTCCGCCGGCGAACTCACCACATGGTCGGGGCGCAGTCCCTGTTGCAGCAACCAGACACCGACCCGCTGCGCACCGCGTTTCCCCCGGTCTTTCAGCGGCCGCTGGAAATCATCGGTGCCGGCCTCCCAGTCGGACTTGCCATGGCGCAATATCAACAGTTCACGTGTCATGCCGCCTCACCCCCGTGCGTTAATTCGAAACCAGCAGTTCATCCAGGCAGATTCTTGCAAGCGCGTCAAAATCGATCCTGCCGCTGACCTCGTAGACAGCCACGCCCTGCAGTGCATCCAGGTAGGCCTGCGCGTCGAACTCCGCGTCATCCCGGTGAAAGCTGCCGTCCGGGTACTGGTAAAACGGCCCGGGCGATTTCATGATCGCGGCCAGCAGGTCGCGGCGATTCTCCAGCGTTACCGGCTCGACCCTGAGCGCCGCGTCGCTGTCACGGTGCCAGTTCAGCACCAGGTAGCCCCCCAGCGGTGCCTCGGTGACAACCCGACCGGGACCATAGACCTGGTCCATGTGCACATCGTACTTGTCCTCCAGGTGCCAGAGTTCCGCAGCCGGCATCGCCAGCAGTGCCGCGCGCTGGTCAGCCGGGATCAGCCCCTGCAACCGGGCATTGTGAACGATGGTACCGGGATTGACGCGCGGCAGCTTGGGGATGCCCACCGCGCGGGTCTGCCCCGCATCCCTGCGCACGAACAGGCGATCATTGGTCAGGTAGCTGATCTCGTCATGCTCCAGCAGGTGCAGCATCAGGGTTGACTTGCCGCCACCGGAAAATCCCGCAATGCCGAAGCCGCTGCCGCGGTAGACCAGGCCGGCGGAATGACAGATCAGCCAGCCACGGTGCTGCAGCCAGTTCATGTACTGTGCATTGATGAAATTGATGACCTGGTTGTCGTATTCCAGGCAGGGACCGGCCGCGATCCGCTGCGTTTCACTCTGCAGGAACACCATGCCGGTACGCACCTTGCGCACCACCCGCCCGCCGGGCACGTCGAAATAGGAATCCTTGCGGCCGGTCTTGCCGGGTTCCCGCTGCCAGTCGACAAAATCGATACCGGTATCCGGCGCCTCGCGCTCAATGGCAATGACTTCCATGTCCGGCTGCTGCGCTGCCTGCCGGGACATGCGAGAAATACTGCCGCAGGCCGGCGATCACTGCCGCGGAGTTGGAACGCACCTGCAGCGTGCAATCCCCGATGGCCAGCGACAGCGTATCGGCACACAGCTGCGCATCGCCCTGCAGCAGGCCGGCGATCGATTTCACATCATGGCTCATGCCTTCCCCCTTTCCAGTTCGTTCAGTACATAGTCAACATACAGACCGGCGGCATCGATACCAATCCCTTCGTGGGCACCACGAAAACCGCCAAACGCGGACACCTCGAACACAATCGGTCCCGCAGGGGTTTCCGCCACGTCCACCGTGGTGAAATCCATGTCGAACAATGCCTGGGCACGCTGCGCCAGGTCGACGATGTCATCCGCGGGTGTGCAGGCCGCGTAGCGGCCACCACTGTTAATCGTGGTATTCCAGGCCTCGCCCTGACTCACGCGGGCATAGCTCCCGAGGTAGTTGCCGCCGAGAAAGACCATGCCCATGTCCTGCCCCGGCAGTTCCACCATCTGCTGGATATACATCATCGGGTTGTCACGGTGGAAATCGCGCACCGCCTTCTCGATCCTGGCAGTCGCGTGCTTCGCCTTGATAACACACATACCACGGGCCTTGGTGGAATACAGCGGTTTGAACACGGCACGGCCGAAATCGTGCACCGCCTCGATCGCGGCCCCGACATCCTCGGTCACGCGTGTGTGGGGCATGGGAATGCCGGCATTGCGCAGCGTGACCGTGCAGCTCAGGCGGTCAATCAAACGCAGGATATTCTCCGCCCGGCTGAATACCCGCACCCCGGCCTGTTCGGCCACCCGCAGCAGTTCCAGGCGATCCAGGGTATTCGGGCTGTAGCTGGCACTGATCTTCTTGACGATCAACGCATCCAGCCGGCACAGATCATGTTCCCCGTAGCGCAGACTGCCACTGTCCAGATCCAGGCAGACGCCTGCCATGTCGATCACCAGGCGATACCCGGTCAGCCGCTCGACCGCGTCTGCCAGGACCTCGGTGGACCACTTCCCGGGAATGCCCACCACACCTATTTTTATATCAGCCAACGAAGATCTCCCTGACAGGGACCCGGAACGATTTTTCCTGGCCGGGCTCGGTCGCCAGTACCTGCTCCAGCAGGTAGCGGGAACGCATGAACATCGCACGCGCCAGGGATTTGTCGAGAATAAAGCGGGTCGAGGTTACAAAGGAACGCGCCAGGCCCAGTGCCAGGCGAATCTCGAAAGTCCGGTCTCCGGACTTGTCCGCGAAATCCGCCGAGAATCGGTAGAAGTCGCGGCTCAGTTCCAGTATCCGCCGGCGCAGCGGCAAATCGAGAATCTGCAGGCGGTAGTTGGAAACCATGAACACGGAAACATCCTGCACGTAGTCCATGTAGCGGGAACGGTGCAGGTCGATGAAGTTGATCCTTTTCTCAACGGGATCGTAGATGATGTTGTCCACGTTGAAGTCACCGTGGATATAGACCGAGAACGGCGCGGAAAGCTGTGCCTCACGCGCCAGCGCCTGCTTGACCAGGGAATTGAATGCCGTGACTCGCCGGCCACACAGGCGGATATCACCCTGCCTGAATTCCGGGTGGATGCTGTAGACATCATCCAGCCGCCTGGCAAGCTGGCGCATGTAGTTTGCGCAGACAGGTTTTTTGGTATGGGTCTCACGCCAGACCGATTCCAGCGTCTGGTTCAGCCTGCCGAGGGTTTCCCGCAGCAGCCCGCGGGACTCGTGCAGCAGAATCTGCTCAAAGGTCAGCCCGGCAAGGTGTTCGATCAGCAGGGCCGCCGATTGCCGGCGCTTGTGATAGGAAAGTATCCGCGGCGCCAGCCCCGGATAAATCTCGTGCCAGTTTTCCAGCCCCTGGCGTTCTTCCTTGAGCTTGCGTTTCTGGCCGTCCTTGAAGATGGCCACATAGCCATCGTCGTCGCTGTTCTGGGTCGTGATCCCGGAGATGACGCTGCCCGAGCGGGTTTCGGCGATGGGTTCAATAACCAGGCTGTCACCGGCATCATCGACACCCAGGTGTTCCATCGAGGTCTGCAGCGAATGGTAGCGGTCGCTGTTGACAACATGCCCCAGATTGACGGAAATGACCGCTTCGCTGATATTCAGCAGGGTGTCACCCATCTGCTCGATGCAATGCGAAACCAGCAATGCGGCAATCAGATCCTCGGTCGCCTTGCTGTTGCGCTTCAGGTCCCGGGTATATTGCTTGCGCAGCTTGCGGCAGGCCTGGTCGAGGCGGGGTTTGACGCGCCCGATCTTCAACGCCAGCGGCGTATCGCTGTTGCGAATGGCGGGCTCGATACGGCCGATTGCCTGACTCATCCAGCCCAGCATCGGCCGGTAGGCCTGCGGGCGCAGGCAACGGCGGTCCTGCAGCTGTTCCAGCTGCTGAATGCAGTCACGGCACAATTCCGTCAGGCGTTCCAGGTCCGTGGCGATTGATTCAAGCGCCCGCAACGAAGCGACATCACTGTCGCCGGCCTTGCGCAGCCGGGAAATCCGCTCAAGACAGCTCTCGTGTATTCTCAGCTTGAGGTTGTAGGCATAGCCGCCGCGATCAAGAATACGCTTCGCCAGGGTGTTGGCGGGCTCCCTGAAATAGGTGCGCAGATTGGCAATCTGCGACCCGGACTCGGCCACCAGAAAACGCAGGTTTTCACGAATATTCCTGGGCAGGCGCATGGTCAGTCGATGACGCCCATGTAGACGCCGGGGGCAGTGCTGAACCGCTGGCCGAGGAATAGCGCCAGCGAACGCGGGTAGAGCGGCATCCCCGGCAGCGCAGCCAGCTGCGCCCAGACGACCTCGACCTGGTGCTTGTCGGGGTGTTCACCGTTCATCGGGGTATAGGTGTCCGGCACCTCGCAACGAAACAGGAACTCGACCAGGTGCCGGGTGCTGGGTGGCTCGGTATCACGCTTTTTGAAATAGTCAGCCACATGGATCAAATCGTGTATCCGCACCTGCGTGCCGATTTCCTCCTGGCATTCGCGCAACAGCGCCTGCCGCAGTGTCTCCCCAGGGTCCTGCCCGCCGCCCGGCAAGGCGAACCGCTCGCCATCCGAATACCCCTGCTTGCGCAGCAGTAATATGCGATCATCCCGCACAATCAGTGCACGGGCTGCATTGCGTATTACCGGAACAAGATTTTCCATTGGCAGCTTCCGCTACTGGTTTCGGGCAGGGCCGTAGTATACCAGCGCGCCCGGTTGCAACCCGGTGGACAAGGGTTACGCCGGCTTGCCACAACAGATATTGTGGAACACACCGATATTTACAGGTATATACAGGGAATATAACGCAAATCCGCCATGCTATCTAACAAAAGCATCAGAATTACACGTACCGCCCAGCTACCTGATCCGGTACGTATCAGTCGCTACGCGAAGGCGCCGGAACTGGGGCCGCGCATGCTGTTATTCAGTGGCGGTTCCGCGCTCAACAAGGCCAGCAGGATTCTCAAGAACTATACCCACAACTCCATCCACATGGTGACGCCGTTTGACTCCGGCGGCAGTTCCGCGAAACTGCGGCGGGCCTTTGCCATGCCTTCAATTGGCGACCTGCGCAGCCGGCTGATGGCACTGGCGGATGAAAACATCACCGGACAACCGGAGGTGTACCGGCTGTTTACCTACCGGTTCCCCGCGCAGGGGAAACCAAACAAGCTGCTGGCGCGGCTGGATGCCATGATCGAGGGCCAGGATCCACTGGTACATGCGATTCCCAACCCCATGCGCCGCCTGATCCGCAACCAGCTGGGGTTCTTCCGTGAAGCCATGCCCGCCGACTTCGACCTGCGGGGCGCCAGTACCGGCAACCTGATTCTTGCCGGTGGTTACATCAACAACCACCAGCATCTCGACCCGATCATTTTCCTGTTTTCCAAACTCGTCGGCGTGCTGGGCACGGTGCGCGCAGTCGTGAATGACAACCTGCATCTCGGCGCCGAACTCGAGGACGGCAGCGAGATACTCGGCCAGCATTGCCTGACCGGCAAGGAAGTCGCACCCCTGGTATCACCGGTCAAACACCTGTTCCTGAGTGCCAGCCAGGACAGGCGGGAGCCGGCCAAAGCGGAGCTCCGCAAGAAAAACAGGAAGCTCATCAAACAGGCCGACCTGATCTGCTACCCGCCGGGAAGTTTCTACACCAGCCTGATCGCAAACCTGCTGCCGCAGGGTGTCAGCCCCGCGATTGCCGCCTGTGACAGCCCGAAGATCTATATCCCCAACCTTGGGCATGACCCGGAGCAAATCGGCATGACGCTGGAAGGCTCGGTGCATACCCTGCTCGATTACCTGCACGCAGGCGTTCCGGATGACTGCCCGGACCGGGAACTGCTGAATTTTGTTCTTATCGACAGCAAGCGCGGGCATTACCCGGCGTGCGAATCGCTGCAGAGCGTGCGCAAACTCGGCATCCAGATCATCGACACCCGCTTGATCAGCAGTGACAGCGCACCCTATTACGATGCCGGGCTGCTGGTTGCCGCCCTGCTTTCGCTCACCTGATATCAGGATTCCGCCGCGGCATCCTCATCTGTCGGCCGACGGATATTGGTCTTGTTGATGCTGCGGCTGGAAGCCTCGAGAATCGTCACCTCGAGGTCGTCGATAAGGAATTTTTCACCCGCCTCGGGAATACTCTCCGTGTGGTTCAGCACCCACAGGCTGACGGTATCGGTGGGCTTGCCAGGCAGTTCCATATCGAAATACTCCTCGACCAGGCGCAACTCGGCGCTGCCATCGGTGATGATTTCATCCCCGGAAACTTCCCTGAGGATTTGCGGCGTGATATCGCTTTCGTCGTAGATCTCACCCAGCAGTTCTTCCATCAGGTCCTCAAGTGTAACGATACCGCGCACTTCCCCGTATTCGTCCACCACGATGGAGAAATGCCGGTTGCGCCGCCGCAGCATCGCAAGCAGGGCATCGATGTTATGGTACTGGGAAACGAACAGGGGCTTGTGCCCGATTTCCTCCAGGGTCACGTCCAGCCGGTCGTTCGCAATGGCATTCATCATATCCCGCATGTACAGAACCTTGACGATATTGTCCGGCTGATCCATGAACAGGGGAACACGTGAATAGGGTTCACTGATCAGCAGTGGCAGGGCGGTCGCAACGGACAGTTTGCAATCCAGGGCGAAGATCTTGCCCTTGGGCGTCATGACATCCCTGACCTTCAGGTCATTGAACCCGAAGACCCGCTCGATGATGTCACGCTCATGGTGGTGAATCTCGCCTTCGGCAACACCGTGGCCCAGCATGCCGATCAGCTCTGATTCGGTAACCGTCGGTTCTTCCTGCCCGCCCGTGAGACGGTGCACCCAGGTCGTGAATTGTCCGAACAGCCAGACAAGGGGGTACATCAGCCGCATGAACAGCAACAGGGGCGTGGCGGCAACCAGGGAAATGCGCTCCGGGTAGCGGGTCGCCAGGCTTTTCGGGGTGATCTCGCCAAACACCAGGACAAACAGGGTCAACAGGCCCACGGCGATACCGGGCCCGGCACTACCGAATTCCCGCGTGGCGATGACTGTCGCCATGGCGGAAGCCCCGATATTGACGAGGTTGTTGCCAATCAGGATGGTCGTCAGCATGCGCGACGGGTCTTTCTTGAGCTCGTACAGGGCAGCCGCCCCGGCGCGCCCTTCCCTGACCAGGGCTTCCACCCGCGCCCTGGACAGTGCTACCAGTGCAGTCTCGGACCCTGAAAATGCTCCGGAAAGCACCAGCAGGACCAGCAGTGCGGCAAGCTCACCCATTAGCCTGATGCCTGGCAGACAGGAAAATCATATCCGTGCATACTACCACTGAACCCTCACTTCCTCGATTGCACGTTCCGAGCCGCGCTGGATAACAAAGGTAATCTTTTTGTACCGGACACGGGTCCCGACAACCGGCACATCCCGCACCCGCTCCAGCAGGAACCCGGCCAGGGTTGCATATTTCCCTTCCGGCAGTTCGATATTCAGGGCTTCCGCGAGGGCCTCCGGCTCGATGCGGGCACTGGCCAGGTAATCCCGTTCTCCCAGCTTGCGCAGCCACCCGGTCGGGTTCTCCCGCACGTCGAACTCATCAGAAAGATCCGCGACGATTTCCTCGAGAATATCCTCAACCGTCACGATACCCTCGGCACCGCCGAATTCATCGACGACAACCGACAGCAAGTGGCGCTCGCGCTGCATATCCTGCAACAGGGTTTGAATGCTCTTGGAGCCGGGTACGTAGTCCACCGGCCGGATGTAGGCGGCTATGGGTTCCTGCGGATCAACGCCCAGCAGTTCCAGGGCATCGAGCATACCCACGATCCGGTCCACCCGTTTTGAGTAGACCGGCATCCGCTTGTGTGCCTTGGTCCTGGCAAGCCGCATGGCCTCGCCGCAGGATGCACCCTGCTCAATGCCGACCACGTCTATAAGCGGCATCATGATTTCAGCGACGGTTGTCTCCTCGAAGTCGAACAGCCTGCGGATCATCGCCTTCTCGCTCGTGTCGATATCCCCGCCCTCGGTTGACATCTGCATCAGGGCGAAAATTTCCTCGCGCAAGGTGAAGGGGTTATGGCTCCCCGTCCGGTCTCCCACCAGCTTCGCGAGCAGACGCGTCAACAGACTGAATACGATCAGGATCGGGTAGAACACCCAGGAAAAAAACTTCAGCAGAAAAATGACCCGCGGGGTTATGACATCCGCGCGTTGCTGGAAAACGCTCTTGGGCACGATTTCACCGAACACCCAGATCAGCGGCGCCACCAGCGCCACGGCCAGCCAGCTGCCGGACTCACCGAACAATTGCAGCATCAGCGCCGTTGCCATGGTGGTGTTCGCCACCACGGCAATATTGGTACCGACCAGGGTAGTGGAAAGCAGCCACTCGGGCTTGTTGAGCATATCCAGCGCCAGCTTCGAACCCAGCGATCCTTTCGCCGCATCATGCCGCAGTTTCATGCGATCGGCGCTGACAACACCCATCTCGGACCCGGAAAAGAAACCCTCGGCAACGAGGCAGGCAACCATCAGGCCGAATGTCACCAGAATATCGTTCACTGTCCAGACTCCCTGGTTGACGGGTCGCCGACGGGTTCAGCCGGGGCAGCGGCTTCCCGTCCGTCACCGGGAGTCAGCACCTCGGCCGCTGCAGAATCCTCGTTGGCCGCGTCTGTTCCCTTTTTCACGGACAGCATCATGATCCGGTTGCCCTCAACTGTTTCCACCAAAAATTCCAAATCATCAATCAGCAGTTTTTCGCCAACGACCGGCAGCTCACCGAACCGGTCCAGCACCAGCCCGCCAACGGTTTCAGCTGAGTCCTCAGGCAGATGCTGCAGGAATTCCCGGTTAAACTGCTCTATTGGCATCCCCCCTTCGATGCGCGTACTGCCATCCGTCAACTTCCGGTATGGCATGACGGACACCGAATCAGAGGCGCTGGGAAGATCGCCGAAGATACATTCCAGCAGATCCTCCATGCTGACCAGTCCGGTCACGCCGCCATACTCATCGACGACCAGGGCGAGTGACAGCTTGCGCTTTCTGAACGTATGAAACAGTTCGGCCGCCAGTTTGGTTTCGGGCACGAAATACGGGGAACGCAGCAACTGCCGCTTGCCCTCATCAAGCCGTGACAGCTCATCCGGCTCCAGTCCGAGCAGATCCCGCGCGTAGAGAATGCCGAGAATATTGTTGCGATTTTCATGGAAGACCGGCACCTTGGTGCGCCGGGTGCGCCGCAGTTCCTGCAGCATGTCCTCCAGTGACCTGTCCGCAGACAGGAACAGCACATTCGACCGGGGCGTCATCACGTCCTCGACGGTCATGTCACCGAACTCGAAGATATGGTCGATGTAGCGCGCCTCGACCGGATTCAGCACCCCTTCCCCGACCGCTTCCCGGGCCAGGGTCCGCACCATGTCCTCGGTCACGATATTTGCACGCGAACGTTCCTTGCCGACAATCAGGGTGGTCACCCAGTCCGCCACCTGCCGCACCAGCCAGCGCAGCGGGCTTATCAGGGAGGCAAACAGGGCGATGTATTTGCTCTGAAAGGCAGCGAAGGCGACATTGTTCCTGATAGCCAGGGTTTTCGGGGTGATCTCTCCCACCAGCAGCAGGATTGGCACCATGATGAACAGGTTCACAAACTTGTTCTCGGCACCCAGCAGCTGGATAACGATCGCTGCCGAAATCACGGATGCGGCCACGTTCACGAATTCATTGCCAATGAGAATGGTCACGATCAGGCGACGCGGCTGGCTCAACAGCCGTTCAATCTGCTTCAGGCCGGCGTGACCATCACGCCGCATCTGTTCCAGCTGGATCTTGCTTAGCGAAAACAGGCTCGTTTCGGCACTGGAGAAGAAACCCGAAAACCCCATCAGGACCACGAACAACGTCACTTCAATCCACAATGTAATATCCATCCACCCCCCGTTTCACGGATCTGGCTGTTTTTCTGACAATTTCTTGAGTATCAGGTGATAATAGTGACAAAATACCGAAACATAAAAGCATAATTCAGTTAACAGACACCTCAGAGAGAGAAGCATTTCCGGGGTCGGTAGCGACACAGGCGGCGGCACTGACACGTAAACTGCCGTTAGCGGACAGACGCGGGAATCATACCAATATGCAACTTGCATTTACAATAGATAATGATAAAAATATCAATGAGTTGATAGGTTTTCTGCAAGAAAACATTCACGCTGTTTCCTCCCCCTCGCAACAGTTGCAGCGGACCTGCTATGACACCTTTGACTGGCGGGTATTCGGCAGCAATGCGGTACTGGAAGCGGAGATCAACGGCAGGCAGCACGAACTGCTGTGGCGTTCGCTCGATGACAGCGGGCAGCGCCTGCATGTCGCACTCACGCGTGCCCCCCGGTTTGTGCGGGACATTCCACCCGGTCAGCTGCGCGACAAGCTGGCACCGGTTCTGGAAATGCGCGAACTCCTGCCACTCGTCAATATCAGTTCGCGAATTCATACCCTGCGGGTACTGGACAAGGTCGAGAAAACCGTGGCCCGTATCCTGATAGAAGAAAACGGAATCCGGCGCCGCAAAGGCGGCAAGGTCGTGCTGCAGGACAATCGCATCATCGTGCTTCCCGTGAAGGGTTACCAGAAAGCTTTCAAGCGGGCCGTGAAAACACTTGAAGACCTGGACCTGAAACCGGCCGCGGAAGACCTCATGCTGAAGGCACTGGCCGTGACCGGACAGCAGCCGGGAAGCTACTCGTCGAAACTGGAACTGCACCTGGATCCCGGCATGCGTGCGGACCAGGCGACCCGCAACATCATGCTGCGGCTGCTGGATATCATCCAGGAAAACGAGGCTGGCACCCGCAGGGGCACCGATACCGAGTTCCTGCATGATTTCCGGGTTGCGGTACGCCGCACCCGCTCTGCCCTGACACAGATCAAGGGCGTCCTGCCGGCGCCGGTGCTGAACCGCTACAAACGCGAGTTCGCGTGGCTTGGCGAGATCACCACCCCCTCGCGCGATATCGATGTCTACCTGCTGCAATTCGATGATTACAAGCACAGCCTGCCCGAGCCGGCACAGACCGATATCGAGCCACTGCGAAAGTTTCTGCTCCGCCACCAGGCCATCGAGCACAAGGCGTTGCTGAAGGGACTGAACTCTGCACGTTACCGGCGTCTGATACAGAACTGGCGTAAATTCCTCACCCAGCCGGTCAGCGCGCGCTCGACACTCGCGAATGCGCAACGGCCCGTCATCGAAGTCGCCTGCAAGCGCATCTGGCGCATGTACCGCCGCATCCTCAAGGAGGGCCGCGCCATCACCCCCGACTCTCCGGCGGAGGAACTGCATGAATTGCGCAAGACAGGCAAGAAACTTCGCTACCTGATTGAATTTTTTCAGAGCCTGTTTCCTGACAGTGAAATCAAGGCGCTGATCAAGGCACTCAAGCAACTGCAGGACAACCTGGGAGACTTTCAGGATTACGAGGTACAGGTGATGACACTGAGACAATTCAGCCAGCAGATGGTTATCGAGGATACGGCTCCCGCGGAAACCCTGCTGGCCATGGGTATGCTGATCGAGGGACTGGAGCGCCGCCAGCACGCGGCACGCGCGGAATTCGCGACCTGCTTCGCGGGATTCGAGCAACAGGAGAATCGCAAGCATTTCCGGCAGCTGTTCGCACGCAAAGCACCGGCAGCGCAGGATGATGCCCGGTGAAGATCATCGCGACATACAACATCAAGGGCGGTGTGGGCAAAACGGCCACGGCAATCAACCTGGCCTATCTCGCCGCCCGGGAAGGCGCCCCGACACTGGTCTGGGACCTCGATCCACAGGGTGCCGCCAGCTACTATTTCCGCATCAAGCCGCGCATCAAGGGTGGCGGCAAGCGCCTGGTGCAGGGAAAACGCGACCTGGAAGATTTCATCCGCGGCACGGACTTCGACCTGCTGGACCTGCTGCCGGCGGACTTTTCCTACCGCAACATGGACCTGTTCCTGGAGCATGCGAAAAAGCCGGCGCAGCAGCTGCGCAAGCTGCTCACGCCCTTCAAGAGCGAATACTACTACGTGTTCCTGGACTGTCCGCCGAGCATTTCGCTGGCATCGGAAAGCGTCTTCGAGGCAGCCGATGCGGTCCTGGTGCCCACTATCCCGACAACCCTGTCACTGCGCACCTACAAGCAGATCCGACGCTTCTTCAAGCAGCAGGGGATCAGCCCCGAGAAGGTCATGAGTTTCTTTTCCATGGTGGACCGGCGCAAACAGCTGCATAACACCATCGTGGACAATCCACCGGATTACATGACGGACCTGCTCCCAACCGGCATTCCCTACAGCAGCGACGTGGAACGCATGGGCGTTCACCGGGCACCCGTGGCCGCTTTCGCACCGCGCAGCCTGCCGGCGAGCAGCTATGAAGCCCTGTGGGAGGACATCAAGAAACGCCTGCCCGCCTGTCGCTGAATGGCCTCGAGGTAGCAGCACCCGTCGGAAATGATCTGAAGCTGCCATTACCAGGCACATCCGGATTTGATCCAGATCAACAAGTCGTGTCACATCAGGCAATAAACGTTGCCTCTTCAATAACATAATGCAACAATCTGAAACTCTTGATCATTTGACAACGAAAGCCCCGGGGGGAAATACAGAATGAAACCAGCCATCATCGATATCACCGGCATCGGCCCGGCAGCGGCAGCCGCGCTTGGCGAACATGGCTTCAGCACTCTCAAGTCGCTTGCCAAAGCCAGTGTAGAGCAGGTCTCCACCGTCCCCGGCTTCAGTGCCGCACGCGCGCAGAAGGTTATTGCCGCAGCTGCGGAATTGCTGGCCAGCACTACCACAGAGACGGCTGCCGCCGACACGCCGGAGAAGGACGACAAGGACAAGAAGAAGAAAAAGAAAGATAAAAAGAAGAAGGACAAAAAGGATAAGAAAGGCAAGAAAGGCAAGAAAGGCAAGAAAGGCAAAGGAAGGGTAAGAACAAGAAATAATCCGCTGCAATCACATCTGGACACTGAATTTGTCCACAGTGGCCGTTCCGGGACGCGACGGTTCTTCGCGCCCGGAATTGTCACATAATGTTCATAAAGACGTAACACAACCGTAACCTGAAAAAGCTAGAATACAGGGAGTCCGTTTGATTGCCTGAAAAATGGCAACTTTCGAGTCCGGTTATGGTTAGGAATACAATCCAACTACATCAGGCGCCCATTGCAAGGCATACCCTTAACCGGCTGCATCACCTTGACTTGCAGAACAAGCTTTTCCCCGCCTGATCTCCAGAGGAGTTGTCTTTATGAATAGCAAACTGTTACTCGCCGGTTCACTGCTTGCAGCCGCCACCCTGCTGACCACAGCCGCACAGGCCAGGGAACTGATCCAGAACAAGGGCTCCGACACCCTGGTTAACGTCGCCCAGGCCTGGGCCGAAGCCTATCCGGAGGTTAATCCCGATGTCGCCGTTGCGGTTTCCGGCGGCGGCTCCGGCACTGGCATTGCCGCGATGATCAACGGGACCGTGGATATCGCCAACGCCAGCCGCGCAATGAAAGACAAGGAAATGAAACTGGCAGAGGAACACGGCCAGCACCCGGTGGAACACGTCGTGGGTTTCGACGCACTGGCGGTATTCGTGCACAAGAACAACCCTGTCACCACCATGTCACTCGAACAGCTCAAGGACATCTACAGCCGCGAGCCCAAGGTCAGGAAATGGTCTGACATGGGCATCACCGTTCCCGGCTGCAAGGACGAGATTGTCGTTGTCAGCCGCCAGAACAACTCCGGCACCTATGTCTACTTCCAGGAGACCGTCCTCGGCAAGAAGGGCAAGTACCGCCAGGGCACGCTTGACATGCATGGCTCCAAGGACGTGGTCGACCTGGTCGAGAAGACGCCCTGCGCGATCGGCTACAGCGGCCTGGCCTATGCCACTGACCACCTGAAGATGGTCTGCATCGCCACGGAGACCGGCGGCGAGTGCGTCAACCCCAGCGTCAAGACCGCGAGTAACCGCACCTACCCCATTGCACGCCCGCTGTTCATGTATACCGATGGTGAACCCAAAGGTGCCATCAAGGGCTACATGGACTGGATCAAGAGCGACGACGGTCAGTGCATCCTGAAGGGCAAGGGTTATGCACCGGCCAAAGATGTAGACTGCGGTGAAGATGACTGAGGTCATTTCATAAATGACAGCTACGGGACCGGCTTGGAAATCGCCGGAGCCGGATCCCGTAGCAGTACTTTTTTGAGTCGGACCCCTGGGACATACACATGAGACATTATGAAGAACGCCTGGAAAAAGACCTGACACGCATCCGCGACAGCGTGTCGGACATGGCAGCAAAAGTTGAAACAGCCGTCAAGAATGCGATGCATGCGCTGCAGACCGGCAACCGCAAGCTTGCAGCTGCCACCATCCTCGCCGACCATCCGATCAACCGCGCCATGCGCACGATCGACCAGTTATGCCACGGCTTCATTGCCCTGCACCTGCCGAGTGCCGGGCACCTGCGGATGCTGTCGTCGGTAATCCGGGCCAATATCGAGCTGGAACGCGTCGGCGATTATGCAGTCACCATCGCCCGCGAAGCCCTGCAGTTATCCACCCCGCCAGGCGGTCCGCTGGCAGCGGAACTGGAACGGGTCGGCAACGAGACCCAGATCATGCTGCGGCAGGCTATCGAGTCCTTCAACGAGCTCAATGCCGACAAGGCCAGGGCCACCATGGTTCTGGAAGAGCAGATGGAAAATGACCTGGACCTGGTCTACGCGGAGCTCATGGCCAATGACGAGCGTGATGCCGTCAAGAACATGCTGACAATCTTCGCTGTTTTCACCCAGCTGAAACGGGTAGCCGACCAGGCCAAGAATCTCTGCGAAGAAACCGTGTTTGCTGCCACCGGCGACATGAAGGCACCGAAGATCTACAACATCCTGTTCGTCGATGAAGACAACAGCTGCCAGAGCCAGATGGCCGCAGCCATCGCACGCAAGAATTTCCCCGCCAGCGGGGTCTATACCAGCGGTGGCAGACAACCTGCCGCCAGCCTGAATACCGCCATGTCAGGCTTTCTGGATCGGCATGGCGTCAGCCTGGAAGACGCGAAACCCGCACCCCTGGACCTGACGCCGCTGGAGCTTACCCACCAGCATATCATTGTCAGTCTGCAGGGACCGGTATCCGCGTACTTTGACAAGATTCCGTTCCATACCACACCGCTGGAGTGGGACATCGCTCCCGCCCCGGCGCAGGGTGACAGCGCGGCTTTTGAGGCCTGGCTGGAAGATATCTATCGCGACATGGCCGTGCAGATTCGCGACCTGATGGAACTGCTGCGTGGCGAGGGGGCTCCATAATGCCGGGCACCCCGCTCACCACGAAAGGCATGACCGCGGACTTTGACCGCCGCAACGCCGACTGGTTTATCGACAAGCTGGTGCAGGTGCTGGTTTTCATCGGCGGCATCTCGGCCATCATCTTCGTCGTCGGTATTTTTGTCTTCGTCACCAAGGAAGGAATGGGATTCCTCCTCGACCGCTTTGACTTCACCGAGTTCTTCACCAGTCCCTACTGGTATCCTGCCGATGAGGACGACCCTGAATACGGCATCCTGGCGCTGATCGCCGGCACCGCCAGCGTGACCGGTCTGGCCATGCTGGTCGCCATCCCGTTCTCGCTTGGCGCTGCCATTTTCATCGCGGAATTCGCCACCGGCAAGACCCGGGAAACACTCAAGATCCTGATCGAATTGCTGGCAGCCATCCCCTCGGTCGTATGGGGCTTCATCGGGCTGACCATCATGAACCCCTTGATCATCGATG
This sequence comes from uncultured Gammaproteobacteria bacterium, assembly GCA_963701455.1. Taxonomy (GTDB): domain Bacteria; phylum Pseudomonadota; class Gammaproteobacteria; order UBA9214; family UBA9214; genus UBA9214. Next base: position 84,787 of record CAVPAE010000001.1, read on the forward strand.
CGTTCGATGTCCCGGTCGGACTGAATGTGCTCAATGCCGGCATTATCCTCGGCCTGATGGCGGCGCCGATCATGACGTCCATTGCCGAGGACGCCCTCAAGGCCGTACCGGACCGCTACCGGGAAGCCGCCGAGGCCATGGGTGCCACTCGCTGGCAGATGATCTTCAAGACGGTGCTGCCGGCAGCAAAGAATGGCCTGCTGGGCGCGATCCTGCTCGGCGTCGGCCGCGGCTTCGGGGAAACCATGGCGGTACTGATGGCGACCGGGCATTCAATCAATATGCCGGGCAGCATCTTTGACTCGGTACGTGCCCTGACCGCAACCATCGCGGCAGAACTCGGCGAGACCGCGGTCGGATCGGATCACTACCAGGTATTGTTCACCATCGGCATCTTCCTGTTCCTGATCACCTTTGTCATCAACCTTACCGCCGACCTCGTCGTACGCGGCGTGCGCAAGGGGTAGTTATCATGTTCGAGGCATCTGAACTCAATCTAAAAAACAAGCGGGTGCAGAAGCTGTACAGGCTGCTGTTCCTGATGATGACCCTGCTGCTGATCATCCCGGTCCTGCTGATCCTCGGCATGCTGATCATCAAGGGCAGTTCGGCAATCTCCATCGACTTCCTGTTTACCAGTCCCACCGACGGCATGACCGCGGGTGGCTTGTTCCCTGCCCTGCTGGGGACCATCTGGCTGGTCGCGGTAGCACTGCTGGTATCAGTGCCACTGGGGATTGCCGCGGCCATTTATCTCAGCGAATACGCCGGAGATAACTGGTTCACGCGCATCATCAACCTCGCCATCATCAACCTGGCCGGTGTGCCGTCGATCGTGCACGCCCTGTTCGGCGTAGGCGCCTTCGTACTGTATTTCGGTTTCGGCACCAGCATTATCGCCGCCAGCCTGACCCTGGCGATCATGACCCTGCCGGTGGTGATCGTCGCAACCCGAGAATCCCTGCAGGCGGTACCCTATGCCTTTCGCGAGGCCTGCTGGAACATGGGCGCCACCCGCTGGCAGGCGATTCACCGCGTGGTGCTGCCGAATGCGATTTCCGGCATCCTCACCGGTGTCATCCTCGAAGTGTCGCGCACCTCGGGCGAAACGGCGCCCATCATGTTTACCGGCGCCGTGTTCTTCACCCCCTTCCTGCCGCAGGGAATATTTGACCAGACCATGGCGATGTCACTGCACCTGTTCGTGGTCGCGACGCAGGTCCCGAACGTCCCCGAAAACCTGCCTTACGGCGTTGCCCTGGTGCTGATTGCCATGGTGCTGCTGATGAACAGCCTCTCCATCGCGTTTCGCACCTACCTGCGAGGGAAAAAGAAATGGTAACAGCAGCACAACCCGCGCAGACAACACCGGCAGCCGGTGCTGATCCGGCTGCAATCAAGCTTGCGGTGAAGGACCTGACAATACGCTACGGCAGCACAGTCGCGCTCGGCGATGTCAGCCTGGAGATTCGCGAGCACGAAATTTTCGGCATCATCGGCCCGGCAAATGCCGGCAAGACTTCATTCCTGAAGTCGATCAATCGCATGGACATGTTCAATTCCGGCATGCATGTCGAGGGGGAAATCCTTTTCAATGGCCGCGACGTTCGCCACCTGAAAAACGTCTATGCCCTGCGCTCGCGCATCGGCGTGGTCTTTCCCCTGCCCGTCGGATTGCCGATGACCATCTACGACAACGTCGCCCTGGCGCCGCGCCTGTCCGGCCTGAATGACAAGGCGGAACTCGACGTCATCGTCGAACGCTGCCTGACCCGCGCCGCCCTCTGGGACGAGGTCAAGGACCGCCTGAACTCACTCGGCAGCCTGCTCTCCGGCGGCCAGCAGCAACGCCTGACGATTGCCCGCGCCCTGTCCCAGGAGCCGGAGGTGCTGATGCTGGACGAATTCTCCATCGCGGTCGACCCGGTCACGACCATGCGCATCGAGGATGTCCTCAAGGAACTGAAGCATGAAATGACGATCATCCTGGTCACCAACCTGGTACAGCAGGCGCGACGTCTTGCCAGTCGCACCGCGTTTTTCCTGAACGGCGAGTGCGTGGAGATCGGCCAAACCGAAGACCTGTTCACCGGTGAGGTAAAGGACACCAGGACACGGGATTACGTGGAGGGACGCTTCGGGTAAAGCCTGTTTTCGCCAGGGACAACTCCCCGGAAAACCCGCTGCACGCCTCCAGGCGCCACTCAATCTAAAGTTGGACAAACCGGATACAATGATGAACACAAGCAGCCAGGCAATCGTTGAAAAGCAGCCGGATTACGCCATCCATACCGAGAAGCTGAATCTCTGGTACGGCACTTTCCAGGCGCTGTTCGATGTCGACCTTGATATCAAGAACGGCATCATCACGTCGCTGATCGGCCCTTCCGGGTGCGGCAAGTCGACCTTTCTGCGCAGCATCAACCGCATTAATGAGCGCCTCGGTTACGTCAGGATCGACGGCAAGATCAATGTCTTCGATAACAATATCTACGATCCCGGCGTGGAACTGGTGCAGGTGCGCAAACAGATCGGCATGGTATTCCAGCGCCCCAACCCCCTGCCGATCTCGATTCGCGACAATGTCCTGTTCGGCTACAACCTGCATACCCCGGGCAAGCGCACCTCGCGCAGCAAGCAGGATGACATTGCCGAGGATGCACTCAAGCAGGTGCTGCTGTGGGACAAGGTCAAGGACAAGCTGGGCAGCAAGGCCACGGAACTTTCCCTGGAAGAGCAGCAGAAACTCTGCATCGCACGGTTGCTGCCGGTGAAGCCCGGGCTGCTGCTGATGGACGAACCCTGTTCCGCGCTTGACCCCAAGGGCACCGAGGCCGTGGAAGAACTGATCTGGGAACTCCGCGGTAAATACACCATCCTCATCGTCACGCACAATATGGCACAGGCACGGCGCGCCAGCGAGGAATGCATTTTCATGCTGATGGGCAAGGTCGTGGAGCATACCGCGACCGATAAGATGTTCGTGACCCCGGAAAAGCAGGAAACCGCGAACTATATCGAAGGTCGCTACGGCTGATTAAGCCGGCACGCCCCCTTGCTGCGTGTCGATCCTGCCTTACCCGACACGAACACCGGGCTGCGACCACCAAAGACAGACCATGAGCACGATCCTTGTAGTCGATGATGATCCCGCGATCTGTGAAATGCTGCAGCTGGCACTCAGCGGCGCAGGTTTCAAGGTACAGGAAGCCGGTAGCGCGACTGAAGCAAGACGCGCCATCGAAGCCGCACACCCGGACCTGATCCTGCTGGACTGGATGCTCCCGGGACAATCGGGGTACGAATTCGCCCGTGCGCTGTTCATGGATACCAGCCAGCCGGCGATCCCGATCATCATGCTGACCGCGCGCGGCCAGGTAGAGGACAAGGTCGCCGCACTCGAGGCCGGGGCCGATGATTACGTTTCCAAACCGTTCTCTATCAGTGAACTGCTGGCGCGTATCCACGCCGTATTGCGCCGCAGCAGCCGTGACACGAGGGACGAAGTTCATGGTTTCGGTGAACTGCAGCTCGACCCGACCAGCCACAGGGTCAGCATCAAGGGCATAACCCTGGAACTGGCCCCAATGGAGTATCAACTCCTGCTGTTCTTCCTGAAACATCAGGACCGGGTCTACAGCCGCAAGGAACTGATCAAACTGGTCTGGGGCAGCGGTACCTACGTCGAGGCGCGCACCGTGGACGTCCATATCCGGCGTCTGCGGATGGCCCTGGAACCCTCAGGCTATGACCGCCTGATCCAGACCGTGCGGGGTGCCGGTTACCGGTTTTCGGCGCTGGAATAACAGCGCTGCAGTATATATAGCTCGTGGAATCCATTACCATCCCCGGATTCCGCTCGGTAACTGCTCCATGCGTCGCCTAAAGGCGCCTACTTTTGGTACTCTACCTCCTACATCCATGTAGTCGTCGGCAATTGCTCCTGCATCGCCTAAGGCGCCTACTTTTGGTGCCCTATCACCTTACATGGCCCGGGCCAGTCTCGGTCTCACCTTCTCCCTGTGGGCGTTCGCTGCATCCGGGCTACCGAACTGGCTGCATGGCAGTCCTGTGTTTTGCCCCGCTGGCGTATGATAACGGGCATGCGAAATGCCTGGAAAGAAGAACTGGCGCTGCAGCTGGGGAGCATTCTCGTGGCTGTACTGGCCGGCACGCTCACGGGCTGGACATTACCCTGCCTGCTGGCCGGCCTGCTGGGCTACCTTGGCTGGCACCTCTATCAACTGCTGCGACTGCCGCAATTGCTGACGCACCCGCAGGCTGCTGGACCACACCCCTATGGCCTGTGGCGCGAGGCAAGCGCTGCGATTCAGTCCCGGCTAAAGGAAGATCGCGAACGCAGCGGGGAACTCGAAAGCCTTGCGGCCGGTTTTCGCAGCACCATCAATGCATTGCCCGATGCCGTCATTACCCTGGACCCGACAGGCCGTATCACCTGGTCAAACCCGGCGGCCGCAAGCCTGCTGGGTATTGTATGGCCAGCGGCAGCCGGCAGCACACTGACGGCACTCATCCCGGACCCGCTTGTCCGGGAATACATGGCCAGGGCAGATTTCACCCAGCCACTGGTATGCAACGCGCCGGTTGACCGGGCAAGAATCCTGTCACTCATGGTCATATCGCCGGACGATGAATCCGGCCGGCACCTGCTGGTAGTACGGGAAATCACCCGCCAGTATCACCTTGACACGACAAAACGCGACTTCGTGGCCAATATTTCGCATGAACTGCGCACCCCGCTGACCGTCATATCCGGTCTCGCGGAACAGCTGGGACGGGACAGCCGTGACCGCCCCGAATTGCAGCGGCCCACACAGCTGATGCAGCAGCAGGTGCAGCGCATGAACGAAATGATCGCCGACCTGCTGATCCTGTCACAGCTGGAATCGCAGCAGGAATCGGGGCACGCCGAGCCTGTTGACGTAGCAGACATGCTTGAGACGATCGTCGAAGAAGCGCGCGCCCTGAGCGGCAGCGACCGCCATGTCGTAGCGCTGGAAATTGAATCCCCCGCCTGCCTGCTCGGCGACAACCGGGAACTGCGCACGGCCTTTGCAAACCTGGTGACGAATGCCGTGCGCCACACGCCACCCAGGTCCGAAGTCCGGGTGCGCTGGCATTCGAACCGGGATGGCGCCAGTTTAAGCGTCACAGACAGCGGCGAAGGCATTGCGGCACGCCACATACCGCGCCTGACCGAACGCTTCTACCGCATCGATCCCAGCCGCTCAAGAGATACCGGTGGCAGCGGACTGGGACTGGCAATCGTCAAGCACATCCTTGACCGTCATGACGCGAAACTGGAAATCAGCAGCAAGGTGGGCGGTGGCAGCACCTTCACCTGCCGCTTTCCGCCGCAAAGGGTTGTCGCTGAGACAGGAGAATAACCGCCAAACAACTGGCCGTGCACAACCCGGACGGGACCGAACGCCACCGGCGTTCCGCCAACGCAGCACCATGAAATCAAACGTGGTTAAGGAGATTACGCCAGAAAGTCCGGCGCAGTAACGGGCTGTGAACACCTGCCGTAGCAACACCGGGTTCCCGGCGGGAACCCGGGCTGGCTATCAATTTCAGGTAAATATGCCCTTCAGGGTGAAGAAGAACAGCGCGGCCAGAATACCGCCTGCTGGCAGTGTAATCACCCAGGACACCACGATGCCGCCGATGACCCGCAGGTCAATGGCGCCGATGCCGCGTGCGAGACCGACGCCGATGACCGCACCCACCGCGATGTGCGTGGTCGATACCGGCAGGCCGGTGCGTGAGGCCAGCACGACCGTGGCAGCTGCTGCCAGGGTTGCGCAGTAGCCGCGACTCGGGGTCAGCTCGGTGATATTGGTGCCGATGGTCTGCATGACCCGGTAGCCCATGGTCGCCAGACCCACGACGATACCGGTACCACCAAGCACCAGGATCCACAGCGGCAGCGCCGCCTTCTGCGCCACTTCGCCACCCGACTGGACGATACTGACCACCGCGGCCATCGGGCCGATGCCGTTGGCGACATCGTTCGAACCGTGCGCAAATGCCATGGCACAGGCCGTAAACAACATCATGGGAACGAACACCTTCTCCACGCTCGCATAGTGGAAGTCCTTGTCGGCACCCGGATCTACCACCACCCGCCGGATCATCAGCCAGCCGACAAAGGCCAGCGCCAGACCAAACAGCCCGGCCACGACGAAACTCATATTAGCCGAAAGCTCGATATTCAGGTGTTTCAGCCCCTTGAACAGGGTAACCAGGGAGATGGTAAAGCCGACCAGGAACACGTAGGCGGGCCCCCAGCGCTTGGCACTCTCGAACGGGTGCTCCGTATCCAGAATCAGGCGGCGGATGCTCAGCATCAGCACGAAGGCGATGACCCCGCCGATCAGCGGCGACACTACCCAGCTGGCAGCGATCTGCGACACCTTGCCCCATGCCACGGCATCGAGACCGATACCCGCGACCGCAAAGCCGATAACGGCACCCACGATGGAATGCGTGGTCGAGACCGGCCAGCCGCGGGTGGTGGCGATCATGAGCCAGACGGCTGCCGCCAGCAGCGCCGCCAGCATGCCGAAGACCAGTATCTCCGGACTGTTGACAATGGAGGCTGGATCGATAATTCCCTTGCGGATGGTCGCGGTAACATTGCCGCCGGCAATGAAGGCACCGGCGAACTCAAAGATCGCGGCAATCAGGATCGCCTGCTTGATACTGATCGCGCCCGAACCGACCGAGGTACCCATGGCATTGGCGACGTCGTTGGCGCCGATACCCCAGGTCATGTATACGCCAAATACAACCGCCAGTGCGATAAAGACGAAGCCGTATTGAGTTATGATTTCCATGTTTCTATCCCAGGATTAATAAACCGTTAAGCCGGTTGAGACTTCGCCGTGTAGTAGCGGCATTGTCCGCCCTTCTCCCCTGCCGGTCGCAGCAGCTAGCGCGCGATCAGCAGTCGCAGCCGATCCCCGACTTTTTCTGCATAATCCGCCAGGTCGCCGACCCACTCTATGAGCTGGTACCACATCATGACCGAGACCGGCTTCATCTCGTCCTCATGCTCGAACAACTGCCGTGCCAGTTTGATGCCGAGTTCGTCGGTGTCGTCCTCGATCAGGTTCAGCTTCTCCACCATCTCCTCGACGCGATTCGCCTCGCGACCGCGGAAGCCCATGGCCAGCAATTCATCAAGTTCCTCGATGATCTGCGCCGATTGCTCGCAGGTATCCAGACAGCGGCGCGCCAGCGTCAGCATGTCCTCCTGCATGAATTCCGGTATCTCCATGCGCCGCTCGATCAGCATGCCCGCGATATCCTGCGCGGTATCCGCGATGGAATCCTGCATTTGCAGGACCTCCAGCAGGTCGCGCCGGTCGACCGGCATGAACAGGCTCTTGGGCAAGGCCCCGCGCATTTCATTCTTGATACGGTCGGCCTCGGCCTCCCGCTCGAATATCCTGTTTTTGCAGGCTGTCACCCTGTCCTGGTCGCCCGCGGCAAGGGCCTCGAACAAGGGTGGTACTTCACGCGCGCATTCCAGTACCACGCGCATGTGTTTTTGCAGGGCTGAGAACGGAGACTTGCCGAACAGACTCCCGAATGGATTGGTCGATGACATAGTTGCTTATCCCTGGTGACGTCCGCGATTCTGCGGGGGCGGACTGATTATGACTAACGGAATCTAGTAACAAAACCGTAACAATCTATTGATACAGATCAAGTGAAATGCAAATACCCCGGGCTGGTGTAAAAAAGAATCCTGCTTTGAACGCACGGACCGCTGCACAGCGAACCCTGTGCCGATATCAACGCCGCGGTTTATCTGACGACACGTGGCAGACGCTGCATGGCACGCCTGAGATCGTCCCTGCGCAAGCGCTTGAGGGCATCCTTGAGACTCAGCCACTCCCGCTCCCGGTCGGTCTCGTCCCACTTGCGGTGGACCTTCCTGACCTTCATGGCGTAGATCTGGACCGTGCAGACATCGCCCCACTTGCGGTGCTTGTATATGCCCAGCAGCTTGTTGTGCACGTCGCCCTGCACCCCGGCTTCCTCAAAGGCCTCCTTGGCGGCAGAGGTCCGTGGATTGAGATCAGACTCGATGACACCCTTGGGGATGATCCAGCGTCCCTTGTTGCGCGAGGTAATCAGCATAACCTCGATCTTTCCCTGCCTTTTGCGATAAGGGATGACACCGGATTGCTTGTAGTTGCTGGCGCATACTTTCCTGCCCATGCTATTTTTCTGCCAGCGCGGCTTCCAGCCGCTCGCAGAATGTCTGAATCACCTTGATGCGGGAAAAGCGCTTGTCATTACCCTCGACCAGCACCCAGGGAGAACTCTGGGTACTGGTATGTTCCACGATGTCATTGACGGCCAGTTCATAGTCCTCCCATTTTTCCCGGTTGCGCCAGTCTTCATCGGTCAGCTTCCATTGCTTGTGCGGAGTCTGCTCCCGCAACCTGAAACGCTCCAGCTGTTCTTCCTTGCTGATATGGATCCAGTACTTCAGCAGCACGATGCCGTGTTCGGTCAGCTGTTCCTCGTAGTCGTTGATCTCCGCATAGGCACGACGCCATTCCGGCTCGGTGGCAAAACCCTCAATACGCTCGACCAGTACGCGCCCGTACCAGCTGCGGTCAAAAATACTGATGCGTCCCGCCCGGGACAGGTGCCGCCAGAAGCGCCACAGGTAATGCTGCGCCCGTTCCTCGTCCGTCGGCGCGGCGATCGGAATCACCTGGTAGTGCCGCGCATCCAGGGCAGCCGTAATCCTGCGGATCGCCCCGCCCTTGCCTGCCGCGTCGGCCCCCTCGAACACCAGGATCGCGGAGACCTTTTTCTTCAGCGCCTTGCGGTGCAACTGGTTCAGTTTTGCCTGCCATTGCTGCAGCTGTTTCTTGTAGTCCGCCTTGGTGACATGCAGGGACATATCCAGCCGTGACAGTACGGTTGCGACCGGCAGTGGCGGCAACGGGTTTCCCTCAGCATCAGCCTCCGTGGCGGACTCCACTGGTGCCGGCGTATCCAGCTGTTGCTGTTGCTGTTGCTGCTGCTGCTCGATGCGCTGCAGATGCTTGCGGATTTCATCCCGCACGATGGTGCCGACGGTCAGGCTGCGGTAACACGGGTCCATGCCCTCGACGATAGTCCAGGATGCCGTGCCTGTGCTGGTGCGCATGATGATGCGCTCCGCGGCGGACTCGAAGCGGTCGTAGATATGCCAGTGGTCCCAGTCACGCGGGGTGACCCGCCACTTGGTGAGCGGGTCCTTCTCGAGTTTCTTCAGGCGCTTCTCCTGGGCATCGTGGCCGAGATGCATCCAGAACTTGAGTATCAGCACACCGTCGTCGGCCAGTGCCTTTTCGAAGGAGAGAATGCGGTCCAGCTGCTCGTTGAAGGTCGATTCGTCCGCTTTCTCGTAAACACGATCCAGGATCGGCTGCGAGTACCAGGCGCTGAGGAACAGCCCGATGCGTCCCTTCGGCGGCAAGTGACGCCAGAAACGCCAGTATTCGGGACGTTCCCGCTCCTCGTCGGAAGGATCGTCGTAGGCCGTGGTCAGCAGCCAGCGCGGGTCCATCCACTCATTGAGGATGTTGACGGTATCGCCCTTTCCGGCCCCGTCGACGCCGGCAAACAGGATAATCACCGGGCAACTGCCGGCCTCACGCAGTTGTTGCTGCACCTCGAGGAGTTCCTGCCTGAGCAGCGGTTCCCGCTCCCGGTACTCGGCTTTCGATACCTTCTGCCCGAGTTCTGCTGTTCTGAACATGCCGTACTCCTTCATTTTGTGTCTTTCTCCCCCGACCACGCCTGCGCACAGAAATTTCGCGGTTCAAGCCCTTGCTGAAAGCAACCGGAACATTAAACGATAATTATCATTTATACTAATGCTGATGTTAAGCACTTTGGTGCATAGCGCGAAAAGCGGGGGCAAGCATGGCGAAGATTCTGGTTGAGGATCCCGAGGAACATACCAAGGTCCCGTTTTTACGCGGTATCCTGATCCGTTCCCTGCAGGACGCGGGGTTGTCCTTCAAGGAGGCGTACCGCTTCGCCTCGGATATCCGTTCCGACCTGGGTGATGCCCCGCTGATCACCAACCACGCCCTGCACAAGATGGTACTCAAGCGCCTGCAGGCAACCCGGGGAGACGCGATAGCCAACCGCTACCTGGAACATAACCTGCCCTATACCATCATGGTGGAACAGCGCGACGGTCACCTGACGCCCTTTTCCAGGCTGGAATACCAGCATTGCCTGGAGACCATCGGTCTGGAAGGCAACGAGGCAAGCAATTTCGTTGCCCTGCTGCACAAGCACCTGACCGACAGGCACATCGAGAAAATCACATCACGCCGCCTGGGGCTGCTGACCTACCGATACCTGCGCCAATCCCGTGAACTGGGGCCTGCCGTTGCCCAGCGCTGGCTGGTCTGGCGGGACTTCGCCCACAGCGGCCGCCCGATAATATTCCTGATAGGCGGCACGGCGGGATGCGGCAAAAGCACCACGGCCACCATGCTGGCCAACCGGCTGGATATCGTCCGCACCCAGTCGACCGACATGTTGCGCGAGGTGATGCGCACCATGCTGCCAAAACAGCTTATGCCGGTCCTGCACACCTCGTCCTTTACCGCCTGGACGGCGCTGCCCGGCCATCCCGAAAAAGGCGCCGAGGTTTCGGACGCCCAACTGGTCCATGGTTATCTCAGCCAGGCGGACCTGCTCTCGGTGGCCATCGGGGCGGTTATCCAGCGAGCCCTGCGCGAGCGCGTTTCGCTGATCCTGGAAGGTGTCCATATCCATCCGGGGTTCGTGGAAAAACTCAGGGAAACGCTCGGCCCGAGCGGTGACGAGGTTCTGGTCCCCGTCATGCTGGGTGTACTGAAACGCAAGTGGCTGCAGGGCAGGATCCGCGGCCGCAGCACCAACGTCCCGCAACGACGGTCGGAACGCTATCTCCAGCATTTCGATGAGATCTGGCGGCTGCAGTCACACCTGCTGTCCGAAGCCGACCGCGCCAATATCCCCATCGTGGTGAACAGCGACAAGGACAAGGTCTTTAGCGAAATCATGCGTATTACGATCGAGAAGCTGCAGCAGGATTTCACCGGATCCGCACAGGAAGTCTTTTCATGACACAGCGCAAGGGCCTGATCATTATACTCGACGGGCTGGGTGACCGGCCCATTCCGGGTCTCGATGGCGCCACCCCGCTGGAAGCGGCGCACACGCCAAACATGGATGAGCTGGTCTCCAGGGGTCGCTGCGGACTGGTTGATCCCCTGTATCCGGGGGTGCCGGTCAGCACCCATACCGGAGCCGGTGTTTTATTTGGCATCAATACCCGCGATGCCTATAACCTGCCGCGGGGGCCGGTCGAGGCGGCCGGCACCGGTCTGCCGGTAATGCCCGGCGATATCGCCCTGCGCTGCAACTTTGCCACGCTCAGGCCGGATGCAGACGGCCTCAAGATCATCGACCGTCGTGCAGGACGCATCCACGAAGGTACCCGCGAGCTCGCGGAGGCGCTGCAGGAAATCACACTGGAAGACGGATTTTCAGCCAGTGTGCGGCCGGCTACCGGGCACCGTGCCGTGATGCGCCTGTCGGGGCCGGGACCGTTGCCGGTTGTCAGCGACACGGACCCGGGCTCCGGCGCACAAAACGGCCACGTGCTTGCCTGTCATGCCCTGGACATGGATAACCCGCTGGGAGAACAGACGGCAAACGCGATCAATACATTTATCCGGCTCGCCTACGATCGCCTCAAGGAGCACCCGGTAAACCGGAAACGCCTCCAGCAGGGACTCCCGCCCGCCAACGGCATCATTACCCGCGGCTCCGGGAGTATCAGCAAGTTACACAACATCATTCACCATATCGGGCTGAGCACTGCCCTCGTTGCCGGCGAAAGTACCATTATCGGGCTCGCGCAGCTGTCCAACTTCGCGGTCATCTGCAAGCCCGAGTTCACCGCGATGTCAGATACCGACCTCGAGTCAAAGGTTGCCGCCACCCTGACGGCATTGCAGGATCATGACCTGGTATTCCTGCACATCAAGGCACCGGATATTTTCTCCCATGACTGCGACCCGGAGGGGAAAAAGGCCTTTCTGGAAAAGGTAGACGCCGCACTTGCCCCGCTGCTGCTGCAGGACATCGTGATCGGCGTGAGTGCCGACCACTCGACAGACAGCAACTCCGGCCGCCATTGCGGCGACCCGGTACCCTCAATACTGTGCGCTCCGGCAGGTCGCCGCGACCTGTGCCGTGAATTCGGGGAAACGCAGTGTCTGTCCGGCGGACTGGGCAGAATCCCGGCCCGCGCCCTCCTGCTGACACTGCTCGACGAAATGGGTCGCATGAAGAACTACAGCACCCAGGACAGTTCGTATTTTATTTAATGTGTCCGGCGGGCAGCCAGAACCGCAGGTTGGGTTAAACAACATGAAGCCCAACATGGCAGGACCGGCGGGATTCCCGCTCGTTGGGCTTCGCAGGCTCAGCCCAACCTACATGAATAAATCAGGGTTCCCCTGACGCACCCGGTGATTCGTCATCCGTCACCCGTCACGCAACGTTTTTGTGGTCTCCACTGAGTTCACGGATCAGCGGGTAGAGCTTTTCCGTCTCCATCTGGATGCGCTGCAGCACCAGTTCGAACATCTCCTCGGAATCCTTCAGAAAGCGGTCATGCTCGGCAATCGCCAGCGTCTCGCCGCGCTTCTTGGGACACCACTCCTTGGTGTAGGACTGCATGATGCGCTTGATTTCCTGGGAACCCGACATGAAATTGCGCGCAAGCTTCTGGATATCGTGATCGTTATGCGACAGCAATTTGCTGTACATGTTGGTGTCCACCAGGTCGATGTGCTCCTTGACCTTGCCCATGTAGCGGTAGAACAACTCACAACAGGTCCCGGTATCGCACATGGAGCGTTCCTTGAACAGATACAGCAGGACGTTGGAGAGTTCAGTGATGGTGTGGTTCTGGGTATGTAATTCGTCGTAGGTAATCATTGCTAAATCCTTCTAATTGGCCCCGCCCCCGGGGATGAAACTGTTACTTGCTGGTGTAACCTGAGGCTAGGGCGTAATCCTGCGCTTGTCAACCGGCCGGGACCAGCCACCCGGGATCGGCCTGGGAAAAACCTATTTCAGACAATCGGGAACGTAGAATTTATCATCCAGGCTGTAAACCTCATCGAATACCCCGTCACAATTACTGTCCCGAATCACGTAGTTATGCACCCCGGAATCATTGTCACGCGTGTCCAGGCTCCAGGCCCAGACCACGCCTTCGATGGACATGCTGACCAGGCTGTCACCGTTGTCGTTCAGATAGTGTTTGACGTGGGTCTCGTTGACCTTGTCACCGTCCCCGTCTGCATCATTTTCCCGGTGCATGGTAAATCCCTCAAGATCCGGTGGCGTGAAGCTGGAGGGATCCGCTGCATGGGCGAGTTGCAGTACGGTCGCGCTGGCCAGTGCCAGCAAGGGTATGAGTTTGAGTCGCATTTGAACCTGCCTGTTGTATGTGTTGTCTACAGGTCTGAATGCCTGCAGGCAATGGTTCATAAGAGTCTAGCATAGAGTTCTGCGGCGGCACGACAGTTGACCGGGATGCATTTTGAAACAGCATCCAGTATCGTAAATCAGCCTATCAATACAAACTGCCATATCCATGCAACCACCGGTCAAGACAATGCGCAAGCGGACAGCGGACATTAGCCGCCACCTTATCCTGCTGATTACAGCCGTTTACCTGATGGCAGCACTTTATGCTCCAGGCGCGCACGGCGCCGGCGAGTTGATGCCCTACCCCGATGCCGGAGAAACGCCTGAACTCAGTCTGGCTGACACCCGCGGCGAAGTACATGACCTGGCGGATTATCGCGGCAAGGTGGTGCTGGTGAATTTCTGGGCCAGCTGGTGCCCGCCCTGCATCAAGGAGATGCCGGGCCTGCAAAAATTACAGGCAAAACTGGCAGACAGACCGTTCTCGATTCTTGCCGTAAATGTCGGTGAGAAGCGCTACGATGTCTGGAAATTCACGAAACTGGTGGACTTCACCCTGCCAACACCGCTGGACACGTACAAACGGACCTTCAGCGCCTGGGGGGCCGAGGTACTGCCCACCAGTTTCCTGCTGGACACCCGGGGACAGGTTCGCTACCGGGTCCAGGGTGACCTGGAGTGGGATACCCCCGAAGTCATATCGCTGATCGAGGAGTTGCTTGCCGAGGTGGACACCGCCAGTGAATAAACCCGTCTGGCTTGCTGGCGCCCTGCTGCTGGCGTGGCTGGCGCCGCAAGCCACCAGCGCCGATGCCGCTATCGCACCGTGCCGCCGTCGAGCACCTCTTCACCCTGACCCGGTTACAGCAGAAAATCGACGAGAGCGTGCAGACGGTCGCCATGCTGCAACTGCAACAGAATCCCGAACTGGCGCCGCGCCGCGATGACCTCACAGCCTTCCTGGAGCAGCACATCGGCTGGAATGCCCTGCATGAGGACCTTGTCCAGATGTACCTGCAGGCATTCAACGAGCAGGAACTCGAAACCATCAACGCCTTCTACAGCACAGCGGCCGGGCAAAAGATCATCACCACGGTGCCGCAACTCGTAGCGGAGCGAAACCGGCTAGCCAGGCAGCGACTGCAGGACAACATGGCGGAGTTCCACGCAATCGTCAGCGGCGGGAAGGAATGATCGCGGTCAGAAGACCGCTCCTACACGCACCGGATACACTGTAGGAGTACCCCACTGGGCATAAACGCCGCCCTTTGGCGCAATTACCTGTAACCCCATCGCGGTCAGGAGACCGCTCCTGCCCTCTCCGGATGCACCGTAGGAGCGCAGCCCTTCGGCGCGAGAAACCTACGCGGATTGTCACAAAAAAGGGGAAGCTTGCGCTTCCCCTCTTCCTCCTGATTTGTGGTCAACGGGGGCGCGAACGCCCCCGTGACATTTACTGCTACCAGCCGCAGGTACTGCCGGCCTTCAGCTCTGACACGTAGGTCCACACCTTCTCGGCGACACGACCCTTGACCAGGTGCTCCTTCCACTCCTTGCCGTCCGAGCCACTGCACTGCACATGGCTGCTCTCGTCGCCGTGGCAACCGCGGCAGACGGTAGTGAGCGGATTCACACCGTTATAACCGATATCCGGGTTCGGTTCGGGATCGCCGAACACGTGCCCTGTCTTATCGATTTCCGCCTTGTCCATGGCGCCACGAGAGACACGGCCCTTGTCGGTATGCTCCAGCCATTCTTCCTCGTCGATCTTAACCTTATCCCACTCGTCACCGTGGCAATTCTTGCAGACCTCGTTTCTGGGACTTGCCTCTTCCGTATAGGTGTGCATCCAGCTCACCGCGCGGTCGAAGTTGCTGCCGATGCTCTGGCCCTTGTACCTGAGGTTGTCTACCCAGGTCGGGATGCCGTTGCTGTCCACAGCGTGACAGGTACCGCACTTCAGCGGACCGTGTGAACCGTCGTGGTTCAGGCTCGCCGCCTGCGCATACGACGTGGTGTCGATGTCCGGCGTCACCGGATACAGACCGTGGATCGACTCATGACAGCCCTGACAGCTGATGTCCTGGTGACCACGCGAGTAACGCATCAGGCTGGCCTTCTGCGGGTAGTTGAACGGCGGGAATGCATTGATGTTGCCGCTCTGCTCCACGTAAGGCGCCGCGTGACAGTCCGCACAGTGCGGTTCGCCGGCTGACAGCCAGTGATCCCGACCGTCGGTCGCTGCCGAGAACGGCACCGGTACCGCCGCCGAGTTGCTCAGCTTCGCCTGCGCCGCCGCCACACAATCCTGCGTGGTGCAGAAATCCATGGCATTTACACTGAAGTCGCCATCACCGTCCAGCGAACCGCAGATCTGGAAGTCCGATCCATTCTGGCCGTCACAATCCGGTCCCGGTACGCCGAACCCGGTCGAGCAGCTCTGGCCCGGCAGGGCCACTTCGATGGTCGCCACGTTGCCGTCCATCGCAGGAATGCCGGGGTCGCCGAACAGCACGCCCACGTGGGCACACAGCCCCGGATCACTCTTCCAGATGTCATGAGTGGTATCACCGGTACGCGAACCGCCGTCCGGGAAGGTCGGGTTGACCAGCGGATCTGCCGGATCCAGCCACGACTTCACCTGATTCATGGTGTAGCTGGTGTTCAGCGCTGCATTCACCGCAAGCCGCACATCGTTCAGCGTTCCGCCTGCCGGCTCACGTACGTGACCCGCATCACCCGGCCTGGCATGCACCAGGCTGTCCACGTCCTCGGCCTTCCACATTTCCTGACCAAACTGCTGGTGACAGTTGGTGCACCACAGGCCGCCGTTCACGCTGTTGCCGTCGTTGAACACGTTGTCCGACAGCCACGTACCCACTGGATTCAGATGCACCGGTGTCTCCGCACCGTCCGTATCCTTGCCCGGGTTGGAGTGCACGTCACGGCCGACGAAACAGCCGCCGTTGGCATCGCGGTTATCCGTAGTGGCGTAGAAGTTCTCGCCAGTCAGCGTGATCGGGTAGCCGCTCATGTCGCCGCTGGAACGGTGCGCCGGGTGACAACCCTGACAACCACCACTACGGCCCTCACCGTCGCCAAAGACGATGTCACCACCCTCACTGACGCCCTTATGGTTATTGTGAATCGCCTCCGTCACCGGCGGGATGACCTGACCGCCATTGTGAGTCGCCGACTTCACTACCGCAATCACGTTATCCGCATGACACTTCTGGCAGATCACACTCTCGTGGCCCAGACGCGTGTTCTGCGGGGCTACCCCACCCACATCCGCGCCAGGATAGTTGTCCGTGAAACTCGTGCCGTGTTCCACGTCATGACCGTGCAGCATACTGATGGCCGCACTCTTCAGACGTGAGTACCAGTCCGAGTCACCGGCGCCTGTATCGATGCCGTAGTAGCCGCTCCAGAAGTTGTACTCCTGTTGTACCAGCGCCCACTGGGCCGGATCATCGTTCGGCGTGTTCGGGGTAGCCGGCGCATTCGAGTGACAACGCTCGCAGTTCGGAATGTCGATCGGTGCCGTACCGAAGCCGATCACCGGGTCGCCATTGCTGTCCAGCACCGGTGTACCGTTGCTGCCGCCGTCGTAGTGGTACATCTGCGCCTTCATCGCCACGAACGGCCGTACCGAGTCCTCGTCCACCAGTCCCGGATCACCGAAGAAGTCGATGCTGTCCTCGAACGGCGTTAGCGGCAGGCCCAGGGCCTCCCAGATATTCGGCGAGGTCAGCATGACCGGCAGGTTCTCCAGCACCTTCATCTGCGTGAACACCACCGTGCCATGCTCGCCTGAGTAGGTCAGCACGTTGCCGTTGGAGAAACCACCACAGTCGTTGGGCGCACCACCCGTGGTAACCGGACCCATCGGGTGCAGCGCAGGACCGCAGTCGTTCGGGTAGGCCACCATGCCATCAACACCCAGGCGGATCTTGTCGGCATCCGCCGAGGTACCCGTGCTGTTACTGCCTTCCAGGTCCTCGTAGAAGTACAGGTGGTTCCACACCGCGTTCTGGTAGTTGTCGGTGGGATCGGTCAGATCGCCGTCACCCAGCACTACATCGTCGGCACCGTTGTAGGGGCCGGTTACGAAGGTACCGTCCGGGTTCAGCGCCGCTGAATCGAACGTGGTATTCCAGGCCATCAGCGAGTTGCCCTCGACCGCACTGATCAGCGTACTGGTCTGCGGCTTGCCATTGCCGTCATTGCGCGGCTGTGCGTCGTGCCAGTACTTCAGCACGTACTTCTTGAAGTTGTTGCTGCCATCCAGCGACTTGTCGCGCAGCACCGTCTCGCGGCCGAGACCGTCCTTGCCAACATTCGGGTCGCCTTCCAGCAACGCGGGGAAAGAAAAGTCTTCGTCCTCGTGCCCACCCGGGCCTGCAGGCTTGACTACCTGAGCCAGGATGGAGTTATACACCGGCAGCACGCAGCAGTAGGCGAACTCGAAACCGGTGCAGTGCATGCCCAGCTCGTAGTTCATCATGATCTTGAAATCAGTCTGCGTCGGGAGATCCACCTGTGGCGGAGGCAGCGTGGTCGTGGTCGTCACCGCGGCCGTTGTCGTCGTCGTTGACGTGGTCGTGGTCGTTCCTCCGCCAGCACAATTGGACGGGGCGTTATTCACATCCCTGAAATCTGTCTTGCCATCGAACTGTACAGCCTTAACCTTGCAGGGTACGGACGAAGTACTGGAATAGGATTTGCTCACACTCCACTTGCGGTAACGGCAACTGGTGTCGGTAGCGACATATGCACCGCTGTCAGCATTGGTCACGGTTGCACTGAAATTGCGGCTCCTGTCGCAACTGCCATTGACACTGAGCCTCCCACTACTCCAGCTGGCCGAGTCGATGTCAAAAGAAGCCGCTGCGTTGCCCGAAAAGGCAAGCACGCCCGCCAGCAGCACCAGCAAGCCGCTACAGCGGGTCCACATTGATAGTTTTCGTCTCATTTCCTGTTCCTCCCAAGGATGGCTACCCTTCCCCCAATTGCACAAATTTACACATGCCGTACTTGAATACTGAAAGCATCATCTCATATATGGGAAGTTATTCCCATAGGGATAAATTTCCCAACTACAGCAGCAAAGGCAAATTTCGCTCCAGAACCCTTCCAGCAACATAAGTAGATGTACTTACGGCAGAATCCGGTAATTCAGTAATTCCAGACATACTGATGCTGCCCCTGATGACATCTTTGTCTGCCAGATTTGTCAGTATTGCCTGCCAGATATGGCAGACATAACGGGATGTCACTCCAACGCCAGCAACGTCAGGATACCGGGCGGCAACAGCGTGTCGCCGTGACGGACCGCGCAGAGGGGGAAACGGAGCACGGGATGAATGCCGGAATATCAATGACCGGCATCCATACGGAACGCTTGACCTGGCGAAATGCAAACTGCCTGACCTGTGTTCAGGCCGGGCAGTTTATCAAGCAATGGTTCGCGGGCGTGTTGCCCGCGTGATGTTGCAGTATCAGAATATCGCTTCGGCTATTGCTCCTTCTCCATCATCTCCCTCAGGTCCGCCTCGCGCTCGGACGTAACCGATCCTTCCCTGGCGGCCTTTTCGGTCAGCCCGGCAATAAACTCGGCCTCACGCTTGAACTGGCGTGCCAGCTCCTCTTGATTGACGGCCACCTTGAAATCGTTCTTGCGCAACCCGATGACATAGTTGTCGAGTTTTTCGCCCATGTACAGGCGCAAGGTCATGCGGCGCGTCTGCGGCTCGCCCAGGTTAATCAGCTGGGCATCCTGCACGTCCAGCACCTTCACCAGGTGCCAGCCAGCCGGTGATTCCACCGGCCCACCCAGCACATCGGGTTCCAGGAAGAAGGTAAATTCATCCAGCTCCGGGAAACCGCTGCCGTGCAATACCCAACCCATGTCACCCAGGGTCTGCTTCGCGGTGGGATCAATCGAATATTCCATGGCCGCCTGGAACATCGTCAGCTCACCGGCATCGATTCTCTGCTTGATGTCCTCGGCCTCCGCCTGCGTCTTCAACACAACCATCTGTACCTTGCGCATTTCCGGCACGCTGATCTGGTCCTTGTTGGCCTCGAAAAAGACTCTCAGTTCTTCGTCGGTAGGCATCCAGTCGTGTATCAGCTGACTGCGATGCAGGTTGATCAGGCGGGTCTTGCGGTATTCGCGAGTCCGCTCAACGTAGGATGGATCCGACTCCAGACCGGCGGCGCGCCCTTTTATTGCCATCACCCGGGTATCGATGTATACATCCAGGCGTTTGAGCCGCTCGGTGTCGCTATCGAGAAAGAATTCCGCACTTTCAGCGCGCTTGTCCGCACCCCGCATCAACTCGCTGACTTCACCCCAGGTAATTGTGGTGTCATCCACCGTTGCTACGACTGTATCCTCCGTGCGCGCCTCATCACCTTCGGGGTTGAGAACATCAGGCTCTATCTCCACGGTTGCACCTTCACGAATACGTGAGCGCAGCCGGGTTTTCAGGGTATTCAGCTTGGCGTTGCGCAGACTGGCCTCGATGGCAAACCTGCTGTCCGCCGTCAGTTCATCCCCCTCCTTGGCCGTGCTGCATGAAGGACTCCTGGACCTCTTCCTCGCTAACCTGGATATCACCGTAGAGGATCTTTGAGCGGTACAGACTCGCCAGGACTGCCTCTTCAAAACGACGGATGTCCTGCTGGTAGACCGGTTGCTGATCAACCCCCTTCTGCAAGGCATCGAGGTACAGCAGGTTGGCACTGATTGCCTTGTCCAGCAGGGTGATGATGGTCTGATTGCGCTCCGGCGTCCCGAGTGCAGGAATCGACAGGCCCACCATGGCCGAACTGTTCAGCATGGTATTGAGCAGGCTGAAGGTGATCTCCTCCGCCTCCACCGTGGCCACCACGTCGGTGAACTCCTCGGCCGTCGCGGCCTGTGACATGGGAGCCGCGGTTGGCGGCGCGCTGCTTGCCGCCGTGTCATTCGACGGTTCGCTGCAGCCTCCCAGCAGGAACAGTCCAAGTACGATCGGTGTCAGGCATGTGAAGCTGATGTTGTTATGGCGCATGATTGTTTTTTCCGAAGTCAGGTGAACGATATATCCTAATATACAAATAGACTGTTGCGCCAATGGCGCCGCAGAACGGTAGCGTTCGAGGTCAAAATAAAGTCAAAAAAAAGGGAGAGGAAGTAGCTTCCTCTCCCAAACTTTGAGTCAGCTACCGGGGAGAAGTTCCTCCCCGGTGGCGTCTTTCTTACCAGCCGCAGTTCGAGCCGGCATAGGTGTTGGACATGTACTCCCAGGCCACTTCGGAAGCGCGTCCCTGTACCAGGTGGTTGTTCCACTTGGTGGTACAGCCCCTGCGCGACAGCGAGCTGCTACGGTCACCGTGACACGAGGTACAGACCGTGTTGGTCGGATCTTCACCGGCATTGATATCACCACCGACATGACCCAGCACTGCGATCTCCGCCTTGTCCATCATCTCGCGAGAACTGCGACCCTTGTAGGAATGCTCCGTCCAGGTCCTGTTGGTCGAGGAAATCTCACTGCTGTTATCCTGGTGACAGTTCAGACAGTAATCATCCAGTCCATCGGCCTCGGCCGTGAAGGTGTGCATCCAGGACACCGCCGCATCGTAGTTTTCCTTGATCGGCTGTCCGTTGTACGTCAGGCCATCCTCGATATGACTCGGAACACCGGCACCATTCACCTGGTGACAGGTACCGCACTTCAGCGGACCATGCGAACCGTCATGGTTCAGCGCCGCTGCCTGCTTGTACGACGTCGTGTCGATGTCCGGCGTCACCGGATACAGACCGTGGATCGACTCGTGACAACCCTGACAGCTGATGTCCTGGTGACCACGTGAGTAACGCATCAGCGAGGCCTTGCGCGGGTAGTTGAACGGCGGGTAGGCATTGATGTTGCCGCTCTGCTCCACGAACGGTGCCGCGTGGCAGTCCGCACAGTGTGGCTCACCCGCTGACAGCCAGTGATCACGACCGTCGGTCGCTGCCGAGAACGGTACCGGTACCGCCACCGAACCCGCAGGCAGGGTCGCCTGTGCCGCCGTCACACAATCCGGCGTGGTGCAGAAGTCCATCGCATTCACACTGAAGTCACCGTCAACATCAACGCTGCCGCAGATATGGAACGCCGGGGCACCCGGATACTGCAGCACCGCAGTCGATCAGGCCGGTACCACCACCGGTCGAGCAGGCTGCCGCACTGGTTGACATTGACCTCAACCGTGGCCACGTTGCCGTCATGCGCCGGATCAACCGGGATGACGCCGAAGTAACCGGCCACGTAGTTACACAGACCCGGATCAGACTTCCAGATGGTGTGGGTGTCATCCACCGCATTGGTGTCCTTCGGATCCAGCCAGGAAATGGCCTGTGCCGTCGGTAGTACCCGACCGCTGCAGCCACATCGCGCCAGCGTAGCACCGGCACGGCTCACGCACGTTGGCCATGCATCACCCGGCTGTGCATCACCAGGTCTTCCACGTTTTCAGCCTTCCACATCTCCTGACCCAGCTGCTGGTGACAGTTGGTGCACCACAGACCGCCGTTGACACTGTTGCCGTCGTTGAACACGTTGTCCGACAGCCACTGGCCGACCGGATTCAGGTGCTCAGGTGTCTCGGCACCGTCGGTATCCTTGCCCGGGTTGGAGTGCACGTCACGGCCGACGAAACAGCCGCCGTTGGCATCGCGGTTATCCGTAGTGGCGTAGAAGTTCTCGCCAGTCAGCGTGATCGGGTAGCCGCTCATGTCGCCGCTGGAACGGTGCGCCGGGTGACAACCCTGACAACCACCATTACGGCCCTCACCGTCGCCAAAGACGATGTCACCACCCTCACTGACGCCCCGGTGATTATTATGGATCGCCTCGGTCACCGGCTTGATAACCTGACTTCGCCATTGTGCGTGCGCTGATTTAACCACCGCAATGACGTTATCCGCATGACACTTCTGGCAGATCACACTCTCGTGACCCAGACGCGTGTTCTGCGGGGCTACCCCACCCACATCCGCGCCCGGATAGTTCGCCGTGAAGCTCGTGCCGTGCTCGACGTCATGGCCGTGCAGCATACTGATGGCCGCACTCTTCAGACGTGAGTACCAGTCCGAGTCACCGGCACCCGTATCGATGCCGTAGTAACCGCTCCAGAAGTTGTACTCCTGCTGCACCAGTGCCCACTGGGCCGGATCATCGTTCGGCGTGTTCGGCGTCATCGGTGCATTCGAGTGACAACGCTCGCAGTTCGGGATGTCGATCGGTGCCGTACCGAAACCGATCACCGGATTACCCGCGCCGTCCAGCACTGCCGTGCTCGTTGGCACCGCCGTCGTAGTGATACATCTGTGCCTTCATGGCCACGTACGGACGTACCGAGTCCTCATCCACCAGTCCGGGATCACCGAAGAAGTCGATGCTGTCCTCAAACGGTGTCAGCGGCAGACCCAGGGCCTCCCAGATGTTCGGCGAGGTCAGCATGATCGGCAGGTTCTCCAGTACCTTCATCTGCGTGAACACCACCGTGCCGTGTTCACCGGAGAAGGTCAGGACGTTGCCGTTGGAGAAACCGCCGCAGTCGTTGGGGGCACCGCCCGCGGTAACCGGACCCATCGGGTGCAGTGCCGGACCACAGTCTGCCGGGTAGGCAACCATACCGTCGACACCGAGGCGGATCTTGTCGGCATCCGCCGAGGTACCCGTGCTGTTGCTGCCTTCCAGATTCTCGTAGAAGTACAGGTGGTTCCACACCGCATTCTGGTAGTTGTCGGTGGGATCAGTCAGATCGCCGTCACCCAGTACCACGCCGTCGGCACCGTTGTAGGAACCGGTCACGAAGGTACCGTCCGGATTCAGCGCCGCCGAGTCGAACGTGGTGTTCCAGGCCATCAGCGAGTTGCCCTCGACCGCACTGATCAGCGTGCTGGTCTGGCGCTTGCCGTTGCCGTCGTTACGCGGCTGCGCATCGTGCCAGTACTTCAGCACGTATTTCTTGAAGTTGCCGCTACCGTCCAGCTCCAGATCGCGCAGTACCGTCTGGCGTCCCAGCGCATCCTTGCCTTCGTTCGGATCGCCTTCCATCAGGCGGGCATAATCACCGTTGTCGATCCGGGTCAATGGTGTTGGGCTTGACCACCTGCGCCAGGATGGAGTTGTACACCGGCAGCACGCAGCAGTAGGCAAACTCGAAACCGGTGCAGTGCATGCCCAGCTCGTAGTTCATCATGATCTTGAAATCGGTCTGCGGATTGTCCAGACCAATATCAGGTGGAGGCAGTGGCGGCAGTGTTGTCGTGGTGGTTGCCGTCCCTGTTGTCGTGGTCGTCGTCGCCGTGGCCGTTGTCGTGGTCGTCGCCGTGGCCGTGGTCGTGGTCGTTACCGGAGCCGTGGTCGTGGTCGTCGCCGGTGCCGTTGTCGTGGTCGTTGTCGTGGTCGTGGTCGTTGTGGTTCCTCCAGTGACGTTCACCGTGACGCTGGCAGAACAGGTGTGACCTTTGTCATTCTGACCATTCAGGGTGGCCTGGAAGTTACCGGCAGCAGCATAGCTGACAGTCACATTCTGTGAACTGGAGCTTGAAGGAGAACCACCGGCAAATGCCCATGAATAAGCTGTATGGACTTTTGCCCGTGACAGTGCCGTGAAACTGACTGAGCCACCGACAGCAATCTTCGCCGGGCTGGGTACGGTGGTAATCGAACAGTTGGCAGACTGGGCGGCCTGGGCGTTGGATACACCCAGCAACACCAGCGTACAGAGCATCAGCCCGGTTACTGCAGTTGAAAGAAATCGTTGCGCTAGAGACATGGCACTTTCCCCTATTGTTATGCGACTGTCCAGGTCGTAAAACATTCTGGTTGTAAACATTCCGGGCCGACATCGGCTCCCTTCCGGAATAGCGAGACGCCTAAACAATAAGCAGATTCCATGCCAACCTACCTCATTAAGGGTAAGTAGAAGTACTTATTACATAATTTTTATGACGACACCAGAGAAGTATGCGGATGAAGGCTGACAGTTATGTCAGGTATCTGTCAGAACTGTCAGCCATTGTCAGGACAGCACTGTCAGGAACAAGCAGGAAACCCGGAATCAGGCTGGTGTCATAACAGGTGTCACTGCTTCATCAAAATCATCTATCTTGCTTGCTGCTACAAACAAATCAAAGCTCTGACTCCTGATTAGCGGGATTTTCGAGCAAACTTCGTCAAAAGCCACGAGCCCACGCGCCACCGATTCCGCCGCGGGAATCCATTTCATGACGGGCAGCAGATCACTCATTCCACACAGGGGCTGGGAAAGAAAAGAAAAATACTTTGTCGCATTGATCCGGAACCCCGCAGCTTCAATGGTCTTCAACCAGGGTTTGGATCTGAATGCCTTATGATCATTACCAAAGCGCGCCATTCGCCTGTTTACAATGCTCCGCGGCAAGCGCAGCAATATCGAGTCATCATTGGGTTCGGAAAGCAACAAGGTTCCGCCGGTTTTCAATACCCGATGGGCTTCTGCAAGGGCTGCCCGCTCATTGGCCATATGATGCAAGGAGCCGCGAAAACATACGACATCGAAAATACCGGAGGGAAACGGCATTTTCTCACCCGGACAGGCTATCCACTCCATCTTTTCGTTGTCACCCAGCCTGGCCTTTCCCTGGATCAGCATTGCCTTCGAAATGTCCATACCGAAGACGCGCTGTCCTCTGCAGGCACAGGTCCCGGGAGAGGTCGCCATCACCACAGCCGCAGTCGAGAATATAGCCGGGATCAGGAGGCAAGTGCTCCAGGAATTGCCGGTTCCAGTAGCGAGAGTAGACTTCCGAGAAGTCTGTGCTATATCGCTTGTCATACTCACCGGAAAGTTCCTTGTGAAGATCGATCTCGGCCTGGTGCTGCTCTTCCAGGTCACCACCTGCCGTGAAGTCGACTATTCCCCGGTCTATTGAAAACTCTCTGGAACAGGAACTGCACTTGCGCGCTTCCCAATCCAGTTCGCTCTTGCATTCCGGACATCTGAGTACTGTATTAGATTTCTGATCCATTGAAGACCACTATTGATTCCGGCGTGAGATACCAGTTCCCAGTCTCCAGAGTGCCAACAGCAAAACCGGAAAGAGAATATTAATAATAAACTCCAGCACCAGTACCGGCGGAATCGCCTCGGGAGCTACACCCCACGCCCCTAGCAATGTCAGCAGAGAGCCTTCCCGAACACCAATCCCCGCAATACTGACCGGAAGGCTCGCCAGTGCACCAACACTAACCGTTATCGCGACAATATCGAGCCAGTTCAGGTCAATGTCCACCGCCCGGAATATCAGCACATTGCTGGACACGAACATAAAAAAGCCGGCGCCCGTTAATATCCACCCTGCCAGCAACGCATTCCGCCCCAGCCTGCGTCCAAACCAGTACGATATCAGGAAGTACGCCAGCAACAAAACGATTCCGGACAGTAGCAGCAGGTTTGCCGATACCCCGTACTTCGTACTAACCACGCCGGCTGTCAGAACAATCGCGACCGGAAGGTACAACAGGTCTGATAACTTATCGAATACCGTAACCCAGACTCTCTTGCCGGTATCCATCCCGGTATTGCGGAGCAGATATATGCGCGAGAACTCTCCCAGGCGTGATGGAGTAATCGACCCTATTGCGACACTCAGAAGATACAGGTCGATCCACGCACGGAAGGGCAAGCGTTGCGTCGCAAGCCGTTCAACCCACAGGCGCAACCGCAGCATGCGAAAACAGTAAACCAGACTAACGGCCAGGGCACTGCCGAGGAACAACGGTATCGATACGTTCTGCAATCGATCCATAGACCCCGCCCAGTCTATATCCCGAAGCAGGTAATAAACCCACAGCAGACCGCCCAGGGAGATTGCGGCTTTCGCGATGTACCCGGCCCTGGCAGTGGACGCTTTTTTATCGATACGCACGTTGAATACTATTCTGGCCGAATAAAGATATAACGCAGCAGCAATCGACAGTTCCCATTATGTCGGTATTCTCACACGAACCAGCGGGCCAACCGAGCGGTGAACCCATCGTGGCAAGTGACGCCACAGCGCTATTGCGGGAGCCAGAGACGGATTCTCCGGCAAAATCTGCGGCACCCTATGACCCGGCTTCAGAAGATAATAATAATTCAGGGGCGTCTCGACCGCGCCCCACTTGCGCTTGAAAAAACGCTTCCCCGAATCCGCCCGGGTGCGCCCGAAATCGAAATTCGTCACCTTCCCTGCTGTTATGGTTTTTTCAAAATACGCCCATAGCAGTTTATCCATCACCGGTATATGCCGGTAATTCGCGTCATTTATCGCAGCATGCAATATTGCCTTGTCCTCATGGTATAACACCATCAATGCACCAATCGGGGTTCCCTGAACACTTCCTGTTATGATTTCTGCCTGCTGGCCAAATTTCTCGACAAGCGTCGGGTACCAGGACCGCTTGTGAATGGGTGTGCCGTGATAAGCTGCATGCTGCTCGTTAAGCTCCTGGAATACGTCAAGCTGACTGCCTTCACAGAAGGACACCTGCACGCCGAACTTATCCGCCTTTCTGACACTTGTCCGGGCATTTCCCGTTATCGTGTCCTTCCACATCTGCTCTACTGTATCGGGAAGAGTCAGCTCATAGCGAACGAAATCTCCTCCGGATTCGAACCCTTGCAGCGGACTCTCAAGTTCCCTGATTTCCAGGGCAAACGCCTTTGTTGCACTGAAGTATTCGTGCAGAGGCAACTGCAATTGTTCTTCAGAAAACGAAGCCGGGTCTTTGTTGTATATAAAGCCCCCGTAATTCCCGAATGGCACTGAAATCAACATGGGCCGCAACTTGCCTATTGGCTTGATCTCGACCAGGGGCAGCAGCCAGACAAGCTCCCCGGAGTCGTCGACGCAGGCCAGTCGATGCAACCGTAACCGGGGATACACCTGTGCAATCAGTTCGAGCCAGCGCGGATCCTGATAAATTGAACCGTAGCTGGTTTCCCCGCAAAGCTTGCGCCACTCGTCTGCCGGGCAACAACGGATTTTCACGCAGCACGTGCCTCAGCACGAAACTCAATGAATAGTACGAGAAAAAACAGCAGCACAATAAACCCTGCACCCGTGATGATCATGCGACGTTTATTATTTGATGGATCACTTGCGACAGCAACACTCTCTTCCAGTATAACCAAGCCATGTTGCCCACTGATTGAATACTCGATAATTGCGTAAACACTGTGTCTGCTTCCGGGCAAGGCCCCGTTGTTCTTTAAGGAATAGCCAATCTGCTGTTCTTCTCCGCCAGGGATACTCAGTTTGTCACTCCTCCCCGCCACGACAAGCTCGGCAGGTGAAACCATTGTTAACCGGGCCTCAAGGGGGGAATCCATGGTGTTCCTGATGCGCAGATCCAGGCTCCCGTCACCAGCCACCTGCTCTGCAACCATCTCTCCCGCAACCGGAACTTCCAGCGGAAGACTTTTCCCGATCTGAACGCCCGTCACGCTAACCAGTGAGTACGGGTACATGTAGGCGTCGTGAAAGCGTAATTGTACGATCAGTGGATACACGCCGGCTTCGGGAAAGGCCAGTTCACCAACAGGAAAGCTGTGGACCCATATCCGCCCTCCATCAAATGCAACATGAGGTACGGTTTCAAGGCCTGTTTTCACTCCGGCCAGTGTGAGATAGGGAGTAACCACGAGAGCATCCTCGTTGCCCCTGTTGTCAATCTCCAGTCGAACATCCACCGATTTTTCTGTTACGGTAACCGAGGTTTTTACGACCATTACAATTTCTGACGCAAGGGCAGGAGCCGGGGAAAACACCATGCACACAATCAATGAAAGGAATCTCCATCGGCAGATCATTGCGACCCTTCGTCAAGTGTACTTTCCATTATGCTAAAAGGCTTTTTGCTACCGCTGCCGTTACCATAGTAAATTCGAATCAGGTACTCACAAACAATTCCTGTAGTAAACATCTGGCCGGCAAACAAACACAGCAGCACCCCCAGAAAGAACATCGGTTGGTAGTTCGCTATCGCCAGCAAGCCCAGCAATTTACCAATACCCAGCCACCCGAGTATCAGAAATCCGGGCACTCCCGTTAATACAGAGATATAACCGAATATGTGGATCGGGCGGTTAAAGAACCCGGAAAAAAACAACAGCAGGACAAGATCCGACAGGACCCTGAATGTCCGCCCGAAGCCGTAGTTTGAGGTACCGTGAATTCGTGGTTGCAGTTTTATTGGCAGTTCCGTGATATGACTTGTCTGCATTGCCATAAAAACAGGGATAAAGCGGTGCATTTCCCCGTAAATCGGTATCTCTCTGGCCAGTTCGGTCCGGTACGCCCGATAGGTAGAACCGAAATCCTGGATATCAAGCCCCGAAAACCGTCGCGCTATCGCATTGGCCACTTTTGAAGGGAAACGGCGTATAAAGGCATCATTGCGCTGGAAGCGGTAACTGCAAACAAGATCGTATCCCTCCTTCATCTTGTCTATAAATTCCGGTATCTGCTCAGGGGCATGCTGCAAATCCCCGTCCATGGTAATACACATTTCCCCGCTTGCCTGTTCTATACCCGCCTTGATGGCAGCAGTCTGCCCGCAGTTTTTTCTAAAGCGGATTCCCTGAAACCGCGGGTCTTTCCTGTGCTCATCCCTGATCCTGTTGAAGGTTTGATCCGTACTGCCATCATCCACGAATATGACTTCGAAGGTCTCCTCACCGGATTCCAGAACCTTGCGCAGCCGCTCCGCGAATATAGTCACATTTTCCTCTTCGTTGAAGAGCGGGACTATGATTGATATATCTTGTTTCATAGTATTAAGTAAGAACCAAATTGGTTGTTATGATTGCCGACAATTTCAGCAACTTCGTCACTTAAGAGAAACTCCATTTCCTCCTGGCGCGCTTTCCCGAGAAAAAATCCGCCATATTCATGGTTGAATCTCGCATCATTTTCATCGAACGGGTACCCAAGATGAAACATCCATTCTATGGTCCTGGTGCTGTCCAGTGTAACAAATGCCTTCAACAATTCGATCGCATCCGGATAGCGGGTATTGCCGCTAAGCAAAACTCCAAATGTAGTGTCGGGATGGCGCAATCCTCCCCAGATGCCTGCCACCTGCCTTGACCGCCACTCCAGCAACTCAAGCTTGGCCCGTTGCAACTGACTTCCTTTAACTGCAACCCCCTTTCTTTGCAGGTCCTTCAGCAAAGCCTTTTCGTTTATTAGCCGCACTCTTCCTATATTGAATTCCGCGGCCAATTTGCCCACTGCCCGGGCCGACTCCGGAATCAGTATATGGGTATGCTTTTCTCCATCCAGGTGCGTAGGCACAAAATTGCGCTCCAGCATGAATTCAATCTGTCGCCTGTATTCCGTTTCCACTTCAGAGGCGGATAATTTCCCCCGCACTGACCTGGTCATTAAACGGGCCACTGAATTCAGGAACCGCCCGTCATCGCCCACCAGGGATGGCACGTCTTCCGGACTGGAAAGCGGCCGCCCCCTGACAATATTCAGATGCAGCCCTACACCCAGTCCTGCACAGTCTCGCGCCTGCTCCAGAGCGTCTTCCGCTGCCAATCCGTTGGTCATGAGACTGGCGCTACCCAGGACCCCCCTTTGCGCAACCTCGACGATGGCGCGGTTGACCTCCTTGTTGAGCCCAAAATCGTCCGAATGCAGTATTAATGCTGCCACATTCAGGATTCCTTTTCAGGGCCGTAAAAGACAATCGGCCGCGACCATGCAAACGGTTTGCCGTCCACCTCCAGCCGGATCCTGTAATAATAAGTGCCACCGGGCTGGAAAATTTCCTGAAATCTTTCCTTCGACCCGGCTGCATCCCTGGTAACAAGGACATCCTGAAACTCCGGGTCCGTAGCAATCTCGAGGCGGAATCGTTGCCTGCCGTTTGGAATCCCGATGACATTGTTCCAGAAAAAGTCCTCCGTAGCCTCTGAAAGAACCTGCCCCTGTTGCGGCCGTATGGTGACCGGGATACGCAAATAAGCTTCGGACACAACCTTGACCACGAAGACACCGATGAACACCAGTGAGATCATTACCGGAACATTCCGCAGAACCAGCCCTGTCCCTGGTCTGCCTGCCTCGCCAGCTCCTTTACCGCTTGCAATAGCGGGGACCGGGCGTCGCATCCCGAATATCACCAGTGCGGCAATACTGGCCAGTGCAATCCAGAAGCCGACGACCGACCAGCGCCAGTTATTCGGACCGGTATAGCGCCAGGACACTTCATGAGTTCCGGCCGGCACCAGTACCATCTGCAATCCCGGGGAAATGCGGTAGATGGGTGTATCCGTACCATCGAGAGAGGCTCGCCAGCCCCGATAGTACATTCTCTTGAATAGCACCGGAGCCAGGTCTTCTGTCACTGTAAGCTTAAAAACTTCTTCCTTGCGATCGGCTCGAACAACTTCATATTCCAATGGCTCCAGCTTCATCTTGCCAGCATCCCTGGCAGCCATTCCGGTTTTAAGCTTCAGCAATATCTGCGCTACCGGCTTCTTGCCCAACGATTCCAGTTGCAAATGCTCAACATCTTTCAGTACAGCAGACGCTTCCGCCCCGGCTCCCAAAACCACCAGGTTTATCAGCGGGGCAATTCTTTGTTCATCTTCGGCCGACAAACCGGAGTTTGAGAAATTCACGATGGGAGGTATTTCTGATGCACCATCGCGAACCCGGGCAAGCCACTTCTCCATCAACAAATGCCATTCCCGCTCCGTTCCAAAAAAACCTGCCAGGTTCGCCGGCATCAGGTCGAAGTCTCCGAATTCCCCCTTGATTCGAACCATCTCCCAGAAGTTTGTTTCGAACAGAAGCTCGGTATTTTCATGCCATGCCATCGGTTCCTTGCGGTAAAAGGGACTGTTGACCACGTAGCGAATATTGAACAGCTTCTGAATAGCATAGTTATCCCTGAGAGGCCCCCGGAATCTATGTAAAAGGAGATCGTAGATTCCGCCAACCACCTCGAAACCGCAGATAAAGACCAGGCGATCCGACATCAGCGGCAATATATTGTAGAGTACGGAATCGTGGTGCAACTGGGGAAAGCCCATAACATTGCCTGCCTCACCCACCTCCAGTTGATCGACCACTGACTGGAACTCCGCCCACTCACGGACTATTCCAGGCTTCATTGCAAGCCTGCCGTTTTCCGTATAAATATTTCTGACATCAATGATCCGCTTGGCGGCAACCGTCCTTTCCGTGTAGCCGCTCGCAAGTGCCCCGGCAACACATAGCGCTATTACAGCCACCAGGGAGACTCTCAATGAATCCTTGCGTATCGCTGCCGCCTTCGTGAACAGCCAGCCGATCGCAAAACCTCCCAGCATAATCGCTGTCCAGTCGAGCATGAAGATGCCGTGAATATTCTGGAACTGCTTTGCAAAGGGTATATAGTCAATCAAGGGGAAATCATCGGGCCCCATAAACAGAACCAGGGAAATGAGAAAAGACAGGCCCAGAAAAGCGCGGACAGGTGAGTTGCAACGGACCAGTACCAGTATCCATCCAAGCACGGCAAAAGTGGTGATTACCGGAAACCGCCAGAATTGACCGTTCTCGATCCATCCCCACTCCGCATCAACAATCCATTCGCTCCCCCCGAATGGCCCCGAAAACCTGGTTGTATCGAAAATACCGCCTAAAAATAACTGGCGCAGAGTCTCCGCGGTCGTCGACACGATCACGTCGAAATAATTACGTCGGCTCAGATACGGATCGAATACCTGCGCCTCCGGAGAGGTGGCAAAGGGAATCAGCCAGATGGCCACCAGGCAGATGGCAGGAATACTCCATAGCAAGGTACGGACAAACGTGGCCTTCCAGTTCCAGTTCGGCTCCAGCGCGGCAAGCGACAGCAACATACAGGGTGCGAGTAAAGTGAAACAGTAGGCGATATAGGGATGCGTTATAAACATGCACGGAAACACGATCGCGAATAACAGTCCATGCTCCCCTGTTTTAAACAGCCGCCATAGTGAACCCACAGCCAGGGGGAACAGCAGAATCGCTATCTGTTGTTTATAAACACCCAGATACTGGTACGCATCAATAGAGTGACCCCACAGGCTGATTGCCAGTGGCGAAAGCAGCGCGGCACCAAGCGAGGCCCCTAGCCCCATCCCCAGTAATCTGCCACCCAGAAAAATAGTAATCGGATAGAGACTGAAACCCAAAAGAACAACCAGTTTCAGGGATTCTTCTACCGTAAGTCCTGTTAAAAAATGGGTGGCCGCAGTAACAGCGTAAAACCCGGGAGGCCGCAGTATAAAAATCGGAGTGCCAGCTGCATAAAGCTGGTTCCAGCCAAGGAAACGGCCTTCGCCCTGCCAGATCCGGACCAGTTCATTAGCGAACGCAACATGGACGTGGTCATCGCCGGCATTAAGATAGCCATCGTTCAGTGTCGGCAGGTGGATGTAGAAAGCCCAGCACACCGCCGCAAAAAGCAACAGTATTGCTGCGATACGTACGCCACGCTCGCTGATTCTCCAGGTCACCATACTATTCACAAACCGCCTTAATAATTGTAGGAGCGGCGCCCTCGCCGCGATTCTGTTTTTTGACGATTTAATTGCGGCGAGGGCGCCGCTCCTACAGGTTATTTAATAAGGCAGGTTTTCGCAATTAAGGGAGGCGTCTTTTGTCTTCGTGAAGTCGACCGTGATTCCAATCTTCAAAACGGTCCAGCCGGATCCTTTCTTTACTTCCTCTGCATAGTACTCGGCTTCAAACTCATCAACATGCTCTCCCGGCTTAAAAACCGTGGGTTGACCCCTGTCGATTGGCTCGGGATCGAAGTAATTGTCATCCCCGATCGCTACAAACACATCATCAATGGGCTGATCACTTTCAGGACATGACATCCTGTATCCAAAATGGCCAATGGCACCCCCGTCTCCCATGAATTCGGCACAATGGAAAATCGGCTCAATAGTACAGGGATTCGACAGCTCTTCAGTGCCTTCCTGCGCCACGACCTGTGATGCAGCAAGCATGCCCAGCAGAATCGGATATGATTCGTTTGTTACTCATTTTAATGCTCCTCGTTGATCGAAAAATTCAGTATCTCTATGCGAGCGGACCTATAAAGCAATCCCGGGGCAAGCGCCTCTCTCACAATCATCAGGGTATCGCTGAGGTCGATCATCCCGTCCGGCGCGCCCTGTGGTCGCACGTCTCCATGCTGGAGATGCGACGTGGTGGCGGTCAACAACCCCAAAGTGATTCGCTCGGCAAGCAGCACGTCCGCGGCGTCCACGGCCCCGGAGGCATCCAGGTCGCCATCCGCGAAGTTGAAGATCAGCGGCAGCGGGATCATTCACGTCCAGGAAGCCGTCACCATCATCATCATCGTCGATGTCGTTGTCCTCGCCGTCGTTGTTGGTGTCGAGCGGATTGGGATCACTCACATCCGGCATCCCGTCGTTGTCGTCATCCGGGTCGATATCATTGTCGAACCCGTCGTTGTCGGTGTCGAGCGGGAATGAATCACTGCCGTCCGGTATCCCGTCATTGTCATCATCCGGATCGCAGGCATCTCCCATGCCGTCGAATTCCGTGTCCAGCTGGCTGGAGTTGTCCACCAGGGGACAGTTGTCATCGCAGAAGACGCAGACATCGCAGGGCTCACAGACGCCATCCCCGGCCCCCGGTACAGTGTCGCAGTCCTCATGGAACGGATATTCACAACCCAGACCGACAATGCCTGCAGTGCAGGTCCCCCAGGGACTATTGTAAGGCTCCGCCGGCCAGTCGAGCAGTTCCGTGCACAGGGCATCTCCGGCAACACCCGAGCCGTCACCATCCGCGGGGATCTTGTCGTCGTCTTCATCGAAGAGATAGAGGAGTTGCTTGCCTGCCACGGTAGTGTCCGCAGGAAAGTACTCCATGGACGGGAGCGAACCCTCATCACAGGCGGCCCCCGAGTGGTCTGCGGAATAGATGCCGATCGTCGCCGTCTCTTCGGTTATGGGTATTGAGACCGCTCCAACCCATGGCTGCCGTAATTGAACTGGATGCGCCCGTCTTCATAGAGGATCAGCTGGATGTTGTTGCCGGTGGTGTTCGGGTCCCCGGATGAACTTCCGCCCTGCCAATGAAAGACATCCTCCCAGGTCACGATGAACCGCTTGGGTGATGACACGGAATCCAGCCGCCACCAGATCTTGCCGTTTTTCTCGCCTTGAGGCACGCCGGAAGCATATTGGGTCACAATATCCGACCAGAAGAGCACGATCATCGGATAGGGATAAAAGTCCTGGTTCAGGTCTCAAGGGGAAAGTGATAATTATAGTTATCGTCCCAACCCCCCAACGGACGGCACGGCGTCCGGAGGGGGTAATAATGTTGATCCCAGGGTGACGAAGCCATTGGCATTGATGTAGACCTCATCGTAGTTATTACAGTAGAAAGGAAAATTGAATCCCAGTGCGATACCGGGGCCAGTCTCGAAGGGGTAAAAATGGTCATCTTCCAGCAGGGTATCGGCCCCGAAGACAGGCTCCGCCGGCCAGGCCGCATCGGTGATTTTCAGTACATACTGTTTGGCAGTAAACGCTGGCAGGTACTGCAAGTGCAAGTATCAGGACCAGGAAACAGCCTTTGGTATACAACCTCTTTGCATGACTGGTTAACATGTCACTGACCTCCGGCTATTCGATCTGGTGCCTTGTGCTCCGTGGCAGGTTGTTCTAGTCTGGCTTGTGCCGGTCTCGCCCTCGATGTAGGCCTCGATATCGGCCGCCGTGATCTGACCGGTATAACGTGCAACCGATGTGCCGCTCGGGGACACGATAAAGGTCGTTGGCAATGCCATGATCAGGCCGAAAGGCGTGGCCGGTGAGGTGCCCCAGGGCAGGATCGGGTAGGTCACATCCACGCTGTCCAGGAAAGCCCGCATCCAGCTCAACCTGATGTCCTCGAAGTTCACTCCCAGCACGACCGCATCCTGGTCCTTGTGCCGGTCATGAAAGTCCGATAGCTCCGGCATTTCCTGGATGCACGGCGGACAGGTCGTCGCCCAGAAATTGACAACCACCCACTTGCCCCGGTATTCCGCTAGCGTATGCAGATTGCCGTCCATGTCCTTCAGGGAAAGTTCGATAGGTATCCGTTCGGTCCCTGCCTCGGCGGCTGTCAGCGTAGCCGGTCCACAACAAAAAACAGCCACCAGCAACAGAACGGCCGACCGGAATGACCTGGATATCAGCATGGTGGTTCGCGTATCGGCTGACATGACGGGCCCCCGCTATTCGCCCGTGCGGCGCAAGCGCCACGACCTGACGGACGCCTCGATCTCCAGCAGGTCGAAGGCAAGCGCCCCGCCGGGGGCAATGCCCGCGAAGCGCACCCGTGGCCTTGACCACGTCCTGACGCCGGATGCCCTTGTTCTAGCATCCATTCATCCTGTGCGGGGGTAATCCGTATCCGGATCACGTGGACAGACTGTTGTACGGGCCTGGCCGTGAAGTGGGTTTCACCGATAATGGTCTGTCGGCTCTTGGCCGGATCCACATCCTCCTTGTCACGGTAGATGTGATAGAACTTGAACCGGTCTTCAAAGACGGTGCCCAGGTATTTTTCCGGTTCCCTGTGCATGAGATCCAGCGGGACATCCCGCATGGTCAGGACCTGCTCATCCGCTGCAACCGGGATCCAGGGGCTGGTATTCGGGTTTTCAGCGTTTGTTGCAGTTGCAGTTTCAGCCGCGGCCACTGTCGTCATGGAAAGCGACATCATCAGTAATGCCAGAACAATTTTTTTCATCACAACTCCCGTCTTTATTATTACGGATGGTATCTACACCATCCTTGTAAAATTCTTCCCGTAGGAGCGGTCTCTTCATGCCCGCTTTCCGGCTACTGGCCGCGCTTAGATGCCCCGAACCATCGCGCCGAAGGCCTGCGTTCATCCACTGCACAGGCCAGGCCCCGTACATTCACCTTCGCTACCGCAACCGGTGCGCCAGGTCCACGGCCATTTCGTAATCCGCCCAGTAGGGACCGTCCTTCGTGATGATGTCCGGATACTCTGACGGCACGCCGTGTTCATTCACGGCATGGCAGCCCCCGCACTTCAGCGGGCCGTGGGTTCCATCGGGGTTCAGCAGGGCCGCCTGTTCATAGCTGGCGATATCCACCGCCGGATTCACCGGGTACAGACCGTGAGTCGATTCATGGCAACCCTGGCAGGTGATCTGCGCATGCCCCTTGGAATAGCGCATCAGCGCATACTTGCCGGGCTGGTCGATGGGGAAGGCCCCGCCGCCCATGCTCTCGACATACGGCGGCTGATGGCAGTCGGCACAGTGCGGCTCACCGGCAGCCAGCCAGTAGTCCCGGCCATGGGTCGCGGCGTCATAGGGAACCGCCACGCCCTCCTTCCCGTTCGGATCCGTATCCACAATGATCACCGACTGGTCACCGTCCTCATCGGGCGGCGTCATCACCGGCTTGCCCTTGTCATCCACCTTGATGCGTGCAATCGGGGCGATGGTCTGCCCGGTACGATCCCAGGTGCGGTACACACCACTGCTGGTGTCCTCGCCCTTCATCGGGCTCTTGGGATTGATATAGTCCTGCTTCAGGTCTTTGACCTCGACACCCACGGCGGCGGCGATCTTCTCCAGCGGCTGATTGCGCAACGTCTGGCCGGTCTGATTGACGGCATCGGTAAGATGATCCGCCTTGTACAGTTCGCGCGAGAGCATGTTGTGGCAGTTGGTGCAGTACAGTCCCTTGTCCTTGCCCCCGGTCATCATCACCTCGGAGAGCAGGTACTCGCCCACCGGATTGAGGTGAACTGGACGGTCTCCGCGCCATCGGTATTCCGCCCGGGATTGCCGTGTGCACATCCCGTGCCCGTGAAACACCCCTTGGCATCGCGGATGTCGCCCTTGGCAAAGAAGTTTTGTCCGTCCTCGGTGAGCGGAAATTCGTCCATGCTCAGGTCGCTGCGGTGCGAGGGGTGGCAACCCTGGCAGCCGCCGGCAAAGCCAAGACTGTCCGGCAACGGGTTGTTGCGCTGATGACTCTTGTGGATGGCCTCGGTCAGGGGAGAGATCAGGTGTTCGGGATCGGCAAGATTGGCATGGTCTTTCTGCACGTCCTGTTCTTCCATTTCGCCGGCCTTCTTCGAAAACAGCCGGCCAATGACATTGTCCGCATGGCAGTCCTGGCAGAGCACGGTGCCCCGTCCCAGGCGCAGAAAGTTGTTGCCGCCGGCCGGCCAGTTGGCCAGAAAATCCGTGCCATGATTGGCGTCATGGATCTCGAGGATCGAGATGGCCGCAGCCTTGAGCTGTGCATACCATTCACTGGAGCGGCGCACCTCGCGCCAGAAGTCATGTTCCTGCTTGTATTTGAGGTACTTGTCGCCATTGGCACGCTCGTTGGAATGACAGCGTGCGCAGTTGGGCACATCGATGGGATTGACCCCGAAAAACCGCACGGGCTTCCCGGAGGAATCGATCACCGGCTCCCGCGTTTCCGGGTCCACCAGGGTCACCACGGATTTCTGGAAGGGCTGCACCATGTCTTCTTCCACGTGGATGATCGCGGTGAACATGGTCGTTAAATGGGGTCAGCGGCAGGCCCAGGGCCTCCCAGATCCCGGGATTGGTCAGCTTGATGGGCACGTTCTCCATGGCCGGAGAATCAGTGTAGACCACGGTCCCCGTTTCACCGGAATAGCGCAGGAAGCCCCTGCCCACGTGCTGCCCCGTCGGCCCCTGGTTGAAGCCGATCGGTGTATCCACCCCGACATGAAGTTTTTTGGCATCGGCGCTGGTATTGTCCGGATTGGACCCCTCGAGATCCTTGTAGAGGTAGAGGTTGCTGAAGTAGACATCGGGAAGCTTTTCATTCTCCCCGTAGACCGACGCCCCAGTAGGCCAGTTTCTTGGAAGCCGAGTAGGTGTTGGGCACGCCCCTTGGGCTCTCATGGGTATAGGCGAGCTTGAAGCGCTTGTCGCCATCCACCAGCACCTCATGATCATCGGGGTCGGCTCCCAGCAACACGGGTTTTTCACCGTTCCTGCCGGTCTTCACTACCTGGGCAAGGATGGAATTGTAGGGCGGCAGTACGCAGCAGTAGGCGAAGTCGAAGCCGGTACAGTGCATGCCCAGTTCATAGTTGATCAGGATCAGGTAATCCCGGGGCGGGTCCTGTTCCTTGCCGGCCGGCGCACCGGTTACGGCCTGTGCCGTACCGAGCAAAAGCATGAGAAACACCCCAACCCGGCATTGCCTGAAACTCTGGAACAACCTGGTCATTATCTCCCCCTCATTCGTGACTGCGATCGCGCCTTGGGCGGCCGCCTTTATGCTCGGTACAGGTGCTCCCGCATTATACCCACCACCTTTTGGAGCGGCGCCTCGCCGCAATGGGACGGGATACATTGCCCCGCTGGTTGAACGCACGCCTCAGGAAGCCCCCTGCTCCTGCTGTGGCGTCACTTCAGGCTGAGCCGGAACCTGCCCCATTTCCTCTTCGAGCAGTCGGTTCAGCACATCATTGTAGACTTCAACCTTGTAACGGTTTTTCCTCAGGTTGGCGGTGTACTCGTTCATGCGTTCCTTGATCATCATGCGCCGGGTCTTGCGCCAGGTGTCGGCCTGCGAGATGTTGGTAGACTCCGCCTCGCTGATTTCCAGAACCTTGACCAGGTGCCAGCCGGCGGGTGATTCCACCGGCCCCCCGATTTCGTTCAGCGGCAGGGAAAACGTCAGCTCCTCGAGTTCGGGAAAGCCGCTGCCCTGTGAGACCCAGCCGATTTCTCCCAGGGTCTGCTTCGCACCCGGATCGATGGAGAAATCCTTCGCCGCCTCGTAGAAGGTCATCTCTCCGGACTCGATCTCCTGCTTCACCCGTTCGGCATCCTCTTTCACCATCATGACCACCATCTGTACCTTGCGCGCCTCGGGGATGGTGATCCTGTCCCTGTGTTCCTTGAAATAGGCACGGATCTCGTCGTCGGTGGGCTCCAGTTCCTCGATCAGCTGGCCCCGGTGCATGCTGACCAGGCGGAGTTTCCTGAACTCGTTGAGCCGCTCCTGGAAACGCGGGTCGGCTTCCAGGTTTGCGGCCCGCGCTTTCCTGAGCATAATGCGCCGGTCGATGAAATCATTCAGCACCGCCAGGCGTTTTTCCACCGAATCATCGCCCTTCGGCGAGGAAAACAGGCCCCTGACATCGCCCCAGGTAACCGCTTCCTGGTCCACCCTTGCGACAACTGTATCACTTTTACGGGTCACGTCCTGTGACGGGTCGAGTTGCGTCTGGTCAACCGTGACCTCGAGGCCCTCCCTGAGCCGCTCACGCAGTCCTTTCTTGCGGGCGGTGAACTTATCCTTGCGCAGCGAGGCCTCGATGGCCGTGCCCAGGTCCTTGGTAAAGGGCGTTCCCTCGACAATATTATTCTCGTAGAACGCCATGATCTCCTCATCAGAGACCGGGATATCACCAATCACGACCTGTTGCCGGTACATGGTAACCAGCGTGGACTCGGTGAAACGTTCCACCTCATACTGATAGACAGGGGCCTGGTCCATGCCCTTGTCCAGAGCGTCGAGGTAGAGCAGGTTGGCGCTGACGATCTTGTCCAGCAGTGTGATCCGGACCTTGTTTCTCTCCGGGGTTCCCGGTGGCGGGATGTTCATGCCGATAACACCGGAACTGTTCAGCATGATCTCGATCTGGTTGAAGGTGATGGGCTGATCGCCCACCCGGGCGATAATCTCGTTGGGCTGTTC
Source organism: uncultured Gammaproteobacteria bacterium (assembly GCA_963701455.1). Taxonomy (GTDB): domain Bacteria; phylum Pseudomonadota; class Gammaproteobacteria; order UBA9214; family UBA9214; genus UBA9214. The sequence goes on from CAVPAE010000001.1 coordinate 125,155, forward strand.
CCGGGTGATGACCTGGATACCGACCTGTGCGCCGGCCTTGTCCGCTTCAGGCGCAGCACTTGCCGAAACGGGCACGGTAGCGAGCAGGGTACAGACCAGCGTAATGAATACAGAAATAAATCTTGGCATGGGAATAATCCTGGTTATTGAAAACATTTTATACATCCAGTGCATACAACTTAATGTTAGTAACACAGCTACGCCCCGAAGTTCAATTTATATACGGGATGAATACCATCTTGTAGGAGCGGCGCCCTCGCCGCGATGAACCATAATCGCGCCGTGGGCGGCGCTCCTACAACAAGGTTCTTAACCGTCATTGGGGCATCGTTCCCGGCATGCTCCAGGCCAGTCTCTCGACCCGGGCTATGCCCGTAAAAAGAGTTTCACCTTCTCCATACCTCCCGCGATGCACCTACCTCCCTGTATGCAAAAAAATGGAGGGGAGGTTGCCCTCCCCTCCATGTTGTTGTTAACGCCTGCCCGGATATCGGGCAGGCGCTCCTGCAGCGGTTACCAGCCGCAGTGGGTGCCGTCTGCTGCCGGTTGGCCGGCGACGTTGTTGGCAGTCACCTCCACCCACGCAACCTCGGAGGCACGGCCCTCGACCAGGTGGTTCTTCCACTTGGTCGTGCAGCCCCTGCGTTGCAGTGAGCGGGTGCGGTCGCCGTGGCAACCCTTACACACCGTCTGCTCCGGATCCTCGAAGGCCGGATCGCCGGACACGTAGCCCTGGCTCGCGATCTCTGCCTTGTCCATCGCATCCCGGGTCACGCGGCCATCAAAGGCGTGGTCGACCCACTTGCTCGCGGAGGAGCTGATCAGCGCACTGTTGTCACCGTGGCAGCGGGTGCAGATGAAGTCCGCCGGGTCCACGTCCTCGGTGTAGGTGTGCATCCAGGAGACTGCCGCGTCGAAGTCATTGTCGATCGGCGTGCCACGGAAATCCAGGGCAGTGTTCACCCGGCCATCCGGATTCACATAGACGCCATCACCATTGGTCTGGTGGCAGGCGCCACACTTCAGCGGCCCGTGAGAGCCATCGGCATTCATGCTCATCGCCTGGGCGTAGCTGGTCTCGTCGATCGCCTTGTCGCCGTACATCCCCGGTGGTGTCACCGGATAGAGGCCGTGGATCGATTCATGGCAACCCTGGCAGGTGATGTCCTGGTGACCGCGGGAATAGCGGTTCAGGGACGCCTTGCGCGGGTAGTTGAACGGCGGGAAGGCATTCACGTTGCCGCTCTGCTCCGTATACGGCGCCGCGTGACAGTCCGCACAGTGCGGTTCACCCGGTGACAGCCAGTGGTCACGGCCGTCGGTCGCGGCCGAGAACGGTACCGGCACTGCCGCCTGACCGGGGCCGGTCAGGGTCGCGTTCGCCGCATCCACACAGTCCTGCGTGGTGCAGAAGTCCATGAGAGCGACGTTGACATCACCATCCACATCCAGCGATCCGCAGATGCTGAAATCAGGATTGCCGTTGCCGTCGCAGTCCGGTCCCGGCAGCCCCACACCCGTGGAGCAGTCGGTGGGTACGATCGGTTCGGACTGCAGGTTCACCTCGATCGTCGCCACGTTGCCGTCCTGTGCCGGAGTCGGCTCTGCGCCGAACAGCGAGGCGACATGGTCACAGAGACCGGGATCCGGCGCCCATATGGCGTGGGTCTGGTCCGTGGTCCGGTGGGAGCCCGGATCGATCCAGCTCTCCACCTGGTCAAGCGTATAGCTGGTACCCCGCGCCGCGTTGACCGCATTCACCACATCCAGCAGGTCGGTGCCGCCCGGCTCGCGCACGTGGCCCGGGTCACCGGGTTCAGCATGCACCAGGCTGACGACGTTCTCCGCCTTCCACATCTCCTGGCTGAACTGCTGGTGACAGTTGGTGCACCAGAGGCCCTTGCCCGAAGGGCCATTGGGGGAGGCGTCGGAGCTGACCTGGTTCCGCAACCACTGACCCACCGGATTCAGGTGCTCTGGGGTCTCCGCGCCACCGGGAGCGTCCTTCATGGCATTGGAGTGGACGTCACGGCCCACGAAGCAGCCGCCGGCCGCATCGCGGTTGTCCCCTGCTGCGAAGGCGTTGGAGCCGTCCTCGGTGATCGGATAGCTGGCGAGACCGCCGTCGGAGCGGTGCGCCGGATGGCAACCCTGGCAGCCACCACTGCGACCCTCGGCATCGGCGAACTGGACATTGCCGGCCTCGCAGACGCCGTCACCGGCCCCCGCACTCGTGTCGCAATCTGCGTTCACACTGCACTGATTGTGGCCACCCAGGCCTGCACTGCAATAGAGCTCGGTTGTCTCACGGTGGTTGAAGTGAATCGCCTCGGTCAGCGGCGGGATCAGGTCGCCGGCTTCACAGGTGAGACTGCCGGGTCCGCAGTTGGCCGACTTGACTGTCGCGATGACGTTGTCGGCATGGCAGCGCTGGCAGAGTACCGACTCGTGGCCGAGGCGGTAGTTCTGCGGAAGACCGAAGCCGGTGCTCGGATAGTTACCCATGAAATTGGTGCCATGCTCGTTGTCGTGGATGTTCAGGATCGAGATGGCCGCCCCCTTCAGGCGCGAGTACCAGTCGGAGTCACCCCCGCCGGTGTCGATAGCGTAGTAGGTGTTCCAGAAGTCCATCTCCAGCTGCACGTTCGCCATGACATCGGGGTTGTTGTTGACATTCTGCGCGCTGTTAATACCCGAGAAGTCGGAGTGGCAGCGCTCGCAGTTGGGAATGTCGATGGGTGCGGTACCAAAACCGATCACCGGCTTGCCGTCGTCGAGGACCGCTGCACCCGGGGTGCAGGCAGAGCCGACACAGTCGGCCTCATGCAACTGGGCCTTCATGGCGACGTACGGACGAATCGAGTCCTCGTCCACCAGTCCGGGGTCACCGAAGAAGTCGATGGTGTCCTCGAACGGTGTCAGGGGCAGGCCCAGGGCCTCCCAGATCCGCGGAGAGGTAAGCATCACTGGCAGGTTCTCCAGCACCTTCATCTGGGTGAACACCACGGTGCCATGATCGGTGGAGAAGGTCAGCACGTTGGAAAGGCCAGCCGTGGAACCCGGTCCCATGGGATGGAAGGCGGGACCGCTGTTGTCCGGCAGCACTGTTGAGAACGGGATATGGGCATTCGGCATGCCGAGGCGGATCTTGTCAGCCTCCGCGCTGGTAACCCCCGGAGGGATGGTGCCTTCCAGGTCGGCGTAGATGTAGAAGTGGTTCAACCACGCATTGGCATAGTTGTCCCCGGCCTGGCCGAAGGTGCCGTCACCCTGCACGACGTTTTGCGCGCCGTTGTAGTCATCGTAGATCAGCTTGTTGCCGGCATCCACATCCGCACCGTCGAATACCGTTTGCCACATCAGCAGGGAGTTGCCCTCCACATTACTGATCAGGCGACTGGTCTGGTTCTTGCCGTTGGGATCATCGTTGCGTGGCTGGGCATCGTGCCAGTAGGTCAGCATGTACTTCTTGAAGTTGCCGTTGGCGTCCAGTTCCTTGTCGCGCACGACCGTGGGCCGGCCAAGAAAGTCGAGCCCGACACTGTGGTCAGCTTCCAGGGTGTCCGGGAATCCACCGCCTTTGTCCGTCTTCACCACCTGGGCAATGATGGAGTTATACGGCGGCAGCACGCAGCAATAGGCGAACTCGAATCCGGTGCAGTGCATACCCAGCTCGTAGTTCATCGGGATGATGAAGGCCTTCTGGCCGGCGTTCGCAGCAACGCAGCCGATGTCTTCCACGCATTCGCTGTCAGCGCAGTCCAGGTCGCCGTTGCCGTTGTTATCAATGCCATCGTCGCAGATTTCCAGGTTGGCGGTCTGGGCCAGCGTGGTCGTGGTGGTCGTTGTTGACGACGTTGATGTTGTTGTACCTCCTCCCTCAGTCGTGGTCGTCGTTGTTGACGTACTTGTGGTTGACGTTGTCGACGATGTCGTTGTGCCCTGACAGTAGTTAGAGCTGGTGCAATCGGGATCGTTGCAGTCGATCAACCCGTCGTTGTCGTTGTCGACGCCGTCGCTACACTTGTTGTCGCCCTTTTCTTTCTGGCCGCCACCGCCGCCCGGTGCGGCGTAGACGTCTCCCGGCACGGTGAGTGCCAGCGGTACTGCAAGCGCAAGCCCCAGCGAAAGCAGGCATGCGGTGAAAATGCGTAGTGGATTCCTCATTTTTAATTCCCCCTAATAGTAGTTATACGGGATGAGCGGAGCCGTACTGACCGTAATCACTGCAAATTGCAGGCCAACAACCAACAGCTCTACAACCACCTGTTTTTCTTTTTTATTAGCATGTTAGCAACCTATTATTTACCTGTGGCACGACACTATTGGCATGACAATAGTGGCGAAAATGGCAGTGTTGTCAGACTGGATTGCATCTCGATACACGCAGTGCAAACCGAAAACTGCGGCAACCCGCTGCATAAAATCCTTTTGGTAACTGCATTGAAGAACAGCACCCGAATTGATTTTTCCAAAACCAGGGATGAGGACTTCAATTGCGAGAAACTGCCTTGCCGATATCCGCCGCACTGCGCCAATCAACCGGGGAATGCGGACACCTGCCAGGCAGACACAGTGGCGCTCCCCCGTTATTGCCGGGCATCGCCGGGAATGGCGCGGCGTTTAATTCAGGAGCCTCTGAATAAGTCGTCACCCCGGCGAAGGCCGGGGTCCAGCCTGTTGATTTCCTCTATGATTCGCTTCGCTTACCCTGCGGGCCGCTCTCCGGGCGCTCAACACGCCTTGCGCTTTTGTCCGGCATGCGCCGGAATGACGAAACGGGACTTGTTCAGGGTCTCCTTAATTTGTTCCAGCATGATGATCTGATGCCCCGCTGACAGGATTAGCCCCCCCGCCCCTAACCCAGACCGTATCGCTTGAGTTTCCGGTACAGGGTGCGCTCGCTGACACCCATGGCCTCGGCGACTTTTTTGCGGCTGCCGCCATGCTGCGCCAGCAGGTCCGTAATATGCTGCGCCTCGATACTATGCAGTGACGTAGCGGCAGCCTGCGCGGGCGGCTTCCGGACTTCCTGCGGCTCGGCCAGGGATTCGGGTTGGCAGGGCTGCACCTTGCCCGCTGCATGCAAGTCGAATACTTCCCCGAGGATATCGGCGTCGATTTCACCATTTTTGCTGTGGGTCGCGGCAATAAACAGGATATTGCGCAGCTCCCGCACATTGCCCGGGTAGTCATACTGCTTAAGCCGCTCCACCGCGGCGCTGGTGAGACTGAAGCGGCGCGCCATGGTATTGCTGATCGGCTCCAGCAGGTTGGGCGCCAGCATCTGGACATCATCGATACGTTCCCGCAGCGGCGGTAAGCGCACCGCCAGGCAGGCGATGCGGTAATACAGGTCTTCGCGAAACTGGCCTTCCTTGACGCGGTCCCAGAGGTGCCGGTTAGTGGCACAGATGACCCGCACATCGGCCTTGCGCGGACCGCGCCCACCCACCCGGCGGTACTGCCCGGTTTCCAGGACGCGCAGCAGCTTGGCCTGTTGCGACATTGGCAGTTCACCCACCTCGTCAAGGAACAGGGTTCCGCCATGAGCCTGTTCGAACAGACCGATGCGCTCCCCGACGCTTCCGGTGAAGGCGCCGCGCGCATGCCCGAACACCTCGGCCTCGAACAGGGGTTCGGTCAGCACCGTGCAGTCAACCGTCAGAAACGGCTGGTCACTGCGGGGTGAATTCCTGTGTATATAGCTGGCGGCGAGTTCCTTGCCGGTACCGGTTTCGCCCTGCAACAGGACCGGCGCCTGTGCCGCGGCAACCATTTTCAACTGATCCATGCAAGCCAGAAAAGGTGGCGTACTACCGACCATACGCTTGCCATCAATACGGCGGTCTTCAGGCCCGGAGATCTCCTGGATCAGTTCCCCCATGTAGAGTTCCCCGTCGCTGCCACGCAACGGGTATGCGGTGACTCGCACCTGGCACATGCGATGATCCTTGTCATAGTGGATATGCAAACAGGAATCCCGCTGCCCTATCTCGAACAGGTTGACGTGCGGACAATCCTCGCCGGACTCATGGCACGGCGCATCGTTGCTGTGACTGATGCGGTAGCAGGGCTGCCCGACGGCCCTTACCCTGTCGGTCCCAAAGGTTCGCTCGTAGGCGCTGTTGACCGCCAGGATCTGGTAATCCCTGTCAATGATGACAAATGGCTGCTCGTGACTGTCGACCAGTGACTGCAGCTCTATTGGTACAGACTGCGTTGCACCGCCCTTTAATATTGCCTTCATAGCGCCCCCCCGTGGCTATTCAGCGAATTATCTGACTGTCATTATTGACAGTTCCTGACACCCGCGAAGGCTAACACTGACAGGAATGTCATGCTTTAATATAGATCAAGTGTACGACATACACACCCAACATATCCCAAAAGAAAAAACTGCCGGGCAGCGCAAGTCACAACCCGACTCACACAATACAATAACAACACCATGTTTTACATGACTATCTAACCACACAATAGCAGCAACCAGGGCACCCAACTGCTGCACCGAATCCACAAATTCCGTCATGCGAACACCAGACAATCAAGACTGGCACTCATATTGCTTAGCATGTAGCAACAGATGCTACAGGTCATATATGACAGTAGCCATACAGACCCGGCAAAGATGAAATGTGCGCCGGATCTGCGGATACAACCTCTCTCCGGGGCCGGGGACGTCCATGACGCTTCCGGACCCGTTTCCCAAGGGCGACCCCACTCGCCCTTTTTTTTGTCCGGAGGAAAGTCCCGCCATTTGAATCGCGCCGGAGGACGGCGTTTATGCCCACCGGGGTACTCCTACAGGTGCACCTGGTGGTGCAGGAGCGGTCTTTTTATGCCCGTTCTTTGGGTACTGACCGCGATTGCCTGCCTCAAGCAATCGCGCCGGAGGACGGCGCTCCTACACCAGGATGTGATGTCCAGCCCAGGATGAAACTTTATTGTTGGGCAGCGCGCGATTCGACGGTATCATGCTCGATTCTAATAATTCAGATAACTGTCAGACTTACGAACCATTTCATGCCAGCCACGATCACACTGGAAGCCCGTGACCTCGAATGCATTCGGGACGACCGGACGCTGTTCAGCGGCCTGAACTTTCGCATCGAACCGGGACAGGCACTGCTGCTGGAAGGCCGCAATGGCAGCGGCAAAACCTCGCTGCTGCGGATTCTTTGCGGCATTCGACTGCCCGACGCCGGCACGATCACCTGGGATGGCAGCGACATCAACCGCCTGGGCGCGGACTACCACGAACACATCGCCTACGTGGGACACCGCGACGGCATCAAGCTGGACCTGACCCCGTTGGAAAACCTGGCCATGGCACGCGCCCTGGGCAAACCCAGCGACCTGGACGCCGGACGCCGCCCTGGACAAGGTCGACCTGTTCGGCTTCGAGGACGTGCTGACCCGCAACCTGTCCGCCGGACAGCAGCGCCGCCTGGCACTGGCCCGACTGCTGGTCACCGACAGTGTGCTGTGGATCCTGGATGAACCGTTCACCTCGCTCGACGTCCATGGCATCCAGGTGATCGAGAGCCTGCTGGAAGCGCACACGGCCAAAGGCGGCATGCTGGCAGTGACGTCGCACCACGCCGTCAACCTCGACACCACCCCGGTGCAACGCATCAACCTGTCCGCATGAACAACGATTCCCTCACCCGCGCCTTTGCGCTGCTGCTGAAGCGCGACCTGACCCTCGCGGCCCGGCACCGCGCGGAGATGATCAACCCGCTGCTGTTCTTCGTGCTGGTAACCAGCCTGTTCCCGCTGGGGGTCGGCGCCAACCCGAACATGCTGCAGGCCATCGGCCCGGGGATTATCTGGGTTGCCGCCCTGCTGGCCGCGCTGCTGTCGCTGGAAGGCATCTTCCGCTCGGACTTCGAGGACGGCACCCTGGAACAGTTGCTGCTCAGCTCGCACCCGGTCTCGGTGCTGGTGCTGGCCAAGGTGCTGGCACACTGGCTGATCACCGGCCTGCCGCTGCTGCTGATCTCGCCGCTGCTCGGCGTCCTGCTCGGCCTGCCCGTCGAAGGCATCACAACCCTGCTGATCACATTGTTACTGGGTACGCCGGTGCTCAGCCTGCTCGGCGCGGTCGGCGTGGCCCTGACGGTCGGACTGCGCAAGGGAGGGATGATCCTGTCCCTGCTCGTGTTACCCTTGTACGTACCATTACTTATATTTGCCGCAAGTGCGGTCGATACGGCTGCAGCCGGCCTGCCGGTGACGGCGCACCTGATCGCTGATCAGCGCGCTGCTGGTGCTGTCGCTGAGCCTGTCACCGCTGGCGACGGCGGCGGCGCTGCGCATCAGCCTGGGTTGAGGTGATGCCAGGGACCGAAACGAACATCCCCGGATTCCGCTTTGCTGCATCCGGGCTACGTATAACAATGGGTAGCCCGGATGCAGGCCAGGTCAGGCCGGAATCCGGGACTGAAACGAGCTTTCCCGGATCTCCGCTGCGCTGCATCCGGGCCACGTTCAACAGCAGCTACAAGACAACACAGACATGTTCAATAATTTCTTTCACAAGATGGCCTCACCGAAATTTTTCTATCATATTTCGGGCAAGCTGATTCCCTGGTTCGCCGTTCCCTGCCTGTTGCTGACGCTGGCCGGCCTCTATTACGGTCTGGTCGAGGCGCCGGCGGATTACCAGCAGGGCGACAGCTATCGCATCATGTTCATCCACGTGCCGGCGGCCTGGATGTCGATGTTCATCTATGTGGTGATGGCTGGCGCAGGCGCCATCGGCCTGATCTGGCGCATCAAGCTGGCGGAGATCGTTTCCATCAGCAGCGCGCCGATCGGGGCGTGGTTCACCTTCCTGGCACTGATCACCGGCTCCATCTGGGGCAAGCCGATGTGGGGCACCTGGTGGGTCTGGGATGCGCGCCTCACCTCGGAACTGATCCTGCTGTTTCTCTACCTGGGTGTGATTGCCCTCTACAGCGCCATCGATGACAAGCGCACCGCGGCCCGCGCCACGGCTATTCTTGCCATCGTCGGCGTGGTCAACATCCCCATCATCCATTACTCGGTGGAGTGGTGGAACACCCTGCACCAGGGACCGACGGTCACCAAGTTCGACACACCGTCCATTCACATCAGCATGCTGATCCCGCTGCTGTTGATGGCTTTCGCCTTCAAGCTCTATTACGCCTTCGTCGTGCTGATGCGCGCGCGCTGCGAACTGCTGGAGCGCGAACGCCATACCGGCTGGGTCAGGGAACTCACGGAGCAGAAATGAATCTGAATGAATTCTTCCACATGGGTGGCTACGGGTTCTACGTGTGGACCTCCTACGGGATCGCACTGTTTGTGCTGCTGCTCAACATCATTCTGCCCGCCACGGCAACACCGGAAGCTGCTGGCGGACATTGCTCGCAAGGCCAGACGGGCCGGGAGAAAACCATGACACCGAAACGCAAGAAACGCCTGCTGCTGATTGTCCTGGTGATCGCCGGGGTCGCCACGGCTGCAGGGTTCGCACTCAGGGCATTCAATGAAAACCTGATGTTCTTCTATACCCCGACGGCGGTCAGCGCCGGCGAAGCCCCGGTCGGACGTTCCATCCGCGTCGGCGGCCTCGTCACCACCGGCAGCGTGCGGCGCCAGGCGGACGGCCTGACGGTAGAGTTCGACCTGACCGACAACGCCGAGACCATTACCGTGCAGTACACCGGCATCCTGCCCGACCTGTTCCGCGAGGGCCAGGGGATCGTCGCCCTGGGCAAGCTGCAGGAAAACCAGCGCTTCGTCGCCGACGAGGTGCTTGCCAAGCACGATGAAAACTACATGCCTCCGGAAGTCGCCGATGCCCTGGACGCCGCCCACAAGGCCGGCAGCGGCAATCCTGCCGAATCCGGGGGTGCGCCATGATTCCCGAGCTTGGCAACTTTGCCCTGATCCTGGCGCTGTGCCTGACGCTGGCGCTGGCGATCTTTCCCATGATCGGCAGCCTCAACAACACCCCCGGCTGGATGGCGATGGCCCGCCCGGCCGCCTGGGGACAGTTCTTTTTCCTGGCCCTGTCGTTCGCCTGCCTCGCGCATGCCTTCCTGACCAATGACTTCTCGGTGCATTACGTCGCGCTGCACGGCAATACCCAGCTGCCGATCATCTACAAGATTTCCGCCATCTGGGGTGCGCACGAAGGTTCGCTGCTGCTGTGGGTGCTGATCCTGAGCAGCTGGACGGTGGCGGTGTCGCGCCTGAGTCGCAAGCTGCCGATCGAGGTGGTCGCCCGGGTGCTGTCCGTGATGGGTATGGTCGGCATCGGCTTCATCTCCTTCCTGCTGTTCACCTCGAATCCGTTCGATCGCCACTTCCCGGTACCGCTGGAAGGCGGCGACCTGAATCCGCTGCTGCAGGATTTCGGCCTGGCGATTCATCCGCCCATGCTCTACATGGGCTACGTCGGCCTGTCGGTCGCATTCAGTTTCGCCATCGCCGCCCTGATCGGCGGCAAGCTGGACGCCGCCTGGGCGCGCTGGTCGCGCCCGTGGACCACGGTTGCCTGGGTGTTCCTGACCATGGGCATCACGCTGGGCAGCTGGTGGGCCTACTACGAACTCGGCTGGGGTGGCTGGTGGTTCTGGGACCCGGTGGAAAATGCCTCCTTCATGCCCTGGCTGGCGGCAACCGCGCTGATCCATTCGCTCGCTGTCACCGAGAAGCGCGGCGCCTTCAAGCGCTGGACGGTACTGCTGGCACTGACGGCCTTCTCGCTGAGCCTGCTCGGCACCTTCCTGGTCCGTTCCGGGGTACTGACCTCGGTGCACTCCTTCGCCGCCGACCCGGCCCGCGGCCTGTTCATCCTGGTGTTCCTGTGCATCGTCGTCGGCGGCTCGCTGATACTGTACGCCTGGCGTGCGCCGGCCGTTTCCTCCGGCGGCGGCTTTGACCTGTTCTCGCGCGAGACGCTGCTGCTCGGCAACAACGTCCTGCTGATCGTGATCACTGCCTTTATCCTGCTGGGCACCCTGGCCCCGCTGGTCTATGACGCCATGGGCTGGGGCAAGATCTCGGTCGGATTCCCCTGGTTCAGCACGATGTTCGTGATCTTCACGCCATTCCTGGCGCTGCTGATGGGTCTCGGACCACTGGCACGCTGGAAACGTCAGGACCCCGCGGACCTGGCGCGACAACTGCGCATTGCCCTGTTGCTGAGCCTCGGCGCGGGTGTCCTGCTCGCCCTGCCACTGCTGCATGACGGGTCGCTCTCGGCAGGTCTGGCCGTCGCGCTGTCCTGCTGGCTGGTTAGCAGCCTGTTCCTGAGCCTGCGGCAACGTCTCAAGTACCGCAAGGGCCTGGCCGGCCTGCTGCGCGACCTCGGTTCGCGCGGCAGCGGCAGCTACTACGGCATGCTGGTCGCGCACCTCGGGATCGCCGTGTTCATTATCGGCATTACTTTCGTGACCCAGTTCGATGTCGAAAAGGATATCCGCATGTCACCCGGCCAGACCGTTGAACTGGCGGGACACACGTTCCGCTTTGACGGCGTGCAAGTGGTTCCGGGACCCAATTACAGCGCCCACCAGGGCACCATCCGCGTCTTCAAGGGTGGCGAGGAAGTTGCCCTGCTGCAGCCACAGAAACGCACCTACCTGGTCCAGACCAAGCCGATGACCGAGGCCGGCATCGATGCCGGCTTCACCCGTGATATCTATGTCTCGCTCGGCGAGGCGCTGGGTGGCGGTGACTGGAGCCTGCGGCTGTACTACAAACCGTTCGTGCGCTGGATCTGGCTGGGCGGCATCTTCATCGCAATCGGCGGCCTGCTGGCGGCCAGCGACCGGCGCTACCGGATCAAGGAACTGGCGACCGAACCGGCCGTCGCCGGCACGGCACGCAAGCTGGCATCGGCAGGAGGCTCCTGATGGCGCGTTATCTTGTGCCGCTGGGCATTTTCCTGGTACTGGTGGCGTTTCTCTACCGTGGCCTGAGCCTGGACCCCAAGCTGGTGCCTTCCCCGCTGGTGGGCAAACCCATGCCCGCCTTTACCCTGACGCGCCTGCAGGATCCGAACGCCACCATCAGCGACACCGATATCAAGGGCAAGGTATCGGTCCTGAACATCTGGGCCACGTGGTGCGTCTCCTGCCGCGCCGAACACGAGGTGCTGCTGATGCTGGCCGATACCGGCAAGGTCGATATCTACGGCCTGAATTACAAGGACGAGCGCGCGGCCGCGCAGCAATGGCTGCGGCAACTCGGTGATCCCTACGTGGCCAATGCCTTTGACGATACCGGCCGCGTCGGCATCGACTGGGGCGTCTACGGCGCACCCGAAACCTTTATCATCGACAGCCAGGGAATCATCCGCCACAAGCATGTCGGCCCCCTGACTGTCGACGTCGTCAACGAACAGATACTTCCGCTGGTAGCGGAACTGCAAGACTCACCATGATGAAAAAACTTCTCACTGTGCTGACTATCATCCTGATACTCGGCAGCGGACCGCTGCAGGCGACCGCCACCCTGGAAAGCTTCAAATTCGACAACGCGGCGGCCGAGCAGGATTTCAAGGACCTCATTGCAGAACTGCGCTGCCTGGTCTGCCAGAACCAGTCACTGGCGGATTCCGATGCCGAACTGGCGCACGACCTGCGCGCCGAGGTTTACGCAATGGTGCAGGACGGCAAGAGCGATGAGGAAATCGTCGAGTTCCTGGTGGCGCGCTATGGTGACTTCGTGCTCTACAAGCCACCGGTAAAACCCTCCACCTACCTGCTCTGGTTCGGTCCGTTTGCACTCCTGTTGCTGGCGGGCTTGTTGCTGCTGCGCGCGGTACGCCGGCAGAAGCGCACAGCGACCACGGAGATTTCCGATTCCGACCGGAAGCGTATCGATGATCTCCTCGGCGAGAACAAAGACGGGGAGCAAAAATCATGACCGTATTCTGGAGCCTTGCCGCTGTCATGATCATGATAGCGCTGCTGTTCGTCCTCCCCGCCCTGTTTCGCAGCGGCAGGCCCGGCGCCGCCGGCATGGACCGGGACACCCTGAACGTCGAGGTCATCCGCTCGCAGCTGGCCGAACTCGAGGCCGATCTGCAGCTCGGCCGCCTCAGCCAGGACCAGTACGCCGCCGCGCGCCGGGACCTGGAGCAGGAACTGCTGAGCGACCTTGCAGGCAGCAGCAGCAGCGGCAAAACCCGCGGTGGCCAGTGGGCAGCCCTCATCCTGATCGCCGGCATTCCGCTGCTGGCAATGGGACTCTACAACCAGCTCGGCTCGCAACAGATCATACCGCTGCTGGCGCAAATGCAGGCCAACCCGCCGCCAAAGACGAGCACAGACTCCGGGGGCAGCCCCTCGGTGGAAGAGATGGTCATCCAACTGGCGGAACGCATGCGCAACCAGCCGGATGACATGAAGGGCTGGGTGATGCTGGCCAGAACCTACGTCGTGCTGAAACGTTACGACGAAGCCGTCGACGCCTACCGCAACATCCTGCGCCTTGGCGGCAACAGCCCCGAGCTGCTGGCCGATTACGCCGACGCCCTGACCATGGCCGCGGGCGGCCGCTTTACCCCGGAGACCGGGGAACTGCTGACACGCGCGCTGGCCGCGGAACCCGACAACATCAAGGCGCTGTGGCTGGCGGGACACTGGAAAAACCAGGAAGGCGACTACACCGCCGCCATCGATTACTGGAAACAGGCCGCTGCCCTGCTGCCGGCGGACGGTGAAGATGTCGTGGTCATCAATCAGCAGATTACGCGCGCCCGCGGGAAGCTCGGACTGCCGCCGCTGGAAACCACGCAAACGGCAGCCGCCGCCGTAGAAGCACCTGTGGAAACGCCCGCAGCAGCGGCAGCCACGGCCATTCAGGTCAGTGTATCGCTGGACCCGCAACTCGCCGCCCAGGTCGAGCCCGACGACACCGTGTTTGTCTTTGCCCGTGCCGCCCAGGGGCCCCGCATGCCGCTGGCGATCGTGCGCAAGCAGGTCAAGGACCTGCCGCTGAGCGTATCGCTGGATGACTCGCTGGCGATGTCACCCGCCATGGTACTGTCGAAGTTCACCGAGGTCAGCGTCGGTGCACGCATTTCCAGATCAGGCAACGCCATGCCACAGAGTGGCGACCTGCAGGGCAGCAAATCACCCGTTGCCGTAGGAAAAGACCTGAGTGTCGCGGTGACGATAGACAGCCGGGTGCCCTGAACCGTTCAGCGAACCAGCAACAGCTGTGAACGGATGGCAAGCCTCTCTGAAGAATTCGCCAGGTCGTCTATCCATCCCACCAGCTGGTACAGGAATACCACCGCCACCGGGTCCATATCCCGGCACTGCGCAAACAGGAGCCGGGTAATTTCGCCGCTGATGGCATCCGCCTCGGTATCGATGGCCATGACGTCCTGAACCAGCTGCCGGGCCGCCTCCACCTGCGCCCCCTTGAAGCCGGCCTCGACCACCTTCTCGATCGATTTCACAATCTCGTATGCCACCTCGGTGGTCGCGACGCAGCGATCTACCAGGTGTACGAGCGGCTTGTGCATGTCTTTGGGCACATCCATCGGCAAGTCCAGCAGCAAGGCAGTGATCGCCCGGGTCCGGTTGGTGATGGCCTCCTGCATTTCCAGCATATCGAACAGGTCGCGCCGTTCGAGCGGTATATCCCTTGCGTCAGGCAGACGCTGCTGCAGTTCTTCGAGCAACTTGCCGGAATCGGCTGCCAGCTCGCTGACGCCTTGCCTGATTTCCTCCAGTGCCTGCCTGTCATTCCTGAAGCAGGCCTGCATGGCGTCCGGCAGGAAGGCAGCGCTCTCGGACGCGATACGCATGTGCTTCCTGATTGGCTTGTAAGGTGACCTGGCGAACTTCTTGCCGAACTTGATGGTCGTGGGCATTCCGTTATTCCCCTGTGTGAAGGCAGCAGCCCTGCCCGCCCTGGTATAGCTGTTTTTGGTGCAGAGACATTTACTGTATTTCCCGGTGCAGATCAAATTTAAATCAGCGACTGTCACATGCCTGTAACATGCGGCGGCCACTGGCGTTTCCCGGCGTGGCAGACAGGCATCCGCCCTGCATGCCGGCCAGCGGCAAATCGGTTACCATCCCAACACACCGGATGAGTCCGCGAACCCGCAGCAGGAGCCGCCGTCATGGGTAGCAGCAGTCATGAAAGCATGTCGTTTCGTGAGGGCGTTGACCGCATGGTCGACCGGGCCTCTCTCGCGATCGGCCTGAATCCCAATACCACGAAGGTCATCCAGGCCTGCAATGCCGTCATCCAGATCAAGTTCCCGGTCTGCATCCACGGCGTGATCGAGGTGTTCACCGGCTGGTGGGCAATCCACAGTGCACACCGCCTGCCGGCCAAGGGCGGACTGCGCTTCGCCCCGGTGGTCAACCAGGACGAGACCGAGGCGCTGGCCGCGCTGATGAGTTACAAGTGCGCAATTGCCGACATCCCCTTCGGCGGCGCGAAAGGCGGCCTGCATGATCACGCCCGCCAACTACACGGAAGACGAACTGCGCGAGATCGTGCGGCAATTCACCATGGAACTCGCACGCCGCGACTTCATCAATCCCGCCACCAACGTGCCCGCACCCGACCTGGGCACCTCGGCGCGTGAAATGGCATGGATCGCGGATACCTACAAGACCCTCTACCCGGACGACGTCAACCGTGATGCCTGTGTAACCGGCAAACCGGTCAACCGCGGCGGCGTTCCGGGACGCACCGAGGCGACCGGCAAGGGGGTGCAGTTCGCCCTGCAGGAATTCTTTCGCCACACCGAACTGGTAGCAAACGCCGGCCTCAGTGACGGGCTGGGCTCGCAGCGAATCGTGATCCAGGGCCTCGGCAACGTCGGTTACCACGCCGCAAAGTATCTCTCCGAGGAAGACGGGGCGAAGATCATCGCCATCATCCAGCGCGACGGCGTCGTGGTGAACGAGGCAGGGCTCAATGTACATGACGTGCGCCAGCATCTGGCGGAGACCGGCGGCGTGAAGGGTTTTCCCGGCGGCAGCTACAGCCCGCAGGGGGAGCAGGCGCTGGAAATGGACTGCGACATCCTGATACCCGCCGCGCTGGAATCGCAGATCCACGCGGACAATGCCATGCGCATAAAAGCGAAGCTGGTGGCCGAGGCTGCCAACGGCCCCGTAACCTACCAGGCAGACGAGATCCTGCGCGAACGCGGCATCACCATCCTGCCCGACATCTTCGTCAACGCCGGCGGTGTCACCGTCTCCTACTTCGAATGGACCCGCAACCTGTCGCACATGCGCTTCGGCCGGCTGCAGCGCCGCCTCGACGAGATGCGCGGCTCGAACTATATCGCCGCGCTGGAATCCCTGACTGGCAAGCAGGTGCCGGAGAAGCTGTGCCGCGAGATAAAGCGCGGCGCCAACGAACTCGACCTGATCCGCTCCGGCCTGGACGACACCATGCGCATGGCGTTCCACGACATCCTGGAAATCATGCGGAAGAACCCGAACCTCAAGGACTACCGCACCGCAGCCTTCGCCATCGCCATCACCAAGATGGCACAGTCCTACTACGAGATGGGACTGGCGGAACCGCATTAGGCAATATTCGCGGACCTCATACAATCGCGCCGGAGGACGGCGCTCCTACAGGTGTGTCTATTGAGTGTAGGAGCAGTCTCTTTATGCCCGTTCTTTGGGTACTGACCGCGATGCGGTTCTTTGACAATCGCGCCGAAGGGCGGCGCTCCTACAGGTGCGTCTATTGAGTGCAGGAGCGGTCTCTTATGCCCGTTCTTTGGGTACTGACCGCGATGCGGTTCTTTGACAATCGCGCCGGAGGCCGGCGCTCCTACAGGTGCGTCTATTGAGTGCAGGAGCGGTCTCTTTATGCCCGTTCTTTGGGTACTGACCGCGATGCGGTTCTTTGACAATCGCGCCGGAGGCCGGCGCTCCTACAGGTGTGTCTATTGAGTGTAGGAGCGGTCTCTTTATGCCCGTTCTTTGGGTACTGTCCGCGATGCGGTTCTTTAACAATCGCGCCGAAGGCCGGCGCTCCTACAGGTGTGTCTATTGAGTGTAGGAGCGGTCTCCTGACCGCGATCAGTTCGAACCAGATTCTGCGTCCGGCTTCGTATCACTGCGCAGCGCCAGCTTCAGCAACGGCGGTGCAATCAGGGTCGTGACGATCACCATCAGGACGATGGCGGAGAACAGTTCGTCGGTAATCACACCCAGGCTCTTGCCGATGGCGGCGAACACCAGCCCGACCTCACCGCGCGGCATCATGCCCAGCCCGACGGCGAGCCGGTTGGTGCCGCGGCCGGCGCCGAAGCCGCATATCAGCTTGCCGGCAATGGCCGCGACCAGCAGGCCGCCCGCCATGTACAGCACCTGGCAGTCCATGAAGGCCTCCAGCTTGACCTGGATGCCCATGAGGATGAAGAAGATCGGCACCAGGATCACTTCCAGCGGCATGATCAGTTCCTTGATGCTGACCTTGTACTCGTCCTTCGGGATGCGGCAGTGCTTGAAGAAGGTATCGTTCAGGATCAGGCCCGCCGCGAAGGCACCGATGATGGTCGCCAGTCCCACCAGGTTGGCGAGCCAGGCCAGCACCATCACGAACAGGTAGGAGGTAAACATCTTCGCTTCCACCAGGTCCAGCTTGCACAACAGGCGGATGGTAAAGCGCAGCAGGTAGGGCCCGAGAAACATCACGCCGGCAATGAACAGCACCGCCAGCACCAGCACACCGAGGATGTTGGCCACGTACACACCACCCGAGACGATGATGCCCGAAACAATGGCCAGCATCAGCAGCCCCAGCACATCGTCGATCACCGCCGCGCCGAGGATGACATGCGCCTCGCTGGTGTGCTGCCGGTGCAGGTCCTTCAGCACCCGCGCCGTGATACCCACGCTGGTCGCACCCAGGGTCGCAGCGATAAACAGATCGGTATTGAGCGACAGTTCCGGCATGAAGATGCGGGTGGCCGTAAAACCGAGGATGAACGGCATCACTACCCCGATCACCGCGACACGGCTGGAGGCTCCGCCGACGCGGCGCATCTCGACGATGCTGGTATCCAGTCCGACCAGGAACAACATGAAGATGACGCCGTAGCGCGAGAACACGTCCACGGTGTGCGCCACCTGCAGGATCTGGCCGCCATCCGGTCCCTGCAGCACCCACAGCACCTGCGCGGCCGTCTCCGGTCTCAGGGTGGTAAAGGCCGCAAGATCGAGGGACTCACCGGCGATGACCAGCTTCTCCAGATCAAAAATCGAGGGCCCCTCGCGTAGCACCATGATCAGGTCGAAATGGAAAAAGTAGGCCAGGTTGCCGAGCAGTACACCCATGATGAGTTCGCCCAGCACCGAGGGCTGACCAAGGCGGCGGGCGGCGAAGCGTCCCAGGATGGCAAAGAACAGGATACCGGTCACCCCGAGAATGACCGGTGCGATCGGGTCGTTGTGCAGGGCGGCGAACGGCGTGGCGGCGGCCGGGCCGGAAGCGGCCAGCAGCAACAGAACGGCAAACCATCGGTCGATCTTCCCGGACCGGCTGGTTGCGATTCCCCGCTGGCTGTACATGACCGTAACGGCTCCTGCTGTGATGGCTGAGGTATTGCACGCAACCGTGGCTGCCTGTCTACGTTACCACAATCGACCACCCTGCGAGCACAGGACACAAGGCACTGGCGGTCGCAGAACGTCGCTGCGTCAGTCTCGGCAAAGGCTTGCTTTTAGTCCGTGGGAACCATAATCTTTCGACAGGTTTTTCAGAAAGATAGCAAAGCATTCCTGAGCACGCTCAAACGTGCCACGGGTTTCCAGAATCAGTTACCGGGGGGGTGAGTACAGTGCACGCACTGAGCCTGACAGCCAGCCTGATGCTGTTCTGGATGCTGATATCCGGCGACTTCGGCCTGCTGAACCTGGCACTGGGTCTCGCATCCGCCCTGCTGGTGGTGGCCATCTCACACCGCATGGACGTCGACGACCAGGAATCCCAGCCGTTTCACCTGTCCGCCCGGCTGCCGGTGTACTGGGCCTGGCTCGCCGTCAAGGTCGTCAAGTCCAACCTGGATGTCACCCGCGCCATCTGGACGCCGGGAAAGTCCATCAGCCCGACCATGGTGCGTCTCAAGCTCAGCCAGCAGACTGCGCTCGGCAAGGTCATCTACGCAAATTCCATTACCCTGACGCCCGGCACGGTGACTCTCGCCATCGAGGGCGATGAAATCCTGGTGCATGCGCTGACCCGCGCCGATGCCGCCGTGCTGGAAACCGGGGAAATGGACCGCCAGGTGCGGGAACTGGAGTGTGGATGTTTATCACCGCCAGCATCTCGATCCTGATCGTCATGGCGCTCGCCCTGCTGCGGGCGGTCATCGGTCCGACGGTCTATGACCGCATCCTGGCCGTCAACATGTTCGGGACCAAGACCGTGCTGTTCATCGCGGTACTCGGCTTTCTCAGCGGCCGCCCGGACTTCCTCGATATCGCGCTGGTCTACACCCTGATCAACTTCATCGGCCTGGTTGCCGTGCTGCGCTTCTTCGAGTACGGCCGCATCCGCTTCATCACCATCCCGCCCGGTGCGCCCGGCGAAGACACGGAACATGAATGAGTGGCTGGACATCGGTGCATGGGTCTGCCTGCTGGGCGGCAGCTTCTTCGGCATCAGCGGCGCCATCGGCCTGCACCGCTTTCCCGACTTCTACACGCGCATGCATGCGACCGGGGTAACCGATACCCTGTGCGCCACCCTGATTCTCGCCGGGCTCATGCTGCAGGCGGATTCCGGGCTGGTGCTGGCCAAGCTGTTCCTGACACTGGCCCTGCTGCTGCTCACCGCACCCACCGCGACCCATGCACTGGCCAAGGCAGCCATGCACGGCAAGCTGCAGCCGCTGCTCGACGCCGGGGAGGAACCGCCATCAACATCCTGATCGACATGGTGCTGCTCGGCTTCCTGACGGTCACCGTGCTGTCGGTGGTCTTCCTGCGCGACCTGTTTGCGATCGTCATGCTGTTCGGTATCTACAGCTTCCTGGCCGCTGCCCTGTTCGTTACCCTGGACGCCGTCGATGTCGCCTTTACCGAGGCCGCCGTCGGCGCCGGCATCGCCACGTTCCTGATGCTCGCCACGCTGGCGTTGACCGCCCGTCGCGAGAAGACCCTCCCGGACCGGCCGCTCGTGCCGCTGCTGGTCATCGGCATCGTCGCTGCCGCACTGGTCTACGGCACACTGGACATGCCGCACTTCAGCGACCCGGACGCACCCGCGCATACCCGCACGGCACCCCATTACATCAATTCCACCAGCGCCGAGATCGGCGTGCCCAACATTGTCACCGCGGTACTTGCCAGCTACCGCGGCTATGACACGCTGGGAGAACTGACCGTGATCTTCACCGCGGGCATCGGCGTCCTCGCCCTGCTCGGCTACCGCAAGCGCCGGGGGAAAGCCTGAATGCATGCGCCGCTGCAGCCATTCAACCTGGTGCTGCGCATCGGGGCGAAGATGCTGATCCCGCTGATCCTGATGTTCGCGCTGTACGTGCAGTTCCACGGCGAGTCCGGACCGGGTGGCGGCTTCCAGGCCGGCGTGATTTTTGCAGCGGCCTTTATCCTGTATGCCCTGGTGTTCGGCATGGGCGCGGCCCGCGCCGTCGCCCCGGAACGGGTATTGCGGATGCTGGCGGCACTGGGGGTGCTGCTGTACTACGGCGTTGGCGTTGCCTCACTGTTCGCCGGCGGTAATTTTCTCGACTACGACGTGCTCGCACAGGATGGTGTCAGCGGCCAGCATCTCGGCATATTCCTGATAGAACTCGGCATCGGCATCACGGTTGCCAGCGTCATGATGATCATCTTCTTTGCCTTCGCCGAACGCGGGGTAACGCGATGAGCCACCTGGTCGGGCATTACAACTACTGGATAGTAATCTTCCTGATGATGGCCGGCCTCTACGTGGTGATCGCACAGGGCAACCTGGTAAAGAAGATCGTCGGCCTCAACATCTTCCAGGCCTCGGTGTACCTTCTGTTCATCAGCATGGCCAAGGTCGAGGGCGGCACCGCGCCGATCATCGTCGCGGGCACCACGCTGTATTCCAACCCGCTGCCGCACGTGCTGATCCTCACCGCCATCGTGGTCGGCGTGGCCACCACGGCCCTGGCGCTGGCGCTGGTGGTGCGCATCAACGGCGCCTACAGCAGCGTCGAGGAAGACGAGATCCACGAGCAAGACCAGTCGTTTTGATCAGCGAACACCTTCCAATCCTGCAGGTCCTGGTGCCCTTGCTGGCAGCGCCGCTGTGCCTGCTGGTCTACGAGCGGCGCTTTGCCTGGGTCATCAGCATGGCCCTGAGCCTGGCGGCCCTGGTAATCGCCGTGTTGCTGCTGCAGCGCACCCTCGCGGACGGCGTCATTTCCTACGAGATTGGCGGCTGGTCCGTGCACTGGGGCATCGAGTACCGCGTCGACATCGTCAACGCCTTCGTGCTGCTGGTCGTGACCACGATCGCCAGCGTGGTGCTGCTGTATGCCCGCCAGAGCATCCTCGGGGAACTCTACAAGGGACGTATCCCACTGTTCTACGCGCTGTACATGCTGTGCCTCGGCGGCCTGCTCGGCGTCACCATCACCGGCGATGTGTTCAACCTGTTCGTGTTCATGGAGATCTCGGCGCTGTCCTCCTACACCCTGATCGCGCTCAGCCAGGAGCGGCGCGCGCTGACCTCGGCCTACCAGTACCTGATCATGGGAACCATCGGTGCGACCTTCCTGCTGATCGGCATCGGCCTGATGTATATCATGACGGGCACCCTGAACATGCGTGACCTGGCGGATACCCTGCCGGCGGTCACCGGCACCCGCACCATCGAGACCGCGTTTGCGTTCATCGTGGTGGGGATCAGCATCAAGCTCGCACTGGTGCCGATGCACCTGTGGCTGCCGAACGCCTACGCCTACGCACCCTCGGCGGTCACGGCCTTCATCGCCTCGACCGCGACCAAGGTCGCCTTTTACGTGCTGCTGCGCTTCCTGTTCACGATCTTCGGTGTCGGCTTCGCCTTCAGCAGCATGCTGCTCGGCGGCATCTTCCTGGTGCTGGCGCTGCTGGCGATCTTCGCCGGCTCGACTGCCGCCATCTTCCAGGACAACGTCAAGCGCATGCTGGCCTATTCCAGCGTCGCCCAGATCGGCTTCATGATCCTCGGCGTGAGCTTCGCCACGACCACCGGTGTAGGCGCCGCCATCCTGCACCTGTTCAACCATGCCCTCATGAAGGCGGCGCTGTTCATGGCGCTCGGCTGCGTGTTCTACCGGCTGGGCAGCGTGACTGTCACGGATATGCGGGGGCTGGGCCGCGAGATGCCGTGGACCATGACGGCCTTTGTCATCGGCGGGCTCAGCCTCGTCGGCGTGCCGCTCACGGTCGGCTTCATCAGCAAGTGGTACCTGGTACTGGGCGCGCTCGAACAGGGCTGGTGGCCGATTGCGGCCGCCGTGCTGCTGGCATCACTGCTGACGCTGGCATACATCTGGCGGGTGGTGGATGCGGCCTGGTTGCAGGCACCACCCGCGCAGCGGCAGGAGGTTGTTGCGGAGGCGCCGCCCGGCATGCTGCTGCCGCTGTGGGCGCTGATCCTCGCCAACCTCTACTTCGGCGTCGACACCAGCCTGTCGGTGGGTGTTGCCATGCAGGCCGCGGCCTGGCTGCTTGGGGGTGGCGGATGAATACACTCATCACCCTGCAGCTTGCCTTCTGGGTACCCCTGGCCGGTGCCGTGCTGATCGTGGCGACAGGCCGGCATGCGGCCGTGCGCGACGGCGTCACCCTCGCCACTGCAATCACGCTGTTCGGCTCCCTGCTGGCGCTGGCACCGGCGGTCTTTGGCGGCGCGCGTCCTGCGCTGACACTGCTGGAACCGTTGCCCGGCCTGCCGCTGCAGCTGACGCTGGAACCGCTGGGCATGCTGTTCGCGCTGCTGGCGAGTTCGCTGTGGATCATTACCACCCTGTATTCCTTCGGCTACATGGGCGCACACCAGGGGCACAACCTGACGCGTTTTTACGCCTGCTTTGCACTCTCGTTGTGGGCGGCGACGGGGATGGCGCTTGCCGGCAACCTGCTCACCCTGTTCGTGTGCTACGAACTCCTGACGCTGGCCACCTGGCCGCTGGTCACCCATGCCGGCACGCCCGAGGCGCACCGCAGCGGGCGCCTCTACGTGGGACTGCTGCTGGGGACCTCGATCAGCCTGCTGCTGCTCGCGATCATCTGGACCTGGCAGCTGACCGGCACCCTGGACTTCGTCGAGGGCGGTTTCCTGCAGGACAGCGCGTCACCTGCCGTGCTGGGCATCCTGCTGCTGCTGTACGTCTTCGGCATCGGCAAGGCCGCGCTCATGCCCTTCCACCGCTGGCTGCCGGCCGCCATGGTGGCGCCCACGCCGGTGAGTGCACTGCTGCACGCCGTGGCCGTGGTGAAAGGCGGCGTGTTCTTCATCCTGAAGGTCGCGCTGTACGTGTTCGGCATCGATACGCTGGCGCAGCTATGGAGCACGCAGTGGCTGCTGTATGCCGCCGGCCTCACCATCCTGCTGGCCTCGCTGGTGGCGCTGCGCCAGGACAATCTCAAGCTGCGGCTGGCCTACTCCACCATCAGCCAGCTCGGCTACATCGTGGCAGGCGCCATGCTGGCCACCTCGGCCGGCATCGTCGGCGGCGCCATGCACATGGTGACGCACGCCTTCGGCAAGATCACGCTGTTCTTCTGTGCCGGCGTCATCCTGGTCGCCGCGAACAAGGCCGACATCAGCCAGATGCGCGGCCTCGGCCGGACCATGCCCTTCACCATGGCCGCCTTCCTCATCGCCGCACTGAGCATCATCGGGCTGCCGCCCGGCGGCGGCACCTGGAGCAAGTGGTTCCTGGTCGCGGGCACCCTGGAGGCGGATCAGCTGTTGATGCTGGCCGTACTGCTGGCCGGTTCCCTGCTGAGCGCGCTGTACCTGCTGCCGATCCCGGTGCGCGGCTTCTTCAGCCGCCCCGACATGCCGCTGAATGTCGCGGACCACAAGGTGCCGTTGACCTGCCAGGTCGCCATCGGACTGGCGTGCCTGGGCTGCGTGGCGCTGTTCTTCCAGGCGGACGCCCTGTACCGGGTCGTCCGCCTGCTGCTACCCGGAGGCGCGCATGGCGAGTGAGCGCGAACATGTCTTCGACAAGCCGCGCAACGTGCGCCGCCTGCTGTATGCGCTGTACAGCGTCTGCGCGCTGCTGCTCGCCGTCGAATTCCTGTATCACCGCCACACCCAGCATGCCTGGGATGGCTGGCCGGGCTTCTATGCCGGCTATGGCTTCGTCGGCTGCGTGCTGCTGGTGCTGGTGGCAAAGGTGCTGCGGCGCTTCCTGAAGCGTCCCGAGAACTACTACGACAAGGGTGAGCAACCGTGAGCGCACTGGCGCAGCTCCCGCCCTTCCTGGTGTTCTACGCAGCAGCATTGCTGGCCGCGTTCACGCGAGGCACCCCGCGCAGCCTGGTCCTGCTCGCCGCACCGCTGCTGGGCGGCCTGTGCCTGCTTGGCCTGGGCAGCGGAGAACTGCTGCAGTTCGAGTTCCTCGGCTACACCCTGGTGCCGCTGCGCATCGACGGCCTCAGCCGGGTGTTCGGCTACCTGTTCCTGATCGCGGCATTCATCGCGGTCATCTTCTCCCTGCACGTGAAGGACACGCTGCAGCATGTCGCCGCCATGGTGTACACCGGCAGCGCACTGGGTGCCGTGTTCGCCGGCGATCTCCTGACACTGTTCGTGTTCTGGGAACTGCTCGCGGTTTCCTCGGTGTTCCTGGTGTGGGCCCGGCGCAGTGAACGCGCCCTGGCCGCCGGCCTGCGCTACCTGGTGATCCAGGTCCTGTCCGGCGTGCTGCTGCTGGCCGGGACCCTGCTGCACCTGCAGCAGGGCGGCACGCTCGCCTTCACCCACA
The DNA here is from genome assembly GCA_963701455.1 of uncultured Gammaproteobacteria bacterium. Classification (GTDB taxonomy): domain Bacteria; phylum Pseudomonadota; class Gammaproteobacteria; order UBA9214; family UBA9214; genus UBA9214. The sequence continues at coordinate 150,119 of CAVPAE010000001.1, forward strand.
TCGGACTCGACGGCCTGTCCGGCTGGCTGATCTTCACGGCCTTCGGTATCAAGTGCGCCTTCCCCTTCCTGCACAACTGGCTCACCGACGCCTACCCCGAGGCCACCCCCACCGGCACCGTGTTTCTCAGCGCCATGACCACCAAGGTGGCGGTGTACGCGCTGGCGCGCGGCTTTCCGGGAACCGAACTGCTGATCTGGATCGGCGCGGCCATGACCTGCTTCCCGATCTTCTATGCCGTGATCGAGAACGACCTGCAGGCGCGTGCTGGCCTACAGCATGATCAACCAGATCGGCTTCATGGTCTGCGCCATCGGCATCGGCACCACCCTGGCGCTGAACGGCGCGGTAGCGCATGCCTTCAACGAGGTCATCTTCAAGGGACTGCTGCTGATGTCGATGGGCGCCGTGCTGCACGTCACCGGGCGCAGCAACGGCTCGGACCTGGGCGGGCTCTACAAGAGCATGCCGAAGACCGCGGCACTGTGCATCGTCGGGGCGCTGTCGATCTCCGCCTTCCCGCTGTTCAGCGGCTTCGTCAGCAAGGCCATCATCATGAGCGCCGTGCTGGATGCCGGCCACGACTGGATCTGGCTGCTGCTGCTGTTCGCCTCGGCCGGCGTGTTCCACCATGCCGGCATCAAGATCCCCTACTTCGCCTTCTTTTCCCGTGACGCGGGCATCCGCGCCAGCGAACCGCCGCGCAACATGCTGCTGGCCATGCTGCTGGCAGCAACACTATGCGTGTTCATCGGCGTCTACCCCGAGGCACTCTACCGGCTGCTGCCCTTCGCCATGGACTACGATCCCTACGACGCCACCCACGTCATCAGCCAGCTGCAGTTGCTGTGCTTCGCCGCGCTGGCCTTTACCTGGCTCAAGCTGCAGGGCATCTACCCGCCGGAACTGCGTGCGGTAAACCTGGACTTCGACTGGACCTACCGACACCTGCTGCCAGGCGCATACCGGCGCCTGCTTGGCACGCTGCAACCGCTTGACCGTGCCATCCGCCAGGGGACAGCAGACCTGGCCCGGGATGCGATCGCCGCACTCTTCCGCCACCACGGACCGCAGGGACTGCTGGCACGCACCTGGCCAACCGGCAGCATGGTGCTGTGGGTCGCCGTGCTGCTCGGTGCCTACCTGCTGGCATTCTTACTCCCATGGTGAAGCGGCACGATACCCTTTAGCGACCGCTGCAGGAGCGGTCATTTTTATGCCCGTTTTTTGGATGCTGACCGCGATACGGTCTTCAATCAATCGCGCCGAAGGGCGGCGCTCCTACAGGTGCTGCCATTGGGTGTAGGAGCGGTCTTCTGACCGCGATAAGGTGTTCAAGAATCGCGCCGAGGGATGGCACTCCTGCAGGAGAATTTTTCAACATCAAGGGTTAACGTTCTAAAAAATAATTACGATCGCAGGACATCATGTAGTCCCTAAGTACTATTTACAAGATGCTGTTTGCTGAGGATTATTTAGTATAGATAATCCGGTACAATTCCGGGTTTTAATTATTCAGTCGCGGCATGCAGGGAGGAGAACCTGTGAACATCAAGTCAATAACCTGGTTAACGGTTGCAATACTTCAGATCGGCATGGCGGGAAACGCGCTGGCGGTCACCGTATTTACCAGACACGGAGCAGCATTCGAAGCCGCACTGGCGATCATCCGACGTCGAGACCTTCGAATCCTATGAACGATGACTTCGACGCGATCCCTTGGTTACACCAGATCCATACGTCATGCCGAACGGCCTGACAGACCTGGACGCTGAACTATTTTTCACTCAGCGCCGAACGCAGAAGGCGATCAAGATACTGGAGCATAATACCCACAGTGGCTCACATAACCCCGACGTCCAGTCAACACGACCGGCGGCGGAACACAAATATCCTGTACCTCGATACTGACAATCAGGCATGGTCAGGGCTCAGAGACAGTCTTTTCACTGAACCAGCCGGCAGACGCCTTCGGCTTCAACTACACCGGGTGTCTACGAGCCGATAGGCACCACAGCATATTCACGGTCACGATTGGTTCAGATACCTTCACCCTGGACTCTCAACAACCCGGAGGACGACCCCCTGTTCTGGGGCGTTCTCGGGCTGGGTACTAGCTTTCGACACGACATCACACTCACGACCAGCCTCGACAGCGGCTATGGCGTGGATGACGTGATATTTGGTTCGGCCGTCCCGCTGCCGCCTGCCATCTGGCTGTTCGGTTCCGGCCTGCTGGCGCTCGCTGGCGGCGCGAGGAAAAGAAAAACCCGGAGTTGAACCCGCCCGCAACGCCCAGCGGAGTATTGATAAGACCTCCGTACAATGTACAGGTCCAGGCAAAGATTCGAGAATACTGACAGGCAGCCGGCGCCCGCCGGCAACCGTAAAGACAACCAGGGCAGCAGGCCGCATGCCGGCCGTTGTCCGAAGTCCGGCAACTTCGGACACTCGCCGCCACTCCCGGGAGGGAACGCCATGTTCGTCGAGCAAAAACAGATTTTTCACTGGCGCCGCGCCGTCCGCAACGGCCGGGAGATCGGCTGCTGCAAACGACTGCTTGCGGGTGTCATGCTGTTCGGCGCGGCCAGCGTCGGTGTCGTGGCAGCGCCGACCGGCGGTGTGGTTACCAGTGGTGCGGCGAACATTGCCATCGGCACCGACACCACGATTAACCAGACGACCAACCGCGTGAGTATCGACTGGACCGGCTTCAATACCACGGCATCTGAATCGGTGACTTTCAATCAACCCGGCAGCAATGCCCTTGCCGTCAACCGCATCAGCGGCAACCGCACCACCTTCGACGGCACCCTGAACGCCAATGGCCGCGTCTTCCTGATCAACCAGAACGGCATCACCTTCGGCTCCACTGCCCAGGTCAATGCCGGTGCGCTGCTGGCCACCACGTCCGAGCTCACCGACAGCACGACCGCGCCCGAGACCTACAGCTTCAGCGGCAGCGGTTATGGCACGATCATCAACAACGGCAGCATTACCGTCTCTGACGGCGGCTTCGCGGTACTGGCCGCGCCGTATGTCGAGAACAACGGCTTCATCAAGGCCGACCTGGGGCAGGTGGAACTCGCCTCGACCAGTGACTTCACCCTCAATGTCGACCTGCGCGGCGACGGCCTGATCACCTACAACACCTCAGGGGAATTTCTTGACGGTGAAACCAACCCGCTTGGCGCAACCAGCACGGGTACCCTGCAGGCGAAGTCCGGCCATGTCTACCTGAGCGCCAACATGGCATCCGAAATCGTCGAGGGCGTGGTCAACCTGGATGGCATCGTGGATGCGGACCAGTTTGTCAGCACACCCGATGGTCTCGAGATGGTCGCCAGCGCGGCACTCCCGGGGGCCTACCCGGGCGGCACCATCAAGGTTGAATCAACCGGGGATATCAACATCGGCGCTGGTGCGGACATCCATGCCATCGGCGGCGAGACGGTTGCCGCCAGTTTCCTTGCGGACCGCGACATCAACATGGGGACCGCAACTGATCCCGCAAAGATTACCCTCAAGGCAGTCGCCACTGATGCTGGTGCCGGCTCCGGCAGCAGCGCGACGCGTGCAGATGCCAGCCTGGAAATGATTGCTGCCCGGAATGGCGGCGCGGGAGCACTGAATATCAGCGGCGGCGTTATCGAGGTCACCGCGGATGCAAGCGGTACGGCCGACACGACCGCGGCGGCAACCGCCGTCCTGGAAGCCGCGGAAATTGACATCAATGCCGACTTCGATGTGCATGCCCGGGCGGAGACGCTCGACGGCGAGAGCACCTCCGGCAGCGCCAAAACCGATGCGCTGGCAGTACTGGATGTGATTGCCAACGGTGAAATCGAATTCGACACCTCGCACAACATCATCGGTTACGGTGAACGCGGCGACCTGACCCTGGTCGGCGACATCGATGTCAGCGCCACGGCCGCCTCGATCAATGCCGAGGACAGCAAGGCAACGGCAAATACCCTGCTGGCGGCCAGCGGCAGCAGCGACGTGACCGCTCCGATCGACGTCGATGCCAGCGCCACATCCGTGCCCGGCATGTACGATTTTGTCGCCGGCGGCACAGACACCGCCGATGCCAACGCGGCGCTGGTTATCCTGGGCGGCACACCTCCGGGACTGCTGGGGCTGGCTGCGCGATGTCTCCCTGAACCGGATTCGCTGATCTGGGCACGCTTTCAGACGCTCTCACCCTCGCCAATCTCGACGATGTACTGGCCGTGTTCAGCTTCGTTGACGACCCGATCGCCTTCCTTGACAGTCTGGGCGGCGTCGGCCCCGGCAGTGTCAGCTACACGGGTGACAGCAACGTCAACGCACTCGCCGATTTCAATACCAACGACAGCGGCCAGGGCAGTTCGTACGGTCTCGCCGAGGCGACCGCGGCCGGCTATTTCGCCGCAGGTGGGGACACCGACATCAACACCGACCCCGTGAAGGTCAATTCGCAGGCCAATGCAAACTATGACGAAGTGAGCGGCAGCACCAGCGGTTCCAACGTCGACACCGAGGCAAGAAGCTTCCTGGTCGCCGCCGCCGGTCTCCATGACCTGCTTGGCGGCGCATCCGAGGGCACGACAACCAGCACCCTGACCGTTCTGGGTGACCTGTCGACGAGCGCCCGGGAACAGGCGTCCCTCAATGGCTGCGCCCAACCCCGACAGCTACAACCAGCTCGCAGCAGCCGTCACGGCCCTGATTGCGACGGGCGACATCACCGTCAGGGGCGCAGACCCGCTGGCCGATGCCGACCCGGCCCATGTCCAGGGACGCTCCTCGCAGTGGCAGCTGTGCTACCAGGACCAGTGCACCCCCGTGACCGCGGGTCTTGACGGAGTGCTCAACCTGGCCGCGGACAGCGCCAGCGGTGCAACGGATATCGATTCGGCGCACCTCGCCCAGGTGATCATCGAGTCGCTCTACGGTGACATCGACATTCAGCCGAAACGCACAGCGACGCAGGATGTCCAGCCCGCCGGGCTGTTCACTGATCCGATCGGTCCGAGCTGGCCGGGCAACCTGCCGCTGCGCTTCGACAGCAACGGCCTCATGCTGGCAGCCACCGGTATCGATGCCACCCGGCCGCCGCAAATCGTTGCGCTGGGCAGCGGCATCGAAAACGCCATCCTCGCGGGTGGCGACCCGAGCACCCTGCTGCCGCCTACCGCCTCCGGGGGCTGCGTCGCCGCGGGTCGGGATGCCTTTACCATCAGCGGCCCGGACTACTTCGACCGCATGATTTCGGCCGACTGCGAGGCCGGTAACCAGACAAACGCGGACTAGCGGATCATTGCCTGTCGGAATCGCCTTCTTTTCACAGTGAGAGATGGGCATACTCCAGTTTTTCTGCCTGGCGCCAGAGGACAAAACATGTACCGGATGGGAATGAACAACGCTAAACGGATTTTATCCAGGAACGCGAGCGCACCGCTGCTGGCCACTCTTGCCTTCCTGGGGCTGGCGGTCTCACCCATGTTGTTCGCAGCCCCTCCTGCCGCCATCCTCCCCGGTGTGGTTGACCGGCCGCCGGTGGAACTGCCACCGGTACTTTCCGGGGACCGGGTCGAGGTTCCCGTCGCACCGCCGGCACCACTGCCACCTGCAGCCGCGGACGGTGAACCGGTCGCGACCCTGACCCGCATCAGCTTCGGCGGCACGCTGTTGCTTGAGGACTGGCAACTGCAGGCAGTCGCAGCACCCTACCTGAACCGGCCGGTCAGCGGCGGCGATATTGCCCGGCTCAAATACGATCTGACCAGCCTGTATTTCAAAAAAGGCTACGTACTGGTGAAGGTAACCACCCCGCCGCAGAATCTCTCGGACGGGGTCCTCGATGTGGTCGTGATCGCCGGACGTATCGGCGACATCAGCGTCAGCAACGACGTGCTGAATCCGGCCATCGCCAACTCGCGCCTCGGCATGCTGCACAGCGGCGATGTCTTCAACGAGCGTTCCGTGGAGACCGCCCTGCAGGACATCGACGACCTGAACAACATCGATTCCAGCGTCAGCCTGCGGCCCGGCAGCGAGACCGGCACCACCGACCTCGACGTCAGGATCCGCAAGGCAGAACCGTCCCAGGACGTACAGATATTCACCCTCGACAATTACGGCTCGGAATTCACCGGGGAAAAGGTCGCGCGCCTGAGCCTGCAGAAAAGCAACCTGCTGGGGATCGGCGAGACCTTCGGCATCACCGGTCGCAAGTCCGAGGACGACTTCTGGGCCGTGCAGGGCGAGGCGATGTTTCCCCTGCCGCTGCGCAACCTGCAACTGGAACTGGATTATCTGAAAAGCGACAACAGCATCGGTGACGTCTTCAGCGCCCTCGACTCCGACGGTGAATCGGAGGTTTACCAGGCCGCGCTGTCGAGTGCCCTGGTCAACCAGCGCCAGCGCAAACTGGTCCTCCGCAGCGGACTGGAACGCGGCAAGTATGAGTCCACCCTGGTGAGTTTCCCCGACACCTCCGACACCATCACCAAGCTGTTTGGCGAACTCAGCTACAGTATGCGTATGAGCCGACTGGTCTCATTCCTCAGTATCCGTGCCAGCAAGGGCGTCGGTGCACTGAACGCCGATGGCGAGGGTGAGGCGGATGCCTCACGATTGCAGGGAAACCCGCGTGCCTGGACCGTCGAGTCGCTGCTGTACACGAATTACCGACTGACCGACAGGGACTTCGTCCAGGCGATCGTGCAGGCGCAGCAGTCGGACTCGACACTGCTGTCCTCGGAGCTGTTCACGATCGGCGGCTACGGCAGCGTGCGCGGCTACGAACCCGCGCAATCCACCGGCGACAGTGGCGTTTCGCTGAATGTTGACGTGTACCGGCAGTTCGACATGCCGGAAAAATGGTACGCACAGGCCGGCCCCTTTGTGGATTACGGCTACGTGCACAACCGTGTAGAGGACTCGACGCTGGAGAACAACCTGTGGAGCGCAGGCATCGGCGCGGAGTTCAACTACCGGCATTCGCAGAAACTCACCAGCAAACTGCGCCTCGACTGGGCCTTCCCGCTGGCGCACAAGGACCTGCCCTACGTGGACGACAACACCTTCTACGCGCGCTTTACCCAGTTGTTCTGACACGGCATCCCCGTTGTACCGAATACAGGTCACGCGCCTCTCAAGCGCGTGTTCTGCCGAACCGCTGCACCAGGGCAATGCAGCCGGACTTACTGCTGCTCCAGGGTTACGGGTGATACGAACCCTTCCGGTTTAACAGTCAATACAGAACAGTTCACGGCACTGAGCACCTCCTCAGCGGTGTTGCCAATGAAAAACCCGGCCAGGCCCGTACGGCAAACGGTGCCCATAACCAGCAGATCAATTTTTTCCTTGCGCGCCAGCTTGATAATGGCAGAGGCCGGATCGTCACTGCGTTTGAGGTGAGTCTGGACCACCCTTATGCCATCCAGATCCACTCCTTTCATCAGGTTACCAAGCTTGTGTACGTACTCCTGCTTCATCTCCTTGCGCAATCTGCGGAGCGCCTGGTCACTCAAGTCCGCGCGTATCTGTAGATAACCTTCATGGACTACAGACCACACCTGGACCACATGGAGATCACTTTTCTCCATCCGCGCCAGGGTGCTGGCCAATTGCAGTATCAAGGGGTTGATCAACTGTTTGGTGTCGTCCCAGGGATCATCTGTAGCATCTACGGCAGCCAGAATCCGGTTATATGACTTGCCTGCACCGGGCTTTATCACCCAGACAGGACAGGGGCACTTGCGCATCAGGTGCATGGATGTGCTGCCGAACAGCCGTGGCAACAGGCCGCGTCTGCCGTCCGCGGCCAGAATCACAAGGTCATGCTTTTCACGCAGAACGGCGCGAATCACCTCCACGAAGGCAGTGCCGATAATGATCTCCGACTGTGCGTCGATGCCTTCCTGCCTGAAGTCATTGCACAATGCCTCTGCCTGGACCCGGCATTCATTGATAAATTGTTCCTTGAGTTCCTGGATCGCGCTGCCGGTGAACGGAATGCGCAGTTCATCCGGCAGTTCGTTGATTACCGACAGGATGGTGAGCCTGGCGTCATTCTGCTTCGCAAGGGAGCCGGCGCGACGGATTGCAGCATCCTGATTCACCCCGGGGTTCGAGAAGAAAAGTATATTCTTGAAGCGTTGCATATCACCCTCCTGCATTGGCATTGGCATTGGCCGGCCTGCCCTGCGCTTGCCTGGTCTGACAATCCGGACCCGGGTTTCTCACCATCGATACAGCCACGGGTTGCGCTCGATAACTTTCCGGGTCCGGACTTCGATGAACGAATGTTCACGGCGAACCATGCACCACCAGCCCAGGGCGCTTGTTGCCAGGGCACCCAGCGCATTTACGATCATATCCCACATCGTGTCGGTTAGTCCTGATGGATCGCCGAACATTGGCCTCTGCATATTGGTTCCGATGAACTGGACCATGGCGAACACAAGGATATCCCACAGGGACCTAATGGCTGCCACGTGTTCCGGCTGTCTGCGCGAGGATTCAGCGTCAGAGATAGCGCCAATGCGAGACAAGGGACCTGCACGTATGCTCAATCCTCCAGCGTGACCGGTGTTACGAAGCCGGGTGGCTTGATTGCGAGCACGGAACAGTCGATCTGGTTCAAAATCGTCTCCGCCGTATTGCCCATAAGGAGTCCGGGGATGCCGGTACGGGCAACCGTCCCCATGACAACAAGGTCAGCCTCGATGCGTTTGGCAAGCGCCGGAATCTCTTTACGGGCCCGCCCCTTCACCAGGTGCGTTTGAGGTTTCAGATAATCCAGGGCATCCTGCCCCGGCTTGCCTGTCACCTCGCGTATAAGCGTATTCAAACTGAGTGCGCGATCCCGCCTCACCTGTTCCACGTAGGCAATGATCGTTTTCTCTGACGCAGGCATAAACCCGCCACGCATTGCACTCTCGCCGATCGCACGCCATGCATGCGCGATGTGCAGTTCGGCAAAATCGGATAGTGCCAGGGAGCTGGCCAATTCAAGTATCTGCAGGTTCAGCGAATGTCGTGTGCCCAGCTCTGCTGCAGGATACGCCGCGTCTACATCAACCGCCGCCAGAATACGCCGGCAGGGTTTCGGTGCCTGTGGCTTGACGAGCCACACCGGGCAGGGGCACTTGCGCAACAGGTGCATATCGTCACTGTCGAACAGGCGATCCAGCCACTCCCTTGGCTCAGGAGACTTGATTACCAGATCGCGTCCGCCACGCAGTACCTCACGGATAATTTCCAGGAAAGGGGTGCCGGTCAAGACCCTGGTTTTGATTTCGGCCCGGTTACGGTAAGGGCCGATCAAGGTTTCCAGGTTTTGCGCATGCGCAGCCACCAGCGCGGCCTGTAAATCGGCGGGGACAGGACTATCCTTCGGGATTCCGATGCCGATCGTGACCCGCTCGACAACGCTGACCACGGTGAGACTTGCCTGGTTGTTTTCCGCCAGCGCGACGGCGCGCTCAATGGCTTGCCTGCCCGCCTTTCCGGATTTCACCACACAAAGAATATCCTTGAATCGCTTCACTTCACCCACCTCCTCCATAAACGTGCAGTGATGTACCGAACATCCGGGCAACACATCGTTCCACCGTTCCCGATTCTGACAAGAAGCCTTTCCGTCCGTCACGCTCAGAGACTTTCAAACATTCCATAGCAAGTCTGTTGCTCAAGTTGCCGGACGGATGGCCAGAAATCCCCTACGGCATCTGCGCCCCATAATGTTTGTAATACCATTTCATGACAAAAGGCGGCAGCAATGTGGTCAGGGCGATGACGATGACCATACCGGCGTAGACCTCGTTAGTGAAAATCCTGCTTTCCCGTCCAAGTTCAGCAAAGATCAACCCCACCTCGCCGCGTGGAATCATCGCCGTGCCGATCATCCAGCGGGTGGGCCAGTTCTCTTTCACCAGCATTGCTCCGAAGAGTTTTCCGGCGAGGGCAGCGACGAACAATGACAGTGAGAAGAACCAGATGAAGCGTGAACTCCAGTCAATCTCGCGCAGGCTCAGTGACAGTCCAACCAGGACAAAGAATATCGGAGTGAACAATTGCACAATGGGTTTCATCTGCGTTTCAATGCGTTCCGCGAAGAGTTCGTCGGCGCGCAAGGCGATTCCCAGCGGCAGAAAGAAACGCCGCGACAAAGCCAGTCCGGCCGCGAATCCGCCCAGCAGCTCAGGTGCGCCTATGGCATGCGCCAGCCAGGCAAAAAACAACACCAGCGAGACAATAGTCGTTGGAATCAGCCCGGGGATTTCGCTGCTCGCATCGAAGCGCTTGATGACCAGAGACATCAGCTTGGCGGCCGCCGGCGACAGTACAAAGAATGCCGCCACGAAAATCAGTACCTTGCCGGTATTCATCAGGCTCACCCCGCCACCGATGGAGTACTCGTAGAGCAGCGCCAGCAGCACCACACCCATCACATCATCCAGCACCGCCGCACCCAGCACGATCTGCCCCTCTTTCGAATTCTGGCGTTTGAGATCGCCGAGCACCCGCACGGTAATACCGATGCTGGTTGCAGTCAGTGTGCCGCCGATAAACAGGGACATCAGTAACGGCAATTCGAATACCGCGTGAGCCAGTCCGAAGCCAAACAGAAATGGCAGGATAAAACCGGCGGTAGCGACTACGACGGATTCCATGCCGGTGCTTACCAGGCGTTCGAGATCCGTCTCCAGCCCCACCTCAAACAGCAACAGGATAATGCCTATCCCGGCCATCAGCCGGATCGCCTCAGATGGCTCGATCCACCCCAACAGGCTGGGCCCCAGCACCACACCTGCGAACAATTCACCGATCACCGACGGCGCCTGCAGGCGCGTGGCCAGCTCGGCGAATATCCGCGCCGTTAGCAAAATAACGAGCAGGTCAAGAAAAAAGTCGTGGGCTTCCATCCTGGATCCAGTGTCTAGTCGCTGACCGCCACCGGATTACTGACCAGGTAGAGCCAGATGAAACCGGCGATTCCCGCCAGCAGGGAGCCGGCAAGAATACCCATCTTGGCCATCAGCAATAAATCTTCACTCTCTCCGAAACCGAGCTGGGCAACAAAGATGGACATGGTGAATCCGATCCCGGCCAGTAGCGACACACCGGCGATCTGGCTGAATCGGGTATCCTTCGGCAACGACGCCACGCCCAGTTTCAGCAACAGCCAGCAGGCCCCGCTGATACCAATAAACTTGCCCAGCACCAACCCCAGCGAGACACCAAGCATAACGGGATGGGTCAGGGCTTCGCCCAGTCGAGATAATTCCAGCGGGATACCGGCATTGGCCAGGGCAAAGACCGGGATCACCAGATAGGCCACCGGTATGTGCCAGACATGTTCCAGTCGCTGCAACGGAGCCTCGACGCTGTGTACGCCATTTTCCAGGGTCTGTACCACGGCGCGCAATTTGTCATTGGTCATGATGCTCTTGCCGGGTTGATGACTGGCGTCAAAACGCTGCATCAGATCCCTGACATGCTCACTGAAACGCTCCGGGTTGTACCTGGGAACGGCTGGCACGGACAAGGCACCCAGAATACCCGCCAGCGTGGCATGCACACCGGATTGCAGCAGGGCATACCACAGGAACACCGCAACAATGAAATAAGGTGCGGTTTTGCGAATACCGCTCAGATTGAACACCAGCAGCAAAGCGAAAAACCCGCCGGCTGCCACCAGCGGGCCAAGTGCAATGGTATCGGTGTAGAACACCGCAATCACCATCACCGCGCCCAGATCATCCACGATCGCCAGCGCCACCAGAAAGGTGATCAGGGCCTTGGGCACGCGGCTCGCCAGCAATGCCAGGGCGCCGATGGCGAAGGCGATATCGGTGGCCATGGGAATACCCCAGCCGCGCGCGGCATCCCCTTCCGGGTTGATGGCGAAATAGATCAATGCCGGCACCACCATACCGCCAACAGCCGCCCCGATTGGCAACACAGCATTGCGTAGTTTCGCCAGTTCACCCACCAGAATTTCGCGTTTCAACTCCAGACCGACGACGAAAAAGAACAGTGCCATCAGGCCGTCATTGATCCAGTGGTGCAGGCTCATTTCCAGCGTCCAGCTGCCGATGTTGAGACCGATGAGGGTATGCACCAGATGTTCATAGGCAGAAGCCAGCGGCCCGTTAGCCAGAACCAGCGCCAGGACCGCCGCACCCATCAGCAGTAAACCACTGGTGGTCTGGCGGTGAATAAACTCTTCGAAAGGCGTGAGGATCCTGTCGAAACTCTTTTCCCAGGGGGCGTGATATATGCCTGTGTCAACCCTGGGGTCGAGATTCACTTTTTCATTCATATCATGCATCCCATGATTATTCTTCGACAAACAGCGACTCACGGGCTGCCTCTACCACTGCAGAGACGACAGGGTGCAAGACCCGGCGCTCGACAGATAATGGCATAGAAATGCTCTTTCACCTCATCGACCCGGCCAATCGCTGTCACCTGATATTGCCACTCCACCTCTGCCTCGATAGCAGCGGGTGCGATAAATATCCCTGCACCTTCCTGCCCAAAAGCCTTCATCAGTGCGCTGTCATCAAACTCGGCAATTATGCGCGGATGGATGCGCTGTTTGTCCAGCCATTTGTCAATACCAGAACGCAATTGATTACCGCTGCTGGGCAAGAGTAACGGTGCGCCATCCAGACAGCGGGGGAAATTACCTTTAAGTTTCTTTTCAAGTTTCCTGGTGGCAAAGAAACTGACGCCGCACTCACCGAGCTTATGACTGAAGCCCCGCGTACTGACCGTAGGGGGGACGGGACGGTCAGCCAGTACCAGATCAAGGCGGTGCACGGCCAGTTCCGCCAACAGTGTATCAAGACTCGCCTCGCGGCAGACCATGCGCACCGACTCCGGCATCTGCAGCGCAGGCTGAAGAATACGATGAGCGATGGACTTGGGCAGCACATCGACCACGCCAACCCTGAACAACTGGGGACGATCAAGCGGCAACTGATGCATCACCTCTTCCAGCTCACCACCCAGCGAGAAGATTTCATCGGCATAGCTCAACACCAGCCGTCCGCTGTCAGTGAGTTCCAGGTTGCGTCCGACCCGTCTGAACAGACCCACCCCAAGATATTCCTCCAGCAGGCTCAATTGCCCACTGATGGTCTGCGGTGTCAGGTGCAGGCGTTCACTGGCCCTGGCAACACCGCCTTCTCTGGCCACCGCCCAGAAGTAGTGCAGATGCTTGTAGTTAATCACAGGTTCTCCGTTACTTCGTAATTTACGAGCAGTATAGCAATTATATTCGACTTTTATTGTTTGAAAAACTCGCCCAGCATGCCTGTTCATGAAACACCAACAGCAAAGTAGCAGAGGACCCTATGCAGATTGACATCCAGGCACGCCAATTTCCCCTGACCGACGCCTTGCGCAACCATGCCGAACGGCGGCTGCGTTTCGCCCTGACCTGCTGTGACGATCACATTCAGCAGGTGGTGATGCGGCTATCCGACATCAACGGCCCGCGCGGCGGAGCGGACAAGCGCTGCCACTTGCAGGTGGTGCTGACCGGTCTGCCCGATGTGGTGGTCGAAGATACCGAGGCCGATCTGTACGTCGCCATCGACCGTGCGACAGGGCGTGCCGGGCGTACCGTCGGGCGTCGGCTGGCGCGTCAGCGCGACACGGTTCGCGCATCCGGCCTGCACGACACGGCAGTGATTACCGAAGACCCGCAACTACTTGATTAACCTGACAGGAGACAACCCACCATGAATACATCAATAACAAATGCGGCAACCCGTACACAAACGGCCGTCCTGGCCACCAATAAGGTGGTCCGAAACACCTACACGCTACTGTCCATGACACTGCTGTTCAGTGCGTTGACAGCGGGTGTTTCGATGGCCTTGAACCTGCCCCATCCCGGCTTGTTGCTTACACTGGGTGGTTACTTTGGCCTGCTGTTCGCCACTGCCAGGTTTCGTAACAGCAGCCTGGGGCTGGCCTTCGTGTTCGCCCTGACCGGCTTCATGGGCTACACCCTGGGGCCGATTCTCAGCGCCTATCTGGCCATGCCCAACGGTGGCCAGGTCGTGATGACGGCCATGGGTGCTACCGGCGCCATCTTCCTCGGCTTGTCCGGTTACGCACTGACCACCCGCAAGGATTTCAGCTTCATGGGTGGATTCCTGATGGTCGGCATTCTGGTCGCCTTCCTGGCCGGACTCGGCGCGGTGTTCTTCGAGATGCCCGGCTTATCCCTGGCAGTATCTTCCATGTTCGTGCTGCTGATGGCCGGGCTGATCCTGTACGAGACCAGCAACATCATCCACGGCGGTGAAACCAACTACATCATGGCGACCGTCACCCTGTACGTCTCCATCTTCAATCTGTTCACCAGTCTGTTGCATCTGCTGGGATTTATGAATGGTGATGAGTAACCGCATCAATCAGACCATAACGAGGGAAAACTGCCGACGCAATCATAAGGTAACGTACGATGCCACTCGTTGATATGAAAGATATGCTCCAGCACGCCTACCGTCACGGCTACGCAGTAGGCGCCTTCGATCTGGTGAGCCTGGATTTTCTGGAAGGAATTATGGCGGCGGCAGAACGGGCCCGTGCGCCAGTGATTCTGAGCCTGGCCGAGTCTCACTTCGAATACTTCGATTTTGAGCTGGCGATGCCTGCAGTAGAGGCTGCCGCAAGGCGAGCTTCGGTACCGGTGGCGATTCACCTCGATCACGGCGCCAGTCTGGCATCAGCGGTTCATGCGATCAATCTGGGTTGTAACGGAGTCATGGTCGATGCCTCCCATGAACTGTTCGCGGACAACGTCCGGTCTACACGTGCCGTGGTTGACATGGCCCACAGTTGCGGAGTGCCTGTGGAGGGGGAACTGGGGTATGTTCCGGGCATCGAGGGCGAGGATGCCGAACGCCACCCGGGAGAAGTTGCCTATACCACGCCGGCAGAAGCCAGATCCTATGTGGAAAAAACCGGGGTGGATTTTCTCGCGGTTTCCATTGGCACCGTGCACGGGCGTATGAAAGGCGAGCCAAAGCTGGATCTTCAGCGCCTCAAACAGATCAATGAAGCTCTGGGCATCCCGTTGGTGATCCATGGCGGCACCGGTCTTTCCGGTGATCAGTTCCGTCAGCTGATCGCCAATGGCGTCGCCAAGATCAATTACTACACGGCCCTTTCGGATGTCGCTGCAAAACAGATCAATGAAAATGCCAGGGCAGGTACTTCCAGTGGTTTTACCGGCCTGGTGAAGAATATCCGCACGGTTGTTGCCGCCGAGACCGAACGCTGCATGTGCCTGTGGGGGTGCGCAGGCCGTGCCGACGAGGTACTGTCGCATTGCCGGCCGTGGCTGCCTGTGGAGCATCTGATCATCTACAACGTCGAGGGAATCGACAAGGCTGGCGCAGAGACCATGATAGCCGAAGGCCGCCGGGTGCTCTCCGCCATTCCGGGTGTGCGTGAGGTCTTTACAGGCGCAGCCGTGCAGGATGATGCAAGGTACCGCTACACCTGGCTGGTGCGCTTCTGTCATCCGGCGGTGATCGATAGCTACCGCAAACATCCCGACCACGTGATTTTTGCCGACAAGCACTTCCGGCCGGTGGCCAGCGAACGCATCAGCATCGATTACCAATCGATCGATCCGATCGTCCCGGTATCGAGCCAGGTCGAGCATTCAAGCAATGGAGAAGTCATGCCATGATATATCCTGTCTCTCATGGAAATCGGGTGATGCGCAAATGTCTGGCCAACAAACCAGCGCACACTGAGTAACAATCATGGTTTTTCGATCATTTGGGATTTTTGTGCTGGTGTTCGCCCTGTCAGGATGCGCAGACCCTCCTTACAGCAACCTGGATAATGGGCAGATGATAACCCTGCTTGAACGGGGTGTGCCGATTTATGACATACGACGCCCGGAAGAATGGCGCCAGACGGGCGTGGTCGAAGGTAGCCGGCTACTGACTTTTGTGGATGCAAACGGACGGGTACAGCCAGATTTTCTGAACCGTTTCACTGGTGCTGTGGGCAAGGATGATCCAGTGATCCTGATCTGCCGCACAGGCAACCGCACCAGCACGCTGGCGCGCTATCTGGCCGAACAACTGGGCTACACCCGGGTCTTCAATGTACGCAATGGCATTACCCGATGGGTCAGTGACGGACGACCGATAACGCGCCTGTGAAAATCCTGACAAGACTTAGGGAAGCTGAACAAGTCGTCACCCCGGCGAAGGCCGGGGTCCAGGCTGTTGGTTTTTCTGGATTCCGGTTTACACCGGAATGACGGATCGTGACTTGTTCAGAACCTCCTTAGAGATAAACTATGACCAATAACCCCGCCGCCCTCACCCAAAAATTTCCCGGCCATAAGCCACGGCCACTGGTTGACCTGCTGTTCAGCATTGTTATGCCTTCCTTAATCCTGATGAAGTTCAGTGGCGATAATGACCTTGGAGCGAGTACTGCGCTGATCGTGGCACTGGCGTTTCCTCTGGGCCGGGGGCTTTACGAACTTCTGAAGTACAGGAAATTCAATTTTATTGCGCTGCTGGGGTTAATCAGCGTATTGCTTACCGGCGGCATCGGTCTGCTGCAACTCGACCCGCAGTGGCTGGCTGTCAAGGAAGCCGCTATCCCCGGACTGATCGGCATAGCGGTGCTGGCCTCGACGCGTACCCGTTATCCACTGATCAGAACCCTGCTCTATAGCCCGGCGGTTATGGATGTCGGCAAGATCAAGAACAAACTCGAGAACCTCGGAAATACCGCAATGTTTGAAGGTCGCCTGTTGAACGCCACGTATCTGCTGGGCAGCACCTTTTTCTTTTCGGCTGTAATGAACTACATCCTCGCCAAGTGGATTGTTACCAGCCCGGCGGGTAGCGCTGCCTTTAACGAGGAACTCGGACGGCTGACCCTGCTCAGCTATCCGGTGATCGCCATCCCCTCCATGCTCATGATGCTGGCAATCTTCTATTACCTGTGGCGCACGATTCATGGCATGACCGGGTTCACGCTGGAAGAGATATTGGTCTCACTTCAGCCGCAGAAGAAGCAAGATAATGTCTCAAATTGAACAGTAACCGCACCTGGCACTCTGTCAGGGTGATATTACCGGCCGTACTGTGGTGCGCGAGACAGGCGCTCCTGCAAGACCGGACCAGAAGCTCACCAGCGGTGAGTTCCAGAAACAGCATGAAATAGTCATTGCATCCTGTAAATCACGGTGTGAAATGGATTGTCAGGCCGTAATTTATACAACTGTCGGGTTACTCCAGTACCACCGCTTTACCGCGCTGCTCGTCGACACGAAACAGCAGCAGCAGCCCGACGATGAAAAATAACAGCGTGGCCAGAATCGCCAGGCGGTGATTGCCGCCGCTCCAATAGCTGATCAGGCCATAGCTCAAGGGACCGGCGATGGCTGCCAGCCGGTTCACCATGCCCCACAAGCCAAAGAATTCGGCGGTGCGCGCTACAGGGGTAAACTGGCCGATCAGTGCCCGACCGCCCGCCTGGCTTGCGCCCATGGCCAGACCGATCAGATTCCCCGCGAGCCAGATGTCGACGGCTTCGTCGGCAACGGCTACCAGAATGATGGCCCCACTCCAGATCAGCAGGGTGATGACCAGAGTCCGCACCGAACCGAGCCGGTCCTGCAAATGTCCGAACAGCAAGGCGCCCACGGCGGCGGTCACATTGATCACCATGACCAGGATCACCAGCGCATGGGTGTCGAAGCCCATCACCTCGCGGACATAGACCGCACTCAGCACCACCACCGTCGCAATACCCGACTGGTAAACCGCCAGGGCCGTCAAAAAACGAAACAAGTCGGGCAGACTCGCCGCTTCTGCCAGAGTGCGCCGCACCCGCTGGACGCCCGCACGAACATAGGAGACTCCACCGGCCGGCGGACTCGGCGTGGCACGCTCCCGCAGCCAGACAAATGTAGGCGTCGCCGCCAGCGCGAACACGCCCGCCGTGATCAGCAGGGTCACAGGCACGAACTGGTGCTCGGCATGGCCCTGTCGCTCCGCCCAGGCGATATAGGCCAGGCAAAGGCCGAGTGTCAGCAGCCCGCCCAGGTAACCCAGGCCCCAGCCGTAGCCGGACATGCGCCCCATCCTGCGCACCGGCACGATCTCCGGCAGAAAGGCGGCAATGAGGTTCTCACCACTGGCGAACATGATGGCGGAGACAATCACCAGGAGCAGGCCAGGCATGACATCTCCAGGACCTACCAGCGCCAGCAGGGCAGTGGCCGCCGCGCAGCCGACGGTGGTGATGAGCAAGTAACGCTTCTTCGCCGCCCGATGATCCGCCATCGCGCCCACAATCGGGGCGGTTACCAGTACACACAGATTGGCGCTGCCTACCGCCAGCGTCCAGAGCAAGGTGGCCGTGCCCGAGGGGAATCCCCCGGGTCCGCCCGCCACTACCGCAACGAAGTAGGCACTGAAGACGGTAGTCAGCACCACCGTGGTGTAACCGGAGTTGGCGAAGTCATACAGGGCCCAGGCCAGCCGCTCCCGCCGGCTGGACGGAGGAACCCCGGCCGGCGAAGTCGGATCAGCGGCATCGTGCCGGGTAGTCCCGGTCCGTGTTATGGCCTTCATGCGCGCGGCGCCTCCCGTGCCAGATCCGGCTCACCCATACGAGACAGCAACGCGGCACGGGTAGCGTCGCGCAGTTTCACCGCCGCGGCCCAGTCCGTGCCGTCCGGCGGGATCGGCGCACCAATGCTGACCCACACCGCACCACGGTGCGGAAACCAGGAACCGGATCGCAGCAGCGAGCGCGTGCCGCGGATCGCAACCGGCACCACCGGCACGCCGGCCTCGGCGGCGGCGACAAAGGCCCCCATGTGAAATGGCAGCAGACCGGGCATGCGCGTCAAGGTACCCTCCGGGAAAAACAGCAGGGACCGGCCGGCCTGGACCGTCTGCACGGTGCTCCGGGCATCGGCCACGCCACGCTGCTTGTCGAAGCGTTCCACGAACACGGCGCCGATGCGCCGCAAAAACCGGCGTGGAAAAAACTGATCAGCCAGTTCCGCCTTGGCCACAAAGGTAAAGTCGGTCGGCAGAGCTGCCACCAGCACCACCCCGTCCAGGTAGCTGGCGTGGTTGGCGACAATGACACAGGCCCGGTCCCTCGGCCAATACTCCAGCCCCTCTACCCGCAGCGGCACGCCGCTCAGGCGAAACAGCTGCCGCGCACTCCAGCGCATCACTGCCCAGCGCCGGAGTACGCCCGGCAATAGCGCGACCAGCAACCATGTCGGAGGCGCCAGCAGCCAGAAAACAATTTTCGCATAAACGGCATAGCCAACATCGGAACACCGCCGTCGCACGCCGCGCAGGCGCGGCCGCCAGGAGGACAGGGCAAGGCGCACGACCTGCCGCCACACGGCGCGCGGCCGCTGTCCGATCCTGCCCTGTTCGTAGAGTTCGCGCACGGCAGCACGACGGATCTTGCCGCTGGAAGTCTTCAGCACCGTATGCGGCGGTGCCAGCACCGCATCCTCGGGCGGCATGCCCAGCAGGTCGGTGGCGACCTCCGCCACCTGTGCCTGCAATGCCTCCAGTGTGGCTGACTCCACTTCGCGGGTCTCGGCAACGACGATAACCCGCTCGGTACCGGCGGCCGGGTCGAGGCTGCCGAACACCGCCACACACCCCTTGCGGATGCCGGGGATATCCCCCACCGCCTCTTCCACTTCATAGGGATAGAGGTTGCGCCCGCCGCGGATAATAAGGTCCTTGACCCGGCTGGTCAGGTAGACGTCGCCCTCGGCGACATAGGCCAGATCGCCGGAGTCCAGCCATGCCCCGTCAAACAGGCGCCGGGTCGCCTCCGCGTTGCGTAAATAACCGCTGGTGGCGGACGGCCCCTGGAATTCCAGCCGGCCCTCCTGGCGTTCCGGCAGTTCACGCCCCGCCGTATCCACGATCCGAATCTGGTAGCCGGGGAGCGGCTGGCCGCAGGCGACGAACTCCAGGGCATGCGGGTCAGTGGCCTCCGCCGGAACCGCCGTCCCCGAAGAGACAAACGGCTCCCGCTGGATGCGGTCAATGAGTGGCCCGCGACCGGGCGGTGGAAAGGCCAGGCCTACCGCGGCCTCGGCCAGACCATAGACCGGCGCCATGGCCCGGGATCGGAAACCATGGGAGGCAAAACGCTCGGTAAAACGCCGCACCGTATTGGGACTGACCGGCTCGGCACCGTTGAAGGCGAGCCGCAGACTATTCAAATCCAGCCCGTCGATTTGACTCTCTTCCACCTTGTTCAGGCACAACTCATAGGCGAAGTTGGGCGCCGCAGTCAGGGTGCCGCGGTGCTTGTGGATGGTCCATAGCCAGCGCGGCGGCCGGGTCAGAAACGCCAGCGGCGACATCAGCACCAGCGGCATACCGTAATACAGGCTACCCAGCCAGGCGCCGATCAGCCCCATGTCGTGGTACAGGGGCAGCCAGCTGACGAAGACATCGGTGGAGTCGGCCTGCACTGTCTCACCCATGGCGCGGATATTGGCCAGCAGGTTGGCATGAGTGAGGACCACGCCCTTGGGCGCACCCGTGCTGCCCGAGGTGTATTGCAGGAAGGCGACGTCCTGCGGCTGAAGCGGCGGCCCGCTGAATGCGTCGGGGGAGGATGCCAGCTCCCGGGGGGTAATCACTGCGTGCAACGTGTCGACCTGCGCCTTGAGCAGACGCGCTACCCGTTGCGCCTCCGCCACTGTGATCAGCAGGACTGCCCGGGCGTTGGCGAGAATGCCTGCATGACGGCGCAGGTGATCCTCGATCTGGGAGGGACGCAACGGCGGGTAGATGGGAACGGGGATGCCGCCGGCCAGCAGAATACCGAAAAAACTGAACAGGTAGTCACGACTGGTGGGCAGCATGATGGCCACGGTCTGACCGGGCAACAGGCCCCGCGCCTGCAGGCCGGCGGCCAGGGTGCGCGCACCTTCCGCCAGCGCCGCGTAAGTGATTGCCTCCGGCTCCTCCGCGTCGCCGTACAGGTAGACATGCGGGCGCTGTGGATGGTTGAGCACATGCCAGTCGAGCACCTCCGGCAGCGTTCCGGACGCGTGCGGCACCTCCGCCAGTTCGTCCAGTGGTGCCGCCCGGGCCTGAGCCGCAGACTCGGAACGGCCCACAACCTTGCAGGCCCGCACGGCCCGCCACAGATCGCGCGGGGTCTCGGCGTTCGCCAGCAACTGTTCCGGCAGGCTGATCCTGAAAGTGCGTTCCAGGCGCAGCAACAACTCCACCCGGGACAGGCTGTCAAAACCCAGGTCGCGGTCCAGCGCGCTGTCCAGCGTCACGCGCAGCGAATGTTTGCGCCGCGGGTGCAGTTCCAGCGCCAGTTGGCGCACCTGTTCAAGCAGGGCTTCGGCACTGCCCCCGGTCGCCTTATCCACGTCTTGTCCGGCCTTTCCCGTCATGCTCAAGCCTCTCTCAAACACTCCGATCGCGCCAACAGCGCCCTGCTATCGAAAGGATTTACTTCACAGGTTAACCGCTGTTAGCCCCACGACTCATAGGCCTGCTCCGATTTAGTATAAAAGGGATTTGGTATCAATCCCGCACCTTGAAACGGGCGTCCAGAACATCGAGCTTCTCCATGATGCCGGTATATTCCAGCTCTGACATGGGCAGCATGGCAGCGCCAAAGAATCCCTGCCGGCGCATCTCCATGGCCTTTGCGGAAACCTGATCCCGCACCTTGTCCCAGAAGGGATGGGCGAAGGCGTCGACCGCCTCGGTCATCTTCCCGTTGTGCATGGCGAAAGCGGCGCAGGTGACCACTGGCGGACCGTCGAAATAACTGATCCCGCTATTCAGCGGTACCGGCATCAGGGGCATCTGGTGTGAGCCCCGCATCCCCCCGGCCACAAAGTGGCCAATCGAATAGGGCGCGAGTATCTCGCCAGTGGCGGGAAATGATTTCTGCACCCGCACCAGCATCACCGGGTCATCCTTGCCGGTGTATTTCCCGGCAATATTGTGCAGGCGCGAGGTAGAGACGGAAACCGCCTGTTCACCCGTGTCGCGTGACCAGACCGACTCGACCACATAGTGCTCGGGATCGCGCAGCAGGGCGGCTATATCGTACAACTCGTCCGGCGCATTCAACTCGATGGTGCGGTCGCCTTCGGTATGGTCCACATCCATAATGACGAAGCGAAACCCCTTCGCCATGCCGGGGGCCAGCATCAGTCCCGGGGTGTTCATTGGATCAGCGAACGCCAGGTAAAGCGGCAGATTGTAGGCGCCCGGATCGGTCTTGTCGGCGGCAAAGAAGAGGAAGGGTTCATTGGGCCGTTCTTCGAACTCCAGCTCCGCCACGGCCGGCCCCATGCCCTTGACGTTACCGGAGAAGGAGTCTTTCAACAGGTCTTGCCCGGCACCATAGAGCCCCTCATCCCGGGCCTCCTGGGTGCCGGCGATAAAAGCATCCCATGCCAGTTTGTGAACCCTTTCATCTCCCGCTCCATGGGTATGGGTCATAACGATGGCAATATCATCTCCGGTGAAACTGATATAGCTTTCGATAATCAGACCTTGCCCACCTTTTTGCACTTGATCGCGCACACTCGCAAGCAACTTTTTGGAGGGGCAGATGTGTCCGCCAATCGAGCCGATATCGGCCTTGATGACGCTCAGTGTGATTTTCATGGCAATCTCCTTGTGTGGAACTGCAAACACTATCGACTGATCAAAACATCTACCGTCCTGATCTGCTCTATGTAGTAATAGTAGTCCTCTTGATACTGCGAGAATATTCGAACCTTATAATTACACTCTTCGGATTTTTCCGCTCGTCCAAATTATGCCGTCAGCAAGATGGTCAGCAAACAAACGGCTTCCGTATACAGCGCCGCCATAACCAGAGCTGCCAATGCGACCAGCAGTGTCATCAGGCCATCGCTCTCGATCAGGCCCAAACTCAATGCTGGCAGGACGAGTCCCGTATATGTTTTGGTTTCAGGGAGCGGCAGCATCATCAGCAGACCCGTTATGATAACAGCCAGCCCCGGCAACGCTGCGCCGGAACGACAGCTCATCCAGGCAATGCGCGGCTTGATGAAGCGTTGGAGCCGGGGCAGAAAGCGCTCTCCGAGGCAGGCAGCCTGCAGGCTCCGATCGGGGCACTGGCCGCTACGGAGGAACCGGTGCGGCAGCCACGCAGACCGCTTGCCGGCCAACATCTGCAGTCCCGGCAGTGTGACGGCCACACCCAACAGCGACTTCAAGCCCAGGGTTGGTACCGGCACAGCACTGGCCAGGGATAACAGCAGCAGCGGAGCACCGTAACCATCGCTTCCCCGTCACTCCCTCTCCTCCGATACGCACCTCGATGGTGGTATCAGCGCCTCAAACCCGTGCATCGGTGGCTGGATACCGAGCGCCTCCAGCAGCAGCGCCATGCGGTCGAACGGATTCGCTGCACATCGTAATCGCCGATAGTCCGCCGCACCCAGCCAGGGTCGCCAGGCAGCGACGCTCACCGGCACCGGATAATCGGTGCCGAACAGGAGTTGCCCGATATGCTCGGTGTGCCTGCGCCACCACAGCAAGCCCCCCATGCGGTTGGCCAGGCCCAGTGCCGCCGTATCGCCGTACAGGTTGGGATAGCTCGCCAGCAGGGCGGCGTAACGGCGCAGGGTATGTTGATTGTAGAACCAGCCGCTGGAGCCGCCGTGGGCGGCGATCACCGTCACCCCCGCATCCAGTGCCGGGCGCAGCCGAACCAGGTCGCCCCAGGCCTGGCGCTGCACCGGCAGCACAAACTCGGCGCCGGTATGACACAGCAGCGGCAGACCCAGTTCCGCAAGCTTGCGGAAATACGGCTGGTGCCGGCCCTCGGCAAGATCGATGCCCTGGCTGTTGGGGATCAGCTTGACCAGCACCGCACCCTGCGCGGCTGCCCGATCCAGGGCGTCCAGTGCATCGGGCCGGTGCGGATGGACCGAGGCGCCATACAGAAACAGATCCGGTGCCTCGGCGCACCAGGCGTACACGTCCTCATTGGAGACCGCAAAACCCTGCATATGACGGGTAGGGTTACCGCGGATATCATGGGCGCGGTCCAGCGCCAGCAGCACGGCGCGGCGCACGTAGCGGGCAGCCCGCAGCCGGTCTGCCAACCGATCCATATAGCGGCGGGCGGCGGCTGGACCACTGCCCTGTGTCCCCGCGCTTTGTGCCAGAAAGGCTGCCAGGAGCCGCCGCCAGCCGCGAAAGCTCACCGCGCCATCCCTTGGCACGCAGTGCACATGCATGTCGGTGTAACCCTCGCTCATTCCACCCCCTCGCCGGGCTCTTTCCGCTGCGCCAGTAACGCCCCGATAGCGCGCCACGAAGTGCGGCGGTCCAGTTTCAGGGGACGCACATTCACATGGGCCAGGCCATCGATGAGAAACAGCTCGGGCTGCCCGGACGGCACGGCTGCGGCCAGGGCCATGCTCTCGGTATAAGGAATGATGGCATCGTCGGTGCCGTGGAACAGGATCAGCCGTGCCCGCAATCGGGAAAGATCCTTGTTGGCGAGGTTCAGCGCGTCCAGCTCGACGCGAATCTCAGCTGGCAGCCCGGCAAGCAGACCTGGGGCGCGCACCGGGTCGCGGTTCTCCAGCAAGTCCAGCAGCGACAGCCCGGCTGGAGTCAGGCGCTGGCGCAGGTCATCGACCCCCGCACCGACATTGTCCAGCCTGCGCTCGGCCATGGTTCGCAGGGTGCGGCGATCCCGGACATCGGGCAAGCGATCGATGTTGCTGAGCACGAACACCCACTTGCCATACCGGTTGGGTTCCAGATAATGCCACTGTCCCTCTTTCTGGAAATAGCCGGTGGTAAAGAAGGTGACCACCCGGTGCAGGTCATAATAGCCACCGACCCCCAGTACAAAGTCCACCCGCTCGCGGATCGAGGGATCGAGCGCCGCCAGCACCGCCGGCCCCACCGCATAGCTGAAGGCGCCGATGCCGGCATGGCCTCCAATCGGGAATTCGGGACGTGAAAGCAGGTAAAGAAAGGCATCTGCCACGCCCTGCGCGTCTTCAGCCTGCACCCTGAGCGCACGCAGGCCGGGAATGTCCGGCACCAGCACCAGAAAGCGGGCACGCGCTAACGTGGTGGCGAAGGCCACCAGACGGGGGTCATCCTTGCCTTGCTCGGCCACTCCCGGCACCAGTACGATCCCGGCGAGGGGCGGCTCCCCGGGGAGATACAGATCGCCTTGCGAGTTGCGACCCTGTATCGCATACGCCAGCGGCCGGCGCGCGGGGTCCGGCGTGCGCTGCTTGAGGCGGCTCTCACCCGCACCCGCGGCCAGGTCCTCCAGCACCCACGCCGCCTCATCATCCGGCAACGGCGCGCACCCCGCCAGCATCAGCAGGATCATGATGAGACCTGCCAACCACGATCGGGTAAACGCAAGTGTCCTCCAATCCATGCCACACTCCGTGCCGACCAGGGAATGCAGATAATGTTCTGCTACCCTGCTTAACCAGGCAACCTGTTTCTACACACTCTGGAAGGTGATATGGAACGCTTCACTGCTGTCCCGTTAACATTTCATCGTCATGCCGGAAACGGCGCAGCCGTTATCCGGTATCCAGTAAGTCATTGAAACCCCTGGATCCCGGATCTCCACTTCGCTCCGTCCGGGATGACGGATCTGACTGTTCGTGTTCATGTCTCAGACGGTTAAGCTGCGGTCATTGTGCTTCTATATAGCAACTATCAGGATCATCGTGAC
Source organism: uncultured Gammaproteobacteria bacterium (assembly GCA_963701455.1). Lineage (GTDB taxonomy): Bacteria > Pseudomonadota > Gammaproteobacteria > UBA9214 > UBA9214 > UBA9214. Next base: position 175,907 of record CAVPAE010000001.1, read on the forward strand.
AATTTAACGGGACAGCAGTGGGAACGCTTCAAAAATATCCTGGTGGTTTTGGACCCCGAAGACGAAGACCCTGTAGCCATGAAACGAGCCGCGGCGCTGGCACGTCTGAACCAGGCCGGGCTGCACATGCTGGATGTGCTGGAAGATCTTCCCCTGGAGTTGCGCCCCTGGCAGGTTGTTCGCTAAGGCCCTTTCTGTGCCAACTCAGCCGTGACCCGCGCCAAACCCGCCGTCAGCCGTGCCAAACGCTGATAGTCGATTTTGTCCGGCATATCGGAGCCGGCGTGATAATGCGGGTAGCGGAACAGCGCGGTATCCGTCACCATCAGCGCGGGATAGCCCTCCTGCCAGAACGACCAGTGATCCGACCAGTGGATACCCCCCAGCCAGCCCGGCGCGGCGATGCCCTCGGAGGGGAAATCGGTCTCGCGGCGGAACGACTGCAAGCAGTGCCTGAGCAGGTTGCGCGAAGACAGGTTACCTATGAAGGCAACGAAGTTGCCGGTGTCCGGATACAGCAGGGAATAGACGGGATTGGGGTAGTGCTGGCTACCCTCGGTATCGTCGTAATAACCGATGGTTTCCAGAGCAAGCATGGCAACGATATTATCGCCCTGCTCTCGCGCCCGACGTGCATAGACCCGGCTACCCATGTCCGCCGAGTAGAAGAAGGGCGGCTCTTCGTTGGTGAAGGCCACGAAACGCACGCTGCGCGCCAGCGCCTTCCCGGCCAGCAGACGGGCGATCTCCAGCAACGCAGCGACACCGCTGGCGTTGTCATTGGCACCCGGGGAGCCCCTAACGGAATCGTAATGGGCGCCGATGAGGACGATCTCGTGCGGCAGCGTGGTCCCGGTGATCTCCACCTCCAGGTTGCGCACGACCTTGCCTTCGGCGACGTACGCCTGCGCACTCACCGTATAGCCCGGTTCCCGAAACGTTTCCGTAACATAGGCGGACGCCGCCTCCAGCGCCGCGTGGTGCCAGACGTTCCGCTCGCCGATCTCCCCCGCCAGTACGGCCACATGCCGCATGAGGCGCTCGCGCAGCACGCGCTCTTCAGCGGTCAAGGGAGGCAGGACGCCGGCATGAGAATCGCCGGGCATATCGGTCATATAGAACACCCCGCCAGTCAGCAGCAGCACCAGGGACGCCGCCCACCCGATCCGCCTGGCAAACATCCGCCCATATCGCATCCGCATATAATGTCCGCCCGGCGGGTTATTTGAGCCGCCCGATGGGCAGGAGGTAGAGCGGCTCTTCAGCGTCCGCCAGCGCCACGATCTCTTTTACCGTGCGGTCAGAAAAGGCACCGATGGTGACCGTACCGAGTCCCAGGGAAACCGCCTGCAGATAAACATTCTGGGCTGCATGCCCCGTTTCCATATGCACATATCTTTGGCCCCGTTTGCCATATTTTCGGGTAGTGTGCTCATAGACCGCCGCCAGCACCATGACCGCCGGCGCCTTGCTGACACAGGACTGGCCCCATGCGGCGACCGCCAGTTCCTCCCGCCGATCGCCGCTGGCAACCCGCTGCAGAAGATGTCGATGCGGGTCATACTTGTAGACCCCCGCCGTCAGTGTGGCGACATTTCCTGCCACCAGGTAAACCTCCAGCGGATAGAGCGCACCAGCGGACGGCGCAGTACGCTGGCCATCCGGCCCCGTGATGCCCTGAACGGCCCAAAGCAGTTGACCGACCTCCGCCAGTTCCAGCGGCTCGGACGTATAACGGCGCTGCGACCGGCGACTACGCATGGCCTGTTCGACCGACACACCTGTATTCTCATGCGGCACGGGTAACAAGATTGACTCCTTTGCCGGGGAAGTGGTGACTCCCTGCCCTGCCGCAGCGCTGGTCATCAACAACAACACGAACAGCACAAACCCTGAGGATCCCACCGCCGAACTCACATACCCTGCGCAGTTCCCCCCTCTGACACTTGGCGTTTGCAACCACCGAGACCATAAACATCGCCGCCATCCGGTTAAAGGCATCATCAACATAATCCTGGAGTCATCTTGAATCCCCTCCTCCTGTTCCAGTTCATCCACGTTCCCGGGCGAACTGCAAATCGACGATCAGAGGCAAATGGTCAGAAGCAACACGGACCAGTTCGCTGTTCGGCACTTCGATATCGACCACCTCGAGGCCGGGCTCGACAAAGACGTGGTCTATGCGGGCGGTGGGGAAGCGGCCGAAAAAGGTGCTCTTGGGACGATGACTGTCCATCTCGATCTGCGCGTCGTTGAGCCGCTGGCGCAAACCGCGACACACCTTTGAAGCGGGCAGCGCGTTGAAGTCACCGCACAGCACTACCGGCCCGCGACAATCAGGGTGGCCGAGCCAGTCCGGCCCCAGCAGTGCTTCTGCCTGCGCCCGGCGTTCGCGCGGCAACAGGCCCAGGTGCGTGTTCATGATCTGGAACTCGGTGCCATCCACATCGACGGCCACCCACAGGGCGCCACGGGGTTCGAGTAAAGGCTTGCCGGGTAACCCCGGCAGCGTTCCCGTCTTGACCAGTCGCATGGGCAGATAGGTCAGGATCGCATCGCCGTAGCGTTCTTCCTCGAGGTGCATGGCGGGATGAAAGTGGAAGTCCATCTCAAGGTATTGGGCGATGAGGTGCGCCTGGTCCATGCCCTCGGTGCGCGCCCGGCCCACGTCCAGTTCCTGCAGGGCCACCACGTCCGGTGCGCAACGGGCAATGACCCGCGCGATGCGTTCCGGCGACAGCTTGCCGTCCATGCCGATGCAGCTGTGCACGTTGTAGGTCATGATGCGCAGGGCGCCCGGCGCGGCGGTGTGCACCTCAGAGGCACTCTCTTCGGGCTGTACCTGCCGTTTGGCGGTTTCGCGCCCGGCGCGCCCCAGAAAATGCAGTGCGGCGCGGCGCAGCCCACTGGCACGCAGATGATCACACTCTGTTGCCGGCAAGGGGGCATCCGCCGGCAACAGTGCAAACGCGCTGGTTTCCTCGGGCCCGGCGGCACCGTGGGCGCCGTTCTCGTTGGCAAAACTGCACGTCATCATGCCGGCCCGCCCGCCACAGAGGACAAACTCCCCCGCCTCCGGGTGATGGCACAGCACTACCAGTTCCTCCGCCGCCTGCTCAATACAGGGATGATCGGCGCCCAGCACCTCGACTGCGTGCTGCGGCAGGGTGAAAGAGCCGTCGTCGCTCCACGCCTTTGCGCGCCCCTCACCATCCGCCGTCAGCACCAGCGGCACCCTGGCGCTGGCCACCAGCGCCTGCGCCGCCGCATCACGCACGGCCGGCGCCAGCTCCTGCTCGCAATAGACGAAGGCGATCGGCCCCAGCCCGGCCACGATCACCTGAGCCGCGGCCGATGCATCCCGCACAGTCATGTCGATCGGTAACAGGCGCTGAATCCTTTTACCGCCAAGCAGACGTACCCGCTGAGTCTGAACACCCTGCGGGCCAATTATCGGCACGGCCGCCGCGCTGATGCCAAGCCCGGCAAACACCTCGGAAACGGCCACCTCGATGGGGCGGCCGTGCAGTTTTTGGTAAGGCTGTACTTCTTCCTGGCCATGATCGGAATAGATCCAGACATCATAGTGACGACGGGCCGAACGGTGCGCCGCCCGCCAGATCCGCGCGATGGCGTCATCGATACCTTTCAGGGTCCAGTGAGCGAACAGGGAGGAAGGTCCGCGCCGATGGGCCTGTTCGTCGTAACCGAGGAAGTTAAGGTGAATAATGGGCAGCCCTCGGGCGATATCGATCTTGGTCCCGATGGTGGCCAGCTCGCGCAGCAGGATGGAGACCGCCACCCGGGTGGGCACAAACATCAGCTCCTTGACCAGGTCATGCCCATCGATCTGGCCGCGCACGAAATCGACGGTCGCCAGCACCAGTTCGACCACCAGCAGCACGGCCGTGCGCAGGAAACTGTAGGCGTTGCTCAGGATCAGCAAGGCCACCAGCAGCGGATTCGCCCGTCGCAGCGCTGGTCCCCAGCCTATCGATGCAGGGCAGAAGTGGGCCTCGGCTGCGGCGGCGCCACCCGCGTAGAAGTTTACATAGGAACTGCCATCCTTGAGCAACGGCTCGCCACCGCTGTTCTCAAGTTCCCGTTCCACAGCGGCCGCGGCAGCCGGCTCGATCATGCGCACCAGACGCCCTGAAGCGCGGTCTCTGAAGGAAAATCCCGGCACAACGCCTTTCACCCCGTAAAACAACTCCCCCTGGAAGGCCGCGGTGGTCGCCGGCACCCCCGCGAACAGGCGCTGCAGATGGTAGTGTTCCCGTGCCAGCAGACGCTGCAGAAAGGGCATTTTCCCCTGCTCAAGGGCCCGCTGCAGCTGGGCATAGCCCAGACCGTCGATCTGGATCATGACCAGCCCGGGTGCGGTCGGCGGCACCCCCGATCGGGGCAGGCGCAGCAGGGTCGCCAGCCATTCGCTGCGGCTCAACCAGCGCCGCAAGCGGCGCAAGAAGGCTTCGATACGGCCGATCACGGCGGCGTCCGGTCAATCGGTCCAGTCTCGCTGAAGGCTGCGTCGGCCGCCCCCGCCATACCCATGAGGATGTCCCACTCGGCATTGATGAGCTTACGCACGCGCTGCCATAGCTCATACTCTTGCGCCCGGGCAATAAAGGCCTGCGCACCCAGCCCCTCGTAACAGGCCAGGGCCTTGTCCGCCGCGCGCGGCAGAGAAAAATCCTCGGCGGTCTGCAATGCGCTGCGCCGCAATTGCTGCATCTTTTCCGGCGCCAGCTCGGCCACCCATTGCAGGGCGGCCACGAATGCTTCAGCGCTTTCCTGGTGTAGCAGGCAGCCGTTGTACTGGTCCCTGACCACCTCCCGCACCCCCGCTGCATCCAGACCCACCACCGGCACACCCGCCGCCATGGCCTCGGTCAGCACCATGCCCTGGGTCTCGCTTCTGGAGGCAAAGGCGAACACATCCATAGCGTGATAGGCGTTCGCCAGTTCGGGCGGCGAGAGAATCCCGGCGATATGCAGCCGGTCATCCAGGCCCGTCCCCTGGAACGCCGCCCAGATGCCAGGCTCCGACGGCCCCGCGCCCACAAGCAGAAAATGGGCATGTGGTGCAGACTTGAGGAAACGGGCGACTGACCTGGCAAGGAATTCCAGGTTCTTCTCCGGCGCCAACCTTCCCAGGTGGCCTACCACAAAGGCGCCGGCGGGGACGCCATGCGCGGCGCGAAAGCCGGCGCCGTCACCCTGAGCGTAGTGCGCCAGATCCACCCCGGTGGGTACCACCGCGATGGGCGCCTCAACGCCCCGTTCACGCAGCAGGGCAGCAATGCTCTCGCTAGGGGCGAACACCTGGTCGCAGAGGTTGGCGTAACGGGTGGCCAGTTCGATCACAAAGCGCCTCAAGGGCGGCGAATCGAGCGGCACGTAGTGAGTGTACTGCTCATACAGGGTGTGGTGGGTAAACACCAGCGGCAACTCGCGGTAACGCGCGGTGCGCAAGGCCGTCATGCCCAGCAGAAAGGGGTGATGGCTATGCACGATGTCGGGCCAGAAGGCATCCAGAGCCTCAGTGAGCAGACCGGAGACCGGCAACACAGCAGAGAAGTCGCTGCCGTTGAAATGCTGGATGGCGGGAATGCGCACCACGTCTACTTCGTCGGCGGGCTGGTTGTCGAACTCGGGCGCCACAACCAGCACCCGGTGGCCGCGCCGCCGAAACTCGGCGGTAAACGCTTCGACTGAACGCGCCACCCCACCCACGTGGGGAGTGAAGGTGTTGGTCAGCATGACAATGTTCATTACTTTTCTTTGCTCAGTTCCACAGACGTCTGGCCGGGCTGCACCATCATGGGCGGAAAGCCCGGCAGGCGTACCTCGATGCGAGGTGGCAATCCGCTATGCCACTCCGCGTCCCAGGCCACCTTGATCTGGCGGCCGACGGGAACGAGTTCAAGCGTCAGCATGCCGAAGGCAGTCGGCGCAGGACCAAAACTCACCACCGCGTCGCCCTTGAGCCAGCGCGCAGGCACGCCCTGGCACAGGATCAAATTGTCGCCCTCCTCGCGCACGAAACAATGCCGCACCATCATGACCCACTCAGCCGCCGCCCAGACGTGCTGACCGTCGCCCATGCAGCCGCCGCCGGTACGGGGGTGAATCGCCTCCGGCCACTGCCCGGTGGGGCTGGCCAGCGTCGCGACCGTATCCAGCAGTTCCAGATAGCGTGGATCACCCGCGCGCAGCAGCACCTGGGCGATATGCAGCGTCAGGTAGGGGTTGATACCGGCATGAATCATGTCCTGGAAGAAGCCACCATGGACACTGCACTTGTCCAGCAGGAACGCTGCCGTATCCAGCAGGCGTGGATCATCCGGCGCGCAGAGTTGCGTCGGGTAACCTACTGCTAAAGAGCCGATGGCACCGGCATCCAGACGCCGGGTGGGCGCGGCCGGCATCGCGGGGCGCGCGAGCCGTTCGGCGCAGCGGTCCAGGCTGAGGTCAACAGCGGTCTGAAACGCCGCAGCCTCCTCCATAAATTCCCGGCTGGCCGCTTTGTCACCCAGGGACGCACACATGGCAGCTGCCGCGCGCAGACCGGCGATACCCCAGAAGTCATCCCAGTAGTAGTAGTCGTTGGGCCCGAGGTGTTCGGCACTGAACCCGGCGGGTAATAACCCGGCGTGGGGTGAGTCGGGTTCCGTGTTCAGTCGTTTTCTGCCGATCCAGCGGGCACCACGCAGGATCGCCTGCCGCCAGCCGGGCTTGGGCACCCTGCCCGTCAACGCGCAAAACCGCTGCAGAATCCACAGCGCCTGACCGTTGGCGTCCCATTCACCCTCCTGGGAATGGAAGTAGCCGAGTGCGGTTTGGCGGGACGGAAAACGATCCAGCGCGCGTTCGGCGCGGTCGGTGAGGCCGGCGCACAACAGCGCGTGGATGATGAAGGCCGCATCGCGGAACCAGAAACGCTTGTAGGTGTAGGGCCCAGGGTAGACGTCACCGGGTGAATGCAGAATCAACGTGCGCAGCGCGGCCTCAAAGAGAAACTGCACCTTCTCATCGGGCACGCGCAGGTGACAGCAGCCCTGCAGGGCTGCTTGCCAGGCGGCGCCGGCATCCTGCTGCGGACGGGTACCGGGTGCGAGCGGGATGCGCACGACCAGGTCTCGTTGTTGCCCCGCTTCGAGCTGGAACAGCGCCGCCGCCGTCGCCATGCCCACCTCGCATATCCCCGCCGCCTCCTCCTCCCGGTCCTGCAGATGGATCGCCACATCCCCGCCGCGGTAATCAGAGACATGATGCCGTTGCGCCGCGGCGCTGAAGCTGACGGTACGTTGCCCGTCGATGGTCCAGGCCGTACGTTCGGCAGAGAGCTCGACCTGATGAATGAAGCTGACACCCTCGGGGTTGTAGGGGCGCAGCGCCAGCACCAGCCAGCCGTCATGGTCGCTGCCGGCGCTGAGCCGCAACTGGCAAACCGGTAACGCGAGTTCGGCTTCAACCGAGACGTGGCTGGTCAAGGTCAGGCCGCCTTGCACGGTTGCGGTGATCACCGCCAGCCCCTCGCTGAAGTCCCAGTGCTGGGTGGCCCGGTCTGCACGCGAAGGCAGCAGGCGACTTCCGTCGTCCCCCATCACCCAGGCATCCAGCGACCAGCCATCGTACAGCGGCGTGAGCAGGCCGCGGGGATCGACGATCGGCAGTTCGTCGACATCGGGTAGCCCGATAGCTGTCCAGTTGCGGTGGGTGAGATTGACATGGGTGATGGAAAAGGCCCTGGGGACAAAGGCGTCGTCTGCAGGATCGAACTGTCGCTCGATCCAGTAAGGCCAGACCCAGTCCAGATTGTGCTGGATAACGCGGGCGTTGATGAGACCGCGGGCATGGAACACCACCCCGGCACGCAGCAGCTCGACGGGTTCCGCCACCTCGGCGGGCTGGGCGAAGCGATGCAGCCGCGCCAGCAGCGCCACCGGGTCCAAGAAGCCATGGGCGCGGGCGATGCGGCGAATAAAAAATCGCCAGGGTAACCACTTTAACCACGGCATCATTCCTCTCCCTTCCCGTCTTCTTCGGTGTACCTGGCCAGGGCGCGGCGCGCCAGCCGGTTGAGATAGATAACGATCCCGACAGCGACGAAAAAACCGGCGCCATACAGCCCCCATTCGAGCAGTGTGCGGTCAGTGTTGCGTGTGCCGAGCGTGGCGATATCCGCGGCGATCGAGCCAAGATACACATTGTGCAGCGAGAACGGGATAATGCCGAGGAAAGTGCCGCCGGTGAAACCCCGCAACGAGAAGGCCGTGAGCCCGAAAAAATAGTTGGAGAGCTTGAACGGGAAAAAGGGCACCAGCCGAGTCAGCATGACGATCTTCCAGCCCTGTGGCACCAGTTCCTCGCTGACCAGCTTCAACCTGGCATGACGCAGCACCAAACGAGTGGCCCGCTCGCCGAACAGATGGCGCGCAATCAGGAATGCGAGCACCGCGCCGAGGGTCGTGCCAGACACAACATAGATGCCCCCCTCCACCACGCCGAACACGAAACCGGCGCCGACGGTAAACAGCACCCCCGGCAACAGCAGCACCACCACCGCGGCCATGATCAGCACAAACAGCAACGACGCCCAGGCCCCCTGCGCATCGAGCCATACCAACAGGCGCAGCACCTGCGCGTCGACGTCGAACAGCAGCAACAAGCACAGGACGGCCGCGACGAACAAAATGCTGATGATAATACTCCAGGCGGCTGTATTACGTTGCACTAACATAAGCAGGTTACCTGTCTCGCCGTTCTTTGGGGGAGGAAAGTTCCGTCGCAGCGAGGACAGCATTCCGGACCTCCTGCGACTGCGCCGCGCCCAGCCCCCCGATATCACCGCGCCCGCGGCCATGCCAGCCGCCACACCTCGGCTGTCGGCGCGCAACGGCCCGTGCCAGCATCTCGGGACAGAGATCGATTCCCGTCACCCGCACTCTGGCCGGGTAAAGGGGAAGCGACAGGCCGGTACCGACCCCTACCTCCAGGATACGGTCGCCGGGGCGACAAGCCATGGCCTGTACGGCCGCCCGCCGACCGGGTTGCAGCAGCGCGCCAAACATAAAATTATAGAAACGGTCGTAACGGCGATAGGCCTTACGAACAGCTGCGATATCCACGGAAATCCCTTTTATCCCCTCAAAGCCGTCTGGCAAGCACCGTGCCCGGTCTCGAAACAACACCCTGGTACAAAACCGGCACTAACACAGGGTAACGCGTTTTAACCCGAGCAATACAGCTGACCAGGCTGCCAGGCTCGTTTTCGAAGCTCACACATATAGACTTCGGTCTTCTCGGCTTCCGACATTTCCGGCTTCGTCTTCCGGAATGGGCACTGGTACACATGCAGCATGCTCAACTATGCACGATGCAGGGCACTATTCGATTTTGGCAAGAAATCCGTCGCGACCAGAATTTTTTTGATCATCACTTATCCCTTCTCCACTTCCAGACGCAGCAGGCATCATCCAGGGAATCCCTGATCAATTCGTCATTGCGACGACTACAAGGATGTAGGAGGTAGATAATGCAGGAGCAATTATCGAGGAACGAAGTGACGAAGCAATCTGTAAGTAGTTGATTCACTAACCATGAGATTGCCGCGCTACGCTCGCAATGACGTCATACATGAATTAATCAGATGGAGATTCCCTAGATTAGGGTCGTGGATATAAATCAAGATATCATCAAGACACCGTTCATATCGCAATTATTGACCGAACTGTATTCATGACAAGCGCGCCATCTCCAGGAAACAGCACCCGCAATAGTCCAGGGTCTGACGCACCACCGTGGCATGCCCTGGAAATCAGCAATGTTGTAGAGCGACTGGACGTTGAACCGGGTATTGGCCTGACAGACAATGAGGCGTCAGCCCTGCTGGCACAGAACGGATACAACCGGCTGGCTGAGCCGCCCCGGCGCAGTCCATTACGGGTGTTCCTCGATCAGTTCAAGAGCCTGCTGATCCTGGTGTTGATCGTTGCAGCGGTGCTAGCTGGCGCCATCGGTGATCTCAAAGACGCCGTGGTAATCCTGGTGGTCGTAATTTTTAACGCACTGCTCGGTTTCCGTCAGGAATACCGCGCCGAGCGCGCCATGGCCGCGCTCAAGAAAATGCTTGCGCCCCAAGCGGAAGTGCGCCGTGACAGGCGCAGCCGGATGATCTCCGCCGAGGAACTGGTGCCAGGCGATATGGTGCTGCTGGATGCCGGCGACAAAATCCCTGCCGACGGCCGGTTCGTCATCGCCCACGGCCTGGAGGTGGATGAATCCTCCCTCACCGGGGAATCGACCCCGGCAGGCAAAGACACGGATATTCGGCCTGTCGACGCCCCGTTGGCGGAACGCGGGAACATGGGCTACATGAACACGGTGGTGACCCGCGGCCGCGGCGAACTGGTGGTCACCGCCACCGGCATGGCCACCGAGATGGGGCGGCTGGCCGACATGCTGGCCGGCGCCGAAGAAGCCCCCACCCCGCTGCAAATCCAGCTGGACGGGCTGGGCAAGCGCCTGGCTGGCATCGCCGGTGTGGTGGTAACCCTGATTCTGCTCGCCGGCATGCTGCGCGGTGAACCACTGGTCACCCTCATCCTGACCTCGATCGCCCTCGCCGTGGCGGCCATCCCCGAAGGCTTGCCGGCTGTGGTCACCATCACGCTCGCCCTGGGCATGCACCGCATGGCTCGGCGGCATGCGATCGTCAAGCGGCTGGCGGCGGTTGAGACCCTGGGCTGCACCACGGTTATTTGCTCCGACAAGACCGGCACCCTGACCCTGAACCAGATGACCGCGCGGCACATTTGGTCCCGGGACACCCACTTCGCCGTCAGCGGCCAGGGCTACGAGCCGGAGGGCGAGATCCAGCCTGAGAACGGTGCGGAATCGCCCGATCTGAAACGGCTGCTGGAGACCGCCGCGCTGTGCAACGATAGCCACCTGCGCGCCGGGCAAGTTATCGGTGATCCCACCGAGGGCGCGCTGCTGGTGCTCGCGGCAAAAGGCGGTCTGCAACCGGATCGTGTACGGCAGCAACTCCCGCGCATCGCGGAGATCCCGTTCGACTCGACACGCAAATTCATGGCCACCTTTCATCATGACGGGGACAAGGTGCAAGTCTACGTCAAAGGGGCGCCGGACGTTCTGATCAAGCACTGTTCAAACGTGCTCGGCGCTGAGGGCGAGCAGGCAGGGGATGATGCCAGACGAGACGCCGTGGCCGCAGAGAACGGGTCCCTGGCCGAGCAAGGGTTGCGCGTGCTGGCGCTGGCGCACACCACCGTGCCAGGCCAGGGGTTTGATCCCGCCGCCAACCTGCTGAGCCATGTCGAGGGTCTTACACTGCTCGGGCTGGTCGGACTGCAGGACCCACCGCGGCCGGAGGCCCGTGATGCCATCGCCCTGTGCCAGCGCGCCGGTATCCAGGTCAAGATGATCACCGGCGATCACAAAATCACCGCCGGCGCCATCGCCCGGGACCTCGGCCTTGACGGTGAAACCCTCACCGGCGCGGAGCTGGACCGGCTGGATGCAAGCCAGCTCGCCGCGCGCATCGAGCAGACCACGGTATTCGCACGCGTCGCGCCGGAGCACAAGGTGCGTCTCGTACAAGTCCTCAAGGCCCACGGGCATGTAGTGGCTATGACCGGTGACGGGGTCAACGATGCTCCGGCCCTCAAGCGCGCCGACATGGGCATCGCCATGGGTATCACCGGAACCGACGTGACCAGGGAGGCGGCCACCATGGTGCTCACCGACGACAACTTCGCCACCATCGTGCACGCCGTCGAGGAAGGCCGCGCCATTTACGACAACATCATCAAGTTCGTGCGCTTTCAGCTTTCCACCAATATCGGCGCCATCCTGACGGTGAGCCTGGCGCCGTTACTGGGTCTGCCGCTGCCATTCAATGCCATTCAGATCCTGTGGGTCAACATCATCATGGACGGTCCACCCGCCATGGCCCTGGGGCTGGACCCGGCCCGGCTCGGTATCATGGATCAGCCCCCGCGTGACCCACGCGCACATATCATGACCCTGCCCCGCCTGGCCAAGCTGCTGTTCTTTGGCGCCATCATGACGGCGGGTACCCTCGGCGTCCTTTTTTACGGCCTGCAAACCTCGCCTGAAGCGCAGGCGCTGACCCTGGCCTTCACGACCTTTGTTCTGTTTCAGTTCTTCAATGTGTTCAACGCCCGCGCCGGCGATGACTCCGCCTTCAGCCGCTACCTCTTCACCAACGGCAAGCTGTGGCTGGCGCTGAGCGGGGTGCTGGGGCTGCAAGCACTCGCTGTACACTGGCCGCCGGCTCAGGCGATCTTTCATACCGTCGCGCTCGGCGTGGGCGACTGGTTGCTGGCCTTCACCATAGCTGCTTCCATTCTGGTCTTGAATGAAGTCCGGAAATTGGCAATACGACTGTGGCAAGGACGAGGGCGCGGGACCCGGCAGTCAGGAGACGAATTGTGAAATCCGCAGCACTGCTGTCCCGTTAAATTGTCACGATGATCCTGATAGTTGCTATATAGAAGCACAATGACCGCAGCTTAACCGTCTGAGACATGAACACGAACAGTCAGATCCGTCATCCCGGACGGAGCGAAGTGGAGATCCGGGATCCAGGGGTTTCAATGACTTACTGGATACCGGATAACGGCTGCGCCGTTTCCGGCATGACGATGAAATGTTAACGGGACAGCAGTGATACTTTTATGGTGAATCGCAAACTTGTTTGCTGGCAGGGGTAGCCCGCCTGATGGAGCACTGGACAGAATACACACGGTTTTTTATCGCCCTGTTCGTTATCCTGGACCCGTTTGCCGCAGTCCCCATATTTCTGGTTCTGACCAAAGCCTATACTGCCGGGGAACGGGGGCGCATTGCCAATATAACCGCCGCGACGGTACTGGCGGTTCTGGTCGTTGCTTCACTGACGGGCGAAACGTTGCTGCACACCATGGGCACAAACCTGGCTTCCTTCCGGGTCGGGGGCGGTATTGTGTTGCTGATCATGGCCCTGTCCATGTTGCGCGCCCAGACAGACACAGTGCGTACGACACCTGCTGAAGAAGCCGAAGCGGAAGACCGGAACGCCGTAGCCGTGGTCCCGCTGGCCATCCCGCTGCTGGCCGGACCGGGAGCCATCAGCACTGTCATCATCGAAATGCACCGCTCCGGGATGGAATTTCACGGGCTGATGGTCATTTTCACCATTGCGCTGGTTTGTTTTATTCTGTGGATCGTATTGCGCATGGCGGCAACCATCGGCAGGAAACTGGGTCAAACAGGACTCAACATCATCAACCGCCTGTTTGGTCTTATCCTGGCTGCCATCGCCGTGGAAATTATGGCTAATGGCCTCAAACAACTGTTTCCGATACTCGCCGGTTAATACTCTGCCACACAGAATGCAGCAGACTGGATGCAAAGGTTTTGACATTACACACTGCAAGCAATGCTGCCTATTCAGCAACGATGTCTTCTTGTACTACATCCCCTGTTGTTTCCGGAGCCTGTACCTCGGCAGCCGTATATAACCCACCAAGATATAGTATTGCCTTATACATCTGACGGGCCATGCGCCGTATGGCGCTATTCTGCTCCAGGATATCGATCATCGCAGGAACGGGTATGCGCAACCCTGCCCCGGCGTGTAGCAGTGTTTCTTTCACGTCATCATATGAGGCCTGCACCCGTTGCAGTTGTGCCTCACATTCTGTAATGGAGAAGCCCTCGACTTCAGGATCGGCTAATTTCATCAGGCTGATCACCTCTACCCGGTAGCGGGAAAGACCTTCCATTACTTCGGCATCAGCCACGCGCTCCAGCCCGACCTGCGCTCTCGCAACATCCAGCGCCTGGTCTGCACAGGCCAGCAGGTGTTGCTCTGCACGCAGCATCTTCGCCAGTTGTTCCGCAACTTCTCCACTAAGTGACCGCTTTTCCAGCCGGGTAATGAATTCGGCGACTGCAGAGGCCAGTTTATTCGCCACCCCATGATCGCTGGCAAGGCGCTTTCCCGGAACGGATTCTGTACTTAAGACCTCCAGCGCCATGCGTCTTGCGATAGCAGCGATACGTAACAGCTCCAGCTCCAGTGCGCCCAGTGCCAGCATCGGCGACACGGCAACCGTCCTGTCTAGGAACCTGGGACGTGCTTCGATCTCCTCCTGGGTGACAAAACGCTTTTCCAGGAAAGACGCCAACCGACTGCTCACGGGCCACATCAGTAGCACGCCAAGAACATTGAAGGTCGTATGGAACAGTGCCAGAGTAATCGATGGAATGTCCTGCAGGCCCAGCAGTTCACTCGTGATGTTCACTGTCCAGAACAACAAGGGCATAATCATCAGTGCCACCCCGCCCGTGGCCACATTAAAAACAATATGGGCGGCTGCCACCCGTTTGGCGTTTGAGGTTGCACCGATAACGGCAAACGCTGCTGTCGACGTGGTCCCCACATTGGCGCCGATCACCATGGCTGCAGCAGCATACAGGCCCACTATGCCGCCCGTGGCCGCTGTCAGAGTGATGGCAATGGCAGCACTGGATGACTGCGTCAGCACGGTTATGAGAAAACCGATGCCGGCATACAGGAACACGCCTGCAATACCGTCCAGGGTAAACTTCTCCAGGTCAATGGCTATTACCAGCCCTTCAAAAGCATCCTTGAGTACATCAATGCCAATGAAGAACAGACCGAAGCCCGCCAGCGCCATGCCCACGGGTGCCCGCCTGCTGTCGCCACCGGTGAGACGCAACAGCATGCCAATGCCGATCATGGGCAGGGCAAAGGCGTCTACCTTGATTTGAAAACCGATAATCGCGACCAGCCAGGCCGTCATGGTCGTGCCAATATTGGAGCCGTAGACAACACCCAGTGACTGGTACAGGGTGAGCAGTCCGGCGTTAACAAATCCAATGGTGGCGACCGTAACAGCACTGGATGACTGTACTATGGCCGTAATTGATAAACCGGTCACAATGCCACGGCCAAGTGTACTGGTCCATTTACCCAGCATGTCACGCAAGGCATGGCCGGCAGCCAGCGTGAGACCATCGGTGATCATGTTCACCGCAAGCAGGAACAGACCCAACCCGCCGGCCAGCATGCCTATGGTAAGAAGACCCTGTTGCATATCTCTATAGCCTGTCGGAAAGCAACGTCGTGATACCCTGCCTGTTCACACGTATCAAATATTCTGAAAGTAATGCTCTCGCCGTGACGCAGGATATCTGCAGACCTGCTTTCATCTTGTAAGGTACACGTCGTACCCCGGAGCCAGATTCCAGCGGCAGTAAGTGTAACCGGGTTGCATGCCTGTTCAACCATCCAGCGTGACCGGCGTTATAAAGCCGGGTGGTTTGATCGCAAGTACGGAGCAATCGATCTGGTTCAGAATCGTCTCCGCCGTATTCCCCATGATGAATCCGGGCACGCCGGTGCGGGCCACGGTCCCCATGACGATAAGATCGGCCTCTATCTGTTTAGCCAGCGCCGGAATCTCTTTCCGCGCATTCCCCTTCACGAGGTGCGTCCGGGGCTTGAGATAATCCAGGGCGTCCTGCCCCAGATCGCCGGTCACCTCGTGCATCAGCGCATCCAGACTGGCCGCATGCTCCCGCCTTTCCTCCTCGACGGAGGCAATAAGCTGCTCCTCTGGCATATACAGTGCGCCACGCATGGCGCCTTCGGCGACCGCATGCCAGGCATGCGCGACATGCAGCTCGGCAAACTCGGATAGCGCCAGGGAGCTGGCCAATTCAAGAATCTGCCGCCGCAGCGCGCGTCGTGGTGCCAGCTCTTCCGCCGGGTACGCATCACCTACATCCACTGCCGCCAGGATACGTCGGTAGGGTTTCTGCTTCCCGGGCTTGATGAGCCACACCGGGCAGGGGCACTTGCGTAACAGGTGCATATCCTCACTACCGAACAAGCGATCCAGCCAATCCCGGGCCTCGGGGACCTTGATCACCAGGTCGTGCCCGTTACGCAATACCTCACGGATGGCTTCAAGGAACGGCACACCAACCAGGACCCTGGTCTGGATCCCGATCCGTGCGCGGAAAGGATTGACCATGGTTTCCAGCCCCTGTTTATGAGCGCTAACCAGTGCGGCCTGCAGGTCTGCGGAGATTGGACCACCATCCGGCATCCCGATACCGGCAACAACATGATCAACAACATCGACGACCGTCAGGCTGGCCTGGTTGTTCTCAGCCAGCGTAACAGCGCGTTCCAGGACATACGTGTCTCCCTGCCTGTTTTCCACCACGCAAAGAATATCTTTAAAGCGCTGCATTTCATTCACCTCCTCTAGAATCCATCAGGGATGTAATGAATTCCTGGACAATGACCATGCCCTCATCAGGACAGGCGGCTCATCACTGCAGCATCGATGAATCCATCCTCTGAACTGGTCGGCCGCCTCGCAAGCGGCACCAGAACCCGATCGGCGCCGGGTTGCAACGTCCTGTTTCACTATGGGGTTGGTAACGCGAAAGTATGCTCTCATGTCGTTTTGTCACCCTCATTGACCGTGATTCCATACCTGAGCACACATTGAAGTCTCGGGATCATGTTTCTCACAACCGAAACAGTCGCGGGTTGCGTTCGATAAACTTTCGAATCCAGACTTCGATGAACGAATGCTCACGACGAATCATGTACCACCAGCCTATGGCACTAATTGCCAGGGCACCCAGGGTATTGACGATCATATCCCACATGGTATCGGTCAGTCCTGATGGATCGCCCAACATTGGTTTCTGCATAGTGGTTCCGGCGAACTGGTCCATGGTGAACTCAAAGATCTCCCACAGGGTGCCAACCGCCACGGCAAACACAAACGCGAACAAGGCCACGAAGCGTGGACGCATGTGAATATCGACGCGCTCGCTCTCGTTGAGCACATAGACAAGCAAAAAGCCGAGAATACCCATCAACAGCCCGGAACTGGTGTGCAGGGCGATATCCCACCACCAGATCCGCACGTAGTAGCTCTGAATTTCACCCAGGAATAGTGCCGCAAAAACAAATATGACGACGAGCACCTGAAACTCGGGCAAGATGTTCACTCGAAACTGGCGGCCGAGTGCCGCAGGTGAAAGCGTAATAGCCATGATCGCCATCACCAGAATAGCGTTTACCCACTGCCCCTCGTAGAACAGCAGCATTAATTCCACCGCCATGATGGCCTGGAGGATAATCAATATCCCCAGGTGAATGTGTCTCGGCAAGTCGCTGGCGCTTTTCCCGGAGCTGTTTGATTGAAGCCTTCTGTCCATCTACCATGTGCTCAAAAGTGCGATGGCGATACCCAAAACCAACAGCAAAGTCACTGCAAGGCTCCAGCTTTGCAGAGAATGCTCGCAGGCGTCCAGCGCTTTCTGCCACGCACGGACCTGCAGGAGGCGGCCCGCCGCGGCCAGCCCTGAAGCACGCCAGAATGGTAATACCTGAAATCCCATCGACATTGCCCAACGCTGGCCGCGGCAAAGCCACCGCTCAAGAATCAACCAGAAGTCACCTGGCGTAACGGTCGGAATGGATGGGACCCTGATTTTTTCTGCCAGCCACCAGACACTGCCGCCGATCAGAATCCCAGGAACTAATGGCCTCCACACGTCGACGACCACGCCCATCGGGTCGTCACTCCACATGGCAACAAGTAGTCCGGTTGCATAAGCGGCCGCCAACAACACGCTCCAGACAGCCCCTGTCATCGGAGCCGGAATACTGACCACCTGCTGTTGGCGCTGCGTCAGCAGATAAAGCCAGCGCAGCGCCAGCAACGTCGTGCACAGCGTCCACCACGGCCACAGGGTTACGATCGTGGAATCAGCAAAGAGCGGTTTACCAGCAGCGGAGATCCGGATCGGAAAAAGACTCATCATGGGCGCCAGCGCCAGCAGCAAGGCCGCCGCTGCAGCACCTGCAAACAGCAGTGACTGGAATACAAGTCGGGACTTTACTTTATCCGCTAATAGCGAAGCTGGAACCAGCGCCGCCAGGGTCAAACCCAGAGTCAGGATAAACTGATGCGTCGTCTCCTGAATGATGGCTCCTGTCGCCGGCCATTCAAGACCGCGACCAAGGATCATGACGAACAGACTCGTAACAACCACTCCGGCGTAGGCAAGCAACGACCGCGACCGGGCTTGCAGCAACCCAACGCCCGTCCCGTAAATGGCTGCGGCCAGAGCCAGCCACTGGATTCCCAGGCCCAGCTCAGGAAGGGTGATCTCACCAAGGGGCAACCAACGCACCATTCCGAGCAGCGCAATGGCAACAGGCACACCACCCAGCAACAGAGTCACCGCCGGCCGGGCCGAGCGAAAGTTCAACGGTAACCAGAAGTGTAACGGCCAGATGCCTGCCTTCAGGGCAAAACCGGCGAGCACCATCGACACATACAAACCTGATGCGGGCGATTGGGCCAACGCGTGATGCACCGCTTCAAAACCCAAATCCCCGGTGTTTGCAGCCGCGATCAACAAGGCCTCAAACAGGACCAGGTCTGCCACAATCATAAAATCGAGGTAGACGCGTCCGGCCCGCCGCGCTGCCTCATCTCCAGCAGCAACCAGCAGGCCATAAAACCCGTAACCCATCAGCGACGAAAATACGAAAAATACGACCAGATCAGTCGCCAGAATCGCGCCCAGGTTACCCGCCATGGTCAGCAGAAAAAAGACAGTGAGGCGATTGTCATCAGCCTGGCCGGCAGGTGCATGCAGAAAGATCGCTGCGGCAACCCAAAGCACCACTGACATCGCCAGCAGCCATCGGGATACGCCATCGACACCAAACCCGCTACCGAACAGCAGCCAGGGCAACTCAATCGAAACATCGACCGGGAGGGTCAGCAGAATAACGGCAGGCAGGAGGGCAAGATGGCAAGGCCATGACAGGCGCGAGCGCAGCGCCGGAAGCGCCAGCAACAGTGGCAACACCGGTACCGACAGCAGCAATACATCCAGGGCGGTCATCACGGTGCATACTCCTGTGTCGTGATAAAACGCGCCCATTGCAGCGGACTGAACGGTGCCGATGCCAGTAATCCCGCGGCCACTGTCAGCAAGGCGGTCACAACGGGTGGTAGCAGTAGTGACCAGGCCGTTTCACGCCGTCCGAATGAACGTTCGGCTGGCCAGGCATCCGGGGGCGCCTTGAACCAGGCAGCGTAAAGAACCGGCAAAAAATAACCCGCGTTCAGCAAACTGCTGCCGGCCAGGATCAGTATCACCCAGTCCTGACCGGCATCCAGCGCCCCCAGTCCCAGGTACCATTTGCTGATAAAACCAGCCAGCGGCGGCACACCGATCATACCGAGGGCACCAACAGTAAACGCCGCCATGGTCCAGGGCATGCGCCGCCCCACCCCGTTCATTTCACTGATCCTGTGCACACCTAACGTCTCGGCAAGGTTGCCGGCGCAGAGAAACAGCGTGATTTTCATAATGCCCTGATGCACCAGATGGACCAGTCCACCGATGGTCGCGATCGGGCCGACGATCGCGATGCCGAGCGCAATATAAGAGACCTGGCTGACCGTGGAGAATGCCAAACGGCGCTTCAGATCATCCTGAAACAGCGCCCGCAGCGAACCGTAGATGATGGTCATCGCCGCCAGCGCTGCAAGTGGCCCGGTGACACCCAGGCTGGCGGCAAACTCGACACCGTAGACATCGTCGACCACCCGCACAATGCCAAAGGCACCGGCCTTTACCACCGCCACTGCGTGCAACAAGGCACTCACGGGTGCTGGCGCGACCATCGCCTCTGGCAGCCAGCCGTGCAAGGGTACCAGCGCCGCCTTGACGCCCAGTCCGGCGATCAGCAACACGAAAATGGCCGTGAGCGCCGCCCGGTCTGAAGCACCCAGTCCTGCCAGGATGCCACGATGGGTAAATTCAATACAACCGGCCACATCGTAAAGCCACACCGTGCCGACCAGCAGCAGCGCACCACCTGCAATGGTATACCTGAGATAGATACGCCCGGCCTGACGCGCCACCTCGGTTCCACGATGCACGATCAGCGGGTAGGTGGACAGGGTCAGCAGTTCATAAAACAGCAGAAAGGTAATCATGTTGCCGGCCAACGCCACACCGACGGTGGCAGTCACGCACAGGCTGAAGAAACCGAAAAAGCGGCTGCGGTGGGGCGAACCCTCAAGATAACCAATGGCGTAGACGGTAGTCACCAGCCAGAGCACGGTGGACAACGTAACGAACAACACCGACTCGGCGTCGGCGCGCAACACCAGATCCAGCCCGCCGGGCAGCAGTGGCAGGCGGGTCTCGTACTGGTGACCGTGAAAAACACCCCAGATCATCACACCGACCAGCACCAGCTTCACAAGCGCACCGGCCATGTTGAGGGTGGTGCGGATATCAACGCGCTCCTCGGGCAGAAAGAAAATCACCAGCCCCGGCAGCAGTGACGTTGCGAGAATCAATAACAGCAAGCTGTTATCCCAGTTCATTCAGCGTATCCCCCGCTAAAGGGAGAACCAATATCCAGCAGCGCCAGCGGCCAGGGAGTAAACAGGCCCAGCAGGACAGCCGCCAATGCCAGCAGCAGGGCGACCCACTCCATCCTGGCGGGTACCACGCCGGCCTCGTGGGTTACCTCTGCCTGGGTAAAGGCATAGCCGATAACCTTGAAGATATAAGCGGCTGCCAGCAGACCGCCCAGGATCAGGATGAGCGCCCACCACCATTGCCCGGTAGACAACGCAGCATCAAGCAACAGCCACTTGCCGATGAAGCCGCCACTGGGTGGCAGACCCATGCTGCTGACCCCCGCCAGGGCAAACGCGGTCAAAGTCAGAGGCAGGCGTTGCGCCACCCGGTCAAGATCCGCGATGCGGTCATGTCCGCCGAAACGCAACAGGTTGCCGGCTGCCATGAACATGGCCGCCTTGGCCAGGGCGTGGGACAACAACAAATAAAGAGCCCCTTTCCAGGCAATACTCGTTGCCAGCGGAAAAGCCAGGAACAGGTAACCCAGTTGTGTCACAGTCGAATAGGCAATCAGCAATTTAAGCCGCGTCTGACGCAGTGCCTGAATTCCGCCCCACAGGACTGCAGTCCCTCCGAGCAGACCCAGCAGTTGTCCGGGTGCCGCGCTGCCCGACGGAAAGATCTCCAGCCACAGGCGCAGCAAAATATAGAAGGAAGCCTTCACCACCAGTGCCGACAACAGCGCACTCGCCGGCGCCGGAGCGCTGGCATGCGCTGGCGGCAACCAGAAGTGCAGCGGAAACAGCGCCGTCTTGAGCAGCAGACCGGCACTCATCAGTCCCATGGCTGCCCACACTGCAGGTGACGACTCTACCCGCTGCGCGAGTATCGCAATGTCGACGCTGCCAAAACTGTGGTAGAGCAGCGCCACACCCAGCAGGTAGCACAACGAACCCAACAGGCTGACCAGCAGGTAACGCATGGCCGCAGTCAGGGCATCCGCACCACCGGCCAATGCCACCAGCGCCACCGCCGCCAATCCCATCAATTCCAGCGTGACATAGAGATTGAAGATATCCGCGGACAAAAACAGGGCATTCAGCGCGGCCCACAGAAACAACCACAGCGGCCAGAAAACAGCGGATTTATTACGCTCGAAATAGCCACTGGAATAAACGCTGATGCCCAGTCCCACCCCCGCCGTCACCATCAGCATCAGCAGGCTCAGTCCATCTGCATAGAGATCAATACCTAATGGTGCACCCCAGCCACCGACCGCATAGCGTTGCGCACCCTGCTCCACCACCTGCCAGCCCAGTGCGGCCACGCAAGCGACGATACCGAGCGCAGTAACCAGACCTGGCAGCACGCTGCGCCGCGGCCATAGAAAACAGATCAGGGCCCCGGCCAGCGGCAGCACAACGGCCATCACACCCCAGGGGGCATCCTGAATTGATATCAACACCGGGCGTTATTCCAACCGATCTTCGGGAAGCCGCTCCTGACCGGTCTCCGCTCTGACCCGTAGCATCAATGCCAGCGCCAGGGCAGTGGCGGAGACCGCGACCACGATACCGGTAATCACCATGGCGTGGGGCACCGGATCCGGCAGCGTCCCCGGTGTACGCCCGCCTAATGCCACCAGCACCAGGAACACCCCACTGCCCATCACATTGATGGCCAGGATCTTGCGCAATAAATGCGCATGTACGATCAGGGCATGCAGACCCAGGGTAAACAGCCCCACCCCGACCAGCGCATAGAGAAGAATACTATTCACTTACTTGCCTGGATCAGGTCGACCGCCCAGGAACAGGGCAGCGAGGGTAATACCAATCGATAACGTGGCCGCTGCCTCAATAAACAGAATAAGCGCACCGGCAAAGCCAGGCGGATATTGCAGGAACAACCCACTCGCAGACACCAGTGTCACACCGACCGCAACAAAAACACCCAAACCGAGGACCAGCACAACGCGTAACGGCCAACCCAGCAATCGAACAGGGAGGCGCTTGCTCGCAAGCAACAGCAGAATGCCTGAAGCCGCCAGCACGGACCCCGCCTGGAAAGCCCCCCCTGGGGCAGCGGCGCCGATCCACAGCAAATAGCCCGCCATCAGGATCATCACCGGCACCAACACACCGACAAGAATCGACAACACCGGTTCCGGGTTGACGCTACGGTGCACCACTGCAGTACCGAGTGACCAGACGCCAAGCAAAGCCACCAGCAATACAGCCATTTCCAGCAGGGTGTCGTAAGCGCGGAAATTAAGCAGCACGGCAGTGACCGGATTATTCACACCGCTCATTTCCATATTTTCCCTCACCCGGTCACTTAATCCGACCGCCTGATCGGGCAAGGACAGCAGCGCATAAGCCAGCCCTCCGGCCAGCGTCAACAGCAGCAACAAGAGCACCAGTCGAGACACCAACGCAAGTCGGTTGCGATTTGCAACGCTCATTTTTTTCCAGTGTCCACTGACTGATCGTCATTAATGCTGTCGGCCAGGTCGTTCAATCGAGCCAGCGCTGCCAGCAACAGGGCGCCCGTCAGACCCGCGCCAATCGCTGCCTCGGCCAGCGCAATATCGGGTGCCTGCAGA
Organism: uncultured Gammaproteobacteria bacterium; assembly: GCA_963701455.1. Taxonomy (GTDB): domain Bacteria; phylum Pseudomonadota; class Gammaproteobacteria; order UBA9214; family UBA9214; genus UBA9214. The sequence goes on from CAVPAE010000001.1 coordinate 198,999, forward strand.
CGCACCCAGGCCAACGCCATCACCAGACCGAAGGCTATGAACAACACGATGGCCGTGAACAGGTCCGGACTCCTCAGCGCCCGCCAGGCCAGCCATAGCAGCGTAAGGGCCAGCAGGCCATCGAACAACCATTGCAATACCATTATCGCTTCCACGGTCGTATTCCTTTTTGCAGGGCCGTTCGCGCCACTAAATGAGCGACACTTGCACTCGCCAGCAGGACCAGCAACCAGATGAGCAGTAACTTGCCCATCGCGGCCCATGATTCCGCCTGCAACACAAGTGCGGCGACGATCAGTCCGAGACCCACGTTATCTGCCTTGGTGAGGGCATGCAGGCGGGTATAGACATCCGGAAACCGTAACAGACCCACCGTACCCGCAAGAAAGAACCCCGCCCCGGCAAGCAACAGCAACAAGGTGAGGAACTCAGTCACCCGCATCGTCCTCTTCCCAGACTGTCCAGGTACGCCGTACGAAAGCAACAGCGGTCACCGCAGCCAGTAACGCGAACACCAGCGCCACATCACGCAAGTGTGGCCTGCCAAACGCCTGGGCCAGTAACAGCAGGCTGGCAACGGCAGTGGTGCCAAACAGCTGTGCCGCCAGCATGCGGTCCGCCGGTGTCGGGCCATGCAGGACACGCCACAACCCCGCCACCAGCGTCAACAGGAGGAACAGTGCTACACCCGAGTAGAACACCTCCATGGACCTTTACTCCTCAAGTGTGACTGGCGTTACGAAGCCGGGCGGCTTGATCGCAAGTACGGAGCAATCGATCTGGTTCAGAATCGTCTCCGCCGTATTGCCCATGATGAATCCGGGAACGCCGGTGCGGGCCACGGTCCCCATGACGATAAGATCGGCATCAATCCGTTTGGCCAGTGCCGGTATTTCTTCGCGGGCCCAGCCCTTCACCAGATGCGACCGGGGCTTGAGATACTTCAGCGCATCCTGCCCCAGATCGCCGGTTACCTCGCGCATCAAGCCGTCCAAACTGGCCACATGTTGCCGCCGTACCTGTTCGACGTAGGCAATAACCTCGTCCTCTGGTGTATGCATAAACGCGCCGCGCATGGCGCTCTCGGCGACCGCATGCCAGGCATGCGCGACATGCAGCTCGGCAAACTCGGATAGCGCCAGAGAGCTGGCCAATTCAAGAATCTGCCGGTTCAGCGCACGTCGCGATTCCAGCTCTGCCGGCGGATACTCATCTCCTACATCAACTGCCGCCAGAATACGCCGGTAGGATTTCTGCTTCCCGGGCTTGATGAGCCACACCGGGCAGGGACACTTGCGTAACAGGTGCATATCCTCACTGCCAAATAACCGGTCCAGCCAATCCCGGGTTTCGGGGGTCTTGATTACCAGGTCGCGCCCGTTGCGCAGCACCTCGCGGATGATTTCCAGGAACGGCACGCCTACCAATACCCTGGTTTGGATTGCGATCCGTGTGCGGTAAGGATTGACCAGCGTTTCCAGCGCCTCCGCATGGGCGCTCACCAGCGCGGCCTGCAGATCAGCGGAGATTGGACCACCATCCGGCATCCCGATACCGGCAGTGACTTGCTCAACAATATCGACAACCATCAGGCTGGCCTGATTGTTCTCAGCCAGTGTGACGGCGCGCTCCAGGGCAGGTGTGTCTGCCTGCCCGTTTCCCACCACGCAAAGAATATCTTTAAATCGTTGCATTCCATTCACCTCCTTTAGAATCCTTCAGGGATGCACCAAATATCCGGGCAACACTTTGCTCCACCTTCTTCAGCTCCGGTGTGAATTCTTTCCGGGCATCGAGCACATGCACCTGCAAATAATTCGCACCGAGTTCGGCGCTCAAGGTGCCTGGCAGCAGACTGACCGCGTTGGCCATGAATACCCGCGGCAGTCCCGGCGGCAGCCGCAGCGGGTATGTAATGAGATCAGGGGCAATGGCCATGCCGGGATAAAATGCGCGCCATGCCACATCCACACCACCCGTCAAGGAGCGCATAAGGAAAAAGGGCACGAACCTCAGAAACTCGTACCAGACCAAAGGCGCAGGCGGGATTAGCACGACGCTGGTAATAACCGCAAGCAACACCGCCGGCACTCCGATCCACCAGGATGGTGCAGCCCCGTCGGTGAGAATCCACCAGATGAGTACGAACAGACCCAGCCGCGATACGATGCTCGACCAGCAGATTTTTACTTTCACCACTGGCATTTGTCAGCACCCCGGGGAGGGATTGACTTGAACAACAGCCATGATTTTTCAGCATAACAGGTCTCAGGAACACGACTCATCACGGCATCACCGGGGAAACCGGTTCCAGCAGCCGGTCGGCCGCCTCGCGGGCAGCATCCGCATACGGCACCAGCACCAGGTCGGCGCCCGCCTGCTGCAGTCTGGCAACCTCGGCAGGGGCATGTGCAGTGACGGCGATCCGGCCGGCATAACCCAGGCTTCGCAGGGAATGGATAAGCACCTGGTTGACGTGACGTTCACGCGCCGTGCTCACGACCCAGCGGGTGCGGGCCAGTGGCAGCGACGCGATGAACTCGGGATCTTCCGCATCCCCGTAACGCACCGGATGCCCCATGGAATCGCCGGTGCGCACCAGTTCCGGGTTGTAGTCGACACCCAGCACCCGACAGCCGCGTCCCCGCAGTGCCTGAGCGATGCCGGACCCATAGCGACCCGCACCGATAAGAATGACCTCTGTAACACCGTCCGCAGGCGCCCCGCCCCGCTCGATTTCACGGTGAGGATGCTGGCGCTCAAACACATTCAGCCAGGGCGCCAGGCGTTCATAGAGCGGCTGGGAATAAAGGATCATATAGGTCGAGGCACTGATGGTGATCAGCCCCACCAGGGTGATCAACCCCATGGTCTCGGCGTCAATGTGACCGAGACTCAGCCCCAGTGCCCCCAGGATCAGTGAAAATTCGCTGATTTGCGCCACCGTGAGTCCCGCCAGAAACCCGGTACGCTTGCGATAGCCCAGCGCCCCCATAATGACCATGACAATCAGTGGATTGCCGATCAGCACGAATACGGAGAACACCAGGGAGTCCACCAGCTGCGCGCCCAGCAGCCCGAGGTCCAGACGCGCCCCGAGGTCGATGAAGAAGAACAGCAGCAGGAAGTCCCGCAAGCTCACCAGGCGGGCCCCCAGTGCATCCCGGTAGGGTGTGGAAGCCAGCGTGACCCCGGCCACGAAGGCACCCACCTCCTTGCTGAAGCCCAGCGAAACCCCCAGTGTCGCCAGGGCCACGGCCCAGGCAATGCCGAACAGCACCAGCAGTTCCTGGGAACGGGACAACAAATGGAGCAAACGTGGCAGGATATAGCGCGTGACCAGCCCGATAACCAGCAGAAACATACCCCCCTTCAACAACACGGCCAGCGCCGCGTGAGCCACGGATACTTCACCGGTCTTGCCCAGGGCGTTGATGCCGATCATGGCCAGCACCACGACCAGATCCTGCACGATCAGGAAACCCAGGGCGATGCGGCCGTGCAGTGTATCAATCTCGCGCTTGTCCGAGAGCAGCTTGACGATAATGATGGTGCTGGAGAAGGTTAATGCGATCGCCACATACAGCGCGGCAATGGGTGTCATGCCCAGCGTAACCGCAATGAGATATCCGATGACGCTGGTAAAGATGACCTGGCCAAGCCCCGTCGCCAGCGCCACAGGCCCCATGGTACGGATAATGTGCAGGTCCAGCTTGAGTCCGACGACAAACAGCAGCAGGCTGATACCCAGCTTGGCCAGCAGATCTACCCGGTCGTTTGCGCTCACCCAACCCAGCACCGAGGGTCCGACCAGAATACCTACGGCAATAAAGGCAACAATCAGTGGTTGCCGCAGGCGCACACCGAGGGCACCCACGCCGGCAGCCAGCAGCAGCAGTACCGCCATTTCAGTAAAGACGTCGGGAAACACACCCATTCAGCTGCGTTCCTCACTGACCACGCGAAGACGCAGCCACTTCTCGACCCCCACCACCGTGTAGATCGTCAAGCCGCCAGTCAGGATCCATGCCCATTCGGCGAGTCCAAGCGGGGCCGTTCCAAACAACCGGTTCATTGCCGGGGAATAGGTAAACAAGACCTGCAGCAGAATCATTCCAGCCACACCAAGGACGAGCCAGCGGTTCGAAAAAACGCCCAGCCGGAACATCGAGTAACGCAGTGACCGGCAATTGAACAAATAAAAGAGCTCACCAAACACGAACATATTGACTGCAACGGTGCGCGCCATTTCGATACTCTTGCCCTGCTGCAAGGTCCATTCGAACAGGCCAAAGGCACCAAGCAACAGCATCAGGCTTACAAGGCCAATACGAAGGCCGAGTTCCGGAGTGATTACCGGTGTCTCCGGGCGTCGCGGGGGGCGTTCCATGATCCCCGGCTCCTTGCCCTCGAAGGCCAGCATCAGACCCAGCAACACGGCGGTTGTCATATTGATCCAGAGAATCTGTACCGGGGTAATGGGCAGAGCCACTCCCGCGAATACGGCAACGAGTATGACCAGCCCCTCACCGAGGTTGGTCGGCAGGGTCCAGGTGATGAATTTAACGAGGTTGTCGAACACCGCCCGGCCTTCCTCGACGGCCGCCTCGATGGTCGAGAAGTTGTCGTCGGTAAGCACCATGTCCGCGGCCTCTTTCGCCACTTCGGTGCCGCCCACCCCCATGGCGACGCCGATATCGGCCTGCTTCAGTGCCGGTGCATCGTTGACACCATCACCGGTCATCGCCACAACATGGCCTTTGGCCTGCAGCGCCTCCACCAGACGCAGCTTCTGTTCGGGTGAGACCCGCGCAAACACAGTCGTTTGCCAGGCGACATCCATCAGCTCATGATCGGCCAATTGCGACAGCCTGTGCCCGCTGACAGCGAACCTGTCAGGGTCACTTCCAGCGGCGCCCTTGAGTCCAATCTGCTGCGCGATCGCCGCAGCCGTGGCCACATGATCGCCGGTGATCATCTTGACCTGGATACCGGCCTTCTGACAGGCACTAACGGCCGCTATCGCCTCCTGACGCGGCGGATCCATCATGGCCTGCAAACCAAGAAAGGTCAGGCCATCAGCCACATCGGCATGGGTAACCGATTGGCTTGTGTCTGATACCAGCTTGCGGGCAAAGGCCAGCACCCTCAATCCCCTTGCCGCCATCTCCTCCACTTCGCGCTGCACACTCGCCTGATCAAGTAACCCGGGTTCCGAACCTGCGGCATAGGCGTCGCGACAGCGCGACAACACACTTTCAACGGAACCCTTCATATAAATGACAGGCGCTGCCGCTGGTCCACCAGCATGCAACGTGGCCATATATTGATGCTGGGATTCGAACGGCAGCGTATCGATGCGAGGCAGGTTCTGCTCCAGCACCTCCCGTGAAAGCCCTGCCTTGGCTGCCGCGGTAATCAACGCGACTTCTGTTGGATCGCCCTCGATGCCCCACTGTTCGCCCTTGCTGATCAAAGATGAATCGTTACATAACAGGCCGGCTTTCAGGCACTCCACAAGTGCTGGATGCGTGTCCGGATCTATTGCGGCTTCATCAAGGCAGACCTCTCCCTGCGGGGCATAACCGACGCCCGTGAACTCGTAACAGTTACCGCCGGCACAAACTTTCTGCACCGTCATCTGGTTCTGGGTCAGGGTGCCGGTCTTGTCGGAACATATGACGGTCGTACTGCCCAGGGTTTCAACAGCCGGCATCCTGCGGATAATCGCGTGGCGCTGGGCCATCTTGCCCACGCCGATAGCCAGCATAATGGTCATCGCCGCAGGCAATCCCTCCGGTATCGCACCGACGGCCAGGGCCACCGCCGCCATGAAGCTATCCAGCAAGGGGGTTCCGTGGTACCAGCCAGCCAGCAGGGTCAGGCCGGCAAGACCCAGAATCACCCACAGCAGGATCCCGCTGAAGTGCGAGATTTTCCGGGTCAGCGGGGTTGCCAGCGTATCCGCACTGGCGATCAGTGCATTGATCTGTCCGATCTCGGTGCCGTCACCGGTCGCGACAGCAATCCCTGCGCCGGTACCATAGGTAACCAGGGTGGACGAGTAGGCGATATTGCTGCGATCGGCAAGCAGCGTTTGCTGTGGCAGATGTTCCGGCTGCTTCTGCACCGGCACGGACTCGCCAGTCAACGCCGACTCATCGATCTGCAGTTCGCGGGTACGCAACAGGCGCAGGTCCGCCGGGACCTTGTCGCCGGATTGCAGCAGTACGATATCCCCGGGGACCAGTTCGGTGGCGGCGATTTTTTCTTTTTTCCCCGCCCGGACGACGGTCGCCATGCCCTCCATGGCACGTGCCAGTGCCTCGATGGCCTTTAATGCCTTTGATTCCTGGATGAAACCAATAATGGCATTGACCAGCACGACAGCGAAAATGACACCGCTATCAACCCATTCCTGCAGTGCGAAGGTGATGGCAGCCGCGCCCAGCAGGATATAGACCAGCGGCTGATTAAACTGCAGCAGAAACAAGAGCAACGGACTTTTGCCTTTCTTCAGGGTAAGGCGATTCGGCCCGAAATGCGTCTGCCGGTGCGCCACCTCGAAAATATCGAGTCCCTTGGCAGCATCCGACTCCAGCAGTGTGGCGATCTCCTCTCCCGGAAGATGATGCCAGTGTCTTGAAAGTAATGTATCCATACCGGTGCTCTGTTCAGGCCACGCGCCAATCTCATGTGCAGACGGTGTTGCAACCGCCGTCCGCCAGATAAAAGCGGCCCTGATCGTGGCAATGTCATCTCAAGTGATCATATGCTGATATGCTCACATACGCTTGGACTCGTCCGCAACTGTGTTCGTACAGGATGGCTGCTCCTGCCATGGAATACACCTTTACGGCCCTGTTTACAGGCATCCCGTCATCATACGCCCCCGACAGGTGGACTGTGGCCCTGCTTGTTGCAAAGCCTGCAGCCGGCCCCCTATGATGGGTCGCCATGGAAAACCAGAATCCGATTGTAGAACTGCAGGAGTGGACCGCCACCCTGACGGAATCCGTCCGCCGGGTCGCGATACAGATCCTCGAACACCTGCCCGAGGTACTGGGGGCAATCGTGCTGCTGCTTGTCGGCTGGGGCGTTGCGCAACTGTTCCGGTATACGACAAAGAAGATCGCCGAAAAGACCGTCGTGCGACTCGCCCACACCCGCCCGATGGACACCCGTGTCCAGCAACCGCTTTCCTACAGTGCAGCACCGACCATTGCCAGCCGCATCGTGTTCTGGGTGGTGCTGCTGTTCTTCGTGCTGGCGGCGTCCGAAGTCCTCGAACTGGAGCTGATTTCCGCCCTGCTCTCCGGCATCACAGCCTATATCCCCCGGCTGCTTGCCGGCCTCCTGATCCTGTTTCTCGGTTTGTGGTTTGCCGAGGTTACGCGGGCTGTCATCAGCCGTACCAGCAAGAAGATCGGTATCGAGCAAAGCGATGTGCTCGGACGTCTGGGCCAGGTACTGGTCCTGCTGGTCGTGTTTTCGGTTGCCGCCGGACAGATCGGCATCGACAACACCCTGCTGGTCGCCCTGGTCGCCATCTTCTTTGGCGTGATGCTCGGCGCGATCGCACTGGCCTTCTCCTTCGGGGCGAAGACGATGATCGCCAATCTGCTGGCCGCGCAGTCGATCGCGCAAACCTACAATACCGGTGACACCATCCGGATCGGGGAGATCGAGGGAAAAATACTGCGCATCACCCGCACCGGCGTGATACTGGAAACGCCGGAGGGTCAGGCGCTGATCCCTGCCAAGCGTTTCAGCGAACAGGAGTCGCTGCAAATCTCCCGGACAAATTCAACATGAATGCGCACTCCCGGCTGGGTGCGGCTTTCCTGAGAGACCACCCCGCCGCCGCAGCGAAAGTACTCGAGGACTTCCCGTCGGAAAGCGTCGCGCAGCTCCTGGCGGATGCGAACCCGGTGACGGCGGGGAGTATCATTGAGCATTTCACGCCAGGATTTGCAGCAAGCTGCCTGGTTGATCTCGACCCGGCAGCGGCAGGCCAGTTGTTTGCCCGGTTCCTGCCCGATTTCCAGATCATGCTGCTGCGCCAGCTGGAACGGGACAAACGCGAGTCCCTGCTGAATGCGCTGCAACCGGACCTGGCCACCTCGATACGCCGCCTGCTTCCCTATCCGGACGGCACCGCGGGCGCCCTTATGGAAGCACCACTGGCAAGCGTGCCGGAAGAACTCAGTGTTCGAAATGCCCTGAAACGCGTCAAGCGGATCCGCAACGGCATGAAGTTCTATACCTATGTCGTCAATGCGAAGGGGCAGCTCACGGGTGTGTTGACCCTGCATGAACTGATCAACGCGCCGCAGTCCGGCAGCGTCGGCCAGGTAATGCACCGCCATGTAATCAGTCTTTCCTCCACGCAGTCGAAGCGCACGGTGCTCAACAGTCCCTACTGGCAGGAATTTCATGCCTTGCCGGTCACCGATGAAAATAACGTGCTGCTCGGCGTGATCCGTCAGAAAAATCTGCGCCGCTTCCAGGAACAGTCGCTTCACGTTGGTGCCGTCAGCGGCGGCCTGGGCACCTTTATGGCCGTGGGTGAAGCCTTCTCCATTACGGCTGCCCAGTTGCTGGGCGCATTGATAGCCACCGGCACCTCACTGACACAGCGGGATCAGCGTGACTGATCAGCAGGCACTCTCCCGGGCATTGACGGATGCCTACATCGACCAGTTTCCCCAGGAGGTGACGGAGGTGCTGGAGTCGGCGCCCGTTCCCGAGATCGTGCAGCTGCTGCAGACACAGCCCCCGGAAAGGGGGGCAAGAATCCTGCGGCGGATATCAACCGCACTGGCGACCACGGCACTGCAGCAGCTGAAGCCGGACAAGGTACAGCGGATCATGGCTGCCATGGATCCCGTAGGTGCTGCGCTGCTGCTCGGCAGCGTCGACCAGGCAAGCCGGCAATCCCTGCTGGAATCACTGGACGCGGGACTCGCGCAAGAGCTGCAGGACATCATGTCCTACCCGGAAGGAAGTGCGGGACGCCTGATGCAACCGCGCGCGATGAGCATACCGGCCCGCCTGACCGTCAGCCAGGTGCTCAACCGCTTGCGGCAGATCCCCGCGCGCGAAACAGCCGTCCTCGTGGTGACGGATGACAGCGGCAAGTTGCACGGCCTGATTGACCTGGCCGATGTCGTCCATGCAGACCCCGGCACGCGTCTGGAAGATCTGCTGCACATCACTTCACCGGTTCGCGTTAACGCGCTGACGCCGCGCGAGGAAATCGTCGACCTGTTCTCGGGCAACCGGTTGCGGCTGCTTCCGGTTGTTGACCTGGAAGACCGGCTGCTCGGTGTCATCCGCCAGTCAACCGTGATCAAGGCCGCGCAGGAAGAAGCCTCTTCCGACATCCAGGCCATGGTCGGTGTGAGCCGCGATGAACGGGCACTGTCTTCTCCCCTGTTCGCAATGCGCAAACGCCTTCCCTGGCTCAATATCAACCTGCTGACGGCCTTTCTCGCCGCTGCGGTCGTCGGCCTGTTCGAGAACACCATTGCGCAATTCACGGCGCTGGCGGTGCTGCTGCCGGTCGTCGCCGGCCAGTCCGGCAACACCGGCGCGCAGGCGCTCGCCGTCATCATGCGCGGCCTGGCGCTGCGGGAGATCCGCGTACGCCACTGGCAGCGCGTACTCTTCAAGGAAGTGCTCGCGGGTGCACTGAATGGAATTGCCATTGCCATCGTGACGGGAATCGGTGTGCTTCTCTGGAGTCGCTCTCCCGGTCTCGCGCTGATCATTGCCGTCGCCATGGTGATATCCATGGCCCTGGCAGGACTTGCCGGTGCCGCGATCCCGCTAATACTTACCCGCCTGCACCAGGACCCCGCCCAGTCGGCCTCCATCATTCTCACCACGGTGACGGATGTCGTCGGTTTCTTCAGTTTTCTCGGACTGGCAACCGTGTTTTCAAGACTGCTGTAGCCCGGGCACTGCCAATAGCCGGGACGCAGCCAGGTGCTGCGCGGAGCAACTTCAGAACCATTTACGCCAGCGGAAGTAGATCCACTGGGCGATGGAAATCACCGCCATGAATCCGATCACCACCAGGAAGGCCCGGCTGTCATCAGCACCGGGGATGCCCCCGACATTGATGCCCAGCAGGCCGGTGATGAAGGTCAGTGGCAGAAAGATCGCCGCAATCATGGTCAGGAGATACATACGCCGGTTGGTCAGCTCGGCAAGCCGGTTCAGCAGTTCCTCGTGAGTGACCGAGGCGCGATCGCGGGCCTCGTCGAGGTCCTCGATGTAGCGGGTCATCCGGTCGGTCAATTCACGCAGCTGCATCCGCACCAGGTCATCGATCAAGGGACTACGTTCGCTGACGAGCCGGGCCAGGGCATCGCGCTGCGGCGCCAGGTAACGGCGCAGCGCCACGATCTGGCGGCGCACGTTTGACAGGGCGTAACGCAACTCATGGTGTTCGGCGGTGAGCAGCTCGCTTTCCAGACTGTCGGCCACGTCATCGACGTCGTTGACGACGTCACCGATACGGTCCGCCATGAGTTCGCCCAGCCGGACCAGAAATTCGCCCTGGTTTTCCGGACCCGTACCCTGCTCGATCTCCTGGCACAGATCGTCGATCGAGATCAGCTTGCGCAGGCCGGAACTGATAATCCGGTCGCCGGCTATCCAGATGCGCACCGACACCATGTCTTCGGGATCGGCGCCGGGATTGAGGTTGACCCCGCGCAGTATCACCAGCAGCCCATCGCCGTGGACCAGACAGCGCGGCCGGGTTTCCGGGGCAAGCAGCGCCTCGGCAACGACCGCATCGACGCCGCTATCTTCCCGAACCCAGCGTGCCATCTCCGGATCGGAATAGTCCAGGTGCAGCCACAGGACGCCATCGCCTGGTCGCCACTCGCGGGATTCCCGGGGGCTGAGTACCCGGGCAGGGCTTCCGAGCAGGTAGGCCTTCGTCAGACCGGTTAGCTGGCTGCTCACTGGATTCCCCGTGCGCTTGTATCAGGCATGCCGCTGCGCTACTCCGGCGGCGGCCCGAACCTGGCGGCAGGATCCACGCTGCGCAAATGCAGGTCGCGTTGCGGGAACGGAATCTGGATATTCGCTTCGCGCAGCGCCTTCTCAATGGCAAAATTGAGATCACTCAGGGTGGCCAGGCGCTGGTCGACATTGCGGATGAAACAACGCAGCTCAAAATTGAGCGAGCTGTCGCCGAAGCCGCGGAACATAACCTTGGGCGGACTGACCCGGAGACCGTCGGATATGACCAGCGGGTGTTCCATGGCGATCTTCAGCAGCAGCTCGCGGACCTTCTCCACATCCGAGCCATAGGCCACACCGATGGGGACAATCACCCGGCCCCACGGATCGCGCAGCATCCAGTTGGTGACCTGGCTGCTAATCAATTCCGAGTTCGGCACAATGACATCCGCGCGGTCAAAGGTCTCGATCTGCGTCGAGCGGATACTGATCTTGCGCACGTAGCCTTCCGTGTTGCCGACGACAATCCAGTCACCGGTGCGGATCGGACGTTCGAACAGCAGGATGATGCCGGAGATGAAGTTGTTGACGATGTTCTGCAGGCCGAAGCCGATACCCACGGAGAGTGCACCCGCGATGATGGCGAGGTTGGTGAAACTGAAACCGGCAAGCGACAGGCCGATGATCGCGGCGAGGATCATGCCGACGTAGCCACTGATGGTGACGATCGCTTCCTGGGCGCCGCGCTCGGCCCTGGATTTTCTTACCCACCCCGGCAGCACCTCGTTCCGCATCCAGCTCACCAGGGTAACCAGGATGGAAAAAACCACGATACCGGTCACCCAGTGGATCGGGATGATGCGCACCGGGCCGAGCTGGAAGCCCTCGGTAATCCCCTGCCTGACCAGGCTCCAGAAGGTATCCGAATAGCCCCACAGGCCGACGACCGTGATGCCGAAGGCCAGCCAGATCAGCAGCACCGTCAGCAACCGCAGCCAGATCAGGCCGGGCACCGGTTCGCCGTCCTTCAGGCTCAGCTTGTCACGCAGTTGCCGTTCCCAGGCGTAGCGTCCCGTGTCCAGGCCATCGAAGGAATCCTGCAGCAGGCTGTTGACCAGCCAGAGGCCGGCGGTCAGCAGGGCCGTGCCGAGCATGCCCCAGTAGAGGTACCACGACAGGTTGCGAAATCCCAGCAGTTCAGTGATCAGCCCCGCCAGCAGTAGCAGCACGATCAGGCCACGCAGTTTCGGCTTGTCCAGGGGCGGCGGGGCGCCGCGCAGGGTGGACACCAGCCACGCCAGCTGGACAGTGGCCATGGCAAAGAACACGGCACGTATCAGGTCCCATTGTTCCGCTGACAGCACGGCCTGGATCCCTGCGCTGTAGACCAGGGTCAGGGCAAGCACCAGGAACAGCAGGCCCCGGGCACGCCGGCATACAGCCCGGGAATAATCCGCCTCAATGCTGAGAAAATGCACGGCAGGCGGACAGGGATTGAGCAGGGCCTGCAAGACCGTCAGGCCGCCCAGATACACCAGGATGCTGACAAGCACTGCCAGCGCCGGCGGCAGGGGCTCGATCGGCATTAACAGGAGGAGTACACCCGTAGCGGCACAGAGACCGAGGATGGTTGGCAGACGCATGGCGAGGCAGGCCTGCAACGCCATGTTCAGCCCCGCGCCGATGCCCTTCCCTGTTCGCAGCATAAGCCGGTTGCGCCAGAGGCGGCGCCACCACAGGCCCAGCATCACGGCCAGGGCAGTGAACGTCAGCAGCGCCAGCCAGCCATTACGGCTCAGGTGAATCAACTGCATCCGCTCCAGGAAAAAGGCCTCGACGACGGCAGGCAGGGTATTCACCTGGCGCAGGTTCTCCAGCACGACATTCCAGATATTCGGCCCCCGATCCAGCAGTTCGACTTTCAGCACCGCCTGCTGGGCGGTGCGGATCTCGTCGCCGAGCTGCCGGGCATCCAGCAGCAGGTTGCGGCAGGCTGCCATCTGGGAATCCAGCTCGTCCAGCCGTTGCTGTGTTTCCGGGTCAGGTGCGGGGGCATCGCCGGCAGCTGCATCCGGAAGTTTGAGGCTGCCCTTGATACGGTTGATTTCCTCCAGCCGCGCGTCGATGCACTTCTGGGCATTCAGACGGATCTCGCCAAGGACCCGCACCCAGGGATCGAGATCATCGGTATTACCCCCAGCCGGGTCGAACGACTCGAGGGTATGCCGGGCAACGGCAACAGCGTCGCCCGCCGGCTTCAGCCAGTCGTTGCCATTGCCGGTGGCGGCTTCAACAGTGGAAAACGTAACCAGGGCCGCCAGCAAGACCAGTATCTGCAGGGCTGTGGCAGCCAGGTGCGTCCTGACATGCATGGGCACAATTATCATCCGGGTTGTCGCTGCATCGGGGGACGATGCTTGTGCGCTGAGCATAACTCGCGCATTCCGGGCGAAGCAACCGGAAGCGGTGCGAGGCATGCAAGCGCAAGGATAACGGCATATCATGGACAGGTCGGACTTGCGCAACCGGGCAGTTCGACATTAACCGTAACGCACCGGGAGGTGACAGAAATGCCGGAAAGATGGCTGCAGATCAAGGGAGACCCGGCGGTGCGCGGGCAGCTGTTTCAGCAGCACCGGGAGGAAAGCCTGTTCGATACGAACATCGACCGCGTGCATGACATCGTGCAGGCACTCCTCACGCGCAAGGGCGTGTTTCATACCAAGATCCACTATTCATCCAGCCAGTTGACCAGCTGGTTTGCCCGCGATCCCTTTTGCTACGAGAAGTTCGTGCGCGAAGAAGTCCTCGATAACGGCTTTCTCGAGCGCTTTCCGGATGCAGACTACGCAGGTCGTACCCCCGTGATCGATGCCCAGGGTATCGGGCGCATCCTCGGGGAATTCCGGCGCCTGCGCCTGACGGACGAGACGATTTACCTGCGCAACGGCGCGATCAACCTGATTAACGGCATGATCAATATGACGTTCTCCTGCGATGGCACCCACTACATCGACCACCAGACCTTCTTCGCCAAGCTCGACAAGTTCGAGACGCCCGACCGGTCGGGTTGACAGGCGACGCTGGAGTGTTGCCTGCATGCCGGTCGTCAATACAGGAGATTCCTGAATAAAAGGAGAGACCATGCAAATCGAATTCTACGGCGCCACCAGCGGCGTCACCGGCTCCTGCCATATCCTGCGCGCCAACGGCCACATGGTGCTGCTCGACTGCGGGCTTATCCAGGGCAAGCGCGAGACCGAAGCGAAGAACCGCGAACCATTCCCGTTTGCCGTGGATGAAATCAGCGCCGTCGTGCTGAGCCACGGACACATTGACCACTCGGGCCGCATCCCGCTGCTGGTCAAACAGGGCTACAGCGGCCCGATCTATATGCAGAACGCCACCAGCGACCTGTGCGAAATCCTGCTGCTGGACTCGGCCTCCCTGCAGGCGCGCGATGCGCAGTACGAGAACAAGTGGCGCAAGCGCAAGAAAAAGCCGCCGCTTGAACCGCTGTACAGCATCGAGGATGTGCAGCAGGCGCTGGAAAACATCGTGGGCCTGCGCTACCGGGAAAAACACGAAATCCTGCCAGGCATCAGCATCCGTTTCCAGGACGCCGGGCATATCCTCGGTTCGAGCAGTGTCGAGGTGTGGCTGAACGAGCATGGCCGCGAGCAAAAGCTCGTGTTCAGCGGCGACCTCGGACAGTACGACACGCCGATCCTGAATGATCCCGCGGTGATCCCGTCGGCCGACCACGTGCTGATCGAGAGCACCTACGGCGACCGCCGCCACCGCGACCGCCAGCAGACGCTTGACGAGATCGGTGAGATCATCAGCGAGGCCCGCCACGAGCGCGGCAACCTGCTGATCCCGGCCTTTTCGATCGGACGCACCCAGGAGATCCTGTACTACATGGGACTGCACTACGAGGAGTGGGAACTGGATCGCTGGGAAGTGTTTCTCGACAGCCCGATGGCGATCAAGGCGAGCAAGGTCTACTGGGATTACCCGCACCTCTACGACGAGGATGCCACCCGCCTGCGGCGCAAGATCAACGAAATGCCGCACTTGCGCAACCTCCACCTGACCGCAGCCGTGGAGCACTCGATGGCGATCAACAACATCAAGAGCGGCGCCATCATCATCGCCGGCAGCGGCATGTGCAATGGCGGGCGCATCATCCATCACCTCAAGCACAATATTTCGCGCAAGGGGGCACATGTCATGATCGTCGGCTACCAGGCGTACGGCACGCTGGGACGCAAGCTGGTTGAAGGTGCGAAGCAGATCAAGATCCACGGCAACGTCTACCCGGTGCGGGCCAGGATCCACACCGTCGGCGGCCTGTCGGCGCATGCCGATATCGACGACCTGCTGCGCTGGGCGCGCAATTTCGAGAGCCAGCCGCGCATGCATGTCGTCCACGGCGAACCCGAGGCCAAGCAGGCATTCCGCGACCGGCTGGAGCAGGAACTGGGGCTGCACGCCAGGGTGCCGCAGGCAGGGGAAATCCTGGAACTGTGAGGCGGCAAGCGCCTGTGCCGGGGGATACCCGGGCCGTCCGGCAACAGCTGCGCGGTCAAGTCACAAGCCGCAAACACTGCTTTTCAAGCCACTACCTGACGCTGTAGACTGCGGCACAATCCAGATCAGGCAGTGCAACAGGAAAGCAAACTCCATCGTGACAAAAATAATCAGTAAACGCCAGGTCGTTGGATGGCGGGAATGGGTCAGCCTGCCGGACCTGCAGCTCGAACATGTAAAGGTCAAGGTCGATACCGGGGCGCGCACCTCGGCCCTGCATGCCTATTTCGTGGAACCGTATCTCAAGGGCGGCAAGCGCTGGGTGCGTTTCGGCGTGCATCCCTACCAGCGTGATAACCGGACGAAGTGCATCTGTGAAGTACCCGTAACGGATGTGCGCTGGGTGACGGACTCCGGCGGCCATCGCGAAAAGCGCTACGTTATTACCACCGATGTGGTGCTTGGTGACAACCGCTTCCCCGTGGAACTGACCCTGACCAACCGTGATACCATGCGCTTTCGCATGCTGCTGGGAAGGACCGCACTGAAAAAGCGTTTCATGGTCGACCCGGCCCGCTCCTATTTAATGGGGCGCTATAAAAAACCCAAAGGGGGAACCCAATGAAGATCGGTATTCTGTCACGCAAGGCATCCTACTATTCAACCCGGCGCCTGGTCGAGGCTGCGAAAGCAGCGCGGCCACGAGGCACAGGTCATCGATACCCTGCGCTGTTACATGGATATTGCATCGCACCGTCCCGGCATCCACCTTAACGGTGAGGCACTCACCGACTTCGACGCCGTTATTCCGCGCATCGGTGCTTCCATCACCTTCTACGGTACCGCGGTGCTGCGCCAGTTCGAGATGATGGGCGTCTACCCGGTGAATGAATCCGTGGCCATCAGCCGTTCGCGTGACAAGCTGCGTTCGCTGCAGCTGCTGTCACGCAAGGGCATCGGCCTGCCGGTGACCGGTTACGCCAACTCCCCGGACGATGTCCAGGACCTGCTCAAGATGGTCGGCGGCGCGCCGGTGGTCATCAAGCTGCTGGAAGGCACCCAGGGAATCGGCGTGGTGCTGGCGGAAACCCAGAAGGCCGCGGAAAGCGTGATCGAGGCCTTCATGGGACTCAATGCGAACATCCTGGTCCAGGAGTACATCAAGGAAGCGGGGGGAGCCGATATTCGCTGTTTCGTGATCGGTGACAAGGTGGTCGCCGCCATGAAGCGCCAGGCGCAGGAAGGCGAGTTCCGTTCCAACCTGCACCGCGGCGGCAGCGCCAGCCTGATCAGGATCACGCCGGAAGAACGCGCCACGGCGACGCGTGCAGCCAGGGTCATGGGGCTGAATGTCGCGGGCGTGGACCTGCTGCGCTCGAATCACGGCCCGGTCGTCATGGAGGTGAACTCCTCTCCGGGGCTGGAAGGCATCGAGGCCGCCAGCGGCAAGGACGTCGCGGCCCTGATTATCGACTTCATCGAACGCAACGCCCGCCCGTACCACACCAGGACCAAGGGCAAGGGCTGAGCTGTGACGCGGCAGGACCTCCTCATCGGTGGCACGCTGGTCAAGCCGGGGGATCGAGTCACCCTCGACCTGCCGATGGCCAGCCTGTATTCACACGCGCCGATGTCACTGCCCCTGCAAGTGATCCACAGCAAGCGCGAGGGTCCGCGGCTGTTCGTCAGCGCGGCCATCCACGGCGACGAAATCAATGGCGTGGAAATCATCCGCCGCCTGCTGCGCCTGCCGCTGCTGAGCAAACTGCGCGGCACCCTGCTGGCGGTACCTATCGTCAATGTCTACGGCTTCGTCAACGGTTCCCGCTACCTGCCCGACCGCCGCGATCTGAACCGTTCCTTTCCGGGTTCCGACAAGGGCTCCATGGCTGCACGGCTGGCCGGCTTGTTCCTGGAGGAGATCGTCACCCGCAGCGACTACGGCATTGACCTGCATACCGGCGCCATCCATCGCGAAAACCTGCCGCAGATCCGCGCCAACCTTGACGACCCGGAAACGGCGCGCATCGCCAGCGCGTTTCATGTGCCGGTGCTGCTGAATTCGGATCTGCGCGATGGTTCCCTGCGCCAGATTGCCGCCGAGCACGGCATACCGATCCTGCTCTACGAGGCCGGCGAAGCACTGCGCTTCAACGAAAATGCCATCCGTTCCGGCGTCAAGGGCATCGTCGCGGTCATGCGCAGCATTGGCATGCTGCCGACCACGAGTCGCGCCAGGCAGCCATCGGAACCCCTGATCGCGCGCGCCAGCAGCTGGGTACGGGCCGGGCACAGCGGCATCCTGCGCATTAACTGCGCCGCTGGGTGCACGGGTGCGCAAGGACGAGGTCATCGGCATGATTTCAGATCCGTTTGGACAAATGGAACTGGAAGTACAATCGAACTGTTCAGGCATCATTATCGGACGCACCAACCTGCCGCTGGTCAACGAGGGGGAAGGACTCTTCCACATCGCCCGGTTCGAGTCCGCCCGCGCCGCAGAGTCCACTGTCGAGGCCTTCCAGGCCGATGAACACCCCGTCGATCCGAGCGTGGACCAGGAACCCCCGATTGTGTAAGGGGCACGGGCTGCATGCCACCAGGAACACGGTAGGAAAACCCGAAAATTACAAGAATTCCTGCTGCAGGAGCGGCTTGCAGCCGCGATTCGCGCCTGCAAGCCGCTTGTGCCCACTGGGGTATTTATGCCCTTCTGGGTGCTCCTGCAGCCGGGATAACTGACCCCACCTGCAACAGCATTGCCGCCAGCCTTCATTCGTACCCGGACCCTGCTTTCCAGTATCATAAACCCGGAACCCGCCGCGGCCTTTGTCGTCATATGGTAATTCATAACGTGCCCGGCACTGGCGCAGTCCGGCAGACCCTTTCGACCAATGAAGCATAGATTCCTGTTGATTGCCTGGACCCTGCTCTGGACGTCAGTCGTCCTGGCGGAGGCCCGCGTCGAACTCGAGATTACCGGTCTCGACAAGGCACTGCAGGAAAATGTGCGTGCCCACCTGGGGATTGCCCAGCTGGTCCAGCAGAACGGGATCCTTCCCTTCCTGCCAGGCGCGCAGGACCAGCCTGCCATGGCTGTCACGGAAAGCAACGTCCGCCGGCTGAACCGCCAGGCAACCCGTGAGATCGGGGAAGCACTGCAGCCGTTCGGCTACTATGAACCGGTGATCGATGCACAGCTCAACCACAAAGGCGACACCTGGCGGGCGGTGTACCACATCGATCCCGGCCCACCCACCCGTATCGAGCAGCTCGACATTCAAATCAGCGGCGCCGGTCAGACCGATGCACGCATCCTGGCTGCCCGGCAGGCAAGTCAACTGAAACCAGGCAAGCGACTGCTGCATGACGAGTACGAAACCACGAAACAGTCGTTGTTGCAGGCAGCCCTGGCAGCCGGTTATCTCGACGCCCGTTACCAGCGGGCCGAACTGCGCATACTAAAGGCGCAGCGCCAGGCGCGGATCCACCTGCTGCTGGACACCGGTCCGCGCTATTTCTTCGGCCCGATCAGTATCAAGCAGGACATACTCGACCCGGACTTCGTACAGCAATTCGTGCACATAAAGCAGGGTGAACCTTTCAATACCGACGCCCTGCTGAAACTGCAGCTGGCACTCAGCGACAGCGGTTACTTCAGCCGGGTCGAAGTAGACCCGCAGCGCACGGCTACTGCGGATTTTCACGTCCCGGTCGTCATCACCACGGAACCCGCGAAACCCCGTCGCTATGCCGTCGGCCTGGGCTACGGTACGGATACCGGGCCGCGGCTGTCGCTGACCACTGAATTTCGGCGTATCAACCGGCGCGGTCACAGTATCCTCGCCGACATCCGCCTCTCGGAGATCCTGCAATCCGTCGGAGCGCAGTACCAGATCCCGATCGGCAACCTGGTTTCCGACAGGCTGACCTTCAGCAGCCGCATTGAATCCGAGACCATTGCCGATGAAGGCAGCTCCGACCGCTATACCCTGGGCGTCAGCCGCAACGAGGAATGGGGGCCGCTGCAGCGCCGCCTGTATTTCAACTACCAGCATGAAGATTTTTCCCTGGGCGATGACGACGGCAAGGTGGACTTTTTCATCCCCGGCATCACCCTGTCGCAGCTGCGCGCCGACGACATCCTGTCTCCACGGCGCGGCTACAGCTGGAGCACGGACCTGCGCGGCTCACCCGGCCTGATATCGAACACCTCGTTTGCGCGCATCGACCTGGCTGGCAAGCTGGTGTTCCCGCTGGGCGAACGCGGCCGGCTGCTGCTGCGCTCGCGCCTCGGCGCCATGTCCGTTGAGGATTTCACCAGCCTGCCCACCAGTGAACGTTTCTTTGCCGGTGGTGACCAGAGCGTGCGCGGCTACGACTACCAGTCTCTGGCACCCGAGGATGCCAGCGGCGATGTTGTCGGCGGCCAGTACCTGGCCGTTGGCAGCATCGAGCTGGATTACCTGTTTGTCGGCAACTTCGGCGCCGCCGTGTTCGTCGACAGCGGCAACGCGGCGGATGATTTTCTGCCCTCACCCAAGACCGGCGCCGGCGTCGGGTTCCGCTGGCGCAGTCCCGTGGGCATGCTGCGCATCGATGTCGCACACCCCTTCGACGACAGCGACGACAACTACCGCCTGCATATCAGCATCGGGCCTGCCCTGTGAAGCGCCTCGCCCGTCGCCTGCTGATCCTGTTTGCATTGCTGTTCTGCGCGCTGCTGCCGGCACTGGGCTGGCTGCTGGCAACCGAGTCCGGGCTGCAGTTTCTCTGGCGTCAACTTGCCGCGCAGGCCGGGCCGGAGCTTGCCATCACGCAGGTGAGCGGGCGGCTGGCGGGGCGCCTGCGGATACAGGAGCTGCAATACAACACGGATGAGTTCAGGCTGGCCGTGGAGCAGCTGGACATCGCCTGGCTACCGCGTGGACTGCTGGGCGGAACCCTGCAATTCACTGCAGTCAGTGCCGCAGCCGTGCACTACACACAACTTGCCGGGACAACGGAAACCAGCTCCGGGCCGACTGAACTGCCCGTAATCGCACTGCCGTTGCGCCTGCGACTCGATGCCCTGCGCGTCGGCACAGTCGCTATCGTCACCGCACCGGAAACCGAAGCGCTGCTGCTGCAGGACATCGCCCTCGCCGCCCGTGCCAGCGGCACCCGACTGGAACTCACCAGCCTGTCACTGGCTGCGCCCGGCCTGACGCTGCAGGGATCCGCCAGCCTGGAGCTGCAGGATGACTACCCCCTGCAGGGAAAACTCGACTGGCAGTGGCACCCGGATGCCCTGGCGCCCCTGGGCGTTCAGACCCGCATCGAGGGCGACCTGCGCCGACTCGTGTTGATCAATGAAGTCCTGCCACCCTATAACGCACAGGCCAAACTGGCACTGATCGATGTCCTCGATACACTGCAGCTCGATGGCACGCTAAACCTGCAGGACAGCGCACTGGCCGACATCAGCAGCGACTGGCCGGCGCTCACTGTCAACGCCGCACTCACCCTCACGGGACCGATAGAGCAGCTGCATATCAGCGGGTCGGGCAACAGCCGCGACGCCGGGGACAACCGGTTTGCTGCAACAATCGATGCTGAATTGCAGGCGGCACAGCTGCACATCCTGGCACTTGCGCTCACCTTGCCGGAGCAACCCGCAAGGCTGCAGCTGCAGGGTGATGTTGATTTCTCCACGGCCGACAACCGGCTTTGACCTCCAGGCGGACTGGCAGGACCTGGCCTGGCCGCTGCATGCCGAACCGGTTGTCACCAGCGCCAGTGGCAAGCTGGCGCTCAAGGGTAGCCTCGACGCTTACCAGGTCAGTGGCAGCGCCTTGCTGGATGCCCCGGAATACACCCCGGCACAGATCCAGCTGGAGGGCCAGGGCAACCTCGACGCGCTCGACATCACGACATTCAATGCCAGCCTGCTGGATGGCAGCCTGCAGGGTTCCGCCCAGCTTGCCTGGGCTCCGCAGCTGACAGCCAGGCTGGACCTCAATGGCAAGCAACTGAACCCGGGGCTGCGCTGGCCGGAATGGCCGGGCAAGCTGGGCCTGCAACTGCAGGCGAGCCTGGAGGCCAGTGACACTGCCTGGCTGCTGCGTTTCGACAATGTCACTGCCAGCGGCAGCCTGCGCGAGCAGGCATTCCAGCTGGCCGCGCGCGGCAACTATCAACCGGGCGTATTGCAACTCGACTCGGGGGTGCTGACATCCGGCCCCACGCGCGTACAACTGCAGGGGCAACTGGGTGAACAGCTCGACCTCGCCTGGGAGATGGCCAGCCCGGACCTGGCCACGCTGGCACCGGCCGCGGCTGGCGAGCTGTCCGGCAAGGGTCGCCTGCAGGGCACACCGCAGGCACCCCGACTCACGGCGCAGCTCGCCGGGCATGACCTGCACTACCGGACGGACAGCATCGCCAGCCTGCAGCTTGACGCGTCTATCGATGCCGCAGGAGAACAACCATCACGCCTGGACCTGGTTCTGACAGGGAGCCGGTTCGCCGGCACCCGCATCGACAAGCTCAACCTGACAGGTTCCGGATTCCCGCAGGCGCATGCACTCACGCTGGTTGCAGCCGGCAGCGGCCACACAGCCGACCTCGCGCTTGACGGCAGCTGGCGGCAGGACGTCTGGACATACACGCTCACACGCGCCGAACTCATGCCGGCCGGGCTCACTGCCTGGCAGCTGCAGCAGGCCGTGACAGGTCGGGTGAGCGCCATGCAGGCGACCCTGCCGCAGGCCTGCTGGAGCGATGCAACCAGCAGTTTCTGCCTGCAGGGGTCAGCCACGGAAACCAGCCGGGAAGCCGAATTCCAGCTGCGGGACCTGCCGTTTGCCTTGCTGGCCGGGCTGCTGCCAGACGGGGTAGAGCTGCAGGGTATGCTGGAGGGCAATGGCCGCTATCAGCAGTCTGCCGACCAGGCCGCCACGGCACAGGTGCAACTGACAACCACGGCCGGCGAACTCAGCGTGATCGATGAAACCGGTGAACGCAGCATATTACTGGCCCTGGCACCGGGGAGCATGACGCTGGACCTTGATGCACAGCGCGCCCGCCTGGAACTGGCACTGCCACTGCAGGCGGACGCCGGCAGCCTGGACGGCCGCGCCATTATCAGTGCCAGCAAGCAGGGCTGGAGCAACGGCCAACTGTCGGGAGAACTGCGCGCCAAACTTCCCGATATCGCCTTCGCCGGCCAGCTGCTGCCCGATGTCAGCGACCTGCATGGACGCATCGACG
Source organism: uncultured Gammaproteobacteria bacterium (assembly GCA_963701455.1). GTDB lineage: Bacteria > Pseudomonadota > Gammaproteobacteria > UBA9214 > UBA9214 > UBA9214. Next base: position 221,763 of record CAVPAE010000001.1, read on the forward strand.
GGGAAGTCAAACTCGCCGGCACACCGGCCGCACCCCGCCTGCAGGGCAACCTGCTGCTCTCCAATGGCCGTGCCCTGCTCGACACCCCCGGCGTGCAACTGGAGGATACCCGTATTGAATTGACCGGCCAGCCGGACGGTGACATCCGGCTGGACGCACACACCCGCTCCGGTGACGGCGAATTGCAGATACGCGGCACGGCAAATCTGGCGGGGGCGCAGTCGAGCGCACAGCTGCATATCGAGGGCAACAATGTTCGCCTGCTGAATACGCTGGAGGCGGAAATCGACGCCTCACCCCGACTTGAAGTCACCCTGGCCGGCACGCGCATCGACGTCAACGGCGAGATCGTGGTGCCCCGTGCCGACATCCGGCCCCGAAAATTGTCAGGCTCCGCGGTCACAGCATCTTCGGACCAGGTCATTATCGAGAACGGCGAACAGGAGGAGGATGCGACCGACTACCCGATCTATGCAAACGTACGCTTTACCCTGGGCAAGGCAGTCAGGTTCGACGGACTGGGACTGACCGGGCTGCTTGGCGGCAGCGTGCTGGCAGTGGATGAACCCGGCCAGCCGACCCGGGCCAGCGGCGAACTGAATATCAGGAACGGCAAGTACAAGGCCTACGGCCAGGATTTGGAAATCCGCCGCGGCCGGCTGTTGTTCGCCGGTGGCCCGTTGACCGAACCCGGCCTCGACATCGAGGCCGTGCGCCGGCCGGCGCCCGATATCCTGGCCGGTGTGAAGGTGCGTGGCAACCTGCAGAAACCCGTGGTAACGACATTCTCGGAGCCGGACATGCCGCAATCCGAACAACTCTCCTGGCTGGTGCTGGGACGCTCGCTGCAGGGCAACACCAGTGATTCGGAACAGTCCGCGATGAACAATGCCGCGCTCATGCTGGGTCTTACCGGCGGCGAGTCGCTGGGCAAGCAACTGGGTGAAAAGATCGGTGTGGACGAGATTGAGGTCAGCTCGGACGCCGGCGACACCACCTCGGCCTCGCTGCTTGTGGGCAAGTACCTGACACCGAAATTGCTCGTCAGCTACGGCGTCGGCCTGTTCGAACCGGTCTCGACCCTGAAGCTGCGCTATACGCTCAGCAGCAAGTGGAAACTGGTCGGCGAGGCTTCCGACCTGCGCTCCAGCGCCGACCTGTTTTACGTAATCGAAAGCGGCGATTGAAACACGACCCGTTTGTAGCCCGGACGGAACATACACGACAGGGAGAAGGTGAGACGGGAACCGGTCGAGAGGCTGGCCCGGGCCAGGCACGACCCTTACTGCAGCACGATGGTATAACTCAGCTGCTGCGGCGCAGAGAACCAGCGCTTGCGGCTTACCTCCAGTGTCACGGTCTCCCCCGGCAGCTTGTCCCAGGTGGCCAGGCGCAGGTCCGCCATGCCGGCAATCGGCTTATCATCGATAGCCAGAAAGCGGTCACCCCGGCGCAGGCCGGCACGCGCACAGGGGCTTTCGGGCAAGCAGTGCGAGACCACCAGTGCAGCCTCCTCCGTGTCGAGCAGCGCACCAAACTTCCCCGCCGGCGGCAGCGTGCGGGGCTCCGTCAGCAGGATAAAGTCGGCCACGTCCGGCTGCAGTTCACCCTCCCAGCCGCCCAGGACGATCGCGCTGTCCACTGGCAGACGGCGTGCCAACCGCCGGGGGATGCCGCTGCCCCGGGCAATGTGGCCACTGCCCGCCAGCACCACCATCCGGTCGTCCGGGTGGCGCGTGAGGTAGTCGGCCGCCTGTTCTGCCATCCCCTCGTCCCAGAGCAACTGCACATCGAGGAAGTCAGTGAAACTGCGCTCGCTGTTCGGGTGCTGGTCAAAGATCGCCCTGAGGCGCTGCTCATAGTCGCTGTCAGCTCGGTCGATCCCGCCGGGCAATTGTGCCCGTTCTGCGGCAGTCAGGGCATCCATCCCCTCGCGCCCGACCTTCCGGGTGATTTCTGCCGGCAGGTTCAGGGCAACCACGGGAAGCTGATGCTCGCGCGCGTAACGCAGGATCGGTGCATACAGGCGAAAATCGAACCGCCAGCGCGTGTAGTATTCCGTATCGCGCAACAATGCCTGTTCATCCAGATTGCCCGCAATGTAGTCATCGAGAACCTGCTGGAACGGCTGCTGAAAGGCCTCCATGCCGATTGCCAGCCGGGGGTGAAGCGCATGCAGACGGCGGATAATCTCGAGCTGTGTCAGGTGATGGTCGAAACGATCGTGTGTCTCACCGACAAACACTACCCGCTTGTCGGCCAGCATCGGGATGATGTCCTGCAGGTCCGGCAAGGCCTTGAGCGCCAGGACAGGCGTTGCCTCTACAGGTTCTGTCTCGGACGTGGCTGCGGGTGCGGGTGCGGGTGCAGCATGTTGCTGCATATATGTCGCCGCACTGTGATCGTGACGAACCGTGGAGGTACAGCCTGCAGCCAGCAGCAGCATCAGGGCGAAGGCCACCACCCGCCCCGGCAGCCGGGTGTCATTGCCAGTCGGCGATAAAGACATTGGTTTCCCCTTTTACCTTGCCGAAGCGATTGGAGGCGAACACCAGCTGCTTCCCGTCATGGGAGAACATCGGGAAGCCGTCAAAACCGTCATAACGGGTGATACGTTCGATCTCGCGGGTTTCGATATCGATCAGGTAAAGATCAAAGTTGCGCCCCTGCGGGTCGTGCATATTGGATGAGAAAATGATGTGCTTCCCGTCTGGATGCCAGTAGGGACCGAAATTTGCGGCCCCGTTAGCGGTAATGCGGATAGGTTTGCGCTCCCTGAGATTCATGATGTAAAGCTCGAGCCTGCCGGGCCGGATCAGGCCCTCGTCCAGTAATGCCCGGTATTCTTCCAGCTCCCTGCCCTGCGGTCGGGAGGCACGCCATACGATCCACTCACCATCCAGCGAAAAAAACGCACCGCCATCATAGCCGGCGGCAGATGTCAGTTGTTCGATGTCGCTGCCGTCCGGGTTCATCAGATACAGGTCCAGATCGCCACTACGCAGCGACGTGAATACGATCCGGTCGCCCCGGGGCGAATAGACGGCCTCTGCATCGTAACCCGCCGTTTCCGTCAACTGCAGCGGGTCTTCACCCTCCGGCCCGGCCGTGAAAATGTCATAGTCTTCATACAGGGGCCAGACATAGCCACGCGAATGATCCGGCTTCGGTGGACAGCGTTCATGCTGCAGGTGAGTGGAGGCATAGATGATGGATTGGTTATCGGGTGCGATAAAGGCACAGGTCGTCACGCCCTTTCCGGAAGAAAGCTGCCGCACATTGCTACCGTCACTGTTCATGCGAAAGATGGCATCGCACTCCAGTGCGTCGCGCGTGGACTGGAAAATCAGCTCGCTGCCGTCGCGTGAAAAATAGGCCTCCGCGTTCTGGCCGCCGAAGGTCAGCTGCCGGATGTTTTGCAGGTGCGTTTCCTCCGGGAATGCCAGCGCATCAACCCGAGTTGTTGCCGTTTCGCCGCCCGCCAGACATCGGGTACTCGCGAACAACAGCACCAGGATAATTGCAGAGATCATCTTGCCGGTCATTGTTATTTGCATCCCCTGTAAGTGTTCCAGCGCATTCTCAACTTGATGATGACGGGTATTATGGCCACGGAATCCACGGAATAACACGGAAAGAAATAACATCCATTACCAAGACGCTGATTAATTCATCAATCAACATTCGTCATTCCGGCGTATGCCGGACAAAAGCGCGCAGCGCGTTGAGCGCCCAAAGGGCGACCCGAAGGGCGAGCGTAGCGAGTAATCCAGTAACAGATAGAATATAGAAGCTGGATTCCGGGTCTGCGCTGCGCTTCGCCCGGAATGACGAATTAAGCAATATATTCATAGCAATATTTCCGTGTCCTTCCGTGGATTCCGTGGCCATAGAAAGACACTGGCACTCAGCCCAAATTATCAGCATCCTTTATTTTCAAGTTGAAAGAATACTAGCGTTCAATGACCCTGGCTGTAGTCCGGTGCCCGGTTGCATTGCGCGTGAAAACTATCTCGACCGCATCACCCGGCGCAAGTTCCTGCAATGCCCGCGTGTAATCACGCATATCGTGCACCGCTGACCCGTTCAGCATAGTGATGCTATCACCCGCCCTGAGTCCAGCCTGTGCAGCGGGCGTGTCCGCGCGCACCTCGGCAACCCGCACCCCGTCGCCGCTGACAGCATAGTCCGGCACGATACCCAGGCTGACGCGCCGTTTACCCTGCACGGGTGGCGTTGCGAGGATCTGTTGTGATTTTCCCGTGCTGGAACTCAGGGCTTCCGGCCGTTCAGCCAGATAGGTCGCCATCTCCTTCAGCACCTGCGCCGTCGTTAGCAGGCCGGCCGCGTCGATCTTGTCCGCCGTGTCACCGGGCCGGTGAAAATCCGCATGCGCACCACTGAACAACTGTACGGCGGGCACCCCCGCTTCGATAAAGCTGGTCTGGTCGCTGGAACCGATATCATCGGCGACCGGTTTTACCAGGGCCCCGGTGACGTATCCGGCACCACGCAGGATATGCACCCACTCCTCTGCGCTACCGGCACCGAGCGCCAGCAGCGGCCGTTCGCCGAGGCGACCGACCGTGTCCAGGTTGATCATGGCAATCATTGCATCGACCGGATAGCGCGTGGCGTTTTGCAGGTAATGCTTCGAACCCAGGCGCCCCGTTTCCTCGCCCGTGAAGACGACGAACACGATGCTGCGCGGCTGCGGTTTGTCGGCCAGCACCCGGGCCAGTTCCAGCAGTACGGCCACGCCACTGGCATTGTCATCGGCACCGGGATGGATTCGGCTCCGGTCATCGGCATGGGATCCGTACTCCCCGCGTCCCAGGTGATCGTAGTGCGCCCCGATCACCAGGCTTTCTGCAGCGCGGGCGGGATCACTGCCGGGCAGGATACCGACGACATTGCTAAGGGTGACATTAGTGTCCGACTCCGGTTCCTGCACCTGCCACGTCTGCAGCCAGCTATCCCCGTCATTCGCGCCGGGTTGCAGACCAGCCGCCTGCAATTGCGCTGCGATGTAGCGGGCGGCGCGGTCCAGCTCCGGGGTACCGAGCCCCCTGCCCGCCATGGAAACATCGGACAGCCAGGCGATGTCGCGCTGCATGCGCTCCACGGAGAACTCGACCGGGGGGGACACCAGCGGGGTGCGCGGTGCCAGGCGTGCGGTCCCGGGGGTCACCGGCATGCCATCATCCTGTACCACCGCCACCGACAGCGGCGAGCGCACCACCGGCCACTGCCCCTTCAGCACGTTGTCGGGCGCCAGCCCGCTAAAGGCCAGGTAGCTGTACTTGCCGTAATGCGGCAGCTTGCGGCCCAGACCGGGCAGCGCTGCTGCCTGACCGGCAGCCAGCCAGCCAAGTGCCTGGTCGGGGTTCCCGGAATGGCGGCCCATGACGACGATGGCATGTTCGTCGCCGCTCAGGCTGGTGCCATCGATCTGCACGGTCGTTCCCTGGTCCGAATAGTCATAGTCGGCAAGTGCCTGTTCCAGCACGGATCGAAACCGGTTCTGCCAGCCGAACAGCCACACACTGCGGTCATCGGGCAGTTGCTCAAGATCGCTGTCAGCGACAATCTCGATTTGCCCCGGCAGACCCGCCTGCCAGGCATGCGCCAGGGTTTCATAGGCGGACCCGAGCTCCGCGGGCACCGCAACCGGCAACACGATCAGCAATTGTCCGGCACCCAGAGCCTGGCTGATGGCCGGCGGTATCTCGTTGCGGTGCAGCCGCCGGAATACATCGAACTGCGGATCGACATCGAGCTGCAGCGGCCGTGCAGGCAGTTCCAGTTCGAGCGTCTCGCGTCTCGAATCAAGATTCACCACGGTCTGCCAGGCCTGCTCCCTGCCCTCCAGCCGGATGGCGAGCGGGACCTGCAGCACATAGGGGGCCTCGTCCTGGATCTGCTCGATCATGGCCGTGAGTCGATAGCCGTCACCCTGCGGCGTTGCATGCGCCTGGCTGACCTGCAACAGCGGTGCCCCGGGGCGTTGTACCCATTGCGCGAAGAACGCACCCAGCGGCAGCCCGGCGGCCTCGCTGAAGGCACGTTCCACCGCATCGAACCCGGTAACCTTGAAGCGGTTCTGACTGTAGAGCGTCTGCAGGCCCCGGATGAAGGCAGCATCCCCCAGTTCGCGGCGCAGCATGTGAAACAGCATCAGCGTCTTGCCATAACCCACGGCCTCGGTCACGGCGCTGTGGCGGCTGCGGAATGCCGTCAGGGGAAAGTCCTGCTGCTGACGCACGTAATCGGTGTACTTCTGCAGGCTGTCGCGGCGGTAATCCACGCCCTGCCCGCGCTGCTCCTTGATCAGGTGATCGGCCAGGTAGCTGGTCAGACCCTCGGACCAGTTGCCGCGGTCATAGTCGACGTAGACCCCGTTGCCCCACCAGTTATGCAGAATCTCGTGGGGATAGGAGGAGTGCAGGATGAACGGAAAGCGGATGACCTTCGGGCCCAGCAGGGTGAATGACGGCATGCCATAGCCGGTCTCCCAGAAGTTCTCCACCAGGGCGAATTGTTTATAGGGGTACGGCCCGATCAGTTCACTGTAGAGCCTGACATAGTCAGTGGTTGCATCCAGGTACTTCTGCGCCAGCACCGGATCCGACTGGCGCAGCAACACCAGCGCCTGCACGCCGTTGGCCGCCTGTGTGTATTCGGTGAATCGCCCGGCGATCAGGTAGATCTCCTGCTGGGGCAAATCACAGCGCCACTGTTCAAGCGCGTGATCCGTCCTGACCTCGCGCACCGCCCTGTCGCACTGGCTCATGCCGTACCAGCCCTGCGGCAGGCGCAGGGAGAGATTAAAGGTCAGCAGTTCACCTGCAATGTGCGGGTACCAGAAACTGCTGCCTGCCAGGAACACTCCCTGCGGCGTTATCGTGCCCGCTGTCTCGCGGAAACCGCGCGCGTACTCCTCACCTGCCTGTTGCAGCTCATGCTGTATTTGTCCGTGATAGCGCAACGTGAAACGGGTCTGCCCGGCAGGCAGTTCAATCCGGTAGCGTGCCGGCTCGGGAGCGCCATCCTCGGTAGCGTCTGCCTGGGCAGGCGGGTGCGCATCAGCGTAGCGCCCGATTGCGGTCAGGCCCACCCCGTCGGTCTGCATCTCGGGTGTCAGCCCGGGATGCAGCGCGATTTCCAGTTTCCGGGTGCTGTCACCGGCAACCGTAATGGTATCGGTGACCTCGATATAACCGTGCCCGGTATCGACAGTCACATCAAGGGCATGATGAACCGCTGCATTGGCGTGTGCCGGCAACCACAGCAGACACGCCAGCCAGACACTGCACCAGGAAGGTGACATTGAATTCAGGAAAGCATTCAGCGCAGGAATAACCATTGGTGTTTTTCGTAATAGAGAAAACCGGCAAACTGTTGCACAGAATACCTGCAGGTTCCGGGATACGAAATATAGAGACAACCCGGGCAGACCGGAGTTTCAGACAGCGCGAAGGAATACCCGGACTGGCTCCCGGGCAGGAAATATCCTGAATGACAATTCAGTGAGAATTGGTCGGGACGAGAGGATTTGAACCTCCGACCACTTGACCCCCAGTCAAGTGCGCTACCAGGCTGCGCTACGCCCCGAATATAAAGAGATTGGGATTATACAGGAAGCTTCCGGTGTTCGGGCTACCGTTTCAGCAACTGCAGCACATCCTCAAGTTCGAGACGCACCTGGTGCACAATCTGCTGACTCTGGGTGATGTCTTCCCTTGCGTCTTCGCCGGACATCTTCTGGCGTGCGCCACCGATCGTGAATCCCTGTTCATACAGCAGGCTGCGGATCTGCCGAATCATCAGCACGTCCTGGCGCTGGTAATAGCGGCGGTTGCCGCGGCGCTTCACCGGCTTGAGTTGCGGGAATTCCTGCTCCCAGTAACGCAACACGTGCGGCTTCACGCCACACAGGTCACTCACTTCACCAATGGTGAAATAGCGTTTACCGGGGATAGGTGGAAGCTCGTTGTTATGACTCGCTTCCAGCATATGCCTCTACCCTCGCCTTGAGTTTCTGACCCGAACGGAACGTCACGACACGACGTGCGGAGATTGGAATTTCCTCACCGGTTTTCGGGTTGCGGCCCGGTCTTTCGTTTTTTTCGCGCAGATCGAAATTTCCAAAACCGGAGAGCTTGACCTGGCGTCCGTTTTCCAGCGCCACCCGGATTTCCTCGAAGAAGAGTTCCACCAGTTCCTTGGCCTCGCGCTTGTTCAGACCCAGTTCTTCAAACAGCCTTTCTGCCATGTCGGCTTTTGTCAGTGCCATAGTTCTAAGCCCTTAAAGTTGCCCCAAATTCTTCACCGAGCCGCCCGGTCACGCGAGCGACGATGGTTTCTATGTCTTGTTCGGCAAGTGTGCGTGAATAATCCTGTAGAATCAAGCCAAAGGCGATGCTTTTTCGCCCTGTTTCTACACCCTTGCCCTGATACACATCGAAAAACACCAGTTCCTGCAACAACTCTCCCGCTGCATCCGCCACGACGCGCTGCAGATCGGCAGCAGTCGTGTTTATATCGACGACGACTGCGAGGTCACGGCGAATCGAAGGATAGCGGGAAATCGGCTGGAACTGCGCCAGGCTACCCTGCCTGATGGCTGCATAGCGCAGTTCGAACAGGCAGGTATTTACATCCAGATCCAGGCTGTTTGCCAGTGCCGGGTGGATTTTACCCAACCATCCCAGGGTCTCGTTGCCGCACATAATCTGCGCCGACTGGCCGGGGTGCAGCGCCGGGTGTTCGGCCGCCACGAATACCGGTTCCTGCCGGTGCGCGGCAAAACGCAGCAGCGACTCCACATCATGCTTGATGTCATAGAAATCGACGGCTTCGGCCTTGCCGCCCCAGTGTTCCGGAAGGCGCTCGCCCGTAATAACACCAGACAACATCACTTCCTGTTTTATTTCATTGTCTTGAGAATAAAACCTGAGACCATGCTCGAACAAGCGGAGGCGTGACTTCTGGCGATTCAGATTGTATTGCACGGCCTTGATCAGGCCGGGCCAGAGGCTGGTGCGCATTTCCGACATTTCCGAGGAAATCGGATTGGCCAGCCGCACCGGCTGCAGGGACGGATTCACGCGAGCCTGCAACCCGGGATCAATAAAACTGTAGGTCACGGCTTCCTGGTAACCACGCGCGACCAGCAGATCGCAGACCTGCTCCATCGACTGCTCGTTCTCCGGCAGCGGCTGCACATCGAGCGCACCGTGCATGGCGATGCTGGGCAGGCGGTTGTATCCATGGATGCGGCCCACCTCCTCGATCAGGTCCGCCTCGATCCGGATGTCGAAACGAAAGGTCGGCGACTGCACCAGCCAGTCCTCGTCCCGGGTTGTTACCGTCATGCCGAGGCGTGTCAGGATATCGGTCACTTCCTGCGGTTCGGGTGACATGCCCAGCACGCGCTGCAGGCGCGCCCGACGCAATACGATGGGCGTACTTTTCGGCAGGTAACCCGAATCACTGACCTCGATGACCGGTCCCGGCTGACCGCCGCAGATCTCCAGCAGCAGCTGCGTTGCCCGCTCGATCGCACGCGCAGGCAAATCCGGATCGACGCCGCGCTCGAAGCGATGCGCGGATTCGGTGTGCATCGCGTACTTGCGCGCACAACCGGCAATCGCCTCGGGGGTAAAAAAGGCACATTCCAGAAACAGGGCCGTGGTATCCGGCTGCACGCCGGAATCGATACCGCCCATGACACCGGCAATGGCGAGTGCCTGGTCGTGGTCGGCAATCACCAGCGTATCCGTGTCCAGGGTGATGCTGCGTTCGTCCAGCAGGGTTAATTGCTCGCCTTTGCTGGCGTAGCGTACGCGTATGCCTCGCGACAGGCGTGCACGGTCGAAGGCATGCATGGGCTGCCCGAGTTCCAGCATCACGTAGTTGGTAATATCCACGACCGGGCCGAGACTGCGCATGCCGCTGCGGCGCAAGCGTTCCTGCATCCACAGCGGGGTTTCGGCAGCGGCATCCACGCCGGATACCATCCGTCCGAGGTATCGCGGACAGGCCTCCGGTGCCAGCACCTCGATGGCAAAATGATCAGCCACCGTTGCCGCAACGGGATCGGTATCCACGGGTATCACCGGGCTGCGGGTCAGCGTACCGACCTCGCGCGCGATCCCTTCTATCCCCAGGCAATCTCCCCGGTTTGGCGTCAGGTCTACCTCGATGACGTTGTCATCCAGACCGAGCAGTTGCTGCAGGCTTTGCCCCGTGACGGCTTCCGCCGGCAGGTCCATCAGACCCTGGTGATCCTCACTCAGACCCAGCTCCCGCGCGGAGCACAACATGCCGTGCGATTCCACCCCGCGCAGCTTGCTCTTCTTTATTTTGAAATCACCCGGCAGGCGCGCGCCGACCGGCGCCAGCGGGTACTTGCCGCCGGCACGGACATTCGGCGCACCGCAGACAACCTGCAGCGGCTCTGCCTGGCCAATCGCGACCCGGCATACCTGCAGTTTGTCGGCATCGGGGTGCGGATCGACGCTCAGTACCTCGCCCACCAGCAGGTCCTGCAGGCCCGCACCGGCAGGTTCGACCGAGTCGACTTCCAGTCCGGCCATGGTCAGCTGTTCCACCAGCTCCGCGGCAGAAACCGCCGGATTCACCCACTCACGCAACCATTGTTCACTGAATTTCATAAGACCTCGGAAGCTCTTGCCAAATTTCGGGATGTAAGGCGTTATGTAAATCCAGGGAAACTCTGATAATCGTCATTGCGAGGAACAAATGACGGAGCATCTGTTCCCGGTTCCGTGTACGAGTGCATCGCTACGCTTGCAACGACGGGATACATGATCAACACAGGCTCTGGTTAAACTGTTTCAGGAAACTCATGTCATTTTCAAAAAACAGCCGCAGGTCATTCACGCCATAGCGCAGCATGGCAAGACGCTCCACGCCCATGCCAAAGGCAAACCCGGTATAGCGCTCGTTATCGATACCGACCTGCTCGAATACTGTCGGGTGCACCATGCCGCAACCCAGCACTTCCAGCCAGCCGCTCTGACCGCAGACCCGGCAGCCTTCACCGGCGCACATGACGCACTGGATATCCACCTCGGCCGAGGGTTCGGTAAACGGGAAATAGGAGGGCCGGAAACGCACCGGCAGGTCACTGCGCTCGAAGAACGCCCGCAGGAACTCGTCCAGCAGCCCGCGCAGGTTCGCGAAACTGACCTGCTCGTCCACCAGCAGACCCTCGACCTGGTGAAACATGGGTGTATGTGTCAGGTCGGAATCGCAGCGATAGACGCGGCCGGGTGCGATGATACGCAGCGGTGGCTGCTGCTGCTCCATTACCCGCACCTGCACCGGCGAGGTGTGGGTACGCAGCAGGGTATGCGCATCGAAGTAGAAGGTGTCGTGCATGGCACGCGCCGGGTGATGCGCCGGGATGTTCAGGGCTTCGAAATTGTGGTGGTCGTCCTCGATCTCCGGACCTTCCGCGACACTGAATCCCAGCGGCCGGAACAGTTCCTCGATACGGCGCATGGTGATGGTCACCGGGTGCAGGCCGCCCTGCGGCTGGCCGCGCCCCGGGAGGGTGACATCGACGCGCTCGCTGGCAAGCCGTGCATTCAGTTGCGAGGATTGCAGCGCATCCCGGCGCGCCTCCAGCGCCTGCTGGACCCGCTCCTTGACCCGGTTGATCTCCTGTCCCGCCGCCGGACGTTCCGCTGCCGGCAGTGCACCGAGTTGCTTCAGCTGCTGCGTCAGCAGCCCCTTCTTGCCGAGATAGCTGACCCGCACGACATCAAGTGCCGCGGGATCGGCCGCCGTCGCAATCTCGTCCAGTGCCTGCTTTTCGAGTTCTTCCAGGCTGCTCACCTGATAGCGCTCCCGTTATTGGTTTACGTAACTCTGGCAACCGTCATTGCGAGACAAGGTGACGAGCAATCTCCAGACTTGAACACAAATTCAGAAGATTGCTCGCTGCCGCTCGGACCATGCCCTGCGGCACTGTCATTCCTGTACATCGCGCTCGCAATGACGGTATATGTCACCTGATCAGAGGTCCTATCCTGCCCGCCACCATGATCGCCATATTCAGCACGCCAGGCGAATATCCGTTGGCCATAGCCTTCATCCGGCACGATATGCACGCACTGAATGCAACAAAAAAGGGGAAAGGCCATGACCTTTCCCCTTTTCGTGTACGTCTGCGGTAAAGGGGTCAAGCCGATAGACTGGCCTTGGCCTTTTCTGCCAGCGCACTAAAGCCGGCGGCATCGAATACCGCGAGATCTGCCAGCACCTTCCTGTCGACCTCGATGTTCGCCTTGTTCAGGCCATCGATCAGGCGGCTGTAGGACATGCCGTTCTCACGGGCTGCGGCATTGATACGCGCGACCCACAGCGCACGGAACTGGCGCTTGCGCTGGCGGCGGTCACGATAGGCATACTGGCCGGCCTTGGTAACGGCCTGCTTGGCAACACGGAAGACCTTGCTGCGGGCACCGTAATATCCCTTGGCCTTGTCCAGCACCTTCTTGTGTCTGGCATGTGCGGTTACACCGCGTTTTACTCTTGGCATTGCTAAAACCCCTGAAAAAATGAATTCAACTGAAAGGCAACATGCGGCGCACGGCTGCAACATCAGCCTCGTGCACTTCCGACGGCGAGCCCAGCTGACGTTTCCGCTTGCTGCTCTTCTTCGTCAGGATATGGCGCAGGTGCGACTGGCCGCGCTTGAAAGCGCCGGAGCCGGTTTTCTTGAAGCGCTTGGCCGCGCCACGATTTGTCTTCAACTTAGGCATTACTGCTTCTCCAAAATAATTCCGGATCCCGGCATACCCGCGATCACCTGTGCTTTTTGGGGGCCAGCACCATGACCATCAGCCGCCCTTCCATTTTCGGTTCCTGCTCGACCGTACCATGCTCCGCAAGGTCGGCCTTCACCCGCTGCAACAACTCCAGACCGAGTTCCTGGTGGGCCATCTCGCGGCCCCGGAATCTCAGGGTAACCTTGACCCGGTCTCCCTCTTCCAGAAAGCTGACCAGCTTGCGCAGCTTGATCTTGTAGTCGCCGATATCAGTCCCGGGCCGGAACTTGATCTCCTTGACCTGGATCTGCTTCTGCTTCTTCTTCGCGGTCTGCAGTTTCTTGCTTTCCTCGAAGCGGAATTTGCCGTAGTCCATGATGCGACATACGGGTGGTTCCGCGTTGGGCGAGATTTCCACCAGGTCGAGACTGACGTCGCCGGCAATCTGCTTCGCCTCTTCGATGGGAACGATGCCAACCTGTTCACCGTCCTGGTTGATGACCCTGACCTCGGGTGCAAGAATTTTATCGTTTATCCGATGTTGCGGTTTTTTTGCGGCGATTCTCTAACCCTCCAAAACAGTACGGCCGCGGCTCGCGGACTCGGCTTTCAGACCTTCGGCCAGCAGTTCGATGGACATGCTGCCCAGGTCGCCACCGCTTCGCGTGCGCACGGCCACGGTACCTGCTTCCGTTTCCCGATCGCCGATTATCAGCAGATAGGGAACACGTCTGATTGTGTGCTCGCGGATTTTAAAGCCGATTTTCTCATTTCTCAAGTCCGATTTAACCCTCAGACCCTGATTCTGCAAGGTTTCTTCCACTTTTCGGGCAAATCCGGCCTGCCGGTCGGTGATATTGAGGATCACGGCCTGTACCGGGGCCAGCCACAGGGGCAGTGACCCGGCATAGTGTTCGATCAGAATACCGATGAAACGCTCCAGTGAACCGAGGATCGCGCGATGCAGCATGACCGGCACCTGCTTGCTGCCGTCCTCGGCGATAAAGTGCGCACCCAGCCGTCCCGGCATGGAAAAATCCAGCTGGATGGTTCCCAGCTGCCAGACCCGGCCGAGGCAGTCTTTCAGGTTGAACTCGATCTTGGGACCGTAGAAGGCGCCCTCGCCCGGCTGCAACTCCCAGTCCAGCTGCTTGTGTTCCAGCGCCGTCTGCAGCGCCGCCTCGGCGCGGTCCCAGAGTTCATCCTCGCCCACGCGCTGCTCGGGGCGGGTGGAAAACTTCACGCTGACCTCTTCGAAGCCGAAGTCCGCGTATACCTTGAACAGCAGGTCGATGAAGTCGGACACCTCGCCGAGGATCTGGTCTTCCGAGCAGAAGATGTGGGCATCGTCCTGGACGAAATTCCTGACCCGCATCAGGCCATGCAGGGTACCCGATGGCTCGTTGCGATGGCAGGACCCGAATTCCGCCAGCCGCAGTGGCAGGTCGCGGTAGCTCTTCAGGCCCTGGTTGAAGACCTGGATGTGCGCCGGGCAGTTCATCGGCTTGATAGCGTAGGTGCGGTTCTCGGAGTCGGTGGTGAACATGTCGGCCGAGAACTTCTCCCAGTGGCCGGAACGCTCCCACAGGGAACGGTCGATGATCTGCGGCGTGTGGATCTCCTGGTAGCCGTGCTGCTTCAGCATGCCTCGAATGTAGTCCTGGATGACAAGGTAGATGCGCCAGCCGTGGTCGTGCCAGAACACCATGCCCGGGGCCTCTTCCTGGGTATGGAACAGGTCCATGGCCTTGCCCAGCTTGCGGTGATCACGCTTCTCCGCTTCTTCCAGCAGCTGCAGGTAGGCCTTGAGTTCCTTCTTGTCGCGCCAGGCCGTGCCGTAGATGCGCTGCAGCATTTCGTTATCGGAATCGCCGCGCCAGTAGGCCCCGGCCAGCTTCATCAGCTTGAACCCCTGGCCCAGCTTGCCGGTTGCCGGCAGGTGCGGCCCGCGGCAGACATCGAACCAGTCGCCCTGGCGGTAGATGGAAACTTCCTCGCCCTCGGGAATGATGTCCCTGATGATCTCGACCTTGTAGTCCTCGCCGAGCCCTGCAAAGGTTTGCAGCGCCTGCTCCCGGTCCCAGACCTCGCGGACGATCGGCAGGTCGCGCTTGACGATCTCGGCCATGCGCGCCTCGATCTTTTTCAGGTCTTCCGGGGTAAAGGCTTCCTCGCGGGCGAAGTCATAATAAAAGCCGTTCTCGATCGCCGGCCCGATGGTCACCTGGGTGCCGGGGTAGAGTTCCTGCACGGCCTGGGCCATGACATGCGCGGCGTCGTGGCGCATCAGTTCCAGTGCTTCCTCGTCACGCGCGGTGATGATCGCCAGCTCGGCGTCCTCAGCGATGACAAACGAGGTATCCACAAGCTCGCCGTTGACCTTGCCGGCAAGCGCGGCCTTGGCCAGGCCGGGACCGATATCGGCGGCAACGGCATGGACGGAAACGGGCTGATCGAATTCGCGGCGGCTGCCGTCGGGAAGCGTCACAGTAGGCATAACGTGCTCCAGTGGTGACCGATACGAGGGGCCACATGTCTTGCAAAAAATAAAGCATCGCGAGGCGATGCTTTCGGAAAGAATTGGTAGGCGCGATTGGAGTTGAACCAACGACCCCCACCATGTCAAGGTGGTGCTCTAACCAACTGAGCTACGCGCCTGCGAGACAGGGAACGATACCGGTACCCACCGTCGGTTGCAATACCCGCGACGGAATCCCGCACTGGCAGACAGGAAATCTGCTCCGGCGGGCGGACGAAGCCATTAGCCGCGCCATGCCCCCTTCAGTCCGTCAGGCCGAGGCTGCCCTTCTTGAGGTGCCGGATCTGGTCGCGTAGCCGGGCGGCATCCTCGAACTCCAGGTCGCGGGCATGCTGGTACATCTCCTTTTCCAGCCGCTCGATCCGCTGCGTCAGCTGTTTCGGCGTCAGATGGCCGTAGGTGTGCAGTTCCTCGGCCACCCGGGCAAACTCCCGCACCGACGAGGGGCCCGCCCCGAGCGCGCCTTCCATGATGTCGGTGACCGCTTTCTGGATACTGCGCGGCGTGATGCCATGCGCCTTGTTGTAGGCCACCTGCTTTTCCCGGCGGCGCGCGGTTTCGTCCATGGCGCGGCGCATGGAACCGGTGATTTGATCCGCATACAGGATGGCCTTGCCGTGCAGGTTGCGCGCGGCCCGCCCGATGGTCTGGATCAGGGAGCGCTCGGAACGCAGGAAGCCTTCCTTGTCGGCATCGAGAATGGCCACCAGCGAGACCTCCGGCATATCCAGGCCTTCGCGCAGCAGGTTGATCCCGACCAGCACGTCGAATTCCCCCAGGCGCAGGTCACGGATGATTTCCACCCGCTCGACGGTTTCGATATCCGAATGCAGGTAGCGCACCCGCACACCGTGCTCACCGAGATACTCGGTCAGGTCCTCGGCCATGCGCTTGGTCAGCGTCGTCACCAGCACCCGGTCCCCCGCACCGACCCGCTCGCGTATCTGCGACAACAGGTCATCGACCTGGGTGATTGCCGGACGCACCTCGATTTCGGGATCGACCAGCCCCGTCGGCCGAATCACCTGTTCCACAACGGCACCGGCATGCTCGGCTTCGTAGGCACCCGGTGTGGCCGAGATAAACAGGGCCTGCGGCGCCAGGCGCTCGAATTCGTCAAAGCGCAGCGGCCGGTTGTCCAGGGCCGACGGCAGGCGGAAACCGTACTCGACCAGGTTCTCCTTGCGGGAGCGGTCGCCGCGATACATCCCGCCCAGCTGCGGGATGGTGACGTGCGACTCGTCGATCACCAGCAGGGCATTCTGCGGCAGGTAGTCAAACAGCGTCGGTGGCGGCTCGCCGGCCCCGCGCCCGGAGAGGTAGCGGGAATAGTTCTCGATGCCCGAGCAGTAACCGAGTTCCGCCATCATCTCCAGGTCGAACAGGGTGCGCTGCTCCAGCCGCTGCGCCTCGACCAGCTTGTTGTTGTCCCGCAGTTGCTCCAGCCGTTCCCGCAGCTCGACCTTGATATGCTCCATCGCACCGAGAATGACCTCGCGCGGCGTCGCGTAATGGGTCTTCGGATAGATCGTCAGGCGCGGCACGCGACGCAGCACGTCACCGGTCAGCGGATCGAACCATGACAGCGAATCGATCTCGTCATCGAACAGTTCCACCCGTACCGCCTCACCGTCCGATTCCGCCGGGAAAATATCGATGACCTCGCCCCGCACGCGGTAGGTGGCACGGTGCAGTTCGACATCATTACGCGTGTATTGCAGCTCCGCGAGACGCCGCAACAGGGTGCGCTGGTCGGCACTCTCGCCCCGCACCAGGTGCAGCACCATCCGCAGGTAGGCACGCGGGTCACCCAGTCCGTAGATCGCGGATACGGTCGCCACGATGATGGCATCGGGGCGTTCCAGCAGGGCCTTGGTCGCGGACAGGCGCATCTGCTCGATGTGCTCGTTGACCGAGGCATCCTTCTCGATATAGGTGTCGGATGCCGGCACGTAGGCCTCGGGCTGGTAGTAGTCGTAGTAGGAGACGAAATACTCCACCGCACTGTCGGGAAACAATTCGTGCATCTCCCCGTACAGCTGCGCGGCCAGGGTCTTGTTCGGCGCGAGTATCAGGGTCGGCCGCTGCACGGCCTGGATCACATTGGCAACAGTGAAGGTCTTGCCCGAGCCGGTCACGCCCAGCAGGGTCTGGTGGCTCAGCCCGTCCTCCAGGCCCTCGATCAGCTTCGCGATGGCCTGCGGCTGGTCGCCGGCGGGCTGCAGGGTGCATTTCAGCTGGAATTGTTCACTCACGGGCTATGATCGACTGCCTGTCTTTGCGTATGATAACGGGACTGCTGCCACAGCCACTGGACCGCAAGGATACCGTCTTGGACAAGCTCACGCTCTCGATGCGGGTACAACGCGTCAAACCCTCCCCGACACTCGCGGTCACGGCGCGGGTAACCGAGCTGCGCGCAGCCGGCAAGGACATAATCGGTCTGGGCGCCGGCGAACCGGACTTCGGCACTCCCGAACATATCAAGGCGGCCGCGATCCAGGCGATCAATGACGGCTTCACCCGCTACACTGCCGTGGACGGGACACCCGCCCTGAAGCAGGCGATTATAGCGAAATTCAAACGCGACAACGGGCTGGATTACACGCCCGATCAGATCCTGGTGTCCTGCGGCGGCAAGCAGAGCTTCTACAACCTGGCGCAGGCGTTCCTCAATACCGGCGACGAGGTGATCATACCTGCGCCCTACTGGGTGTCCTACCCCGACATGGTGCGCCTGGCCGATGCAGAACCGGTCATCGTCCGCGCCGGTGTCGACACCCGTTTCAAGATCACCCCGCAGCAGCTGGAAGCGGCAATCACGCCCAGGACACGTATCTTCGTCATCAACAGCCCGTCCAATCCCACCGGCGTCGCCTACACCCGGGCGGAGCTGGCGGCACTCGGCGAGGTGCTGAAGCATAGCCCGCAGGTGCTGGTTGCGACCGACGATATGTACGAGCACATCCTCTGGGGAGATGAGCCCTTCTGCAACATCCTCAATGCCTGCCCGGAGCTCTACGATCGCACTATCGTCCTGAACGGTGTTTCCAAGGCCTACGCCATGACCGGCTGGCGCATCGGTTACGCCGGCGGCCCGGCCGAACTGATCAAGGCCATGAAGAAGATCCAGTCGCAGAGCACTTCCAACCCGACCTCGATTTCCCAGGTCGCTGCACAGGCAGCGCTGGACGGCGACCAGTCCTGCATCCAGCCCATGCTGAAGGCATTTCACGAGCGGCATGATTTCCTGGTCGACGCCCTGAACAGGATACCCGGCGTGACATGCCTGCCGGCAGACGGGACCTTCTACTGTTTCCCCCACGTCCAGGAGGCTATCGACCGCCTGGACGGCGTCAACGACGACGTCGGGCTGACTGAATACCTGCTGGACAAGGCCGGTGTGGCACTGGTGCCCGGTTCCGCCTTTGGCGCCCCCGGCTACGTGCGCTTCTCCTTTGCCATCGGTCTCGACGTCCTCAAGGAAGCCCTGTCCCGCATCACGGCGGCACTGACAGACTGAGCCGTCCCCGTCCTACCCGGACGGTCGTCCCTGCCTGATATCCTTCGCCGCCCCCGCAGCTGAAACTTCCCGTGCACACCGGCCACAGGTCGGCTGCCGCAAATCCGGAACAATTACTGCCAACGGGAATACCTGCCATGGATGGAGGGTGCCGGCATGTCATGTATCAATATTTTGCCGAACCGGTGCGCTGCACACAGGCAGCAACGGGGTGTCACGCTGCCCGAACTGCTGGTGAGCCTGAGCGTGATCGCCACACTGACCACCGGGACCATCAGCCAGTTTCGCAGCCTGACCCAGGAAAACCGCATGGTCGCCGAGGTCAACCTGTTCGTGACCGCACTGCAACTGGCACGCAGCGAGGCAGTAAAACATGGCCGCCGTGTGGTGTTGTGTCCGAGCCTGGACAAGGTGAACTGCGGCAACAGCAGCGCCTGGAGCTATGGCTGGATGCTGTTTGCCAGTGAGAACCGGGAGCGCGAAGCCGGAGAAGCGCTGCTGCAATCCGGCAACCCGCTGGCTACCGGGGTAATCCTGCACGCCAGCAATTATCGCAAGCGCATCGTGTATCAGCCGGACGGCAGCAGCGGCGGCTCGAACAGCTCATTTATCTTCTGTGACGCCCGCAAGGCGGCAAGACCCCGGGTGATCTGTTTGTCAAACAGCGGCCGCCCGCGGCTGACTTACCGGCGCTGCGACGGCAGCCCGATCAGGTGCCCGTGAGAATCAGAATTCAGGAACTTAGACTTGCGTTGACCAAAAACCCGCGAATCCAGTATGATGCGCGCTCTTGAAGGTTCTCTGATCCCCGGTAGCTCAGTTGGTAGAGCGGGTGACTGTTAATCACTAGGTCGGCGGTTCGAGCCCGTCCCGGGGAG
>CAVPAE010000002.1:0-293865 GCA_963701455.1 uncultured Gammaproteobacteria bacterium
GTAGATCACATCTATTTCGCTTTCCCATAGCAACGTGTCCTTCACCGGTTGCGGCGTTGCCTGGGATTGCGTCCGTCAGTATCAGTCGCACCCCAGAAGCTTGCACATGTTTAATCCAGACTGCCATACTACTGCTCACTTGCGGTTCCGGGGTTTAAGTAATAAGCGTACAAGACAAGATACGGATACCGCCTTGCTGTCTTCGCAACCCGGAATTGACCACGTAATGCATGAAAAAAATGGGGGACTACGATGAATGATGATAAGCGTGATGAGTTAAACCGGATTGTCGGAGCCTCTGACATGATAAGCCTGCTCCTCGAAGAAATGGAACAATGGCTGGAGGAGGCCCAGGACGAATCAAAACAGGAAACACTGGAAAATGTGGTGGGACATCTGGGTTCCATGCAAGATGAATACAGGCAACGACGCGCTGCCCTCCAAAAAGCCATGGCAGAGACATGATGCGTTAAAGTAAGGGGCATTCCGGTTTCTTATTCCCTACCTCTCCGTTGAAAGAGAGACGCACATGCTTTCGCAGGGTATTTATTCGTCTGGCACCGTCACAGCACCTTGATGCTACTCGGTTATGATAAGTGTTATTCAACACATGAACTCACAGTAGCAGTTCCTCTGGGAGCACATTATATTTGTGGTTGAATGTATCCTTTTGCCTTGGCAAACGAAGTGGCCTGGGAATATGGGAATGACCGGAGTTTCTGCAGTTTCACCGTTCGCCAGTCATCCGGGAATGACCGTTGTTGGCGTGACTTCACCGTACGCAGCTGAGCCAGGAAGTGGCTTCGTTCCGGCCATGAACGGCAAGTTATCTGCCGAACCCGGTACTACAGGGAATCCTGATATAGGATATGGCTAACAGGCAGGAGACGACCCGTTCCTGTCATTCATGCAAAATTTATGAACAGCAACTATACAGCGTATAGTAGACCATCGATTTCAGCTAACGAACTCGCACTGTAGTGCCGATATGGCGCGTAGATCAGAGTTGGAAATATGGCGTTTAATGCTATGTAGAACCTTTACGCAATAGGTCGATACGGCCTATCACTGCCTCCTGCACCCCAACTGAATATGGTCGAATACAAAATCTTCCCGATTGAGCACCTGGTGGAATTTAGCGCGCGGGTCTTCCGGCATTTTGAGGTTCCACAAGACCAGGCAGAGTTGGCTGCGGAAGTTCTGGCAACCGCAGATTTACGCGGCATTGATTCGCACGGTGTCGGTCGCCTGCATACCTATTTTGATATGCTCAGCCTTGGCCGAATAAACCCTAAACCGAAAATTCGCATTGTACGCCAGAGTCTTTCAACTGCGACCGTAGATGGTGACAACGGGTTGGGTTTGGTTGTAGGCCCGGAATCCAATCGCATTGCGATGGACAAGGCCGAAAAATGCGGGTCAGGCTGGGTCTCGGTGTGCAACAGCAACCATTACGGTATTGCCGGTTACTACGTGCTCAAGGCGCTAGAGCACGATCTGATCGGCTGGTCGATGACCAATAGCACCAAACTTGTCCAACCGCTTTGGGGTGGGGAACGCATGTTGGGCACCAACCCGGTTTCGATTGCATTTCCGGGAAATGAAGAGCCGCCTGTGGTCATTGATATGGCGACCAGCGCGGTTGCTTATGGCAAAGTGGAAATTGCCAAACGTAAACAGGAAGACATCCCGCTGGGTTGGGCAGTTGATTCACAAGGCCACAACACAACTACTCCCGAAGGCATGATTGAGGGTGGCGCTTTATCGCCTTTGGGAAGCTTCCGGGAAATGGGCGGGCATAAGGGCTACTGCCTTGCTTCGATGGTCGATATCTTGTGCTGTGTACTCAGTGGCGCGAATTGGGGACCCTTTGCGCCGCCATTCGCCTTGCGCCAGCAGATGCCCGAGCGCAGCGTCGGCAAGGGAATCGGCCACTTTTTTGGTGCCTTGCAGATCGGAGCCTTCATCGATGTCGATGAATTCAAACGCCAGATTGACGACTGGGTGCGGACCATGCGAGGGACAAAATCGCAGCCTGGCAGCCCTGGGGTGCTGATTCCCGGTGACCCCGAACGAGAATTTGAAGCCCGGCGCCGCATCGAGGGCATCCCCCTGGTCATGCCGGTGGTAGAAGAATTGCGTGACATTTCGAAGCAAATCAAAATCCCGTTCGATTGAGCCAGGCGTCCCGGCGCGGGTGAAGTATCGCCCTGCAGCGATGGGCCAGATGCTGGGCATTGTGTATCGGGTGATTTCACGCAAATTTTGAAAAAGGCTGTATGCACACACCGCACTGTCAGCACCGGTACTGTGATCCTTACCCAACGCTTTGGCAGTGGCCTGAATCTCACATCATTTACACGCACTGCTTCTGAACAGCGTATATGCGGTTGTAAGCAGCCCTTCGCTGATTTCCGGTTATTGGCGCGTTCTGGCCTTTTTTATCGCAGGTACTGTGCGGATTGTTTACGGTATCAGGGGTTCTGCCACCAGAGTGTGAAATACGGTACGTAGGTGATCATTATCAGCCAGAGCAGCATCAGGGCCAGGAAGGGGATGGTGGCGCGGAACAGTGACAGCACAGGGCGGCCGAATCGCTGGCTGGCGATGAACAGGTTGATGCCGACCGGCGGGGTGCTGTAGCCGATCTCCAGATTGGCGAGGAAGATGATGCCCAGGTGGATCGGGTCCACACCATAGCTTGCCGCGATCGGCAGCAGCAGCGGTACCACGACCACCGTGGCCGAGAAGATGTCCATCATGCAGCCGACGATCAGCAGGAACGCATTCAGCAGCATCAGGAAGTGCAGCTGCGAGTCCACGTGGACTTCCATCCAGCCGAGGATCTTCATCGGGACCTGGGCATCGATAAGCAGGTTGGTGAGGCCCATGGCCACGCTGAGAATGATCAGGATACTGCCCACCAGGATCGCGGCATCCCGCAGCAGTTCCGGCAGGTGCTTGACCAGGTGAATCTCCCGGTGGATCACGCCCTCCAGCAGCAGCACATAGGCAGCGGTGCAGGCGGAGGCCTCGCTGATGGTGACGTAGCCGCCGAAGATGCCGACGATGATGCCGATCGGCAGCATGATATCCCAGATGCTTTCCCGTAATGCAAGCCTCAGGTTCGCCAGCGAGAAGTGGTGTCGCGGTACGGCTGTCTTGCGGCCGACATAGAGGCAGTAAAGCCCCAGGATCAGCATCAGCAACAGACCCGGAACCATGCCGGCCAGGAACAGCTTGTCGATGCTGACGCCGGCAACGATGCCGTAGATCAGGATGGCCAGACTGGGTGCGAACAGCAGGCCCAGCGAGCCGGAGGTGGTCAGCAAGCCCAGGGTGAAACGCTCGTTGTAGCCGGCATGCAGCAGCATGGGGAACATCAGTCCGCCCAGCGCCAGGATGGTCACGCCCGAGGCGCCTGAAAATGCGGTGAAAAAGGCGCAGGACGTCAGCGTCACGCCGGCCATGCCGCCCGGCAACCAGCCCACCATGGCGTTGAACAGCTGGATCATGCGTTCCGGGGCGCCGCCAGCCGCCAGCACCACGCCGGCAAAGGTGAACAGGGGAATGGAGGCGAGGTAGGGTGAGGATGCCAGCCGGTTCAGTTCCACCGCGAGCAGCGCCGGGTCCAGTCCGGCGTTGAACGTGGCCAGCAGGCTGCCGCCGGCAAGGGCGACGAACAGCGGCAGTCCCAGCAGCGCCAGCAGGATCAGCAGACCGACCAGCAGCAGGGTCATGCCTGCGGCCCCGCTGGCGCAGGTTTGAACAGGCCGCCCAGCAGGAAATGCAGTGTCAGCAGGAAGAAACCGAAGGGGGTGATCAGGGCCAGGATCGATGTCCAGCGTTCATGGTCGGCCACGTATTGCCAGTCATCGTACCAGAAACGCATCGCGGCCCAGGTCAGTGCCGCACACAGACCCGCGGAAATCAGGTACAGCGGCGGGCGCAGCAGGCAGATCCGTTCGGGCTTCATGCAGGCGGCAACCACGTCGATGCGAATGTGGCGGTGGCTTTCGATGGCCAGCGCGGCGCCGAAGAAGGTGACGTAGAGTACCAGGTAGCGTGACAGGATATCCGCGTGCGGGATACCGGAGTCGAGGAAGTTGCGAACCAGCACCTGTCCAAAAACGATTGCCAGCAGCAGCAGCAGGGAACCGCCGGCCATGAAGGACTCCATGCGGATCAGGCCATGGCGCAGGGCGGTTATCCAGTAGGGCTCAACCGGTAGCATCTACCTGTTCTTTGGCTTTATTGGTGCGGTATTCGTGGAGCCAGAAATTGACCTTGTCGACAACGGGGCGCGGGATATAGCCGTTGTTCATCAGGTTCTGCGCTGCCCGGGTGGTAATGGCCCTGACTTCCTCGCGTGGATTCCAGCCCCTCGGTGTCGACGACCAGCTTCATGCCTTTTTCCTGGAGCGTCTGCAGTGCCGCGATATTGTCTGCGCGGGTTGCGGCAATAAGTCTTTCCCCGGTTTCCTCACCCGTGCGCTTCAGCAGTTTTTGCAGGTCCTGCGGCAGGTTCTGGAAAAACCGGCGTGATACCACCAGCGACCCGATGCCGTTTGCCATGGGCACGTTGGTAATGTACTGCGTCTTGGTGAACCACTGCAGCGCGATGGCACCCAGCGGCGGCGTGTAGACGGTGTCGATCAGACCGGTCGACAGGCTGGTATAGACGTCGATGATGGACAGCGGCACGGGGGCGAGGCCGCTGGCCTCGAAAAAGGCGCTGCCGAGCGGGTCTCCCTGCCAGAGCCAGATGCGGCGCTTCTTCAGGTCGTCGAGTGAACTGATCGGGTACTTGGAAAAGAAATAGACGTAACCGACTTCCATCCAGCCCAGCAGTTCATAGCCGTTGTCGCGGTAGCCCTGGGCGATCTCCGGCATGAGCCTGTTGCGGACATAGTCGATTTCGTCGATGTCGTTGAACAGGAACGGCAGCTCCAGGACCCGGGTGGGGGAAAATATGTGGCCGATGCCATAGCCGGTAAATGCGCCGCCCTGCAGCTGGCCAAAGCGGATTTTCTTGAGTACGTCGGGTTCGTCACCCTGCACACCGCCCGGGTAGATCTTGAAGACCAGGCGGCCGTTGCTTTCCTGTTTGACCTGCGCGGCCCATTCCTCCAGCAGGTTCACCCAGGTTGTGCCGGATGGTGCGAGCGTTGCGAATTTCAGTTCGTAGACGCGTTCGGCGGAGGCCGTGGCGAATACCAGCGGGAGAACGCACAGCAGCAGACCCGTAAACAGTTTCCGCAGCACCGCTGATTGTGCGCACGTCAGAACCATTCATCCTCCAGTTCCAGCAGGTACTCGGCCCGTTGCTTGCTGATGGCATTTACCAGTGCCATTTCCGGGTAGAGCCCCTGCGGTGCATCCAGAATGTACTGGAGCGTGTCATGAAAGCCCGTGAGGTTGAGTTGCTGCCGGTACAGGAATTCCGCCTGCAGCAGGTTGACGATGAGCAGTTTCTGCTGGTTGATTTCGTCGGCGCGGTGGAAATGTTCTTCAGACAGTGCGAAGTTGCCGCCGAACATGGGTGACCGCCCGCCGTAGTAGACCCCGAAAAACAGGTGCGGCCCGCCATAGTAATAGCTGTCATCGAGTTCCAGCACGCGCTGCATCAGGGTTGCCGCGCTGGAAAGGCTGGCGACGCTGGCAATATTGTCGCGATCCAGGTCGATCCATTTCGCCAGGCAGGAGGCAGACCAGAACAGCGCGGGTACGGCCGCCTTGCCAAGGTTCGCGGTTGCCGCTTCCAGGTCATCAGCAGCCGCGGTTTCCGGGTCCAGTCCGAGCCCGTCAAGCTCGAGTGCCCTGAGTGCGTAGTCGTAGCAGCGCCGGTAAAGTTGCTGCGCGCGCTCGCTGTCTTCGAGTTCGATGAAGCCGTAGCTGTAGCCATAGAAGCCCTCGGCGGCATACAGCAGCAGTTCCTGATTCCGTGGGTCCTCCAGCAGCATGCCTTCTATCAGCTTCAGGTTGGCGGGTATGGCCGCCCTGGCCAGTTCGAGATCGGTTTCGCGATTCATCGCGTCGACGCCGCTGTCCAGGATGGTCTGGGAGCCACGCACCACCATCTGGCCGACGGAACAGGCGGACAGCAAGGCTGCTGTCAGCAAGATGCCGGGAACTTGCAACAGGCGCCGGCGATGGTCTTGTTGAGTGCCGCTTCGAAACCACATTTTTTGTTATCTCAGGTTAGCAAGAATTCAAGGATTCCCTCATAGATGCTTGATAGTGTATCAAGTTCAGCCAGATTTACACATTCATTTGTTTTGTGAATAGTGGCGTTCAACGGCCCGAGTTCCACCACCTGAGCGCCGGTTGGTGCGATGAAACGGCCATCGGATGTGCCGCCGCTGGTGGAAAGTTCGGTTTCCATTCCGGTGAAGCTGTGAATCGCGCGGCGTGCCGCATCCACCAGTTCTCCGGCAGGCGTAATGAACGGCAGACCGGAGATTTTCCAGTCAATGCTGTAGTTCAGCCCGTGGCGGTCGAGTACGGCGAGCACCCGCGACTGGATGTCCTCGGGGCTGGATTCCGTGGAAAAGCGCAGGTTGAACAGGATGTGCAGTTCGCCCGGAATGACATTTTCCGCACCGGTGCCGGCATTGATATTGGAAATCTGGAAAGTGGTCGGCGGGAAATGCGCATTGCCGGCATCCCACTCCACCGCGACGAGTTCCGCCAGTGCCGCCGCGGCCCGGTGAATCGGATTGTCGGCCAGCTGCGGGTAGGCCACGTGTCCCTGCTGGCCGCGTACGCGGAGCACGCCGTTGAGCGATCCGCGGCGGCCGTTCTTGATGACGTCGCCGGTGTGTTCGCGGCTGGATGGCTCGCCGACCAGGCACCAGTCGATCTGTTCGCCGCGTGCCTTGAGATACTCGATGACCTTGACTGTGCCGTCGATCGACGGGCCTTCCTCGTCACTGGTGAGCAGCAAGGCGATGGAGCCCCGGTGCCCGGCATGTTTCTCGACGAAGCGTTCGCAGGCCGTGACCATGGCGGCGATGCTGCTTTTCATGTCGGCGGCGCCGCGGCCGTAGAGGTAGCCGTCACGGATGCTGGGGGTGAAAGGGATCGCTGTTCCAGTCCGCCAGTGGCCCGGGGGGTACCACGTCGGTGTGCCCGGCAAACACGAACAGGGGGGCTGCCGTTCCCCGTCGCGCCCAGAGGTTGTCGACCTCGCCGAAGCGCAGTGACTCGATGCTGAAGCCGATGGCCTGCAGCCGGTCCGCGACCAGGGGCTGGCAGCCGGCATCGTCCGGTGTCACCGAGGCGCGTTCGATCAGTGCCTTTGCCAGTTCGATGGTCTCGCTCATGGCTTTCCCGCCTGCCCGAACAGGGCGCTGTATTCCGTCTCGCGGAAACCGGGCAACAGACCGCCGTCATGCACGAGTAGCGGGCGCTTGATGCTGGCGGGATGTTCCAGCATGATTTTTTCGGCCGCCTGTGCATTGATCCCGTTGCGCACCGCTTCCGGCAGGGTGCGCCAGGTGGTGCCGCGGCGGTTCAGCAGGCTTTCCCAACCGAGTTCTGCGATCCAGCCCCGCAGGGTTTTCCGCTCCAGGCCATCCTTGCGGACATCGTGGAAACGGTAATCCACGTGGTGCGCATCCAGCCAGCGGCGCGCCTTGCGGATGGTGTCGCAGTTGCTGATGCCATACAGGGTGGTGCTCATGCGGGCCGGCCGCTCAGATATCGCGCAGCAATTCGTTGATGCCGACCTTGGAACGGGTCTTCTCATCGACGCGCTTGACGATGACCGCGCAGTAGAGGCTGTACTTGCCATCCTTCGACGGCAGGTTGCCCGAGACCACGACCGAGCCGGCCGGCACCCGGCCGTAGAGTACGGTGTCATTCTCGCGATCGTAGATGCGGGTGCTCTGACCGATGTACACGCCCATGGAAATCACCGAGCCTTCCTCGACGATGACACCCTCGACCACTTCCGAGCGGGCACCGATGAAGCAGTTGTCCTCGATGATGGTCGGGCTGGCCTGCACCGGTTCCAGTACGCCGCCGATGCCGACGCCGCCGGACAGGTGCACGTTTTTGCCGATCTGCGCGCAGGAGCCCACGGTGGCCCAGGTGTCGACCATGGTGCCGCTGTCGACGTAGGCGCCGATGTTGACATAGGACGGCATCAGCACCGCTCCCGAAGCGATGAACGCGCCGCGCCGCGCGGTCGCCGGTGGCACCACGCGCACCCCGCCTTCACGGAATTCGCGGGAATTGGTGTCGGCGTATTTCGACGGCACCTTGTCGTAGTAATTGGTGAAGCCGCCCTTCATGAAGGCATTGTCCTCGATGCGGAAGGACAGCAGCACGGCCTTCTTCAGCCAGTCGTTCACGATCCACTGGCCGTCGCGTTTTTCGGCTACCCGGGCGACACCCCGGTCCAGCATGTCGATGGCCTCCAGGGTGGCTTCCTTGACATGGGTTTCCACGTTGCGCGGGGTGATGTCGGCGCGCCTTTCGAAGGCTTCTTCAATTGTGGCCTGTATGTCGCTCATTCGAGTCAATCTCCATTAATACGGCTGAAAGTGGTAAGGAATGTCCGGCGGTTGCAGAATTCACGCGCGCTGAAACAAGGCGTGCGTCCGCACTGCTGTCCCATAAACATTGATTGGGTTGTCTGTAAGGTCATAAATGAACTTTGATAATTGACGGGTTGATCCCCGCTGGACATGAATGCCATGTGCCGTGGTTAAACACGGCATCCCTTCTCCCGCCGGGAGAAGGCCAGGCTGAGGGGATATGAAATCAAGCAGTTATCTTGTTTTGATCCCCTCACCCTAACCCTCTCCCGGTGGGAGAGGGAATATATGGGACAACAGTGCGTGCGTCCGATCTTTTCATGGTTGCCAATGATAACCGCCTTGCCTGCGCAATGCAGGTTACTCGAGGTACGACCGGATACGCATGGCAGCCGCGAGGCAGTCTTGCAGCGGGGCGACCAGCGCGAGCCGGACGTGGTCTGCGCCCGGGTTGCTGCCATTGAAACTGCGCGACAGAAAACTGCCCGGCAGGACGGTGACGTGCTGCTGTGCCTGCAGGTCGTGCGCGAATCCGGTATCGCTCCCGGGGGTCCGCGGCCACAGGTAAAACCCGGCTTCCGGGGTACTGACGTCCATGACCGGTGCCAGGACATCCAGCACGGCGATGAGTTTTTCCCGGTAGAGGCTGCGGTTTTCCACCACGTGGGCCTCGTCTTTCCAGGCGCAGATGCTGGCGGCCTGGGTGGCGGGCGGCATGGCGCAGCCGTGATAGGTGCGGTAGCGCAGGAAATTCGCGATCAGCGCGGCGTCGCCGGCAACGAAGCCGGAGCGCAGGCCGGGGGCATTGGAGCGCTTCGACAGGCTGTGAAACACCACGCAGCGGCTGTAGTCGTCACGTCCCATGGCGTGGGCGGCCTGTAACAGGCCCGGCGGCGGGGCGGCTTCGTCCAGGTAGATCTCGGAATAGCACTCGTCGGAGGCGATGACGAAGTCATGCTCGTCTGCAAGCAGCAACAGTTGCTGCAGTTGGGGTATTCCCATGACGGCGCCGGTCGGGTTGCCGGGACTGCAGATGTAGACCAGCTGGCAGCGCTGCCAGACCTCTTCCGGCACGGCGTCGAAGTCGGGCAGGTAGCCGTTGTCGCGGGTCGTGTTCATAAACCAGGGTTCCGCGCCTGCCAGCAGGGCCGCGCCCTCGTAGATCTGGTAGAACGGATTGGGCATCAGCACCAGGGGGTTCTCGCGCCGGTCGATGCTGCACTGGGCAAAGGCAAACAGCGCCTCCCGGGTGCCGTTCACCGGCAGTACCTGGCGTTCCGGGTCGAGGCTGCCGGCGGCGAGGTCAAAGCGCCGGGTCAGCCAGTCGGCGATGGCGGCGCGCAGTTCGGGCTGGCCGCGGGTGAGCGGGTAGCGGGACAGGCCGTGCAGGTGGGTGATGACTTCTTCCGTGATGAATCCGGGTGTAGCATGCCGGGGTTCGCCGATGGACAGCGATATCGCATCGAGGCCGGCGGGCGGCGTGATGTCCTTGAAGAGGGCAGCCAGCCGCTCGAACGGGTAGGGCTGCAACTGTGACATATCGGGATTCATGGCTGCTCTGGTATTGCGTGTCCGGAGAATAGATCGTGGCCAGTGCCACGTGGTGTCGTCGCCTGCAGGCGGAAAAGCGAAAGTATAAGGGAACCCATGGAGTCATCCAATCAGCAATCCCGGCTGTTGCCGGTTATCAGCCTGCTGTTCAGCGCTACCCTCTGGGGTGTTGTCTGGTATCCGCTGCGGTTGCTGGAGCAGCAGGGCCTTGCCGGGTTGTGGAGTGCGCTGTTCAGTTTCGGCGCGGCTACAGCGGCGTGCTTCTGGGTGTTCATCCGCGATCGCCGCTCGCTGGCCGAAAATTTCCTGCCCCTGTTGCTGATGGCGCTGGCCGCGGGCTGGTGCAACGTGGCCTTTATCGTCGCCGTGCTGGAAGGCAACGTGATGCGGGTGCTGCTATTGTTCTACCTGTCGCCATTCTGGGCCGTGTGCCTCGGCTGGCTGCTGCTGGATGAACGCCTCGACGGCAAATCCCTGCTGGTGTTCGTGGTCGCTGTCAGCGGCGCATTCATCATGCTCTGGGATGACAGCCTGGGTTATCCCTGGCCGGGCGGTCGGGCCGACTGGCTGGCGGTTTCCTCCGGGTTCGCCTTTGCCCTGAGCAACGTGTTCGTGCGCAAGTTGCAGACGGTTGGCGTATTGCTGAAATCGGCCAGTGCCTGGACTGCCGTGGTGGTGATTGCCGGCGTCTGGATCGTGCTGCGCGGCGATGTCTTTCCCGCCGTCGGCCACGGCGTGGTGCTTGCCGCCGTCCTGCTGGGGTTGTGCGGTTTCCTGGTCATGTCGATGGCCGTGGTATACGGCGTGACCCGCATGCCGGTGCACCGCTCTGCGGTTATCCTGTTGTTCGAACTGGTGGTGGGGGCGGTGTCATCCCTGTTGTTAACCGACGAGGTGATCCTGCTGCGGGAATGGCTGGGGGGCGGTCTGATCATTGTCGCGGCCTACGTGGCCGCGCACATCCATGCACGGAGTGAAGCATGATCAAGGTACTTGCACTGAATCACGTCAGCCTGCTGGTGAGCGATACCGCGCGGGCGCTGGAGTTCTATCACGGCCTGCTGGGTCTGCCGGTCGACAGCTCGCGCCCGGATCTGGGTTTTCCGGGCGCCTTTCTGGATGTCGGCAGTGCGCAGATCCACCTGCTGGAACTGGCGCAGCCCGCTATGCTGGAGGCAGCCGCAAGGCATGGCGGCAGGGACTCGCACGTGGCGCTGGAGGTGCTGGACCTGGACGCTGTAGTCACAGCGCTGGACGGGGCGGGCGTCGCGTACACGCTGAGCCGCTCCGGCCGGCGGGCGTTGTTCTGCCGCGATCCCGATGGCAATGCGCTGGAACTTCTGGAGCGTACGGCCTAACTGAACAGCGGCATGCCGGTTTCCGGGTCGCTGTCCAGGTATTTGTGAATGGCGCGTTCCAGGCACTCGAACTGCGCCGGCTCGCTCAGCGGCCGGTTTTGCTGGTCGGTGATGTAGTAAACGTCTTCTGCGCGTGAACCCAGCGTGGCGATCTTGGCGTTTAGCAGCCCGATATTGCATTCCGAGAAGGCCCGCCCGATCTGCGACAGCAAACCCGGACGGTCGCCGGTAATGAGTTCCATGATGGTGCGGTTGTCGATTTCGTCCAGCTTGAACTCGATATGGGTCTTGATGGGAAAGTGTTTGTACCTGCGCGGTGTCCGGCGCGAGACGTGCCAGTCGTGTACCTGCGTGGCATCCAGCCTGGCCAGCAGCGCGCTGCGGATTTCATCCAGCCGCGTTTCACCCGCTACGGGTTCGCCGGTTTCCTCGAGGACGTGGAAGGTATCTACAATGAAATTGCCGGTGGTGGTGATGATGCCGGCATCGACGACATTCAGTCCGAGCTGGTCCAGCGTCGCCGTGATGCGACTGAACAGGTTCTGGCCGGCGGGTGCGTAGATGAAGATCTCGGTGCCACCGCGTTCGGTCAGCGGCTGGATGTCGACGAGACTGCCGCTGTCCGCAGGGATATCCCGCAGCAGCCGGGTATGGTGTGCCACCTGTTCCGGCAGTGTCCTGAGAAAGTATTCATCCCCCAGCTGTTCCCACAGATGCAGGGTTTGTGCATCCCGCTGGCCGAGGAGTTCGGCGGCCTCGTGCTGTACCTGCTGGATATGTTCGGCCCGTTCCAGCGGGTCCTGCAGGCCACGGTGCAGCGCCCGCCGGATGTTGTAGTAGAGCTGTTTCAGCAAGGCGTCCTTCCAGGCGTTCCACATCTCCGGGTTGGTGGCGCGGATGTCCGCCACGGTGAGCACGTACAGGTAGTCCAGTCGCACCGGGTTGGCCACGGTGCGGGCAAAGCGGTTGATCACGACCGGATCATCGATGTCCTCGCGCTGCGCAGTGGCCGACATGATCAGGTGATGTTCGACCAGCCAGGTCACCAGGCCGGCGTCGTAATCACTCAGGTCATGGCGGATACAGAACTCGTAGGCATCCATCCCGCCCAGCTGCGAGTGGTCGCCGCCGCGTCCCTTGGCGATATCGTGGAACAGCGCGGCCAGGTAGAGCAGTTCCGGCTTCGGCAGGGTGGCGACGATGTGGCTGCAGAGCGGAAATTCCAGCGCGTGTTTCTGGACGGTGAAGCGGCGCAGGTTGCGCACCACGAACAGGATGTGTTCGTCTACCGTGTAGACGTGAAACAGGTCGTACTGCATCAGTCCCACGATGTGTTCGAACGCCGGCAGGTAGGCAGCGAGTATGCCGTAGCGATTCATGCGCCGCAGTTCCCGGGTGATGCGTCGCGGCTGGCGAATGATTTCCATGAACAGGCTGCGGTTGCGTATATCGTTGCGGAAATCGTCATCAATGAGATAGCGGTGTTCGCGTATGGCGCGGATGGTGCCGGCACGCACGCCCTGCAACTGCGGGTTCTGTTCCAGTAGCAGAAAGATTTCCAGCAGGGCATAGGGGTGATAGCGGAACACCGTGTCACTGGTGGTTTCCAGAAAGCCGTTGCGTTCCTGGAAGCGGCGGTTGAGCGCGACCGGTTTCCCGGGGCCTTCCGGGTGAAGGATGGACTCCTGGAACAGCTGCAGCAGCATTTCGTTCAGCCGTCTCAGTTCCATGATGGCGCGGTAGTACTGCTTCATGAAGGCCTCGACTCCGAGGCGGGTGGCATCGTCCTCGAAACCGAATTGCTTTGCCAGGGTGCGCTGGTAATCGAACAGCAGGCGGTCTTCGCCACGGCCGGTCAGGGCATGCAATGCAAAGCGGGCGTCCCACAGCAGGTCCCGGCATTCGAGCAGCAACTCGAGTTCATCCTGGGTGAGGAACTCGTGGTCCACGAGTTCCTGCAGCGAGGCTGTGCCGAAATACCGGTTCGCGACCCAGGCGATCATCTGGATATCGCGCAGGCCGCCCGGACCTTCCTTGATATTGGGCTCCAGCCGGTAGGCGGTCTCGCCGAACTTGCGATGGCGGACTGCCTGTTCCGCACGCTTTGCCTCGAAAAAATCGCGACTGTTCCAGATCTGCGCCGGCCCGGTGTCTGCCTGCATGCGCGAGAACAGGGCTGTCGATCCGGCCAGCAGCCGGGCTTCCATGAGGTTGGTCACGACGCTGATATCCGCGAGTGACTGGGCGACGCACTCGTCGATGGTGCGCACGCTGTGACCGACTTCCAGTCCAATATCCCAGAGAAAGGTCAGCAGGGACTCGACGCGCTGGTTGTAGCGGTCACCGGCGGCATCGGGCAGCAGGATCAGCAGGTCGATATCCGAGCCGGGCATCAGCTCGCGGCGACCGTAGCCGCCGACCGCGGCCAGCGCCAGATCGTCTGTCGCGTCCTGCATGATGTCTGTCCAGACGCGCTGCAGCACCTTGTCGACCAGCCAGGAGCGCCCGTGCAGCAGCAGTGGGGTGGCGGTGTCCGCAGCGAACTGCTCGACCAGCCGGGTATTGCCCTGTTTCAGGCAGGCCTTGAACGGTGTGCGTGCAATGGTTCGGGCCGTTGCGCTGTCAAGGCTGCGCAGGTCAAACCAGGACTCGAAGATGGCGGCTTCATGCGCCGCCATATCTGTATCCGTCACGGCCTGGTCGTGATTTTTCAGATGTCGTCCCCGGGAACGCAGGTCAGGACCTCGTGACCGTCCGGCGTGACCAGGATGGTATGTTCCCACTGGGCCGAGAGGCTGTGGTCCTTGGTGACGACGGTCCAGCCGTCCCGCAGCAGCCGGGTGTGGCGCTTGCCGGCATTCACCATGGGTTCGATGGTGAAGGTCATGCCGGCCTGCAGCTGCATTCCGGTGCCGGGCGAGCCATAGTGCAGCACCTGCGGGTCCTCGTGAAACTCCCTGCCGATGCCGTGGCCGCAATACTCGCGCACGATGGAGCAGTTGTTCGCCTCGGCATGCTGCTGGATGGCATGTCCGATGTCGCCCAGGGTGACGCCTGGCCTGACCAGGTCGATGCCGAGGCACATGCATTCGTGGCTGATGCGGGCGAGCCGCCCGGCGGCAACGCCCGGCTCGCCGATGAAGAACATCTTGCTGGTATCGCCGTGGAAACCATCCTTGATGACCGTGATGTCGATATTCACGGCGTCGCCCCGCTTCAGCACCTTGTCGCTCGGGATGCCGTGGCAGACGACATGGTTGACGGATGTGCAGATGGATTTCGGAAAGCCCCGGTAGTTGAGAGGTGCCGGAATGGCCTGCTGCACATCGACGATGTAGTCGTGACAGATGCGATCCAGTTCGGCGGTCGTGATGCCGGGCTGTACGTGCGGCCGGATCATCTGCAGGACTTCCCCGGCAAGCCGCCCGGCAATGCGCATTTTCTCGATTTCTTCCGGGGTTTTTATGGTGACTGGCATCTAACAGCCTGATTTTCTGGTGATTGATCCGGGGGCGAAAATGAGTCCCGGATTGCTGAGTCGGGGAGTGTATGGTATAAAGCCCGGCTTGTTAAGTGCTCCCCGTTGGTTCACCTGACAAAATTCACACATGTACCGGCACATGCAGCAGGGTGCCCGGCTGGCGGTGGTAACGGCCAGCACCGGGTTGCTGTCATGGAGTACATGGACGCTCAACCCGAAAAATTGGAGAAATACGCAATGGCAGACGTCACCATGCGCCAGATGCTGGAAGCTGGCGTGCATTTTGGTCACCAGACCCGTTACTGGAACCCGAAGATGGCCCCCTATATCTTCGGTGAACGTGGCAAGATCCACATTATCAACCTTGAAAAGACCATGCCGCTGTTCGGCGATGCGCTGAATTACATCAGCAGCCTGGTCGCAAACGGCGGCACTCTGCTGTTCGTCGGCACCAAGCGTTCCGCGCAGTCAGACCATCCGGGAAAATGCCGAGCGTTGCGGCATGCCTTTCGTGAACCACCGCTGGCTCGGCGGCATGCTTACCAACTACAAGACGGTGCGCGCCTCGATCAAGCGCCTGAAAGAGCTGGAGACCATGTCCGAGGACGGCTCCTTCGAGCAAGATCGGCAAGAAGGAAGCCCTGATGCTGACGCGCGAACTGGAGAAGCTGGAGCGCAGTCTCGGCGGCATCAAGAACATGCGCGGTATTCCGGATGCCATGTTCGTGGTCGATGTGGGCCATGAAAAGATTGCAATCACCGAGGCCCGCAAACTGGGTATTCCCGTGGTCGGTGTCGTGGATACCAATAACTCCCTGGATGGTGTTGACTACGTTATCCCCGGCAATGACGACGCCATCCGCGCCATCAAGCTGTACGTGGAAGCCGCTGCCGACGCCGCCGAAAACGGCAAGCTGAGCGTGGCCCATGCCATGACCGATTCCAAGGACGAATTTGTCGAACTCGATGAAGGCGCCGTCGCGCCCGGCAAGAAGGCCGGTACAGCGGCAAAAAAGACGGCCGGCAAGATCACGGTCAAGAAAAAGCCGGCAGTCGTGGAGCCCGAGGCCGAAGCAGCGAGGCTGCCTGAGGCTGCGGCTGACAGCGCCCCGGAGGCGGCGACTGGCGAGGACTAGTGCTGCGCCTGATCGAAACCCAATTACCAGAGGACAATTGTTATGGCTATTACTGCAGCGCAAGTTAAGGAACTGCGCGAACGCACCGGCTCCGGCATGATGGAGTGCAAGAAGGCACTGGTGGATGCCGACGGTGATATGGAAACGGCAATCGAGACATTGCGCAAGACCGGACTGGCCAAGGCCGACAAGAAGGCCTCGCGGGTCGCCGCCGAGGGTCTGGTGGTCATCGAGATCAGCGACGACAAAAAGACCGCGGCCGTTGTCGAGGTGAATTGCGAGACCGACTTCGTCGCCAAGAAAGAGGACTTCCAGGAATTTGCCAGCGCCATCGCGAAACGGGTGCTGGCGGATGATCCGGCGGATATCGACGCGCTGCTGGCAATGCCGCTGCAAGACGGTGCTGCCACCACGATCGAGGACGCCCGCAAGGCGCTGATCGCGACCATCGGCGAGAATATCAGCGTGCGGCGCTTTGTCCGCATCGAGAGCAGCGGTGAGCTTTCCAGTTACCGCCACGGTGTTCGCATCGGTGTCCTGGTCGATCTTGCCGGCGGTGATGAGGCGCTGGGCAGGGACCTGGCGATGCATATCGCCGCGCATGATCCGCGCCCCGTGTGCGTATCCGAGGAGCAGGTACCCGCGGAAATGATCGAGAAGGAGCGCGAGATCTTCACGGCCCAGGCGCGTGAGAGCGGCAAGCCCGACAACATCATCGAGAAGATGATCGAGGGTCGCATTCGCAAGTACCTCGGTGAGATCACCCTGCTGGGCCAGTCCTTTGTCAAGGATCCGGACCAGACCGTTGGCAAACTGCTGGAGGCGGCCAGCGCCAGCGTGCTGCGCTTCGAGCGCATGGAACTGGGCGAGGGTATCGAGAAGAAGAGCGAGAACTTCGCCGACGAGGTCATGGCCCAGGTCAAGGGCGGCTGACGCGGGACCGGTACTCAGTGAGGCAGCGTCACGCCAGGCTTGTAGTGTGAAACAGCGGGGTCGAATTTCGACCCCGTTTTTTATGGCAATCAGGATAAAATAGTAAGACAATGCGCACCGGGAATTCGTGGTGGGTATGTTCTGCAAGATATTGTAATAAATAAGGATTAGGTATGCGTTATCATCGAATACTGCTGAAGCTGAGCGGCGAGGCACTCATGGGGCAGGGAACGCATGGTATTGACCCTGCTGTCATTCAGCGGCTGGCGGAGGAGATCCACGCGGTCGGCGACCGCGGGGCGCAGATTGGTATCGTGGTCGGTGGTGGCAACCTGCTGCGCGGTGCCGGCCTGGCGGAACGGGGTATGAACCGGGTGACCGGTGATCACATGGGGATGCTGGCGACGGTCATGAATGCGCTTGCACTGCAGGATGCCATCGAGAAGACCGGCTCCGAGTGCCGCGTCATGTCGGCGCTCGCCATGGCGCAAGTCTGCGAGGACTACAGCAGTCGCGCCGCCATCCGGCACCTGGAAAAGGGCCGCGTGGTGGTGTTCGCGGCCGGGACCGGCAACCCGTTTTTCACCACGGATTCCGCCGCCAGCCTGCGGGCCATAGAAATCAATGCGGACATCATGCTGAAGGCGACCAAGGTGGATGGTGTCTACACTGCGGACCCGGTGACCAACCCGGATGCCACCCGCTTTGACCAGATCAGTTATGATGACGCCCTGGCGCGCAAACTGGGTGTCATGGATACCACGGCACTGGTGCTTTGCAGCGAGCATGCCATGCCGGTGCGCGTATTCAACATGTTTGAACCCGGCCACCTGGGCCGCATCGTCGACGGCCAGGAGATCGGGACCCTGGTGCAGCAGGAGACTCAGGAATGATCAAGGAAATCATGCAGGATGCCGGCAGCAGGATGGAAAAAACCATCGATTCGCTGCGGCAGTCGTTGAGCAAGATCAGGACGGGGCGTGCGCACCCCAGCCTGCTGGACCACCTCAGGGTAGACTATTACGGCTCCGAAATGCCGATTTCGCAGGTCGCGAATGTCGGTGTCGAGGATTCCCGGACCCTGACCGTGACTCCCTGGGAAAAGCAGATGGTGCAGGCCATCGAAAAGTCGATCCTGAAATCCGATCTGGGCCTGAATCCTGCCACCTCCGGCACCGTGATCCGCATTCCGATGCCGGCGCTGACCGAGGAAACCCGGCGCGAACTGGTCAAGGTAGTGCGCCATGAAGGGGAGGCGGCCAAGGTCGCGATCCGCAACATCCGCCGCGACGCCAACAGCGACTTCAAGGACCTCCTCAAGGAAAAGGAAATTTCCGAAGACGAGGAGCGCAAGGCAGCGGAGGAGATTCAGCGACTCACGGACCGCTACGTGGGCGAAGTCGACAGGGTCCTCGCCGGCAAGGAAACGGAGTTGATGGAGATCTAGGCCGGCAGCTGATGCCGCCGGGCATGTTTCCCGGGCGCGGTCTTTTTTACAGGTTTGAATACGGGTTTTACCGGATGGCAGCAGACAGCAATGCAGACAGCATCCCGCGTCACATTGCCATAATCATGGATGGCAACGGACGCTGGGCGCGTTCCCGTATGCTGCCGCGCTATGTCGGTCATCGCGAAGGCGTCAAGACGGTGCGCCGTGTTGTCGAGGCTTGCACCGAGAGGAATATAGAGGCGCTGACACTGTTTGCATTCAGCAGCGAAAACTGGCGGCGGCCGAGCGACGAGGTCAGCCTGATCATGAACCTGTTCGTGACCACGCTGAAGAAAGAGGTCTCCGTGCTGCACGGCAATGGCGTGCGGCTGCGCTTTATTGGTGAACGTGCTGCTTTCTCCGGCAAGCTGCGCGAGCTCATCGATGATTCCGAGGTCCTCACCCGGGACAATACCCGCATGGACCTGGTGATTGCCGCCAATTACGGCGGCCACTGGGATATTACCGAGGCCTGCAAGGCAATTGCGCGGCGCGCGGCTGCCGGTGAACTGGAGCCGGATGCCATAACGCCGCAGGACATGGCAGCGGAGATGTCGCTCGCCGATCTGCCGCCACCCGACCTCTTTATTCGTACCGGCGGTGAACGCCGCATCAGCAATTTCCTGCTCTGGCAGCTGGCCTATACCGAACTGTATTTCACCGATGTCCTGTGGCCGGCGTTCGGGGTCAGCGAACTTGACGAGGCCCTGCGCTGGTACGCTAACCGGCAGCGCCGCTTCGGGCGTACCGGAGAACAGGTGGAGCAACTCAAGGGTGCTTAAGGCGCGTCTGATTTCGGCAGCCATCATGCTGCCGCTGGTCATCTATGGTGTCCTGTTCCTGCCCACGGAGGTGTTTACACTGCTGCTGGGGCTGGTGCTGCTGGCCGGCGCCTGGGAGTGGGGGCATCTCGTACCGGTCGCGGCTACCGGCATGCGCCTGCTGTACTGTGCAGCCGTCGCCGGCCTGATGGGGCTGCTGTGGCTGACCGGCATTACCGACGCCATTGTCTGGGTGCTGCCGCTGGCCATGCTGTGGTGGCTGTTCGCGCTTTACTGGCTGGCGCACCCGCAAATCTGCGCGCAGCCGGGCGCGGCCTGCACCGGTTTCAAGTTGCTTGCCGGCATCCTGGTCATCGTGCCGGCGTGGGTTGCACTGACGGTGCTGCATGCCAGTGGCGGCGACGGGCCGATGCTGACGCTCGGCCTGATGATCATGGTATGGCTCGCCGACAGCGGCGCCTATTTCGCGGGGCGCCAGTGGGGGCGCAACAAGCTGGCACCGGTCATCAGCCCGGGCAAGACGCGCGAGGGGGTCTATGGCGGCCTGCTTGCCAGCCTGCTGTTTGCGGCGGTTGCCGGCGCCCTCTACAGCCATTCCCTGCGCTGGACGCTGGCCTGCCTGCTGGTTTCCCTGCTGGCGATGCTGTTCTCGGTTGCCGGTGACTTGCTGGAAAGCCTGATGAAACGCCAGAGCGGGATCAAGGACAGCGGCCACATCATCCCCGGGCATGGGGGGATCCTCGATCGCGTGGATAGCCTGGTGGCGGCGGCGCCGCTGTTCCTGGCGGGATTCAAGTGGCTGGGTCTATGATTCTGACAATTTTCTCACGGGACCCCGGGGCGCCAGTCGCAATCCGGGTGCGCTGGTCGTGAGTAGCCCGGCGGGCATCACCGTGCTGGGTGCAACCGGCTCGATTGGCGTGAATACGCTCGATGTGGTCGCACGCCATCCGGAAAAATTCCGGGTCGTGGCGCTGACGGCCAATACCAGCGTCGACAAGCTGGCCGAACAGTGCCTGCGTTTTCGTCCCCGGTTTGCCGCCATGGTGGATGCGGATGCCGCGCAGCAGCTGGCCGACCGGCTGCGTCCGGACGCCCCGGAGGTGCAGGTTCTGCAGGGAACGGCAGGACTGGTGCAGGTCGCGGGCCTGGACGAGGTCGATTTCGTCATGGCCGCCATTGTCGGGGCTGCCGGCCTGCTGCCGACGCTGGAGGCGGCGCGCCGGGGCAAGCGCGTACTGCTGGCAAACAAGGAAGCACTGGTCATGTCCGGCGACCTGTTCATGCAGGCCGTGCGCGAGCATGCGGCGACCCTGCTGCCCATCGACAGCGAGCACAACGCGGTACTGCAATGCCTGCCAGATGACTATTCTCCCGGGTATGCCCCGCCGGGTGTGCGCCAGGTCTTGCTGACCGCTTCCGGTGGTCCGTTCAGGACCCTGCCGCTCGACCAGCTTGCGGGCGTGACGCCGGCGCAGGCCTGCGCCCATCCCAACTGGGTCATGGGACGCAAGATCTCGGTGGATTCCGCGACCATGATGAACAAGGGCCTGGAGATGATCGAGGCCTGCTGGCTGTTCGGGCTGCCGCTGGAGCAGGTCAGGGTGGTGCTGCACCCGCAGAGCATTATTCATTCCCTGGTTGAATACCTGGACGGTTCCATGCTGGCGCAGCTGGGAAATCCGGATATGCGCATCCCTATCGCGCATGCCCTGGGCTGGCCCGGGCGCATCGAGTCGGGCGTTGCCAGCCTCGACCTGCTCACGGTCGGGGCGCTGCAGTTCGAGGCGCCGGAAAGTGAACGCTACCCCTGTCTGGCGCTGGCGACCGAGGCCATGCGGGCCGGCGGTACGGCACCGGCCATCCTGAATGCGGCCAACGAGATTGCGGTCCAGGCATTTCTGGACGGGGAAATCCCGTTCGCTGCAATTCCCGCCACGATCCGCCATACGCTGGAGCAATGCAGCGTTCACGAGGCGGTCTCGCTGGAGGTTATCCTGGAAGACGATGCCACCGCCCGCGCCGCGGCGAGCCGCAACCTGGCCGCAGGACGCAAGGCGGTAACACCGTGAATTCCATCCTGTACTCCGTGCTGGCGTTCATGGTTGCCATCGGCGTACTGGTGACCGTGCATGAATTCGGACATTTCTGGGTCGCGCGGCGTCTCGGGGTGAAGGTGCTGCGGTTTTCAATCGGCTTCGGGCAGCCGCTATGGAAGCGCAACTTCGGGGCTGATGCGACCGAACTGGTGGTTGCCGCCATACCCCTGGGCGGCTATGTGAAGATGCTGGACGAGCGCGAGGGCGAGGTGGAGGCAGCGGAGCTGCCGCGCGCCTTCAACCGCCAGTCGCTGCAAACCCGGGTTGCGGTCGTTGCAGCCGGGCCGCTGGCCAACTTCCTGTTTGCCATATTCGCCTACTGGATGATGTTTGTCGTGGGCGTGCCCGGGTTGCGCCCGCTTGTCGGCGAGGTTGTGCCCGGGTCCTACGCGGCCATGGCCGGTATCGACAGTGGTGACGAGATCATTGCGGTCGAAAATACCTCGACCCCCACCTGGGAAAGCACCGTACTGGCGTTGCTGGATGCCAGTCTCGCGGAGTCCGGCCGCGTGGGCCTGACCGTGCGCGATCCGCAGGGCGCGGAGCGCCAGCTGCAGGCCCGCTTCGATACCAGCAGCGAGCTGCTGCAGGCGGGCGGTGTCCTGGAAAATTTCGGGCTGGAACCGTGGCGTCCGCTCGCCGTCATCGACCGGCTGGTTGCGGGCGGGGCAGGCGAACGTGCGGGCCTGCTGCCGGGTGACCGGATCGTCAGGGCCGACGGCGAGGCCATCGGCAGCTGGGATCAGTGGGTCGGCTATGTCCGGGACAGGCCCGATCAGGCCATCCTGTTGCAGGTCGTGCGCGATGGCCGGGAAGTGACGCTGGAGCTGGTGCCGGACAGTGTCACCGAAAACGCCGGGACCATCGGCCGCATCGGCGCCTATGTTCGCCTTCCGACTGACGAGCAGCGTGCTACAATGCGCGTCGTTGTGCGTTACGGGCCGCTGCAGGCGCTGCCCGAGGCGCTGGTTAAGACCTGGGGGGTGACGACGCTGACGTTGCGAACCCTCTGGAAAATGGTGACCGGCAAGGCCTCCGTGGAGAGCCTCAGCGGCCCGATCAGTATCGCGCAGTACGCGGGCCAGTCGGCCGCGATCGGCCTGGCGACTTTTCTCGGGTTTCTGGGTATCGTCAGCGTCAGTCTCGGGGTGCTTAACCTGCTGCCGGTGCCGGTGCTCGATGGCGGACACTTGCTGTTCTATCTGCTCGAGCTGGTCAAGGGCAGCCCGGTGTCCGAGGCTGCACAGTTGCTGGGGCAGAAAATTGGCATTGCGCTGCTGCTGGCACTGATGTCACTGGCTTTCTATAACGATCTGGTGCGATTGTTTGACTGAGACTTGAATATGCGTCCCGTCACCTACTCCTTCGGCGTGCTGCTGCGCGTTGTCCTGTTTTCCCTGCTGCTGTGCGGCAGGGTGGATGCGTTCGAGCCCTTCGTGGTGCAGGATATCCGGGTGGAAGGGCTGCAGCGCATCTCTGCCGGCACCGTCTTCAACTCCCTGCCGATCAAGCTGGGCCAGACAGTCGATACGGATGATTCGATTGCTGCAGTATCGGCCCTGTTCAGTACCGGGTTTTTCAATGACGTCAGGCTGGAACGGGATGGCGACGTGCTGGTTGTGTTCGTCAAGGAACGGGCGGCGATCAGCAGCATCGAGATAGAAGGCAACCAGGATCTGGATACCGAGGAACTGCTGGAGGGGCTGAAGCAGATCGGGCTGGCCGAGGGCCGCGTGTTCGATCGCTCCCTGCTGGACAAGGTGGAGCAGGAACTGCAGCGCCAGTATTTCAGCCGCGGCAAGTATGCAGTGAAAATCAAGACCACCGTCACACCACTGGAACGCAATCGTGTCGGTATCCTGATTGATATATCAGAAGGCCAGGTAGCCCGTATCAAGCAGATCAACATCATCGGCAACCATACCTTCCCCGACAAGGACCTGCTGGACGAGTTCACCCTGACGACCCCGACGTGGCTGTCGGCAATCACCAAGAATGACCAGTACTCCAAGCAGGGGCTGTCCGCCGACCTGGAAACGCTGCGCACCTACTACCTTGACCGCGGTTACCTGAAGTTCCATATCAATTCGACCCAGGTATCGATCACGCCTGACAAGAAGGACATCTACATCACCATCAATGTGACCGAGGGCGAGCAGTACAAGATCAAGGTGGTGAAGCTCTCCGGTGACCTGGTGGTGCCCGCGGAAGAGATCTTCCCGCTCATCGACATCAATCCCGGCGACGTGTTCTCGCGCAAGACGGTGACCGAATCCGTTGACAAGATCAGTTCCCTGCTGGGCAACCAGGGGTATGCCTTTGCCAACGTCAACACCGTGCCCGAGATGGACGACGAGACGCAGGAAGTGTCGCTGGGCTTTTTCGTCGACCCCGGCAAGCGCGTTTATGTCCGCCGCATCAACGTCAGCGGCAATGTCAGTACCCGGGACGAGGTGCTGCGTCGCGAGATGCGCCAGATGGAGGGCGGCTGGTACTCGGCGGAGAATGTTGAGCGCTCCCGCACCCGCCTGGACCGGCTGGGATACTTCGAGGAAGTGAATGTCGAGACCCCGACCGTACCGGGGACCACGGACCAGCTGGATGTGAACTACTCGGTCACCGAGACCTCTTCGGGCAGCATCACCGCCGGCATGGGCTATTCCCAGTCATCCGGAGTGCTTTTCAACGCCAGTGTGCAGCAGGACAACTTCCTGGGAAGCGGCAAGCGGGTCAGTTTTACGTTTGACAACAGTGAAGTGAACACCATCTACAGCCTGGCCTACGTCAATCCGTTCTGGACCATCGATGGCGTCAGTCGCGGCTTTGGCGCCTTCTACCGCGAGACCGATGCCAACGAAGCCAACCTGAGCGACTACTCGACCGATACCCGCGGCCTGAACGTCAACTTCGGCATTCCCGTGAACGAGTACGACACCGTGCGCTTCAGCGCGGGCTACCAGGGGCTGGACCTGAATTCCACTGAGTACTCGGGCTTCGAGGTGAGGGAGTTCGTCCGCCAGCACGGGGACAGTTTCGATGACCTGGTGCTGACCGCAAGCTGGCGTCACGATACGCGCAACAAGATACTGTTTACCGATAACGGCGGCATGCAGAGTATCGCGCTGGAAACCACCACGCCCGGCTCCGGACTTGAGTATTACAAGCTTGATTACGAGCAGCAGCGTTTCCTGCCGCTGACCCGGGAACTGACCCTGGGCCTGAAGGGGCGCCTCGGCTACGGCGATGGCTACGGCGACTATGACCAGTTGCCGTTCTTCGAAAACCTCTATGCCGGCGGCGTGCGCTCGGTGCGTGGCTATGAGGACAATACCCTCGGCCCCAGGGATTTCGATGGTGACCCGCTCGGTGGTGCCTTCCTGGTGGTATTCAATGCCGAAGTATACTTCCCGGTGCCCTTCGCAGATGATGCCAAGGGCGTGCGCTTGAGTGCGTTCCTGGACGTAGGTAATGTATACGAGGATTACAATACCTTCGACGCCGGCGACCTGCGCTATTCCGTTGGTCTGGCCGGCCTGTGGCTGTCGCCACTCGGTCCCATCTCGGTCAGTATCGGTGTACCGTTGAATGATGAAGATGGTGATGATGTACAGAATTTCCAGTTCACGGTCGGAACCTTTTTCTGATCAGGACCTGTTAATGACAACAATCCGGAGACTTGCATGAAG
Organism: uncultured Gammaproteobacteria bacterium; assembly: GCA_963701455.1. GTDB lineage: Bacteria > Pseudomonadota > Gammaproteobacteria > UBA9214 > UBA9214 > UBA9214. Next base: position 25,059 of record CAVPAE010000002.1, read on the forward strand.
AAATATATTACGCCTTTCGCCATCCCGCTGATGCTGGGAGTGGCGCTGTTTTCCCAGGGGCTGCTCGCCGAAACCAAGATCGGCTTCGTGGATACGGTCAAGCTGATGGAGGCTGCCCCCCAGGCCAAGTCCGCGCAAAGCAAGATCGAGTCTGAATTTTCTCCACGGGAAAAGGAGCTGGTCGGCCTGCAGCGCGAGATCAAGGAGCAGGAAGACAAGCTGTCACGCGACGGTGCAGTGATGAGCGAATCGGAGCGCACCAAGCTGGAACGCGATATCCTCGCCAAGCGCCGCGACCTGAAGCGTGCCCAGGAGGAGTTTCGTGACGACCTGAACATCCGCCGCAACGAGGTGCTTGCCAAGTTGCAGAAGGATATGTACGAGGCTGTCGTGGCGCTCGCCAAGGAAGAGAAGTACGACCTGATTTTCAGTCAGGGTGTTGTCTACAGCAGCGACAAGGTCGATATCACCGACAGCGTGCTGAAGAAGCTGACCGGCAGGTAGTCGCTGCATGCTCCGTCCGGTTGCTGCAACAGGGTTCCCATGGCGGTTACGCTAGGAGATCTGGCTGGGAAAATAGGGGGGGAATTGCGCAACGGCGATCCCGCCTGCCTGATCAGCGCGGTTGCTACCCTGCAGCATGCGGGCGACGGCGACATCAGCTTTCTTGCCAACAAGGGTTACCGCAAGTTCCTGCATGATACCCGTGCATCCGCGGTGATCCTGGCGCCAGCCGAGGCGGATGCGTGCCCGACCGCGGTCATCGTCCTCGATAATCCCTATGCAGGGTATGCGCGCGCAGCCGCCTTGCTGGCGCCCGCAAGGCCCGACCGGCAGGGCATTCATCCGCAGGCCTGCGTTGACCCTGACAGCCGGGTGGACCCCGCTGCCTGGATCGGCCCGCATTGCAGCGTCGAAGCGGACGCCGTGATCCATGCCGGTGTCCAGCTCGCCAGCGGTTGCCATGTCGGTGCGGGCAGCGAGATCGGTGCTAACAGCAGGCTCGCTGCCAACGTGGTGATCTGCCACGATGTCAGCATCGGTGAACGGGTCACGATCGCCCCGGGCGCGGTGATCGGCAGCGACGGGTTCGGTCTGGCAATGGACGCGGGCAAGTGGATCAATGTCCCGCAGCTCGGCAGTGTCCGCATCGGCAACGACGTCGATATCGGCGCCAATACCACCATCGATCGCGGGGCACTGGAAGACACCATCCTGGAAGAGGGTGTCAGGCTCGATAATCAGATACAGGTCGCGCATAATGTTTTTATCGGTGCACATACCGCCATTGCCGGCTGTGTGGGGATTTCCGGGAGTGCCCGGATTGGCAGGCACTGCCTGATCGGCGGCGGGGCAGGCATCGTCGGCCACCTCGAGATAACCGACAATGTGGTGGTGACCGGTATGACGATGGTAACCCGGTCGATCACCGAGCCAGGGGTGTATTCCTCGGGCGTGCCGGCCCAGGATAACGATAGCTGGAACAGGAATTATGCGCGCTTGCGACAGCTCGACAAGCTGGCGCGCAAGGTGCAGCGGCTGGAACGCCTGCTTGCCACGAGTCGCGTCGATGAGCATGGCGGCTAGCCCGGATTTCTCACCGGGCGGCGTTTACAGTTCATACTCAGTTGAAGGAATTGAGGTAATGGCGAGTAATCAGAGAACAGTGTGTTTGCCGGGAATGCCTATCCCGGCCCTGGCTGGTCCTCGTGCACCTGGACTTGCTGTTCACTCAAGTGGTAGCTACGGCTACCCCTTTCGCTCCACAGCGGCGCCCAGGCACACGAGTCCGTCGCCAGCATCCGGGATCCCGGTGAGAAATCCGGGCTAGCCCGTCAAGGCCTGAGCCGATCAGAAAAAACACAATTACCCGGGCAACCAACAATGATGGATATCAACCAGATTCTGCAACATCTTCCGCATCGCTACCCGTTCCTGATGATAGACCGGGTGGTCGAATACAAGGAGGGTGAGTCGCTTGTCGGCTACAAGAACGTGACCTACAACGAGCCTTTCTTCCAGGGACATTTTCCGCAACGACCGGTCATGCCGGGCGTCCTGATCCTGGAGGCCATGGCGCAGGCGACCGGCCTGCTGGCATTCAAGACAGTGGAGCGGGGTGCAAGCCGGGACAGCCTGTACTTCCTCGTCGGCATGGACAAGGCACGTTTCAAACGACCGGTAGAGCCCGGCGACCAGTTGTTTCTGCGCGCAACCCTGCTGCGTTCCAGGCGTGGCATATGGGTCTTTGACTGCGATGCCAGGGTCGATGACAAGGTGGTCGCTTCGGCGGAAATCATGTGCACCGAGCGGGATATCGACACTTGATTGATCCAACCGCTGTTATTGATCCCGGTGCAGAACTGGCCAGTGGTGTCAGTATCGGACCGTACAGTATCATCGGCCCGGGTGTGGTGATCGGCGCCGACACCGTAATCGGACCGCACGTGGTGATCAACGGTCCGACACGCATCGGCCGCGAAAACAGGATCTTCCAGTTTGCCTCCATCGGTGACGCCCCGCAGGACAAGAAGTACGCGGGTGAACCAACCCGGCTGGAAATCGGCGACCGCAATACCATCCGCGAATTCGTCACCATCAATCGCGGCACCGTCCAGGACGAGGGCGTAACCACGCTGGGCGACGACAACTGGATCATGGCCTATGTGCACATCGCCCACGATTGCCGCATCGGAAATCACAGCATATTTGCGAACAATGCATCACTGGCAGGCCATGTCAGGATCGGTGATTACGTCATTCTCGGCGGGTTTACCCTGGTGCACCAGTTCTGCGCCATCGGCAGCCATGCGCTGACGGCATTCGGCAGCGGCATCAGCAAGGACGTGCCGCCCTACGTGACAGTCGGCGGCAGCCCCGCGCGTGCACACGGCCTGAACATGGAAGGATTGCGGCGCCGCGGCTTTTCGCCGGATACTCGCATGGCGCTGAAGCGTGCCTACAAGACCCTCTATCGGGAAAACCGTTCGTTCGAGGATGCGCTGGCGCAACTCAGGCTGCAGGCTGCCGGGGACGCCGAGGTTGCCGTTTTCACCGAATTTCTGGCGCAACAGACGCGCGGCATCGTCAGATAGTGCCCCGCTTTGCAGGCACCACGCTGTGCCGGGCAAGGTTGCGGCGGGTCGTCGGGCAGTGACATGAAGCACACAACACATCCACTCCATGTAGGTATCGTTGCCGGCGAGGCGTCCGGTGACAATATCGGCGCGGGACTGATCGAGGCGATCCGTGAACAGGTCCCGAATGCCGTGTTCGAAGGCATTGGCGGGCCACGCATGACGCAAGCAGGTTGTTACAGCCTGTATCCCATCGAGCGCCTTTCGGTGATGGGGCTGGTGGAAGTGCTGCGGCACCTGCCCGGGCTGCTTGCGATCCGTCGCGACCTGCGGCGCCATTTCCTGGCGACGCCGCCGGATATCTTCATCGGTATCGACGCGCCCGATTTCAACCTGGCGCTGGAAAAGCGCCTGAAACGGTCCGGCGTCAGGACGGTGCATTATGTCAGCCCGTCGGTCTGGGCCTGGCGCAGATACCGCGTACGCAAGATAGCAGCCAGCGTGGACTGCATGCTGACCCTGTTCCCGTTCGAGGAACAGTTCTACCAGGAGCACCAGGTATCCGCCCGCTGTGTCGGCCATCCCATGGCCGACCTGATCGCGGATGAGGTGGACCGGGGCGAGGCACGCGCGCATCTCGGTATAAAGCACCGCGGTCCGCTGGTGGCGATATTGCCGGGCAGCCGCGTCAGCGAGGTGAAGCGGATGGCGCAGCCGTTCCTGCAGGCCGCCGCGTGGTGTTATGAACGTCGCATCGACATGCGCTTTGTCGTGCCGCTGGCCAACCAGGCTTGTCGCGACGTGTTCGAGGCCGCGCTGGGTCAGACGGGCGGCCGTGTGCCGGTCACCCTGCTGGATGGCGATTCGCTGGGGGCCATGGCGGCGGCGGATGCCGTGATGCTGGCATCCGGCACCGCGACCCTGGAATGTATGCTGCTGAAGCGCCCGATGGTCGTTGCCTACCGCTTGTCGCCACTGACTTACCAGATGGCCCGTCTGCTGGTGAAAAGCCGCTACTTTTCACTGCCGAACCTGCTGGCCGGACGGCCACTGGTGCGCGAACTGGTGCAGCATGAAGTGACCGCTGAAACCCTGGGACGCGAAGTCCTTGCGCTGATCGAGAACCCGGCACGTGCGCAGGAACTGGTTTCGACCTTCGCCGGAATCCACGCGGATCTGCGCCGGGATGCAAGCCGGCAGGCGGCCGACATCGTGCTGGAAATGAGTGGTTGGCGGGAAACCCATGGGCGTTGAACCGGAACTGCCGCCGGGGCGCGTGGCAGGCGTGGATGAAGCCGGTCGCGGACCCCTGGCCGGTCCGGTGGTCGCCGGTGCCGTGATCCTGCATCCTGACAGGCCCATTGAAGGTCTGCGGGATTCCAAAAAGCTCTCCGCGGCCAGGCGTGACTCCCTGTATGAGCAGATTTGCGACCAGGCCCTGGCCTGGGCAACGGGGTCTGCCAGTGTCGCGGAAATCGACAGTCTCAACATCCTGCAGGCGACCATGCTGGCAATGCAGCGTGCCGTTGCCGGGCTGCAGCCGGCGGCGGAGTATGCGCTGGTCGACGGCAATCGCTGTCCGGATCTGGGCTGCCCGGCGCAGGCCATCGTCAGGGGAGACAGCCTGGTCGCGGCCATCAGTGCCGCATCGATCCTGGCCAAGGTGACCCGGGACAGGGAAATGCTGGCGCTGGACGCGAGCTATCCGGGATATGGTTTCGCCAGCCACAAGGGCTACCCGAGCAAGGCGCACCTGGATGCACTGGAACGGCTGGGGGTACTGCCGGTTCACCGGCGGACATTCGCACCGGTCAGGCGGATTACGGAACGGCGGGCCTGAGCGACTCAGGCAGTCGCGGAAACGGTTTCGAGTTCGCTGTCGTAGTAACTGACGCGATTGCGGCCGCTGCGCTTGCTGTTGTAAAGGGCCCGGTCTGCCTTTTCGAGGACTTCCTCCGCGTGACTGACGCCTTCCGGAAAGCTCGCGATGCCAATGCTCACGGTGGTGTGGATGCGTTCGCCATTGTGCACAACGGAAGTATTGTTAACGGCGGTACGAATGCGTCCCGCCGCAATGCGGGCTTCCGCGGCGCTGGTATTCGCCAGCAGGATCACGAATTCGTCGCCGCCGTAGCGGGCCACGAAATCAGCCGTCCTGATGCTGGTGTTGATGTCCTCGGCAACAGCCTGCAGCAGCCGGCTGCCCGCGATGTGGCCATGGCGGTCATTGATGCTCTTGAGACTGTCAACGTCCAGCATGAGCACGGTAAAGGTATGCCCGCTGCGCGCGCTCCTTGCAATCTCCTTGTCGAGTATCAGATTGAAGGCGCGCAGGTTCAGCAGGCCGGTCAGCTCATCCATCTGTGACATGAGGGTGATCTTTTTCTTGGCGCTCAGAATGTCCGAGGCCAGCATCGACGTCACGTAGGCAACCAGCAGGAAAGGTGAAAACTTCGCCATCAGCAGCGTAAAGGTTTCCGGGGTAAAAATGCCGTCTCCGTAGCTCACATAACTCATGTACAGGTAGCAGACCGCGATCAGTATGACTTCCAGCAGCGTCATGGCCTTTCCCAGCGTGATGGCGCAGGCGATAATCACCAGCAGGTAGAGATTCAGCAGCGGGCTTTCCACCAGGCCGGTATGCCACAGTGCCAGTGAAATGAAGGCGATCATGAGCCAGGTTTCCAGCGCCAGTTTCCAGCGGGTCTCGCGGGTGAGGAGCTTGAGATAGCGGAATACGATAACAGAGGCCGAGTAGCAGACCATGATGACGATCAGGGCTTCGCTATTGGTGATCGGGCGGATGGGAATGAAGTAGTAAAGCAGGACCAGAATCAGCAGCAGCCACTGCAGTTCCGCCATGCTGCGGGAGAAGTTCCTCAGATCCTCCGAATCAAGCACATCCCTGTGCTTTTTTAAAAATGATTCCATGTACTGGCTCTCTTTCAGGACTTTTTGTTGCAGATCATCGTTGTTATCGACCGGACAGGCAGATTTTTGAACCCGCCGACTGCTCCCGGACGGGTTGCCGGAGGCAGGTAATAGCGGCGTATTCATGTAGAATGCGGACTCGTCCCGGCAGGTTCGTCCGGGTGCGGGAACCATTTCGACATGTATTCAAAATTATGCATGAAAAACAATAAATTATGTGATTATTCCGGGCCATGCCAGGTCCTGTCCGGAGCTGGGCCGGTGCAAAAAATCCGCCAGCTTTTTTCATGATGCAAACGACTTTCGTACACCTGCATGTCCATACCGAGTACTCGCTGGTAAACGGTATCGTCAGGATCAAGCCGCTGGTCCGGAAGGTCGCTGCCGCCGGCATGCCCGCGATCGCGGTGACCGACCAGAGCAACCTGTTCTCCATGGTGAAGTTCTACCGGGCCGCCATGGCGCAGGGCGTCAAGCCGATCGTGGGGGTCGACCTCTGGGTGTCCGACCCGGCCGTAAGCAAGCAGCCTTTCCGGCTCGTCCTGTTGAGCAAGTCGCATGCCGGCTATCTGAACCTGACACGGCTGGTTTCGCGGACCTACCTCGAAGGCCAGCACCGTGGCCTGCCGGTACTGGAGCGCGGCTGGCTGGATGGCAATTGCGACGGGTTGATCGCGCTTTCCGGGGGGCGTGCGGGCGACATTGGCCAGTTGCTGCTCGCGGGCAAACGCGATCTGGCTGCGCGTTCCCTGACCGAGTGGTGCCGGTTGTTTCCTGACAGCTTTTACCTGGAACTGCAGCGCACGGGACGCCGCGGCGAAGAGGACTACATCCACGCTGCCGTCGACCTCGCCGCTGAACATGATGTGCCGGTAGTGGCGACCAATGACGTGCATTTCCTGAAGGGATCGGATTTCGATGCTCATGAGGCGCGCGTCTGTATCAACGAGGGCCGGACGCTGGACGACCCGCGTCGCAGCAAGGAATTCACCGCCCAGCAGTATTTGCGCACCCCCGAGGAAATGCAGGCCCTGTTTCACGATATTCCCGAGGCGCTGGAAAATACGCTGGAGATCGCGCAACGCTGCAACCTGGAACTGGAACTCGGCAAGAATTACCTGCCGGATTTCCCCGTCCCCAAGGGCACGAGCCTGGATGAATTTTTCGCCAGGCAGGCCGAGGAGGGCCTTGAGCTGCGCCTCAAGCAGCTGCCGCCTGCAGATTCCGCTGACATGCAGGCCACCCGTGACCGCTATCTTGACCGGCTGCGCACCGAAATCGGCGTCATCACGAAAATGGGCTTCCCGGGCTACTTCCTGATCGTCGCGGATTTCATCAAGTGGGCCAAGACCAACGGCATTCCCGTCGGGCCGGGACGCGGTTCGGGCGCCGGTTCCCTGGTCGCCTATGCCCTGACAATCACGGATCTCGACCCGCTGCGCTATGACCTGCTGTTTGAGCGCTTCCTCAACCCGGAACGCGTCTCCATGCCGGACTTCGACGTCGACTTCTGCATGGAAGGACGCGACCGCGTGATCGATTATGTCGCGGAGAAGTACGGACGCGACAAGGTGTCGCAGATCATCACCTACGGTTCGATGGCGGCGAAGGCCGTGGTGCGCGACGTCGGGCGCGTGCTGGGCCATCCCTATGGCTTCGTCGACCGCATCGCCAAGCTGATCCCGTTTGAAATCGGCATTACCCTGGACAAGGCGCTGCAGCAGGAGCCGGCATTCAGCGAGCTGTATGACGAGGACGAGGATGTGCGCGGCCTCATTGACCTGGCGCGTTCGCTGGAGGGCCTGGCGCGCAATGCCGGCAAACACGCCGGCGGCGTGGTGATCGCCCCCTCGCAGCTGACCGACTTCACGCCGCTGTACTGCGAGCAGGGTGGCGAGGCGCTGGTCAGCCAGTTCGACAAGGATGATGTCGAGGCGGTCGGCCTGGTGAAGTTCGACTTTCTCGGGCTGCGTACCCTGACGATCATCGACTGGGCCCTGAAGACCATCAACGCGCGCCGCACCGCGGACCAGCAGCCGCCCGTGGACATCAATACCCTTCCGCTGCAAGACAAGGCCAGCTTCGACCTGCTCAAGGCCTCGGGGACTACCGCGGTCTTCCAGCTGGAATCCACTGGCATGAAGGACCTGATCCGGCGTCTGCAGCCGGATACGTTCGAGGATATCGTGGCGCTGGTGGCGCTGTTCCGACCGGGGCCCCTGCAGTCCGGCATGGTTGACGATTTCATCGCGCGCAAGCACGGCGCCATCATCAAGTATCCGCACCCGGACCTCGAACCGATACTGAAGCCCACCTACGGCATCATCCTCTACCAGGAACAGGTGATGCAGATCGCACAGGTGCTGGCCGGCTACACGCTGGGCGGTGCCGACATGCTGCGCCGCGCCATGGGCAAGAAGAAGGCCGAGGAAATGGCCAAGCAGCGCAGCATTTTCATGGAAGGTGCAGAAAAGCGTGGCGTCGATGCGAAGGTTGCGGAAGGCATCTTCGACCTGATGGAGAAGTTCGCCGGCTACGGTTTCAACAAGAGCCACTCCGCTGCCTATGCCCTGGTCTCCTACCAGACGGCCTGGCTGAAAGCGCATTACCCGGCCGCCTTCATGGCAGCGGTACTGTCCGCGGACATGGACAACACCGACAAGGTGGTGCACCTGATTGCAGAGTGCCGCGACATGCAGCTGAAAGTCGTGCCGCCGGACATCAACCAGTCGAATTACCACTTCACCGAGCAAACCGGCGACACCGTCGTCTACGGCCTCGGGGCGATCAAGGGCGTGGGCCAGGGGGCCATCGAGGGCATGCTGGCGGAACGTGCTGCCGGCGGGCCCTTTGCCGATCTGTTCGACCTGTGCCAGCGCGTCGACCTGCGCAAGGTGAACCGGCGCGTCTTCGACGCGCTCATCCGCGCCGGCGCGCTGGACTCGCTGGGCGAGACCCGTGCCACGCAACAGGCCAACCTCGCCCAGGCATTGCAACTGGCCGAACAGCGTTCGCGTGATCTGAATACCGGCCAGAATGACCTGTTTGGCGGTGCCGATCCGGGCGTGGCGCCCGTCACCGGCAAGCAGGAACTGCCGGAATGGGAAGAGGAGCAGCGCCTGCAGGGCGAGAAGGAAACCCTCGGGCTCTACCTGACCGGGCACCCGATCAACCGCTACGAACCGGAACTGGCGCACATCATCAGCGGCAAGCTGGCGGAGCTCGCGGCCATGTGCAGCGGCCTGTCGACGCCGACGGAAAGCCGCGGCGGCCGCCCGGGCAGCGGTGATCGCGCCGTGACCATTGCCGGCCTGGTGATGAGCATGCGGGTCCGCAAGACCCAGCGCGGTGGAAAAATTGCCTTCCTCACCCTGGATGACCGCACGGCGCGGCTGGACGTGCGCGTTTTTCCGGAGGTCTATGACCGGCACCAGGCCCTGCTCGGCAAGGACAAGGTGCTGGTGATCCAGGGCGGGCTGGGACTGGATGACTACACCGGCGGTTTCCAGGTTACGGCGCAGAGCATCTACGACATCGACCAGGCGCGGGAACTGTTTGCGCGGCGGCTGGTGGTGGGCGTTGAGTCCCGCCAGGCGGGCAATGGTTTCGTCACGCACCTGGCCGATATCCTGCAGCCGTTTCGCACCGGACACTGCCGCGTGTGCATCGATTATCTCGGCAGCGAGGCGCAGGCGCGGGTGGCGCTGGGCGAGGAATGGGCGGTGCATCCCACCGATGAGTTGCTGCATCGCCTGCGGGACCTGGCCGGTCAGGACCGCGTCCTGGTGGAGTATGTCTGAGTGCGGCACGCGCCTGCCCGGACACCGGTGGCGACTTGTTAATGGCCAGCGGAAACGGTACCTTTGACGGCAATTGCAAGTGTCAGCGGAATAATCAATGAATATCAATTTCCTGGAATTTGAACAGCCGATCGCCGAACTTGAGGCAAAGATCGATGAATTGCGTTACGTCAGCGATGACGCCGACGTCAATATCAACGAGGAAGTCGCGAAGCTGCGTGAGAAAAGTCGCACCCTGACGGAATCCATCTTTTCGAACCTGACATCCTGGCAGATTTCCCAGCTGGCGCGGCATCCGCAGCGGCCCTACACACTGGATTACATTGTCCGCCTGTTCACCGACTTCGAGGAACTGCATGGCGATCGGCACTATGCCGACGATCACGCCATCGTCGGCGGCATCGCCCGGCTGGATGACAGGCCCGTGATGGTCATCGGTCAGCAGAAGGGCAGGGACACCAAGGAAAAACTGCACCGCAATTTCGGCATGCCGCGTCCGGAAGGTTATCGCAAGGCCCTGCGACTGATGGAAATGGCGGAGCGCTTCAAGCTGCCGGTACTCACCTTTATCGATACGCCGGGTGCCTACCCGGGTATCGGGGCCGAGGAACGTGGCCAGAGCGAGGCGATTGCCAGGAATCTGCTTGTCATGGCGCGCCTGCGTACTCCGGTGATCTGCACGGTCATCGGCGAGGGCGGTTCGGGCGGCGCCCTCGCCATCGGGGTCGGTGACCGCACCCTGATGCTGGAGTACAGCACTTACTCGGTGATCTCGCCGGAAGGCTGTGCCTCCATCCTCTGGAAGAGTGCCGAAAAGGCTTCCGATGCCGCCGAGGCCCTCGGCATCACGTCCGCGCGACTGAGTGAGCTCGGTCTGGTGGACCGGGTCATCAGCGAACCCCTGGGCGGCGCGCACCGCGATGTCGATGCCACGGCCGGGAACATCAAGGCGGCCATCCTCGAGTCCCTGGAACAGCTGGAGCAGACCCCGCCGGAAGAACTGATTGAAGCCCGTTACCAGCGCCTGATGGCCTACGGGCATTATAGCGGCTGACGACGCCTTGCAAGCCGGTAGTCACCGGCCGCCCCGATGCCGTTTTCCCCTGAAAGCCTGTTGCAGCAACTGCGGCGCCATGCGCCTGCGCCCGCTTACTGGGTTGCCTGCAGCGGCGGCCTGGATTCCAGTGTACTACTGCACGCCCTGCACGCCGGCGCCGACCGGCTGCAGGTGGAAATCGGCGCGGTCCATGTTAACCACGGGCTGCAGGCGCACGCTGCTGAATGGGAGGCACATTGCCGGCAGGTCTGCGAGGGACTCGGGGTCCGCTACGTGTCACTGCCCGTCGATGCCGCGGCCGGTCCGGGTGAAAGTCCCGAGGCCGCGGCCCGGGCCGCGCGCTATGCGGCGCTCGGCCGCTGGCTGCCCGCCGGGCACTGCCTGCTGACCGCGCAGCACCGGGACGACCAGGCAGAGACCCTGTTGCTGCAATTGCTGCGCGGCAGCGGTGTACACGGCCTGGCGGCGATGCCGGAATTGCAGACCTTCGGCAACGGGCTGCACCTGCGTCCGCTGCTGGAATACCCGCGCAGCGACCTGCATGCCTGGGCGCTCAGCCGTGGCCTGGCATGGGTCGAGGATCCCAGCAACCGGGACACCGCATTCGACAGGAACTTCCTGCGGGCCAGCGTCATGCCGGTGTTGCGGCAGCGCTGGCCCGCGGCCGCGTCCAGCCTGGCACGCAGCGCCGCTCACTGCGCCGAGGCCGCGGACCTGGTTGGGCAGCTGGCCGAACTGGACCTGCAGCATGTGCAGGGCCGGCATACCGGCACCCTGTCGGTTGCGGGCCTTGAAAGCCTGCCGGCCGCGCGCCGCCGCAACGTACTGCGACACTGGATCCGGTCGCATACCGATGTGTTCCCGCCCGCGGTGATCCTTGCCCATATCCTGCAGGATGTCCTGGCCAGCCGGCAGGATGCGGAACCCTGTGTCCGTTGCGGCAGTCATGAAGTCCGCCGTTACCGCGATACGCTCTACCTGTTGTCCGTGCAAGCCACCCCGGTACGGCAGCAGGATGTGGCGTGGTCGTTGAATGCACCACTGAGTCTGCCGCAGGCAGGGGGGGTGTTGCGGGTGACGCCGGGCACCGGCTGCGGCATCCGCCAGTCACTGGCGGCGAACGGCGTCCAGGTCCGCTGGCGGCAGGGCGGTGAGTGCTGCCGGCCAGCCGGCCGCCGCCATCACCACAGCCTCAAGAAGCTGTTCCAGGAACACGCCATTCCCCCCTGGGAGCGTACCCGTATCCCGTTGATCTATATCGGCGACGAGCTTGCCGTCGTTGCCGGCCTGTGGGTGTGCGAGCCTTTCCAGGCCGGGCCGACGGATGCCGGGTTGCGGATTGACTGGGACCGCGGCTGAGCCGCAGCGCACCGCGGGAAAAAATCCCGCCCCGGGAGCTGTCGGCAATTGAGGTGGTCGCGGCAATCTGGTAACGTGTGATCCCGTCTTGCGGCAATAGTGTCGCACCCGATCTCCAGGCTGTTAATGACCCGATATATCTTCATCACCGGCGGTGTCGTGTCCTCGTTGGGCAAAGGCATCGCATCGGCCTCGTTGGGTACCCTGCTTGAAACACGCGGCCTGAAAGTTACGCTGCTCAAGCTCGATCCCTATATCAATGTCGACCCCGGGACCATGAGTCCGTTCCAGCACGGCGAGGTCTTCGTGACCAACGACGGCGCAGAAACCGACCTCGACCTGGGGCATTACGAGCGCTTCGTCCGCACCACCATGACGCAGGCGAACAACTTCACCACCGGACAGATCTACGAGAACGTTATCCGCAAGGAGCGCCGCGGCGACTACCTCGGTGCCACGGTGCAGGTGATTCCGCATATCACCGACGAGATCAAGGAAAGCATTCGCAAGGGTGCCGGTGATGCCGACATCGCCATGGTCGAGATCGGCGGCACGGTCGGCGACATCGAGTCGCTGCCGTTCATGGAGGCGATCCGGCAGATGGGCGTGGAACTGGGACACGAGCGCGCCCTGTTCATGCACCTGACGCTGGTGCCCTATATCGCAGCCTCCGGCGAAATCAAGACCAAGCCGACGCAGCACTCGGTCAAGGAACTGCGTTCCATCGGTATCCAGCCGGATATCCTGCTGTGCCGCGCCGACCGGCCACTGCCTCCGGCAGAGCGCCGCAAGGTGGCGCTGTTTACCAATGTCGAGGAACGCGCCGTGATCTCGGCAGTGGATGTCGACTGTATCTACAAGATTCCCCTGCTGCTGCACGAGCAGCATCTCGACGACATCGTCGTGGAGAAAATGCACATCGATGCCGGGCCCGCCGACCTGAGTGAATGGGAAAAGGTGGTGCGCGACAACGCCCGGCGCGAGGGCGAGATCACCATCGTCATGGTCGGCAAGTATGTTGACCTGACCGAATCCTACAAATCCCTGTCCGAGGCCCTGACCCACGCCGGGATTCACACCCTGACGAATGTGAATATCCGCTACGTGGATTCCGAGAGCATCGAAACCGACGGCATTGGCGTGCTCGAGGGTGCTGACGCCATTCTGGTTCCCGGCGGCTTCGGCGAGCGCGGCGTCGAGGGCAAGATCGCGACGGTGCGCTATGCCCGCGAGCAGCAGATTCCCTACCTGGGCATCTGTCTCGGCATGCAGGTCGCAGTCATCGAGTTTGCCCGCCATGTTGCCGGCCTGGAAGGGGCGCATTCGACGGAATTCAACCAGGACACCCCGCACCCGGTGATTGCCCTGATCACGGAATGGCAGCGCGAGGACGGCGGCCTGGAGCAGCGCAGCGAGGATTCCGACCTCGGCGGGACCATGCGTCTTGGCGGGCAGCGCTGCGTACTGCAGCCCGGCAGTCTGGCACAGAGCGCCTACGGGCAGGACAGCATTGTCGAGCGCCATCGCCATCGCTACGAGTTCAACAACGACTACCGCGAGCAGCTTGCACAGAAGGGGCTGGTCATGTCGGGCATGTCTATCGACGGCGAACTGGTCGAGATGGTAGAAATCCCCGGGCACCCCTGGTTCCTGGCCTGCCAGTTCCATCCCGAGTTCACCTCGACACCGCGGGACGGTCATCCCCTGTTTACCGGTTTCGTCAAGGCGGCACGCGCCTACCACGAGCGTCACGGCATGGCCGAACCCGCCGCGGCAGTGGCCCGTGCCGATGCGTGAACCGCGTGTGCCTGATTCAGGGCCTGTTAACCCTCATATGACCACCGCAATGACGAGTTCTACTGGAGTGCCGGCATGAAGCTGTGCGGGTTCGATGCGGGACTCGATCAGCCGCTGTTTCTGATTGCCGGCCCCTGTGTCATCGAGAGCGAGGCGCTTGCCATCGAGACCGCGGGGCGCCTGCAGGAAATCACCACGGCACTGGGTATGCCGTTTATCTACAAGTCGTCCTTTGACAAGGCCAACCGTTCCTCATACAAGAGTTTTCGCGGCCCCGGTCTGGATGCCGGTCTGCGCATCCTGGAAACCGTCAAGGCCCAGCTGGGCGTGCCGGTGCTGACGGATGTTCATGAAGACACCCCGCTGCAGGAGGTCGCCGCCGTCGTTGATGTCCTGCAGACGCCGGCCTTCCTCTGTCGCCAGACCAACTTCATCCAGAACGTGGCGCGCCAGGGAATCCCGGTGAATATCAAGAAGGGCCAGTTCCTGTCGCCCTGGGACATGAAGAATGTCTCCGACAAGGCGCTGGCAACCGGTAATGATCAAATCATGGTGTGCGAGCGCGGCGTCTCCTTTGGCTACAACAACCTGGTGTCCGACATGCGTGGCCTGGCGGTGATGCGCAACTGCGGCGTGCCCGTGGTGTTCGATGCCACTCACTCGGTACAGCTGCCGGGCGGCCAGGGAGAAAGCTCCGGCGGGCAGCGGGAATTCGTGCCGGTGCTGGCTCGTGCTGCTGTCGCGGCAGGTATCTCCGGTATCTTCATGGAAACGCACCCGCGCCCGGCAGAGGCGCTGAGCGACGGGCCGAACGCCTGGCCGCTGGGGCGCATGCAGGAACTGCTCGCCACGCTGCAGCAGATCGACGCCACCATCAAGTCCGGCAGCCTGCCGGAATCTGAATTACTTTAATCCTGGTGCCTGTTAGCACTTGAAAACGGATTCCCGGGAAACAAACATTAACAAAAGATTTGCGGAGTAGAGATGTCAGCAATAGCAGAAGTAAAAGGACGCGAAATCATCGATTCGCGCGGCAACCCCACGGTCGAGGCCGAGGTGAAACTGCAGTCCGGCGCCGTCGGGCGTGCGGCCGTGCCATCAGGTGCGTCGACCGGTACCCGCGAGGCGGTGGAACTGCGCGACGGTGACAAGAGCCGCTATGGCGGCAAGGGCGTCAGCAAGGCGGTGGCGCACGTCAACGGCGTGATCCGTGACGCCGTGCTGGGCCACGAAGCGAGTGAGCAGGCAGAGATAGACCGGCTGATGATCGAACTGGACGGCACCGAGAACAAGGGACGGCTGGGCGCGAATGCCCTGCTTGCCGTATCCCTGGCAAATGCCCAGGCTACAGCCAGCGAACAGGGCATCGGGCTGTACCGCATGCTGGGCGGTCCGGGGCCACTGCAGATGCCGGTGCCCATGATGAACATCATTAATGGCGGTGCCCATGCCAACAACAGCGTCGACCTGCAGGAGTTCATGATACTGCCGGTCGGTGCCGGCAGCGTGCGCGAGGCCGTGCGCTACGGCGCGGAGGTATTCCACGCGCTGAAAAGCGTGCTCAACGGCCGCGGCCTGAACACTGCCGTCGGCGATGAGGGTGGTTTTGCCCCCGACCTGCCGTCCAACGAGGCGGCCATCGAGGTGATCCTGGAAGCGATCGACAAGGCCGGTTATGTCGCAGGAAAAGACATCTACCTGGGCCTGGACGCCGCCAGTTCCGAGTTCTATCGCGACGGCAAGTACGTGCTGGCCTCCGAGGGCCGCGAATTCACTTCCGCCGAGTTCACCGAGTACCTGGCGGGCTGGGTCGCGCAGTATCCGATTATTTCCATCGAGGACGGCCTGGACGAGAGTGACTGGGACGGCTGGAAGCTGCAGACCGAACGACTCGGCGACAAGGTGCAACTGGTCGGCGACGACCTGTTCGTTACCAATACGAAGATTTTCAAGGAAGGCATCGACAAGCACATCGCCAACTCGATTCTCATCAAGCTGAACCAGATCGGTACCCTGACGGAAACGCTGGACGCCATTCGCATGGCCGCGGATGCCGGTTACACGGCGGTGGTGTCACACCGTTCCGGCGAGACCGAGGACGTCACCATCGCCGATATCGCCGTGGGGACGTCGGCAAGCCAGATCAAGACGGGCTCCATGTCGCGTTCCGACCGGGTGGCAAAATACAACCAGCTGATACGCATTGAAGAAGAACTCGGCGACCAGGCCAGCTATGCCGGGCGGTCTGCCTTCCGGCACCTGGCTGCGGGCTGAGTGCAGCGCGACGGCAGGGATTTCGCGAGCGGTTTCCCGGGGCGTGACAGGCCATGAGGAAGCTGCTCATTCTGCTGTTGCTGATGCTCGTCTACCTGCAGTACCGCCTGTGGTTCGGTGACGGCAGCTTGCAGGAAGTCTGGGAGCTGCATCGCGAGGTCGAGGCGCAGCGCGAGGAGAACCTGCAGCTGCGCGAACGCAATGCCGCCCTGGAGGCCGAGGTGCGGGACCTGCAGCAGGGCCTGGATGCCATCGAGGAGCATGCGCGGGAAGATC
This sequence comes from uncultured Gammaproteobacteria bacterium, assembly GCA_963701455.1. Taxonomy (GTDB): domain Bacteria; phylum Pseudomonadota; class Gammaproteobacteria; order UBA9214; family UBA9214; genus UBA9214. Next base: position 41,630 of record CAVPAE010000002.1, read on the forward strand.
TCGGCATGGTCAAGGAAGGCGAGACCTTCTACCAGCTGGTGGAATAGCGGCAGCCGCTGCGGGTAAATGGCCGGACAGCATCTGCCAAAGAACGTATGAACCCCTCTTATGCAAGCTGAACCCGCTTACTGGGCCATCGTGCCGGCCGCCGGCAGCGGCACGCGCATGGGCGCGGCGCTGCCCAAGCAATACCTGCGGTTGGGCGACTGCACGGTGCTGGAGCATACCCTGGATACCCTGCTGGCCATCGAGGCAATTACCGGCGTGGTGCTGGTCGTCGCTCCTGATGACAGCGCCTGGACAGAGCTCCAGCCACGCTACGCGAATCAATCCCTGGACGTCGTGCACGGCGGCGCGGAGCGCTGTCACTCCGTGCTCAACGGGCTGGATGCCCTGGCCGGCAAGGCCGCTGCAACTGACTGGGTGCTGGTACACGATGCCGCGCGTCCCTGCGTGCGCCGGGACGACATCCAGGCATTGCTGGCCGGCGTGGCTGAGGACAGCGACGGCGGCCTGCTGGGTGTGCCGGTTGCCGATACCATGAAGCGCGTTGGCGCGGACGGGCGGGTTGCGGCCACGGTTGATCGCGGCGGGCTCTGGCATGCCCTGACACCGCAGATGTTTCGACTCGAACCATTGCGCGCCTCCCTGCGGCAGGCCATCGTCACTCACAGCATGGTTACCGACGAGGCATCCGCCATGGAGCTGGCCGGTTACCGGCCGCGCATGGTGCAGGGGCATCGCGACAACATCAAGATCACGCTGCCGGCCGATCTGGAACTGGCAGCGTTCTACCTGAGGACAGGAAAGCAATGATGAGAATCGGACAGGGGTTTGACGCGCACGCCTTCAGGGATGGCGGCAGGCTGGTGCTGGGCGGCGTAGAGATTCCCGCGCAGCGTAGCCTGGAGGCGCACTCGGACGGTGACGTGGTACTGCATGCCGTGTGCGACGCGTTGCTCGGCGCGGCCGGGCTCGGGGATATCGGCGGGCATTTCCCACCGAGCGACCCGACCTACAAGGGCATCGACAGTCGCCTGCTGTTGCGTCGCTGCCTGGAACTGGTCGCCAGCGAATGCTATCGCGTCGTCAATGTCGACATCACCATTATCGCGCAGGCGCCGCGGCTGGCGCCGTACGTCGAGGACATGCGCGCACACATCGCCGCCGACCTGCAGGTGAACACGCGCCAGGTCAATGTCAAGGCGACCACCACCGAACATCTTGGATTCACCGGCAGGGAAGAGGGGATCGCCGCGCTGGCCGTCATCCTGCTGGATGGCTGAACGAGGCGCGCGCGATTATCTGACCGTACAGAAGCAGGAAAGGGTTAAACTGATTATCATTCCTTGCGCGACGGTTTTCGGGGCGTCCGTTTACCCCGGGGAAAGTTAAGGAACCTCTGATTGATTCACCTGCTGCGTCATTGCGAGCGCGATGTACCGGGAGAAGGTGAGGCCGGGAACCGGTCGAGAAGCTGGCCTGGGCCATGCCGGGAGTGACCAGCGAAGCAATCCCGTAACCAGTGAATCAACAGCTTACAGATTGCTTCGTCATTACTTGTGATATTTCTTGTTTGTAGATCTGTTGGGGTTTAAAAGTCATGGTCAGTTGGAAGGCCACACCTGTATTTCGGGGACCGTAGCATGCATCACTGGATAGCGTTAATCAGTTCCCCGGGATTTCTGGAATTTCTGGAAAGATCTCTATCTATCCATGAATGCCTGTGCGGCCGTTCTTGGGTAAGAAGATGCTGTTGCTAAAAATGATGAGACACCTCTTGTTTATATTGGTATTTCTGCAAAGCCAGCCTTTATATGCTGGCTTGAGAATGCAATTCAAGTATCCGGATGGTTCAACCAACTGGCAGCATGTCGCCAACTGGTCCGGCGGTATACTGATCCTGTTGTTATCGATAGCAGTCATAAATCTTTTCTTTACGCGGCGAAAAGTCCGTGAATCCAATCTGGAACTAAAGGCGATTCGTAATGGACTTGAGTTGCGTGTGCAGGAACGCACAGCCACGCTGGATGAGTCAAATCGCTTACTGAAAGAAACCAATAAACTGTTGGAAAACGAGATAGCCAAGCACGTGAGTACTGCGTCCAGACTGCGTGCTTCAGAGTCTTATATAAAGAATATCCTGAGATCCATGCCGCTGATGTTGGTTGGCGTAAACAAGGATGGGCAGATCACCCAATGGAACAAGCGGGCTGAAGATATTACCGGCATAAAAGCAGAAGATGTTTTGGGCAAAATTCTGTGGGATGCCTACCCGATAATTACTGTGTCGCCTGGTCAGGTTGGCGAAGCCATGGAAAAGAATGAAACGATCACCATCAAACACAGTCAGCGCGGTCAATACTATTTTGATATTACCATCTATCCACTTCAGGGCCAGGTTGAAACCGGTGTGGTGATCATGATTGATGACGTGACCAAGAAAATACTCGCCGAAAATATGCTGATCCAGAATGACAAAATTTCATCCATGGGTGAACTGGCATCGTCAATGGCACATGATATCAACATGCCGCTCCAGTCAATTTTATTCGACTTGAGAACCTTTCAGCATTTGCTTTCTGATAGCACCCGGCATATGAATGAAATCACGAGCAATGGTATGCCTGAAAAACTCAGTAGTTTGTTATCGCATGTCTATGAGAAAGGCGAGAAAGTGGCATCAATTGTCCAGAATTTGCAGGAATTCGCCCGCGGGCGCAGTGACAGAAAACAGCTTTCCAATATCGTCGACGTTATGGAGCATACCCTGGAACTGGCTGGTGATGTGTTATCAGCTCCGCCGGGGCTCAGGTTCACAGACATACAGATCGTAAGAAACTATGAAAAAGATTTGCCAATGATCCCCTGTTATGTGACTGAGTTGCAGCAGGCTTTTCTCAGTTTGTTTCGTCACGCCTATGATGCTCTGGGCCGGGTGAATGATCCCGATCATAAGCCAGTCATCAAGATTCAAATGAATGTAAGTTATGACAGTTTCTGGATAAGAATCCAGCATAATGGTGTAGGTTTAACTAATGAAGAGCTGTTGTATTTGTTCGAACCGTTCGTCAGAAAAGATACGCCTGAAGTGGGTTATGATGCAGGCAAGCGGCTGTCATTTGCGTACTTTATTATTACCGAGCAGCATCAGGGAAATATGGCGGTGACCTCCGATATCAATGTGGGCACTACATTTCATATACAAATGCTACTGAAGTAGGCTGCACGGAAAAGAGGAGTCAAGGGGGCAAAGCCACTGCTGCAAGACGTATGAGTATAAGAGTATGGGGCACAGTGCATCCAGTGCATCCAGTGGATTGCCAAAAGTTTCGCGATTCTTGCCAATGCAAAAATGCGCGCCACTTTCACCAACCGCTGATGCTTAACGTTACTAATGTCTGTTTCTGCTGCGTCCCGGACACTCCTGTGCATTTGGTGAATGACGTGTTGTTGGCGGTTTCAGGGCGTTGCAGAAATATTACTCTCCACAGAGGTAGCCTGCAGGTTCGGCTGAGCCTGCGAAGCCCAACGATCTGAAACCTCGTCAGCCTCATCATGTTGGGCTTCACTTCATTCAGCCCAACCTGCGACTGGTCACGACCGTGGCTTGTTTGGCGCGCACCTTGTTTCGAATCAGTGCGCTGCCTGTGCGTATTTTGCGCCTATTGTCTGGAAAGTGTGTGCACTCCTTAGCGTTGAGGTACACAATTCAGGGCGTGAACACCATCAGTGATTGAATGAAAGGAACCCGGATTTTGACTGTCCCAACTGAAAACCCCGTGCAGGACGTGGCCCATGCCTGGGGGGATGCGGCGGCGAGCGGTCGCCTGCGCGTGGCGCCGGAAGACTTCCAGGTCACCGAGATCCCGCTGCTGGAACCGGAAGGTGACGGCGAGCATGTCTGGCTGCTGGTCCGCAAGCGCCTGCAGAATACCGCCGATGTCGCGACACTGCTGGCACGTTGCGCCGGGGTGCCGCTGCGCGATGTCAGTTATGCGGGTCTCAAGGACCGCCAGGCGGTCACCGAGCAGTGGTTCTCGGTACACCTGCCGGGGAGCGCGGCACCCGACTGGTCCACGCTCGGGTCTCCCGACATCAGCATCCTGCGGGAGGCACGTCACAGCCGCAAGCTGCGCCGCGGCGCCCTGCGGGGCAACCGCTTCCGCCTCGTCGTGCGCGACCTGGTCGCCGATCCCGCACTACTGCGGCAGCGCCTCGAAACCATCGCCGCGGAAGGTGTGCCGAACTATTTCGGGGAACAGCGTTTCGGTCGCGGCGGCAGCAACCTGCGAACCGCCGAGCGGTTGTTCAGAAATCCACGCATGCGTCTGTCGCGTCATCAACGTGGCCTGGTGCTGTCAGCGGCGCGCTCACTGCTGTTCAATGCCGTGCTTTCCCGGCGCGTCAGCGAAGGCAGCTGGAACCGGGCGTTGCCGGGCGATGCCATGCAATTGCAGGGCAGTCACAGCTACTTCGTCGCTGCTGAGGTCGATGCCGAATTGCAGCAGCGTGTTGCGGAACACGACGTGCATCCCACCGGACCCCTGCACGGCCGCGGCGCAGCGCCGGTGGAGGCGGAGTCCCTGGCGCTGGAAACAGCGGTGCTTGCCGGCTACAGCGACTGGCAGGTCGGGCTGGAAGCGGCCGGTTTGAAGCAGGAGCGGCGGGCGTTGCGCCTCACGGTGGATGACCTGGAATGGCAGCAGCCGGCGGCGGACGCCCTGTGCCTGGAATTCTCGCTGCCGCCCGGTGCCTATGCGACCAGTGTCCTCAGGGAGTTGCTGTCAGCCGGTTGAACGCAGCAGCACGTAGAGTGCACCGCTGCCGCCGTGGCGTGCCTGCGCCGAGCTGAAGGCGAGGACATCGTGATGCTGGCGCAGCCAGCTGTTCAGGCGGTTTTTCAGCACCGGCGCGGAGCAGCCCGAACCGTAGCCCTTGCCATGAATGATGCGCGCGCAGCGAATTCGCCGTGCGCCGCAGTGCGCGATAAAGGCCATCAGTTCACTGCGGGCGGTGGCGGTGGTCATGCCGTGCATGTCGAGTTCGGCGGCGCAGGACAGCTGGCCACGCCGGAAGCGCTGCAGTTGCCGCTGCTGCACGCCGGGCCGGGCGAAATACAGGGTTTCTTCCGCGTTGACACTGCCGGGGTCGTAAGCGTCGGAGAAATTGTCCGGCATCTCCGGCATGTCCGCTTCCGGGTGCTTCCGGGGACGGGGCGGGGGTGGTTTGTGTGCCGGTCTGACGCGGTCGCAGCTGATTTTTCGCACCGGGCCGACGCTGCGACGGAACAGTTCAATATCTTCTGTTGACGGTTTTTTTGCCTTCGCCATCTGTCCGCAATGATCCTTTGAACTGTATTCCCGTGAAACCGTATACTACACAGCTCGCACAGGGGAGCCATAACTATTGAGACTTGTATAAATGATTAACAATCTTGTAGCCCGGATGCAGCAAAGCGGAATCCGGGGAAAACCGGCATCCCCGGATTCCTCTCGGCAATTGCTCCTGCATCGCCTAAGGCGCCTACTTTTGGTGCTCTATCGCCTACATGGCCCAAGCCAGTCTCTCGACCGGTTCCCGGTCTCACCTTCTCCATGTAGGCGTACGTTCCATCCGGGCTACATCGGGTGTGTCAGCGAATTATGCAGGCTTCAATAATTGCGCGACGGATGAATATTCTGATCAGTAATGATGACGGCTACCAGGCCCGGGGCATCCAGGTGCTGGCGGCTGCGCTGTCCGCTATCGCCAGCGTTATGGTGGTGGCGCCGGAGCGCGATCGCAGCGGCGCCAGCAACTCGCTGACGCTGGACAACCCGATTCGCGCCCGCCGGGCGGACAATGGTTATACCTATGTTGATGGTACGCCGACCGACTGCGTGCACCTGGCCATTACCGGTCTGCTGGATATCGAGCCGGACATGGTCGTTGCCGGCATCAACGCCGGCGCCAACATGGGCGATGACGTGCTCTACTCGGGCACGGTGGCCGCCGCCATGGAGGGGCGTTTCCTCGGTTTTCCCGCCCTTGCGGTGTCGCTGGCCTCGGGCCCGGATGGGCCGACGCACTTCGAAACCGCCGCGCAGGTGACCGTGGACCTCGTCAGCCGCGTGCTTGGCGGGACCCTGCCGGCGGACACCATCCTCAATGTGAATGTCCCGGATATTCCCTATAACGAGATCCAGGGCATACAGGCCACGCGCCTTGGCCATCGACACAAATCCGAGCCGGTCGTCGAGATGCAGGACCCGCGGGGACGCACGGTTTACTGGGTGGGTCCGGCGGGCTCCGAGCAGGATGCCGGGCCGGGTACGGATTTCCACGCTGTGCGTTCCGGCCACGTTTCCGTCACGCCGCTGGATGTGGATCTGACCCGCTATGCCGCCATGGACACCCTCGCCAGCTGGCTGGCGGAACCGGGCGGGACTACCGGGTGAACAGCGCGACCCAGGGAGTCGGCATGACCTCGCAGCGCACCCGCGACCGGCTGGTGGCGCGCCTGCGGGAAGAAGGCATCCGCAACGAGGCGGTGCTGGAGGTGATCAGCAGCACGCCGCGCCATCTGTTCGTGGACGAGGCGCTGGCAAGTCGCGCCTACGAGGACACGGCGCTGCCCATCGGTTACAACCAGACGATCTCCCAGCCCTACATCGTTGCCGCCATGACGGACCTGGTTCTGCGCGGCAATCCGCGCAAGGTGCTGGAGATTGGCACCGGCTCCGGTTACCAGGCGGCGATACTGGCGCCGCTGGTCGAGAAGCTCTACACCGTGGAGCGCATCGAGCCGCTGGCGATCCAGGCGCGGCAGCGGTTCCGCAAGCTGGGCCTGCGCAATATCCGCGCGAGCCACTCGGACGGCACCGAGGGACTGCCCGAGTTCGCTCCCTATGACGCCATTATCACCACCGCGGCCAGCGAGGAGATTCCGCCGGCGCTGCTGGAGCAGTTGTCCCCGGATGGCGGGCGCCTGGTCATCCCGCTGGGCGGGCCGAGCTACCAGACCCTGACGCTGGTGACCCGCCAGGGAGACAGCTATGAACAGGGAAGACCTCGATCCGGTGATATTCGTGCCGTTGCTGCGAGGGATGGCCTGATGCAGCTGTTTACCCCGCTGTATGACAAATGCATGACCTGGGCGCGCCACCGCCACGCGTGGGGCTACCTCGCGGGACTGAGTTTCGCGGAGTCGTCATTCTTCCCGATTCCGCCGGACGTGATGCTGGCGCCCATGAGCATGGCGCAGCCGGGACGTGCCTTGCGCTTCGCGGCCCTGACCACGCTGGCCTCGGTCATCGGCGGCCTGTTTGGCTATCTCATCGGGCACTATGCCTTTGACCTGATCGAACCCTGGCTGCAGCGCAGCGGCCATATGGAGGAGTATCTCAATGTCCGTGGCTGGTTCGACCGCTGGGGTTTCTGGGCAATTCTGGTGGCCGGATTTTCACCGATTCCCTACAAGGTATTCACCATTGCCGCGGGCACGCTTGCCATGAACCTGCCGCTGTTCATCGCCGGGTCCATCATCGGGCGCGGCGGGCGTTTCTTCCTGGTCGCGGGGCTGATGGCATGGGGCGGGGAGCGCATGGAAACCCGGCTGCGCACTTACGTGGAACGCCTCGGCTGGCTGATGGTCATTATAGCTATCGTGGCTTTCATCTATTTCAACAGGTAATGCACCGGCGTCTGCGTTTCATTCCCGTCTGGATTTTACCGCTGCTGCTGGTCGGCTGCGGTGGCGGCCCCGTCAAGGCGCCGGTCGATTCGCGCGGCAACCAGTCCGCACCCGCGGCGACATCGGTTCCGCGGTCCGCCGCGACGGCCCGGCGCAGCCCCTCAGGCAGCAAGGCATCACATTATGTCGTGAAGCGTGGTGATACCCTGTATTCCATCGCCTGGGCGCATGGACTCAGCTACCAGCAGCTTGCCAGCAGCAATCACATCCGCTATCCCTACACCATCTATATGGGCCAGCGTCTCGATCTTCAGGCTGCCGCTGCAGTGCCCCCGCCGGCCCCGATGCAGGAGAAGGCCGCGCGTACCCGGCCGGTGGCGCAGCCGGTACGCGTACCGGCCGCAACCCCGCTGCCGGCACCGGCGGCCACGCCGGCTAGTCAGTCCGCGGTGCCTGCCGCGAACACGGCCAGCGTGGTTCAATACGACGGCCACTGGGTCTGGCCGACGCGCGGCAGAATCCTGCGCAGTTACCAGTCCAGCGGGCGCGGCAAGAAGGGTATCGATATCGGCGGGCATGACGGCCAGCCGGTAAAGGCAGCCGCCAACGGCAAGGTCGTCTACGCGGGGAGTGGACTCGTTGGCTACGGCAGGCTTATCATCATAAAACATAACGAGAATCTGCTCAGCGCCTACGGGCACAACAGCAAGCTGCTGGTCTCGGAAGGCGATCAGGTCAGGGCAGGGCAGCAAATCGCGGAAATGGGCAGCAGTGGCACCAACCGGACGGGTTTGTATTTCGAAGTCCGCAAAGACGGAAAACCGGTCAACCCGTTGAGCTATCTGCCGAAGAGCTGACCCGCAGCCCGCCATGCCGGCATGCGTGACGGCCGGCAATACAATTACAGTGGGGGAGAGTGTGGCCAAAGACAAGGACTCCGGCGACAGCAAGGATTCGCCCCGGAAGAAGCCGGCGCCGCCGCCGCGTGCGGCGAAATTGCATGGCCCCGATGCGCACGACCCGACGCGTCTCTATCTCAGCGAGATCGGGGCATCCCCCCTGCTTAGCGCGGAAGAAGAGGTGTATTTCTCGCGGCTGGCCCAGAAGGGAGACGAGTCTGCCCGCAAACGCATGATCGAGAGCAACCTGCGGCTGGTTGTGAAAATTTCACGGCGCTACATGAATCGCGGCCTGGCGTTTCTCGATCTCATCGAGGAGGGCAATCTTGGCCTGATCCGCGCGGTTGAGAAGTTCGACCCCGAGCGCGGCTTCCGTTTCTCGACCTACGCGACCTGGTGGATCCGGCAGACCATCGAGCGTGCAATCATGAACCAGACGCGCACCATTCGCCTGCCGATTCACGTGGTCAAGGAAATCAACACCTACCTGCGCGCCGCGCGCAGCCTGGCGCAAAAACTCGATCACGAACCCAGCGCGGAGGAAATCGCGCAGTTGCTGGACAAGCCGATCGGCGATGTCGAACGCATGCTCGGCCTGAACGAGCGCACGACATCGACCGACACCAGCATCATGAATGACTCGGACAAGACCCTGCTGGAAACCATCCCCGACAGCAATGCGATCGACCCCGTCGATGCGCTGCAACAGGAAGACGTGCATTCGAATATCGAGGAATGCCTTGCGCAGTTAAGTGCCAAGCAGCGGGAAGTCGTCGAGCGCCGCTTCGGCCTGCACGGCCACCAGGTGTCGACGCTGGAAGAGGTCGGCCGGGAGATCGGGGTGACCCGCGAGCGGGTGCGCCAGATCCAGATGGATGCACTGCGGAAACTGAAACGCATCCTGGAACTGGAAGGATTTTCCATCGATGCGCTGCTGAAATAAAGGCATCTTGCACCACTACTGCCCCATAAATTCCCTCTCCCGCAGGAGGGTATTGTAAATGTCTATTGCAGGTTGGACTGAAGCATGAAGCCCAACAACAGGTGCCTGATCAAACAAGCATGTTGGGCTTCGTACCTCAGCACCAACCTGCAGAGAACCGCGTTTTGCGACACCCTCCACAGGGAGCACCCAAAAAGCGGGCATAAAAGGCCTGGGGTGAGGGGATCAAAACAAGATAACTGCCTGGCAAGGGTGGCAGGTTTGGTTAGGGGGGCGTTACCGGGTGCATATGTTAACCGCTACCTCCTGCTGCGGGTTGCATGCCTGTTCATGGCATCCGGGTTCGCACATGCCGAGTCACCCGGATATGTTGAAGCCGGTATATTCTCCTTATCCAGGTCCAGTCAAACCCTGCCGGATGGCTGGCAGCCGCTGACCTTCAGCCGGATCGAACGGCATACAGATTATTCCCTGGTGGAAGCGGGGGGCACGGTTGTCGTCAAGGCCGTCAGTGAGCAATCTGCTTCCGGCCTGACGCGGGCAATCTCGATTTCTCCGCACGAATACCCTGTCATCGAGTGGCGCTGGAAAGTGAACAACGTCCTGCAGCAGGGTGATGTAACAAGCAAGGACGGAGACGACTACCCCGCGAGGCTATATATTACCTTCGCGTTTGATCCCGACAAGGCCGGCTACCTGGAGAGACTGGAACACGAAGCCGTCCGGCTCATTCGGGGGCAGGATGTACCCTACCGGGCCATATCCTACATCTGGGGAAGTAACACTCCGGTCGATACCATGATTCCCAATGCCTACACCGACAGGGTCATGATGTTTGTTGTTGAAAGCGGCGAGGAGAAGTTACAGCAGTGGGTCACGGAGAGTCGCAATGTCTACACGGATTACCAAAAGGCCTTTGGTGAGGAACCCGCAAAGATATCCGGCGTGGCCATTATGACGGATACAGACAACACGCATGAGTCTGCTGTTGCCTGGTACGGTGATATTGTTTTCAGGACCGGCAAGGGCGACCCGGAATAAAAGCAACCCGCACCCCGGTTACAATAGGCCCTTCGCGACTGGCAAGCATCCTGAGTCACGGTCATCAGGCGCAGAAAATTGGCGCATATCTCAAATACCCTGGATGAGTTTGTTACCTGGACGACTACAAACCTCTCCTAGTCGTCTATTTCGATCCTGATGTCGCGATGTAGCTTGTCATCCTTCACCAGGTCTGCGAATCGCACTGGTCTTTTGGTCTCCACTGACACCTTCAGGTCACCCCCGCTGGCTCTGAATGAGGATACTGCTTCGATACTTTCCTCATCGAGGAATTCCGCCATCTGTTTCTTGTCACTTTCGCTGTTCTGGACGGCAGCCACAGCTTCGAATGCAACATCATTGTTGAGTACACTGCCGTAATCGAAGCGGCTGATAGCATCCAGGTATGCCAGCTTTTTCATGAATCCGTAATCTTCCACGCTGGCATTCAGTGATACGAATTCAACCTTGCCGAATTCCTCCATCTGTCCTTTTGGATTCATTAAAGCCGCCATCATGAATGTCGAGGGATCGATGTCGACCAGTTTGCGCGCGTGTGACAATGTCAGGTTAATTGAGTAGCTGGCGATGTTCTCGGCATCGAGACTGACTCCCAGTACGAGGTTCTCATCTTCCTTGTCCCAATCGTAGGCAACGCTGCCGTCCAGGCGGGTCTGTTCTATGCCCATGCGGTGGATAAACTTCAGCGGTTCGTCAAGTACCTGGTACAGTACATTCGCCTTGCGCTCGCTGTCGCTCGGCCGGGTGACGAGTTCGTAGCCGCTGAAGTCGATACGGCGCTTGCTTTCGTCGCTGGCGCCCTCGATGGAGAGCATGTCGAGCTGACCCGTTACCTGCTCTTTCTGCGGGCCCATTTCCATTACCACGACTTCCAGCTCCACGTCTTCAAGGGTGATAGTGTCGCTGAGTGGCGAGTAGGACGCGTCACGGTAACGCAGTGCCCCGGTCAGGTCCTTGTCGTAGAGAAAATCCTCGAATTTATCTACACCCGCACTGGACGCGAACATGTAGCCGGCGATCAGCAGCGCGACTATCCCCCCGGCAATACCCAGTACGAGAGGCTTTTTGCTTGTCTGGCTCATGGTGTCGGCTCCTTATGGTGCGCTGACAGCAGCGAATTCCATATCGTCGTCTGCATACCAGGTTTTCATCATGTTTGCTGCATCCATTTCATCAAGGCACTTGTCGGATTTGCAGGCAATGGCATTCTCTATGGTGATTTCAAAAACCGGCATACCATCATCATTGAAGTGGAAGCCGAATTCCGGTCCCGTCCTGACCAGCATCCAGTCATCCAGCTCTGCGGAAGCATCACTGCGCGTAACGACCATAGGGTAGGGTTTCTCGATCTCGCCGTCGTCCGCCTCTACCAGCATGAACATTGGTGCACCGAGTACAGCCTTGCCGTCATTGACCTGGTCGAGGTGCCGGGCCGGGTGGCTGAGGACAACAGCACTACCCAGGGTGTTGTCATAGTAGTTACGGTTTGAAGTGAAATCGATGCGGTTGTTCTTCATGCGATCACCGTCCAGCATCAGCGTCGTGTAGAACCGTACCCTGTCGTAATTAGCCGCTGCGGCGAGTTGCTGGTACTGTTGGTCAAGCGCGGACTGGTGGCGGGCGCGCAGTTGTGCCAGCCGCTGCTTTTCCGCTTCGATGCGCTGTTGTTCGGCGACCTTGAAGGCTTCACGCTTGGCAATGAAGTCCGTCTGCACCTGGACCATCCATGGCGTTCCCTGCTGGCGTACGGCACGACCGGCCTTGTAGAGAGACGCATCGGGATTGGCTTCTCTCAGGGCGAGTTGGTACGTCTGGGCAGGTGTCTTGTGTATCTTGTCAGTGATGAAAAAGTTCACGGCGTTAAACCGATTCGTGTTCTTGTAGCCGTAAAAGTCCATGCAGACCTGTGCCAGCGATTGCGCCAGACCGGTCTTGTCCGGATTGCTTTTCAGCTCTTCGTTATCAGTTACGACGATAAAGTGGGTAATGCCGTCCGGCCGCCATTGCTCGTTGTTATATATGTAGGTGGCAAAGAAATGCGCACGCAAGTCGGGGTCCTCACCTGCCCACACCAGCATTTTCACCGTCGCCTGCGCCTGAGAACCGTAACGTACCTGTTGTTGTGCACTGTCGAAGACAGATACAACCTGTTTGGGAAAACCGCTTTGCAAGTTATAGCCGTCTTTCCAGAAGCCGGTCAGAGCCTTGAACTGCTGCTTCTGCCCTTCGTAGTAAAGGTAGGCGCTGCCCTGACGCCTGTGGTTGGTGGAGGTTGCATAGCCGTTGATACAGTCATAGTCCTGGTTCATCTTGAAGGTTGGCTTGAACGCATCATTCACCTCGGTAAGCACGTGAATCCTGCAGCCGGTGTCCTGATCGACGAGATCTTTCATGGTGCCGGCGGCGCTTCCTGACACCGTCGTCGGGCCGCCGGGTTTCCAGCCGTCGATTTCCATGGCGGGTTCCGGAGCCGGTGCCTTGTCCGCTGCCGGAGTCCCGGTAACGGCCGGCTTTGCGGCGACGAGGCTTGTTTCCGTAACGGGTGCTGCTTTCACAATTATTTTCACCGGTTCAGCAACTGCGGCCTGTTCAGTCCTGATGGTTTCCACCCCAGGCTTCGCTACCTCGGCTGGTTGTGCTTCAGGGATCGGCTTGGCAGGGAGTTCAACAGCATCGGGTTCTGCCACCGCAGCGAACGATTCGGTCGGGGTGTCTTCTTTCTCTGCTGCTACTGCAGGTGGCTCGCTCGTGGCTTTCTGTGCCACCCAGCCGGCAGACATGGTTGCGCTGCCAGTCCATACGGTTGCGTCGTCTTTCACCCCGGTGATGGACAACATGCTCGCCTCGGGGCATTCCTGTGTCAGCACATGTCCGAGTTTCTGGACGATGGTGGTGAAGTCCGGCGTGTCGAACGTGCCGGCATCATCCGCTTTTACCTGCATCCTGACGTCCGTTAAGCACCAGGGCTCACCCAGCGCGGTAAACGACATGTTCAGCGATTTGCTGTGTGCGAACACCTTGTCCGCGTAAGCAGGCTGTACTGCATATAACAGCAGCATGCTGGCAATGATGAGTTTTCGCAGTAGCATAATAATATCCTCGCTTACCCCAGTTGCCATACGCCGTCGGCCCGCTGGCACGCACGTGAGGTTTCTTTCTCAACACCCTGTTCAGTTTTCACGCTGATTTCCACGTCACGGCAACCGGTCTGTGCGGTCACCATGGAGGAGGTGGTTTCAACTGTGTCGAGATCGATGCCGCCAAACGCTTCCTGCTTTTCCACGCTTGCGACGTCGATGCTATCAAGGTCGACACCCTGTGCCTGGGCCTGTTCGACCGGGTTGAAGGGTTGCACGTAGTTCGCATGCACATAGCCGACGGTAACATCCTGCTTGGCCAGCATCAGCCAACCGTTATCAGTACGACCGGCGGAATTGACCACGTCGCCGGGTTTCAGTGTCGTGATAACTGTGTACTGGGTGCCCGGCCCTGATCGTACTCGCAGCGAAGAGGTGGTCTTGTATTCCTCGTTTTCCAGCTTAATGGCCGGTACCGGCTGGACGGTGGCAAGGCGTTTGACTTCCCTGTTCTGGTTTGTGTAGCTAATGTCGCCCGTTCTGATTTCTGCCGATGCACCGCTGCGGTCGCTCTGCCAGCTCGATGTGCCAGCAGATTCCATGGCAAGCGCCTGGGCGGTTTCGGCAGCCAGTGCCTGCTGATCCTGTTCGTCCAGGTAGCGGCCGATCTGCTTGCCTGCATAAAAACCAAGTGCTCCACCAATGGCTGCCCCCAGCCACTTGTTGTTATCGCCGGCGATCATGGCGCCCAGTGCCGCACCACCGAGGCTACCAAGGGCAGTTCCCCATTCTTCCTTGTTCGGATTACTGCTGCAGCCGGTCGCCAGGGCCACGGTAATTGCCGAAGACAGTAAGAGGTTCCTGTTCATAATTTCACCTGTTAGCTGATTTGTCTTGAATGGAATCTACATCATCGATTCCCCTTGCCTGCCATTCCCGGGAAAAATGTGTTTTTCGATTGAACACGGTGGAGGCTGTATCCGCTGGCGCGGCCCCGGCATGTTGGTCGAAGAAACATCTGAATAGTGAGTAGAGTTGGACTCGCTCGTGAACGAGAAGTCCACCAGGTGATTGCCCGGCAATGTTACAGACGTACGAGTGCATAGCATTGCGCTGGCACTTGCAACGGTGAGCAGGGCTGATCTCCCCATCGACTTCTTCCCTTGGTGCTTTGATTGTTTCAACCGAGCTTATCCAACAGTCTAGGACAGTTGTTTCAGATTTCAAGAAGTCCATCCATGAGCAAGCGTAGACCTGTTCCGGTAAATACGTGCATGGCACGCATCTCCCTGATGCCTGCCAGTTTTCATTGCCATTGCATTTTGGCTATTCGGTGCTGATCTGCCAGGTTCGGTTGGAGTGGCACGAGGCAAAATGCAGCAAAGCTAGCCAACAGATACCAGTCTATTGGTCTGTTTCCCCAATATGGCTGATGGCATGTTTTGCGGCACTTGTGACAGTTCATGGAAAGCCGGGAATGTGCGCTCAGATAGAGCTCGCTACTACAGGAAGTTTTTATATAAGACTTTGCTAACCGGCGGGAGCCGACCCAAAATGGAAGTACACCGTTTCATAATATCCTGAATTATTGATTAAGTGGTTTCCACAATTGAAATGACCCTGCGTGTTCTTCAAGTTTGGGTTAACAGTCAAGCTGGATAAACGCAGTTACAGTCACCAGCAACTCACTTATAGCGCCTTTGTCTTCATGCCTATCTGCTGGTAATAATTACTGCGCAGGTCAAACAGCAACTATGAACTTTGGAGGTGTCCTCGCCGACGAATGGCGCTGGACTCATGCATCAGGGGGTCAAGTGTCTTTGCATGAAGTAATAGTTGAAGTCACTAGTGTCCGGTTAACTTAGCAGTGTTGTCGTATAAGAGCATGAGCCACAGTCCTTTTTTGGCAAAATCAGGTGGTGTCGACTTGAACGCGGAAGTGCTTTCAGGGGATCGTCTGGGGAACATTTCCCCGAGGATTCCCTATGTACACCGGCAAGACCTTGTTTGCGCAGCTGATGGATTTTTTGCCCTGGACGACATTTGCTCGCCTCGTCACGCGCTATGGCGGCGATCACCGCGTGCGAACGCTTCCCTGTACCGAACACTTCCGCATCCTGGCGTTTGCCCAGTTGAGTTATCGCGAAAGTCTGCGCGACATCGAGGCTTGCCTGTCTGCGCAAACCGCCAAGCTCTACCACATGGGCATTCGCTCGCCGGTGAGACGCGCCACCTTGGCCGACGCCAACGAGCACCGGGACTGGCGTATCTACGCCGAATTCGCACAACGACTCATTAGGCAAGCGCGCACGCTTTACGCGACGGAAGACCTGGGACTGGATCTGGCGAACACGGTCTATGCGCTCGATGCCACGACGATCGACCTGTGTCTGGCCCTGTTTCCGTGGGCACCGTTTCGCGCGACCAAGGCGGCGGTCAAGCTGCACACGCTGCTCGACCTGCGGGGCGCGATCCCCAGCTTTATCCACATTTCCGACGGAAAACTGCACGATGTCAACGCACTCGACCTGCTGATCCCGGAACCTGCGGCCATTTACGTCATGGACCGTGGCTACCTGGACTTCGACAGACTCTTTACACTGCATCAGGCCGGCGCCTTCTTTGCCACGCGCGCCAAGGCGAACACCGATTTCCGGCGCATCTATTCGGCGCCGAGCGATCGGGCGCACGGCATTATCTGCGATCAGACCATTGCGCTGTCCGGGTTCTACAGCCATCAACGCTACCCCATCCATCTGCGACGCATTCGTTTCAAGGATCCCGAGACCGGCAAAACGCTCATCTTCTTGACCAACCTGTTTGCTCCGCCGGCCGCCACGATCTGCGCCTTGTACAAAGCGCGCTGGCGGGTCGAGTTGTTTTTCAAATGGATCAAGCAACATCTACGCATCAAGAAGTTCTTTGGAAACTCCGAGAATGCCGTCAAGGTACAGATCTGGACCGCGGTATCGGTATACGTGCTCGTGGCCATTGCCAGGAAACGGCTCAACCTGAATGTCTCGCTCTACACTTTGCTACAGATATTTTCCGTCACCCTGTTCGAGAAAATCCCTTTAAACAAGGGTCTTCTCGACACCAACTACAGACACGAGGATGATGTGTTTCGTAACCAATTGAATATGTTTGATTCTTAACCGGACACTAGTGTATCTAATATTTATTTACTAAACGTCCTGTTTGGAGCCGACTCTTGCCGTCCCTGGCTCGCCCCTCACCAATTGTTGCATTGCCCGATGAAGACTGGAACCGGCCACAAAGCGACATTCCCTTGGCGGCCTTCTATGTCTCGAATGCAAGCAAAAGTTGCTGTTCACGCCCAGGCCTCTGTGATCATAAGTTCGGCCAACTCCGGTCATAGCCCTCATCATTGTCATTACAAACACCGTGGTTTCTGCTCCAGTCGCGGCGCTCTCTGCCATGTGCTGGGTGCAGGGTGCCACGCTACTGATAGGCGGTGGTCTTTCGGTAATCGGTTGTAAAATGATCTGGTTGACAACAAGTAGGCGGTTCGGTGCACATCAACCGAACCGCCCAAGCTAAGCTAATCAAGGTTAAACAACTAATGCGGCACTACAATGTTCCCGCCACTAATGACGATCGTGTTATCTAGTGTTGGTCTATCCATCGACATTGCTGAGATGGGAGTACCATTTTTATCTTTGATTTCTATCCAGAAATGGTCAACTCCGACACCGGGTTCACCGTGATCCTCAACATATGTGATGAACTTGTGTTTTCCCTCAGGTTCCAGCCAGCTAGGTTCAAGATAGGTGGCCTTGCCACTGAACGAAGCCCACCCATACGAAGTAGTCTCCCCTAGTGCCAAGCCAGAAAGTGCGTTGCTCTTGATTCGATAAATCGAGCCGTCGTTGAGATGACGAATCAGCAAAATTCCACCTTTTACATTGGTCGCTTTCTTGTTGTATTTCATCGTATAGCCGAAGTTGGTCTTGTCCGACGTATTGGGCCAGTAGAACCAGCCACCACCCGTTGTGAAACCAAGACTTGGATCATATACGGTAAGAACGTCTTCACTCTCACCGACGTAGTAGCCACCGTTGACCGTCACCTCGACTGCGTAGGTGTTGACGATAACGTCGTCAAATATACACGTAACCGGGAGTACGGCATCGTAGTTTGTCCCAGTGACTTCTCCCGGCATACACATACCGACAACCAAACTGCCAGGCCCGATTGGCATCAAGCTTACGTTGACTACAGCATTGCTAATATCACCTGAACTAGGTGCCACGACCGCATCGTCCGGAACTCTTTCACGAGTATGAACGAGGAGAGTAAATGGACCGCTTCTACCACCAGGCACGGATACAGGAACCGCAACCGGATTACCGCCATCGAAGTTGATGGTAGCGTCCTCCACTAAAACATTTACCGTAACATCCTCTTCGGTGACGCCGCCATTACCGTCGCTCACGGCGATCCGCACAGTGTAACTTCCTGCTGGTACGGCTGCATTTCCGGAAATCGTCCAGCCACACGCCCTATCACCATTGATGGTACACACCCCGTCGTTAAGCTCGAAGCCATCAGGGAGGCCGATTGAATAATCTCCGCCGTTCAGATTCCAGCTTGTCTCTATGCTCAAATCATCCGATGGCCCGTCTGTAGCAGAGATAATAATCGCCTCGATTACATCGCTGTACTGAATGATCTGGCTTTCCGGAGATACCGATAATACGGGTGGTTCATTAATCGCTAGCACAAAATTACATCTTCCCAGAACTGCAGAACCAGTCTTGTCTGTTGTTATGTTGATCAATATCTGATCGCTGCCCGGTTCAAAGGTTGAAGTATCGTTATAAATACTTTTTATTACATCCACCAACCCCCCAGGTACATTTGCATTTGGTGACACAACAGAAGAATCAATTATATGAGCAGCTCCCATAAAGTCATTCTCCTCCATCGTTGCAATGAACTGAACAGGTGTAGTGGTTCCGTTTCTATATCGAAAGTTAATATCGAAAGGGTCCCCAGGCTTTAAAGCTAAATCTACTTGATCCGGGTTGCACCACGCATCAACGTTGGTAGCGTCAATGTATAACGTGATGCTGTCTGTTGACTCATAGGTATCACTGTCTGCTGCAGTCAATGTGATTTCATGCTTACCATCGGGGAGTGATCCTGCTGCAAGAATGAGCTGAGACCCGACACCAAGATCGCCTGTGACATCTGAGTTCCAAACCATGCTGGACCCTGACAACACACCATCCTCAAGGTCTTGACCAGTGCCCTCAAGTATTACTTGCTCGTCTGAATGGATTAGCGTGTCTGTTGCCGGGTGACTGATGTGAGCTACGGGTGCTTTTCGAGACACCTGAAATATTTCAGATTCCGCCTCTGAGGTGTGAAGTCCGTCAGATGCTATGACCTTGATCGAGGCGTTATCACCGCCAGCAAGGTAATCGCCATCGACTTCTAAGCTCTCGCCCTCTATCTGTACAGCAATTGGTGAGTATGAATTCCCACCATCTGGTGTATAGAGGACGTTATATCGCAGACTGTCGCTGTCAGAATCAGTACCCGACCAGGCAATAGTAAGAGGGCTTGTGACCATTGTGCTAGCGACTGGCTGCGTGATTTCTACTTCAGGCGGGTTGACACTTGCTATACGCTCAGCCAGAACAGATTCACCTTTTTTAAGCAGAACATGCTTGGTATTTGTATTTAATGGTAATTTGAAGAAGAAGCCTGAAGAATTGCTTGGCTTTCCAGATTCAAGCTCGGTAAATGATAGGTCGAAGCAATGTTTTGACAGCAGGCTATTTTCAGAATCCTTAAATTCCAGACAATAATCACCCGCCGGATTGGAAGATGAAAAAGGCTCTCCACCAATCTGCTGAAACATGTGGTCCAGTACTGCAGGACCTTCATTGTTTACCAAGCCACTGACTTGCACTGTGGGAATTGGCGTGTTTAAAGTAAAGGCTTCAGCAGGTTCGCCTGTGGTATTAATATCATTCAACATAAAAGTTGATGATGCCGAGCTTTTGGTAGTTGTTGAGGGACACCCGCCAAAGGCCGTGCCAAAAATACGGCTCCAGACATAAGGAGATATCCAGCCACTTCCCGCATTCGATTTCATGTAATCATATGTCGAGGTTGAATATGCTGCGTCGTAAGCTCCATCATAACCAGCCTCCAAAATCTCTATCGGACAGCCGAGCTCATTCACATGGTCAACACCATGAGTGTGTCCCAGCTCGTGCGCAAGGCATACCTCATTACGAAGAGAATCCTTATCTTGAGTACACCATCCTACTGATGATGCACTTGTGGCAAGGCCGCGTACTGCGCTGCTACCACTCCCCAAAGGCAGCCATCCGAACAGCGCGTCTGGTTCCGGATCCATTTCTGATTTTGCCCACGCTAAACTAATTAGCATCCTGTTGGCTGATGTCTGGTCATCTACTCTTACGTCAGGACAGTCACTGCATTTGTCTTTGTCATAATATAGAACTGTAGGAGATAGACTGTAATTCACGTGCATAGGATAGGTCTTTTTCAAGAGACCATCAGCAGCACCTACTACCGAACCATCCGCATAAAAGTCTTTTGGTTTGGGCAAGCCATACCCAGAAGGGGCTGGATTGTAATAAACATATATCCACTTGACATTGAAGTCCTCATGCGGAATCAGACCTCCTTCTTCTGTCACTGGATCGTTGTCACCCAATTGAACATGTCCTTGGTTGTTGCCAGGATTGATGTCTGTGATGGAGGTTGGTGGAATAACTTCTGCTGATACCCTAAGAGTCTTCTCCCAATTGGGTTTGCCTAATAATTCCGGCTTGATTACATAGTTAGCTGAACCCTTGGCGTCATCTCGCAACTCATCCAGATTCGTGGAGCAAGGCACATTGAATGTTAAATCTACTATTGAATCTGGAGATGGTATGCACGTTACTGGTTGATGAATGGCACACCATGATAGCCTAACCGTTACGTCACTAAGTACAGGCGCGTACGGATCGGTACCTGAGCAAGATTCATTGTGTCCTACATACACACGCACTGACGTTGATTTATCCGAATTAAGTTTGAGGCTATTGTCAGCGCAATTTGTGTAACCGTTGCTTGTATCAAAGCACTGTGTGGCCTGCGTTACCTCAACACCCTTGATAGATAGGTCATTAACCTGGCCATGAACAGAACCAATTAGTAGCAGAAAGAGCACTATGGAATAGTATTGAATTAATCTCTTTTTGAACATTACTCAATCCTCCAGTAATCACTTTGTATAATATTATTTTGTTGGAAGTATTATGACCTGCTCCGAATATCAGAGCCGGCAACCGTATCTGCCTAATCGATACCGCATAATCTATTTCTATATATTAGGATGATATGGCATCCTAATTTTGCAATCCGCTCATCGAAGTCGTATTGCTGAAACTGCAATGATGCGCACTATGAGATAAGTAGAATAACTCTGATGTGAACTCTCCCTATGCCAAATGAATTAGATGCTCGATTACTTTCAACACGCCCGGCAGCGTAATTTATTGTTCACTAACTATCCTTGACGCTAATCAAATTACACGCTGAATCGTCATTGGCGTTTTATATGCGCGGCCAAAATAATTGCGTACGTATAAACACCTATGCATTGATCGTGATGCTGCAACTGTGGATGACTTATAAGGGTTGATGGTTGCCTGTCCTTATCTGGCACCTAAACGTCCGAGTGCAGTACATTTTCACCGTACAGCCCTTCTTTCTGGACGGCAACTTCGGGGCGACTCCCGCCTGTTAGTAGATTCTTATATAGAAACAGTCTGTTAGTCCGAGTTCGGGGCAATAACGGACATACGTCAGTATCTAGCCAGGAACATGTGATTGACCTTTGTACTTCTCAGTACGGCCAACAATTACTCTTCACGGGCAGAATGCGATCGGTTGAACTGGCAAGCAAAACCTGCCGTTCAGAAGATAAAAAAATGCGGCCCGTAGGCCGCTATGCCAAGAGTGGATTCTTTAAGCTGCTTTCTTGCGTCTCGCTATTCCTATAAGGCCCGGCAAGCCGGAACCGAAGAGCCAGAGGGCCGATGGGACTGGAACTGCTGAAGGAAATGAACCGGGCGCTAATGTTCCACCACTATCTAGCACTATAGTCTGCCCACTCAGATATGAATTACCTTCCAGTGAGCCATCGTAATAAATGTTGTATTGACTATTTAGCTGACTTAAACCATCAGCCAGATCTAAAAGACCAACGTAAAGTGCAGCCCCATCACTAGCGTCATCAAATAGATTCAGGCTTACACCAGTTTCAAGGCGTAACTCACCCCAATTAAAATTATTAGCCGCACCATCAATGCCAAAATCGTTACTTGCGATGGTTAAATCATGCACACCTGCAACATCAAATACTAATGTAGCAAGGCTGGTGTCCCATAAAGATGCCTGGGTACTGTTATTGGTGAAGTCTCCATTAACAACAAACTCGTCACCTAAGCCACCAACAAGATACCCATCAGCCCCAATAACCAGATTCCCAAAGATATTGATTGAGGGATCGCTGATGTAGGCACCATTATTAGTAAATGTACCCGTAACCTGGAGCGTTGTGTCTGTCGTTTTTACAGTACCGTTGTTGGTTACATCACCGTTGATGGTAGATGGTGCAGCACCGCTAACATTCACGATGCCATTGTTATTTAAAACTCCAGCCCCAGAGGTAATATTGGCTGTCCCATTACTCATATTGAGTGTGTCTGCTGACCCAATAGCCATTGTGGGTGCAGAGATTTGCGCACCGTTTTCAACATTTACGACAACCGAATCAATAGTGCTAGACCCTCCTATGCTCATGTAGTTTTGACTGATCATCCTCGAGCCAGCACCGGATACAGTCACATTGATACCACCATGGCGCCCATCCAGTGTTGTCCCTCCAAGCCACAACTCACCATTGGCAGCCAACAAACCACCATTAGTGATGGTTATATTTGTTGTATTCATACCGGTAATCACACTTCCTGTGTTATACATTCCTGAACCAGCCCCATCGATTGTCAGATTTGTTGTTACATCCGCATTCAGATAACTGCCAATATAGTTGTAATCGCTCGTTCCAGAGAGCGATGCGCCCTGTGTAATTGTCGTATCACCTTCCAGCACGAAACTTGTGGCAGTAACTGAAGAATTCGGTCCTGTAACAGAAACAGTCCCATTGGAGGCCAAGAAGTCTGCAGTTAGTACCCCGTTATTTATGACTGATAAAGCACCATCTGCGTTATCAAGATAAAAACTACCGGTATGATTCCATACTGAGCTATCGACAGTAGCTATGCCAGTCGAGCCAATCCTGTCGGCAATCATTACGGTCCCTGTCGTGACTGCCTGACTGCCATAGGTAAGATTAAACGCACCATCTCCGAACCGTCCGATTCGGAAATCACCATCAGCTTGTAGATATGTACTCCTTAGCGTCATCGTCCCTGATGAACCAGCGGCATCACCCAATATAATGCCGTTAATAACGCCTCCTGAGCTTTGCGAAATGAGAGTCCCATTATCAATGGTGAGATTGCCAACGTCTCCGGCAATATTCCCGACAGTAATTGACTTCCCTATCCCAATATAATCGGGAGGTAAGCCAGTTAATATGTAGGACCCGTAGAAATCAAGATTGATCGTGACCGTATCGTTTCCTACAGTGAGTGCCAAGTTCTGCTCGATCCCTGGAAACAATGGCTCACCGGTATCAAAGTCGTAAAATGTTCGGGATCCAGACGGTATAACCCGATGTGCCGAGGTTAAACACAGCAGTGTTTGTTGGACCCGGAACGCCAGAGCTCCAATTGCTAGAATTACCAAAGGTGCCGCCACTTGTGTTGATCCAATCACTAGACCATGCTGGGTGTGATAGCGAAGCTATTGAAAGTACTAGCAGGAGATTAAAAATGTGATTGACACAATTGGCCTTAACGCTAAATAAGCGTGAATCCTTCATAGGGCTTTCTCCGTAAATTCAATTCTTATTTATTCAGCCAGAACGTTATTTTTATACTCGTCTAACTTGTCAGTATAACTCAGGCGTGGAATTCGCGGCATTGTGGCAATTACTTATGACAGATTTGTCATTGTTTATATAAGCCGTGGCTAAACGTCCGACTAGGGTCGTTTTTCACCGTTTAGCCAGTAATTCAGCATGTTATTGCCTGAATGACCGGGTTTGAGCGGATTCCAGCCCTTTAGCCTGGGCTGATATATGCTAGACACAGGTGGCACCATGACCACCTCATTTCCATTTAGTCGGGTTGGCGGGTCTGGGAAGGAGAACGTCATGCCTGATTTCCACTTGCTTCCCGATGTACCCCACCATCCTGCTCCCCACCGCCGGCCGCGCAGGCTGAGCGGCCAAAAACCGCCACTGAAACCCAAAGAGGTCTGGGCGATTCGTGTCCGTCTCCAGATCCTGGGCAAGCCTCGCGACCTGGCCCTGTTTAATCTGGCCGTCGACAGCAAACTGCGTAGCTGTGACCTGGTAGCCTTGCGGGTCAGTGATGTCGTCGCGGGCGGCAGCATCAAAGAACGTGCCGTGATCGTGCAAAAGAAGACCGGTCGCCCGGTACAGTTTGAACTGACCGAGCAAACCCGTGAGTCGATACAGGCATGGATTGCGCAACAGTCATTGGATCACGGCGGGTACTTGTTTCCGAGTCGTGTTCATGACCGTCCGCACCTGTCGACACGGCAGTATGCGCGGATCGTGAACCGCTGGGTTTCCAGTATCGGCCTTGACCCGCAAAAGTACGGAACGCACTCGATGCGGCGCACCAAGGCGGCGTTGATCTACAAGAAGACCGGGAATCTCCGGGCGGTGCAGCTATTGCTGGGGCATACCAAGTTGGAGAGTACCGTGCGCTACCTCGGGATCGAGGTCGACGATGCCTTACAGATATCAGAACAAATTGAGTTATGAGTAGCAATGCGTGGCAGCGCCCCTGGGTGCTGCCACAGGGTTACTCTGTCACCGGCATATCTTCTACCGATTTTGCCCGGGATCTTCCGAGGGCAACTGTGAAAAGAGAATCAAGAGATCTTCCAGCGAAGCAGGCGATTTCCGGCGATCATTGTCACGGCGTCGGTCATGCACCACATGCACGCCACCACTGTCTCTCAACGGAAACTCAGGCGGCAGTCCCCATCGCCGCTCCCCAGGCTGTCTTTTTACGAGGCCCATAGTTTTCTGGATTCTTGCTTGTTATTAAAAACATTATAGACATGAAGGAGTTGATTTCTCCAGAAAATAGCGGGTATGACCGGGCGGGAGCCGGGCTCCCGAACGGCAAGTTAAGGGCGCAGCCCGGTCCTACATGAACTGCTTATATAAGATTTCGCTAAAGGACCTAAACCGACCCTAATACGACATTCATCATATTACCTGGGACTTCCGAATTTGACTGAAGTCAAACATATTAATTCACAGCATTCACAGTGCCTACATAAATCAGATTTGAGTATTTAGTTAGCCAATAAATATTAGCTTTTGGTAATTTGGTAATAGGTACCTGCGCAGTGTAGATTGCACTAACTCATACTTTTATTTCTCCCTATAGAAATATAGTTCGGTGAGTGATGTACAGCACGACCATCCAACCAGCCAAGAATAAAAAAAACATTCTGGCTATAACTAAACATCAGGAGATTCTATGAATAATATAATCAAGTCGACTATTTTTGCGGTGGCCGTTCCCGCGCTAGTTTCTATATTTCCAGCAATAGCGCAAGCCGTTGAGGATCCAGAACCATATTGCATCAACGACATACCCAACGAAAACCGGCGCGGTATCTGCGGCGATTATGCTTCGGAGATCAGTCCTGCCGAAGCATTCCTCGATACTGTGGTCAAGCGCGGCAAGTGGAGCAGGCCGTCGCTGAAACCCGTGATCATCGATGTGCGCAGTACCCCGGAGTACAAGGCGGGCCATCCAGAGCATGCCTATAACGTTCCCTCGCCTTTTATCTATCAGTACTGCGACCCTATGAAAGGCCGCCAGCCTGACGGCGCCTGCGTCGCGGGGCTACCTTCGGGGGACGTTAGAATTCCGCAGCCCGGGGCGGACTTTGTGAGCTATGTCGAAAGCATCATCCCGGACAAGGAAACCCCGATCTACACAATGTGCCGCACCGGAGTGCGCAGTGTCGGCGCGGCCGAATTACTGAAAAATGCCGGTTACATAAACGTTCGCAACATCTGGGAGGGCTTCGTTGGAATCTATTTAACCGCTCCCTTTCAGGATTTTGATGGAACGAACTATGTAGAAGGCCCGGTCGATCTCAACCATGACGGCGAGCTCACAGACGAAGACAAGAATGGCTGGCGCAATCACCAGGGGCTTCCATATGAGACCCGCCTGCTGCCAAAGCTGATCTACCAGCCGCGTGCTGATACCTACGACTGGGATTGATTGACTACACTGTACAAGACCCCGCCGCAAGGCGGGGTTTTACTTAGTACGTCGTGATGGCATATTCTGCATGCTACGGCTTAATCGATGATCCACAAGATCTGCTTGCAATTATCGGTCTTTGTCGCGCGCAGGCGGGTAGTCAGATAAATAATTAGATAGCGAGTATTTGGTATTTTCTCTATGTCGCATTCTGGCCCAGACTGTGTAAAAACGCATAGCTCGTTATAATCACGCCAACGCAACGGCGTGAGGCAGTCATGAAGCGTTTCATTGAAGGTGAAGACCGCAACCAGAGCACGTTATTTCCCGAATGCCTGGATGATTACATTGCGGAAGATAACCCTGTCAGGGTCATTGATGTATTCGTTGATGAGCTTGATATCGCCCAACTGGGCTTCCAGCGTGTTGAGCCGAAGGAGACTGGCAGGCCCGCCTACCACCCATCGATGCTGCTGAAGCTCTACATCTACGCCTACCTCAACCGTATTCAGTCCAGCCGTCGTATTGAGCGAGAGGCCCAACGCAACGTGGAACTGATGTGGCTGACCGAGCGGCTGTCGCCGGACCACAAGACGATCGCGGACTTCCGCAAGGACAATAGCAAAGCGATTCGTGGCGTATGTCGTGAGTTTGTTGTCCTGTGTCGCCGTCTGAACCTGTTTACTCAGGCTCTGGTGGTTATTGATGGCAGCAAGTTCAAGGCGGTGAACAATCGTGACAGGAACTTCACACGCGCCAAGATGAAGCGACGCCTGGCGCAGGTTGAGGCAAGTCTGGATCGTTACTTTGAGCAACTGGAGCAGGTCGATCGCGAGGAGTCTTCAATTGCCGACATGAAAACCGTCAATTTGAAAGAGAAGATTGCCATGCTAAAGGAGGAGATGGCACGGTTAAATGCAATTGAAGTGCGAATGCAGGCAGCACCGGAAAAACAGGTCTCGCTGACCGATCTGGATGCCCGTTCCATGAAGAGCCGGGGCAACGGTATCGTGGGCTATAACGTTCAAACAGCAGTTGATTCCGAACACCATCTGATTGTTGCCCATGAAGTAACGAATAAAGGCAGTGACCGAGGTCAACTCACCCCCATGGCAAAGCAAGCAGGCGAGGCAATGGATGCTGGGGACCTCACGGTGATTGCCGATGCGGGCTACTTTAAGCGTGCTGATATTCTGTCATGCCACGAGGCCGGCATTAAGGCTAACGTGCCGAGGTCGCAGAAACTGGGCCGTCGTACCAAAGGATTTTTCGGGAGAAAGGATTTTCACTACGCACCCGAAAAGGATGAGTACAGCTGTCCTGCCAATGAGCGTTTGATCTGGCGCATGACATCGGAAGAAGCTGGATTGATAGTGCACCGCTACTGGAGTTCCAATTGCGAAACATGTTCTCTGAAACCGCAATGTACGACAGGCAAGGAGCGACGTGTCACCCGTTGGGTGCATGAGGCGATACTTGAATCTATGCAGGATCGGCTGGATAGTGACCCAGAGATCATGCGGGTACGTCGACAAACAGTGGAGCACCCGTATGGGACGCTTAAAGCGTGGATGGGATCAACCCACTTCCTATCCAAAACACTAAAGCATGTGAGTACTGAGATGAGTTTGCATGTGCTCGCCTACAATCTGAAGCGTGTCATGAACATCCTGGGCGTTAAGCCTTTAATCCAGGCGATACAGGCATAGCGCCTGTATTTACCTGTAAAACGAGTGTATTCAGCACCTCACTAGTGGACTATGCGCAAAGTTCGGTAACAATACTGATTGTGTTCCTACTGTATATATAGTGGATTGATTTACGTTGTGTCACCTAATTAACCGCATGGCCCACTAGCATGATTCTGGCTGCATTTAATAAACAAACTTCAATAGTCCGGCAAGTGAGACACTGAAAATAATCGGCCTAATGGCTTTGAGAATGTCCGTGGGTGCCGCTGCTGACTATTCTGAGTGGGATAGCCTTGTTTTTACACAGTCTGGGCCGTACCACGAACTACAGTTCATCATCACACGTGTACTGATCGCTGTCTGCAAAGGACCGATTTGCACTCCGAAGCAGTCATACAGCATGGCGTCATCTCCCAACATTCGACGACCCGTCGCCACAGGGCACCCCGGAGTGGCAAGGCTCGGTGTTGCGGTCGCCCGCATCTGGACCGGAGTAGCCCGCTCCCGGACGTTCCCGGCGCGGGATGTTCCGGGCCACGGTGGCCTGGCCAGCCCGTCCCCCGGACGCCGAAAGAGGTGTTCGTTACCCTGAAAGCAATTTTGCTGCCAGCATACGTGTTCCGTCGGGGTCGCCGGGATGCGAGCGCAGCGAGCGTGTGCCCGTATGCGGAACCCACCGGACGCTGGCTGATTCGTTCCTGACGGGGACAGCGGCAATTGCACGTGACATCATGGCCCGGGCTCAATTACCATAATCTGCTTGCGAATCTATTCAGTATTTCTCGAGGAGTCGTCCCGTGAGTCCCACGAAATTCAGTGCCGTCATTAGCATCCTGCTTGGTGTGGCAGCGATCATCCTGCCTTACCTTTTCGGAACCTTCGCGGTGATGATGCTCGGCGGCGTGATGTTGGCCAGCGGTGTCGTGGCGCTGCTCTACGTCAATGCCGCACGCAAGGAGGGAATCCCTGTCAGCGGTTTAGCCCCCTGGGTACAAGTGATCGCCGGCGTGGTTATTCTGATCTGGCCGGAACTGGCCTTATGGATAGTGGCCGTCATTCTTGGCGGTGGTCTTATCCTCAGCGGCATCGGCGGTCTGACGGCCCTGCGCGACTCAGGGTTGGTCAACCCGCCCGTGCGTCGCAAGATCGAACTATGGTTGAGCATCGTATTTGGCGGGCTGCTAATTGTTTTGGGAAGCGCAGGCTCCGCTATTCTGCTCGGGGTGGTCCTCGGAGTCGCCTTGATCAGTGCCGGCCTTCAACGGTGGCGTTTGGCTGCCTAGGTGTTTGACCATCTTCCACAGAGTTAGCCTCAACAGGGGAAATATCGACAAATCAGAAATTGTTTCTTCGGTATTTCACGGCAATCTTGATCGACTTGGTTGTTTTGAACGTATTTGCCGAGTATTGGAAACACGTGACGATCCATTGGTTCACGACATCGCTGCGTGTATCTATATTATTTGTTTGCTGCTTGTTCTGCCCTTCTGCACTGTTCAAACAATACTGATCAGGATGCATCATGGTTAAAAAACTGGAACTGATTCGTGAAGAGAAACTCTACCGGCTCACTCCTGGCAAGAAGAAGTCCGACCGGCTCGAGGCCAGTGGTGTTGCTCTCATCGACGCTAAGAAGGCGTTGGTAATCTTCGATAACTTGAACGTCGTCGCGCGCATCGATCTTTCACTGAAGCCCGGGAAGAGGAATCGTTTATATGCTACTCCGAGCGTCGGCGAGGGATTCGAGGACATCGCCGTCGACCATGAGGAGAGGCGAGTCTATTGCATCATTGAGACAATGGTGGATACAGATGGAAAATACCGGGGCTTCGTCTCGGAATACGACGATAAAGGAAGATTACAGCGGTGCGAGCGACTTGAGACGGAGTTTACCAGTCCGAACAAAGGGTTTGAAGGTCTGGCCTTTCTGCGTCGAGACGGCAAGCAGTATCTCTTCGCCATGTGCGAAGGTAACTTGTGCACGGACGCGAAGTCGGGTGGTGGTCGCATGCAGGCGTTCACTCGAACTCCCGAAGGTAGCTGGATATGGTCACATGAAGTGAAGCTTCCCATGAGCGCCGAATTCAAGGACTACGCCGGGATGTCGTATCGTGACGGACATCTGGCTATCGTCTCGCAAAAGTCGAGCAGGCTCTGGGTCGGTGACGTTGACGAGAAAGGGCGAAAGATCGTAAAGGGCTCCGAGAGAGTCTACCGCTTTCCATCCAAAGGCTACTGTAACGTCGAGGGCATTGCGTGGCTCTCCGGTGACATGCTCGTAGCGGTCTCAGACAAGAAGAAGAAGAAACAACCGGACGCGTGCGCCAGGAAGGAGCAG
This sequence comes from uncultured Gammaproteobacteria bacterium, assembly GCA_963701455.1. Lineage (GTDB taxonomy): Bacteria > Pseudomonadota > Gammaproteobacteria > UBA9214 > UBA9214 > UBA9214. The sequence continues at coordinate 71,758 of CAVPAE010000002.1, forward strand.
TCGATCCATATCTTCCATATTCCGGCGGCGGACTAGCAGGCCGGACTTGTCCGTACGCGGCTATGCCAGGGAGTCGCTGTAGTGGTCAACGAATTCCGGACACAGAGGACTTGAACTGCTAACCCGGCTGGCGCGAAGCCTTTGTAATGCGGCGGCCGTCTAGCCCAGCAGCAGCGCCAGCAGCACCTGGCGGTCTTCTCCCAGCAGGATATTGAAGGTCCGGCAGGCGGCATCGTTGGTCATGATCTCGACGCCGATGCCGCGCGCCAGCAGGTCGACGGCATAGTGTGGCGGGGGGAACCGCAGCTGCGTGCCGGTGCCGACCAGCACGATCTCGGGTTGCCATGCCTCGAATGCCGCGAAATGGGCCGGCTCCAGGTCATCCATGCTGCGCGGCGCCCAGGACTGGATCGTATCCGGCGTAACGATCACGCTGTGCCGGATACTCCTGTCATTGATAATGATTTCAGTGTCGCTGTAGGCGCGAATACTGTGGGTGGCGGTGGAATCCTGGGAGAATCGCATGCGGCAACGATACGCAGCCGGATTACGGGTGACAAGATCGGGCGGGGCGCCCTGCGCACTGCCGGTATGCAAGCCTGTCTGACTGCCTGGCGCCAACTCTGCCCGGTGCTTCTCCGGAAACCATTGAAATTCTGCTAACCGCTTGTTTCCACCAGCGCTTTTCAGTAACGTAGGCGGCACATAACACGGCATGTAGTCGACTAACCAGAAACTGAACGGTTGCTCCTGTGATTGAAGAATTTGCCCGCATCAAGCGGTTGCCCCCCTATGTTTTCAACATCGTCAATGAGTTGAAGGCGGCTGCGCGCGCCCGCGGCGAGGACATCATTGATTTCGGCATGGGAAATCCGGACCAGCCGACGCCACAGCACATCGTCGACAAGCTGATCGAGACGGCCCGGCGTGGCGATACCCATCGCTACTCGCTCTCCAGGGGAATTCCGCGCCTGCGCAAGGCGATCTGTGACTGGTACAAGCGGCGCTTCGATGTCGACCTCGACCCGGACCGCAATGCCATCGTCACCATCGGTTCCAAGGAAGGTCTGGCGCACCTGGCGCTGGCCACGGTCGGTCCCGGGGACGCGGTACTGGTGCCCAACCCGGCCTATCCGATCCATCCTTACGGTTTTGCCATTGCCGGCGCCGATATCCGGCATGTGCCGTTGAGTCCGGACGTGGATTTCTTCGCCGAGCTGGAAAAGGCCATCAAGGACTCCTGGCCAGTGCCCAAGATGCTGGTGCTGAATTTCCCCGGCAACCCGACCACCCAGTGCGTCGAACTGGATTTCTTTGAAAAGGTGGTTGCGATTGCCCGCGAGCATGAGATCTGGGTGATCCAGGACCTGGCCTATGCGGACATTGTTTTTGATGGCTACACGGCGCCATCCATCCTGCAGGTCGAGGGTGCAATGGACGTGGCGGTCGAATTCTTCTCGCTTTCCAAGAGCTACAATATGCCGGGCTGGCGGGTCGGCTTCATGTGCGGCAACGAGAAGCTGGTCGCGGCGCTGGCGCGTATCAAGTCCTATCTCGACTACGGCATGTTCACGCCCATCCAGGTCGCCGCGATCGCGGCGCTGGAAGGGCCGCAGGACTGTGTTAAACAGATTGCCGAGACCTACCAGGTGCGGCGTGACGTGCTCTGCGAAGGACTCAACTCGATCGGTTGGCCGATCGAACCACCCAGGGCCACCATGTTTGTCTGGGCGCCGATCCCCGAACCCTACCGCGAGATGGGTTCGCTGGAATTTTCCAAGAAGCTGCTCAGTGATGCCAAGGTCGCCGTGTCGCCCGGCATCGGGTTCGGCGAGTACGGCGATGATTATGTCAGGTTCGGCCTGATCGAGAATCCGCACCGGACCCGGCAGGCGGTTCGCTGCATTCGCGACATGTTTCGCAGAGACCTCGATCAGGCACGCGTATCAGGAGGGTAATTCACTTGAATCCGGTTAATGTTGGTCTGCTGGGCCTCGGCACAGTGGGCGGTGGCACCTTTAACGTGCTGAATCGCAATGCGGACGAAATCACCCGGCGCGCCGGGCGTGGCATTCGCATCAGTCATGCGGCAGCGCGCGACTACGACCCGTCACGTCTGCCGGGCATTGATGCCATCAGCGTCAGCGACGACGCCTTCGCGATTGTCGAGGAGCCGGATGTCGATATCATCGTCGAGCTGATCGGTGGCTACGAGCCCGCGCGCGAACTGGTGATGAAGGCGATCGCGAACGGCAAGCACGTGGTGACCGCCAACAAGGCGCTGATCGCGATGCATGGTAACGAGATCTTCGCTGCGGCGCAGGAGCGCGGGGTGATGGTGGCGTTTGAAGCCGCGGTCGCGGGCGGTATCCCGATTATCAAGGCGATCCGCGAGGGCCTGGCCGCCAACCAGATCGAGTGGCTGACCGGCATCATCAATGGTACCGGCAACTTCATCCTGACCGAGATGCGCGACAAGGGCCGCGATTTCGCCGACGTGCTTGCCGAGGCGCAGGCGCTGGGCTACGCCGAGGTGGACCCGACTTTCGACGTCGAGGGCATCGACGCGGCTCACAAGCTGACCATCCTGGCCTCGATCGCCTTCGGCATTCCGCTGCAGTTCGACAAGGTCTATACCGAGGGTATCAGCAACATCACGCGCGAGGATGTCTGCTACGCCGAGGAATTCGGTTACCGCATCAAGCATCTCGGCTATACGCGCCGCACCGCCAAGGGCATCGAGATGCGCGTGCACCCGACCCTGATCCCGGAGCGGCGCCTGATCGCCAACGTCGACGGCGTCATGAATGCGGTGCTGGTACAGGCCGATGCCGTGGGACCGACGCTCTACTACGGCGCGGGTGCCGGTTCGGAGCCGACCGCCTCGGCCGTGGTCGCGGATATCATCGACGTGGCGCGCACCCTGACCGCCGATCCGGAAAACCGCGTGCCGCACCTGGCCTTCCAGCCGGCCTCGATTTCCGCTACGCCGATCCTGGCGATGGAGGATGTCGAGACTGCCTATTACCTGCGTATGCAGGTGACGGACAAGCCCGGGGTGATGGCCGATGTGACGCGTATCATCGGTGATGCCGGTATCAGTATCGAGGCGATCCTGCAGAAGGAGCCGGCGCCCGATGCCGACAAGGCGTCGATCATTATGCTGACCCACGTGGTGCGCGAGAGCCAGATGAATGCCTCCATCGAGAAGATCGAGGCCCTGAACAGCATTCACGGCCGTGTCACGCGGATCCGGCTGGAGCATCTGTGCTGCGACTGAGCGGCGTGTAAGGGGACGCGGGTATGCCGGCGGCCGGCAGTCAGGTAAAATCGCACGCCCAGCCGTAAACCCACCTGAATTCACAGCCAAGGATTAAGCGCATGTCTACCGCATCCCGATATACCGGCCTGATCGAACACTACCGCGATCGCCTGCCGGTCTCCGCCGACCACCCGCGTAATCAGTCTCGGCGAGGGCAACACCCCGCTGATCCGGCTGGAGAACATTCCGCGCGAGCTTGGCAAGGACGTGGAACTGTATGTGAAGTACGAGGGCCTGAACCCGACCGGCTCCTTCAAGGACCGCGGCATGACCATGGCCGTGACGCGCGCCGTGGAGGAGGGCAGTCGCGCCATCATCTGCGCCTCCACCGGCAACACCTCGGCCGCGGCCGCCGCCTACGCGGCGCGCGCCGGTATTACCGCCTTCGTGCTGATCCCGGAAGGCAAGATCGCGCTGGGCAAGCTGGCACAGGCCATGATCCACGGCGCCGTCGTCATCCAGATCCGCGGCAACTTCGATGCCGGCATGGCGCTGGTGAAAGAGGTCGCGGAGCATGCGCCGGTGACTATCGTCAATTCCATCAACCCCTATCGCCTGCAGGGCCAGAAGACGGCGGCCTTCGAGATCGTCGATGAACTGGGGCGCGCCCCGGATTACCACTGCCTGCCCGTCGGCAATGCCGGCAACATCACGGCCCACTGGATCGGCTACAGCGAGTATGCGAACCACGACAGCGCCTGCGTCACCGGGGCCTGCTCCTTCTGCGAGGGCGCCTGCAAGTTCGGTGGCAGGACCGTCACCGACAAGCGGCCGGTCATGGTGGGTTACCAGGCAGCCGGATCGGCGCCGTTCATGCGCGGGCACATGGTCGATCATCCGGAAACGGTGGCGACCGCCATCCGCATCGGGCATCCGCAGTCCTGGGACCGGGCCTGGACGGTCAACAAGGAATCCGGCGGCTGGTTCGACGAATGCACCGACGAGGAAATCCTCGCGGCCCAGAAGCTGCTGACTTCACGTGAAGGCATCTTCTGCGAACCGGCATCTGCCACCTCCGTCGCCGGCGCCCTGCGCGACATCCGTTCCGGCAAGATTCCCGAGGGCAGCAGCGTTGTCTGTACCCTGACGGGCCATGGCCTGAAGGATCCCGATACCGCCATCAAGCAGTGCGAGGGAGACATGCTGACGGTGGACGCCAGGCTCGACGCGGTCAAGGCCGCCATCCTGAACAACATGACCTGATGAGACGTCCGGGCTAGCGTGTCCGCCAGCGGTCGACACCTGATAGTCGTTGTACCGGGGCTTTGCGGCCCCGAGTCCGATCCACCGGTTTCCGAATACCTGCGTGACAGCCGCCCGGCAGCGCTGGACTGCCTGCTGTCACGCGGCCGGGTACAGACGAATTCCGGCGAGGGTCTCGATGCCACCCTGGCACGGTTCTTCGGCCTGGCCGTTGCTGCGGATCAGGAACTGCCCGCCGCGGCGCTCACCTGGCTGGCCGATACCGGGCAGCCGCCTGCCGCCTGGCTGATGCGTGCCGACCCCGTGCATTTGCGTGCAGACCAGAGTTGCCTGCGCCTGTTCGACAGCCACAGCTTCAGCATTACCCGGGAGGAAGCCGATGCCCTGGTCGCCGCGTTCAATGACTACTTCCGGGACACGGGCTGGGAACTGGCCGCGCCCCTGCCACAGCGCTGGTACCTGTCGCTGCCGGAGCCGGCGTCGCTGCAGACGCTTTCCCCGGACCGGGTCGCGGGACAGGACATCGATCCCTGCCTGCCGCGCGGGGCGGAGGCGGCGCGCTGGCATGCGCTGCTGAACGAGATCCAGATGCTGTTCCACACCCATCCCGTCAACGCGGCGCGCGAACTGCACGGTGCGCCGCCGATCAACAGTATCTGGCCGTGGGGCGGTGGCCGCCTGCCCGGAAAGCTGCAGCCCCGCGTGACGCGGCTGCTGGCGGATCACCCGCTGGCGACTGGGCTGGCCCGGCACGCGGTGATTTCCCTGGCTGAACCTCCCGGCACGGCCGGGGAGCTGCTTGCCGGGCTGGAGGACGGCCGCACGCTGCTGCTCGATGACCGGCTCGAGTGGCCGGCGCATTACGGCGATGTCGATGCCTGGCTGGATGCGTTGCAGGACCTGGAAACCGGCTGGTTTGCGCCGCTGCTGGAGGCGCTGCGCCGCGGTGCGCTGGCGTCGCTGGAAATTCACCCCTGCAATGGTCACGGCTTGCAAGTCACACGGGGAATGCTGCGGTGTTTCTGGAAACGGGTGCGGCCATTTGAAAGGAGCTGCGCAGCCTGATGAACAGCAGGATCGTCCGCCGCCCCCTGCCTGACTCTGGTGCCGCGCTGCCACCTGAGCTGCACCCGGTCCTGCGGCGGGTGTATGCCGCCCGGGCCGTGGCATCCGCCGACGAGCTGGACTACTCGCTGGCGAACCTGCTGCCGCTGCAGCAACTGGGCGGTCTGCCCGCCGCCGTGGAATTGCTGCACACCGCCCTGGTCGAACGCTGGCGCATCCTGGTCGTGGGTGACTTCGATGCCGATGGCGCCACCAGCTGCGCACTCTGCCTGCGGGCGCTGCGCCTGCTGGGCGCTGCGGAGGTCGACTACCTGGTACCCAACCGCTTTGAATACGGCTATGGCCTCACGCCGGAGATCGTTGCGGTTGCCGCAGAGCGCCGTCCGGACCTCATCCTGACTGTCGACAACGGTATTTCCAGCATGGAAGGAGTGGCCGCCGCGAAGCAGCTTGGCATGCGGGTCCTGATCACGGACCATCACCTGCCGGGGGAGCAGCCTGCCCGCGGCCGATGCCATCGTGAACCCGAATATCCCGGGCAATGACTTCCCCAGCAAGCACCTGGCGGGGGTCGGTGTGGCGTTCTACGTCATGCTGGGACTGCGCGCCCGCCTGCGCGAAAGCGGCTGGTTCGCACAGCGCCAGCTTGCGGAACCGAATCTGGCGCAGCTTCTCGACCTGGTGGCGCTGGGAACGGTTGCGGACGTGGTGCCGCTGGATCGCAACAACCGCATCCTGGTGCAACAGGGCATTCTGCGCATTCGCGCCGGCCAGTGCGTCCCTGGCCTGCGGGCATTGCTGGAAGTGGCCGGGCGCGACCTGTCCAGCGTCGTCGCGACGGACCTGGGGTTTGCTGCAGGGCCCCGCCTGAACGCGGCCGGGCGACTCGACGACATGTCGCTGGGCATTGAGTGCCTGTTGACGGACGACGCGGACCGCGCACGTGCCATGGCAGCCGAACTCGATGCCATGAACCGTGACCGCAGGGAGATCGAGTCGGACATGCAGGCCCAGGCCATGGCGGCGCTGGGCGAGCTGGAGCTTGATGATGCGAGCCTGCCGCTGGGAATGTGCCTGTTCGATCCCGACTGGCACCAGGGGGTGATCGGCATTCTTGCCGCGCGCATCAAGGAACGCTACCACCGTCCGGTGATCGCCTTCGCGCGCAGCGCAGCGGGGGAATTGAAGGGCTCTGCGCGTTCCATTACCGGCCTGCATATCCGCGATGCCCTGGACGCGGTGGCGACGCGGCACCCGCAACTGATTACGCGTTTTGGTGGCCACGCGATGGCGGCCGGACTGACGCTGGCGGAGAAGAGTTACGCGGCGTTTGCCGCGGCCTTCGACACGGAGGTGTCGCGACACCTGGCGCGCCAGGACCTGGGCGGCGTCATTCACTCGGACGGTGAACTGGAAGCGCAGGAACTGTCACTGGAGATCGCGCGGCTGCTGCGTGATGCCAGCCCCTGGGGGCAGGGTTTCCCGGCGCCGCTGTTCGATGGCGACTTCGAGGTCATTGGCCAGCGGGTTGTCGGACAGCGGCATTTGAAACTGACGTTGCAGCCAGCCGGTGGCCAGCGCCAGATCGACGCCATCGCCTTCAATACGCCGGCGCTGCCCGTTGCCTGCGCAAGTGTGCGCCTGGCCTACCGGCTGGATGTGAATGCCTACCGCGGAATCGAGTCTGCCCAGCTGGTCGTGGAACACATCGACCTGTCCATATCCGGTTGACCCCTCCGCGGTACGCCGGGTGTTGTAAAAGTCTATTGTAGGTTGGTGCTGAGGCACGAAGCCCAACATGTTTGTTTGATCAGGCACCTGTTGTTGGGCTTCATGCTTCAGCCCAACCTGCCAGGAACTGCGTTTTGCGATGTCCACCTGCGGGATAAAGGGCGCAACGACTTTTATCCTCTTTCTCCCAACACTCCCTGTCGGCGTCCCGGTGGGAGAGGGAGTTAACGGGTGGCTATGATTTTAGTTGGTGTAAAAAGCATATAAAACATAAGGATGAAAGATGTTCTTGAAGTCAGCATCAGCCTGTTTGGAGAAACGTACCAGCCGGCCATAAACATCGTCACTGGCTGACAGATCAGCCAGCAGAACCTGATGTACGCGGAGATAATCCACCGGGCCCGGAGTAGTTTCGCCAGGTGTTCGGTAGTATGATGGTGGGCTTTGATTTTCCAGCGCAAATAGTACCTTAGCCATGGCCGACCTGACCTCGATTCGCAATCATATTAAAGACCTTGACGGGCGTGCTGCTGCCCTCAGGGGGTATCTTTGACCTCGATGCGCGTGCTGAACGCCTGACCGAGGTAAGCCGGGAACTGGAAGACCCCGCCGTCTGGAATGAGCCGGAACGCGCCCAGGAACTCGGGCGTGAACGCGCACGGCTGGAAGAGGTGGTGCTCACCCTGACCAGTATGACGCAGGCACTGGTCGATGCGGCCGGGTTGCTGGAAATGGCCGCCGCGGAGCATGACCAGGAAACCTTCGATGTCATCGAGGCGGACCTGAATGCCCTGGATGTTGATATCAGCCGCCTGGAATTCCGCCGCATGTTTTCCGGCGAGATGGACGAGTCCAATGCCTTCCTGGATATCCAGGCCGGTTCGGGCGGTACGGAGGCGCAGGACTGGGCGGAGATGCTGCTGCGCATGTACCTGCGCTGGGCGGAGCGTCATGACTTCAAGTCCGAACTGATCGAGGTTTCTCCAGGGGATGTCGCCGGCATCAAGAGCGCGACCCTGAAGGTTGAAGGCTCCTATGCCTTCGGCTGGTTGCGCACCGAGATCGGGGTGCATCGCCTGGTCCGCAAGTCGCCCTTTGACTCCGGCAACCGCCGCCACACCTCGTTTGCGGCGGTGTTCGTGTCGCCGGAGATCGATGATGATATCGACATCGACATCAATCCCGCGGACCTGCGCATTGATGTCTATCGCGCCAGCGGTGCCGGTGGCCAGCATGTGAACCGGACCGAGTCGGCCGTGCGGATTACCCACTTGCCCAGCGGCGTGGTCGTGCAATGCCAGAATGACCGCTCCCAGCACAAGAACAAGGCCACGGCCATGAAGCAGCTGAAATCCAAGCTGTATGAGCTGGAAGTCCAGAAGCGCAGCGTCGACCAGCAGGCGCTGGAGGAAACCAAGTCCGACATCGGCTGGGGCAGCCAGATCCGCTCCTACGTGCTGGACCAGTCGCGCATCAAGGATCTGCGTACCGGCGTGGAGATCGGCAATACCCAGGCGGTGCTCGATGGTGATCTGGACCCGTTTATCGAGGCCAGCCTGAAGAGCGGCCTGTAGGCGGGACAGCACTGCGGCGCGGGTCGGGAAACAGATTATCATGCCGGTCACGCGTCGCGTTCGCGGTGCCAACACCGGCCTTGCAAGAGCCAGACTATGACAGACCAGGACGAAAATTCACTCATTGCGCAACGGCGTGCCAAGCTGGACGCACTGCGCGCCAACGGCAATGCCTTTCCCAACGACTTCCGCAGGAATGCCATTGCCGGCGAACTCCATGCCGAGTACGGCGACAAGGACAACACGGCGCTGGAAGCGGAACCCCGGCGCGTCAAGGTGGCCGGGCGCCTCATGGCCAAGCGCATCATGGGCAAGGCAAGTTTTGCGCAGCTGCAGGACATGTCGGGACGCATCCAGCTGTTTCTGCAGCGTGATACCCTCCAGGACGGCCTGTACCAGGAATTCAAGGGCTGGGACATCGGCGACATCATCGGCGCCGAGGGTGTGCTGTTCAGGACCAAAACCGGCGAACTCTCGGTGCGCGTGGAGTCGATCCGTATCCTGACGAAATCGCTGCGGCCGCTGCCGGAAAAATTTCACGGCCTTGCCGACCAGGAAACCTGTTACCGGCAGCGCTACGTCGACCTCATCATGAACGAGGTCTCGCGCAATACCTTTCGCATGCGCAGCCGGATCGTGCAGGCCATCCGCGAATACCTGAACGCGCGCGATTTCCTCGAAGTGGAAACCCCCATGATGCAGGCCATCCCGGGTGGTGCGACGGCGCGGCCGTTTTCGACCTACCACAACGCCCTGGACATGGACCTGTTCCTGCGCATCGCGCCGGAGCTGTACCTGAAGCGGCTGGTCGTGGGTGGCTACGAACGGGTCTACGAGATCAATCGCAACTTCCGCAACGAGGGCCTCTCGACCCGGCACAACCCGGAATTCACCATGCTGGAGTTCTACCAGGCCTACGCTGACTACCACGACCTGATGGACCTGACGGAGGACCTGCTGCGGAGTATGGCCGTCGAGCTGCTGGGTGGCAGCGTGATTCATTACCAGGGCAGCGACTACGACTTCGGCAAGCCGTTTCAGCGCATGAGCGTGCGTGACTCCATCCTGCATTTCAATCCGGACCTGCAGGCGGCGGATATCGATGGCATCGATGCAGCCCGCAAGGTGGCCGCGAAACTGGGTATCCCGGTGAAGGACAGCTACGGTCTGGGCAAGATCCAGATCGAGATATTCGAGAAGACCGTCGAGGGCCGGCTGGACGATCCCACCTTCATCACGGCCTATCCCACGGAAGTGTCACCACTGGCGCGGCGCAATGACCACGATCCGTTTGTCACCGACCGTTTCGAGTTTTTCGTCGGCGGCCGGGAAATCGCCAACGGTTTCTCCGAGCTGAATGATGCCGAGGACCAGGCGGCGCGGTTCCGCGAGCAGGTCGAGGAGAAGGCTGCCGGTGACCTGGAGGCGATGCATTTCGATGCCGACTATATCCGCGCGCTGGAACACGGCATGCCGCCAACGGCAGGCGAGGGCATCGGCATTGACCGGCTGGTCATGCTGTTTACCGATTCAGCGTCGATCCGGGATGTGTTGCTGTTCCCGCACATGCGCCCGGAAGCCTGACCGCACACGCCGGATCATCCGGCATGTTCCTGCTTGCCAGGGTAATCATCAAGGGAATTCTGATCAGGTGCGGCGCTGGTCCGCAGGCTGTTCGCAGCATATATTGCCGGCAGCCTGAAACGCCTCAACCCTGAGCGTTGCGCGTCAGCTGGGTGACATCCACGTAAAGCTTGAGGTTCTGCCCGGGCTGCAGGTGCTTCTTCCTGGAGAGGTTGTTCCAGCGGCGCAGGTCGGCAATGCTGACACTGAACTTCTGCGCGATGCGGTAGAGTGAGTCGCCACTGCGTACCGTGTAGTGAACGGTGCGGACGGTCTTGTCCTTGCCACCCTCATGGCTGTCCCAGAGCACCAGTTGTTGCCCCGGCTTGATGAGTGCCCCTGAATCCAGCCGGTTCCAGCGGGTTACCTGTTTGACCGAGACCTTGTGCCGGTTGGCAATACTCCACAGGCTGTCGCCGTCACGCACCCGGTAGGTCAGCTTGCTGGCTGCCTTTTGCTCGGGCTGCAGGTATCCGGCCAGCGCGGCATAGCGCTCTGGCTGTTTCGCGGCAACGGGGACCAGCAGGTGCTTGCCGATGCGGATGCCGGTGCCATCGAGGTTGTTGGTGCGCAGCAGGACCGCCGTGGTCGTGTCATAGCGGGCTGCGATCTGCGACAGGGTGTCTCCTTTCTTTACCTGGTGCCTCACCCATTTGACGCGCTCCGCGTCCGGCAGTGTAGCGAGGTTTTCCTGGAAATCCGCTGCCTTGTCGGCCGGTATCGCCAGCCGGTGCGGCCCGTCCGGGTGGGTGGCCCAGCGGTTGAAGCCCGGGTTCAGGCGCTGCAGTTCGTCCGTTTCCATGCCCGCCAGTTCCGCTGCCACGGCAAGGTCAAGCTGTGCGTCGGTAGCCACGACTTCAAACCCGGCCTGTGCCGGCAGTGGCTCCAGGCTGATGCCGTATTTTTTCGGGTTTGCAACCATGGCGCTGATGGCGAGCAGTTTCGGTACGTAGGCCGAGGTTTCGGGCGGCAGGTCCAGGTGCCAGAAATCGGTGGGCTTGCCGGCCTTGCGGTTTTTCCTGATGGCCCTGCCGACAGTGCCTTCACCGGAATTATAGGCGGCCAGTGCCAACAGCCAGTCACCGTCGAATTCCTGTTGCAGCCTGTCGAGGTAATCGAGCGCCGCCTGCGTCGAAGCAATCACGTCACGACGGCCGTCATACCACCAGTCCTGCTGCAGACCGTACATGCGTGCGGTCCCGGGGATGAACTGCCACAAGCCGGCTGCGCGGCCGTGCGAGTAGGCGAAAGGGTCATAGCCGCTTTCGACGAATGGCAGCAGGGTGATCTCCGCCGGGAAACCGCGCTTGCTGACTTCGCCCTGGATGTAGCCGAGATAGGGGGCGCCGCGCTGGAATATGGTTTCTACCTGGCGCGCGCTACTACGGTACCGGGCGAGCTGACGCTGCACCTCGACATGCCGGGTTCCACCCAGTTGCAGGCCTGACTGCAGTTGCGGCCAGAACGCGGCAGCGTCGGCGGTGCTTGCTGCGGGTGCGGTTCCGGCTCCGGGCCGGCCTGCTGCCGGTGCCGCCTGCTCGTCAATGGCAGCAGCATCAGGCGTGGTGACAGCAGACGTGTTCGGGGATTCGGTATGCGACGGTACGGTTTTCAGGCCGCTGCAGCCAGCAAGCAGCAGGCAGGTGAGTACGGCAGTGCTTGCAAGTGTGCATTTCATAAGAAGATCTATCGACGTGGATGTGTGACGGCTTGACGCGAAGACTGTGAACCGGTTCACCGTTGCACGTCACACTGCCTGGAAAATGCAGCTGGCGCGTATGCTGACAGGGTGTTCGAAACAGGTCAACAAATTTGCAAACGTCTTCGTGGGTGAGGCCCGACGCACACGAATGCGGTATGATTTCGCGGTGATGAACAAGGAATCCTCGATGACAGCCCGCGCAGCAGCGCTGCGTGGCTGGTACCGTCGTCCACTGGGTCGTCTGCTGGCCGAGGCGGAACTGTCCGCGCTGGGCAGGCAGTTGCCCAACCTGTTTGGCTACCATCTCATGGTGATCGATCCGCCCTGGGAGGAATGCCGCCTGAAAGACAGCCGTATTCCCCATCACGTTATCCAAAGCGTCGAGCCTTTGACGCAGCCGGCGACGGGCCTGACGGGGTATACCGATGACTGGCCCATCCTGACGGACTCCGTGGATGCCATCGTGCTGCCGCATACCCTGGAACTGACCCGCGACCCGCACCAGGTGCTGCGCGAGGCAGACCGCAGCCTGATACCGGACGGGCATCTCGTCATCCTGGGATTCAATCCACGCAGCCTCTGGGGCGTGCGCCGCCTCCTGTCGCGCAAGCACAGTCACATGCCCTGGGATGCGCGGTTCCTGAGCATGCATCGCATCAAGGACTGGCTGGGGCTGCTGGGTTTCGACACGCTGCACAGCCATTACCTGTTTCAGCGCCCGCCGCTGCAGAATCCGCGCCTGCTGGACAAGCTGAAAGTCATCGATCCGCCCAGCGGCTATGGCTACATGTTGTTTTCCGCGGCCTACATCCTGGTCGCGCGCAAGCGCACCGTGATTCTGACGCCGCTGAAAAACGGCCTGAAACAACAGCGGCGGCAGCTGTTTCCCGTTGGCATACCGAGTTCCAGCCAGGGCAATGTCCGGCGCGTCGGCTGAAACCGAGATTTTTACCGATGGCGCCTGCCGCGGCAATCCGGGGCCGGGCGGCTGGGGTGCGTTGCTGCGTTATAACGGCCATGAAAAAACCCTCTACGGCGCGGAGCCGCTGACCACCAACAACCGGATGGAACTGCTGGCCGCGATCCATGCACTGGAGAGCCTGAAACGGCCCTGCCGCGTGCGGCTGACGACGGACTCACAGTACGTCCAGAAAGGCATCCAGGAATGGCTGGCCAACTGGAAGCGGCGCGGCTGGAAAACGTCTGCCCGGAAACCGGTGAAGAATGCTGATCTCTGGCAGCGGCTCGACCAGGCCGCTGCGCCGCACGAGATACGCTGGGAATGGGTCAGGGGCCACAGCGGTCATCCTGAAAACGAGCTTGCGGATGCCCTGGCGAACCGGGCGATCGACGAATTGCTTTGAATATCACGCCGCGGGGAATTGCAGCCGCGGCTAACGGGAAAGGACAATAATGCGACAGATCGTGCTTGATACCGAAACCACCGGCCTGGAACCTGCCGACGGCCACCGCATTATCGAAATCGGCTGCGTGGAACTGCTGGAACGACGCCTGACCGGCAACACCTACCACCAGTATATTCAGCCGGACCGGCGAGATTGATGCCGGCGCCATCGAGGTGCACGGCATCACCAACGAGTCACTCGTGGACAAGCCCCGGTTCGCGGATATCGTCGACGAGTTTCTTGATTTCGTCCGCGGCGCGGAACTCGTTATTCACAACGCGCCGTTCGACGTCGGTTTCATCGATCACGAATTCAGGCTGCTGCCGGCCTCGCCGGGGAAGGTGATGGATCATTGCACGGTGCTGGATACCCTGGCACTGGCGCGGCGCCTGCACCCCGGGCAACGCAACAACCTGGATGCCCTGTGTCGGCGTTACGAAATCGACAACTCGCAGCGCGACCTGCACGGCGCACTGCTGGACGCCGAAATCCTGGCCGATGTCTACCTGGCGATGACCGGTGGACAGGTAAGCCTGTCACTGGACAGCCACACCGACGCACAAGGCGCACCGACGGGTACGATCCGGCGGGTGGCGGCCGGGCGCAAGCCTCTGCGGGTCATCCGCGCCGATGCCGCCGAATGTGCCGCGCATGCTGCGCGCCTGGACGCCATCGACCAGGCCTGCGAGTCCGGTAGTGTGTGGCGGCGCAAGGCGGACGCAACGACCCACTGAAAGCGGCGTTGCAGTAACCCCTGGTCAGCTACAGCCCACGGCCTGCGACTGCCTTTCCCGATCTGGTCAGGTGATCGGCACCTTGAAGGTGTCCGCGTTCACCCATAGGTGCACCATGATACTGGCGGCGTAACCCAGCGCGATGACCGGGGTCCACTTGAGGTGACTGAAGAAGGTGTACTTGCCACGCGCCTGGCCCATCAGGGCAACGCCGGCTGCCGAACCGATGGACAGCATGCTGCCACCCACCCCGGCCGTGAGCGTCACCAGCAGCCAGTGGCCCAGTTCCATGTCCGGGTTCATGCTGAGCACTGCGAACATCACTGGAATATTGTCGACGATGGCGGACAGTACACCCACGGCGATATTGGCAAAGGTCGGGCCGATATTGATATACATGGCCTCGGATGCCATGGCCAGGTACCCGATAAAGCCGAGTCCGCCGACGCACAGCACCACGCCGTAAAAGAACAGCAGGGTGTCCCACTCGGCCCGTGCCAGCCGGTTGAAGAAATCGAACATCTTGTCCTGGGCCCCGACGGGAGTGACGTCACCGATAGCACCCACATACTGGCTCTCCGCAGCGACCGGCTTGTGGGTCTTCTTCAGGTAATAGCCGAAAAATTGCAGGTAGGCCAGCCCGGTCATCATGCCGAGGAACGGCGGCAGGTGCAGGAAATTGTGGAAACAGACGGCGGTCGCGATGGTGCAGGCAAACAGCAGCATGATGCGCTTCGCGCCACGCCGCATGACGACCTTTTCCGTTGCGGCTGCAGGACTCCCTGCAGGAATGGCGAAATGCATGAAGGCCGCAGGCACCACGAAATTGACCACGGAGGGAATGAACAGCAGGAAGAAGGTATAGAAATCGACCAGTCCTTTCTGCCAGACCATCAGGGTTGTAATGTCGCCAAAAGGCGAGAAGGCCCCGCCGGCGTTGGCCGCCACCACAATATTGATACAGCCGATGCTGACGAAGCGGGCATTGTCCTTGCCGACCGCCAGCAGCACTGCGCACATGACCAGCGCGGTGGTCAGGTTGTCGAGGATGGGCGACAGGCAGAAGGCCAGCAAACCCGTCAGCCAGAACAGGCTGCGATAGCTGAAGCCCTTGCGCACCAGCAGGGTGCGCAGGGCCTCGAAGACCTGGCGCTCGTCCATGGCGTTGACATAGGTCATGGCAGCCAGCAGGAACAGGAACAGTTCCGAGAATTCCAGCAGATTGTGGCGCAGGGCCGACTCGACGATGTGATGGTCGCCGGTGCCTGAATACACCGCGGCGATGGCAGCCCAGATAAGTCCCGCCGCGAGAATGACAGGCTTGGATTTCCTCAGGTGGGTAAATTCCTCCGACATCACGACGAGGTAGGCGATGATGAATATCGCGATCGCGGTGTAGCCGACCAGGCTGTCGGTCAGGTCCAGGGCGCTGCCGCCGGTGGCAGATGCGCTTGCCAGTGCAGGAAACAGCAGGCAGGCGATGGCTATGCAATAGCGGGTCAGTAACGGGTTCAATGGCATTTCCTCTCGAGACCTCTTCGTGGTTTGTCCGCGGTCATTACCCGGGGACGGTGAAGCAGCGGTGCGGCAGGGGGCCTGTAACAATATGATCTGCCTGGCCCGGGGGGGCGGTGGTGCCGGCCTGGTACTTTTGTCCAATGGACACTCCTGGTGACTATTTTAAACTGGGGACAGAATAATTCCACAAGAGGACGTCCAATGAACAAGCAAACCGGATTTACCCTGATCGAGCTGATGATTGTGGTCGCAATTATCGGCATCCTCGCTGCTATCGCCATTCCCGCCTACCAGGACTACTCGATCCGTTCCAAGGTGGCCGAGGGCCTGACGCTGTCACTGGCGGCCAAGCAGGCCGTGGGTGAGACCTATCAAAGCGCCGGCCGCTATCCCAGCGTCGACAACAGGAGCTATGGCCTGCCAACGGCCGCAAGCATCGCCGGGACTTACGTATCCAGTGTCACCGCCGCGGCCACGACCGGGATTATCACGGTCGAGTTCAAGCAGGTCGCCCCGGGCAAGGTGGATAGTGGCGATACGCTTACCCTGAGCCCGCTTACCGTGGTTTCGGGCGCGCTTGGCTGGGATTGTGCGAGCATCACCATTCCCCCGAGGTTTGTCCCGGCAAACTGCCGCTGATTGCAGCGCATCGTGACGGCATCCTCCGTGGGTCTCCGCTTGCCGGAGCCCGGATTGTACCCGGGGACAATAGTCAGGGGAGGCAAACGGACGGACTCTGGGCCCGGTGGCAAGGGAGATGAACATAATAATCAACAAGCTGGACCCCGGCCTTCGCCGGGGTGACGAAATTATTGAGTGTTTCCATAAAAAGTTTCTCCAACCACGCCGCTATCACGCTCCAAACTCCTCCCGGGCCGTGATTTTTGCTAGCCGACAGTAACATAAGTACAACCCGGAACCCCTGAGCGGTGCCCGAGTCAAACGGGTCCGGCCTGTTTGCAGCAGCCGGCTATGCAGTAATGATCGATACCGGTAGTGTATGGCCTGTGCCAGCCGCTGCAAGGCGCGACCCCGCAACCCATCCCACAGGAGGAGCACCAGATGAAAGTCAGTGAAGCCGTTACAACGCGCCGCGCCGTGAAGTGGTATGACCCGGAACACCGCATACCCGAGGAAACCTTCCGCTATCTGATGGAGCATGCTATCCAGGCACCGACCGCCTTCAATATCCAGAACTGGCGTTTTGTCAGGATTACCGATCACGCGCAGCGACAGGCGATCCGTGCGGTTGCCTGGGACCAGGCACAGGTGACCGATGCGTCGGAACTGCTGGTACTGTGTTTTGACAACCGGGCCTGGGACAGGGAACCCGGACGCTACTGGCGCAATGCGCCGCAGGAGGTGCAGGATTTTCTCCTGCCAGCGCTCGCCGAATATTACCGTGACAAGCCGGATATCGAACGCGACGAGGGCATGCGCTCCTGCGGGCTTGCGGGCATGACGATCATGCTGCTGGCCAGGGAACTGGGCTATGAATCCTGCCCCATGGACGGTTTTGACTACGAGGCCGTGGGCAGGATCATCGGTCTGCCGCAGGACCATACGATCGCCTTCATGATTGCAATCGGCAAGGGTACCAAGGCACCCTGGCCGAAGCCGGGCCAACTGCCAATTTCAGAGGTGCTGTTCGAAAACCGTTTTCCGTAAAGCCGGGCGGACAGCCTGCGGCCCTGTACCTTGGGACAATAGTCAGTGCTCCGGGCGGCAGTTAAGCTGTTACTCAGTGGCAGTAAACAGACCATAATAAGTAACACCCCTATACGCCACTATCGCGCCCCGTTCCTCCCTCGCGGGGCGCGATTCTTTATGGCTTCAGTTACCCTCAATCTTTACTGCAGGAGCGCCTTGCAGGCGCGATTCGCGGCTGGAAGCCGTTTATGCCCTTTAGGGTGCGCCTACAAGACTGAGCAAGAACATCACACGTGATGAATTCCAGAACCAGAATGAAATTCGATGTGTTTTGTAGTGTGCAGTGCTGGATTGTCCCAAACTTGCTGCAACGTCGGGCATGGATGTTTCCCGGACCCTTCCATGACATAATCCGGTAATCATGGTTTCCACCGGGCATGCCGCCGGGTAAAAATGTGGCGGCCCCGTTCAACTGGATTCACAAGCGGAGAAGTCTCATGTCCAGAATTCTATCTTTACCGGTTACGTTACTCGTCCTGGTTTTTTCTGTTGCCGCTCATGGTGAGCCGTCCGGCGCCAGTGCGGAACCGGCTGCAGAGGACACGATCGCGGCGGAGTCACTGAAAACCGATATGCGCAAGTTCGTCGAGATGCCCGAGCAGGCACGCCAGATGCTGCGCGAGGACATGCTGGACCAGTTCGCGGTACTGAACGAGATTATCGAGTACCTGGCACGGAACAATTACAGGGCTGCCGCCGACGTGGCGGAAACCGGAATGGGCCAGAGTCTGTTGCGCAGGAACCAGGAACGGGACTTCGGTCCGGCTCGTTACATGCCGGAGGAGATGCGCAGGATGGGCTGGAACCTGCACGAGGCGGCAAGCAACTTTGCGTTGGTTGCGAAACGGCAGAGCCCGCAGGCAAGCTATGGCGCCCTGCAGAAAATCACCGAGGCCTGCATCGCCTGTCACTACAGCTACCGTACCCGCTGAAATCACGGAGCGTATTAAGGAAACTCTGAACAAGTCGTCACCCCGGCGAAGGCCGGGGTCCAGCTTGTTGATTTCCCCGGATGATTCGCTTCGCTCACCCTCCGGGCGTTCAACGCGCCTTGCGTTTTTTGTCCGGCATACGCCGGAATGACGAATCGGGATTTGCTCAAAGTCTCCTTAACGGCTACCCGGTGGTTTTGATGTCTCACAGGCGCAGCTGATTACGGGTCGTAGCTGTCGTAGTCTCCCGGCCTGCATCATTCAGTCCGGCTCACGATCCGGCGTGCAGCAGCCAACCGAATCCGCAGTCGAAGGCGTGCCGGACAGCACGGCACCCGTAACGGGATTCGGCCGGAATGTCGTACACCCCTTCAGTCCCAGCCGGTAGGCATCGAGGTAAACGCTGCTGTAGTCGGCATAGCTGAATCCGGCCGGGATATTGATGGTTTTTGAAATCGCATTATCCACATAGTGCTGCAGTGCCGCCTGCATCCGCAGATGCGCATCCGGCGGCAGGGAAAGCGCATCCACGAAGGCATCCGGCAGCGGCCCGGACGGGTGGCGTTGCCGGTAGTGCCGCCAGGCATAGTCGGTCACGCTGTATTCCCTGAGGCTGCCGTCGGGCAGGCGCAGCTTGCGCCGGTATTCGAAACCGTAGGCCGGTTCCAGGCCGTTCGACACGTTGTTGGCAAGCAGGCTGATGCTGCCGGCCGGCGCAATCGCGAGCAGGTGACTGTTGCGGATGCCGTGGCGGGAGATGGCGGCGCGCAGTTCGGCTGGCAGACGTCGCACGAAAGGGCTTTCGAGATACGCTGCCTTGTCGAGAAAAGCAAAGGGTTCTTTTTCCTGCGCCAGATCAATGGATGCCCGGTAGGCCGCATCGCGCATGCGGCGCAGGATTTCAGCGGCACATGCGCGCGCGGCATTGCTGTCGTAGGCCAGCCCGAGCATGATGAGCGCATCTGCCAGACCGGTAATTCCCAGGCCGATGCGGCGGCTGCCGCGGGCCTGTTCGGCCTGTGCCTCCAGCGGGTAGGGGGACACGTCCACGACATTGTCCAGCAGGCGCACGGCCACCGCCGTGGCCGCTTCCAGGCCGACCCAGTCTATTTCCGCTCCCTGCTCGAATGGCAGCCGCACGAAATGCACCAGGTTCAGCGAACCCAGGTTACAGGCGCCATAGGGCGGCAGCGGGATTTCTCCGCAGGGATTGGTGGCGCTGATCTGTTCACGGTACCCGAGGTTGTTCCCGGCATTGATGCGGTCGATAAACAGCACGCCGGGTTCGGCGCAATCGAAACTTGCCCTGAGCAGGCGCTCCCACAGGTCGCGTGCCCTGACCCGGCGAAACACGCGGCAGGGGATTTTCGTGGCATAGCCGGGCCAGCGCCGCTGCAAAAGTTCTGCATTCTCCGTGTCTGTTTCCCCGGCGGGAAAGACCAGCGGCCAGTCAGCGTCGGCTTCCAGCGCCTGCATGAACTCATCCGATACCAGCACCGAGAGATTGAAATTGCGCAACTGCGCCGGGTCACGCTTGGCGTCGATGAATGCCTCGATGTCGGGATGGTCACAGCGCAGTGTGCCCATCATGGCGCCGCGGCGGTCACCGGTGGAGAGCAGGGTGGCGCACATGCTGTCCCAGATGCGCATGAAGGAAACGGGCCCGGATGCCACGGCGCCGTGGCTGCGTGCGGGTGCGCCACGGGGACGCAGGGTAGAAAAATCGTAGCCGACGCCGCCGCCCTGCTGCATGGTCAGGGCACCTTCCCTGAGAGCGTCGAAGATACCGTTCAGCGAGTCTTCCACGGTGCCCATGACGAAGCAGTTGCAAAGCGTCACCGGCCGTCCGCTGCCAGCGCCGGCGAGGATGCGGCCGCCGGGGATGAACCGGAAACCCTCAAGGAGGGTGGCAAAGCGTTTTTCCCAGCCGGCGGCGTCCGTTTCCAGCGCGGCCAGCGCCCGGGCGACGCGGGCCTGGCTGGCACCGATGTCGGGATCAATGCCCGCCGCGCCATGGCAGCGGTACCGGGTTTCCCAGACCTTGCGTGACAGGGACAGTTCGAAGGGGTCGGTCATGACTGGGCCTGCATGACGGGTCGGCATTCAGCCCTTGATGCAGATCAGCGGCACGAGGCGTGCCACCCGCCGTGCAAGCCCTGCATGGTCCGCGGCCTCCACCACGGCGCCGGCATCCTTGTAGGCATGCGGGGCCTCTTCCGCGATGCCGCGGGTCGAGGGGCTGCGGATCAGGATGCCGCGCGCGGCGAGTTCGTCCTGGATGCCGCGGCCGTTGAACTGGCGCAGTGCCTGGCGGCGGCTCATGCTGCGGCCGGCGCCGTGACAGGCGGAGCCGAAGGCAGTTGCCATGCTCTCGCTGCTGCCGCAGAGGATATAGGACGCGGTACCCATGGTGCCGCCGATCAGCACCGGCTGGCCGACGGGGCGCAGGTCCTCGGGCAGGCCCGGGTGTCCCGGCCCGAATGCGCGGGTCGCGCCCTTGCGGTGAACGTACAGGGTGCGCGCGACACCGTCGATCTCGTGAACTTCCTCCTTGCAGGTGTTGTGCGAAACGTCATACAGCAGCTCGAGCTGCGCCCCGGTGAAAAACCTGGCGAACACCTTGCGGGTGAGATGCGTCAGGATCTGGCGGTTGGCCAGGGCACAGTTGATTGCGGCACGCATGGCTCCCAGATACTGCTCTCCCAGCGCGGAGCGGATGGGCGCGCAGGCGAGTTCGCGGTCAGGCAGGCGAATGCCGTGGGAAGCCGCCGCCACGGCCATCTTCTTCAGGTACTCGGTGCCGATCTGGTGGCCGAGGCCGCGCGAGCCGCAGTGGATGCTGACCTTGATGTCACCGGGGTGGATGCCGAGCGCCGCGGCGAGGTCCTGGTCGTAGATCTCCACCACCTCCTGCACCTCCAGGTAATGGTTGCCCGAGCCCAGGGTCCCCATTTCATCAAGCTGGCGCTTTTTTGCCTGCACTGAAACCCTGGCGGGATCGGCGCCTGCCATGCAGCCGTACTCCTCGGTGCGCGACAGGTCCGCCGCCGTCCCGTAGCCGTTGTCCACCGCCCAGGCTGCACCCCCGCGCAGCACCTCGTCCAGCCTGCTGATGGAGAGGCGGAGGGTGCCGGTACTGCCGAGGCCTGCTGGGATTCTCTCGTAGAGGAGGTTGGCGAGCTTTTCCTGTACGGCCATGATGTCCGCGCGCTGCAGCCCGGTGTGCAGGGTGCGCACGCCGCAGGAGATGTCGAAGCCGACACCGCCGCCCGAGACGACACCTTCTTCGGGATCAAATGCCGCCACGCCACCGATCGGGAAGCCGTAGCCCCAGTGGGCATCGGGCATTGCATAGGCGGCCTTGACGATGCCGGGGAGGGTGGCGACGTTGACCACCTGCTCACGGACCTTGTCGTCCATGTCCCGCACCAGGTCCTCGCTGGCGTAGAGTATCCCGGGGACACGCATCTCCCCCTGGCGTTCGATGCGCCAGCAGTAAGCGGATTCTTTTTGCAGCAGGTTCAGGTCCATCCTGTTTCTACTCTAGACGTCCACCACGCATTGGGCCACCCAGAGCCCGTCTGTGCGCTGTCTCACCGACAGCTCGGTGAAGGTGGCGCCCTTGATTTCCACGGCCGGGGTATGGCGGGTGCGATCCACGGCTCGCCCCGGATTTCCGCCTGCAGCACGCCGTTGTCGCCGATATGGAGGTCAAAGCGGCTGAACAGCATGCCGCGTGTTGCCATCTCGTAGATCACCTGGTTGAGCCAGTCGACGAACAGCAGTTCGGGGTCGGCCTCACTGCATTCCAGATAAACGCTCAGTGCCGGGTGCACGCCGGCCGGGTCGGTGATGATGGCGGTCATGGCAAGCGCCGCCTGCGCAAAGGCTTCCGCCATGTCACGCCCGATTCCCCGGACGCCCATATCGGCCTGGTGCTCGAAGTGTTCCCACGCGGCTGCTGCCATGGCTCGTAATCCCGTTACGGACACCCTGAGTATGCTCCGGGAATGCGCGTACTTGCCACCCGGGCAGGTGCAGTGATACTGCGGTGTGCATGCGGGAACCCGCTCATCTTTATCGAAAAAACATATACATAACGAAATGCAGGGCGGATTTGACCTAGATCAAGGCTGCCATTGTATGAAGGTGCAAGTATCTCTGTGCCAACCAGAGCCTTCCATGAAGGGGGAGGTTCTAATTCCTGATTTCAGGACCATCCGGAGGACAATGATGAAAAAGATCACACAGAAGGCGCTGTCGATTCTGGCCGGTGCCGGGCTGACGCTGGCGTGCGCGTCCAGCGCCTGGTCGCAGGACGCACTGAAAGACGTGATGAAGGCGCGCGGCCTGACTGAAAAGAACTTGCTGGCGGCTGCGAAAACCTATACGCCAACCGGCGGGCGTGATGAATACATGGTCTTCAGCTCGGGCGGCCAGAGCGGCCAGCTGATTGTCTACGGCATTCCATCCATGCGCATTCTCAAGTATGTCGGTGTGTTTACCCCCGAGCCCTGGCAGGGTTACGGTTTTGATGACGAATCCAAGGCCGTGCTGGCGCAGGGTCGCATTATGGGTAAGGACATTACCTTCGGTGATACCCACCATCCGGCGATTTCCGAGACCAACGGTGATTACGATGGCCGCTATGTGTTTATCAATGACAAGGCCAATCCGCGGATTGCCGTCGTGGATTTGCACGATTTCGAGACCAAGCAGATCGTCGCCAATCCGCTGTTTAAATCAGCACACGGCGGTGCCTTTGTAACCCCGAACACGGAGTATGTCATGGAGGCGGTGCAGTACGCGGCACCCTATGGTGACGACTTCGTCCCGCTGGAGGAATTCAACGACAAATACCGTGGTGGCCTGACCTACTGGAAATTCGACAACGAGAAAGGCCGTCTTGATCCCGACGCGTCGTTTACCTTCGAGTTGCCGCCCTACAGCCAGGACCTTTCCGATGCGGGCAAGGGGCCCTCCGACGGCTGGGGCTTCACCAATTCCTTCTGCTCGGAACGCTATGTCGGCGGTTCCGAGCGCGGCCGTCCGCCGTTCGAGGCGGGTTGCTCGTCCAAGGACACGGACTTCCTGCACGTCACCAACTGGAAGAAAGCCGCCGAACTGGTCAAGGCCGGCAAGGTGAAGAAAGAAAAGGGCATGTACGTCATTCCCATGGACCAGGCGGTGAAAGAGGGGCTGTTGTACCTGATTCCGGAACCGAAGAGTCCGCACGGCGTGGATGTGACCCCGGACGGCACCAGGATCATTGTTTCCGGCAAGCTGGACAGTCACACCTGGGTGTACAGTTTCGACAAGATCATGCAGGCCATCAAGGACAAGACGTTCGAGGGCAAGGACCCCTACGGGATTCCGATCATCGCCCTGAAGACCGCGCTGGACAAGTCGGTGAACGTGGGCCTGGGGCCGCTGCATACGCAGTATGATTCCAAACCTTGCGTGGCCTATACCTCCATCTATGTCGACTCCATGATCACCAAGTGGGACTATTGCGAAGGCAAGATCCTGGACCAGCTGCCCATTCACTACAATGTCGGTCACCTGATGACCATGGAGGGTGACTCGGTCAGCCCCGACGGCAAGTACCTGGTGGCCCTGAACAAGCTGGCCATCGACCGGTTCAACCCGGTGGGCCCGCTGCATCCGCAGAACCACCAGCTGATCGATATCAGTGGCGACAAGATGGAACTGCTGTATGACATGCCGCTGCCACTGGGTGAACCGCATTATGCGGTGGCCATCAAGGCCGACAAGCTGAAGCCGGGTATCCGTTACAAATCGGGCTGGAACAGCCGTGCCGATGAACCCTCGCCGTGGAAGTCACGCGCCGGGCGTGAAAAGACCGAACGCAGCTGCGATGCGGCAGGCAAGTGCACGGTACATGTTTACGGCACGACCATTCGTTCGCATATCACACCGGAGATCATCGAGGTCGAGGAGGGTGATACCGTATCACTGCATTTCACCAACCTGGAGCGTGCCGAGGACGAAGTGCACGGATTCGCCATGTATGGCCAGAACATCCAGCTCTCCATCGAGCCGGGCAAGACGGCATCGGCGACCTTCGTGGCCGACAAGGCGGGTGTCTATCCTTACTACTGCACCGAGTTCTGCTCTGCACTGCACCTTGAAATGCAGGGTTATCTGCTGGTCCAGCCGAAGGGCTACAAGGCCACGGGCGTTGCCATGAAGGAAGGTACCTCCTATACCGAGGCGGACTATAACAAGCAGGTCAAGACCAACATCGATACCCAGGCGGTCATCGATTCGGTGGTCGGCTACATTACCAGTCACAACTACAAGGATTTCCCGACCGTTGTGGCGCTGGTGGAAGATGCGACCGACCAGCTGGGTTTTGCTGCTGAGGCCAAGGCCAAGGCAGAGGCCGCGGCGGTCAAGAAAGACTGGAGTACTGCCATGCTCTGGGCCAACCAGTGGTGGCAGTACCAGGTCAAGACTGCGGACATGGGTCTGCGAGCCAAGACCTTCCTCGAAGAAAACGGGGCCAAGAAGATCAAGTGATATACTGAGCTTCTTCTCCTGATACGGGGGGACGGTTC
This sequence comes from uncultured Gammaproteobacteria bacterium, assembly GCA_963701455.1. Lineage (GTDB taxonomy): Bacteria > Pseudomonadota > Gammaproteobacteria > UBA9214 > UBA9214 > UBA9214. Next base: position 96,859 of record CAVPAE010000002.1, read on the forward strand.
GTCCCCCCTTTTTGATAAACACGGAGATGACTTACCATGACTCATTCTGTAATCAAGGCTGCAGTCTCCACGGCTGCCTTACTGCTGGCCCTGTCACCGGCTGCTGTGCTGTCGGCTGACGGCGAGAAGCTGTACCAGACGAAGACCTGCTCGACCTGTCACGGCAAGGACGGCAGGACACCCATCATGCCCATGTACCCGAAGATTGCGGGCCAGAACCAGCAATATACGCTGCAGCAGCTGGCAGATATCAAGAGCGGTGCGCGCAGCAACGGCCAGAGCGCGGCCATGAAGGGGGTCATGCACCTGGTCAGTGAAGAGGAAATGCAGGCATTGTCCGAATACATTGCCACCATGACGCCCTGATTCCACCGGGATCTTAATGGTAGACGAGGGCTGGCCTGTGTCATCAGCTGGCACGGGCTTTTTTTGCAGGGTTTAACGGGCCTGTCATGTTTTCCCCAAGGGTCTGAACCGACAGGCTCCTGGATATGCAGGTTTTTTATGAAGCAGCACAGAATATCCTTTGCGGGTTGGGGTAGTGATGTCTTGCAAGGGGCCACGGTGTTCTTGCTGTCGGCCATTATCTTCTGCGCTGGTGCCAGGGCTGAGGTGGTTACCGCTGCCGGGGAGACACCTGAAGTCGACCTGGAAATTGGCGAGGAAATCAATGAAACCTGTGCCGGCTGTCATGGCGAATACGGCCAGGGCAGCATCGACGGTGAATACCCCCGTCTGGCGGGGCTGACAGCCGAATATATTGCCATGCAATTGCGTAATTTCAAGCAGCGCAAGCGAGTCAATATTCCCATGCTGCCCTACACCAACGATCGCGAGTTGCCGGAAGATGACCTGGTTTCGGTTGCTGCGTACCTGGCCAGCATCCGGTTACCGACAAAATTACCACCGATCAACGAGGCCGAATTTGATGCACTCGAACGGCTGCAGGCGGGTAAAAAGGTGGTCAATATTGCGGCATATCCAGGTGACGTGGAAGTCGGTCGCACGTTTTACAAGAAAGAGTGTGCGATTTGTCACGGGCAAGATGGTTACGGGAATGACAGCAAGGGTGTCCCCCAGCTGACCGGCCAGTACAGCCTGTACCTGCTTAAACAGGTGGAGTACTTTCGTACGGGTGAGCGCTTCCATGATGATCCGGACGATGCCGAGATTTTCCGGGAATATGCTGATACCGAGATTGCAGCCATGCTGGCTTATCTGGCCACACTGGATGATGGCTGATCGCGCGCCGGGAGCAGGTGCCAGAGCAGTAAATCTGCCTGTGTCCGGACTGCTAAAGCCACTCGGTTGCAGGGGTTTCTCCCGCCGCGCCATGGCTGCAAAATGCTGAGACAATCAGCCAGACCAGCCTTGATATAGATCAAATCAAAATGCCAGCCTGAACGATAGAATTGCGTAATCGAAAATCACTGTTTTTTTCAAGCTAGCCAGATATGGGCTACAGGAGCGAGTACTATGAACAAACGATTATTGTTGTCCCTCTCTGCTGCCGTCATCGGCCTGGGGTTTTCTGCCGCATCACTGGCATGGCTGGAAGAAGGCGGTGAGCGTGACGAGGCATTGACACTGACACCCGACCGGGAAAACGGCATTGAAGTTTATGAGGTCTGTGCAGGCTGTCACCTGACCGAGGGTTGGGGCGAGACCAGCGGGACGTTCCCGCAGATTGCCGGACAACACAAGGAGGTGCTGATCAAGCAACTGGCGGATATCCGCGAGGGTAACCGCGACAACCCGACCATGTATCCGTTTGCCTTGCCGGCGTCGATTGGCGGGCCACAGGCCATGGCGGACGTGGTGGACTATATTCAGAAGCTGCCCATGAATCCCGAGAACGGCAAGGGCGAATGGGCGGAAGGTACCCCGGAATTCGCGCAGGGCAAGAAGCTCTACGATGACAACTGCGTAAAGTGCCATGGCGACACGGGTGAAGGCATTGCCGAAAAGTTCTATCCGCGTATCCAGGGTCAGCATTATGCCTACATGATGCGCCAGTTCGAATGGATCCGTGACGGCAAGCGCCGCAACGCCAACCCGGACATGGTTGAGCAGATCAAGTCTTTCAGCGACAAGGATATGCAGATGGTGATCAACTACGTCTCGCGTGTCCCGGTGCCGAAGGAAGACCTCGCACCATCCGCTGACTGGCTCAATCCTGACTTCGAATGAGTCGTGGCCGGCACTGTAACCGGGGCTCCTGAGGCATAATCGCTCCTTAATGGACAGCAAACGTACAGTCATTGCCAATCTCCTGGTGCTGGTGGCCATCGGCCTGCTGGCGGCGATCTACTATTCGCCTATCTGGTGGGTGTCGCTGACCGCGCCCAATTACCCGGAGGAGGCATTCCCCGACGGGGTGCGCATCCACTTCCACATGAACGGCGTCTTTAACGGCTGCAGGAAGGTCGAGAAGGCGGAGATCGTGGAAGAGGAGGCGCTCGATTGTGTCCATGAAATGGACACCATCAACCACTATGTCGGCATGTATCCTATCGCGGCCGGCGGCGTGGTCGAGCGCGCCTTTTCACCCTTCCTGGTGTCCATGCTGGGCGTCATGCTGCTGGGCTTTATCTTTACCCGGCCGGTAATCCGCATGGGGGTGCTGGCTACGGGATTCGCCCTGATTGCCGGGTGGATGTATCTCACCTGGTACGGCGAGAGCGGCCTGCAGTACCAGAATGCCGGCTATGTCTCGGCCCTGGTCACCGCCCTTGACCAGGATACCTCCAGGGAAGAGGAAGACCTGTCCCCGGGGGCGGCGCTCATTGCGCGGCTGAAGTCTTCGATGGAAGAGAGCGGGGTTGAGCCCGAGCGCGGCAAGCCCGAGAGTGACAAGTCGGGGAACATCCGGCACCTGCGCGTTACCTTCGAGAAAGACCAGCAACGCAAGCCTGCGGGAGAACGCCTGGTGTGGGACGGCAGCGGTGCCCAGCTGCTGGCCTGGCATTACGAAAAGACGCTGGGACGTTACTTCAATGTTCCGGAAGAGATCGATCCCATGGTCGCCAGACATGACGCTGGCCGCCAACGGGGTGTTCTGGGGCATTCTCGCCGCGATGGGCCTGCTGCTGTTCGGCGCCCGCAGGACCGGGGGCTTGCTGTACTGGTTGCTGCTGTTGCCTGCCCTGCTGTTGCCGTTGCTGTTTCTGGTCGACTACTCGGCCTGGCTGTGGTGGTACGGCCATCGTCTCAATGACATGGGCGCCTTTACCGTGAAACCGTTCATGCCGACCGTCTTCGGTGACGGCAAGGTGGCGCAGTTCACGACACATTCCTATCCGTACATCGGCTTTGGCTTCATGCTGCTGATGTCGCTGGTACTGGGAATCGCTGCACTGATCCGGCGCAAGCAGCTCGCGGAACAGGACTGAGACAGCATGGCCGGTTGGCCCGCAGGATTGCTCGCCGTGATCTGCTGCCTGGCCGCCCCCGGCATCCCGGCTGCGGATTATCCGCCGCTGCAGCCGCTCATCGACGCGACCCCGGAAGGGGAGACACTGGTTCCCGCGCCGGGTGTTTACCGTGGCCCGGTGCTGATCACCCGGTCGATCAACCTCGACGGCCAGGGCCAGGTGACCATCGACAGCGGTGGCAAGGGCAGCGTCGTCGTCCTGCAAACAGACGGCGCCACCCTGCGCAACCTGCATCTAACCAACTCCGGAGAATCCCACAACGACATCGATGCCGGTGTTCAGGTGCGCGGGCGATTCAATATCGTCACGGACAATACCATCGATAACTGCCTGTTCGGCGTCGACCTGCAGCAGTCGGAAAACAATATCGTGCGGCGCAACCGGATCAGCTCCAAGCCGTTTGAACTGGGGCAGCGCGGCGATGCCATCCGCCTGTGGTACAGCTTTCACAATCGGATAATCGACAACGAGATCAGCAATTCCCGGGATACCGTGGTGTGGTATTCGGCGGACAATACCATCAGCGGCAATCGCGCCTCGAACAGTCGCTACTCCCTGCACTTCATGTATTCCCGCTACAATCTGGTGGAGGACAATCACTACACCAACAACACGGTCGGCATCTTCCTGATGTACAGTGACGGCGTGGTGCTGCGCAACAACCACATCGCCCATGCTTCCGGTCCGACCGGCGTGGGTATCGGGCTGAAGGAGACCTCCGAGCTGACGGTGGAGGGAAACGAGATTCTGTACTGCGCCAGCGGCCTGTATGTTGACGTCTCGCCGTACCAGCCGGACACCATCAACCATTTCAGTGGTAACCTGCTCGCCTATAATGGTATTGGTATCCGCTTTCTGAATGACTGGACGGGCAATGTCTTCCGGCAGAACCGGTTCGTGGACAACCTGACCCAGGTGGTTGTTTCCGGCGGAAAGACGGCGAACCGAAATACCTGGGAAGGGAATTACTGGAGCGACTATGAGGGGTTCGACCATGACACGGATGGCAGCGGCGATACGCCCCACGAGTTGTATGCCTACGCCGATCGCCTCTGGCAGGATCAGCCCTATGCACAGTTCTTCAAGGGCTCCCCGCTGCTGGAGGTGCTGGACTTCCTCGAACGCCTGGCCCCGTTCTCCGAACCCGCCATGCTGGTGCGTGACGAGTCGCCGGCAATGACCGCGGTCATGCAGCTCGCAGAAGCGCCTGAAGTCAAGCAGGACTCGCTGCAACTGCTGCGCGAGAGTCTGGGCAGATAGATGGCACTGCGCAATAAACGTCCCGTGAAACCGCAGGCACGCCGCAAATTCCTGCGTACCGTGGTCATGGGTGTCGGCCTGATCGGGACCTCCCTGCTGGGTTTCATCCCGGTGCTGGGACGCTGGGCCGAACGCCTGCGCCCACCCGGGGCCCTGACGGAACAGCAGTTCCTGGCGTCCTGTGTCAAGTGCGGACAGTGCGTGCAGGTCTGTCCGGTAGAGGCGATCAGTCTGGCGGACCTCGACGAGGGCTTCGGGGTCGGCACGCCCTACATCGATGCACGAGCCCAGGCCTGCGACTTTTCCTGCGACGGCCTGCAGTGCGTGCTGGCCTGTCCGACCGGCGCCCTGACCCATGAGATCAATTACTCGCACGAAACCGACATGGGGATCGCGAAGGTGGTGCGCCCGGACCTGTGCCTGGCCGTGCAGGGCCGCGGTTTCAGTGGCCAGGCGCGCGGTGCGTCATTTGCCGGCAAGCTGCGTTATGACGAGGTGGACCGCTGGAACCCGATTCCCGTCAGCGAGCATCCCTATGAGCTGGAGCTGTGTGACCTGTGCGTGCGCCAGTGCCCGATCGAGATCCGGCTGGCGCAGTGTGAGGCAGGCACACCGCCCTCCGGCGATGAGCGTCAATGCCCGCCGCAGCATGCCATCCGGCTGGAGCAACTGGCCGCTGCCGACGGCGTATCCCGTATGCAGCCCGTGATCCTCGAGGGATGCGTCGGTTGTGGTGTATGTGAAATGATCTGCCCGGTGGAGCCCGCGGTGATCGTTATCGATGGTACGGAGAGCCGGGGGATGGACGCATGAGCCGCCTGCTGGATTCCGTGGCCGAACTGCTGGGGCGCGAACCGCGCAAGCCGGCGGCGGACCAGATCTCCCCCGAGATCAGGGATATTCATGTCGACAAACGCAACGACAAGACGCGCATCGAGAAAATAAAAATCGAGCTGGCGCACAAGGCCGTGCACAAGATGCCGGAGAAACTGCGCAGGAAACGCTGGGCGGTGCTGGTGCTGCTCAACCTGCTGTTCGTGGTTTCCTACAAACTGGATATCCAGATGCTGGAAGGCTCTCTGAGTGCCTCCCGGTTTATCGGTTTTCACATGGCCGATCTGAATTCCGCGCTGCAGGTGATGCTGGCCTACAAGCAGGTACTCATCAACCTGCTGATCGGGACGGTCACGGTGTTCATCGGCTGGTGGTTGCTGGGCGGTCGGACTTTCTGTTCCTGGGTCTGTCCCTACCACCTGCTGGCCGAGTGGGCCGAGATCCTGCACCTGAAGCTGGCGAAGAAAAGGCTCGTCAAGGACCATCCCTTCGACCGCCGTGCCCGTACCTGGTTCTGGCTGATCTTCGCCGTGCTGGCGCTGGTGACCGGCTATACCGTCTTCGAAACCATATCACCGACCGGTATCCTCAGCCGGGCGCTGATCTATGGCCCGGGCCTGGCGCTGCTGTGGGTGGGGCTGCTGCTGCTGTTCGAGATCTTCTATTCACGCCGCGCCTGGTGCCGCTATGCCTGTCCCATCGGTTTGACCTACGGCCTGGTCGGGGCGACGTCACCCTTCAAGGTGCAGTACCACCTGGAGAGCTGCTTTCATGAAGGGGAGTGCCGCAAGGTATGCCTGGTGCCGCATGTTCTGAATACCGTCATCAAGGGGCGGGCCACGGGCATGGACGTGGATATCGGCGCCGATTGCACCCGCTGCGGACGCTGTGTGGATACCTGTCCTACCGGTTCGCTGACCTTCAAGTTCAAGGGACTCGGTGACCTGCTCTGATGATCCGCTTCCGGCAGGTATCCAAGCGGTTCCAGCGCACCCTGGTGCTGGATGGCATCGACCTGGAGATCGATCGCGGCGACCGGGTCGCCCTGGTGGGTTCCAACGGTGCCGGCAAGACCACGCTGATCCGCTGCCTGCTGGGCGAATACCAGTGCCGCGGCCAGGTCTCCGTCAATGGCCTGGACCCGCGCAAGCAGCGCACCGAGGTGCTCGGGTCCGCGGGGTTTGTGCCACAGATTTCACCGCCGTTGCGGATGCCCGTTGGCCAACTGCTTCGCTTTGCGGCCGGTGTCAGCGACAGCGACCCGGCTCGCATGTTCAGTATCGCGGAGCGACTGGGTCTCGATGCCCGCTCGATCCGTCACCGGCCTTTCAACAAGCTCTCCGGGGGGCAGAAACAGAAATTGCTTATCAGCGTGGCACTGGGACGTGACTGCGATCTGCTGGTGCTGGACGAGCCGGCGGCGAATCTCGATCCGGAAGCGCGCCATGTCTTTTTCGGGCTGCTGGCGGAACGCCAGGCGCATGTGGCCATGCTCATATCCAGCCATCGGCTGGACGAGGTCGCCGCGCTGGTCAACCGCGTGGTGGAACTGGACCAGGGGCGAATCGTGCTTAACGACCGCGTTGCGGACCAGATTGACATGAACAGCGTGCTGGATTGCCGCCTTAACCTGACCCGAGCCGACAGTGCCTTCGCCGAGACCGTGCGCGAATGGGGTTTCGAGGATGCGGGGCAGGGGATCGTCTGGCAGGGCCAGGTGGCGGGACCGGACCGGCTGCGCTTCCTCGGGGTGTTGTCACGCTACGCCGCCCTGCTGCAGGGCATCCAGCTGCAGGAATCCGGCGCAGCAAACAAGGAGACGGTACATGCGCGTGTTGTATAGGAAAACCCGAATTACTTCGTCATTGCGAGGAACGAAGTGACGACGCAATCTCCAGGTAGCTGCTCCGCATCAGGAGATTGCCGCGCTGCGCTCGCAATGACGAGGACTTTTTATATTCATCAGCGTTTACTTGGGTTGTTGCTGATCTCCTTCCTGATGGCTGGCTGTTCCGGCGAGGACGCGACCGGGCCGGGTGAAGTCCGCTGGGACCGGGAGACCTGCACGCGTTGCGGCATGGCCATCGGCGACCGGCATGCCTCTGCCCAGGTGCGCGGCGGGCCGGCAGGGGAGCGCACCCGGCTCTACCTGTTCGACGACATCGGTTGCGCCGTGATCTGGCTGGCCGGCCAGACCTGGCAGGATGATCCGCGTACCGAGGTCTGGGTGACGGATCACCGTGACGGTCACTGGATCGATGCCCGCCAGGCCAGCTACATCACAGGCATTCACACATCCATGGGGTATGGCCTGGGTGCACAGCAGGAACCTGCCGTCGACGGCATGGATTTCGCCCGTGCCCGGGAATATATCCATGAGTACGAGCGACGCGAGCATATCCACGGTGGCGGGCAACGGCACCCGGATGCCGGCGAGGGTGCGCTGCCATGAAGCACCTGCTGCTCACGGCCGCGGCCGATATCAGTGAATCGTTGCGCTCGCGCTGGTTCCTGGTCTACACGCTGGTGTTCGGCGGTGTGGTGGTGGCCCTGTTCGTCTCCGGGCTGACCGAGTCCCGCATTATGGGTTTTACCGGCCTGTCGCGCATGCTGGTGACCTATCTGCAGATCACCATGGCTATCCTGCCCGTGTTCGTGCTGATTACCACGGTGCGTTCCGTGGCCGGCGACCGGGAGGCGGGGATCTTCGAATACATGCTGTCGTTGCCGGTCAGTCTTGCCGCCTGGTTCTGGGGCAAGCTGCTCGGGCGTTTCCTGGTGGTTTTTCTGCCGGTGTTTCTCGCCATGCTCGCAGCGGTCGCCTGGGGCATGTTCAAGGGGGTGGAGATACCCTGGATGCAGGTGGTGTATTACACCGGCTTCCTGCTGTCCCTGGCGCTGTGTTTCCTCGGCATCGGCATGCTGATCTCGACGCTGGCCCGCTCCTCCGACGTGGCGACGGGGACGGCCTTCATCATCTGGCTGGTGCTGCTGCTGTTTATGGACCTGATCCTGCTCGGCCTGCTGATCCGGCAGGGCATGCCCTCGGAGGGCATTATCGCCGTCGCGCTGGTCAACCCCCTGCAGGTATTCCGTACCGGTGCCATGCTGCTGTTCGATCCCCAGCTGGTGCTGCTGGGGCCTTCCGCCTATGTCATCCTCGACAACTTCGGGGCGCAGGGTTATATCGCCTGGGCCCTGTTTTATCCCGGGGCGCTGGGCCTGCTCTGTGCCTGGCTGGGCTACCGGGTATTCTGCCGCGGCGACCTGCCCTGACGGCATGCTTCGCCGCCCCGGGTTGCGGGTCAGGACGCCGGCTGCAGGCCGGATATATCCACGAATACCAGGTACTCACTGATCAGGTTTGATTCCCGCTTCAGGATGTTCGCAAACGGTACCGTGAGCTGCGAGCCGTCATGCCGGGTGTAGCTGACCGAACCGTGGCAGATGCTGCTGTCCGCCGTGTGCCAGGCCCCTTCGATGTCGTGGGAAATCGACTGCAGCGAATCAAAAAAACCGGCGACTGCTTCCCTGATGGATTCCCGTCCCGTCACGGCAGGCAGGTTGCCGAGGCGGAAAGTGCAGTCCGGTGCCAGGAACTGCTGAAATGCAGTGCTGTCCTGGTTGTCGATGCTGTGAAACAGGGACTGCAGGAATTCGTTATCAGACATGCGGATGGTCCTTGTGGTTGTCAGGGCGGTTGCGCCTGTTACAGGCAGCGGCTGCGCGCAGCAGCACGGGTCTGGCTAGTGCTTTTCAACATGATGATGACGGATATTATGGCCACGGAAACCACGGAAGAACACAGAAAGAAATAACACCCACTCATTAGAACCTATCTCAAAATATGCTTCTGTAAGAACACTCAGTGTCCTATGTCCTGCTCCGCTGCTCATGTGCTGCTATGAATAAGCCTCGGCTCAACAAGCATATTTCGTCATTGCGAGCAAAGCGAAGCAATCTCCCGCCATGAAATCAACCAGTTGGAGATTGCTTTGTCACTTCGTTCCTCGATAATTGCTCCTGCATTATCTACCTCCTACATCCCTGTAGTCGTCGCAATGACGAGTAAATCTGAAACTACGTAACGTCCGCCCCTCAAAGACATGCGACTTGCTGGGTGGCCTGTTTACAATTTTGAGATAGGTTCTAGAAACTTTTCCGTGTTCTTCCGTGGTTTCCGTGGCCATAGAGAGAAAGACTCTCACATGGCCAGGCTTATAAGCCTCCGCAATTTTAATGTTGACTGAATACCATGCCGGTCATCATGGCTAGCCTGGCTAGCGGCATCAGAACATCCCCCGGCAAGGTTCCGGCTGTCTCGGCGTGAGGCTTTTGTGAACATTAGGGCGCTATGCTTGTCACACGAAAGTAACTGGCACCGGGAGGCCACAGCATGCCGCGCCGCGTTCTGGTCATCGAGGACAATCACGACATCGCGGAACTCGTGAAGCTGCACCTGCGTGATTGCGAGGCCGAGACCGATGTTGAATCCAGCGGCACTGCCGGGCTTGCCCGCGCGCGCAGCCGCGCCTATGACCTGGTCATCCTCGACCTGATGCTGCCCGGGCTGGACGGCCTGGAGGTCTGTCGCCGGCTGCGCGAGCGCCGTGCCTATGTTCCCATCCTGATGCTGACGGCAAGGACCAGCGAACTCGACCGGGTGCTGGGACTGGAAATGGGCGCCGACGACTACCTGACCAAGCCCTTTTCCATCCGCGAGCTGGTTGCGCGGGTGCGCGCCATTTTTCGGCGCGTGGATGCATTCGGCGGCGCAGGGACGCAGGCCGGCCACCTGCTGGAGCACGGCGAGCTGCTGATGGATCGGGACAGGCACAGTGCCTCGCTGCAAGGCGAACCCCTGGAGCTGACCGCCAGGGAATTCGAACTGCTGTGGCATTTCGCCAGTCATCCCGGACGGGTCTACCGTCGTGAACAATTGCTCGACCAGGTCTGGGGGGCGGGCTACGAAGGCTACGAACATACCGTCAACTCCCACATCAACCGCCTGCGGGTGAAAATCGAGGCCGACCCGGCCAAACCGCACTATATCCTTACCGTCTGGGGTGTCGGCTATAAATTCAATGACGCGGCGCACCCCGGTTGATCAGGCGCGTGGTGCGTTCGCTCTACACCCGGCTGGCCGTCATCCTCACCCTGCTGTTCGGGCTGGTGGCGCTGCTGTTCGTGTTGCTGCTGAGCCAGGCCACCGAGCGTTATCAGCAGGAGGTGGCACAGAAGCTCAATGCCACGCTGGCCGGGAACATGGTTGCCGAGCGCCTGTTGTTCAGGGATGGCGAGATCGATCAGGCGGCACTGGAACAGCTCTTCCATGTCCTGATGGTGATCAACCCCAGGGTCGAGCTCTACCTGCTCGATACCGGGGGGCGCATCCTGGCCTTCTCGGCACCCCCGGGCAAGGTGCAGCGCGAGACCGTCGACCTGACGCCCGTGCAGCGTTTTCTGGCCGGCGATTACACGCCTCCGCTGAGTGGCGATGACCCGCGTAGTCCGGAGCGTCAGAAGGTGTTCTCCGCTGCACCGATCGAGGTGGAAGGCAGGCGGGTCGGCTACCTGTACGTGATTCTCGCCGGTGAGCAGTACGACAGCGTGGCACAGATGCTGGCGGACAGTTACGTGATCAAGCGCAACGTCCTGTTGTCCCTGGTCGTGGTGGTGTTTGCCCTGCTGGCCGGGCTGCTGCTGTTTGCCGCGTTCACCCGGCGCCTGCGCCGGCTCACACGTGCGGTGGAGGATTTTCAGCTCGCCGGTTTCAGCGGTGCACTGCCGCCGGGCAGGGACAGCGGTGACGAGATCGAGCGCTTGACCTGCAGCATCAACGCGATGGCGGAACGCATTGCCGGGCAGGTGCAGCGCCTGCAGGAGACCGACAGCCAGCGCCGCGAACTGGTAGCCAATGTTTCGCACGACCTGCGCACGCCGCTTGCCTCGCTGCAGGGCTACCTGGAAACCCTGCGTCTCAAGGGCGAGGACCTGAGCCGGGAGGAACAGCTGCACTACCTCGAGGTTGCGCACCGGCATTGCCGGCATCTTGGTCGCCTGGTAGAGGAGCTGTTCGACCTCGCCAGGCTGGATGCCAACGAGGTGCAGCCGGTGCTGGAACCGTTTTCACTGCCGGAGTTGGTGCAGGACGTGGTGCACAAGTTCGAGTTGCGTGCCGGGCAGGGCGAGGTCACTCTGCTGGCGCGTTATGACGCGGACCTGCCGTTCGTGGTGGGCGATATCGCCCTGATCGAGCGGGTCATGGATAACCTGATTGAGAACGCCCTGCGTCACACCCCGGCGGGCGGTACGGTGACCGTGGCGGTACAGCCCGTCGGCGAGGCGCTGGCGGTGCAGGTCATCGACACCGGTTCCGGCATCGCGGCCGAAGACCTGCCCTACATATTCGAGCGTTTCTACCAGTCCGACAAGATGCGCACGCGGGGCGGGGCGGGTCTGGGCCTGGCCATTGCCAGGCGCATCGTCGAGCTGCACGGCCGGACGATCCGTGCCGCCAGCAGCCGCGGGCGCGGCACGACGTTTGCCTTCGACCTCCCCATGCAAATGGCTGGGTGAATTCCCGCGGTCGTGACCAAACCGTGATATTTGCGTGAGGACCCCGTGAGGTGCAGTCGGCATCCTTGGTAAGGGCAGGCAGTGCTGTCAGCGCTGCCGGTTTTCGAAATCCAAAACCAAGGAGGCTGTAACAATGAGACTGTCACACCTGAGAAATATCGCCGTGCTGTCGGGTCTGCTGCTGCTGGCAACGGTTGCACAGGCTGCCAAGCCCAACTTCTCGGCGTCGATCTATGGCGACGGCGTTGCCTGGGGTACCAAGGCGACCACCGTGCTGCCGGCACCCAACGAGCACAACCGCCAGGCGTTCGATGCGCTGTACGTGATCACCAACTCCAATAACCCGCAGGGCCAGCTGCCGGTTTCCGAGGCGGCACCGCGCAACCCGGCGTACAACGGCGGGCGCTGGTTCACCCACACCGTGGAATGGACCGCGGAAGGCTTCATGGCGCACGGCATCGTGCCGGTGCTGATGTCCTACGACGATATCCAGTTGCACCAAAGTCTGGGCCACCTGGTGATTACCCCGGGTTCGTTCCCGGATGGGCCCGCCGGTCTACTTCCAGTGCCCGCTGCTGCCGGTCAAGTAAGCAGGCATCCCGGCGGGTGCAACGCCCGCCGGGATTTCATGAGGCTGATGCGTTGGACCACGTAGCCGTTTTCCGGGTGGCAGGGCAGGGTCGTTCAGATATGGAGGTGTTGCATAATCACCGAGTGCCACCGCATTTCCTGCAGCGTGGGGTAGCGGGCATAGAAGGCAAAGTTGTAGGCACCGCCACAGACGAGTGTCGGCGCATCCTCTTGCTGTTCGCCTAGCAGCTGCATGATGTAGGTATACATATACCATTCGTTGGAAGTGTCATCCGCAAGCTGGATCGGCTCACCGACGGCTGCCAGCATGATCCTTTCGGACGGGTGCTTGACGAAGCGCTGCATGCCGCGCACCTTCCCGATCCGGTAACTGCCGGCAGGAATGGTCTGCGGTGTATCCAGGATGTCTCTCACCTCGAGTTCGCAACGCGGTTGAAGTTCGGTTGCACCCTGGCTGGCAGTCCCTTGCTGAAAGATGATGCGCACCCGGCCGGGCGGGATGCTGACATCACGGTGCAGGGTAAACTGACCGCCGGCAAGTTGCGCGAACAGTGTAGTTTTCGAACGCGCGGGGCCACCGGACTGGCATGCCGTCAGGGACAGCAGCAGGGGCAGTATCACCAGCAGCGGGCGGATCATGCCGAATCCGAGTCCGGATAGTGGCAACGGAAATACTTCACTGTGACAGGGGCATGGCAATGAGACGTTCCGGGACCAGGAAAGACAGCAAGGCTGCTGAAAAAATGGTGGGCGATACTGGGATTGAACCAGTGACCCCTGCCGTGTGAAGGCAGTGCTCTCCCGCTGAGCTAATCGCCCGTGATGCTATGATCGCTAGAATATTGATTTGCTGTTATGGGGTCAACGTATTCGTGGCGGTGGCCTTCCTTGCTGGTCTTTGCCAGGTTTGATTCAATAGACCACTACCCGGGTATCGCTTATCACCTGTGGCCAAAGTAGTCAGCCGCCAACCGGTAAATAACCTGCCACAAGTCGCAACGAGGCAGCATTGTGATGGAATCAGGGTGGTTGTACGGTGATTAGCATGTTTGGCAATGTGGTTTTTACGGGTTTTCGTCAAATGCAAGGTTTTTTCCTTGGACACCGCCGATTAGTATGTAGGATGACATCAGGCATTCCGGTCATACGGGAGATGCGGTGAAGTACAGCAAGATATCGATAATGGCGGGGTTGCTGCTGGCAGCCTGCGCGGCAGTTGCCGACAGTGTCCAGCTGCTGGAGCGCTTGCGCATCAATCACACTGCCATGGTTGCAGCCGAGCAGGATTTTCATGAGCGGCGGGAGCGCGGCAGTCTCAGCGGTACGGAAGCCGCCGACTACGCCGCCTATGTCGCTCGCCTGCACCGCCTGGTTGCCGAAGACTGCGTGGCCCTCACCGGGGCCGGGCTGCCACAGCCGCCTGACCTGGGTTGTCCGTCGCAGCCGACGAGCTGGCTTGCCCCGGCCGCAATTGACCAGGCGGGTGAGCAAACCATAGATGAACAGATCGCGGTCCTCGATGCGGAATTGTTTGCCGGACTTGGTGAGTTTGATGAAATGCTGCTGCGCGAGCAGGAACGCGTCCGGGCTGCGGCGCCCATGACGGATGCCGCTGGCGGCGGCGGTAGTGGTGGGGGCGATGCCGGCGCGGCTGCAGGTGCAGCAGGCGAAAATGGTGAGTCCGGCGCGGAATCGGATGATGGCAGTGACGGCAGCACCAGCCGCAATGGCGGGGCAGGTACCGGCACCCAGCGCCAGGGAGGTGGTCAGGGGACGCCGCCAAACATTCCGGATGGCAGTGATGATGATGTGGTGGCGCGGCAGTTGCGCGAGGCTGCCGAGAAAGAGACCGACCCGGAGCTGAAGAAGAAACTCTGGGAGGAATACCGCAAGTACAAGGCAGGCACACGCTGATGCAGACCCTGATGACAGGACTTGGCAAGCTGCTGCCCCTGTGCCTGCTGCTTGCCCTGCTGCACGGCTGCAGCACGCTTGGGCCGGGGCGCACGGTCGATGGCAAGGTGCCTCTGCAGAAGGCGGTCGTGGAGCAACCCGAAGACCAGTTGCTGGATGTCTGGGTGGAACTGTTCGACCCGGGCGAACTTCCGGAAGATGCGGACGACGCCATGGGGCTGTCCATGGATATCCGCGAGGCCGAAGCCCGCTACCTGCCGGAACAGTTGCGCACCACCATGGAGAGCACCGGTTACTGGGGAGCCGTGCGCCTGGTGCCGCGCAACACCACGGGCAGCGAGCTGCGGGTGAGCGGCACCATCGTGGAGTCCGATGGCGAGCACCTGGTGCTGGAGATCACCGCACAGGATGCGACCAGCCGCGAATGGTTTAGCCGCACCTACAAGGAAGAAATCGAGTACTCGCAGTATATGCTCAGCGGACAGGACGGCAGCGAGGTGTTCCAGTCGCTGTACAACACCATTGCCAATGATCTTGCCGAATTCCGTGCGCAGCTGGATACTGCAGAAACCACCGGGATCCGCCGCGTCGCGGCACTGCGCTTCGCGGCAGACCTGGCGCCGGAAGCCTTTGACGACTACCTGGAAGAAGACCAGGGCCGGTACAGTATCGTGCACCTGCCCGCAGCGGATGACGCGATGTATCGCCGGGTGCTGGCGATCCGCGACCGGGACTTCCTGCTGATCGATACCCTGAACGGTCATTTCGAAAATTTCACCCGGCAAATGCAGCAACCCTATACACAGTGGCGCAAGGCGCGCAGTGAAGAGGCCGCCGCCTTGCAGAAACTGGAACGCGAGGCATTGCAGCGCAAGCTGCTGGGGGTGGCCGCCATTATCGGCGCCATTGCGATCGAGTCCTCGAATAACGGCAATAGTGGCGGCTCCAGCGTGCTGCGTGACACCCTGGTGCTGGGCGGTGCGTATGCCATCAAGAGCGGTTTCGACAAGTCGTCGGAAACCGGGATCCACCGCGATGCCATCATCGAGCTGGACCAGTCCTTTTCCTCCGAGGCCCGCCCGATGGTGGTCGAGGTGGAAGGCGAGACCCATGAACTTACCGGGTCGGCCGAAGTGCAATACACCCAGTGGCGTGCCCTGCTGAAACGCATCTATGACTCCGAGACCGGGTTTGCCGGTTCCTGAGCCGGGTCAGGGAACATGGAAGCGCAGCAACAGCCCGGGGTGACGGACACACCCGTTCTGCAGCCACCGGGTCAGTCGCCTGCCGCGGCTGTGACCGCTGCCGGCAGCCAGCGCTGGCTATGGGCCGCAATGGCCATGTTGCTGCTGGTTGGGCTGGCCGTGGTGTTCGCGCTTCCCCGGCTGGTTGATCCCGTCCCTGAAAACGCCGTGTCGGCGGAGCCGCCGCCGGCGGCTGGCGACAGCGAGGCACTGCGCGAAACGGCGCACCAGTCCCTGCAGGCCTACCTGAAGTTGCGTGCCCGGATGGAGCTGGACAATGCCGCTGCCTGGGGTGAACCGGAGTGGAGCGCGGTCGGGGTGCTGGTAGACCGGGGCGACCGTGATTTTGCGCAGCGGCAATTCGCTGCGGCTGCCCGGGGCTACCAGTCGGCCCTCCAGCGTCTGCAGCAGCTGGCTGCCAACCGGGAGGTCATGCTGTCCACGGCACTCAAGGAGGCAGCCCGTGCCCTGGCGGAGAATGACGCAGCAACCGCCAGCGCCCGCTTCGAGGTCGCGCTGGCGATAGAGCCGGAACACCCGGCTGCGACCCGCGGTCTTGCCCGGGCGCGTAGTCGTGACGCCGTCATCGGGCAGATGAACCTGGGGCAGGCGGCGGAAGCGAGCAGCGACCTTGAGGCCGCCGTGCTGGCCTACGGGCAGGCGGCACAGCTGGATGCGGAGTATGAGCCGGCACAGGTGGCGCTGCAGCGGGTAACGGCAGAGATCAATGCGCGCGACTACACCGCGGCAATGACCCGGGCACTGGCTGCACTGGATGCTGGCCGGACGGCCGCGGCCGCTACGGCGCTGGCCGAGGCCGAGCGCCTGCGTCCCGGCGATTCCGCGGTACGCGATGCGCGCCAGCGCCTGCAGGGGATGCGCGCACAGGCCGGCCTGGACAGCCTGCGCCGGCAGGCGGCTGCCAGCACGGCTGGCGAAGACTGGCCGGCCGCTGCCGCGCAGTATCGCAAGGCACTGGCGATCGATCCGGCGGCCGGTTTTGCCCGCGAGGGGCTGCGCCGTGCCGAGGAACGGATCAAGCTGCATGCGCAGTTCGATCACTACCTCGAGAGTCCGGCCCGGGTGTACTCGGCCGCGCCGCTGGCGAATGCGAAACAGCTGCTGGCGGCCGCCAGCGCGGCGCCGGCCGGGGAACCGCGGCTGGCAAGGAAAATCTCGGCACTGCAGGAACTGGTGACGCAGGCCAGCACGCCGGTCGCGGTCACCCTGAACTCGGACGGCGTGACCAGTGTGGTGGTCTACCGCGTCGCCAAACTTGGCCAGTTCGACTCCCGCCAGCTGGAGCTGCTGCCGGGTGATTACACCGTCGTTGGCAGCCGGCCGGGTTACCGTGATGTGCGCAAGGTGCTCGCGGTACGTCCGGGTGTTTCACTGCCGCCGCTGCTGGTGCGCTGCGAGGAGGCGATTTGAGCCGCATCTATATCGTGCAGGATGCGCGCGGAGAACGCCGGCTCGGTGAAGCGGATCTGCCGCTGCCGGTAGGCGGCACAGAACAGGATGGTATCGTGTTGCCCGGACTGCCGGACGCTGCCGTGGTGGCGCATATCGGGCTGGCCGATGGCCACGCCTTCATCCAGCCGGCGCAAACGGAATCGGGAACCCGGCTGTTTCACAACCACGAACACCTGACGGCATCGAAATGGCTGAAATCGGGTGACGTGGTCGAGGCGGGGGAATCGGTCATCCTGTGGCAGGTACAGGGTGACCAGGTCAGCATCAGTGTGCATGAACGCACGGCTGCGCCGGCGCTGGTTCCCCCGGCCGATCCGCCGCCGGTGCTCAACCGGCCGCTGCCCGAGGTGTTGCCGGCAATAACACCGGCGCAAGGCTCGCGGACCCTGCGGCGTTTGGCTCCGGCCATGTTCCTGCTGTTGCTGCTGGCGGTTGCCTTCGTGCTGCTGGCCACGCCGATTGCGCTGCGGATTACGCCGGAACCTGAACGCCAGGCGCTGCAGGGTTTTCCGCCGGAAGTTGCCATCGGGGAGCGGCTGCTGGTGCTGCCGGGGCGCTACACGGTCACGGCACAGCGTGCCGGCTACCGACCGCTGCAGCAGGCAATCGATGTCTCCTCGGGCGGCCTTCAGGTGTTCGAGCTGCAGCTCGAGGAGCTGCCCGGTCGGGTCGGTATCGAACTGCAGCCGGATGTCCCGTTCCGGCTGTTCGTCGATGCTGCGGCGGTGGCAACCGGCAGCGACAACATTGCGGAGATCAGCAGCGGTACACACCGGCTGCGCATCGAAACCGCGCGTTATCTGCCGGCCGAGCAGCAGCTGGAGGTGACCGGCATGGGCCAGGCACAACAGCTTGCGATTGCGCTGCAGCCGGCCTGGGCCAGGGTGCGTATCGACAGCCAGCCGCCGGGCGCCGCCGTGCAGGTGGACGGCACCGAGGTCGGGGTGACGCCGCTGGAGACCGAGCTGCTGCAGGGCGAGCACACCCTGGTCCTGACGCTCGACAGGCACCAGCCGTTATCGCTGCAGCAGCAGGTGCAGGCCGGCACCGACCTGGTGCTCGATGCGCTGCGGCTGCAACCTGCCGATGGCCGGGTGGTGCTCGAAAGTCATCCCGCGGGCGCCAGCGTGAGCATCGACGGGGCGTTCCACGGAACCACGCCGGTTACCCTGGCGCTCGCCTCGGGCAGCGCCCATGTTCTGCGTCTGACCAAGCCGGGTTACCAGCCGTTTGACAAACAGCTGCAGCTGGAGGCGGACGAGGAGCTGCAGCTGGAGGCGCGCCTGCAGCCACAGTACGGCATCGTGTTCGTGACCGCGCAGCCGGCGGATGCCACGCTGCGGGTGGACGGCAGGGACAAGGGCACGGCGACTCAGCGCCTGCAGCTGACCACCCGCAGCCACACGCTGGAATTCAGCAAGCCCGGTTACGCCTCCAGAACCGTCACGGTCACGCCACGCAGCGGCGTCAGCCAGAATGTCGATGTCACCCTGATGACGGCGGCACAGGCCAAAACGGCGCAACAGGCGGCCGCGACGCCCGCCGTCATCCGCAGCGCCGGCGGCCAGCAGCTGCGGTTGCTGCGCCCGCAGGGCAGTTTCCGGATGGGCGCATCGCGGCGCGAGGCCGGGCGCCGTGCCAATGAAAGCGCGCGGCTGGTGCAGCTGGATCGCCCCTTCTACCTGGCGAGCAGGGAGGTGACCAATGCCGAGTACCGGCAGTTCAGCGCGGCGCACAATTCGGGCACGGCGGAAGGCGTGAGCCTGAATGCCGACAACCAGCCGGTGGTGAATGTCAGCTGGGAGGATGCGGGCCGCTTCTGCAACTGGCTGAGCGAGCGTGACGGGTTGCCTCCGGCCTATACCGAGACCAATGGCCGGCTGCAACCGGTGACACCGCTGACGACCGGGTACCGGCTGCCGAGCGAGGCCGAGTGGGCCTACGTGGCGCGCAAGCATACCCGGCAGGCAGAGCAGACTTACCCCTGGAGCGGCAGCTTCCCGCCAAAGGCCGTGGCCGGTAATTTTGCCGATGCGAGCATCGCCGATGCCCTTGCCAACACCGTTCCGGACTACAATGACGGCCACCGGGTCGCTGCCCCGGCAGGCAGTTTCCCGGCCCGGCCGGATGGCTTTTATGACCTCGGCGGCAACGTGGCCGAGTGGATGCACGATTACTACGCGGTGTACCCGGGCGAGGCCGACAAGCTGGTGCGCGACCCGCTGGGTCCGGCGTCCGGCGATCACCACGTGGTGCGCGACTCGAGCTGGCGGCAGGGTACGATTGCCGAGCTGCGCCTGAGCTACCGCGACTACAGCCGCACGGCGCGCCCGGATCTCGGTTTTCGCATTGCACGTTATGCTGAGTAGGTACGCATCGCACTGCGGTGTGGTACCGGGAAAAAAGGGCAAAAAGGGTGATCTGACAGTCAACCCGGTTACTGTAGGAGCGGTCTCTTTATGCCCGTTCTTTGGGTACTGACCGCGATGCATTCTCGAAGCAATCGCGCCGGAGGGCGGCGCTCCTACAGAGGTTTTATTGAGTGTTGCAGTCTCCCGATCACAATAACGGTAGCTGACAAGGAGCTATAGATGATGCGATTGTTAACACTGCTTGTAATGCTCGGCTCTGTGGCGGCTGCCGGGAACCTGCACGCACAGCCAGCGGCAGATGTTGAAGAGGGAACACCGGCGCAGCCGCAACAACAGAAGCCGCCGGCCGGGAAATCTGCGCAGCCTGCCGGGAAACCCGCGGCCACGTTCAATCCCTCGGAGAGGATCAGCGCCGACAGCGCCGTGTCCTTCCCCGTGGATATCTGAATGCCTGCCGGCAAACACACAGAAATACACACAGGAACAGATGCGCCATGAAGAGAGGCTTTCCCGTTGAATTCGTCTACCAGCTGTTTTCACTGCTGATTGCATTCATCCTGGTGCATGCACTGTATGTGAGTTTTATCCGGCCGCAGGCCAACGCCTTCATCGAGCGGGAAACCCTGCAGATGCAGTCCGATCCCGGTTACATCCAGCAGCGTTCGTTCTTCGTGGTGGTCAAGGACTACGAGCAGGAGACCTGCTTTGTCCTCATGCTGTGGGCCTTCGCCATCCTCGGTTTCAAGGGGCGGACGGCCTACCGGCAGCAGCAACTGCTCGACCAGGACCTGCTGCGCCTGCCGGCGGAGTTGCCGATCGGTCCGGAAGATACCCGCGACCTGGCCGCGCGCATCCAGTCGCTGCCGGCGTCCATGCAGGGCTACCTGCTGCCGCGCGCACTGCTGACCGCTATCGAGCGTTTTGCCGCGACCCGGAACGTGCAGGACGTCTCGACGGCGGCGCGCGATATCTGCGACTCGGAAGGCGAGCGCATGGAGTCCGAGCTGTCCATCATTCGCTACATCGCCTGGGCAATCCCCTCGGTGGGCTTTATCGGTACGGTTCGCGGTATCGGCGATGCCCTGGGTCAGGCGCACCGGGCCGTCGAGGGTGACATCACCGGCGTTACTGCCAGCCTGGGGGTGGCCTTCAACTCGACCTTTATCGCGCTGGTCATCAGCATTGTCCTGATGCTTTTCATCCACCAGCTGCAGCTGATGCAGGAGCGCCTGGTGTTCGACAGCGAACGCTATGTCGACCACTGGCTGATCCGGCGCCTGCAGAGCTGAGCGGCGCGCACGGCAGGACAGCATGAAGCGCCGTACCGTTACCCCGTTTTCACTGTCGTTTCTCGACATCATGTTCTGCGGCTTCGGCGCCGTGGTGCTGCTGGTGCTGATCCTCAACACCGACACCGTGCGTGCCCGCAATACCGTCTTTGCCGACCTGCGCTCCGAGGTGGTCCGGCTTGAGCAGGAAGTGCTCACCGGGCGCGAGCAGCTGGTCACGGCGCGCAACAGCCTGGACGCGACCGACAGCGAACTGGTCATTACCCGGGGCGAGGCCGAGCGCATCATCGAGACCGCCAGGAAGCTCGAGATCGAGGTTGCACGCATGGAGCGCGAAACCCTGGCCAGCAAGGCGCACATCAGCAACCTGACTTCAGATCTGCAGACGCTGGATGAAGACCAGCAGCGGCTGGGTGCGGTGCAGCCGGCAGAACAGGACAGCGGTACCAAAGTGCGCGAGGTCAAGGGTGAAGGCGACCGCCAGTACCTGACCGGGCTGAAGCTGGGCGGCCAGCGGGTGCTGGTGCTGGTCGATGTCTCGGCCAGCATGCTGGACGAGACCATTATCAACGTCATCCGGCGGCGCAACATGGATGCCGCCAGCAAGCGCAGCGCGCCCAAGTGGCGGCGCGCATTGAAAGCTGCCGACTGGCTGGTCAGCAACCTGCCGTCGACGGCGCGTTTCCAGCTGTATACCTTCAATACCCAGGCCAGCGCCGCCGTCAGCGGCACCGCCGGCAGCTGGCTGCAGGCATCCAGCCGCAAGGACGTGGATGCCGCCATTCGCGCGCTGCGCCAGGTCGTGCCCGGCGATGGCACCAGCCTGTACCATGCCCTGGCGGTTGCCACAAAACTCTCGCCGCGGCCGGACAACATCCTGCTGCTTACCGATGGCCTGCCGACGCAGGGACGCAGCAAGCCCGGCGGGACCACGGTGTCTGCCGACGAACGCCTGAAGCACTTCCAGGCGGCCGCGGGTGTACTGCCGTCCGGCATTCCGGTGAACACGGTGCTGCTGCCGATGGAGGGCGACGCCTATGCCGCGGCGGCATTCTGGAAACTGGCGCAGGATACCCGCGGTTCCTTCCTGACCCCGGCACGGGACTGGCCATGAGCCGGCGTGCCCGTCGCAGCATCGATATCTTCAACCTGTCCTTCCTGGACGTGGTGTCGTGCGGGTTCGGCGCCATCATCCTGCTGCTGGTCATCGTCAAGGTTGCCGAGCCGCACGTCATCGAACAGCTGGCGGTCGATCTCAGCGGGCTGGTGGAGCAACTGGAAGCCGAGGTGCATGAAATCCGCGGCGAGACCGTGGTGCTCAATCGCGACCTGACCAGCCGCGAGGAGCAGCTGTCCGAACAGCGCGAGAAACTGGCGCGACTGCAGGGCGAACTGTCTTCCATTCGCGGCCAGTATGCAATGACCCGCAACGAGCATGACGCGCAGTCCATTATCGAGCGCCAGCTGGCGACAGCGAAACAGGACCTGTCGGAGGAAATGCGGCGCCTGCTGGGCAGCGGCTACCAGCGCACCCGGCTGGCTTCCACCATCGGTGGCGTGCCGGTAGACAGCGAGTACATCATTTTCATCATCGATACCTCGGGCTCCATGCGGCAGCATGCCTGGCCGCTGGTGCTGAAGAAGCTCACGCAGGTGCTGGATATCTACCCGCAGGTGAAGGGCATCCAGGTGATGAACGACATGGGCGACTACATGTTCACGCAGTACCAGGGCAAGTGGATACCCGACACCCCGGCGCGCCGCAAGGCCATCATTACGCGGCTGTCCGGCTGGGAACCGTTCTCCAATTCCAGTCCGGTGGAAGGCATCGAGGCGGCTATCCGGCGCTTTTATGCACAGGACAAGCGCATCAGCCTGTACGTGTTCGGCGACGATTTTGCCCGTGGCTCGATCCAGGCCGTGGTCGACACCGTGGCGCAGCTGAATCGTGCCGACACGACCGGCAAACGGCGCGTGCGCATCCACACCGTGGGGTTCCCGGTGCTGTTTGACCTGGGGGGCAGCGGCATCCCTATGAGCGCGATGCGCTACGCGGCGCTGATGCGCAAGCTGGCGGAAACCAACGGCGGCAGTTTCGTCGGCCTGAACAGCACCCGCTGAATCGTCAAGCTGCCGCAAAATATCGGAATTTTCACAGCCAGCGGCATGCTCTGCTAGAATGCGGCAGTTTACTATTCATGAAAATCGGCCGACAGATTTGCATCGGAACAACAGGGAAATCACATGCTTGCACTGGAAAAATCAAAAA
The DNA here is from genome assembly GCA_963701455.1 of uncultured Gammaproteobacteria bacterium. Lineage (GTDB taxonomy): Bacteria > Pseudomonadota > Gammaproteobacteria > UBA9214 > UBA9214 > UBA9214. Next base: position 120,118 of record CAVPAE010000002.1, read on the forward strand.
TCGGGATTGTCGGGCTGGGCTACGTGGGACTGCCGCTGGCCATCGAGTTTGGCAAACAGTATTCAACCACCGGCCTGGACATCAAGGTTGACCGCATCGAGGAACTGCGGGCTGGCAGGGACAGTACCTGTGAAGTGACGGCGGAGGAACTCGGGCAGGCCACGCAGCTGGAATTCACCTACGACCCGGCTGACCTCGCGGACTGCAACGTCTACATCGTCACCGTGCCGACACCCATCGACGCCTACAAGCGGCCGGATCTGACCATGCTGGAGGGTGCCAGTCGCACGGTGGGGCCATTGCTGCAGGCCGGCGATGTCGTCATCTTCGAGTCCACGGTGTATCCCGGCGCGACCGAGGAAGTCTGCGTGCCGATCCTGGAGGCCGAATCCGGCCTGGTCTACAAGCAGGATTTCCATGCCGGCTACAGCCCGGAGCGCATCAACCCGGGCGACAAGGAACACCGCGTCACCAATATCCTCAAGGTGACCTCGGGCTCCACGCCGGAGGTGGCCGATTATGTCGATGCCCTGTATCGCAGCATCATCACGGCGGGCACGCACCGCGCCAGCAGCATCCGCGTGGCCGAGGCTGCCAAGGTCATAGAGAACACCCAGCGGGACCTGAACATCGCGCTGATCAACGAACTGGCGCTGATCTTCAAGCGTCTCGGCATCGACACCGAGGAGGTGCTGCAGGCAGCCGGGACCAAGTGGAATTTCCTGCCATTCCGGCCCGGGCTGGTCGGCGGTCACTGCATCGGGGTCGACCCGTATTACCTGACCCACAAGGCACAGGAGATCGGCTATAACCCGGAAGTGATTCTTGCCGGGCGGCGCATCAACGACGCTATGGGGGGGTACGTCACGGACCAGGTCATCAAGTTGATGATACACCGCAAAATCCAGGTTTCCGGCTCCCGCGTCCTTATGCTGGGCCTGGCCTTCAAGGAAAACTGTCCGGACCTGCGCAACTCGCGCGTGATTGACGTGATTCGGGAGCTGCAGGGTTACAATGTGCTGGTTGACGTCCACGATCCGTGGGTCGATGCGGCCGAGGCGCGGCACGAGTACGACATCGAACTGCTCGCGCAACCGGAGCAGGGTGCCTACGATGCCGTGATCATCGCGGTCGGACATGAACAGTTCCGTAACATGGGTGCGTCAGGACTGCGTGGTTTGTGCACACCCGACGGCATTCTCTTCGACGTCAAGTACCTGCTGCCTGCCACCGCGGTCGATGGCCGGTTGTAGGGCGATAAACGCTGGTTAATAATCAAATTCCGGGAAAAAGGTTCGGCTATGAAAGTATTGATAACAGGTTCCGCGGGGTTTATCGGCTCCGCACTTGCATTGCGCCTGCTGGAGCGGGGTGATGAAGTCGTCGGTATCGACAACCTCAACGATTATTATGACGTCGAACTGAAAAAGGCGCGGCTGGCGCGCACCTCCGGGCACGCTGCCTACAGCGATGTGCGCGTCGACCTGGAAGACCGCGAGGGCATCGCGGAGACTTTCAGAAAACACCGGCCGCAGCGCGTGGTCAATCTGGCCGCGCAGGCCGGGGTACGCTATTCGCTGGAAAACCCGCACGCCTATGTCGACACCAACCTGGTGGGTTTCACCAATATCATCGAGGGTTGCCGGCACAACGGCGTGGAACACCTCGTTTATGCCTCCAGCAGTTCGGTGTACGGCTCCAATACCCGCATGCCGTTCTCGGTGCATGACAACGTTGATCATCCCGTTAGCCTGTACGCCGCCAGCAAGAAGGCTAACGAGCTGATGGCGCATACCTACAGCCACCTGTACCGGATTCCCACTACCGGCCTGCGTTTCTTTACCGTCTATGGACCCTGGGGGCGGCCGGACATGGCGCTGTTCCTGTTTACCCGCAACATCCTCGCGGGCAAACCGATCGACGTGTTCAACTACGGCAACCACCGGCGCGACTTCACCTACATCGATGACATCGTCGAGGGGGTGATACGGGTGCTCGACCGCGTCCCGGAACCCAATCCCGACTGGAGCAGTGACGAGCCGGATTCCGCTTCCAGCAATGCCCCGTACCGGCTCTACAACATCGGCAATAACCAGCCGGTCGAGTTGATGCATTACATCGAGGTGCTGGAAGAGTGTCTCGGCAAGAAGGCGGAGAAGAACATGCTGCCGTTGCAGCCGGGGGACGTACCGGCCACCTATGCGGATGTCACCGACCTGGTGCGCGATGTCGGCTACAAGCCGGACATGTCGGTGGAGCAGGGTATCGCCAATTTCGTCGCCTGGTATAAGGATTACTACCAGGCCTGAGTCGCGAGAGACCCTGGAATTACCTCATAGATAGCATGATAAATAGAAGGTAACCATCTGTTAGTATAAACAAACATGTCGCGACACAACCTGGATGTCGCGGGAATTCCTTATCCAGCAAGCGGAACGGTGAAAGCGAATGCAGGACGGCAGTAGTTGCGGCGGGGAACCCTTTGCCCTGCGCGTCATCGGCGACAGCATGGCGCCGGAATTCGAGGATGGCTGCATCATCGTTATCGATCCGTCGGGCGTGGTCAATGACGGCTCCTACGTGCTGGCGCGCCACCAGGATGAATATATCTTCCGGCAGCTGGTGTTTGGCGAGGGGACCTATTACCTGAAGACGCTGGCCGGGGACGAGGAAGACATCGAGATTCCGAACCTGGTGCCGGTGGAGGGCGTCATAATCCAGCAGGGCCGCCGTCGCCGTGCCGACCGGAAGCATTACGTGTAGCCCGGATGGAGCAGCGCGGAATCCGGGAACGATACTCGCGCACCAGGCAAGCAATTCCATTTCAGACTGGCATGGCGCTTACTTAAGAGATTTCATTTTTATAAATGAATCTATGGCCACGGAAGAACACGGAAAACTCACAAATAATGTCGTATTCGGATTCCGTGGCCATTTACCACGATCAGGCTTTAAGTAAGCGCCATTCATCTCAGACTGTTTTTACCGGCTCGATCTGGTCCGGGCGCAGGCGGGTGCTGAAGAACTCGTCGGCTTCCTCGATGGGCACCACTCGTCCTTTCGCATCCACCAGCGGCAGTTCATAGTCGTTCCAGCCGCGCAGACCGGTCTTCATCGAACTCACGCGCTGGTATCCCAGCAACTGCATGGTAAATGCCGCCAGCGCACTGCGATTGCCGGAACGGCACACGACCACGACCTCGCGCTCGCGCGCCTGTGCCAGTTCGGGGACGGTTTCCTCGTAATTGTATTCGCAGGCGGTCTCGAGTATCCCGCGCGGCACCAGCAGCGAACCCTCGATATGCATGGTGGCATATTCGTCCGGTTCGCGAATGTCCAGCACCAGGGACGCGGGATCGCCACCGAGTTTCTCCTCCACGTCCCAGGGAAAGACCTCGGTGATATCGGGCAGGCAGGCGCTGACCAGTTCGTTAAAGCGCTTCATGACCGGATTCCAGGCAACAACGCGGCGACCATACCTGCTGACAGGCCCTAGTAGCCTGATCCGCCCTGGTCGTTACCGCGGCTGGTGCGCAGGCCCTGTTCGACGGCGATCACGGCGGCCTCGACGCGGGAGTGTACGCCCAGCTTGCGGAGGATGGACTTGACGTGCAATTTCACCGTGCCGTCGGAGATGCCGAGGTTGCGGGCGATGACCTTGTTGCTCTGGCCTTCGGCGAGCAGGGCAAGGATCTCGTTTTCGCGCGGCGTCAGTTTCGCGAACGGGCTTTCCTCAGCGGGTGCGATGCTTTCTCCCTGGACCACGCGTGCCAGCACCGGCGCCAGGTCGGGTGCGACCACGGTCTTGCCGGCGACGATATCCCGCAGCGCTACCACCAGCTGGTCGGGTTCCATGTCCTTCAACAGGTAGCCCTGGGCGCCGCTGCGCAGCGATTCGACCAGGTCGCGTTCATCGCTGCTGGTCGTCAGCATGGCGACCGGGTTGCGGAAACCGTTCTTGCGTAGCTGGCGCAGCACCTCCATGCCGTCCATCTCGGGCATGCGCATGTCCAGCAGGATGACGTCCGGATTCAGTTCGGCGGCGAGGCGCAGGCCCTCCTGGCCGCTGCCGACCGCGGCCAGGATATTGATATCCCTGCGGCTCAGCAGGCCTTCGAGGCCTTCCCGAAACAGGGTGTGATCGTCGATCAGCAGGATATTCAGGCTCATGGGGGGCTACGTTCCGCTACCGGTTGGGTGATTTCAAGTGCCACGCGGGTACCTTCGCCCGGCTCGCTTTCAACTCGCAGGATACCACCGAGACGGGCTGCGCGTTCCCGCATGATGCTGAGACCGACATGTTCGCCGGGCGTGGTGCCGTTCGCCTGCTTGCCGATGCCGACGCCGTCATCCTCGATCAGGATGTGATATTTGCCATCCTGTCCGTTGCGCAGCAGGATGCGCACGGTTTTCGCATGGCTGTGTTTTCTGGTATTCCACAGTGCTTCCTGGATTATACGCAGGATCTGGGTTTCCATATCCACCGGCAGGGACCTTGCCGACCATTCCTTTTGCAGGTATGTCTTGATGCCGGTCTCGATACGGAACTGGCTGACCATCTGTTCGACGGCATCCAGCAGGCCACGCTTGTACGTCGGGGCGCGAAAGTTCGCGATCAGGCCGCGTAGTTCGGTATTGGCCTCGTCGAGGCTGTTCTCGATGCGCTCGAGTTGCTGCCAGGTGGTGGACTCGTCACCCTGGTGCATGGTCTCGTCCAGCACCCGCACCTGGTAGCGCAGGCTGGCAAGGCTCTGGGCCAGTGAATCATGCAGCTCATGCGCGATACGGGTGCGTTCATCGTTGATGCGGTGCTGGTTGTTCTCCTCCTCGCTGTTGGAACGCTCGATAGCGATGCTGAGATGGTGGGCGATACTCGTCAGCAGCGGCTTGAGGCCGGCTATCTCCTCGATCAGCTCGATGCCGAGAAACAGGTTGATGACACCGGTCACCCGGCCGCGGTAGCGCATCGGCACCGAGACCAGGCCGATATTAAGGTCCTGTTCGAAAAAACGCTTGCCGGCGATTTTCTCGCACTTTTCCAGGTCCTTCTCGACCCAGATGAGGCCTTCCGTCAGGGCGCGCTCATAGAGGCAGCGGCGTACATCATGGCGGTTCGACTGGAGCATGGATTCGTTCAGTCCGCTGCAGGCGGAGAGTTCCATCACTCCCTGTTTCTGGGCAACCCAGATGGCGGCGGCGCGGGCGTGCGTGATGCGTTTCAGCGTGTACAGGAAGCGGCTCAGCAGGTCGTCGAGGCCGTGCGCGGTATTGATACTGGAGACCACCTCGTAGAGGATCTGCAGCGATCTCTCCTCGAGGTCATGTTCATTGAACAGCTGTGCATTGCGTTTCCTGCCCGCCGGCCCCAGGCGTTTGCCGAGGCGATTCAGGTCTGCCGCCAGGTCGGCAAAGCCACTGTAGGCCGGTGACGGAATCGGATCGGTATAGCGTCCTTCGCGCATTTTTCTGGCCCAGGCCCTGACTTGCACCAGCGGCTCCAGCAGGTTGTGCTGTACCAGCGAGAGGATCGAAAGACTGAGCGCGGCACCGCCGATGAACAGCAGGACGCCGAGCAGGATGCGGACGCCGCTGCTGAGGGCCGCGGTTTGCTCCAGTTGCAGCAGCGCGCTGGTTATACCCAGCAGCACAAGCAGTCCGATCAGCCTGACCAGCAGACGACTGCGCAAGGTGCTTTCCCTGCCTGTGCTTGCGTCGTTGTTGGGGCTGGCTTGTGACATCTCGCCCTACCCGGTCCGGAGATGGTTCATGCGGGCGGGCTGTAGTTGGCGTCGTTGGGATTCATGAAAATGAACTGGAAGGTATCCGGCTCGATCTCGACATAATCCACGGTCATGCCTTCCAGGAGGGCCTGGCTGTGCTCGGAGATTACGATCTCGATGCCGTCTGCATCGATGTGGACGTCCCCGTCGAGCCGGGTGTCGTCAAAACCCATGGCGTAGTGGAGACTGCCGTCGGGGTTGCGCTTGGCGGCTATGCGCATGGCCAGTCCCTGCATGTCTCCCTGTTCTGCGGATGCGCGAATTTGCGTGGCGGCGGCTGGTGTCAGCGTAATCATGATAACTCCCGGTTTGACTGGGCCGTATTATAAGGCCTGAAAACTGCAATTGTCTCAGGCGCGGGCCTGGCGGACAAATTCGACGAAGCGGCCGGCCCAGTGATGCTGCCCGGTATCGCGCATGTGGCTGTAACAGGCCAGCAGGCGATGTATCACGATACCGTCATGGCGGCCGTCGATGCCGCTGCCGCGCTTCACCTCGTAGGCGAACTGCAGGGTGTCGGGCAGGTTTTCCAGCCCGGAGTAGTGAAACTCGTGGGCGGCGAACTCCTGCGGCTGCGGGCCGGGTGGCCAGGGGGCATGCGGCGTCTCCTGCAGTCGCACGTAGCCGCGCCCCTGGGGTCTTGCATGCATGACGCAGTCACCCGGGATCACCCCGACCATTTCGTGCCGCTCCCCGCGCCAGCTGAGACTGCGTGACAGGTACATCAGGCCGCCGCATTCGGCGTAGGCGGGCAGGCCGCTCACGATGGCATTCCGGATGGCGCTGCGCAGTGCCGTGTTTTGCTCCAGCGCCTGCATGTGGCTTTCCGGAAAACCGCCGCCGATGAACAGGCCGTCAACCTCGGGCAGGCGCGTGTCCCGCAGGGTGTCGAACATGACCAGTTCGGCACCGGCGCGGCGCAGTGCATCCAGATCGTCCGGATAGTAAAAGCCGAAGGCGGCGTCCCGCGCGACACCGATGCGTACCCGCTGGCTACCGGATGGCGGCGCCGCCGGCAGCGGCGTGAAGCGCAGCGGGGTGTCACCGGCTACGGCCAGCAGCCGGTCGAGATCGACCTGCTGTTCGATCAGGGCGCGGATGGTGGCGATCTTGGTGTCGGCGGCGTCCGCCTCGTTGCTGGGGATGAGGCCGAGATGGCGCTCGACGATTTCCAGCGAGCTGTCCCTGTGGACCCCGCCGATCACCGGGATGTCGGTGTAATGCTCGATGACCGCGCGCAGCTTGGCCTCGTGGCGGCTGCCGCCAAGCTGGTTGAGGATCACGCCGGCGATGTTAACCTCCGGGTCGAAGGCCTGGTTGCCGAGGATCAGTGGCGCGATGCCGCGGGTCATGCCGCGGGCATCCAGTACCAGGACCACCGGCGTCTGCGTCAGCTTGGCAAGCGCGGCGTTGCTGTTGCTGCCATCCAGGTCCAGTCCGTCATACAGGCCCTTGTTGCCCTCGATCAGGGCGATGTCCGCATTACCGGAATAGTGGCCGACCGAGCTGAGGATTTCCGCGTGCGTCATGCAATGGAAATCGAGGTTGTAGCAGGGGCGGCCGGCGGCGCGGCCGAGCCACATGGGATCGATATAGTCGGGACCTTTCTTGAAGGGCTGCACCGCCAGCCTGCGAGCCGCCAGTGCGGCACACAGCCCCAGCGAGACGGTGGTCTTGCCGGAAGACTTGTGTGCTGCCGAGATCAGCAGGCGGGACATGGCGCGTTACCGTTCAGGTGAGGGGGACCTGACGGCAGCAGGACCGCGTGTCAGGCGGCGGCTTCCTCGCCCTTGTGATGCGGATCCACCAGGTTGTCAGCCAGGCTGGCGGGCAGGAAACGCAGCACCCGGGTGCCGACGATGGTTGCGGCCAGGGCAATGGCGACACCGCCGATGCCGAGTACGAACTCGGGCAGGCTCGGGGTATAGCTGGCGACCACGCCGTCAAAGAAGCTGCTGGAGACCTCCTTGCCCGGGAACATTTCCAGCGGGTAAGCCTGGCCACCGATGAGCAGGACATAGATCTGCGCCAGTCCGCCGATGATCACCAGCAGGGAGGATATGCCGATCCAGCCGCGCGACTTGCCGGTCGCCGGCAGGTAGAGCAGGGCCAGCGGCAGCAGTCCGCCCAGTCCGATCTGCACGATCCAGAACAGCCGGGTATAGATGCCGCCGTCCAGCAGGATGAAGCGCTCAACGCCGTGGTTTTCGGTGATGTACAGATTGGTCAGGTGGTAGACGGCCACGAAATACAGCACCGAGGCGACGAATACGCCCAGCAGGTTCTTCAGCCGGTACAGAATGGCGTCACCCAGCGGGCGGTTTGCCCAGCGGTACATTCCCATCAGCACCAGGATGAAAATCGCCAGGCCGAAGGCAAACGACATGATGATGAACATGGGCGCCAGCAGGGCGCTGTCGTAGGCCTCGCGGGCTACCAGGAAACCGAAGATGGAACCGGTACCGGTGGTCAGGATGAGGCGCCAGACGAAGGCTGCCAGTCCGGCCGGTTTGGTGAAGGTGTTCATCTTGCGTTCCATCATCATCCACAGGTACACGGCGACGATGCCCATGAAACCGGTATAGAGCATGATGTTCCAGGCGAAGATGGACTTGAAGTTGTAGTAGGTCATGGCCACGATCAGGCGGTCAGGCCGGCCCAGGTCGAGTACCAGCACCGCGAGACCACCGACCAGCAGGGTAATGGCCAGCAAACCTGACAGGCGTGCCAGCGGCTTGTAGGCGGTCTTGCCGAACACCGAGCTGATGGAGGCGACATTCAGCGCCCCGGAGGCTGCGACAATCAGGAATATGGCGAACACGTGCGGTGTACCCCAGATGACCTGGTTGCTCATGCCGGTGACATGATGGCCGTTGTGTTCCATGTAATAGGCGGCACCCAGTGCGGCGATAATAAACAGCCCGATGAAGCCGACCAGCATGTAGAACGGCTTGCCACCATCGATTTCCCTGAAGTCGAGTTGTTTCATCAGATCCCCCGGTAACGTACGCCGGTGTTGAGTTGCAGGTCGGCACGGATCTGCCGGCTGTTGTGCTGTTTAAGCTGTTGCGAGATTTCGCTGGACGGGTCATTCAGATCGCCGAATACCATGGCGTTGTGGTTCTCCGCCGTGCAGGCCTCGACACAGGCCGGTGTTTCGTCATTGTCCACACGATGCACGCAGAAGGTGCAGGACTCGACTGTACCCTTGCCGCGCGGGGAATAGGGCTTCTGGTCCTGCAGGGTCTCGTGAATGAACGAGCGTGCCTTGTAGGGGCAGGCCATCATGCAATAGCGGCAGCCGATGCAGATGTGCTTGTCGACCAGCACGATGCCATCCTCACGCTTGAAGGAGGCGCCGGTCGGGCAGACATCCACGCAGGGCGGCTTTTCACAGTGCTGGCAGAGCAGGGGCAGCGTCTGGGTATAGCCGGTCTCCTTGTCCTTCAGGGTGACCTTGCGGATCCACTGCGCATCGGTGGCCGGGCGGTCGAAGCCGGCCAGCCCGTGCTCGTCGTTGCATGCCTTGACGCAGTCGTTGCAGCCCTCGGCGCACTTGTTGCTGTCGATCAGCATGCCCCAGCGCACCTCGTCGGAAACCGCCTTGTCCGCCGGCTTGGCATGCCCGATTTCGTGCAGCAGTACGCCGGGTGCCAGGGCCATGCCGGCCACGCTGGCGGCACTACCGCTGAGGAAGCGACGTCGATACTGGTCGAAATTCGACTGATCACTCATGAGTGGTTTCCTCGGTTGCAAGCACCGCTGTGTTCACGCTGCCGGATTGCACCACCGGTGGCATGGCATGCATGCCGGAGGTTTTCACTGGCCGGTCCGCGTGGCACTGGAAGCAGTCGATATTCACCGCAGCATAGCTGTGGCAGCTGTTGCAGAAATGCTCATCGCTGCTGACGCGCGGCGCATCCGGTGCGTCGCTGACGTGACAGTTGATGCATTCCACCAGGCTGTACTGCCTGGTGCGCACGCCCCGGTGCATGGTCTCATCACGCTGGTGAAGAATGTATTGCATGTGGTTCTTGCGCATTTCAGCGGTCGGTTCCACGCAACCCTGGGCATCGCTGACGCGGGCCTGTGCCGCCGGGACTTCCGGCAGCAGCGAGTCGCCTGCCTGGCCGGGCATGACCATGCCCAGCAGCAGACCCGACACCAGTATTACGAGACTGTATTTAATCATGGGATGCATCGTTACCGTGTCTTAGTGATCGCCCATGGCCATGTCGATGTAGCCGGTCGGGCAGACATCGGAGCAGATGTGACAGCCGATGCACTTGGTGTAGTCGGTGTCGACATAGCGGCCTGTCGTGGCCTTGTCCTTCTTCACGCGGAAGATGGCGTCCTGCGGGCAGTAGATGACGCAGTTGTCGCACTCGAAGCACATGCCGCAGCTCATGCAGCGTTCAGCCTCGTTGACTGCCTGCGCGTTGTCCAGACCGACACCGCGTTCCGCGAAGTGTCCCAGTACCTCTTCGGCACTGGGGCCGTAGCTGGAGCGCTTGTTGCGTGGTACGTACGGGAAATGTCCCAGGAACAGCCTGTCGGAGGCGATGATTTCCGCGCTGGAGCGGTCTTCATAATTGTGTACCGCCCAGTTGCCGCTGTCGGTGCCGCGGTCCTCGCCGGGATCGCCGGCGTCGAAGGTCTCCGGTGCAAGGTTGGCCTCGTTGAGCTTCTGCAGCAGTTCGAAGTGGTGCACGTCGACCTTGGGCCGTTTCTTCTGGTCTTCCTGCTTCAGGTAGTGATCAATGCTCTCGGAGGCGATGGACGCCTGGCCGATGGCCGTGGTCAGCAGGTGCGGGCGCACGATATCGCCGGCGACGAAGTGACCCTGCTTGCCAGGCACCTGGTAGAAGGCATCGGCGTCGATCAGGCCGCGGCCGTTGTCCAGCGATTCCAGTCCTGCGGACAGGTCGCCGCCCTGGCCGATGGCCGAGACGATGAGGTTACACTCGATTTCGTACTCGGTACCCTCGATCGGTACCGGGCGAGCGCCGTCCATTTCGCACTTGCACATTTTCAGTGCCTTGGCGCGACCGTCCGCATCGAGGACAACTTCCAGCGGCATCACGCCGTCGTCGATCCTGACGCCTTCACGCAGCGCATCTTCCACTTCATGATCGGTGGCCGTCATTTCCTCGCGCTTGAACAGGGAGGTCAGGGTGACCTCGGCGCCTTCACGTGCTGCCGCAAAGGCGGAGTCGTGGGCTACGTAGCCGCCGATGACCTGTTCCGGGCGGTCTTCCTTGTTGAAGTTCTCGATCTTGCCGAGACGCCGGGCGACTGACACCACGTCGATGGAGGTGTCGCCACCACCCACGCAGACTACCTTGTCGGCCACGACCTGCAGGGTGCCGCTGTTGAAGGCTTCCAGGAACTGCACACCGGTGACGCAGTTCGGTGCGTCGCTGTTGGCGACCGGCAACGGACGACCGCTCTTGCAGCCGATGGCCCAGAGAATGGCGTCGAATTCCTTTTCCAGTTCCTCGATGCTGACATCCTTGCCGACGCGGGTGTTCATGCGCATCTCGATGTCGCCCATGTCGACAATGCGCTTGCACTCGTGGTCCAGCACATCGCGCGGGGTACGGTAACCGGGAATGCCGTAGCGCATCATGCCGCCTGGTTCGGCGTGGTCGTCAAATACCACGCTGGCGTGACCCTTGCGGCGCAGCTGGTAGGCTGCGGCCATGCCGGCCGGGCCGGCACCGATGATGGCGATCTTCTTGCCGCTGAGCGGGGCCGAGTTGTCAAAGGTGTACTTGTGCTCGTAGGCGGAGTCACCGATGAACTGCTCGACCGAGTTGATGCCGACGAAGTCATCGACATTGTTGCGGTTGCAGCCGTCTTCGCACGGCGCCGGGCAGACGCGGCCCATCATGGCGGGGAAGGGATTGGCATCGGTGGAACGGCGGAAGGCATATTCCTCCATGCTCATCTCACCCGTCGGCTTCTCGATACCGCGGACGATCTGCAGCCAGCCGCGGATGTCCTCGCCTGAAGGACAACTGCCCTGACATGGGGGGGTGCGATGGACATAGGTCGGGCACTTGTAGGACTTGTCCTCGTTGAAGATATCATCGCCTTTGCGCTGATACTCGTAATCGCCTTCCTTGAAACGGCGGAACGTCAGAGTTTTGTTTTCCATGTCATCTTTGGAAGTTGCCATGCCTGTTCTCCTGTTATCTGATCAGGTAGTTACCCGAACCGGATTCAATAATTACTGTTTGTTCCCAAGGACGATCGCGTTGCTGACCAGCTGGTGCACGCTGACGATGCTGTCCATGGAAAAGCCGTAGTACGGCATTACCTTGGCGAACTGGCTCTTGCAGATCGCGCAAATCGCGGCCATGTGCGTGACGCCGTGTTCCTCGACGACGTGCTTCAGGGCCTCCATGCGTGGCAGGGCTCCCTTGACGCGAAGCTCCATCAGGTCATCGGTCAGCAGGCCGCCGCCACCGCCACAACAAAACGTGGCTTCGTGGATCGTTTCCTGGGGCATATCAAAAAAGTGGTTACAACTGGCCTTGATGACCTCGCGCGGCAGCACGAACTGGCCACCCGGCATCGGTCCCATGCGCGAGGCGCGCGCCACGTTGCAGGAGTCATGGAAGGTAAGGCGCATGTCATCGTTGGCGGACTTGTCCAGCGTCAGTGCATTGCGCTGGATCAGGTCATAGGTAAATTCCATGATGTGCATCGGCACCGGGTACTTCGGATCCAGGAAGTCGAAGGGACCGGCCAGCGTGTTGAGGAAGCTGTAGGCGACGCGCCAGGCGTGGCCGCATTCCCCGAAGATGATGCGCTTCACACCGAGGTCCAGTGCGGCCTCGCGTATGCGCAGTGATACCTTGCGCATGTTTTCGTAACTGCCGATGAACATGCCGAAGTTGGCAGCCTCGCTGGCATGCGAACTCAGGGTCCAGCTGATGCCGGCCTCGTGGAAGACCTTGGCATAGCCCATCAGCCCGTCGACGTGGGGTTCGGCAAAGAAGTCGGCAGACGGTGTGACCACCAGGATATCGGCGCCCTTTTCGTCCAGCGGCAGGCGCACGGTGACACCGGTATCGTCCTCGATGTCTTCTTCGAGTCCTTCCAGGGTATCGGCCAGCGCCGGCTTCGGCAGGCCGAGGTTGTTGCCGATCTTGTAGACCTTGGCGATGATCTCGTTGCAGTACTTCTGGCCAACACCGATGGAGTCCATCACCTCGCGCGCGGCCATGGAGATCTCGGCTGTGTCGATGCCGTAGGGGCAGTAGACCGAGCAGCGGCGGCACTGCGAGCACTGGTGAAAATAGCTGTACCAGTCGTCCAGCACTTCCTTCGTGAGGTCAGTTGCGCCGACCAGTTTCGGAAAGTGCTTGCCCGCGAAGGTGTAGTAGCGGCGGTAGACCTTGCGGTACAGGTCCTGGCGCGCGACCGGCATGTTCTTCGGATCGCTGGTGCCCAGGTAGTAATGGCACTTGTCGGTGCAGGCGCCGCACTTCACGCAGGAATCGAGGAACACGGCCAGCGAGCGGTACTTGCCGGTCAGTTCGCCCATCTTGTCGATGGCGACCTGTTCCCAGTTATCGACCAGTTCACCTGGAAAGCCCAGCGGTTCCTGAAATTGCTCCTTGGCGACAAACGGCTTGCTGTGCGCCATCACGCCTTCCTGAATATGCGGAATGACGGGATATTCTTTCAGTACCGGTGTGTCGAAATCTGCCACGCTCTGCTCCTGGTAAGTTCGTTATGCCGGTTATTTGTCAAGTTCCGCGGCCCACGGCGCGATATGCCGGGATGTGTGCGGGCGCAGGCCGGGTTCGGCGCGCGGATTGTCCACCTGGTTGCGGGTGGGGCTGAAGAATACGCCGGGTGCGTGCAGCAGTTTGCTGATTGGAAAAATGATCATCAGGGTGGCAACCAGCCCGAGGTGCGCCAGCAGGACGGGGTCCGTCGGAATGGGCTGCCAGTCGAAATACATCAGGCCGAGGAAAAAGGCCTTTACCGCAACAATGTCGGTGTGGGTCACGTAGTCCATCATCAGACCGGTGCCGGCAATCGCGAACAGCAGCGCCAGCATGAGGTGGTCGGACAGGGCAGTGATATAGCGCACGCGGTCGACCACCAGGCGCCGTACCCAGAGACCGAGCAGGCCTGCGGCCATGGCGAAAGCGGCATACATGCCAAACGGCTGGATCAGGTCAACCCAGGTCCACACCGGATCGGTGAAGTAACGCAGGTGTCGCGCCAGCACCAGGAACATACCGTAATGGAACATCCAGCCGAATATCCAGATCCACTTGTTGGACTTGAACAGGCTTTCAAAGAAGACCAGTTCACGGAACATCCGCATGACAACGCCCGTGCGGGTTACCGGTGCCGGCGTGGTCGGGATCTTCAGCGGGGCCGGTGTTCTGGCGTACTGCGTGATCTTTCGCGCCAGACCCACGACCAGCAGGGCCGTGGCGGCATAGAACAGCAGTGCATATGTGATGGTCAGAAACGACATGTTTCTGAGCTCCCTTACGGTTGGTTGGCTGAAAAACAGGGCTCATGCAGAGGGTTGCCCCCCTGCATGAAACATCTGTTGGCTAGACGCAGCCTGTCGGCTTCGGCAGACCGGCGTACTTACATGCCTGCTTGGCAGGACCGTACGGGAACAGTTCGTACAGGTACTTGCTGTTGCCCTTGTCCTTGCCGAGCTTTTTGCCGATGGCCTTGGTCAGCACGCGTACCGCCGGGGCGATCTGGTACTCTTCGTAGTACTCGCGCAGGAAGTTGATCACTTCCCAGTGGCTCTCGGTCAGCTCGCAGTCGTCCAGCTTGGCCATGACGGTCGCAACATCAGGCTCCCAGGTGTTCAGATCGGCCAGGTAACCTTCTTCGTCGGTTTCGTAGGTTTTGCCGTTTGCTTCGATTGGCATTGGTGTATCTCCTCTGTAAAAGAATGTTGATGATTGGAAAGTTACAGCCAGGACTGCACTTTATCGTTCGCCTCGACCAAATCCACAAAGCCGGCATAATCGATAACGTTGATGCCCTCGACCAGCTTGTCTTCGCCAATGCCGCGGGCCGCGAGATCGGGGCCCAGGACAGAAACGTTCTTGCCTGCCAGCATGGCGGACGCCTTGCCTGCCTTGATGGCGGCATAAATCGCGTCCTCGATCAGCAGCAGGGCGTCACCACCCTGCATGTAAGCAGTCGCGGTCTCAAGGTTGCCCGCATCGTACGGGGACTTGTTTACCAGATGTAGCATAGCCATTTCGTCTGTGCTCCCGAACTAGAAATTAAACAGGACGTCGCTGTCGGCGATTACTTCAGCCAGTTCCGCCCGGCTGACCAGACGAATGGAATCCTTTTCGGCGTAGTCCTCGTCCTCGTCTTCCCAGACCAGGTGCTGCAGGTCATCCAGTGTCAGGCCGCGCTCTTCCAGCGATTCCTTCTCGACGTAGATCTTGGTGACTTCGTAGTCACCCAGCGCGGAGTAGGTCGGGGAAAAGTTTTTCATGCCGATGTCCGCGGTATTCTGGCCCTTGGTCAGCTGGAATACGCCGTCGTCCATGAACGCCAGGCTGACATCCTGTTCAAAGGCAGCACCGATCAGGACGACTTCCAGGGATTCCCAGGCGTAGATGGTCCCGTAAGGCGCCTTGCGGTTGATGTACATGAATTTCTTCGTCTCTTCAGACATTCCGATTCTCCCCGTCAGTCGCCGAATACAACCAGGCGGTCACTCTGAACACCGCCTTCCACCAGCTGGCCCAGTCCCGAGATACGGAAGCCGGGGGCGATGTTGGTCGCGTCCTTGCCGTTGCGCTGGGCTTCGCCATCGTCGACGATGCCGCGGCGCTGGGCGGCTGCGACGCAGACCACCATGTCGAGGCTGTGCTCCTCGGCGAGATCGCTCCAGCGCTTGACGATGTTGCGGTCATCCTGCGGCGGCGTCGTCAGACGCGTGCCGTTGTTGACGCCATCGTGGTAGAAGAACACCCGAAAGATCTCGTGGCCCTTCTCCAGTGCTGCCTTGGTGAAGAGGTAGGCCGAATCAGACGACTGGTGCTGATAGGGGCCCTCGTTAACCTGAATTGTCAGCTTCATACTCTAATCCCTTGTAATCAGAAGCGAATGTGTGTCGATGCGTTCAGGCTTGCACGGGCACCACGCCAGTTGTCGATGTGGTACTTGGTGAACGGCAGCCCGGTCTTCTCGAAGAAGCGCGGCCAGCCGATACGCTCGATCCAGTCATTCATGCGCTCCCAGTCCTTGGCGTCTTCCTTGTAGGTCTTGAGGATCTTCTTCACGACGGCGGTGGCTTCCGGCCAGCGCGGCGGGTTGTTCGGAATGCCGGAGGCGACCAGCTTCTGGAAGGTCGGCTTGCTGCGGGCATTGGAATGGTTGCCGCCGACCCAGATGGACAGCTTGGAATGCTCGGCATCATTGATCTGCATGGGTGGGCAGGGCGGGAAGCACGCACCGCAGCAGATGCACTTCTTCTCGTCGACTTCCAGGGATGGCTTGCCGTTCACCAGTGCCGGGCGAATCGCCGCGACCGGGCAGCGGGCGACCACGGAAGGCCGTTCGCAGACATTGGAAACCAGGTCATGGTTGATCTTCGGCGGCTTGGTGTGCTGCACGTTGATGGCGATATCGCCCTGGCCGCCGCAGTTGATCTGGCAGCAGGAAGTCGTCAGGTGCACGCGGTTCGGCATTTCCCAGCTGGTGAATTCGCCGATCAGCTCATCCATCATGGACTTGACCACGCCGGAGGCGTCGGTGCCGGGGATGTCGCAGTGCAGCCAGCCCTGGGTGTGGGACATCATGGCAACCGAGTTGCGGGTGCCGCCGACGATGAAGCCGGCATCGGTCAGCGCCTTGATCAGCGGCTGAACCTTGGCTTCATCGGCCACCTGGTATTCGATGTTGCTGCGAATGGTGAAGTGGACATAGCCATCACCGTACTTGTCACCGATGTCGCACAGGGTGCGCAGGGTGTAGACGTCAAGGATGCGCTGGGTGCCAGCGCGGACGGTCCAGATCTTGTCGCCGCTGTGGGCGACGTGTACCAGCACGCCCGGTTGCGGGTCTTCGTGGTAGGCCCACTGACCGAAGTTCTTACGCATCACCGGATGCATGTACTGGAACCCGTCAGGGCATCCTGATTCAATTGGCGGACGCATTTCTTGTGCCATGTGACTCTCCTGAAATTCTGAATTTTTCGAACAAATCCCGGTGCAGCACACCGGGATTGTTTTAACTCGGGATCCTTACGATCAAGCGGATGCGGCCTGCTTCTCCTCGCGCTTGCGTTCGAACCATTTCTCGGCCTCTTCGTCCCAGCCGTCCATGCGGACGTAGGAACACTGGCGCGGGCTGCCGACCATGTTCGGGTCGACGTCGATGCCGATGCCTTCGAGGAAGTTGACCAGGCCGATGCGTTCGATCATTTCACCGGTGCGCTCGTGCTCCAGACCGTTTTCGGCCCAGAAGTCGATGATGTCTTCTGCCATTTCCTGCAGGCTTTCGTAGTCTTCTTCGGTCTCCAGCTTCTTGAACGGAACCACGACGGTGCCCATCAGGTCGCCGATCTTCAGGGTGCGCTTGCCGCCGATCAGGATGGTGACACCCTTGTCGTCGCCGGGATGCAGTGCCTTCGGCATGACGTTCAGGCAGTGCATGCAACGTACGCAGTTGTGGTTGTCGACGATGAAGTTGTCATTGTCGTCCAGGGAAATGGCCTGGGTCGGGCAACGCGTGATCACGTTGTCGATGATGTACTGACGGCCTTTCTTCTCGAGATAGTTCTTGATTTCTTCCTGGTCGACTTTCATGTCGTCGCGCCAGGTACCAATGATCGCGAAGTCGGCACGCTCGATGGCGTTCTGGCAGTCGTTCGGGCAACCGGAAACCTTGAACTTGAACTTGTAGGGCAGGGCCGGGCGATGCACGTCATCGGTGAAGTTGTTCACCATCCAGCGGTGAATGCCGTGCTCGTTGCAGTTGGACATTTCACAGCGGGCGCCGCCGACACAGGACATGGCAGTGCGCACGCAGGGACCGGCGCCGCCGAGGTCCCAGCCGTACTCGTTGATTTCGTCAAAGAAGTGCTGGGTGCCGTCGGTGGTGGTGCCGATGAACATGATGTTGCCGGTCTGGCCGTGGAAGGTGACCAGGCCCGAGCCATGCTTCTCCCAGCTGTCGCCGAGCTGGCGCAGCATGTCGGTGGTGTAGAAGTTGCCGGCCGGAGGCTGCACCCGGATGGTGTGGAATTCCTTGGACTCCGGGAAGGCCTTGGCGACTTCGGAAAAGCGCGGGATGATGCCGCCGCCATAACCATAGACGCTGACGGTGCCGCCTTTCCAGTAACCCTTGCGGGTTTCATAGGAATGTTCCAGCTGTCCGAGCAGGCCGTTGGTCACCGAGTTGATGCGCTCGTCCGGATGCTCGTCACGCAGACGCTTGATGCCGGAAATGAAGCTTGGCCATGGGCCCTTCTCGAGTTCGTCCAGCATTGGTGTGGGGTAAGTGTTCTTAGCCATGGAGGTCTCCTGGGATTGTTTCGCTTGCACCACTGATATCAGTCGTTTACTTGAATCGTTAATACTTACGCGCGATGTCACCCGAACCGCGTTCAGGCAACGTGGTATATCTGCAAGATCCTGTGCTTGCGGGCACAGGAGTTCTTGATTACGCGCATTCTAGGAGTGGTGTCTGGGGGAACATATCCTACCCATGGGGTGGCACGGTTATTGGCCCGTATCTCGAAAGGGGTATTGGAAAAATTACTATTTAATTTCCAGTAGTTAGTGATTTGGCCGGGATTATTTAATGTGTGAACAGTTTTTTCTTATAGTCTCCGTGACTTAAAAAATACTTTCCCCGAAAACGTGCACTCCGGAGACGGTTTTCTCTGGGATTTCAATGAGAATGACATGCATTATCAATTAGATGATTTCGCTATAATTCTTCACCCTGATTCAGCGTATTCGTATATTTTTCATCACTGATGCATTGCCTGACAATGGCTGTTCCCGGAATCCGAGCATGAACCCGAGCGCCCCCGACTTCCACCCTTTTGATCTGCACAACACGCGGGACTACGCCTGTTGGCGGACCTGGAAACTGGCCGACTATCCTGCTGCCGCGTCCGATCTGAGGGTGCCGGTCAGCGATCCCGGCGCACTGTCCGCCACCGAGTTAGCGTCGCTCACGGCGTGTTGCTGCAAGGCCAACATGGCGATTTACGACTGCGGCGACCGGCCGTTCGACAAGTCGTTGCTGCGGCGCTTCGGTGGGCAGCTCGGACTGGAGCGGCTGGATATGAACCTGCGCGCCGACGAGGACAGCATCACCTCCCTGCGCGTGGTGCCCGAGTCCGGCGCGACTCACTATATTCCCTATACCAGTCGTTCCCTGAACTGGCACACCGACGGTTACTACAATGCGCCGGACCAGCAGGTGCGCGGTATCGTGATGCACTGTGTGCAGGATGCGGCCAGCGGGGGAGAAAACCGGCTGCTGGATCCCGAGATCGCCTACCTGCTGCTGCGCGACGCGAATCCCGATTACATCCGGGCGCTGATGCAGCCCGACGCGATGACCATCCCGGCCAATGTCGAGGCCGGCAACGTGATCAGGGCGGCCCGCAGCGGTCCGGTTTTCGCGGTTGAAAAAACCGGCGGCAGCCTCCATATGCGTTATACGGCACGTACCCGCAGCATTCTCTGGAAGGATGATCGTGCTACCCGTATGGCGGTCGGGTTTCTGGCTGAGCTGCTGGCAGGTGATTCGCCCTGTATTTTCAGTCAGCGGCTGCGCGCCGGGCAGGGCATTATTTGCAATAATGTGCTGCACAGCCGCAGCGCTTTTACCGATGATGCGGCGAGCGGCCGGGTGCGTTTGCTGTACCGTGCGCGCTACCACGATCGCATTTATGGCACGGCACCGGCTAACTATTACGAAGAGGTTTTGGCATGCTCTGGTTGAGTGAAGTGATGATGCAGGGATACGAGATCGAATCCTTTGAGCAACTCAAGGCGGTGATCAGCGAGCGCGCCCGCAGCGGTGAGCTTTTCTTCCGCATGGATGTCAAACCACCATACCCGGATACGCCCGAGGACTGGGAGGACCGCCTCGAGGCGGCATTTTCCGCCGCGCAGCAGCGCTGAAACGACCACAGGTAACACACACCATGTTCTGGAATGATAAAGCTGACAAGAAGCCCGTCTTTGAAGTGTCGGAAGATGTCGTCGACCTCGCATTCAGGCTGAACTGTCCGACTTTGCCGCTGGACCATGCGCATGCCCTGTCCTCCGGGTTGCTGCAGGAATTGCCCTGGCTGGCGGAGGAGCCGCATGCCGGTGTGCACCTGATCCACTGCGCTGCGTCCGGCAACGGCTGGTACCGCCCGGAAGACACGACCAACGAGTTACTGCACCTGTCGAGGCGCACCCGCATGCGCCTGCGCGTGCCCCGGCACCGCCTGGACGACGCGCGTGAACTGACCGGAAAAAAACTCGATGTGTCGGGCCATCCGCTGGAAGTGGGTGAATCCGAGGTCTTTCTGCTCAGCAGCCTGTCGACGCTGTTCGCGCGCTACGTTATCACTGACGAAGCGAAGGATGAGACCCGCTTCCTGGAAGAGGCCGCGGAGCAGTTGCAGGCGCTCGATATTCCCTGTCGCAAGATGCTGGGCGGCATCACCCACCGCCTGGCATTTCCCGACGGTGCCATCTTCACCCGCAGCCTGATGGTGGCCGATCTCGAACCGGAGCAGTCCGTGCACCTGCAGCAGGTCGGCCTGGGCGAGGGGCGGACAATCGGCTGCGGTCTGTTCATTCCACACAAGGGTATCAAGGCGGTCAATGAGACCGACCAGAAGTAATTATCCCGACCGGGGGGTTGCCTTTTAAGCGTGGCAAGGCAGAATTTACGCGCCTTGCAGGAATGCCAGGCAGGAAACTGTCAGCAGAAAACTGCCCATTCGGGATATATTACCGGCCCCGACCAATCGTTATAGTTGCCCGCATAACTGGTGCATATACAAAGAATTACCTGAATCTGGAGAATCTGTCATGAGTGAGAAGCAGGAACTGATCAGCAAATTGCTGGAAATGCAGAAGAAATTTATCGACTACGAACATACGAACGGCGTCGAGATGGAAGACTACTTTGCTGCTGAAGAAGGCCATGAATTGAAAGGTTTCCGTCAGGAGTACATGGACCTGGCGAACAAGCTGGTCGACATGGCGCATGCCGAGAAGGGTTCGCACCGCTAGACCTGTTTCAGTCATTCAATAAAAAAGCCGCACCTTTCAGGGTGCGGCTTTTTTATTTGGACTGATGCCTGCGCCGAATAGCGGCAGCGTGCGCGCGCTGTGCGGGTGCTGACAAAACCCGGACAGGCTTCAGGCAATGACGCCTGAATCAGCCCGGAGCGGCTGTACTCAGTAGCCGCCTTTGCGCAGAACGAAGGGCAGACCCGCGATCTTGTTGCCCTGCTTGCTGGGTGCGAGCGGGAACAGTGTGTAGAGGTCCTTGCTGCTGACTTTCTTGCCCCAGATCTTGGACATGCCCTTGTTGATTGCACGCTCCATGGGCTGCTCACCGTTGTTGTCGAAATATTCCGAGCGCAGATAGTTGATCACGTCCCAGTGTTCCTGGCCCAGTTCAATACCTTCCTTGGCAGCGAGGGCTTTGGCAACATCCTCATCCCAGTCATGCGGGTCTGTGAGGTTGCCGTTATCATCGAGTTCGATGCTCTTGCCATTAACTTCGAGTGCCATTTCTATACTCCCGGTCAAGTACAGTTAAGAAAATTTGGATGCAGGATTGTATTGCAATGTGAGCGCTATCGGAAGAGGTTCGGGCACCATCCGGGACCTGATCGCAAGCCCCCTCTCGAATGGAGTATTCAATCAGGAATAGATGTTCGCGCACGGCTTCAGGGAAAGTCCTGATGCAGATAAAATCGGGGTTTCGCAGCAGGACGGGGTCACCTACACATGCTTTTTCAGGAATTCAAACTGGATCAGCCGGATAAGCTCAACGCCGGCTTGTACGACCGGTACCTGGCGCTGTCCGGAACCGACCGGGTGAGGCAGACGCATTTTTTTGCCGGCCGCTTCGAGAATACCTACATCGATAAAGCGGATATACCGGAGATTGCCGTGGTGCTGGAGGTATTGCAGCAACAGGCCGGGCGATTGCTGGGTCTCCCTGCGGACAAGTTAAAAGTCGGGTTCTGGTTTAATGCCATGGAGGCCGGGCACCGGACTTCGCTGCATCATCATGACGAGAATGATGAATTGCTCTCGGCGGCGTATTACATTCGCGTGCCCGAAAATTCCGGCAATCTGGTTTTGCATGATGCTGACAGGCAGGTCAGTATTCAGCCGGAGGAGGGCAAGCTGGTGATGTTTGCACCCGGGTTGCCGCATGAGGTGACTGCCCATCTCGGCACGGGATTACGCCTGTCTGTCGGTATGAATGTCGGGCCGGCCGACGTGTAGGCATTTGTCCCGAAAATCACTGGCGGCACCTGTAGGAGCGCCGTCCTTCGGCGCGATTGTTTGAGACGGGTATCGCGGTCAAAGGACCGCTCCTACACCACTAGAGGCACCTGTAGGAGCGCCGTCCTTCGGCGCGATTGTCTGATACAGGTATCGCGGTCAGAGGACCGCTCCTGCACTAGATCTCCGACCACATGCGCACCAGGTTGATGTAGGAATGATTGATCCGGGCGGTTGCCTCGGCATCGGGTTGTTCCTGCAGCAGTGTCTCGCGCGCCAGGTTCATTTCGTGCAGCAGGGCGCGCTTGTCAGGGTCCCTGACCAGGCTCTGGATCCAGCTGACAGCCACAAGGCGTTCGCCGCGGGTGACCTCGGCAACACGATGCAGGCTGCCTGACGGGTAGATCACGGCATCACCGGCAGGCAGCTTGACCTGCTGCTCGCCAAATGCCGTTTGCACGGTCAACTCACCACCGTCGTAATCCTGCGGGTCATTGAGGAAAATGGTGACGGACACATCCGTGCGATAGAGTTCGGATCCCTGTCCCATGATGGGGTCATCGACGTGCTCGCCGTAGGACATGCCAGGCGTGTAGTGCGCATAGTAGGGTGCGGCGATTTTCAGAGGCATGGCGGCGCTGCGATAAACCGGGTGCCTGACCAGGCTGCCCATGACGATATTGTTGAGCTCGCTCGACTGCTTGCTGGTCAGTGCCAGTTCCTCGTTGTGCTTGACGCGGCGTGCGGCCATGCCGGCGGAAGCGGTGCCATCCCGGAACTGGCCTGCTGCGATGATTTGCCGCGCGGCTTCCAGTTGCTGCCGGTCGAGTACCTTGTGAATTCGGGTGAGCATGGGTGTTTTGTCCTGCAGGCATGTGTGGGGATGGGGTACCATTAAACACCGATTTGTATCCGCAACCAAGAGCAGGCCGTTAGTATGATTCTGAAGATTGTCGTTGAAGAACAGGTTTACCCCGTCACGGTACCGGATGACATCGTTACCGAGGCAGAGGATTTTTTCAGCAAGCTGGACCGGGACATGGACAAGGGCTGGCAGATGAGCCGCGACTGGGTGGACAAGCCGGATCAGTTGCAGCGCTGCCAGATCATGGGCGACAAGCTGCTGACCGCGATGCACAACAACAACAAGCAGATGATGGTGCTGCTGTCGGCCTATATCCTGGCACGCATGCCGGGTGTCTCCGCGATCCGCATCGATACCAACGGCGAGATGCTGGAGACGGAACTGGTCATGGGCTGAGCATGGCCGACCTGTTTTCCGTGACCGCACCGTTGCTGATTCGTTACCGCAACGGTTTTGCCCACGTCATGGTGCATCGCTTCCGTCATCCGCAGGGGCTGGTGTATTTCCGTCCCTTCTGGGACCGGTTGCCGCCGGCAGAAGGCATCGTGCTGGCGGCGGGTGAAATTCGTGGTGACGGGCCCTGGAAGGTCGGGGATGCGGTGGTGACGCTGCTGGGCTGCCATGGCAGCCACCCTGAATATGCCGCCGAATATGCGGACTGGCAGTCCCATCTGGCGCAGTGCCGTGAGGATTACCCGGAAGACGAACAACTCGCACGGCTGGCCCGCGAACAGCTGCGGTACTGACGTTCTTCGTTACAGCAGTTTGCGCATCTTGACGTGGCTGATGCAGTTGTAGAGTACGTGTCCGGGGCCCTCGGCCGAGTAGCCCTGCCTGCAGTAGAAGCCCAGCGCCGTCTCGCGGGCGTCCAGCACGATGCAGGCCGCGCCCAGGCTTGCCGCCTTCTCCTCCAGTGCCTGCAGCAAGCGGCTGCCGAAACCCTTGCGTTGCTGCGCGACAGCGACTGCCATGTAGCGCACCTGGGCCTCGCGGATGCTGTTGAAGTGCAGGCGCCCCACGGCGACGGCGGCATCGCGGGTATCGAGCATCATCAGGTGGGTGCTGTCGGCATCGCGCGAGTCGCGCTCGCTGCCGCGCGGCTGGTTCCAGGGGGCGCGCAGGATAGTCCAGCGCAGGTCGTAGTATTTTTGAAATTCCCCGGGGCTGACCGGTTCGATGATCCGCATTGAACTCAGGCGAATACCACCCAGGTCGTGGCGATGTACTTGACGCCTTTTTCGACAGTCACGCCGCGGTGTTCATGGGTCCAGAAGGGCGGGAACAGCACCAGCTTGCCGGCCTCCGGTGTGACCTTGACGTCCTGAAAGGCAAACTCGGTTTCTCCGCCCGGACCGGGAACGTCATTCAGGTACCAGACTGCCACCAGTTGCCGCTGGCTGAATTCGTGACTGCCGCCGTCGATGTGCCAGTGGTAGTACTCGCCCGGGTTGGTGCGCTGGATGGCATAGCCCACGTCCTTGAAGGGACCCTTGAAGTAGGGGTAGGTTTCGCGCAACTCCAGCATGGCGCGACCCAGGGAATTGAACAGGGCGCGGTCGATGTCCTTCCAGTGATCCTTGCCGCTGACGACCAGGTCGGTCGATTTCTTGATGCTGCGGTCCTTGTAGACAGTCTGGCCGATGCGGCCCTCGTACTGTTCATCCGTGTGCGCCTCGAAGCGCCGAACCATCTCGTTGCAAACATCGATAGGCAGCGCCCGGGGTTTCTCGAAGATAAAGCTGTGCGCCTTGACCTCCCTGATGGTTTGCAGGGGGCGCGTATCGGGTAGCGGTGTCGTCATGCCGGAATCCTGGTTATGTCAGGTTCGTCAGTAGGTGTTGTGCTCAATGCTGCCAACCAGTGCCTGTCGGCAGTCCGGTCCGTCGCGGCTGAAAATTTCCAGTAAACCCAGTGCCAGCGATTGCCAGTGTCGGGCGGCCCTGACGGTAATCGCTTGCAGTTCCCGGGTATGGCCGCCGACCGTCCATGCATCATAGGCGGAAACCAGTGCCGGGAACAACGTCTTGCGCATGTTGCTCATGTTGCCCATGTAAAAGTGCAGTGCCGCGGGTTCGGCTGTCTGCAGCAACGCCGGCAGGGTAACAAGGGTGTCGGCCAGGTTGTCGCGGACGGCGCGCAGCATGATTTCGGCCTTGCTCGGCGACACTGCGGCAAGCATGTCTTCCCAGTCGTCGCCAAGCAATTTGCCGGCCTCGACTTCACCGATCTCGTGCAACAGGGCGGAGTGCAGTTCGGTCTCAGTCATTGCCTCCAGGGAGCGTTCGGCGGCATTGTCAAAATCATAGCAGCGAATAGCGTTGCGCATGGCGTTGGCCGGCTGGTTCCAGCGCCATTCCTCGATTTTCTCCCAGAGCATGCGGCGCAGAGATTCGCGTCGTATGTAGATGCTGCGCTCCCGGGTCATCGCCGGTGGCGCGGCCAGGTCGCGGGCATATTCCCTGCCGGTGACGATCAGGGTATAGCCCTCGTGCATTTCCCGGCGTTCCAGTTCGGCAAAAAAGAATACCGGTTTCATGTTCCTGCCGTAGCCGCTGCTGTAGGCAAAGCCGCGGTCATTGAGGTCCGCATTGATGCGGGTCGTGTCGAACGGATCATGCTGCCTGCCCGTTACCGGTACCGCCTCCAGTGGTTTGTCTTCCAGGGTTTCCCAGTGTGCCTCCCGCTGTGTCAGCCAGTCAGAGAGATCCTGGTGGGGCAGGGGCGTACTGAAGGGAATGTTGTTCTCCCAGCGGTAGTACTCGCGCATCTTCAGCAGGTAGACGCACAGGGTGTAATCACCTGCATGCCGGGCATCGGAAATATGGCAATTCGTGCGAATTGCCTCGAACGTTGGCTGTAGAATCCCGAGGTCCGGGAGCGACGCGGATGCGGTTGGCTTGTCACTGTCGGCCATGCTGAATACCTTAGTGAAACCCTAGGTTTTTGTATGCTAGCATGTGGACCTGCAGACTGCTATATCGCCTGCAGGCAGTGGGTTATTTGTGGTGAATTCGAACAGGAGTCGGGCGTGAGAGTCAAAAGCAAGTGGAGCGACAAGCACCGTGAACGCAGCATGGCGGAAGTTGGCGGGGCGGCGGCATTTATTCTCTGGCGCATCGCGCAGCAGGGACTGCTGAACCTCGAGAACGAAGGGTTCCAGACGGATACGCAGGCGCAACGTCTGGATATCATGGGCGAGTTCGTGGTTTTCCTGGTGCACCTTGCAGATCGCATCAAGGCACAGGAACTGGATCTGGATGAGCGCACAGAATTCATCACTTCGCTGGCGCGGCATCTCGCCGACAGCATGCAGGAAAATCGCACTGATGCGCAGGGCAAGGGTGAGTACCGGACGGCCTTGATCAACCTCCTGAACGAACGTGCTGCCGACTATGCAGAGTTCTCGATGAAGGACGGTGAGCCGGGTTATGCCATGCGCCGCTATTTTGGTGACAATGTCCGCGCGGTCATCGGCGCGAAGGATAACCAGTGGGTTACCGACCAGGTCATGGATGTCGAGGTGCCCGAGGCCCTGCCACCTTTGAAAAAGGCCCTGCGGGAATTGTTCATGACCGAACAGCAGGCATGAAAAAGGCGGGCACTGGCCCGCCTTTCGCACATATCAGGAACCTGAACGGTTTACTTGGTCCAGTTCGAGAAGTTATCCATGTTGCGGGCCTTGCCGTCTTCGTAACCGGCGGAGTAGGCCTCGTTAACGCGCTGCTCTTCGCGTTCCGGGTTCAGCAGGAAACCACCTTGCCAGCCCTGAACATATTCCGGGTCGACACCCATCTTTTCCATCTTGGTGACTGCGTCGTAGTATGCCTGGTTCATCGTTTCATCTCCTCGTGCGATATTGAGTTCAGTATGTTTAACAGGTATTGAAAGCGCCATCGCGCTGTCGTGCAAAATTCAGTGGCAGTGTCTTTCCGCTGTCGGCGGCGGCATCGTTAACTGCTTCCGGGGCCATTTAGCTGTGGCTAGTTCCTTGTTTCGATTGGGGTTACTGCTGGGATGCGCAGTATACAGGAGGGCCATATGCCCCCGTATATCCCGATGGGGAGAGTGAAAACCACGCCCGCGGTGTTGCTGTATCCATATGAAAATCAGGCATATTCTCTCTTTAGGGGTATTCGCTGCCGCGGTGCCTGCGGCTAGCATAGGCGACCACTTACAGCTGCAGGCTCGCCGCGTGGGTCTGCCGGCAGCCGGGAACCAGACTATGACAGAACATGTACTCAATGACGCCAATTACAGCAGCGGTGTCGCTGCGTTTGAGGCGAAGAACTTTATACAAGCCATGCAATTTCTGTATCCCATGGCCGAGGCGGGCAATCCCGATGCCCAGCATCGGGTAGCCATCATGTGCCAGAACGGTCTGGGTGTCGTGCGCAACGAGGCGCGCGCCTTCGAGATGATGAAGGCGGCCGCTGAACAGGATTTCCCGATTGCACAGCATGGCATCGGCTTCATGTACCTCGAGGGCGACTGCGTCGAACAGGACAGCGCCGAGGCTGCGAAATGGTTTCGCAAGGCAGCCGATCACGGGCTGGCGGGTTCACTGACGACACTGGCACTGATGTACGAGCAGGGCAACGGTGTCGACAAGGACCCCGAGGAAGCCAAACGACTGTATGCCGAGGCCGGTTTCGATTTCTGAGACACGGGGCGATCCAGCGGCTGTCCCTGAATTCTGCACATGGACCTGACCCCGGAAGACGCCCTGCGTATCAACGTGCTGCTGGCCGGCGCACCCAGGGCGGTGCGCATCGATGAATCCAGCATGACCCTGTATGCGCTTTCCGACAAGGGCGAGGCGAAGGTCAGGCTCAATCCCAACTGCCGCGATGAAAGCTACCTGCGCAAGGTGCGTGAAACCCTTTCCAGCCAGGTGCTGGGTTCCCCCGGGGGTTACCCGGTCTACCTGAAGCGCTGGACCCGCATGGGGCAGGCGCGTGACACGATCCTGGAATCGCTGTTGCTGCTCGGAGAGCCGGAGGCAGTGGTCGCCGTGGTGAATGCCGGAGGTATTACCGACGAACTTGCCCGGCGGGCCTGGTGGGTACTGCAGTCGGCTGAAAATGCCCGCTGCATGCTGCGCCAGGAGGCTGTCGTCAGCGGCAGCATGGGGCCGCAGCTGGCCGAGTTTCTGGTTGAGTTCCTGCCTTTCGAGGAAGAGGCCCGTGACCAGATTGTTTCGGTGCGGCTGGTGCTGCAGGGCGAATTGATAAGCCCGGAGGAAAAGGCGCGGCTCTGGGAGAAAGGCCGGCACAAGAATGCCTTTTACGTCGGCTTCCTGCAGGCGCTGCCGGATGCACTGCCGGAAGACAGACCGGCACACCCGCTTCGGGAGAGCCTGCAGCCCGGGCTTGCCGGTCTGCTTGCGGCTGGCAATCCCTTTGCGCTGCAATTGTCCCGCTTGCTGGGACCTGCCGGCCAGGCATGGCTGGCGAGTGTCGAAACGGTGCTTGGCAAGCCGTCCAACCAGGATGTCGTGGTCGAATTACTGCATGCCATTGCGGCCTATTCGGCGCACCTGCCGATTGCAGGGACGTGCATCGCGGAAATGGATACAATCACCGCTCTGGCGGATGCGCTGCTGGATGGCCGGGAGGCTGCAGGGGCAGAAACGGGCGAACAGCTGCAGGCGTTGCTGCAGGCGGTACCCGAGGCCAGGCCCCGGGTTCGTGCCATGCTGATACTCGCCATGGTGAACGAGCCGCTGGTGAACCCGGTGTTTTCCAGGACCGATGCCATCGGGACTGTCATGCGCAAAAAGCTGCGCCCGGTATCCGGGCCGATCCAGGAACAGATTGACGTATTGAAAGGGTAACCAACAGGGGGTTTCGATGAGTCATATTCGTATGTACTGCACGGAGTTTTGTCCCTACTGCGTGCGCGCCGAGATGCTGCTGAAATCAAAAGGGGTCGAGATTCGCAAGATCTTTATCGATACCCTTGCCGACGGGTTCAGGGAGCTTTTCGAGCTGACCGGGCGCAGGACCGTGCCGCAGATCTTTATCGGGGAGCATCACGTGGGTGGCTATGATGACCTGTCGGCAATGGATTCCCGGGGCGACCTCGCTCCCTTGCTGGTTGCTGGCTAGGTTACGTCGGCAACAGCGGATACAACCGGTATGGACTATTTTCCCTTATTCCTGAAAGTGGCGGACAGACCCTGTCTCGTGGTTGGAGGCGGCAAGGTTGCTGCGCGGAAAATCCAGCTGCTGCAGCGGGCCGGCGCGAATGTCACGGTCGTCTCCCCGCGCAGCTGTGACGAGGTACTGGCCTACGCCGATGCCGGCGGCATCACCTACGTCCACCGGGATTTTCAGGATGAGGACCTGGATGGCATGGTGGTGGTGATTGCTGCCACCAGCAACAGGGCAGTCAACCAGCGCATCGCGGAACTGGCGGACCGGCAGCGGATTCCGGTCAATGTCGTGGACAGCCCGAAGTTGTGCAGTTTTATCGTGCCTTCCATGGTGGATCGCTCGCCGGTGCAGGTCGCGGTCTCGACCGGGGGCTCGTCGCCGGTGCTGGCCCGCCTGTTGCGTGCACGCCTGGAAGGTTTCATCCCGGCGGCCTACGGACGGCTGGCCAGGCTTGTCGATGATTACCGGCAGAGCGTCAAGGCACCGCTTCTCTGACCCGGCGCAGCGACGTTATTTCTGGGAAAACGTGCTGCAGGGGCGGGTTGCCGAATTGTTGTTCGCCGGGCAGGAGGACAAGGCGCGTGTTGCCCTGGAACGAGCTATCGATGATGCCGACGACAATTTCAAGACTACCGGCGAGGTTTACCTGGTCGGGGCGGGACCGGGTGATCCGGACCTGATTACGTTTCGCGCATTGCGCCTCATGCAGCAGGCCGACGTGGTGGTCTATGACCGGCTGGTGTCGCAGCCGATCCTGGACATGGTGCGCCGGGACGCGGAGATGATCTATGCCGGCAAGGCCCGGGATCAGCACACCCTGTCGCAGGAAAGCATCAACCAGTTGCTGGTCAGGCTGGCGAAGGAAGGCAAGCGTGTCCTGCGCCTCAAGGGTGGAGATCCCTTTATCTTCGGTCGCGGCGGTGAGGAAATCGAAACGCTGGCGGAGCAGGGCATCCCGTTCCAGGTTGTCCCGGGTATCACGGCTGCATCGGGGTGTGCTTCCTACGCCGGTATTCCGCTGACCCATCGCGATTATGCCCAGTCCTGCAGTTTCGTGACCGGCCATCTCAAGGATGGCAGTGTCGATCTGGACTGGGAGCGGCTGGCCAAGCCTGCGCAGACTATCGTCTTTTACATGGGACTGCACAGTATTCCCGTGCTGAGCCGGGAACTGATCGCGCATGGTCTGCCAGCCGATACCCCCGTGGCGCTGGTGCAGCAGGGCACGACGCGGGACCAGAAGGTGTACATCGAGTCACTGGCCTCGCTGCCGGAACTGGCCGCCAGCGGAATCCTCAAGCCACCGACGATCATTATCGTGGGCCAGGTTGTGAGCCTGCATGCCAAGCTGAGCTGGTTCGGCCTGGACAAGTAGTTTTTCCTGTTTGTGCCGGTGCGCATGTGCCGGCTGTTCCCTACCTCCCTGTAGGACTTTTCCGATTGTCCCGGTAGCGTGACGGTGCTAGCCTCAGCGTCACTTGGGGACGCTATTGCCCGGTTGCGCCGGGCTTAAAAAGGAGGAGGCAGAATGATAAATACCATGCTGGTGGATGATCATGGCCTGGTGCGGTCCGGGATACCGCAGATTGCTTGAGGATGTGAATGACATCAGGGTTACGGCGGAAGCCCAGGACGGGGAACAGGCCATTCGGCTGGTACGCATGCAGGCGCCCGATGTCATCCTCATGGATGTCAGCATGCCGGGAATCGGCGGGCTTGAAGCGACACGCAAGATTACCCGGTCACTGCCGGACATAAAAATCATCGTGGTTTCCATCCACGACGACGATCCGTTCCCGGCACGCCTGCTGGAGGCCGGTGCATCCGGTTATATCACCAAGGGATGCAGCGTCGACGAGATCGTTGCCGCCATCCGCTCGGTTCACCAGGGGCGGCAGTACCTGTCCCCCGGCATCGCCCAGAAACTTGCACTGTCGTTTGTTCACAACCGGGACAAGTCACCTTTCGATGAATTGACCCAGCGCGAAACGCAGGTCATGTTGATGGTTGTGAACGGCGAGACGAATAAGCGGATCTCCGAGCAGTTGTGTCTCAGTCCGAAGACCACCAGCACTTACCGCTATCGGCTGTTCGAAAAGCTGGGTGTTGAAAACGACGTGGAATTGACCCGTTTTGCGATCCGGCACGGTCTCATCAAGGAAAACATGGCCTGTTGAATCATCCATTAACCTGTTTGGCGGGGCGGCCTGCCGGCGTGACAGTTTGTCCGCTGTTGCCGCCCGCCTGTCAGACAAACTGAGACCTGTATCAGAATATCGCTGTTTGCAGCTGGCCAGACTGACTCCGGCATGCTTTCCTTAAAGGGAGCCTTGTTCCCTGACGGATGGCTCGGGAGGGCAGGATGGCTGTTACAAGGAGTCGCGCACCGGAGTTCCCCTCCGGTCTTGTCTGGTTCAACGTCGATGCCCCGGTCAGCTTGACGGAGCAGCTGGGGCGGGTGGTGCTGCTCAACTTCTGCGCTTTCTCCTCCCTGACCTGCCGGCAACAGCTGGCAGACCTCGATTCCCTTGGAAACAAGTACCGAAAGGATCTGGTGATCCTGGGTGTTCATTCCCCCAGGTACCCGGGCGAAGCGGGTGCGGTGCATCTGCGCCAGAGTATTGGCAAGTACCGCGTGGGATACCCGATGGCGCACGATCCCGAGCTGAAACTGTGGCATACCTATGGCATGAAAAGCCGGCCGACACAGGTTCTCATCGACAGGGACGGCTATATCGTCGGGTCGCTGTCGGGCGTAGGAAAACTAGATCGGCTCGAACAGGTGATTCGCTACCAGTGCGGCAAGCGCAGCCGAATTCCGCCGCGCGCCCCGGGGCCATCCCTGTCCGGACGGGTGGCTGCGCCATCCGGCACCTTGTCCTTCCCCGGCAGGCTCGTCGTCTCCGGCAGCAAGCTCTTCATCGCAGACAGTGGGCACAACCGGATCCTGGTTGCATCGCGCAGTGGTGTGGTGCTGCGCCAGTATGGCAGCGAGAGCGGAGGATTGATTGATGGCAACGGCGAGTCTGCAGCGTTTGATAATCCGCAGGGCATGGTGCTCGTGGATGACTTTCTCTATGTGGCTGATGCCGGCAACCATGCAATCAGGCGGATTAATATCCGTACGGATGATGTGGACACGATCGCAGGTAACGGCAAGATAGGGACTACAGGTCCCGGTATGCCGGCAGCACCGCTTGCCTGCAGCCTGAATTTCCCGCTGGACCTGGCAATGAAGGAGGGTGCGCTGTACATCGCCATGGCGGGAGCCCACCAGATCTGGCGCTTGTCTCTGGTGGCCAACAGTATCACGGTGTTTTCAGGGAGCGGGGAAGCCGGTCTCATCGACGGACCGCCCGGCAGGGCTGCCTTTGCCCAGCCCAGTGGCCTGGCCGTCCTGGGGCAACAATTATTCGTGGTGGATGCCGATGCTGCCGCGGTGCGCTCGGTCGACCTGGTAACGGGTGCCGTAACGACGCTGGTGGGCAGCCGGTTGTTCGGTTTTGGCAACCGGGATGGTACCGGCAGGGACGCTTTGCTGCAGTACCCGCAGGATATCAAGGTGGATCCACGCCACCGGATGCTCTGGGTTGCGGATACCTATAACAACAAAATCAGAAGGATAGGCCTGGATACCCGGTTTGTGTCGAGTCCCGTGGTTGATCGTGGTTTGAATGAGCCGGGTGGTCTGGCGTTTCACGACGATACCCTTTACATTGCCAATACCCATGCGCACGAAATACTGTGCCTGAACCCAGATGACGGCCATACCACCACCCTGAATGTTGCAGAAGAATGCGTTGAAATTTGACCCGGATTGCAGGAACTGTGCCCGCCTCGCAGAATTTCTCGACCAGACGTCAGCAAAATACCCCGATTATCATGCGCGCCCGGTTCCCGCGTTTGGCGATAGTGGCGCGCGTCTGTTGATCGTCGGCCTGGCGCCGGGGATGCACGGTGCCAATGCGACGGGTCGGCCGTTTACCGGTGATTATGCGGGAATACTGCTATACCAGACCCTGTTTGACTTCGGCTTCAGCAACCATCCGGAATCGGTCTCCCGCGATGATGGATTACGGCTGACAGGCTGCCGGATTACCAACGCGGTCAAATGCCTCCCGCCCCAGAACAAGCCGCAGCTGGCGGAAGTCAGGAACTGTAACCGTTACCTGCACGCGGAGATTTCTGCATTGCCGAAAGCCCGGTGTGATTGCTCGCGCTGGGCAAGATTGCCCACGATGCCGTCTTGCGGTCACTGGATTTGCGGCTCTCGGCCTACCCGTTTGCACATGCGCAGCTGCATCGGCTCTCTGCAACCCGCCTGCTGATCGATTCCTACCATTGCAGTCGCTATAACACCCAGACCCGGCGCCTGACCCCGGAGATGTTTGCGCAGGTTTTCCGGTTGGCCAGGACGGCACTTTCCGCCGGTGATCCAGAGGGAAATCTGCAGGACAGCGAGTGATGCCGGATTCAGGCGCTGCATTCGACCACAAGGCGTTCCTGAAGACGCTCACATCATGCCCCGGGGTCTATCGCATGCTCGATCCCGCGGGCAACGTGCTGTACGTGGGCAAGGCCGGCGACCTCAGGAAGCGCGTCTCCAGCTATTTCAGGAAGAGTGGGCTCAGCGCAAAGACGCAGGCGCTGATGGCGCAGGTCGTGGATATCCAGGTGACCGTCACGCATACCGAGGCGGAAGCCCTGCTGCTTGAGAGTAACCTGATCAAGCAGTTGCGACCCCGCTACAACGTGCTGCTGCGTGATGACAAGAGCTATCCGTATATCTACCTGTCAACCGAGCAGGAATTCCCGCGACTTGCCCTGCACCGGGGGGCGCGGCGTGGCAAGGGGCGCTACTTCGGGCCCTATCCGGGGGCGGGATCGGTGCGCGAGAGCCTGCATTTGCTGCAGAAGCTGTTTCGGGTGCGGCAGTGCGAAGACAGTTTTTTCAGTAATCGCAGCCGCCCCTGCCTGCAGTACCAGATCAAGCGCTGCACCGCCCCCTGTGCCGGCCTCATCGACGCGGCAGCCTATGCCGCGGACGTGAAACGTACCGTGCTGTTCCTGGAAGGCAAGAGCAGCGAGGTCATCGATGATCTCGTCACGGCGATGCAGCAGGCGGCGCAGCAACAGGCCTACGAGCAGGCCGCCGAATACCGCGACCTGATAGCCAGCCTGCATCACGTGCAGGAGAGACAGTACATCAGTACCGGCCACGGGGATCTTGATATCGTGGCCTGCCTGACCGGGCAGGGCAGTGCCTGTGTGCAGGTGTTTTTTGTCAGGGGCGGGCGCAACCTGGGTAATGCAGTTTTTTACCCCCAGTGTCCCCATGGACTCAGGCAGCGCGGAGGTTCTGTCCGCGTTTATCCCGCAGTATTACCTGGGCAAGGCGGTTCCCGCGGAACTGCTGGTCAGTCATGCGCCGGCTGATGCCGGCCTCATCGAGGAAGTGCTTGGCAAGCAGGCCGGTCACAAGGTCGCGATACGGGAGAAGCTGCGCGGTGACCGTGCCCGCTGGATGCAGATGGCGCTGAATAATGCAGGACATGCGCTGCATACCTACCTGAATACGCGCAAGGGATTTGCCGGTCGCGTGCAGGCGCTTGCGGAGGCGCTGTCACTGGACGAAATGCCGCAGCGCATTGAGTGTTTCGATATCAGTCATACGCGCGGCGAGTCTACCGTGGCATCCTGCGTTGTGTTCGGCAGCGAAGGGCCGCTAAAATCTGACTACCGTCGTTTTAACATCAAGGGTATTCAACCCGGGGATGATTATGCAGCGATGGAGCAGGCGTTGACCCGGCGCTATACTCGCCTGCAGCGAGGTGAAGGCTGCCTGCCGGACCTGTTGCTCATTGATGGCGGCAAGGGGCAGATTGCAGCGGCCAGCCGGGCGCTGGAGGAATTGCAGGTTACCGATGTCCAGATCGTGGGTGTCTCCAAGGGGCCGGGCCGCAAGCCGGGACTGGAAAGCCTGCATCTGCCCGGCCAGCGGAAAGTCCTGCAACTGGCGGCGGACTCACCGGCGCTGCACCTGATCCAGCAGGTCAGGGATGAGGCGCACCGGTTTGCCATCACCGGACACCGACAGCGGCGGGCCCGTTCCAGGAACACCTCGCCGCTGGAGCAGATCCCCGGGATTGGCCCGCAGCGGCGCCAGCAGTTGCTGCAGCAACTGGGTGGTATCAGGGAGGTTTCCCGGGCCGGTGTCGAGGACCTGTCCCGGATCAAGGGAATTAACCGGACACTGGCGCAGCAGATCTATGATGCTTTTCACGGGGACTAGGAAACAAGTAATGACCTGGACGATTCCAAATCTACTGACGCTGCTGCGTATCATCCTGATACCGGTGCTGGTGCTGGTGTTTTATTCCCCGCTACACTGGTCCTACCAGATCAGTGCGGCGATCTTTGGCCTGGCCGCGCTTGACCGACTGGCTGGATGGATATCTTGCCAGGCGTGCTGCAGCAGCTTTCCGTGTTCGGCGCTTTTCTGGACCCCGTGGCCGACAAGCTGATGGTGGCCGTCGCGCTGGTGTTGCTGGTGCAGGACAATCCCAGTCCACTGTTTGCCATCCCGGCCGCGATCATCATCGGGCGGGAGATCGCGATCTCGGCGTTGCGGGAATGGATGTCTGAAATCGGTGAGCGGACCAAGGTGGCCGTCTCCATTATCGGCAAGATCAAGACGACCATCCAGATGATCGCGATACTGCTGTTGCTGTACAAGTTTCCGCTGGGGCCATTTCCGACCCACGAAGTGGGGGTTAGTCCTGCTGTATGTCGCGGCAATCCTGACCTTGTGGTCGATGCTGGTTTACCTGCGGGCCGCCTGGCCGCTTCTGGCCGGGAGATGCTTGACAGCAAGCGGCCAAACGATACAATTACGCGTTCGCAAATGCGGGAATAGCTCAGTTGGTAGAGCACAACCTTGCCAAGGTTGGGGTCGCGAGTTCGAATCTCGTTTCCCGCTCCAAATTTTATGTTTTGCCAGAACCCCGGCCACTACCGGGGTTTTTGCTCTCAGGGCAATGCCCGCACTCAATGGCTGAGTGGCAGAGTGGTTATGCAGCGGCCTGCAAAGCCGTGTACCTCGGTTCGATTCCGGGCTCAGCCTCCAATTTCTCCTCTACTTATCAGTCGGGCCACTGTAAAATTCCGCCGCGTGGCATATGCCCGGGTGGCGAAATTGGTAGACGCAAGGGACTTAAAATCCCTCGGTGGCAACAGCCGTGCCGGTTCGATTCCGGCCCCGGGCACCACTCCTTCCCCGGCTTTGCTTCAGCCGCTCATGATCCGGGGCCAGCGGCTATATATCGCGTCAGCCAGTTCCGGCTCAATCGTGACGACATAAACCCGGCGTTCGTGCCGGTGGCGTGCGACCAGCCCCTGGATCCATTGTCCCTTCGTCAGGTCGTACCAGCGGCTGTTCCCCTCCAGGTCCTTTTCCATGAAGCTCTTGACCGGCATCTTGACCGGTACCGGGAACCAGCGGTCCCAGCGTCCCTCGTAGATGCTGTCCAGGCGGGCCCAGCCGCCCAGCGGCAGTTTCCCGGCCTGGTCAGGGCGGCGTCCCCAGCCGAGCAGTTGCGTGCCGCCGGACCGCATTCTGACCGGCAGCCGTGCCTTCGGGTTCGGGAAATAGAACCGGACATCCCCGTCGTTGATCGAGTAATAGACGCCGCCGCACATGCCGGTTTCAGATCGTCTGCCGGTGTCCGAAGGGTTTCCATGCCGGTGCGATCACGTTGGGCATGCTGGAGCGGTTGAGCAGGCGTGCCGGGGCAAGTGCCAGTTCGCCGTAACGCCGGTTGACGGCATCCATGACGGCGTTGATCTGGTCATGTGCCTCATCGGTGGTGTTAAACAGTTCCAGCTGGCTGTCACTGTCGACCGGATCCAGCGCGGTTACCTGTACCTGGTGCACGCCTTGCCCGTGCCAGGTCTCCCGCATGACCTGTCGGCACAATGCCATGATTTGCTGGCCATCATCGGTGGGCAGGGCGCAGCGCGGCTTGGCCCCCAGCCAGCCATTGGCGGTGCGCAGGCCAATGAAAAAGGTCAATGATTTTAGCTGGTGGCGTCGCAGCCGTGCGCCGACTTTCTCGCTCATGTGCATCAGGTAGGTCAGCAGCACCGTTGCATCGCGGGTATCGGGCGGCACTACCTTGCCGTGGCCGATGGATTTCGGCGCCGGGATGTTCTGCTGCAGCTTGTCGGGGTCCTGACCCTGGCACATGTACCATATGCGGCGCCCGGGGTTGCCGAAGCGCCGCGCCAGGACGCTGATCGGTAACCGTTGCATGTCCCCGCAGGTATGGACGTCGTGCCTTTCCAGGAAGCCGCCGATACCTGCCGCGATGCCGCATAATCCGGTGACCGGTACGTCGTGTAGCCGTACCGCGGCCTCCCAGGGCGGGATAATGGTCAGGCCGTCGGGCTTGTTCAGCTTGGCGGCAAACTTGGCGGTGGTCTTGTCGCCGCTGACGCCAATGGAACACAGAATCCTCGATGCTTCGAAGACCTTCTGCTTCGCCATCCGGGCAATGCGGGGCGGGGTGCCCAGCAGGCGCTGGCAATGGGTGACATCCAGGAATGCCTCGTCCACGGAAAATATCTCGATATCGGGTGTAATGTCCCGCAGTGCCTCCATGATGGCGACAGATGTTGCTGCGTAGCGTTCCGGACGAGCCGGGCACTGGATGAGTTCCGGGCAGAGCTGGCGTGCCTTTTTCAGGCGCATGCCGGTCCTGATGTTGTATGCGCGCGCCTCGTAGGAGCAGGTGATGATGCAGCTGCCTTGCCTGCCATTGGTGATTGCGACCGGACGGCCGCGCCACTCGGGATGGTCGCGCTGCTCAATAGAGGCAAAGAAGGCATTCATATCGACAAGCAGGATGGCGCGAGGCCAGATCACGGGGCAGGACAGGTGGGTTTCAGTACCTCTTGTGCGAGCTGCGCCGGTGGCGGAGGGCATAAACTGATTCTCTGGAAAATGGTGATGGGAACCTCCCGGCGGATGGGAGTACAGATACTGTAATTATATACAGTAGTTGACAGAAATGTTCTACAGGTTGGAGCGTAGTTGATGCAACGTATTGCGATGTATAAATAAATTCGATTTTGACGGCCATATGGTAATATTTCGGGCCAGTGTTACTAAGGGACGAGTGGCTATGAATGTTGGCAATGGGTTGTTTCTTAAAGTTACTGGAAATGCAGAACTTGAGCAGACTTTTATGCGTTTGCTTCTTGTTGTCTGTGGTCTGATGTATGGGCTTGCGGTGTCTGCTACAGGAGTGTTTTCGGAGGGCTATCTAGACCCGATTATTAAAGTTGGCTACTTCTACACGGTTTTTTCGATTGTGGGCATATTGCATGTGTATTTTTACCCGCAAGGTAACAAGTATAGACACCGTGTGTACATGTCGATTGATATATTAGTAACAAGCATCGTGATGCACGTTTTTGATAAGTACGGAGCTCCGTTTTTTGTGTTTTACTTGTGGATGACGGTTGGGAATGGTTTTAGATATGGGTACCAAGAGTTGATACTTTGTGCTGGCTTGTCACTCTGTTGTTTTTTAGTTGTTTCTATAAGTACACCATACTGGATGCATGAGTATTATCTATCTGTTACAGGCATCATGCTATTGTCAATTATTCCACTGTATGTTGCATTAATGCTTAATCGCCTTCAAAAAGAAAAAGAGCGTGCGGAAGCGGCAAACAAGGAGAAATCCAGATTTCTGGCAAATGTCAGTCATGAAATACGAACGCCTTTGAATGCGGTCATAGGTTTTAGCAGTATGTTGGGAAAGGCGGTGGAAAAGTCCGAGCAGGAGCGGATTGTGGATCATATCAATGAAGCTTCGAAAAGTCTCATGTCTCTGGTTGGCGGGGTGCTGGATTTTTCACGAATAGAGGCAGGCCACGTTCAGCTGAGAAAAGAGAAATTCGACCTGTACAAGTTGGTGTACTCGGTATCCAGCATGTTTTCGATACAGGCGGAGGACAAGGGTGTCCGGTTTGTTACTGATCTGGATGTCTCGGTGCCACCGTATCTACAGGGTGATGCAGGACGTCTGCGACAGGTGCTGGTAAATCTGTTGGGAAACGCCATAAAGTTCACTAATGTCGGGGAAATCAGGTTAAGGGTCAGCAAGCAGTGCGCCGGGTTGTTGGCAGGTCGTATTATGTTTGAGGTTGTCGATACCGGAATAGGTATTTCGAAAGATATGCAGTCGCGAGTTTTTGAAAGGTTCAGGCAGGCAGATGATTCTGTCCAGAGGAAGTACGGCGGAACTGGCCTGGGAACCGCAATTGCGAAACGGCTTGTGGAACTCATGGGTGGCAGCATAGGTGTAGAAAGTACAGAGTTTCAGGGTAGCCGATTCTGGTTTGATATCCCGCTTTCCGCCATGTCGAGCAGGGCGTCGGACGCAGGTGCCGATGAGGCGCGCCGGCCTGATTATTTCATCATCACGAACGTGCTCTACCCAGGTGCAGTCCCGGGGATGCAGGCAGTAGTTGCAGGTGCTTCCGGAAGGTTTGATGACTGGTCCTCGCTTGGGGCGGCGGAGATAAACATGGCGGGTTGTTGTCTGTTGGTAGATTGTCAGACGCTGAGCATGGCGGATGTTGATGCGCTCGTTCAGGAGGGTCGAAGGCATGGTTCATGCCTGGTTGCGTATCATCCGGAGGATGGGCTGCGTGATAAATATCTTCTGTCAGGCTTCCATGTTGTGGTGAGCAGTTTCGAGGATATCGACAACGCTCTGCACTATGGAAACAGTATTATGCAGGCTGGCCTGGCTGCCAAAACAACAGTTGAAGACTACGCGCGCCTGCTTGAACAGCATGATGATCTGCGTGTACTTGTCGCTGATGATTGCAGGATGAATCGTTATGTCATGAAGGCCATGCTCAATGAAATTGGCATCGATCCCGATATCGCCGAGTCAGGTACCGTGGCCCTGGAAAAACTGCGAAGTAATGAATATGACATTATAATGCTTGATATCCAGATGCCGGGTCTGTCAGGGTTTGATGTGATCAAGGAGTACAGGAAATTGCATCCCGTGGCCGAATCTGTTCCGATTGCTGTGATTACTGGCGATGCTACCCAGGAAGTGTATGATGAGTGCGAGCAGCTTGGCGTTTCCCGGTTCCTGTTAAAGCCGGTTGATCCTGGCAAGCTCGTTCATGCTATATCCAGCCTGGTTTCAAGGCCGGGTGATGCTCACACACCACAACCTGTTTGACTCTGCCCGGATACAGGGTTGAGCAACGTTTCGAATACAAGATTGGTTTGATATCCGATGAGTCTTAAAACACGCTTCGCACCCAGCCCGACTGGCTACCTGCATGTGGGTGGTGCAAGGACTGCATTGTTCTCCTGGCTGCATGCCCGCAAGCACGGCGGCAGGTTTGTGCTCCGTATTGAGGACACCGACCTGCAGCGTTCCACGGCAGAGTCCATCAACGCCATCCTGGAAGGGATGACATGGCTTGGTCTGGAGTATGACGAGGGCCCTTTTTACCAGACGCATCGCTTTGAGCGTTACAACGAGGTAATCCAGGAGTTGCTTGACAAGGGCCTGGCCTACCGGTGCAACTGTCCCAGGGAGCGGCTTGATGCATTGCGTGAAGGGCAGTTGCAACGCAAGGAAAAACCAAGATATGACGGCCATTGCCGCGGGCTCAGGATTGACCCCGAAGAACCGCATGTAATCCGGTTCCGCAATCCGGCAGAAGGCAGTGTCGTCATCGATGATCGCATTCGAGGAAAGATTGTTTTCAGCAATGCGGAGCTGGATGACCTGATAATTCGCCGTACGGACGGGGCGCCGACGTATAATCTCACGGTTGTCGTGGATGATGCGGATATGGGGATCACGGATGTGATTCGTGGTGATGATCATGTCAACAACACGCCGCGCCAGGTCAATATACTGACTGCGCTCGGTAAGGAGCCGCCGCGTTATGCCCATGTCCCCATGATTCTGGGTGATGATGGTTCGCGCCTGTCCAAGCGGCATGGTGCCATAAGTGTCCTTGAGTATCGTAACCAGGGAATTCTCCCCGAGGCCCTGCTTAATTATCTTGTGCGTCTGGGCTGGTCACATGGTGACCAGGAAGTATTCTCTCTTGACGAGATGATCAGCCTGTTCGACATCGATGCAGTCAACAGGGCGGCCTCAAGTTTCAATACCGAGAAACTTCTCTGGCTCAACCAGCTTTACATCAAGCATGACGATCCTGCCAGGATTGCTCATCTGCTGAGTGCTCATATGGGAGACCTTGGTATAGATCCCGCTGAAGGTCCTGAGCTGGTCGAGGTGGTGCGTGTACAGCAGGAGCGTGCGAAGACGCTGGTTGAGATGGCAGAAATCAGCGCATTCTTTTACCGGGATTTTCCCGAGTATGATGAGGTTGCTGCCAAAAAGAACTTGCGTCCGGTGGCGATGGAGCCGCTAACCCTGATACGCAAGGTGCTGGCTGAACTGGCTGAATGGACACCTGAAAATTTGCACCTGGCGGTGATTCACGTGGCGGAGTCGCTCGGACTCAAGCTTGGCAAGGTGGCACAGCCGCTGCGGGTGGCCATTGCCGGCAGGGCGGCATCCCCGGGTATTGACGTGACACTGCACCTGGTCGGCCGCGATGCCTGTCTGCGCCGCATCGACAGGGCGCTGGATTATATTGGCAAACGTATGGAAGAAAATTGACTATGAGCGGTGAAGAAACAAGTACGCCGTCAAACTTTATACGCAATATCATCGAAACTGATATCGCGAGTGGCAAGCATCAGGGGCGGGTTGCGACACGCTTTCCACCTGAGCCAAACGGATACCTGCATATCGGGCATGCAAAGTCGATATGCCTGAATTTCGGTGTTGCCCGGGACTATAACGGAACCTGCAACCTGCGCTTTGATGATACCAATCCTCACAAGGAGAACATCGAATACGTAGAGTCCATCAAGGAGGATGTCCGCTGGCTGGGATATGACTGGGAAGACCGGCTATTCTATGCCTCGGACTATTTTGAACAGCTCTACACTTTTGCCGTTGAATTGATCGAGGCTGGCAAGGCCTATGTCTGCGACCTTACGGCCGAACAGATTCGCGAGTACCGTGGCACCCTGACGGAACCCGGCAGGGAGAGTCCCTTCCGTGACAGAACTGCAAGTGAGAACCTGGACCTGTTCAGGCGAATGCGGGCCGGCGATTTCGAGGATGGCTCACGGGTACTGCGCGCGAAGATTGACATGGCCTCACCCAACATGAATATGCGGGATCCCGCGCTCTACCGCATACGTCACGGTGTCATCCATCATCAAACCGGTGAAGCCTGGTGCATCTACCCGATGTATGACTTTACGCATCCGGTATCAGATGCACTGGAAGGGATTACCCACTCGATCTGCACGCTTGAATTCGAGGACCATCGACCGCTGTATGACTGGGTGCTGGATCATGTATCCGTACCCTGTCATCCGCAGCAAATCGAGTTCTCTCGCCTGAATCTTGAATATACGGTGATGAGCAAGCGCAAGCTGACGGAACTGGTCGCCGAGGGCCATGTTGAAGGCTGGGATGACCCACGCATGCCAACAATTGCGGGTATCCGTCGCCGCGGCTTCACACCGGCATCGATTCGTGACTTTTCAGCGCGGGTTGGTGTTAGCAAGTCGGAAAATATTGTCGAAATGGGTGTGCTGGAGAACTGCATTCGTGAAGACCTGAATGTCAATGCACGGCGCCGCATGGCTGTGCTGCACCCGCTGAAAGTCGTAATTACCAACTACCCGGACGGGCAGGAGGAAAAGCTGACCGTGGCAAATCATCCCCAGGATGACAGCATGGGTACACGAACCGTGCCATTCACGGGTGAACTGTATATTGACCAGGGTGATTTCAGGGAGGAAGCGCCAAAAAAATTCAAACGACTGGTCAGTGGCGGTGAAGTCCGGTTGCGCAATGCCTATGTTATTCGATGTGATGAGGTAATCAGGGATAACAACGGTGAGGTGATCGAGCTGCACTGCAGTTACGACCCGGCAACACTGGGTGCGAATCCGGAAGGGCGCAAAGTCAAGGGCGTGATCCACTGGGTCTCGGTAAAATACGGCAAGCGCGCGGAAGTGCGGTTGTATGACCGCCTGTTTACAATCCCGCGTCCCGATGCGGCCGGAGACGGCCGTGACTATCGGGATCATCTCAACCCGGATTCATTGCTGACCCTGACTGAATGTGTTGTGGAAAGCTCGCTGGGCGAAGCCGGTCCGGGCGAGTGTTTTCAATTCGAGCGTGAAGGCTATTTCTGCGTCGACACAAAACTGTCGACGCCGGGATTGCCGGTATTCAACCGGACGGTCACATTGCGTGATTCATGGGCAAAAATCGAGCAGCAACAGGCGGGTTAGGGCTTTCGGCGGCCAGAAGCCGGTGAACCAGGCGTTATCATTGCCATGAAAAAGCCGGAGTGATCTTGACAGGAAGGGGCGCCTGACGTAAATTGCGCGCTTCGTTTTACGGGGCCATAGCTCAGCTGGGAGAGCACTTGCATGGCATGCAAGGGGTCGGCGGTTCGATCCCGCCTGGCTCCACCAGTTAAACGAAGGCCTGATGGCCTTTAGCACTTGTTAGTCCCCATCGTCTAGTCG
Organism: uncultured Gammaproteobacteria bacterium; assembly: GCA_963701455.1. Lineage (GTDB taxonomy): Bacteria > Pseudomonadota > Gammaproteobacteria > UBA9214 > UBA9214 > UBA9214. The sequence goes on from CAVPAE010000002.1 coordinate 164,100, forward strand.
GCCTAGGACACCGCCCTTTCACGGCGGTAACAGGGGTTCGAATCCCCTTGGGGACGCCAACTGGATTGGTGGTGGGTTGTTTGCGGATACGGACCAAACCGTTGCCCGTATCCAGCCACCGGGTAGTTCATCCTTTCTGCCGAAAAATCCAGACGTCCTTGATTCCGAGTTTTTGCTTGACCGGAATTGCGTAGTTTTTCGCTTCAGAAGCAGTGTTGAATCCCGTCACCTGCAGGCGCCAGTATTCCTTTCCTTTTACGATGGCCCGGCTTTGCACTACCGGAATGCTATGGGATTCCGCGATCCTGGCCAGCCTGTCAGTATCCAGTTTTTTGCGTGAGGAAAGCAGGTTGATGATCCAGGGACCGGAGCCGGTGCTTGTCGTGAGTTCCGTCTTGCCTGCCTCATTTTCGGTGCCGCTCTTCGCAGCGTCCGTGCTATCGCCCCCGCTTGCATTAGCCTGTCCTGAATCTCGTGTCTGTAAGGTAGCCGTACTATCAGATCCTGACGCCGGTGCGTCAGCTGTTTCGGGCTGTTGTCCAGGTGAGGAGGCTGACACGCTAGGTACGGGCGCAGGTTGTGGCTTGTCTGTTGCAATGGTTTGTGCGGTATTTGCTTCTGTTGCCTGAGATGGCATTTTTGCTGTGGTGGCTGTGCCGGAGCCGGCAAGATTCCCCGTGGTGATGGAAATCGGGGTTTCACTGCCGCCTGTGGCCAGAGTCTCCGTTGCAGCCTTGCCGGCAGCACTATCTGCTGCTATGGGCTGACCGGAAATAACCGTGTCTAGCTTGCCCTCCAGGGTACCAAATGCATCGGTGAGGGCCTGAAGGCGTGCGTTCAGGGATGCGTATCGACCCTCCTGCAGGCTGGAAGAGAATATCCGGCTGCGCATTTCGGCCAGTTCATTGGTCTGGTTGATCGTTATGGTTTCGAGAACGTTCAGGCGGCTGTCAATACCCGATGTATAAAGGTAGGCTGCGGCAGCAATGAAAACCGAGAGGATTACAGTCGCCAGAACAGGGTAGAGTACCCGGCGACCGCCCTGGCTGCTGCCGGCTTCTTCGATTTGCACGTCTGCGGCATTTGCAGGTTTATTTGGCAATGCCGTGACCTTCTCGCCGGATTCCTGCTGGCTGTGAGCGATCGATGCCTCCATCATGTGGGCATCACTGATGCGATATGCTTCAATCAGTTTCAGCAATTCTGAATTCGGATGCTGGAAAACCACGTCAATACTCTTGATGTCTACGCGGTTGACAATCGCGGGTATGGAAAACTTTTTCCTGCCACCGCCATGTTGCACTGTCAGGTGGATGTCCACCAGGTCTGCGTCGCGGAAGGTCAGCAGTCGACCATCTGGTTCACATTGAAGCATCATCCCCTGGGGGCTGACGTTCAGCACCCGGCACCCCTTGGGTACGCTTTTCTGGCCGATTAGCATAGCGTCGAGATCCGCATGGGTTCTGGCGTGCTGTTCCATGGTGGCTAGTTATCCTTTTGTTTTATATGTGTTATTCGGGTTTCTCGTGGGCTGTTGCGTCCATGAGTGGCTGATTCCATAACCATGCCCGGAAATATACTGCCATTGTGCGGGACAGTCCATGGCGATGTGCAGGGCGTTCCATGCCGGGATGCGGAGATTCTCGGGCCAGAATGGTGCCAGCCACCCAGCAGCTTGCCGCTGGCGCGGTGTGGGATGCGGCATGTTCAGCTGCCAGTCAGGAGTGAGCTGCGACAAGGCAGGCAGATGTCGCCGTGCGTGTTAGTTGGGAAAAGCGGGTAGGGACAAAAATCGTATTTGAGATCACTGCCGGCAAGGCTGGTTGCCGGTTGTCTGGAGACTAACTGTTGTGCTGCCGGTGTGCGTCAGTGCTCAAACGACACCGGAGGTCTAGTCATGGTTCTCCAGCAACTTTGTGGACGTATCAGCTCACTGAATTGTATTGGCTTGTTCCGGTAATCCCACATCAAGTGACCACAACAGCTTGCCGGTTCCCGCAAGTATCCTGTACGTGGAGAAGGCCAGGGTATTCAGGCCATTGACGTAATTGATATTGGCCTGGAAGACTTCATTCTCCTGGTCAAGCAAATCGATCAAGGTGCGCTGTCCGATGTTGAACTGTTTCCGGTATGCCAGCAAAGCCTGCTTACTGGCGTCGACGTGGATCTTAAAATACTCCAGTTGCGACTTGGCGGTCTCGTAGGCATTCCATGACAACTGCATGCTTTCGACTACCTGGCGGTGAGTTCGAGCGCGGATTTCCTTTGCCTGATCAAGCTGGTACACGGTTTCCTGGCGCCGGGCTATATCCTTGCCGCCAGTGAAGTTGTAACGGCCACGGACCATGGCTTGTGCATCCTTGTTCCTGCCGGAGATGCCGTCCAGGTTGTCATTGTTCGAGCCGCTGATTTCCAGGTGTACGCGTGGGAAGAACAGCGACTTTGCAGCCTCATATTGCTCGCGTGCGGCATCGACATCTGCTTCGGCAGATTTCAACCTTGGATGGTTGTCCAGGGCAACTGTAATAGCTTCATCCAGGGAAGCAGGTAGCAGTTGATAAGGTGTTGCCGGCTCTGCCAGATTGCCGGGTGGACTTCCCACAACATTGAGATAAGCGGCAACAGCGTCCTGCAGGTTGTTTTGCTCGGCCATGAGATTTGTTTTCGCAAGTGCCAGCCGCCCCAACGCCTGCTGTACATCGGCCTTGCTGCCAACACCCCGATCGCCACGTTTTTCGATTCTGTTATAGGTTTGCTGGTGATTTTCCAGATTGTTAACTGCAAGCTGGACGAGCTTTTTCGACTTTAACACATTGAGGTAGGCGTCCACTGCCTTGAGGCCTGTCACCTCCGCCGTGCTGAAGGTAGCATAGGCGCGTGAATTAACGCGGGCGCGATTTCGCTCAAATTCGCTTTCTGTTCCATGCCCGTCATAGAGCAGCTGTCTGACGAGAATTTCCGCTTCGTCGCGGTTAAAGTTCCGCGAACCATGGCCACCTGCACGGGTCGCCGGATTGTCGCTGTACTCCCAGCCCGTACCCAGGGTGATATCTGCCTGGGGAAAAAAGCCGGCACGTGCCTGCTCCATCTGCTGTTCAACCGTGTCCCGCTCGCTACCCGCAATCAGGACATCCGGGTTGGATGCAATGGTCTCCATGACTGTATCTCTCAGGTCTGCTGCAAGCAGGTTGCCAGCCAGGCCAAGGCTGAATATTGCAACCAGTAGTGAATAATGCATTCTAGTTTGCATCAGACTATCTCCATGCAGGTCTGTGTTTCAGCTTTTGCTTTAAGCAACACATCACCTGGTTCCATTTTCAAAAGTCTTTCTAACCTCAACGGTTTTCACTGAAATACAGTGCAAGATGCAGGCGGTTCTGGATGTCGAGCTTGCGGAATATGGCGCTCAGATGCGCCTTGACGGTTCTTTCTGATATATCAAGCTCACGAGCAATCGTCTTGTTGTTACCACCAAGCCGAACCATTCTCGCCACTTCGAGTTCTCGCGGTGTAAGCGTATCAAGAATCGGGTTTTCACCCGCAGAGGAATGGTCGTGGGTCTCGGTTATTTCCCTTGCGAGATCATCAATAATATTTGCGATGAGCTTGCGTTGAATCCAGTATTCACCTTCACATACCATTTGCACGGCTCTGTTGAGTAATGCATCGGAGATGTTTTCCTTGCAGAAGCCATGAGCGCCAGCCTTGAACAGCGCATACTGGTCAACCAGTCTGTCAGACTGGTTTTCGATAACCATGATGCGCAGCGCCTGGTTTGACTCGGCTATCTCGACAATGTTGGCGGTAATGGGGTCAGGAAAGTATTTGGGATCTATCAGGACAAGATCCAGCGTATCACTTTCGTATACTGCGTTTACTGGAATGCTGCCGGTCCATTTAACCAGGCTATAGTTCTGTTCCAGGGCAGCAGAAAATCGCACAACAAGTTCACTGTCGGCACTGGCTATCAGTATGCGCCTGGTCAGGTTAGCCACTGAGGGGGTTGCGCTGTCTCTTTCCATGTTGTCGTACTACCTTTCTCTCATGGCATTGTCCCTGGCACGCAGCACCGGTTTCAACAGATAGTCCAGTACAGACTTTTCACCGGTGAGGATGTCAACAACAGCGGTCATGCCAGGAATTATTTTCAACGGGTGGTTCTCGCTTCCCAGATAATTTCGTTCAGTTCTCACCCTGATAAGGTAAAAACTCTCGCCATTTTCATCAGTTATGGTATCGGCACTGATGTGTTCGAGTTTAGCCGGCAGTCCGCCGTAGATCGCGTAGTCATAGGCAGTCAGTTTTACCTGGGCATTCTGGTCAGGGCGAAGGAACGCAATGTCGGCTGGCCGAACATGGGCCTCTACCAGCAGATTGCCTTCAAGCGGAACAATCTCAATCAGGTCCATCCCCGGCTTGATGACGCCACCGACAGTTGTCACAAGGATCTGTTTAACGGTACCTCTCACGGGAGATGTAACCAGTGTCCTGTTAACCCGGTCTTCCTGGCCGCGCAATGTTTCTTCTATAGTGGAGAGTTCCGCCTCGATTTCATTCAGCTTGCCGCGGGCTTCCGTGCGAAAACTGATCTCGATATCAGTGATTTTGTTCTGGGTTTCTTCATATGCAGATTGCAGGCGGGGAACAGCAAGCCGGGTAGCTTCAAGTTCTCCCCGAAGGTCATTAACGCTGCGCTTGAGCCTGAGTATTTCGACTTCAGAAATTGCACCATCTGCTTCCAGTGGTGCTGACATGTCGAGTTCCTGTTTTACCAGTGCATAACTGCGCGACAGCTTGTTTTCACGTGCGCGATGCTCTGCAAGCTCCTGTTTTGTTTGTGTCTCCTGCTGCTGGAGGATATGAATACTGGACTGCAGTGCATTGGCTCTTGACCTGAAAAGGGCTGTTTCATTCTCTGCAAGCTTCGCATCTTCTTTCCAGACAAGCGCCGGGATTTCAACCGGCTTGTCATTTGCTTCCGCGTAAAATCGTGCGGAGCGCGCGAGCAGTGTCAGGTATTTTGAGCGTGTTTCCCTGTAGGATGAGGAGAAACGTATGTCGTCAAGCCGCAGCAGCGGCTGGTCCTTGTCGACAAACTCACCCTCCCTGACCAGGATCTCGGTGAGAATGCCGCCCTCGAGATTTTGCACAACCTGGATCTTCGCTGATGGAATAACCTTGCCTTCACCCCGGGTGACTTCGTCCAGATTTGCGAACGCAGCCCAGACCAGCGCAACGACTATAAATATTGCCGTAAAAACCAGGATCAAATGACTGCTACGGCTTGCGCCAATGATGACAGCCGCATTGGGATCCGACATGAACGGCGCGTCTTCCCTGTAAATCTTGTGAATATCGGCAGCATCAATCGTATACATGCGCGGTTGCAGGTATTTGAGTAAAGCGGTGATCATGACTTCGGCACCCTGATTTGTCCCTGCTTCAGCGCAGCAAGGACATCCTCCTTGGCGCCATCTGCAATAATCCGGCTGCTATCCATTACAATCACTCGGTCCACCAGACTAAGCAAGGATGCACGATGCGTAACCAGGATAAGGGTTTTCCCGCCAAGGGACTCTTTCAACCTGGCCTTGAATATTTCCTCGGTGGTATTGTCCATCGCGTTGCTGGGTTCATCCATGACCAGGATAGGCGGGTCACGTAGCAGGGCGCGCGCAACCGCGATACTTTGTCTCTGGCCACCTGATAACCTGTCACCACGCTCACCTACCTGCAGGTCAAAACCCGAAGGGTGCTTGTTTACGAAATCGGTAACGCCTGCAATACTGGCGGCACGCAGGATTGCGTTATCCTCCGCGTGAGGCATGCCAAATACGATATTGTCTCTGACCGAGCCGTAAAACAGGAAACTGTCCTGTGGTACGTAACCGATGTTTCTGCGGATGTCGACAGGATCCAGTTGCCTGCTGTCAATGCCGTCGATAAGGATTGACCCCGCGGCGGGTTCGTACAAACCCAGCAGCATCTTTTCGACGGTGCTTTTTCCGGAGCCGATGCGGCCGATAATCGCAACGCGCTCACCAGCATTGATCCTGAAGGATATCTTGTCCAGCGCTTCCATGGTTTGCTCCGGATAGCTGAACGAGACATTCCTGAATTCAATACTGCCCTTGATTTCCTGCCGTTCTATGAAGGATTTTTCTGCCGGCCGCTCGACAGGTGTCTTCATGATTGAGTCAGTCGCTGAATATGCAGCCTTTGCCTGGTGCATGCGCGTCAGAATCCCCGCGGCCTGCCCGAGTGGTGCAAGTGCCCGACCGGTAAGAATTGTTGCAGCGATCAGGCCGCCGACGCTGAGTTCTCCGTCACCAATAAGATAGACGCCGTAGATGACGACAGCGACTGTCGCCATCTGTTGAAAAAATATTGTTATGTTTATGGCGCTCGATGATAACAGCCGTGCCTTCAGCCCGAGGCTTGCAATCGTGCCGATTGTCTGTTCCCAGCGACGCTGCAAGGTACTTTCTGCGCCGATACATTTTACCGTCTCCAGGCCGGTAAGTGTTTCAATCAGGGTGGCCTGCTTCTGAGAGGCATGCCGCAGCAGATTTTCAACATACCCGGCCATGGAACGCTGAATGAAATACGTAGATAGAAAGCATGCAGGCAGTATTGCCAGGGGGATGACGGCCAGTGGACCGCCCAGCAACCAGATAATTCCGATAAACAGGAAGACAAATGGCAGGTCAATCAGTGTGCTCAGTGTTGCCGAGGTAAAGAAATCCCTGAAGGTGTCAAACTCGTGGAGATTATTTGCGAATGCACCGACGGAAGGTGGGCGCGAGTCAAGTCTGATACCCATTACATGCTCAAACAGGCTTGCTGAAAGAACAATGTCCGCCCGCTTGCCGGCTACGTCGATAAAATAGCCGCGCAACGTTCTCATCAGCAGATCAAATCCGTAGACAATGGTGACGCCAATACCCAGCACCCAGAGCGTTTCAATTGCATGGTTCGGGACCACGCGGTCATAGACATTCATAATGAAGAGTGGTGAAGCCAGGGCAAACAGATTGATCAGAAATGCGGCTATGATGACTTCACCATAAACCGGCCAGGATTCCGCAATTGTGTCCCGGAACCAGTGTTGCGGACGTGAAATAAGCGAATCCTTGGTGCGCTCATCAAACTGGTAGGTCGACTGGATAAAGATCGCATAGCCGGTGTATTCCGCATCAAGGTCTTCAAGTGCAACCTGCCTGACACCTGAGCCGGACTCCGGCTGAATAATCTTTGCTGTATTCTCATCCACAATGCAGTCAAGAATGCATGCTCGCCCGTTCTCAAGCAGCAGCGTGGCTGGCAAAACCAGGTTGGAGATTTCCCGTAATGGACGTTTTATCAACCGTGCCGCCATGCCTGCCCGCCTGGCGGCACGGACGAACAGTTGTGGTGTCAGTTTGTGATTAACCAGCGGTAGACCCGCTGTGAGCGTATCTGCTGTACACGACTTGTGTTCAATCTTTGCCAGTGTCAACAGGCATCCCAGCAGTGGATCATCATTGGTGGATCCATCAGCGGGTATTTCCCAGAGTTCTTCTGCAGTCGCAGGTTGTGGTGTCATGCTAAGCCAATGTCCGCAGTGTGGTGTGAATAACAGCTGGCTGACTGACATTCCTTACAGGAGACAATGTCTGTCATATGTTGCCGGCAGGTATTGCATCGGCGCGGTACGCGACATATTTAATTGATGAAGAAGGGTATTTCCCGGTCTGCAGGACTCAAGCCCGGCCCCAACCAGGCCGAAAACACTGTTGCTATGCCTTACGTATATCGCAATTCAGATGGCAGGATCATCGGTCTTTCAGATGAGGCTCCGTCAGGAAGGGAAGAGGAACTGGATTTGGCAGATCCCGAGGTCCTGGAATTCCTGCAGAATGCAAAAAACGAACTGTCGTCCTCGGATTCCGACACGATTCGTGTTATCGAGGATCTGGTAGATGTCCTTATCCAGAAGAAACTCATTCTGCTGACCGATCTGCCTGTTCCCGCACAACAAAAACTGACGGAAAGGCAACGGATGCGCAACGAGCTGAATGTTCTGGATAACTTGATGGTGGACGAAGAGGATATTCTCTAGCGCTGCACAATTGCCACTGAGACGGCAGAGAGGATCAGGTTCGTGACTGCAGCGGTTCAGGCTTGCCGAATACGTAACCCTGGTAACCGTCAAGCCTGATTGCCTGCAGGGATTCATATTCGTCAGCGGTTTCAACGGATTGCGCTATGATCTTTATTCCCAGGGTATGCACCGTTTCCCGCAGTGACTTGATGAAAAACTGGTTTTCCCTGTTGTGGCTAACACCGCGGGTGTAGTAACCATCTACCTTGATGTAGCTCACACCAAGCGTGCTCAAATATCCGAACGGGTGGAAATCCCTGCCGAAGTGGTCAATTCCCGTCTGGTATCCGCTTGTGGCAAGACGATTAACCAGGTCTTTTGTCTGTTCAATGTTGCTGGTGACAGTATTTTCCGCCATTTCCAGCTGAATCCTGCCAGCAGCCCGTCCTGAAGCTTCCAGCGTTTTGCAGAGCCATTCTCTGAAATCCTGATCTGTTATGGACGCCATTGAAAGGTTGATTGCGTAGGGTACCTGGCTGTCATCCTGTGCTACGTGGTCAAGCAGTTTTTCGACTATCAGTCTGTCGAGCTTGCGTGCACTGTTCATGGAATCAATAGCAGGGTGATATATGCCTGCACTTGTGAAATTTCCCTCGCCATCCGGAAGCCGCAACAGAACTTCCCTCTGTAGCACATTCCCCTCGTTATCGGCGGTATAAACTGCCTGCGTGCAGAGTCTGAAATTACCGGTTACAACAGCCTCCTTGACCCTTGATCGCCAGTATTCCTTGCCGACTACGCTGACTTGGTCAATGGCATCCGAATGGTAACGATGCCAGTCAACTACAGCGCCCGTGGCGGCGCTGCGTAGCGCGTGATCTGCTTCCGCCAGTAATCCGGCATGCTCACGTCCGTGTTCCCACATGGTTAAGCCGATATGGGCGAAATCGCGTGATCCGGGGGCGACTTCATCCTGAACGAGCCTGAGTTCTTCACACAAATTTGTCGCAAGTTTTTCTGCGTCCTGTATGTCAGCGCCTTGCAGTACCAGTCCAAATTCACCACCTGACAGTCTGGCGACAAAACCGTCGCCGCCAGTATTGATTTGCGCTTTGATGAGTCCCGCAACTCTCTGCAGCAGTTTGTCCCCTTCAGGGTAACCCTCGGACTCATTGATTTCCTTGAGTGTGCCCAGCCTCACTAACAAGAGTGCGCCATGCGCCGCATGTTCGCCGGACTCGATCTGGATTTGGCATTGACGGTTAAATGATTGCCTGTTGCCCAGTTCGGTAACCGTATCAAGATAGACCTTTCTCCTGAGTTCTTCAGTAACCTCGGATTGTTCAGTAAATATCTCGCTTACCCGGGAGGACAGCCTGTTCATCGCTGTGACCACGCTGCGTAATTCCCGTGTCCTTGGTAGTCTTTTTTGCAATATCCAGGATCGCCTGCCTATGGCTTCGGCCTGTTTCTCGACCTCGCGCAAGGGGCGTAACAGGAATCGCAGTGCTAGCAGGGCTGCTCCCAGAATGATGATTGCCGCAGCCAGATACAGCCGGAAGGTGTCCCGCGTATTCGACCACATCTCGCGATATGCAAAGCCGGGATGGCTCACGACATGAATGCTGCCAGCCTGCTTCCAACCTGACATGAGAATGGATTCCGCATGCGGTGACTGAAAAGATACCAGTTCGATGAACCAGTCGGGTGCCTGCTCGTCCTGTGTTTCTCTGGTTTTCTCAACGAGTGTGTTGTCGTTGATGTCGAGCAGCCGTATTGACTGGAAATAGCCGCGATCGAAAATGGCGTCAATCATCGAGTTGATAATAGGCAGGTCCGGTTTCTGCATGTGCGGTGATAATGAAAGGCCAAGCGATGTAGCGGTATCCTGTGCATGTGTTTCCAGCTGTGACTCAAGAAATGAACGCAGGTTGTTGGTACTTGACAGAACAGTACCGATGAACCCGACAGCAAACAGAATGATGATGCTTGTCGCGAGTTGCCTGTAGAGCGTCATAGGGTTTTCCCGTCTGCAACCATGCTTTGTATAGAATCCATTGCCTGAGAAATATTAACCAGTCAGTAAGACAGCGGTATCTGTTCGCCACTGATTTTCGCGATCACTTCTTTCCAGCGACTCAGCCGACTGGAATGACCAATCCGCTGGTCTGTTCCGCGTGATTTCGCAAGCCATAACCCGTTGCCGTTAAAACTGTAGACGGGTAGCAGGTCCTTTCTCTCGGATGACGGGAGAATGTCCGCAACCAGATTATCCAGAACCAGCGGTTCAGCATCGGGCGAAGCGTAGTAGGTCAATACCATATGCGCCTGGTCCAACTCAAGCGCCTTAACGTATGTCAGCCTCATGCGCTCTGCCGGTATACCCATTTCACGCAAGGTGAAATATTTCGCTATCGAGAAATCCTCGCAGTCGCCGCCGTTGGATGTCAGCATCTGCAAGGGAGTCGCCCAGTAGTCTTCCTTGCCCCAGTGGTCGATGTCATTGATAAATTCAAGTTCATTGAAAAATTCATTAACCTTTTTGAGCTTGTCTATCTCGTCGATGTGCTGGTTGGCGATAATCAGGTCATTCCAGAAGAGAACACGCTGGCGCGCATAGTCACCGTACTGCTGTTCTATGTCTGTCAGTAATTGCTTCGAAAGTGCGAACTCACCGGCACGCGGCACCGAGTTACATACCAGGCAGACCACAATGGCAAGCAGCAGTGTGGTATAGCGGTTTACCCGGGTTGTCTGGTGTTGTGTCGGGTGCATTAAGGTTCTGCGCGCAGGGGTCGGGTCATCCATAGATGTATCGGCATGGATGTGCTGGTCTTTTGCTCAGGGAGGCGTGAGCGGCAGTATCCTGGTTAGGGGAGCTTGGTACCTAAGTCCAATTGCTGCCAGTTGCGTCCTCGTCTAGACTCAACAAGACTCATAAAAACAACTAGTTATGAAAAAAATAAATGTAACTTTCATTTGCGCAGAGACTGAGGAATATCCTGGCTGTGCTGACCTGCTTTATTCATATTCCGAGGTGAATGTGGTCGGTCTGCCAACAAGCCTCTCGGGTGCGGCAGTCGGGAAATGTCTGGCGAAAACGGATGTTCTCGTGGTCGACGAATCCGTCCTGCTGCGCGATGGTCTGCAAGCAGTTCGCTCGGTGCATACACGTTATTCCGGGCTGACTATCCTTCTTGTTTATAAAAAACAAATAAAAAACAGAACGATGGAGTATTTATCTATAGGTATTCGAGGATTGCTTGAGCGCGAGTCACGGGTTTCCCTGCTACGCAGGGCTATCCCTGCCCTATATGCCGGGGAGCTCTGGATGCCCAGGGGGCTGGTTCAGTCGCTCAGAAGTCAGTCGACTATTAATGGTGGCAGTTCATCCTGGGAGGCCTTTCCATCCATGATGTCTGATCGGGGAAAAATTAATTAGACGTGTACCAAAGTCCCATAGACGGATACTTGACGCAGTGTGATATTTCCCGGTAGGCAGGATAAATCCCGTTGAAATGCCGATATCAGCATTGAACCCGGTAGAAATTTTCTACCTGCACTGAGTACCCAAGGAAAGCGTCATGGCAAATGAGCGGATTGGCAGGATCGAATCAATCGAGGGGCAAGCCACGGTTGCACACGCAGATGGCTCAAAGGAAGTCCTTCACACCAATTCACAGGTTTTTCTCGATGACATCGTTAGCACCGGGGAAGACGCGCATCTAAGCATCCGGCTGCACAATGGCTCGATGATCGATATTGGGTCTGAACAGTCGCAGAAGCTTGATTCGGAAATCATTGACGCCGCCGGGGGGCAGGCGTCGACATTGCATGATGGCTCTGCAATAGATGCGATATCCGCAATCGGGGTACTTGCACGTGCCGATGGTGATGTGCAGGTCATTCGGGATGGCGAGACTATCACTCTCCGTGTTGGTGATCCGGTATACACGGGAGACGTTATAAAGACCGGGCCAGCTGGTTCTGCCGTTTTGACGATGTCTGACGGATCCAGCATGTCGCTGGGCGCTGATTTTGTTGCGGACCTCAATGATTCCGTCCTCACCCGGGGCTATGCTGATTACCTCGAATCAGGACTGAGCGAGGCAGCGGAAATCCAGGCTGCAATTCAAGCCGGGCGTGACCCGTCAGAAGATGCCCCCGCCCCCGGTGCAGGGGAACTGCGCGGGAGTGAAGGTGGCGAGGCAGTCATCCTGGCGGCATCAAGTCGTGCGGTAACACCTGAAAGCGGTCATGAAACGCATGGTCAGGAGCTGCCATTCAGAATTCCTGATGACGAGCTCCTGCTGGAACCTCCACAGATTATCCCTGATACACCGGACCTGACGTTCAGCCTGGTGGCGGACACGGGCAGCGTGAGCGAGGAAGCCGGCGAGAGCGTGACGTACACGCTGGCGTACACGGGCGGTGCGCTGACGGGGACCAACCAGGCGACGGTGGACCTGGGGGTGGTGGCCGATGGCGACGCGGTCGCGGCGGCGACCGACGGGGTGGATTACGTGAAGGCGCTGCTGGATGCGGTGGATGACGGGTTGCTGGGGACGGGGATCAGTCGCAGCGGCAACACGCTGACGTTCGATGCGGGTGCGGCGAGCAGTTTTACGTTCAGCCTGAGCGCGCTGGATGACGACCTGGTGGAAGGGGTCGAGGACATCGTGCTGGGTCTGAGCGGGGCGACGGTGACCAGCGGTTCGGCGGTGGTGGCTGCGGGCTCGGATGCGGTGAACGTGGACATCACGGAGCTGGATGCGGACCTGACGTTCAGCCTGGTGGCGGACACGGGCAGCGTGAGCGAGGAAGCCGGCGAGAGCGTGACGTACACGCTGGCGTACACGGGCGGTGCGCTGACGGGGAGCAACCAGGCGAGTGTGGACCTGGGGGTGGTGGCCGATGGCGACGCGGTCGCGGCGGCGACCGACGGGGTGGATTACGTGAAGGCGCTGCTGGATGCGGTGGATGACGGGTTGCTGGGGACGGGGATCAGTCGCAGCGGCAACACGCTGACGTTCGATGCGGGTGCGGCGAGCAGTTTTACGTTCAGCCTGAGCGCGCTGGATGACGACCTGGTGGAAGGGGTCGAGGACATCGTGCTGGGTCTGAGCGGGGCGACGGTGACCAGCGGTTCGGCGGTGGTGGCTGCGGGCTCGGATGCGGTGAACGTGGACATCACGGAGCTGGATGCGGACCTGACGTTCAGCCTGGTGGCGGACACGGGCAGCGTGAGCGAGGAAGCCGGCGAGAGCGTGACGTACACGCTGGCGTACACGGGCGGTGCGCTGACGGGGACCAACCAGGCCACGGTGGACCTGGGGGTGGTGGCCGATGGCGACGCGGTCGCGGCGGCGACCGACGGGGTGGATTACGTGAAGGCGCTGCTGGATGCGGTGGATGACGGGTTGCTGGGGACGGGGATCAGTCGCAGCGGCAACACGCTGACGTTCGATGCGGGTGCGGCGAGCAGTTTTACGTTCAGCCTGAGCGCGCTGGATGACGACCTGGTGGAAGGGGTCGAGGACATCGTGCTGGGTCTGAGCGGGGCGACGGTGACCAGCGGTTCGGCGGTGGTGGCTGCGGGCTCGGATGCGGTGAACGTGGACATCACGGAGCTGGATGCGGACCTGACGTTCAGCCTGGTGGCGGACACGGGCAGCGTGAGCGAGGAAGCCGGCGAGAGCGTGACGTACACGCTGGCGTACACGGGCGGTGCGCTGACGGGGAGCAACCAGGCGAGTGTGGACCTGGGGGTGGTGGCCGATGGCGACGCGGTCGCGGCGGCGACCGACGGGGTGGATTACGTGAAGGCGCTGCTGGATGCGGTGGATGACGGGTTGCTGGGGACGGGGATCAGTCGCAGCGGCAACACGCTGACGTTCGATGCGGGTGCGGCGAGCAGTTTTACGTTCAGCCTGAGCGCGCTGGATGACGACCTGGTGGAAGGGGTCGAGGACATCGTGCTGGGTCTGAGCGGGGCGACGGTGACCAGCGGTTCGGCGGTGGTGGCTGCGGGCTCGGATGCGGTGAACGTGGACATCACGGAGCTGGATGCGGACCTGACGTTCAGCCTGGTGGCGGACACGGGCAGCGTGAGCGAGGAAGCCGGCGAGAGCGTGACGTACACGCTGGCGTACACGGGCGGTGCGCTGACGGGGAGCAACCAGGCGACGGTGGACCTGGGGGTGGTGGCCGATGGCGACGCGGTCGCGGCGGCGACCGACGGGGTGGATTACGTGAAGGCGCTGCTGGATGCGGTGGATGACGGGTTGCTGGGAACGGGGATCAGTCGCAGCGGCAACACGCTGACGTTCGATGCGGGTGCGGCGAGCAGTTTTACGTTCAGCCTGAGCGCGCTGGATGACGACCTGGTGGAAGGGGTCGAGGACATCGTGCTGGGTCTGAGCGGGGCGACGGTGACCAGCGGTTCGGCGGTGGTGGCTGCGGGCTCGGATGCGGTGAACGTGGACATCACGGAGCTGGATGCGGACCTGACGTTCAGCCTGGTGGCGGACACGGGCAGCGTGAGCGAGGAAGCCGGCGAGAGCGTGACGTACACGCTGGCGTACACGGGCGGTGCGCTGACGGGGACCAACCAGGCCACGGTGGACCTGGGGGTGGTGGCCGATGGCGACGCGGTCGCGGCGGCGACCGACGGGGTGGATTACGTGAAGGCGCTGCTGGATGCGGTGGATGACGGGTTGCTGGGGACGGGGATCAGTCGCAGCGGCAACACGCTGACGTTCGATGCGGGTGCGGCGAGCAGTTTTACGTTCAGCCTGAGCGCGCTGGATGACGACCTGGTGGAAGGGGTCGAGGACATCGTGCTGGGTCTGAGCGGGGCGACGGTGACCAGCGGTTCGGCGGTGGTGGCTGCGGGCTCGGATGCGGTGAACGTGGACATCACGGAGCTGGATGCGGACCTGACGTTCAGCCTGGTGGCGGACACGGGCAGCGTGAGCGAGGAAGCCGGCGAGAGCGTGACGTACACGCTGGCGTACACGGGCGGTGCGCTGACGGGGACCAACCAGGCCACGGTGGACCTGGGGGTGGTGGCCGATGGCGACGCGGTCGCGGCGGCGACCGACGGGGTGGATTACGTGAAGGCGCTGCTGGATGCGGTGGATGACGGGTTGCTGGGAACGGGGATCAGTCGCAGCGGCAACACGCTGACGTTCGATGCGGGTGCGGCGAGCAGTTTTACGTTCAGCCTGAGCGCGCTGGATGACGACCTGGTGGAAGGGGTCGAGGACATCGTGCTGGGTCTGAGCGGGGCGACGGTGACCAGCGGTTCGGCGGTGGTGGCTGCGGGCTCGGATGCGGTGAACGTGGACATCACGGAGCTGGATGCGGACCTGACGTTCAGCCTGGTGGCGGACACGGGCAGCGTGAGCGAGGAAGCCGGCGAGAGCGTGACGTACACGCTGGCGTACACGGGCGGTGCGCTGACGGGGAGCAACCAGGCGAGGTGGACCTGGGGGTGGTGGCCGATGGCGACGCGGTCGCGGCGGCGACCGACGGGGTGGATTACGTGAAGGCGCTGCTGGATGCGGTGGATGACGGGTTGCTGGGGACGGGGATCAGTCGCAGCGGCAACACGCTGACGTTCGATGCGGGTGCGGCGAGCAGTTTTACGTTCAGCCTGAGCGCGCTGGATGACGACCTGGTGGAAGGGGTCGAGGACATCGTGCTGGGTCTGAGCGGGGCGACGGTGACCAGCGGTTCGGCGGTGGTGGCTGCGGGCTCGGATGCGGTGAACGTGGACATCACGGAGCTGGATGCGGACCTGACGTTCAGCCTGGTGGCGGACACGGGCAGCGTGAGCGAGGAAGCCGGCGAGAGCGTGACGTACACGCTGGCGTACACGGGCGGTGCGCTGACGGGGACCAACCAGGCCACGGTGGACCTGGGGGTGGTGGCCGATGGCGACGCGGTCGCGGCGGCGACCGACGGGGTGGATTACGTGAAGGCGCTGCTGGATGCGGTGGATGACGGGTTGCTGGGAACGGGGATCAGTCGCAGCGGCAACACGCTGACGTTCGATGCGGGTGCGGCGAGCAGTTTTACGTTCAGCCTGAGCGCGCTGGATGACGACCTGGTGGAAGGGGTCGAGGACATCGTGCTGGGTCTGAGCGGGGCGACGGTGACCAGCGGTTCGGCGGTGGTGGCTGCGGGCTCGGATGCGGTGAACGTGGACATCACGGAGCTGGATGCGGACCTGACGTTCAGCCTGGTGGCGGACACGGGCAGCGTGAGCGAGGAAGCCGGCGAGAGCGTGACGTACACGCTGGCGTACACGGGCGGTGCGCTGACGGGGACCAACCAGGCCACGGTGGACCTGGGGGTGGTGGCCGATGGCGACGCGGTCGCGGCGGCGACCGACGGGGTGGATTACGTGAAGGCGCTGCTGGATGCGGTGGATGACGGGTTGCTGGGGACGGGGATCAGTCGCAGCGGCAACACGCTGACGTTCGATGCGGGTGCGGCGAGCAGTTTTACGTTCAGCCTGAGCGCGCTGGATGACGACCTGGTGGAAGGGGTCGAGGACATCGTGCTGGGTCTGAGCGGGGCGACGGTGACCAGCGGTTCGGCGGTGGTGGCTGCGGGCTCGGATGCGGTGAACGTGGACATCACGGAGCTGGATGCGGACCTGACGTTCAGCCTGGTGGCGGACACGGGCAGCGTGAGCGAGGAAGCCGGCGAGAGCGTGACGTACACGCTGGCGTACACGGGCGGTGCGCTGACGGGGACCAACCAGGCCACGGTGGACCTGGGGGTGGTGGCCGATGGCGACGCGGTCGCGGCGGCGACCGACGGGGTGGATTACGTGAAGGCGCTGCTGGATGCGGTGGATGACGGGTTGCTGGGAACGGGGATCAGTCGCAGCGGCAACACGCTGACGTTCGATGCGGGTGCGGCGAGCAGTTTTACGTTCAGCCTGAGCGCGCTGGATGACGACCTGGTGGAAGGGGTCGAGGACATCGTGCTGGGTCTGAGCGGGGCGACGGTGACCAGCGGTTCGGCGGTGGTGGCTGCGGGCTCGGATGCGGTGAACGTGGACATCACGGAGCTGGATGCGGACCTGACGTTCAGCCTGGTGGCGGACACGGGCAGCGTGAGCGAGGAAGCCGGCGAGAGCGTGACGTACACGCTGGCGTACACGGGCGGTGCGCTGACGGGGAGCAACCAGGCGACGGTGGACCTGGGGGTGGTGGCCGATGGCGACGCGGTCGCGGCGGCGACCGACGGGGTGGATTACGTGAAGGCGCTGCTGGATGCGGTGGATGACGGGTTGCTGGGAACGGGGATCAGTCGCAGCGGCAACACGCTGACGTTCGATGCGGGTGCGGCGAGCAGTTTTACGTTCAGCCTGAGCGCGCTGGATGACGACCTGGTGGAAGGGGTCGAGGACATCGTGCTGGGTCTGAGCGGGGCGACGGTGACCAGCGGTTCGGCGGTGGTGGCTGCGGGCTCGGATGCGGTGAACGTGGACATCACGGAGCTGGATGCGGACCTGACGTTCAGCCTGGTGGCGGACACGGGCAGCGTGAGCGAGGAAGCCGGCGAGAGCGTGACGTACACGCTGGCGTACACGGGCGGTGCGCTGACGGGGAGCAACCAGGCGAGTGTGGACCTGGGGGTGGTGGCCGATGGCGACGCGGTCGCGGCGGCGACCGACGGGGTGGATTACGTGAAGGCGCTGCTGGATGCGGTGGATGACGGGTTGCTGGGGACGGGGATCAGTCGCAGCGGCAACACGCTGACGTTCGATGCGGGTGCGGCGAGCAGTTTTACGTTCAGCCTGAGCGCGCTGGATGACGACCTGGTGGAAGGGGTCGAGGACATCGTGCTGGGTCTGAGCGGGGCGACGGTGACCAGCGGTTCGGCGGTGGTGGCTGCGGGCTCGGATGCGGTGAACGTGGACATCACGGAGCTGGATGTTGAAGCCTTTCCTACCGGCCTTGCCTATACCGTTGCCGGCAGCAAGGTTGTTGACGGCGAACAGCTGTATGCCGTCGATCTGGAAACAGGTCAGACTACACGCGTTGGTGAAGTCAAGGTAAACGGAACGAGTCTGAATCCAAATGCAGTCGGGGGTATGTCACTGAATCCGGTTGATGGCTATCTGTATGCCGTTGCGAATTCGGGTAACGACAGCTACCTGATAAAAATAAATCCGGCCACGGCCGAGACCGGAGTTATAGACACTACCAACAGTTTTGCCAAGGCGACAGCCGCGACATTCGGTCTTGATGGGGCCTTGTACCTTTCGTTTGGCCACCAGATCTACCTATATGATCTGGCCAATCCCGGCACTGTGAATTCACTAACCCTGATTGCAGCAGGAGCAAGGAACCTCTCTGTCGATGCTATTGCCATTAACGATACCGGCGATGTCGATGTACCTGGCCAATGGTGATGAATTGTGGAGCGTTGATGTCATCCCGGGGGGTGGTATCGAGAACCCGGTGTTCATCGGCCAGATCGTTGAAACCATTGGCTCAACAACGACGTCCTACACCCTTGACGGTATGTCCTTTGACGACAATGGCGTCCTCTGGGGGCTCGATAATGCCGGCAATATCCTGAGGATCGACACAGCCAATGGTTCCGCGGAGAATGTGACGACGATTTCAAACAGCGATGTGACGGGTGGCGGCACGGACTCGCTGGCAATCAGCAACGTCGACCCCGGAACCTACGTGGTGTTAAGTGATGCCAATACGACGGACGGCAGCGGACTAACGGTCCAGAATCGAGCCGACAGTTACACTCACTATATTCCGAGCGAGGAGGTTGCTACCAGTACCATGCTGGACGAGACGGATCTGGATATCGGTTCCGTCACAGCGGCGAGTGTCAGTATTACCACAGGGCCGAATAACGAGATTACCGTGTTGAACCTGTCGCCCTCTGATGTCGACAACGTCTATATCAAGGCGGACACCGACAAGGCGCTTGCTGTCGATGGATTCAACAGTGTGGATGTCACCACCCGGGGCGAGCAAAGTTCGGATATCACCATTACAGGTGCCGAGCGCGGCGTCATTGATACCGGCGAGGGTGAGGACCTGGTAACGATTATCACGGATCCGCTTGTCGGCAATGGTGGCAGTGACGAAACCTTTGTCATCAGTACCGATGGTGGCGACGATATCATCACGCTCTCACCGGGGTCGCTGGAAAATTCGGACTTCGTGATCAATGCCGGTGAGCACCTGGATGGCAGCGAGACTGCGCTGGACTTCGATATCCTGAGAATTGATGACGATATCGATCTTGGCGCCATGAATCTGGAAATCAGCAACATCGAAGGCATCGACGTCACGGGGTCCGGGAACAACCTGGTACAGCTGTCGGCCCAGGATGTGCTCGACATGACGGACGGGAACAAAATCCTGCGTGTCGACGGTGACATGACGGATGCAGTACAGGCGCTGGACTCGGGCTGGGTGCAGGGTACTGACCAGATGGTTGGTGCGGTCAACTACCACACCTTTTCGAGTAATGGCGTTTCACTGCTGGTTAACGAGGATAT
Source organism: uncultured Gammaproteobacteria bacterium (assembly GCA_963701455.1). Lineage (GTDB taxonomy): Bacteria > Pseudomonadota > Gammaproteobacteria > UBA9214 > UBA9214 > UBA9214. The sequence goes on from CAVPAE010000002.1 coordinate 183,737, forward strand.
GCAGCTGCTGGGTGGTATCAATATCCCCTGATGCCATTTCCCGGATCTGCGCTGCCCGGTGTGTGCGGGTTAGCCGGAAAACTTGCGTAATGCCCTGCCCAGGCAGGGCATTTTTCTGTCCCGGATTATTTGCATGATCTGATAATAATCGCCCTCAGGCTGTGTAATAATGTGCGCCCGAAGTCGAAGACCCACGTAAAAGGACGCCTTGAATGTACCGCCCGTATGAGCTGTATATCGGTTTGCGCTATACGCACGCCAAGCGGCGTACCCACTTTATATCTTTTATCTCCCTCATTTCCATGCTCGGTATCGCCCTGGGTGTGACTGCCCTGATTACGGTGCTGTCTGTTATGAACGGCTTCGAACGTGAATTGCGTGACCGGATTCTGGGCATGGCGTCGCATGCCACCATCACCACCTTTTCCGGGCAACTATCCGGCTGGCAGGATCTGTCGGAGTTGCTGGTCGGGCACGAGAATATTATTGCATCAGCGCCGTTCGTTCGTGGTGAATCCATGCTGAGTAACGGCAAGCGGGTGAGCGGCGGGATTCTGCGGGGTATCCAGCCAGATATGGAAGGCGGTGTTTCCGACGTGGTCACGCACATCAAGCACGGCGATCTCAAGCTGCTGCGTTCGGGTGAATACGGAATTGTGCTGGGCAGCGAGATGGCCATTGCGCTGGGAGTTGCAACCGGCGACAGCGTCACCGTGGTTTCACCCCAGATCAATATCGGGCCGACCGGGCTGCTGCCGAGACTGCGGCGATTTACGGTGGTCGGAATATTCGAGGTAGGCATGTATGAATATGACCGGGGCGTTGCCCTGGTTCACATCGATGACGCCGCCAGGCTGTTCCAGCTGGACGACAGGGTGACAGGCTTGCGGCTCAAACTGGACGATATCTTCCTTGCCCCCGAGGTCAGTCGCGATTTGTCGAGAGCGTTGCAGGGGGATTACCGGGTGGAGGACTGGACGCGCCAGCATGCGAACTTCTTCCGCGCAGTGAAGACGGAGAAACGCGTCATGTTTATTATCCTGACGCTGATCGTTGCGGTGGCCGCCTTCAATATCGTGTCCACCCTGATCATGGTGGTGACTGACAAGCGTTCCGATATTGCCATCCTGAGAACCCTGGGCGCGTCACCACGCTCCGTCATGACCATATTCATCATTCAGGGGGTTTTCATCGGTGTGCTCGGGACGGCGCTCGGGGTGGCCGGCGGTGTTGGCCTTGCCCTGAATGTCGAGACCATTGTTCCGGCCATAGAACAATTGTTCAATGTTCAGTTCCTGGCGGCGGATGTCTATTACATCAGCGACGTGCCTTCCGAGTTGCACTGGAACGACGTCTGGGTCATGGCCGGCGTGGCCATTGTGCTCAGCCTGCTCGCAACCCTGTACCCTGCCTGGCGGGCTGCATGCACCCACCCGGCCGAGGCCTTGCGCTATGAGTGAGGTAATCACGTGCAGTCATCTGGGGAAGACCTTCAGCGAAGGGGAGAGCCCGCTGACGATATTGCAGGATATTGATTTCAGTATTTTCAGGGGTGAGCGTATCGCCATCATGGGCGCCTCGGGCAGCGGCAAGAGCACGCTGCTGCATCTGCTGGGTGGACTCGACGAGCCAACGACCGGAGAGGTGAGCATCGCCGGCAAGCCGTTGCGATCACTTTCGCCGCAGCAGCTCGGTCAACTCCGCAACCGGGCGCTGGGCTTTGTTTACCAGTTTCACCACCTGTTGCCCGAGTTCACGGCCCTGGAGAATGTCGCCATGCCGCTGCTGATCCGCGGCACCACCCCCGCTGTTGCCAGGGAAAAGGCGGAAGAACTGCTTGAGCGGGTCGGACTGGCGGCGCGCCTGTCGCACAAGCCGGGCGAGTTGTCCGGCGGGGAGCGGCAGCGGGCGTCCGTGGCGCGTGCGCTGGTTACGAATCCGGCCTGTGTGCTGGCCGACGAACCGACCGGAAATCTCGACCGTCAGAATGCGGAACATGTGTACGAGCTGATGCTGCAGCTTAACCAGGAGTTTGGCACCAGTTTTCTGGTCGCTACACATGACCCCCTGATTGCAGGGCGAATGGATCGCGTTGTGCAGCTGGAGGATGGCCGTCTTGTAGATTGACGGCGGGCGGTAAAATCTGTTCCCGTCAATAGTGCGGGGTTAGCAAGACATCGTTCAGGGAAGAACCATGTTATTGAGCACCGTGGCCTTTGTGGTCGGCATTTGCCTGCTGCATACCTGTTCCGAACTGCCTCCGTGGCAGTACTACTTGATACTTCTCCCGATATTGCCGCTGCTGCGCTGGCCTTTGCTGCGCTTGCCGGCGATCCTTGTCATTGGCTTTTTCTGGGCGGCCTGGCGGGCGGAGTTGGCATTGTCCCCGCAACTGCCACGCGACCTGGAGGCGCAGACCGTGCTGGTCGAGGGCACGGTGCTGGATATGCCGACACGCTCGGCATCCGGCATTCTGCGGCTGCAACTGCTGGCTGAACGCATCAATGCCGGTTCCGGCTGGCAGGATTTCCAGGGCAAGGTCCGGCTGGGCTGGTACGAGACCTCTGTGCAGCCGGGTCCGGGAGAGCACTGGCAGCTGGCGGTGCGCCTCAAGCGCCCGCATGGTTTTGCCAACCCCGGTGGCTTTGATTATGAACGCTGGCTATTCCAGCAGCGCATCCGCGCCACCGGCTATGTGCGTGAAGATGCCCGCAACCGGAGGCTTGCGGATACACGCCCCGGCCTGATCGCGGCGATACGGACCCGCTTGCAGTTGACCATGGAACACCTGCAGGCGGGCAAGCCGGCCATGGCGATGATACGTGCCCTGACGATTGGTGATCGCAGTTCAATCAGTCCTGCGGACTGGAATATCCTGCGAAATACCGGGACGAGTCACCTGATGGCGATTTCCGGCCTGCATATCAGCCTGGCGGCAGGGTTGCTGTTCTGGCTGGTGCGCCGCTTGTGGGCGCATGCGGGTCGACTGGCGGAAGTTATTCCGGCCAGAAAGGTCGCTGCGCTGGTGGCCGTGGCCGGCGCCCTGCTGTATGCCCTGCTGGCGGGCTTCGGAATTCCCGCGCGCCGCGCACTCGTCATGGTGACGGTGGTCATGCTTGCCGTGGTCTTCAACCGGCGCTCGAGCCTGGTGCCGGCCCTTTGCCTGGCCGCCGTTGCAACCCTGCTTCTCGATCCGCTGTCAGTATTGTCTGCCGGCTGGTGGCTGTCGTTCTGGGCGGTTGCCCTGATTGCCTATCTTGCCAGCGGCCGCCATGGGAGACAGGGTTTCGCCGGCAAATGGATTTACATGCACGTGCTGCTGGCGCTGGGCATGTTGCCGATCCTGCTGGTTTTCTTTCAGTCGGCATCGCTGATCGCGCCGCTCGCAAATGTTGTCGCCGTGCCCTGGGTCGGCATGCTGGTCGTCCCGCTGGCGCTGCTGGGTTCCCTGCTGACTTTCCTGCATGCCGCCACGGGTGAGCTCCTGCTGCTGCTTGCTGCAAGTCTGCTGGAACCGGTCTGGCTCTGGCTCGACTGGCTGGCGGATGCACCGTTCTCGATCTGGCAGCAGCATCAGCCATCGCTCTGGATGCTGCTGCCGGGAGTCATGGGGCTGGCCCTGCTGCTGGTTCCGCGCGGGATCCCGGGACGCTGGCTGGGCGCGTTGCTGCTGTTGCCGGTATTTCTTGTCCAGCCGCAGAGGCCGGGGCCGGGTGAGGTGCGTATGACCCTGCTGGATGTCGGGCAGGGACTTGCCACAGTCGTGCAGACGCAGCACCACGCCCTGGTTTACGACGCCGGGCCCCGCTTCAGCGAGGCATTTGATACCGGTGCGGCAGTGGTCATTCCGTTTTTACGCAACCGGGGTATACGCAGCATCGATACCCTGGTCGTCAGCCATGGCGACAACGACCATATCGGTGGCGTGGCATCGCTGTTGTCGGCCTACAAAACCGGACGGGTGATCTCCAGTGTCCCTGGAAAGATGCCGCAAGTTGCGGCCGAACATTGTTTTCGCGGGCAGCAGTGGGAGTGGGATGGCGTGGTTTTCCGGATGTTGCACCCGGAAATCATCCCGGGTCGGCACGGTAACAATACCTCCTGTGTGCTCAAAATCGATGTCCGTGACGGCCAGGGTATTCTGCTGACCGGTGATATCGAGCGCGAGGCCGAACGCAGCCTGCTGCGCGAGCAGGCAAAGGCGCTGCGTGCTGCCGTGCTGGTCGTACCCCATCATGGCAGTAATACGTCATCCTCGCCGGAATTCGTGGCGCAGGTCGATCCGGCAATCGCCCTGATTCCGGCAGGCTACCTGAATCGCTACCGTTTCCCGAAACCGACCGTGGTTGATCGCTATGCCGGCAACGGGACTGACTGGTACCAGACCGGGCTTGCCGGGGCCATCACGGTGCAGTTCGAGCCCGACTTGCAGGTGCCGGGAATCAGCCTCTATCGGGAGCAGGCAAGGCGTTACTGGATGCAGGGAAAATAGGCTGCAGGTTCTGTTTGGCTATTGCGTCAAATACAGTATGATTTGCCCCACTGACAAACCCGTAGACAAAGGATGGTGATTCTGTGCTGGAACTGGTGAAGGCGGGCGGCTGGCTGATGCTGCCGATCATTGCATGTTCAATTGTAGCCCTGGCGATTATCATTGAGCGTCTCTGGTCCCTGCAGGTGCGCCGGGTGCTGCCCAGGAACCTGGTCGCACAGGTGTGGCGCTGGGACAAGATACACCAGCTGAACGACGAGCATCTCAAGGAACTGCAGGCCAGTTCTCCGCTGGGTTCGGTGCTGGCTGCCGGGATTGCCAATCGCAAGCAGAACCGCGAGATCATGAAGGAGAGCATCGAGGACACCGGCCGGCATGTCGTGCATGAGCTGGAGCGCTACCTCAACTCGCTCGGAACCATTGCCGCCATCACGCCGCTGCTGGGTCTGCTTGGCACCGTCATCGGGATGATCAAGGTGTTTGCCACGATTACCACCCAGGGCGTGGGCAATCCCGGCGCCCTGGCCGGCGGCATATCCGAGGCACTCATTACCACGGCGGCAGGCATGTCGGTTGCGATTCCCACCCTGATGTTCTATCGCTATTTCCGTGGCAAGGTTCGCATGCTTGTGTTGCGGATGGAACAGGAGGCCATGGGTATGGTCGAGATCATGCATGGCCAGCTGCGGCAGCCCGGCGGAGAGCCCTAGGCCATGAACCTGCAACGCAGCGATCCTGACGAGCCGGAAGTCAACCTGACACCTCTCATCGACGTGGTGTTCCTGCTGTTGATTTTTTTCATGGTGTCGACCACCTTCGAGCACCAGTCGCGCATCCAGATTGAGCTGCCGGAAGCGACCGCGGAAGCGACCAGGCCGGAAGACGAATCCCTGGAAATTATCATTGATGCGCAGGGCCGCTTCTTTATCGGCGAAGAGCAGGTCGTCAATACCGAACTCAATACCCTCAAGGGCGCTATCAGCAAGTCCGTCGGTGAGCGCGAGGCTATTCCGGTCATCATCCGTGCCGATGCGAAGACGCCGCACCAGGCCGTTATTACTGCCCTGGATGCAACCAGCCAGCTGGGCCTGACCCGGATATCGCTTGCTACATCCCGGATGCAGGAAGAATAACAGTCGCTTTCAGGTGCCATGAAACGCCTGGATTATTACTGGTACTCGCGCAGCCCCTGGTTGCTGCTGCTGACCCCGCTGTCGCTGCTCTACCGAATCGTGGTGCGGCTGCGGCGCATTGCCTATCGTGCCGGCATTCTGTCCAGTCATCGGCTGGCGAAGCCTGTGATCGTCATCGGAAACCTGACCGCGGGGGGTACCGGCAAGACCCCGCTGGTGGCCTGGCTGGCCGACTACCTGAAGCAGAAGGGACTGTCTCCCTGCATTGTGGCGCGCGGTTATGGCGGCAAGGCAAGAAGCTGGCCGCAACAGGTCCGCCCTGACAGCGATCCCGGTATCGTGGGTGACGAGGCCGTTATGCTGGCGGGAATAACGGGTTGCCCGGTCGCGGTTGCCCCTGACCGGGTTGCCGCGGCACGGCAACTGCTTGAGCATACCGACTGCGATGTCGTCATCAGCGACGATGGTCTGCAGCATTATGCACTGCAGCGGGATATCGAGATCGCCGTGATTGACGGTGTCAGGCGTTTCGGCACCGGATTTATGTTGCCGGCAGGACCGCTGCGGGAACCGCTGCAGCGCTTGCAGGAGGTTGACCTGGTGGTTGTCAACGGGATTGCCGGTCACGGTGAATATCCCATGCGCATGCTGACCGGGAAAGTGCGGGGACTCGGGGACCCGCTTCTGCAGCATGAGCTGGCGGATTTCCGCGGGCAGTCAGCGCATGCCGTTGCAGGAATCGGGAATCCCATGCGTTTTTTTGAGGCGTTGCAGCAGTACGGTATGCGGGTTGAGACGCATGTGTTCCCGGACCATCACCGCTTTCAACCTGAAGATATCCGGTTCGGCGATGGCCGGCCGGTCTTCATGACCGAGAAGGACGCCGTCAAGTGCCGCCCGTTTGCGGGTGACAATGAGTGGATCGTGCCTGTCAGGGCAGAAATGTCGAAAGAGTTCTGCAAACGGCTTGATGAATTGCTGGACAGCCGGACTGGTATGCCTCATGAGTAACAACCACCGCCCGTATATATTTTTATCAGGAGAACCTCTTGGATAAGAAACTGCTCGAGATTCTGGCCTGCCCGATTTGCAAGGGTCCGCTGGACTACAGGAAGGAAAAGGCTGAGTTGATCTGCAAGGCGGACCGCCTGGCCTATCCGGTCAGGAATGGGATTCCGGTTATGCTGGAAGAGGACGCGCGCAAAATCCCGCTGGAAGAAGAAATCTGAGCGGGTCCGCAGCATGAGCGCCACCCGCTTCAAGGTTGTGATACCCGCACGTTATGCGTCAACGCGCCTGCCGGGAAAGCCGTTGCGCCTGATAGGCGGCCGTCCGATGCTGCAGCATGTCTACGACAGGGCGCGCCAGAGCGGGGCAGAAACCGTGATCATCGCGACTGATGACCCCCGCATCGAGCAGGCGGCGCGCGACTTTTCTGCCAGCGTCTGCATGACTTCGCCGGAACATACCTCGGGTACCGAAAGACTCGGTGAGGTCGTGGAAAAAATGCAATGGTACGATGACGAGATCATCGTCAATGTGCAGGGTGATGAGCCCCTGATTCCGCCGGTCCTGATCAGCCAGGTGGCTGCGGACCTGGCAGGGCATGCGGATGCCACGGTGGCAACGCTGGCTCACCCGGTCGCTTCAGGTGCAGAGGCGCAGGATCCCAACGTCGTCAAGGTTGTCCGGGACCGGTCCGGTTATGCCCTGTATTTCTCCCGCGCAGCCATACCCTTCTGTCGCGACCCGCAGGATACGGATGCCGAGGGTTTGCTGCGGCATATCGGACTGTACGCCTACCGGGCAGGGTTCCTGCGGCATTACAGTAAACTGGAGGCGGCACCGCTTGAACAGATGGAAAAACTCGAACAGCTGCGTGTTCTGTGGCATGGCATGAAGATATATGTGGGCGCGGCCACGCAGATGCCGGGCCCCGGGGTTGACACCGAGGCAGATCTGCTGCTCGTTGAGGGGCTCATAGAAGACAAGTAATAACAAATGGATAGGGATTAAACCTGATGTAGTATCACGGCGGCTGTTTCCGCGCATTCATTTTCCCGTTCTTGTCGATTGCACATCGTGGATGCAAGCGGATTGCCTGCCGCGGTTGTTTTTACGGTTAACGTTGCAGCAGTGAATCCCTGCGAATGCCGAATCGACGCCGCGGCGGTTGCTAATCAGCCTGCCGGAGATAAACTACTCAGCTGTTACATACACCGGTTCGGTTGCGGAAAAATCATGGCAATAAAAGTTCTTTTCGTCTGCATGGGAAATATCTGCCGTTCACCGACGGCGCAGGGCGTGTTCGAGACACTGGTTAGCCAGGCATCTTTAACGGATCACATCCAGGTGGACTCGGCGGGCACGCATGCCTATCACATCGGGGAACCACCGGATGCCCGTGCCTCTGAAGCCGCCTTGCGACGTGGCGTGGACCTGAGTCCGCAAAAGGCGCGGCGTGTTGCACCCGAGGATTTCGTGGAATTTGATTACGTGCTGGCAATGGACCGCAGCAACTACGAGGACCTGTCCGCGCAGTGTAAACCAGGGGAGTTGTCCAGGCTGCGCCTGTTTCTGGAATTTGCCCCGGACCTGGGCGTGCATGAAGTGCCCGATCCCTACTATGGCGGGGCGACGGGCTTCGAACGGGTACTCGATCTGATTGAAGAAGCCGCCCAGGGGCTGCTGGCGGATATCCGCCAGCAGCATGGTATCTGACGAATCAGGCCTGATTCGAGGCCGCTTTTTCGGCCGGTGGTTTGTCGCTATCAGTGCCGCTTCCGGTTTTCACCGTTGCAGTCGCAGCGGGTTTATCCGCTGCTGGTTGTGGCTTGCTGACTGCTGCCGCTTCCGGTGCCTTGTTCTCGCCAGCCGGGGCCGCAGTGGAGGCCGCTGCTGCCGGCTTTGGGGTGCTGCTGGTCTGTCCGTTATCTGCCGGTTGTTCCTGATTGCGGCCTGCAGCGTTTTGCCGGGTATCCGGTTTGCCACCTGACTCGTTCTGGCCTGTCCCGGCGTCTGCGGATGTCTCCGCTTTATTCCCGTTGCTGCGATCCTGCCCGGCGGTCCGACGGCGCCCACCGCGACGCCCGCGTCTTGAACTGCGGCGTGGTTGTGTCTTTTCGCCAGCCTGATCAGTTTGTGCGTCCGCTGTGGGTGTGGCGGCCGGTTTGGCAGTGTCCTGCTGTTTTGTGCTTTCCTGATCCTCTCCCTGTGCCGACCGGGATTTGCCGGTTGCCGGTTTTCCCTGGCGGTCAGGGCGAGGTGTTGAGCGGCGCTCCTCGCTTCGCTGACCCGCCGGTGTCTGCCGGCGCCGGTTGCTGCTGCGAGCCGGTCGGGTGCTGCTGCCGGCCGGCCGGTTGCTGCCGCGAGCCGGTCGGGTGCTGCTGCTGGCCGGTTGCGCGCTGCGTTGTGCCGGTTTGCGGGTGTCGTCCTGCACCGGTGTCTCGTTGCCACCGAACATGCCGCTGAACAGTCGCTTGATAATACCGGGTTTTTGCGGGCTTGCTTCCACCTGGACGAGAGGTGTCGGCACGGGGGTTGTTTGTTTGATTGACTTGACTGCCGGTTCTTCGGCGCTGGTCGTTGCCTCGCTCTCGGTGAGTGATATCTCGAGTTCGGCGGGTGTTTTCGTCAAATGATAGCTGGGGGAGGTCCGGCTGCTGCTGACATCATCACTTCTGATGCGCTGAATGTCGAAATCAGGTGTTTCCAGTGCGGGGGAGGGTATCAGCATGACGGAGATGCCGTGGCGTGCTTCAAGGGCTCCCAGCAAATCGCGCTTTTCATTCAACAGGTAGGTGCCGACGTCTACCGGGACATGCGCGACGACCCGTAGCGTATTGTCCTTCATGACCTCTTCTTCGATGATGCGCAGCACCGACAGCGACAGCGACTCCACGCCGCGAATGGTCCCCTGACCGGTGCAGCGCGGGCAGACAATCTGGCTCGACTCGCCCAGCGACGGCCGCAGCCGCTGCCGCGACATTTCCAGCAGGCCAAAGCGCGAGATCCGCCCGATCTGGACGCGGGCCCGGTCCATCTTCAGTGCATCCCGCAGGCGGTTCTCGACTTCCCTGAGGTTTCGCGCCGGCGACATATCGATGAAATCAATCACCACCAGGCCGCCAAGATCCCGGATCCGCAGCTGGCGTGCGATTTCATCCGCCGCCTCGAGGTTGGTGTTCAGGGCGGTTTCCTCGATATCGCTGCCCCGGGTTGCGCGGGCGGAGTTGATGTCGATGGAAATCAGTGCCTCGGTATGGTCTATCACGATGGCGCCGCCGGATGGCAGCGTGACCTCGCGCTGAAAGGCGGATTCGATCTGGGATTCGATCTGGAAGCGGCTGAAGAGCGGCACGGTATCCTGGTACAGCTTCAGCTTGTCCATGTTGTGCGGCATGACCCGTTCCATGAACTCCCGTGCCGTTTCGAAGACCTCGGGGCTGTCAATCAGGATTTCGGTCACGTCCCCGCGCAGGTAGTCGCGCAGTGCCCGGATAATGACGTTGCTTTCCTGGTAGACCAGGAAGGGTGCGGGGCGTTCCTCGGAAGCGGCCTTGATAACACTCCAGAGGTGCAGCAGGTAATCCAGATCCCACTGGAGTTCCTCGGCGCTGCGGCCGATGCCGGCAGTGCGCACGATCATGCCCATTCCCTCGGGGATGTTCATGGCGCTCATCGCGTCGCGGACCAGGTTGCGGTCGTCACCCTGGATGCGCCGTGACACGCCACCGGCACGCGGGTTGTTCGGCATCAGGACGAGGTAGCGTCCAGCCAGGCTGATAAAGGTGGTGAGGGCCGCGCCCTTGTTGCCGCGTTCATCCTTTTCGACCTGGACAACGAGTTCCTGGCCTTCGCTGAGCGCATCCTTGATGCTCTGCCGGCCACCGGCTTCGCTGGCCTTGTCGCTGAAATAGGAGCGTGCGACTTCCTTGAGTGGCAGGAAGCCATGGCGGTTGCCGCCATAGTCGATAAAAGCCGCCTCGAGACTGGGCTCGATGCGGGTTATCTTGCCTTTGTATACGTTGGACTTTTTCTGACCGCGGGAAGGAACCTCGATATCAAGATCGTAGAGTTTCTGGCCATCGACCATGGCCACACGCAGTTCTTCCGGCTGCGTGGTATTGATTAGCATTCTTTTCATGTGTGATTTCTCTGTTGCGCTCGACCTGTCCAGGCGCACGGCGGGGTATCCAGTACGGCTCGCGCGTGACAACCTGCCTCTCTGCCGGCCGGGCGATGCCCATCAGCCAGAAAAAGAACAGTGTCACTGGATGCTGTAACTGTGCGTGATGCATGGGAGCGTTAGTTAACCTTGTTTGTCTTCTTTACAGCGTGATGCTGAAAAACTTTTGAAGCATGCCGGTTGAAACCAGCGGCCGACATCTTCATATAAAAATGGTAGCTTCGACTTGCCTTGACAAAACTGTCGCATTAAGGCTGGCCGAAGCGTGGACTATAGCAACCTTGCAGTAAGCCCGCAAACCGGCAGACGAATACTATTTGCCGGAATATCTGTACACTTTGCTGCCGTATAAAGCCGAATGCCAGCATAATGAGCCACAATACCGCAGAAACAAGGCCCACGGTCCGACTGGTGGAGGTTTCGGCCGACGAGGCGGGGCAGCGAATCGACAATTTTCTGGCGCGTCACCTGAAAGGCGTTCCGAAGAGCTACATCTATCGCATTCTCAGGCGTGGTGAGGTTCGCGTGAACAGTGGCCGTATTCAGGCAAAGTACAAATTGTGCGCGGGGGACAGGGTTCGTATTCCGCCGGTTCGGGTGGCGGCAAGCGATACGCCCACGATTCGCCCCGGTGTCGGCGTGGACCTGGAAGGGCGCATCCTGTTCGAGAACAATGTATGCCTGGTATTGAACAAACCGGCCGGTATCGCGGTCCATGGTGGCAGTGGCCTCAGCTACGGCGTGATCGAGGCATTGCGTGCCGCGCGTCCCGATGCGCCCTACCTGGAGCTGGCGCACCGGCTGGACCGGGAAACATCCGGTTGCCTGGTGATTGCAAAGCGCCGCAGCTTTCTGCGGGTGTTCCACGAGCAGTTGCGGGCGGGTGATGTCAGCAAGCATTACCTGGCGCTGACGGCCGGTCACTGGCAGGGCGGTAAACGCACCGTGGATGTCCCCCTGCGCAAGAACCAGCTGCGCGGTGGTGAGCGCATGGTGACGGTTGACAGTGAAGGCAAGCAGGCCGTGACCATTTTCCGGCCGGTCACCCGGTTCGCCGGGGCAACCCTGGTTGATGTTGAATTGAAAACCGGCAGAACCCACCAGATTCGCGTGCACGCGCTACACATTGGTCATCCGCTTGCCGGCGATGCGAAGTATGGTGATGCAGTATTCAACCGGCAGATGCGTGACCTTGGCCTGAAGCGCCTGATGCTGCATGCCCACCTGCTCGAGTTCAGCCTGACGCCGGCGATGGAAAGACTCACCCTGAGTGCGCCGCTCGATGCCGAGCTGAAGGCTGTTCTTGACCGGCTCGAATCGTCATAATCCGGTGCTGCCGCCACGGTTTTGAAATTTGCAGTTGTATATCCATGGAATCAAGTATCCGCTTTATCGTGTTTGACTGGGATGGCACGCTGATGGATTCGGAAGCGCAGATCGTTTCCTGTCTGCATGCGGCGATTGCCGATCTGTCGCTGCAGCCGATGAGCGATGATACCGTCAAGAACGTCATCGGCCTGGGGCTGCGTGAAGCGATCGACATGCTGGTGCCGGGGCGGGATGATGCCTTTCGCAGTGCCTTCGTCGAGGCCTATCGCGAACACTGGTTCGCGCATGAGGAATCCAGTTTGTTTGCGGGTGCCAGGGAAGTGCTGGAGACCATCAAGGGCCACGATCTGAAACTCGGCATCGCGACCGGCAAGGCCCGTCGCGGCCTGCGGCGGGTACTGGCCCAGACCGGTTTGAGTGACTGCTTTGATGCTACCCGTTGTGCCGACGAAACCCCCTCGAAACCGCATCCGCAGATGTTGCTTGAACTGATGGCCGAACTCGGCGTCGCGCCGCACCAGACCCTCATGGTGGGTGACACCGAGTATGATATGGAAATGGCAACCAATGCGGGGGCCGGCAAGGTGGCGGTGCGTTCCGGGGTGCACAGCGAGGCACGCCTGAATCGCCATGACCCGCTGGTATGTCTTGAGCGGGTTACGGAATTACCGGCCTGGCTGATGGAATCCGGTCTGCTTTCACGATAACCAACCCACAGGTGAGATGATGTCTGACAAGGAATTACCCCCGTCTTCAAACAGGCCCGGCGCGGTACAGTTCGAACCCCTGGACAAGGGAATGGGTGACAGCTGGCACCGGGATGTGGTCAACCGTCTGGCTTTTGCGGCGCTCAATGAACAACGCCGCGCGCGTCGCTGGAGTGTGTTTTTCAAGGCGCTGCTGGCGCTGTACCTGCTGGCGCTGCTGTTCCTGTACATGCCGTCTGACTGGTCATCGCTAAGCAAGACCAGCGAGAAACACACGGCACTGGTCGATCTTTCAGGGGTCATCGCGAGCAAGGCGGAGGGCAGCGCGGATACCGTGATCGAAGGGTTGCGCAATGCCTTCGATGACACCAATACCGCCGGCGTGATCTTGCGCGCCAACTCTCCCGGCGGCAGCCCGGTGCAGTCCGGTTACATCTACCAGGAGATCAAGCGCCTCAGGGAATTGCACCCGGATACGCCGCTGTATGCCGTGGTGACGGACGTCTGTGCTTCCGGTTGTTACTACGTGGTTGCTGCGGCCGACAAGATATACGTTGACAAGGCGAGTATCGTTGGTTCGATCGGTGTACGCATGGACAGCTTCGGTTTCGTCGGCAGCATGGAAAAACTCGGGGTCGAGCGCCGCCTGTATACCGCCGGCGAGAACAAGGGCTTTCTGGACCCCTTTACACCCTCAAAGGAATCAGATGTCGAGCACGTAAAGAAACTGCTGGAAAACATCCACGGGCAGTTCCAGACGGCGGTCATGGAGGGGCGTGGCGAGCGCCTGAAGTCGCAGTCCGACCTCTTTAGTGGTCTGGTGTGGACCGGCGAGGAAAGCGTTCCCATGGGGCTGACGGATGCGATCGGCAGCCCGGGCTACGTCGCCCGCGAGGTCATTGGCGAAGAGGAAATCGTGGATTTCACCGTGAAGCCCGACCTGCTGGAGCGGCTCAGTGACCGCATCGGCGTAGCCATGGCGAAAGGTCTTGGAGAACTGTTTGCCGGCGGTGTGGCCAGCCCGTACTAATTTGTAACCACGGAATCCACGGAAGGACACGGAAAAGTTTCTAACGGGTGTTTTTTGTTTCCGTGTGTTTCCGTGGCCATAATATCTTTATCATCAAATTGAAAAAGCACTAGGGCAGCGTGATGCCGGCCGCGGCCAGCATGTCGGTCAGCCGGATCAGCGGCAGGCCGATCAGTGCGGTCGGATCGTCGCCGCGCATGCGCGTGAACAGGGTTATCCCGAGGGCTTCCGATTTAAAACTGCCGGCGCAGTTGTAGGGCTGTTCCCTGCGCAGGTAGCGCTCTATCTGGGCGTCGCTGAGTTGCCTGAACTCGACGCTGAAGGGGACGACATCGAGCTGCATGGTGTCCTGCGCGGTATCCAGCAGGCACAGGCCGGTATGGAATGTGACGCATCTGCCTGCGAGCCGCTGCAGTTGTTCGACTGCGCGTTCATGATTGCCCGGTTTTCCCAGGATGTCTTCCCCGGTGGTCGCTACCTGGTCGGACCCGATAATCAGCCCTGCATGGGTCTTGCCGACAGCGCGGGCCTTGCTCTCGGAGAGGCGTCGCACGAGTTCAGCCGGCGATTCGCCCGGCAGTGCTGACTCGTCGACATCGGGGGCTGCGGTCGTGAACGCAATCCCCAGCCGCTGCAGCAGCTCCCTGCGAAACGGCGAGGTGGATGCAAGCACCAGGGGCGGATTGTCATTCATCGGCACGGCGGGCGGTCAGTCGGCGGACTCGATCTCTATCAGCGTTTCGTCCGGGTTGACGGTGTCGCCCTTGGCCACGTGTATGGCGGTGACCGTTCCTGCGACCGGTGCCTGAATCTCGGTTTCCATTTTCATGGCCTCGGTGATCAGCAGCGGCGTGCCGGCCTCGACCTTGTCGTCCATGGCAACCAGTACATCGATGATCGTGCCGGGCATGGAAGTGGTGACGTGACCGGGCAAGGTGGCGCGGGGACGCTTGCTGCCCTTGGCGGTTTTTTTGCCGGGATCACCCTCGCCGGGGATCTCGTCCAGGGTTTCGACCAGGACTTCCTCCGGGACGCCGTCCACCGTCATGTAAAAGGGTCTGTCATCCTGGGTGCGATGCCCGGTGCCGGTGATTTTGACGTGGTAGGACTCGCCATGCAGGGTGACATTGAACTCGGTCGGGCGCGAGCGGCGTTCCGTGGTTTCGCTCGGCGCTGCTTCCAGTGCTTCCGGCACCAGGGTGCCGTTCTGCCGCTGGGTCAGGAAATCCTTGCCGATCTCCGGGAACATCGCGTAGGTGAGGACGTCTTCCTCGCTGCCGGCCAGTGTGCCCACGGCTGTCCGCAGTTTGTCCATCTCGTCGTCCAGCAGGTCCGCCGGCCGCACATCGATGGTGTTCTGCGTGCCGATCGCCATGCGCTGGACATCGGGATCAAACGGGGCGGGCGCCTTGCCGTAGCGGCCCTGCAGGTAGAGCTTGACCTCATTGGTAATGGTTCCGTAGCGTTTGCCGGTGAGGACATTGAGTACGGCCTGGGTGCCGACGATCTGCGAAGTCGGGGTCACCAGCGGCGGGTAGCCAAGGTCCTTGCGCACCGCCGGAATTTCCCTGAAGACGTCGTTCATGCGGTCGAGTGCGCCCTGTTCGCGCAGCTGCGTGTGCAGGTTGGAGATCATGCCGCCCGGCACCTGGTAAACCTGCACGCGTGTATCCAGTCCGGTGTATTCGCTTTCGAACTGGTGATAGCGGCCGCGTACGCTGTGGAAATAGAAGCCGATTGCCTGCAGGGCCTCCAGGTCCAGCCCGGTGTCGTATTCGGTATTGCGCAGGGCGGCGACCATGCTCTCGGTAGGCGGGTGGCTGGCGCCGCCGGCGAAGGCCGAGATCGCTGTGTCGATATGCCGGCAGCCGTTCTCGATCGCCTTCAGCTGGCACATTTCAGCCGTACCCGCGGTGGCATGACTGTGCAGGTGAACCGGCAGGCTGACCGCGCCGGTGACCGATGCAAACAGTTCCGCAGTCACCAGCGGCGTCAACAGCCCGGCCATGTCCTTGATCGCGATGCTGTCGCAGCCCATGGATTCCAGTTCTCCGGCCATCTGCACGAATGCCTGGATGTCATGCACCGGGCTGATGGTGTAGCAAATGGTCCCCTGCGCATGTTTGCCGGTCTGCTTTACGGCGGCGATTGCCGTTTCCAGGTTGCGGGTATCGTTGAGTGCGTCGAAGATCCGGAAGACATCCATGCCGTTCCCGGCGGCGCGTTCCACAAAGGCACGCACCACATCATCCGAATAATGCCGGTAGCCGAGCAGGTTCTGGCCGCGCAGCAGCATCTGCAGGCGCGTGTTGGGGAGGGCTGCGCGCAGCTTCTGCAGGCGCTCCCAGGGGTCTTCCTTGAGAAATCGCAGACAGGCGTCAAAGGTGGCGCCGCCCCATACCTCAAGCGACCAGAAACCGATGCGATCAAGCTGTTCGCAGATCGGGAGCATGTCCTCGGTGCGCATGCGCGTTGCGATCAGGGACTGGTGCGCATCGCGCAGGATGACGTCGGTAATGTTGACTTTCGACATGATTGACTCGCTTGGTAGCTGGATTTACATGCCCAGATGTGCAGACAGCGCGGCGGTAATGACGGCTGTCAGCTCGCGGGTTGGCCGGCTGGTCTTGTAGCCGGTGAGTTCGGGATGGTTCTCGACGAAGCTGGTATCAAATGTTCCGGCACGAAACTCCGGCACCTTCAGTATTTCCAGGTAATAGGGGATCGTGGTCTTGACGCCGTAAACCCCGGTGTCCTGCAGTGCGCGACTGGCGCGGTTCAGCAGTTCCTCCCAGGTCAGGGCCCAGACGGTCAGCTTGGCGCACATGGAATCGTAGTAGGGTGGTATCAGGTAGCCTGAATAAATGGCGGCATCCGTGCGCACCCCCGGGCCGCCGGGTGCGAAATAGCGCGTGATGCGGCCATAGCTGGGCAGGAAATCATTCTTCGGGTCCTCGGCATTGATACGCAATTCCATCGCATAGCCGCGGCGCTGTATCTCGTCCTGCCGGTAGGAAAGCGGCTGGCCATCGGCGATCCGGAACTGTTCCTGCACAATGTCAATGCCGGTGATGGTCTCGGTGATGGTATGTTCCACCTGCAGGCGGGTATTCATCTCCATGAAGTAGAACTGTCCGTCCGTGGCCTGCAGGAACTCGACGGTACCCGCGTTCTCGTAGCCTACGGCCAGTGCGGCGCGTACCGCGGTTTCACCCAGCCACTGGCGCTGTGCTTCATCCACTTGCGGCGAGGGTGCAATCTCGATCAGTTTCTGGTGGCGCCGCTGTATGGAGCAGTCGCGCTCGTACAGGTGAATCGCGTTGCCGTGACTGTCAGCCAGGACCTGCACCTCGATATGCCGCGGCTGGTCGATGCATTTTTCCATGAAGACATCCGCGCTGCCGAAGGCCTTGGTGGCCTCGGAAATCACGCGGGCGTAGCTTTTCTGCAGGTCGGCGCGTGAATTGCAGCGGCGAATGCCACGACCGCCGCCGCCGGATGTCGCCTTGAGCATGACCGGGTAGCCGATGCTCTCCGCCAGTTCCAGTGCGCTGTCAAGGCTGTCGATGTTGCCATCGCTGCCGGGAATCACCGGGATGCCCGCGGCTTGCATGGCCTCGCGTGCGGCAACCTTGTCGCCCATCCTGCGGATGACCTCGGCCGATGGCCCGATAAAGCGCACCTGGCGGGCTTCGCAGATTTCGGCCAGCAGCGGATTTTCTGAGAGAAAGCCGTAGCCCGGGTGCAGGGCATCGCAGCCGGACGCAATCGCGAGATTGACGATGCGGTGGGCGTTCAGGTAGCCCGCCACCGATTCCGGGCCGATATTGTAGGCTTCGTCCGCCTTCTTGACGTGCAGCGCATGGCGGTCCGCGTCGGCGTAGACGGCCACGGATGTGATACCGGCCTCGGCGCAGGCGCGAATGATACGTACCGCGATTTCACCGCGGTTGGCTATCAGGATTTTGTTGATCAAGCTGCTGTCCGTTTGTGCGGGGTCATTGGTCAGGCAGGTAACCCTGCCGGGATTGCATCTAATTACGTAATTTGAGCGCCCCTGTCAATGTTCGCTGCCTGTTGGTGCTGCTGCCGGCAGGGTATCTAAACCTGTCGATTTATAAGGGGATATCTTTTGACAGAGGCAGGGTCAAAAGATAGTATACGCCGGTTATGATTGAGCATTTGCCCGATCGCCTTGATCTGCTTGCGACAGCCGAGGCGGGGCGTGAACTACGTGGCCGGGTTGCATTGGCCAGCCTGGAGCGGGTAGTGCCGTTGCTGGCATCGCCTGCTGGTGAACTGCAGGTTGTCATGCGACTGGGCAAGGACATGGGCGGGACGCATTACCTGTCCGGCAGCATTCACGGGAATGTCGTGCTGCAATGCCAGCGCTGCCTGGATGAGTTGACCCGGGCACTCACCATCGATTTCCGTCTTGGTCTGGTGCGAAGTCAGGAAGAAGTGGCACGGCTGGCAGACGGTTACGAACCGTTGCTGGTCACGGCAGAGCCCGCGAGTATCGCCGACATCGTTGCGGATGAAGTCCTGCTGGCGCTGCCTTTCGCACCCGTTCATGAGAATGTGGACGAGTGCCATGGATTGGACAAGGATTATCGCCCGTCAACTGACGCGCAGCGGGAAAACCCGTTTGCCGTACTGGCGGGATTGAAACAGAAACAGTAGCAGAGGAGTAACAGCATGGCCGTTCAACAAAACCGCAAGACGCCGTCAAAGCGTGGCATGCGCCGTTCGCATGACAGCCTTACGTCCAGTGCGCTCTCAATCGAGCCCACCACCGGCGAGACCCACCGTCGTCATCATGTCAGTGCCGATGGTTTCTACAGGGGCCGCAAGGTCATCAACAAAGACCTGGACTAGCCGCTATTCATCTCCGGCACACGGGTAGGGTAGTAGCGCGGCAGGAGAGCGGCCACGCTGACACTCGCCACTGCAGGCTGCCTGCCGGCAGACAGCATTCCCGGTAATCATGGGAAGAGAGATCACAATTGCACTGGATGCAATGGGCGGCGATTTCGGTCCGGACACTGTCATCCCTGCGGCCTTGCAAGCGACATCCACGTACCCGGATGTCAATATCATCCTGGTCGGTGATGCCGCGGTGCTGGCCGCGGAGGTGGAAAAGTCCGCGCTGGCGAACAACCCGCGGGTGCGGGTGCAGCACGCCAGCCAGAAAGTCGAAATGGATGAACTGCCATCGAGCGCCTTGCGCAACAAGAAAGATTCCTCCATGCGCGTTGCGCTGGACCTGGTCAAGGCCGGTACGGCAGATGCCTGCGTCAGCGCCGGTAATACCGGTGCGTTGATGGCAACCTCCCGGTTTGTCCTGAAAATGCTGCCGGGTATCGACCGTCCGGCAATCTGCACCTCGCTGCCTAGCAGTTCCTCACATACCTGGGTTCTGGACCTGGGTGCGAATGTGGACTGTGATGCCAAGCACCTGTTCCAGTTTGCGCTGATGGGTTCGGTGCTCGCGACTGCGGTTGACGGTAATGCCAACCCGTCCGTTGGGTTGCTGAATGTCGGTGAAGAGGAAATCAAGGGCAACGATGCGGTAAAACGCGCAGCGCAACTGCTGGCGGACGGACCCATGAACTATGCCGGTTTTGCCGAGGGTGACGATATCTACATGGGCAACTTCGACGTCATCGTCTGCGACGGTTTTGTCGGCAATATCGCACTCAAGACAAGTGAAGGTGTTGCCAAGATGATCGCGACTTTCATCAAGCAGGAATTCAAACGCAATCTGCTGACAAAACTCGCGGCCGTGATCAGTATGCCGGTACTGAAGGCATTCCGGAGCAGGATCGATCCGCGACTCTACAATGGCGCAAGCCTGCTGGGTTTGCGCGGTATCGTCATCAAGAGTCACGGTGGCGCCGATGCGCTGGCCTTCGCCAACGCCATCAAGGTCGCCATCCTCGAGGTGCGGGAGTCGGTACCGGAGCGGATTACGGCACGATTGCAGTCCTACCAGGAACAAAGGCAGGCAGTATGAAATATTCGCGCATCACCGGGACCGGTGGCTATCTGCCGGAGAAGGTTCTGACCAACCATGACCTGGAAAAGATCATGGATACCACGGATGAATGGATTCGTGACCGCACCGGGATCTACGAGCGGCACATCGCTGCCGGTGGTGAAACCACCTGTGACCTGGCGGAAATCGCGGCGACCCAGGCGATGGAGGCTGCCGGCAAGACACCGCGCCAGGTCGATCTCATTATCGTTGCGACCACGACACCGGATCGTATCTTTCCCAGCACCGCCTGCCTGTTGCAGCAGCGCCTCGATGTGCACGGCACCGCCGCGTTTGACGTGCAGGCCGTGTGCACCGGTTTTGTCTATGCGCTGGGTATTGCAGATAATTTCATCAAGTGCGGCGCAGCCAGATGCGCGCTGGTGGTGGGCGCCGAGACCCTGTCGCGCATCGTGGACTGGAATGACCGCGGTACCGGTATCCTGTTCGGTGACGGGGCCGGGGCCGTAATCCTCGAGGCCAGCGATGAACCGGGAATCCTGTCCACGCACCTGCACGCGGATGGCAGTTATGAACACCTGCTCACGGTACCGGCCGGTATTTCCGCGGGCTATGAAATGGTTCAGGCCGGCAAGGCCTATATCCAGATGCAGGGCAACGAAGTCTTCAAAATGGCCGTGAACACACTGGGCCGCATCGTTGATGAAACCCTGGCAGCCAACAACATGGAGAAGTCCGATGTGGACTGGCTGATACCGCACCAGGCCAATATCCGCATTATCCAGGCCACCGCAAAGAAACTGCGCATGTCCATGGACCAGGTCGTGGTGACGGTCGACAAGCATGGCAATACTTCGGCCGCCTCGGTGCCGCTGGCGCTGGATACCGCGGTGCGCGACGGTCGCATCAAGCGCGGTGAGACGTTGTTGCTGGAAGCCTTTGGCGGCGGTTTCACCTGGGGTTCCGCCCTGATCAAATACTGAACAAATCTGACTGTCTGCGGTGCGCGGTGGCAATCAATTTCCAAACGGGTAGCGATGAATACAACAACTGAAGTCAATTCCACCCTCGGCGTGGTTTTCCCAGGCCAGGGTTCCCAGTCCGTCGGCATGTTGTCCGATCTGGCAGGCGTCAGCCCGGAAGTGGGTGACGCCTTCGCACAGGCCAGCGATGTGCTGGGTTATGACCTGTGGCAGCTGGTGCAGAACGGGCCTGCGGAGGAACTGAATCAGACCGCCAGAACACAACCCGCGATGCTGGCTGCGGGAGTGGCCGTGTGGCGCGCCTGGCAGGCGCGTGGTGGTGCGCGGCCTGTCGTCATGGCGGGCCACAGTCTGGGTGAATACACGGCGCTGGTTTGCGCAGGTGCGCTGCAGTACAGCGATGCCATCGCACTGGTTGCGGAGCGCGGTCGCTGCATGCAGTCCGCTGTACCGGAAGGCATCGGTGCAATGGCGGCCATCCTGGGTCTGGATGATGCCGCGGTTACCGGTGTCTGCGATACCGCGGCGCAGGGTGAGGTGGTGTCGCCGGTGAATTTTAATTCTCCCGGGCAGGTGGTCATCGCCGGGCATGCAGCGGCGGTTGAACGGGCAACGCTGCTTGCGAAGGAGGCCGGTGCAAAACGGGCCGTGCTGCTGCCGGTGAGCGTCCCCTCGCATTGCTCGCTGATGACGTCTGCGGCAGCGGAATTCGCGGCCCGCCTGGCGCAGGTGGAAATCAGTTCTCCACAAATACCGGTGATACAGAATGTCGATGCCGCGGCAAATGCCGATCCGCTGGCCATTCGTGAGAACCTTGCCCGGCAACTGTACAGTCCGGTGCAGTGGGTCAGATCCATTCAGGCCATGGGGGCGCAGGGCGTCACCCGGATAATCGAGGCCGGGCCCGGGAAGGTGCTGGCCGGTCTGTGCAAGCGCATCGATAAATCGATTGACGCTGCAGCGGTTCACGATGCGGCATCGCTGGATAGCGCCTTGTCCGAATCATGATTTGTCAATTACGGTAAAGCTATTATGTCTCTGGATGATCAAACAGCACTGGTAACCGGCGCCAGCCGTGGTATCGGCAAGGCCATTCTCGAGGAACTCGGTAACCGGGGAGCCACGGTTGTCGGCACGGCGACATCGGCCGCAGGTGCCGAGTCGATAACGCAGAACCTGAAAACACTGGGTCTCAAGGGCGGCGGCATGGTCCTGGATGTGACCGACCCCGACTCGGTGACTGCCGTCGTGGCCGCTGTACAGAACGAATTCGGACCTGTTTCCATCCTGGTGAACAACGCCGGCATTACGCGGGACAACCTGCTGATGCGGATGAAAGAGGATGAATGGGACAGTGTCATCCAGACCAACCTGACTTCGGTATTTCGCATGAGCAAGGCCTGTCTGCGCGGCATGATGAAAGCCAGGTACGGCAGGATCATCTCGATTACTTCGGTGATCGGAGCTACCGGCAACCCGGGGCAGACCAACTATGCCGCGACCAAGGCCGGCGCGGCCGGCTTTACCAGATCACTGGCCCGCGAGGTGGGTTCACGCGGAATCACCGTGAATACCGTGGCGCCCGGATTTATCGATACCGACATGACGCGAATACTGCCGGAGGAGCAGCGCAATGCACTGCAGGCACAGATCGCGCTGGGACGGCTGGGTGATGTGCGGGATGTTGCCAATGCCGTTGCATTTCTGGCATCTGACGAAGCGGGCTACATCACCGGCGAAACCCTGCATGTCAATGGCGGCCTGCACATGAGTTGAGCGCACAACATGCGATACTTGCAGGTGCGTATGATGTTAACCGAAAAATATCTCTTAACTGACTGTAAATAAAAGCATTAATTTAATCAAATCCGGGCTGCCCAGGGCCGCGGGGTGAAACTACAGGAACAGTGAAATGCGTGGCCCGGGATGTAACTTGTATCTTGCGTCACGCATTAACTACAATACCCGCGCAGCTGCAGCTGCCTTTTTAAAACAGAGAGGAAAAACCCGAAATGAGCAATGTTGATGAGCGCGTCAAGAAGATCGTTATCGAGCAGTTGGGGGTAAAGGAAGACGAAGTAAGCAACGCATCTTCATTCGTCGATGACCTTGGCGCTGATTCTCTGGATACGGTTGAACTGGTTATGGCACTCGAAGAGGAATTCGAATGCGAGATTCCTGACGAAGAGGCGGAAAAGATCACAACTGTCCAGCAGGCTATCGACTACGTCAACGCCCATCTGGATTGATCTTCTTTCTCAGGGATTGCGGCCGCACCCCGGTTGTTGACCGGTGCGGCCTTTTATTTTGTTCATGCCTGATTGAGCGGAATGTGCGCGGAGATTGAATTGTGTCCAGACGACGTGTCGTTGTAACCGGGCTGGGAATCATATCTCCAGTCGGTAACAGCATTGCTGCCGCCTGGGAAAATATCCTGGCCGGTAAAAGCGGTATTGGCCCGATCACCAACTTCGATGTTTCTGATTTTCCCGTGCGCATTGCCGGCGAGATCCGGGACTTCGATCCATCCGAGTATATTCCCGGAAAAGATGCGCGCCGCATGGGCGCATTCATTCACTACGGCATAGCCGCCGCCAGCCAGGCGATTGCAGACGCCGGCCTGGAAATCACCGCGGCCAACGCGTCCCGTGCCGGTGTCGCTATCGGTTCCGGCATCGGCGGCCTGCATGGTATCGAGAATGCCTACCAGGCCTATGTTGACGGCGGCCCGCGCAAGATTTCCCCGTTCTTCGTTCCCGGCAATATCATCAACATGATCGGCGGCAATCTTTCCATCATGTATGGCATGAAGGGGCCGAACATCGCCATCGTCACTGCCTGCACGACCTCGACGCACAACATCGGGGTTGCCGCGCGCACCATTGCCTACGGCGATGCAGATGTCATGGTGGCCGGCGGTGCGGAAATGACGACGTGCCCGACCGGGATGGGCGGCTTTGCCGCGGCCCGGGCGCTGTCGACGCGCAATGACGATCCGCAGGCTGCCAGCCGCCCCTGGGACAGTGACCGCGACGGCTTCGTGCTCAGTGACGGCGCCGGCATCCTGGTGCTCGAGGAGTACGAACAGGCGCGCACACGGGGCGCGCACATCCATGCCGAGATAATTGGTTTCGGCATGAGCGGCGATGCCTACCACATGACACAGCCATCGGAAGGCGGCGAGGGGCCGGCACAGTGCATGAATGCCGCCCTGGCAGATGCCGGTATCAACCATGCGGAAGTTGACTACATCAACGCGCATGGCACCTCCACACCGGCAGGCGATGTTGCCGAGACCCTGGCAATCAAGCGGGCGTTTGGTGAGCGTGCGGGATCGCTGGCGATCAGTTCCACGAAATCCATGACCGGCCACCTGCTGGGTGCAGCCGGCGGCGTGGAGGCTGTGTTCACCATACTTGCCATGCGCGACCAGGTGGCGCCGCCGACCATCAATCTGGATAACCCGGACCCGAACTGCGACCTGGATTACGTGCCGCATACCGCCAGAGACATGAAGATCGATATTGCCATGTCGAACTCGTTCGGTTTCGGCGGTACCAACGGCACCCTGGTCTTTCGCCGGCCACAATAGATCCGATGCAGGCCCTGCTTGATTCAGGCGCCGACACGGACACTCGGCCACAATCCCGTACCATGAAACCCGTCATTCAACCGGTGCAGCAGGGCTGCGACCTGGTTGAGTTGCATCGTCTCGACCCTGCCCGCTATCCCCGGCTGCTGCAGAGCACGGCGCATGGTCGCTATGACATCCTGTTTGCCTTTCCGGGCGACAGCCTGGTGCTGAATGCCGATGGCAGCCTGCATGGCCCTGATACCCGTTCGGGAACAGCGGGCGATTTTCTCGATGGCCTGGACCGATGGTGGCATGAAAACCGGACGCCCGAATCTGCTGGCAGCGGATTACCCTTTACCGGCGGCTGGTTCATCTACCTGGGGTATGAACTCGCGGCGCAGATCGAAACCTGCCTGCGACTGCCGGCAGCCGCGGCGATGCTGCCGGTGGCGCTGGCAACCCGTTTCAGGTCAGCAGTCATTCACGACCATCGCCAGGATGCCACCTGGATCGTTGCGGAACCCGGGCAGCATGAAGCGGCGCGGCAAATTGCGGCCGACATCGCCGCGCTGTCACAGCAAACGCCCGGGACTGCAGCTGCAAACCCGGTGATCGCTGTGACCGAGCCGGAGCCGCATGCCTACACGCAGGCGGTGGCGCGCATCCTTGATTACATTCGCGAGGGCGATGTCTTCCAGGTCAATCTCTCCCGGCAATGGGATATCGACTTCAGTCGGCCGGTCGATCCCGTCGCGATCTACCGCCAGTTGTGCATCCACAATCCGGCGCCTTTCAGTGGTCTGCTCCGGCTGGGCGATAGCGCGATTATCAGTTCCTCGCCGGAACGGCTGGTCGCGGTGCGCGACGGGCAGGTGGAAACGCGGCCAATTGCGGGAACGCGCCCCCGCAGCCTTTCCAGTTCGCAGGACAGGGCCTATTCCAGTGAGTTGCTGGCCCACCCGAAGGAGCGCGCGGAGCACATCATGCTCATCGACCTGGAGCGCAACGATCTGGGACGCATCTGTGTGCCGGGTTCCATCGAAGTCAACGAGCTCATGGCGCTCGAGTCCTATGCGCATGTGCATCACATCGTGTCCAATGTTCGTGGTCGCCTGCGGGCCGATGTCACGCCGGGGCAGGTGATACGCGCGGTATTCCCGGGCGGCACGATTACCGGTTGTCCGAAAGTCCGTTGCATGGAAATTATCGCTGAACTCGAACAGGCGGCGCGCGGTGCCTATACGGGTTCCATGGGGTATCTCAATCGTGATGGCAGTATGGATCTCAATATCCTGATTCGCAGTATGGTCAGCCATGCCGGGCGCATCAGTCTGCGTGCCGGGGCCGGTATCGTGGCCGATTCCGTGCCGGAGGCGGAACTGGCGGAAACCCGCGCCAAGGCGCGTGGATTGCTGCGCGCACTGGGGCTGGACGGGCCATGACGCATCTGCCGACACGGGTCAACGGCGTCGCTGTCGATTGTGTCGACGCCAGTGACCGCGGCCTGCTGTACGGGGACGGCCTGTTCGAGACCATGGCCGTGAGCAATGGCAGGGTATCCAGCTGGTCACGCCACGTGGCGCGGCTGCTGGCAGGCTGCGAACGGCTGGGGATGGCGGTGGATACCATGCAGCTGGCACAGGAAGCCGATGAACTGCTTGTGGGTACCGGGCAGGGTGTGCTCAAGGTCATCGTGACACGGGGTTCCGGAGGGCGGGGTTACCGGGTGCCCGACAAGGCGGCGCCGCGCCGTATCCTGCAACTGCATCCATGGCCGGAATTTCCGGCAACTGCCCGGGAGACGGGCGTCGCTGTCAGATTGTGTACAACCCGACTGTGTCAGAATCCACTGCTGGCTGGTATCAAGCATCTCAATCGACTCGAACAGGTGCTGGCACGGCGGGAATGGCAGGACCCGCAGATCGCTGAAGGCCTGCTGCAGGATGCCGACGGGCGGCTGGTCGAGGGGACCATGAGCAACCTGTTCCTCGTCAGGGATCAGGTGCTGCTGACACCGGATCTGCGTCGTTGCGGCGTGGCCGGTATCATGCGCAGCATTATTCTGGATCTGGCGGAACGGCAGTCTTTGACAGTGAAAATACGCGCGCTGGACTGGATGACCTGCTGACAGCGGATGAAGTGTTCCTCTGCAACAGTCTCATCGGCATCTGGCCGGTTATCGCCGTCGACGGCAGGACATACCGCAAGGGTTCGATTACGTCGCGTATGCAGGCGCTGTTGCTGGCAGAGGAGGATGACGGTAGTGCCTGGCGACCCTGACAGCGGGATGACGACTGAAACCACACCGGGCAGATCCTGGAAGCGCATCACGTTGCGCGTGCTGGCGGTGTTGCTGTTGTTCCTGCTGCTGGCGGCCGGGATTACGCTTGGCGTCTACCAGCGGTTTCAGAACACCCCGCTGAATCTGCCTGCAGGCGAGACGATTTACGAGATAGCGCCAGGGACATCACTGCGCCAGCTGGCGTATGACCTGCATGCGCGCGACATGATCGAGCATCCGCGCCTGTTCATCCTGCTGGGACGCGAGCTGGATGTCGCCAGGCGTCTGCAGGCGGGCGAGTACCGGCTTGCCACCGGGATGACACCGCGGACATTGCTGCAGCTGCTTGCCGATGGCAAGGTGATACAACACGCCATTACCCTGGTGGAAGGGCAGACCTTCCGTGAAATCCTGCTGCGCATCCAGGGGCATCCCTTCATCGAGGTAACCCTGCAGGGGGTGGATGATGCGGAAATCATGAACCGGCTCGGTCATCCCGGTGTACATCCGGAGGGGAGGTTTCTGCCGGACACCTACCACTTCACCCGGGGCACCACCGACCTTGCCTTCCTGCAGCGGGCTTTTGCCGCCATGTCGAAATACCTGGAATCGGCCTGGCCTGACAGGGATGCGGACCTGCCGCTGCAGTCACCGGAGGAAGCGCTGATTCTTGCCTCGATCGTGGAGAAGGAGACCGGGCTGGTGGAGGAGCGCCCCGTCATTGCCGGGGTCTTTAGCCGGCGCCTGCAGCGGGGGATGCGCCTGCAAACCGACCCGACGGTCATCTACGGTCTGGGCGAACAGTTCGATGGTAACCTGCGGCGCCGCGACCTGGAAAAGGATACTCCCTACAATACCTACACGCGCTACGGTCTGCCGCCGACGCCGATTGCCATGCCGGGGGCAGCGGCCATCGCGGCGGTGTTGCACCCTGCGGCTGGAGACAGCCTGTATTTCGTGTCCAGGGGAGACGGCAGCCACTATTTTTCCAGCAACCTGGAGGAGCATAACCTGGCCGTGGACAAGTACCAGAGAAAGAAGCCGGGCATCAAGCTGCCGGCCGAGGAACAATCCCGATGACCGGCAAGTTCATCACGGTGGAAGGCATCGAGGGCGTGGGCAAGACCACGAATATCGATTTTATTCACCGGCAGCTGCTGGCGGCGGGCCGGGAAGTTCTGTTGACCCGGGAGCCGGGTGGTACCCCGCTGGCGGAAGCGATCCGCGGTTTGTTGCTCGACCCCGAATATACCGGGATGGATGCGCGCTGCGAACTGCAGCTGGTATTCGCCGCGCGTGCCGAGCACCTGGCCCGGGTCATCCGGCCGGCCCTGGCGCAGGGTAAATGGGTGCTCTGTGATCGCTTTACCGATGCGACCTATGCCTACCAGGGCGGTGGCCGCGGGATCGACACCGCCATCATCGCCTCACTGGAAACGCTGGTGCAGGGAGACTTCCGCCCTGACCTGACACTGTTGCTGGATGTGCCCGTTGCCATCGGCCTGGCGCGCGCCGGCAAGCGTGGAGCACTGGACCGGTTTGAGCAGGAACAGGTGGAATTCTTCGAGCGGGTGCGGATGTGTTACCTTGACCTGGCGCGGGACCACGCAGCCCGCTACCGGGTCATTGATGCGGCCCGGCCGCTTGACCAGGTGCAGCACCATCTTGCCGGTGTTCTGACAACCTTTCTGCAGCACGCGTGATCAAATGAATACAATTAATGTGCATGTCTTGAAGCCTCTGGATTGCCCGCTTTGTGGCCGTATTCACGTGGCAGGTTTACGGTAACGCAAGATGCAATACCCCTGGTTACAAACCATAGCCGATTCCATGGCTGCCTCCCTGTCACAGGACCGCATGCCGCATGCCCTGCTGTTGACCGGGCAGCCCGGTGTGGGCAAGGCCGCGCTGGCGGATTATCTTGTTCGGCAGTTGCTGTGTGCAGACCTGTCTGCCGAGGGGGCTCCCTGCGGCCGTTGTCCCGGCTGCACGCAGTATGCTGCAGGGACGCATCCGGATTTTTTTCGGGTGGAGCCGGCGGAGGATTCCAGCGTAATCAAGGTCGATCAGGTGCGGGAACTGGCGGAGAAACTCTCTCTCAGCAGCCACCACGGTGGTTTCAAGGTGGCGCTGCTGATGCCTGCCGATGCCATGAATATCAATGCTGCCAACAGCTTGCTAAAGACCCTCGAAGAACCATCCGATAATACTGTACTGCTGCTGGTTAGTGCGCGGCCTGCACAGCTACCGGCAACGATTCGCAGTCGCTGCCAGCTGCTGCGGGTGGAAATACCGGCAAGGGATGTTGCCCTGCGCTGGTTAACCGGGCAGGTGCCGGATGAGCAGAAGGAAATGTACCTGCAGCTGGCACACGGTGCTCCGCTGGAAGCCTTGCGACAGGCACGGGCTGATCTGATATCGCTGCGTCGCGAAAGTTTTGAGGCCCTGCTTGGCATTCTTGACGGCACCCGTTCTGCGCTCGCCATTGCCCAGGACTGGAGCAAGGACGAGGAACTGCAGGGCATTCGCTGGTTGCGTGAATGGCTGATGGACCTGCTGCGCATCAGGCTGACGGGGCAAACCGATTCCGTGCGCAGCGCCGATCTGGCAGAGGTTCTTGCCGGACTTGCACGCAGGCTGGATAGCAGGGTAATGTTCAGGCAACTCGACAGTATCAACAGCCTGCTGCGGTTAACTGCAGGCAGCCTGAATCGCCAGTTGCTGACGGAAGATGTCCTGCTGGGATGGGCGGCACAGGGCCGCGGCAGCAGGTGACGGGTTTTTTAAGGGGTAAATCATGAATCAGGGAATGGCACCACGTCAGGGTATTCTCTCGCTTACCATCAAGGACAAGAGCGCCCTGTATGCCGCGTATATGCCCTTTATCAAGGGCGGTGGCCTGTTTATCCCCACCAAGAAGTCCTACCAGCTCGGGGAAGAGGTATTCATGCTGCTGACCCTGATGGATGAAACCGAAAAAATCCCGGTGGCCGGCAAGATTGTCTGGATTACCCCCCCGGGCGCGCAGGGTAACCGTGCGGCGGGTATCGGGGTGCAGTTCAGCGACCAGGATGAAGGTGCTGCGCGCAACAAGATCGAAGGTTACCTGGCCGGCGCGCTGCAAAGCGACAGGCCCACCCATACGATGTAGTATCCCGCACGCGGGCGCTTGCGGCGCGCGCCAAAGTCACTATCATTGAGCCTCGGTACTTCCCGGGGTTTTTTCATGCTTGTTGATTCACACTGTCATCTGGACCGGCTGGACCTGGCGCCTTTCGGCGGCAGCATCGATGGGGTGCTCGCGGCAGCACAGGCGCAGGATATCGGGCATTTTCTGTGTGTCTCCATCAACCTGGAGGACTACCCGGCCATGCTTGCAATCGCCGAGTCCCATGCACAGGTTTCCGCGTCGGTCGGTCTGCATCCGAACGAGCAGGGCGGGCATGATCCCGATAGCGACGAACTCGTGCGGCATGCACAGCACCCCAAGGTGATTGCCATCGGAGAAACCGGGCTGGATTATTTCCGCAGTGAAGGCGACCTGGAGTGGCAACGGGACCGCTTTCGGCGCCATATTGCAGCGGCAAGGCAGACCGGCAAACCGCTGATCATCCATTCGCGGGATGCCCGGGATGACACGCTGCGAATCCTTGCCGAGGAATCTGCCGCCGATGTCGGCGGCGTCATGCACTGTTTCACCGGCGACTGGGACATGGCGAAACGCGCCATGGACCTGAACTTTCACATCTCCTTTTCAGGAATCGTCACCTTCAAGAGTGCGCGCGAGCTGCAGGAAGTGGCCGTGAAGATGCCGGAGGAGCGCATGCTGGTGGAAACCGACTCTCCCTACCTGGCGCCGGTGCCGCACCGCGGTAAGCCCAACCACCCGGCGCTGGTCCGGCATGTGGCCGAGTTTGTTGCGCAATTGCGCGGCGAGCCGTACGAGCAGGTAGCCGAGGTGACCACGCGTAATTTCATCAGGCTGTTCAGGCCGCCCGCGTTCAGCTGAAATCGAGGAGCGACCGGAGTTCCCGGATCGTGGGTCTGCTATCAGGCCGCCGGGGGCAACGGCCGCGGCCGCCGCTGTTCATCGACCGCGACGTAGGTCAGGTCGGCCTCGGTAACCTGGATGCTCTCGTGCGTGGCACCCTGGCGCTCGGCATAGGCCTTGACGTTAACGGTGAGCGAGGTTCGTCCCACGCGGGTGATGCTGGCGTAACAGCTGATCAGGTCGCCAACGAACACCGGCTGGTGGAACTGGAAGGAGTCGACGGCCACGGTGACGATGCGGCCGTTGGCGCGGCGCCGGGCGAGGATGCTGCCGGCGATGTCGACCTGCGACATCAACCAGCCACCGAAGATGTCGCCGGATGCATTGGTGTCGGCCGGCATGGCCATCACGCGGATGGCGAGTCCGCTTTCGTCAGGGGATTTGGCCATGTTAGTGGCCGGCATACATTCGGTCGATGTCAGCGGCAAAGTGTTCCATGATCCGGTTGCGTTTCAGCTTCAGGGTCGGTGTGATCAGCCCGTTGTCGATCGTCCACGGATCGAGGGTGCAGGTGATGCCGTGTATCTGTGCGTATCCCGGGAATTCAGACAGGTGACCGGCCATTTTGTCAGACAGCGCCTGATGCAGTTCCGGATTCTGCAACGCCACCGGGTCGCCGGGGTCCAGCCCCATGCCACGTGCATAGCCTTCCCATTGTTCCGGGTTCAGCACAATGACCGTGGTCAGGAACGGGCGGGCATCGCCAATCACCATCACCTGTTCGAACAGCGGGTCGAGCGCAATGGCCATCTCCATGTCGGCAGGCGGGACCTTTTCGCCATTGGCCATGACGAGTATTTCCTTGAGACGCCCGGTGATGTAGACGTGGTTGTTCTCGATGCGTGCCTTGTCGCCGGTGTGAAACCAGCCATCGGCGTCGATGACGGCCGCAGTGGCTTCCGGGTTGTCCCAGTAGCCCAGCATGATGCTTGGGCCGCGTGCCAGCAGTTCATCGTTCTCGCCAATGCGCAGTTCCAGGTCGCGCAGGGGGACGCCGACGCTACTCGGGTCGTTGTCGTCTTCCGGGTTGGCGGTGAGGATCGGGCTGGTCTCCGTCAGGCCGTAACCCTGGATGAGGTTGAGACCGAGACCGATGAACACCTTTGCAATCGGCGTTGGCAGGGGCGCGCCGCCCGAGGCCGCCAGGTGCATGTTGCCGCCGAGCTTGGCCATGATCTTGCCGGCAACCAGTTTGTCCAGCAGCGGCCACAACAGGAAGGAAGGGTGCCAGCCGCCGCGGCCCTGGCGGTGCAGAAAGCGTTTCCAGCCGGTATCGACGGCGAGATTGAAAAGCCGGGTGGCCAGCGGGGATTTCTCTGCAAGGCCGGCCTGGATCTTGTTGTAGACGCGTTCGTAGATGCGCGGCACCGAGATCATCAGGGACGGCTTGATGGTCTGCAGGTCCTCGCCCAGTTCCGGGATCGAGCGGGCGTAGGCGATGGTGGCGCCGACCATCATCGGGATGTAGTAGCCAACGGTCCGTTCAAAGGTGTGTGACAGCGGCAGGAACGATATCAGCAGGTCCTGCGGCAACATCTGCACGATGTCCAGCGCGGTATCGGAATTCACCAGGATGTTACTGTGGCTGAGCATCACGCCCTTGGGGCGGCCCGTGGTGCCGGAGGTGTACACGATGGTGGCCAGTTCGCCGGGCTCCCCGTCATCTGTCCGCAGTTCGCTGCCGGGTTCGCCGGCCCATTCGGCAATGGTGCGTACCCGGGTTTCCTGTGCGGGTACCGACACGGGTTCCAGCGTCAGGATGCGCACCAGCCCGTCCAGCTGGTCGAGTACCTCGATTATTCCCTGCCACTGGTCTTCACCCTGCAGGAACAGGATCTTTGCCCCGGAGTTGTTGATGATATAGGCAGTGTTTTCGGGGCGGTCGTCGGTATACAGGGGTACGACCACGAAGCCGCATCCGAGTGCAGCCTGGTCGAATGTCACCCATTCCTTGCAGTTGCGCATCAGGATGGCAACGCGATCGCCATGCTGCAGGCCTTCGTTTGCCATCGCCGCCTGCCAGCGCGCGACCTCGGTACCCATTTCCGCCCAGGTCGAGTCATGCCACTCGCCTGATGTGGCGTCGAACTGGCGGTAGGCAACCTTGTCGGGCGTGCGTTTGACGCGCTCCCGGAACAGTCCGGCGAGCGTGCCGGCGACACTGGCGGCTATCTTGTTTTCGGTTCCCCCGGTCATGCAGATGACTCCCCCTGGTTGTTGATCAAGGTCTCCCAGCCCGGATCAGGACTGAATCGATCACCGCGCAGTTTCTGCAAACTGTGTAATTGCTGCAACAGTTTATCACCGCCCTGTGATTCGATGTGGTGCACCGGTCCGCCGCGGAACGGGGCGAACCCGGTGCCAAAAATCATGCCGGCATCCAGCAGGTCTCCGTTCTCCACGACCTGTTCCCGCAGGCAGCTGACGGTTTCATTGACCAGCCGCAGCACCATGCGGTCAGTGATTTCCTGCATATTCCAGTTCTTCCCGCTGACCCTCGGCTTCACGGCCTTGCCTTTGTGATAGGCGTAAAATCCCTGTCCGGATTTTTTCCCCAGCTTGCCGTCCGCAACCAGTTTCTGTAACCGCGGCGGTATTGTTGCGCTGAAATGTTCGGCGAGTATTTCCGCAACATGCAGGCAGATATCCAGTCCGACCGTGTCTGCCAGTTCCACCGGTCCCATCGGCATGCCGAATGTCGTGGCGGCTTTGTCGATGAGCGCGGGAGGTACACCTTCGGATTCGAGTTCCACGGCTTCCATCAGGTAGGGCATGAGTATGCGGTTGACCAGGAAGCCCGGCGTGCTGGTGACTGGCAGTGGCAGGCGGTCGATTTGCCGGGTGAATGTCATTGCCTGCGCAGCGACTTCATCCGAGGTCGATGCCCCCTTGACCACTTCAACCAGTTGCATCATGGCCACCGGGTTGAAGAAATGCAGTCCGACGAGGCGCCCGGGCTGCGCCAGGGCATCGGACAGTTCTTCCAGGGGAATGCTGGACGTGTTGGTCGCCAGGATGGCGCCCGGTTTCATGCGGGGCTCGATGTCCCTGTAAAGCGAGCGTTTCACATCGGCGTCTTCAAAAATGGCCTCGATGACGATATCGGCCTTGCTGATGCCGTATCCCTTGTGGTCGGGCATGAGGCGATCCATCGCGGCGACGATCTTGTTGGGTAGCTTCAGCTTGCGCTTGAACAGGACGTGTGCGCGTTTTACCGCGGGTGCGATTCGCTCCGGGGCCTGGTCCTGCAGGCTGACGCGGAAACCGCGCAGGGCGCACCAGGCCGCGATATCACCGCCCATGGTGCCGGCACCGATCACGTGGATATGTTCAGGCTTGTAGGTCTTGTCCTTGCCAAGCGCCTTGAGTTGCTCCTGCAGGAAAAATACGCGCACCAGGTTCTGCGCCGTCAGGCCGGTGACCAGTTGCGCCAGCGAGCGAGCCTCGGCGGCGAGCATGCGCCGGCTGATCGTTGGCATGTTTCCGCCAGATGTCGATCATGGCGTACGGTGCCGGGTAGTGCTGTTGTGATGCGCGCCTTGCGACCTGCTTGCGGAACACGCGTGCCAGCAGAGGTCTGACGACAGGATGATTGGATAGCCGGTCGATAAATCCTGCACGGTAGGCGGGCGGTGCATCCAGGATGATTTTGCATGCGGCGGCGCGCAGGTGTCGCTCCGGTACGACGCTGTCCACCAGGCCCATGCGTTTGCCGGTGCGCCCGTCGACGGAACGACCACTGAGTATCAGGTCCATCGCCTTGATGCCGCCGATCAGCGGCACCATGCGCGCGCTGCCGCCCCAGCCCGGGTGGATGCCGAGCTTGACCTCTGGCAGACCGAGGCGGGTGCCCGGATCGTCACGCGTGACCCGGTAGCGGCAGGCCAGCGCCAGTTCGGTGCCACCGCCGAGGCAGAAGCCGTGTATCAGTGCCACGGTCGGGAAGGGCAGTGCGGCCAGCCGGTTGAAAACTTCCTGCCCGGCTTTCAGCAGCTCCCGTGCCTGTTGCTCTGTCTTGACCCGGGTGAACGACTTGATGTCTGCCCCGGCGATAAAGCCGTTGGCCTTGCCCGACAGGATGACCAGTCCGCGCGGACATTCGGCGGCGATCGCCTTCAGGTGTCCGTCGAGTTCTGCAAAGACCTCGGGGTTCAGCACATTGGTGCCGGTATCCGCCTTGTCGAAGCACAGCCACGTGATATTTTCACTATCGGTTTCCCGGCTGAAATGCTGCTTGTCTGTCGTGTTGTCCATGCCGCTACTCCACCGGGCGCTCGATCAGCATGGCGCCACCCTGGCCCCCGCCAATGCAGAGACTGACCATGCCGCGCCGGGCATTCTTTTGTCGCAGCACGTTCAGCATGTGCAGCGCGATACGTGCCCCGCTGGCGCCGACGGGATGCCCGACGGCAACGGCGCCGCCGTCGATATTGAGATGATCTTCATCGATGGCAGAGAAGGGCGTGTCACGCCCCAGTTCGGTGCGGCAGAAATCCGCATCCTGCCAGGCGGCCTGACAGGCAAGGACCTGGGCCGCAAAGGCCTCGTTGATTTCGTAGTAATCGACATCTGCGGAGTCGAAACCGTGTCGCTGCATGATGGGCGCCATGGCATACACCGGTCCCAGTCCCATTTGCGCCGGATCGAGTCCGGCCCAGTGGCTGTCGATGAGCTGGCCCATGACCGGCAGGTTATGGCGGGACACCATGTCTTCGGATGCGAGAATGAGCCAGGCGGCACCATCGGTGATCTGGGCGCTGTTGCCTGCTGTGACATTGCCGATCCCCCTGTCGAAGACCGGCCGCAGTTTTGCCAGTTTCTCCAGGGTTGAGTCCGCACGTACGCCATCGTCGTGATCGTAGACCTTGCCATACTGGTCATACATGACCTCGATCTCGTCAAGCCCCCCCTGTTTGTGCGCGGCGTCCAGCCGCTGGTGGCTGCGCAGGGCGAAGTTGTCCATCATGTCGCGGCTGATATGAAAGCGGTGTGCCAGGATTTCCGCGGTCTGGCCCATGGACAGGCCGACGACCGGATCAGTGAGGCCTTGCAGCAGGGCGATGATCGGCTTGAAGTGGCCGGGCCGCAGGGCACCCAGCAGCTTGAGTCTTGCCCCGGCGCTGCGTGCCTGCGCCCAGGCGGCCAGCCAGTGGACCATGGCGTCGCTGAACAGGATGGGTGCATGGCTCATGGATTCCACGCCACCTGCGAGCACCAGGCTGGAGCGTCCGCTGGCGATGTTCTGTGCGGCGGTGTCGATGGACTGCAGTCCGGATGCGCAATTGCGCTGCACCGTCCAGGCCGGTACGCGTTCCCCGCAGCCCAGTCGCAGGGCGCTGACACGGCCGATATTGGCCTCGTTCGGGCCGGGCATGACGCAGCCGAGAATAACCTCGTCGAACTCGGTGGGAGAGAAGGGTTGGCGGGTGAGCAGGGGTCTTCCCGCGGCAACGGCAAGGTCGGTTGCCTTGAAGGGCCCCGGTTTGCCGCGCGCCTTGATGAATGGCGTGCGACTGCCGTCGACTACATAGACCGGCCGGCCACCCCATCCTCCGGGTTGTTGTTCTCCCATGCGCTGCCCTCCTTGCCTCTGGTGAAGTATTCAGGGGGGAATTCATCCACCTGAATGACGGCCTTGCGTGCCGCAATCGCCGCCTTGATGCCCGCCGCTTCCGGTTCCGTCACGATGCCTGCAGCCAGTCCGGCGTCGATGTGTGCTTCCGGGTCGCCCGGGGGCAGGGTGCCCGCCCTGACGGCGGCGCGCAGCTTGCGCAGGGCGGGTTCAGCCGCGACAGTCTTTATGAGCGCGTCATCGAGTCGGGCGACAGGCTCGCTGTTATCGGTTGGAATATACACACCTTCAGTAAGCCGGTCACGCAGTGCGCCGGGACTCAGCAAGGTGTCGGCCAGTTGCCTGCCAAGCTCGTCAGAGGGGCGCTTGTACGGTTTGCCGGCAGGGAAGGTCAGCAGGCGGGTGGTGTGGGCAACGACGCGGTTGGGGAAGTTGTCCAGGACTTCATGCAGTCGGAGCTGGATGTTGTACAGCAGGTCCCTGCAGGCCCATTCGAGCAATGGCAGTTCCTCGTCGGGCGAGCCGTTGTCATAGTGGTGCTTGAGTACGGCACTGCCCTGGTAGAGCAGGCTGAGCACATCACCGAGACGCCCGGAGATGGATTCCCTGCGTTTCAGGCTGCCGCCCAGTGAAATCAGGCTCATTTCCGCGGTGACGGCAAAGGCCAGGCACATGCGTGCAAACTGGCGGTAGAAACAGCCGCGCAGGCCGTGTTGTGGCGCCCGCAGCAAACGCCCGCCGGTCACCGCATGGAACAGGCCGCGTGACAGGTTGCTCATGACCAGGCTGGCATGACCCCGCAGTGCCTCGTCGAAGGCGACGACATCGCCGGATGCCACGGCGCGCATTTCCCGGTATAGCCAGGGATGGCAGCGGATTGCGCCCTGGCCGAAAATAATCAGGTTGCGGGTAAGGATGTTGGCGCCCTCGACGGTGATGCCGATGGGGAGCGCCTGGTAGGCACGTCCCAGGAAGTTGTCAGGTCCCATGCTGATGCCGCGTCCGGCGAGGATGTCCATGCCGTCGTTGATCACGGCGCGCATGCGCTCCGTCAGGTGATACTTGACGATGGCAGAGGCCACGGCGGGGTCTTCGCCGCTGTCAATTGCCGCGGTCGTGAATCCCCGGGTAGCATTCATGATGTAGGTGCTGCCGGCAATGCGGGCGAGGACTTCGCTGATTCCCTCGAACTTGCCGATGGGCACCTTGAATTGCTTGCGCACCCCGGCATAGGCGCCCACGCTGCGACTGACCAGTTTGCCCGATGCCGTGCTCAGGGCCGGCAGGGAGATGGCGCGACCGTCGGAGAGGCAGTTCATCAGCATGCGCCAGCCCTGGCCGACGTAGTCCCGGCCACCGATGACCCAGTCCATCGGGATGAACACGTTCACGCCGCGATTGGGTCCGTTCATGAAGGCCTGGCTCATCGGGAAATGCCGGTTGCCGATTTCAACCCCGGGGGTGTCGGTGGGTATCAGTGCCAGGGTGATGCCGATGTCCTCGACTTCACCCAGCAGGTGTTCCGGGTCATGCAGATGGAAGGCCAGGCCGAGCAGTGTTGCCACCGGGCCCAGGGTGATATAGCGCTTTTCCCAGTTCAGCAGGATACCCAGTACATCATCCTTGCCGTTGAATGCCTGGCGGCAGACCAGCCCCGTATCCGGCATGGAAGCGGCATCACTGCCGGCCTCCGGGCCGGTCAGGGCGAAGCAGGGAATTTCGATGCCCTTTGCAAGTCGCGGCAGATAGTGTTCCTTCTGTGCCTCGGTGCCATAGGTCAACAGCAACTTGGCTGGCCCCAGCGAATTGGGCACCATGACGGTAACTGCAGCCGAGATGCTGCGGCTGGCGACTTTCATGACGACGGCGGAATGGCCATTGGCGGAAAACTCCAGACCGCCGTACTGTCTCGGGATGATCATGCCGAAGAAGCCCTGCTGCTTCAGGTAGTCCCACACCTGCTCTGGCAGGTCATGCAACTCCTCGGTGATTTCCCAGTCGTTGACCATGCTGCAGAGTTCGTTGACCGGGCCGTCGATGAACGCCTGTTCCTCTGCCGTGAGCTGCGGTGCAGGGTAGCCCACCAGCTTGTGCCAGTCGGGCTGGCCGCTGAACAGATCGGCTTCCCACCAGACCGTGCCGGCTTCCAGCGCCTCGCGTTCAGTGTCGGACATCTCGGGCAGGACTTTTCGGTAGAGGGCGAGGAGGGGAGCGATCAGCAGTTGCCGGCGCAGGGTCGACAGCAACAGCAAGGCGACAACCGGGATGAACAGCGACCATGCCAGCACCAGCAACCAGGATGCCGGTGCGTGCATCAGGGACCACCAGACAAGTCCGGCGCCGGTTACAGCTGCCCAGAGCTGGCGTGGCGCCTGCCGTGCCATCATGAATCCGATGGCGGTGAATGTAACGATTAGCTCGATTATCCAGTTCATACGCCAGGGCCTGTTAAGCGATCAACGGTGTTGTAGTGCCAAGTGTACGCCTGCTTGTCGTTTCGACAGACGGATATCCCCCAAGTTGCATTGCAGGTCTGCTTGCAATGCGGCTGGCTCTGCGGCCATTCGTACCCGGTACTATCGGCTCGCTGCCGGGAAAATGAGTGGCCGCATGTTTGCGCCGCGGGCTAGCGCTCGAGCAGTGCCAGTGCCTTGCAGAGTTTTTTCCGCGGCGTGTAGAAATGCGGCGAGAAGCGGATGCCGCCACCGCGCAGGGCGCAGGCGACATTTGCAGCTGTCAGCATTTCATGCAGTGATTCCGGGGTTTCCTGCAACGGCCGGAAAGTCACGATACCCGCGTGCTGCTCCGTCGCCTGCGGAGTGAGCAGCGCAAACCGGTCGGCATGGCTGTTGAAAAAATCGAGCATGAAACGGGTGTTTTCCAGGACCTGTTGCTGGATCGTCGCCATGCCAACTTCCAGCAACAGCTCCAGGCTGGCGTGCAGGGCGTGGATACCGGTCATGTTGGGGCTGCCGCACTCGAAACGGCGCGCGCTGCGTGCCGTTTCCCACGTGGTGCGGCAGTAGTCCGACGGGTCCTCGACCATATGCCAGCCGTACTGCTTCAGGTCCAGCCGCTCCATGCTTTCGGCGCGGCAGTAGAACAGGGCGATGCCTTCCGGTCCTGTCATCCACTTGTGCCCGTCTGCCATGACGAAGTCCGCCTGGCAGGACTGCACGTCGAAAGTCAGCGCGCCAAGGCTCTGGATGGCATCCACGCAAAACAGGATCCCGCGCTCGCGACAGGCGCTGCCGAGTCTGTCCAGGTCAAGCCGCAGGCCAGTGCCGTACTGCACGGAGCTGACCGAGAGCAGCCGGGTGTGGTCGTCCATGCAGGCGATCAAGGCCGCTTCGGGTGTGTCGCCGCTTGACAGGTCCGCCGCCTCGGTCGCCACGCCATATTTCGCCAGCGACTCCCAGACGATACGATTGGACGGGAATTCCTGGTTGCTGATCACGACCTTGTCGCCTGCCTGCCAGGGCAGTCCATAGGCAACCACCGACAAGGCCTCGGAGGTGTTCTTCAGCAGGGCGATTTCATCCGCACTGCGCGCGTTTATCAGGGTCTGCAGCTGCTGTCTCAGGCGGGTCTCGGTCTTCATCCACTCCAGGTAACGCCTGGAACCCCAGGCCGCGTTCTCCACGGCAAAATCCCTGACGGCATCCGCGGTCCGTTTTGGCCAGGGCGAGACGGCCGCGTGATTCAGATACACGATGGAATCGTCAAGCTGGAATTCTGATGTATACATGGTATTTCCCTGTTGCCGATGCCGACCGCCGTAGCGGGTTACTGCCGGCAAAATGATCACGCCGAAAGAGGCATCTTATGGTAGTGTGCGGTCGCATGTTAAAACAACGATCGCGCGTTAGTGCTTGCATCCTGGCCGGGCTGCTTATTCTGCTGCCGGCACGCTTCGAGGCAGTCGCCGGCGGTGTGCGCATTTTTATCGATACCGACAAACGGACCCTGGAGGTTTTGCAGGGAGACCGTGTGCTCGCGACATTCAACGAGATTGCAATCGGCCGCTTCGGCAAGACCTATTTCAGGACGCGCGGGGACAACAAGACGCCGCTGGGGAATTTCAGGATTGGCTGGATAGGGAAAGAGTCCCGTTATTACCGCTTCCTGGGCCTGACCTACCCGGACATGGAAGCGGCGGACCGGGCGCTTCAGGACGGGCGGATCAATGAGGAACACTGGCAGCAGATCCGGCGTGCCGTGCAGGCGGGAAAAACGCCCCCGCAGAATACGCCACTGGGTGGATTAATCGGGATCCACGGGGTAGGGAGCGGAGACCTGGAAGTCCACCGGGAGTATAACTGGACCAATGGCTGCGTGGCGCTGACCAACGCACAAATTGACGTTCTGTTCCAATGGGCGAAGGTCGGAACCCCGGTCGAGATCCGCTAGGCCGGCGGAGCAGGGGGCGTGTATGTGAACTCTTGTTCATCTTGTGCGAATTATCAGGTAGGATTGCGTCGACGTCGCAAGGTAATGGATGCTGATTGGCAATGCGTCAGGATTCCGGCGGCAGAAATAACGAGCAGGTATTGCTCATGCACCCAGGAGACAGGAATGATTGGAAAGACACATCGAATTCGTAAACTCGCCGTGATTTCACTGGCGGCTGCCTATGTCGGGCTGTCAGGTTGCGCCACGACCGGCGATCTGGATGCCCTGAAGGCGGACGTCAGTGCCGCCAGCGCTGAAGCCAGCGCCGCCAGGGCAGAGGCCGCTGAGGCCAAGGCTTTGGCTGCACAGGCCAATGCCACGGCCAATGAAGCCAAGGCAACTTCTGAAGAGACAGAAACCAAGATTGACCGCATGTTCAAGAAGGCAATGCACAAGTAAGACTGTCTCAGCCTGAAAGTAGTTACAGGCAACAGCACAAAGCCCCTTCGGGGGCTTTGTCATTTCGGGAAGAGTGCGCGCAGTAGCTAGCGCGTAATAATGACAGGGATGCCGCTTCTTTCCGATACTGCCTGGCGCAGCGCGCGGCCGCTGAGATTGATTCTGCGTCTGGAATCAATGTCCGGCGCGTCATTCCCGGTCGCGAGGAAATCCGCGATGCCATTGAGTACGCTTTGCATGTAATCCCCGTACTTTTCCTCATCTTCCTCAAGCGGCGGGTGTAACTCGACAAACAGCGACCCGGCCAGCCAACCCAGCTTGATCGGCTGGTTGACGATCCGTACCGGTGTGCCGACGGGAATGTCATCGAACACCTTTTCGATGTCTTCCGGGTACATGCGAATACAACCATGAGTCACGCGCATGCCGACGCCGTAGGGCTTGTTGGTGCTGTGTATCAGGTAGCCGGGAATGCCCAGGCGCATGGCATAGCGTCCCAGTGGATTATCCGGTCCGGCGCGGACGACATCCGGCAAGGGATCACCTTCCTTTTCATGTTCGTCCTTGATTGACTGCGGCGGGCGCCATTCGGGGTCGACCTGCTTGCTGACGATTTTCGTCATCCCCAGTGGCGTCTCCCAGTCCATTCTGCCCACACTGATCGGGTGGGTAATCACCACAGGCGTCTCGCCGGGTCCGGTCTTCGGATAATAATACAGCCGCATTTCCGGCAGGTTCAGGATCAGCCCGGTGCGCTCGGCATTTGGCAGGATGTAACGGGTGGGCAGGACAACCCGGGAACCATCGGCGGGCAGCCAGCGGTCGACATCCGGATTGGCCAGCAGGATTTCGTTCTGGCCGATGTCATAGCGGCGTGCGATATCCAGCAGGGTTTCATCACGGCTGGCTGGAACCTGCTGCACAAA
Organism: uncultured Gammaproteobacteria bacterium; assembly: GCA_963701455.1. Taxonomy (GTDB): domain Bacteria; phylum Pseudomonadota; class Gammaproteobacteria; order UBA9214; family UBA9214; genus UBA9214. Next base: position 225,852 of record CAVPAE010000002.1, read on the forward strand.
ACCGACAATATCGACGTCCGCAGGCGGCAGGATGAAAGTTTCGGCCTGCACAGACGTAACCAGTGAAGCAACAAGAGCAAAGAGAGAAACCGGGTAACGCATAACCAGAGTATATAAATGAATGAATGTGCGGATTTATACACTAATCGGCAGGGACTGGCAGGGTTTGTGTCTTATTATGAATATGTGAGAGTTCGTATAATGTATATTATGTTAAATAGTGTAAATATCAGGGAATACCGGGACTCCCCTGTTTCCGGCATTGAGGCCCCCATCGGGATGCACATCCCGTAAACCAGGTGCGGCTATACTGAATACTGCAGAGCAACCACGTAACCAGTAATCAATATTTACAGGTTGCCTCGTTACAGTGTTCCTTGCCATGACTGTAAAGAGTGACTTGTCACACAATTCACGAGGAGTAAGTCATCATGGAAAAGATACGTTTTCAGATTGCCCCGGATATCGAGTTCAAGATGGATGTCGAGGTGGATGGCATCGATACGGGGAGTCGTGATTATGACGTTCAGCAACACAAGGCTGAAGTCTACCAGGAGTTCGAACGACGTCTGAGAGAGGCATTTCCTGAAGGCATCAGGATCGACAGGTTTGAATTCGGTTTGAGTCTCGAGCACAAACGCTGATAAATTGGGAGTGTAAAATCGATTTGCCGGCTGCGTGTGACAGGACTTCTTGCTATTAAGGATATTCAGGAACAATGAAAAACCGGGGTCTCGTTACCCTTCTGCTGGCTGCACTTGTCACCCTTTGCACCCCCGTGCAGGCTGTTACCGTGAGTGGCCAGATGCATGGCTATATCGCCGAGTATGTCGTGACGAGCGGGCTGGGCAGCAGTGTTTTTGGCCTGGACGGTAGTGCAATGCAACTCCCCTGCTTCACTTCAACCTGGATATCCAGTCTGGTGGTGGCGACGGATGACAGACGGAATTTCCTAATCAAATCCTAATAATTCTGTAAAATGGCAGTCACATCGGGTCGCTAGACTCGATGCCATGAAATCGAATAACCGAAAAATGACACAGGAGCAGGAACGGGCTTTTGATATATGGACCCTGTTGTCATTGCTCGCTGTGGTCGGAGCCTATCTGGGTACCTGGGTGTTCCTGCTCATCCTCAAGGCGCTGCAGGGCTAGCCAGACTGCTCAATCGCTGTCTTCCAGGATATGCGTAGGCTTGCCGTCCAGGCTTGTCCGGTTCTTTTCTTCCCGGTATTGCTCCAGGCCTGCGTCGCCTTTGCGCGCTGCCCAGTCGATGAGCTGTTCCCTGTCACCCGCATAGTCAAACAGCGGGACACCCATGCCGCAGGAGGTCTGTACCAGGTCGATATCCATATCGAAGATCTGCCGTGCTCCCGGCAGTGGCTTGAAGCGTGGATACAGTTCCTGCCATTGGGCATCACGCATGTGTATGACTTTCGCATTACCGTAGAGGCGCAGGATAAGCGGGCTGCCCTCGAAGGCGCAGAACATCAGGGTCATACGATTGAGTTCCCGGACATGCGCGGCGGTCTCGTTGCCGCTGCCGGTCAGGTTCAGCCAGGCGATGCGGTTGCGGTCGAGCACGTGCAGACTGTCCATGCCCTTGGGTGATACGTTGATCCTGCCTCCGGCGGTTGCGGTGCCCACGAAGAACAGCTTCTGTGTCTCGATGAATGCTTTAAGTTCGTCTGTTATCTCTTTGTATTTCTTTCCCATTACATCCCTGCCCTGCTATTTTTTATTGTCGCTGCTGTTGTTGGCCAGCGCCAGTGCAGCCAGCAGCGTTGTGCCCGCCTCCGCCACGGTTTCCCCGAAGGCCACGATGCCATCTTCATGTCCGCCCATGGAGAAGATGTTTTGCCGGAGGACATCCGTCTCCCGGAACAGTCGCTGCACCTCGTCTGCCATGGCGGGTGTGCCGTAGGCCACGGACGCATCGGTGACCGGCATCCCCTGTGCGCTGGCAGTCTGCCAGATGTCGGGTGAGTGCACGTGCAGGACCGCCTGTATCCGGCTATCCCTGTCGTAGATTATCCCGTGTGTCAGGGATTCCGAGGAAGGTTTGACCGGCCCTTGTGCAACAACGCAGTTGGCGGCGGCGTCATAACTTTCCACCAGCGTGTAGTGGCGAGCGTCGAGTTCCGGTAACGCGCCGGTCTGCGTGCCACTGATAACGAAGGCACGGTTGCCGCAGGGCGCATCACGCGGTCCGTGCCGCATGCTGACATTGCCAAAGCCGTAACCGTCGTAGCGCTGCGGGTCCTGTCCGATCAGCCGTAGCTGCCAGAGGCGGCTGCGCCACGCGTTGAGTTCAGCGAATTCGGTCAGCGCAATGGGTTCGGCCACGCGATAGCGCAGCTCGAACTTGATGACACCTTCCGCGTCCATGCCAAGCTACCTGGCTGACTGTGAATCGTATGCAGCGCGGATGCGTTCCACGTGCTTGCGGTTGACGCCGAAGTCACTGTGCCCCACACGCGAAGCGGAACGGACGTGAATCAGACCGGTGTCGGCTGCAAGGGAAAACTCGATATCATCGACGAAGCGGAATATCAGGCTGCGCATCTCGGCATGCAGGTAGTCTTCCTGCTCTGCGACGATAGTGACGCGCTTTTCCATCAGCACGGCGGTCTTCAGTCTTTGCCAGGCGTCGGCAGCGTCACCAGTGAAACGCAAGGGTGCAATGTAATGTTCGCGATCGGTTTCGGGCGCCTGGCTGGAAACACAGTTCGGGCTGTCCGGACACGGCGCCAGCGTTGTCGTTGTGTTGTCAGCAAGCACGGGAGCTGTCATGCAAAGCATGATAACGCATGTCGCCAGTCTGAAGATGTCTGTGTGCATTCCGCTTCCCCGATTCTGATCGTTGTGTTGCAAGGCATCGCCGCTGACGCAGCCGCTATCTGTCAGTCGTACCGGCCGGCTGCGACCAGCCGGGGTTTCCAGTAGCTGTTCTGCATGGATTCATAGGATACCCGCTTGCCTCTCGACGGTGCATGGATAAACCAGCCGTCGCCAACATAGATGCCGACATGGGAGACCCGGCTGGATCGCTGGCGGAAAAACAGCAGGTCGCCGGGGTGGAGCAGTGACAGCGCTACCGGTTGCGCGTGGCGCAGTTGTGCGCCGGTGGTTCGGGGCACGCGAATACCTGTTTCCCGGAAGGCGTAGTAGACCAGTCCGCTGCAGTCAAAGCCGCGCGGGCTGGAACCGCCGTAGCGATAAGGGGCTCCAACGCATGGCCGTTGCGACCCGGACACCCGGGTGGGTTGTCGCGGTCGGCACGCCGGCGGGTGTTTGCGCGGCAGGCGCAGCGGGGCTGGTTGTGCAGCCGGTCGTTGCCAGCGCGATCAGGCCTGCTGAAAACAGGGTAAATATATAATAAAAACGATTAGTTGCGTGCATTATCTGAAAGGCAGCTTAACCCGGAGTTGATGACCAGAATGGCGGTCGGCCAGGATTCGCGTTGATGCCGCGACAGCGGTCGGTTGCGGCCTGAATCCCCTGCGCCAGAGCGGTTGCAAATACCCCCTCTCCGGGTAACACTGCCCGCAATTCCATTTCACGTGAGGGAGTAAACGATGGGCATGAATAACGGTATCAAGATCTGGCTTGTACTGCTGGTGGCAGGCGTTATATCCGGCACCGTGGCGGCATCGGATATCGAGCGCGAACAACGCTGGGCGGAACAGGTCGTGGACGCGATCCTCACCGGCGAGGCCGAAATGCTGGATGCCGACGGGCAGGAATTCCTGTCGATCTACACGGAATCCGACAGTGAGTCGCCGCAGGGCGGCGTCATCCTGATTCACGGCATCGGAGTACATCCCGACTGGCCGGATGTCATCAACCCGCTGCGCGAGCAGTTGCCGGGGCATGGCTGGTCGACGCTGTCGCTGCAGATGCCGATCCTGGAAGCCGATGCCACGGTGCCAGACTACTACCCGATCTTCGGCGAGGTTCCGCCGCGGATTGACGCCGGTATTCGCTTCCTGCAGGAACAGGGTATCGACAATATCGTGATCGTCGCGCACAGCCTTGGTGCCCAGATGGCGACCTGGTGGCTGGCCGGGACTGAAGATCCGCCGGTGCTGGGACTGGTGGCGATCGGGCTGTCGGGAACGCGGCAGGCGGACAACGGCGACGTGCCTGCCTGGATCGGAAAAATTACGCTGCCGATGCTGGACCTGTACGGTGAGAACGATCTGCCCACGGTCAAAGAGACGGTTGGCGAACGTGCGGCGGCTGCCGGGCGTGCCGGTAACACGGCTTATATGCAGGTCGAGATTGCCGGCGCGGGTCATATGTTCCAGGGCAGTAATGAAGCGCTGGTGGAAGCCGTGGTCAACTGGCTGGACGAGAACGCCGCGCCGTCAACCGACTGAATCCGGTTCCTGACATCTGCCCTGCGGCACTCCCTGCGGGGCATGTCGTCAGGCCTGGCGGCGTGCGGCAAGCAATTCCCGCAACTCCCCTGGCAGCAGTGCCTGCATCCTTGCGGTAATCAACGGCTCGTGTCGTTGCCAGAGGATGCCGAGGTAGACGATGCCAAGGCCAATGGCTGTCAGGGCGATCGGGAACAGCCAGCTGTCCTCGAAGATGCTCGATGCCAGGTGTTCCAGGTAGCCGGCGCAGCCGAGGGCGCCGAACACCACGAACACGCGCCGCACCAGCACGGCGCCGATGCCGATCAGGCCAAGGTTGGTGAGGAAGTAGATAAACTTCGCCAGTTCGCTGTCTGAATGCTGCATGCTCAACCCGCACCAGAAAGCCATGACACCGAACAGGTAAAGCCAGAAGGCGTAATCCCCTGCCTGCCGTGAACGGATGTCGACCCAGAACGCGATCAGGGTCGTCAGCAGACCGAACCACATTGAGACGAAGGCCTTGAACTCGTAGTCGGAAGCGCCGCCCGTGAGCATGTCCGCCATGTCCATCGACATGTACCACAGGGTGACGGCGATCGGCATCACCAGGAACGGGTAGCGGTAGCGCCATGCCATGATGGCGCCCGCGATCAGGGTGCCGAACTCCAGGTAGATCCAGTGCCACTTGATGTAATGGTGATACGCCTGGTAGGTCGTGTCGTCCGGCCACCAGCCCATGCCCTGCTGCAGGCCATAGATGGCAAGCGGCGTGATGGCGACCACGAAGGTGGCGCAGATCCCTGCAGGAATCAGGTGCCCGGCATGTTCGAAGCGCGTGGTCAGCACGAGGCCGATAAAGGCATACACCAGCGAGATGGCGAGGATGCCCCAGCCACCGAATTCCTCCCAGCCGAGGTTCATGAACAGCGTCATGGCCCCGATGGCGGTGAGCCCGCCCAGGTAGTAGAGGATATGGGTGAAATTGAAGTCCGGTCCCGTGCCGGGCTGGCGTTTCAGGTAGTGGTATAGCGCCTCGGCCTGCTCGGGGGAAAGGATGCCATCACCGGCTGCCTGCTGCAGTTGTTGTCTGGAAATTTTCATCGTGAGCTGGAGGCGATCTCCTGTTACATCAGGTGTTATGCCTGCTTCGCCGGTATTTTACGTATACCACGGCATAGATCACCAGGTTGGTGGCAAGCACAACCACGGCAAGGATAGTCTGCACATCGCGTGTCAGTCCGGCAGGATAGATGAGCGGCAGCAGGTAGTGCTGGACAAACCCGTCGCTGTAGCCGGTTTCACCCGCGAGTGTTCTGAAATGTTGCTCCAGCGGTGTCAGCGGACACAACCAGCCACGCAGTTCGACCAGGGTGCCCCAAACCACGGCAGGCAGGTGCAGAAAGATCAGCCACCGCCATTTCAGCAACAGCAGACCACCCAGCATGACGAACACGATGAATGCAAGATGCAGGATGACAAGGGCATCGGCCGCGAGGGAATAGCGCATGTGTGCAGTCTATACGATGTCTGCCGGGACGTGGCCTTTTCCGTCCGGCCTGCTCAACAGGTGTGGATCAGGCGGGCAGGAAGTCGATGGGATAGGTGATGGTGACTTCGTTGACATCCTCTGCGCCGAAGTCAAACAGCTTGACGCGTTGCGCAATTTTGTCGCCCAGCGCGGTGTCGCCCAGTTCGCTGGAGACGACCGTGCAGTGGGTAACCCTGCCCGATGGCGTGATGGTGAGCTGCAGTACGACCTTGCCCTGCAATGTCGGGTTCTGCCGCAGGGCGCGGTTGTAGATGCTGTAGATCGCGCCCTTGTTGCGGTCAAAGATCATCTGGATCTCTTCGATGCTGCGACCGGCGGAGCGCCCCGCCCTGTCCTTGCCGCCGACACTTCCGCCAGTGGCGGCCGCGCCGGTGGGGCTCTGCACCCGTGTCGTGGATCGGGCTGCCAGTGCGGTGCCGCCGGTATTGCGGCTCAGGCTGGCGGTCTGGATACCATCGCTGCTGCGGGTCGTACCGGAGGTCAGGATGGCGCGTTCCGTCTTGCGCGCCTGCCCACCCGCGTTTGACAGGTCACGGGTGTTGCGCAGGCTGCTGCTTGCGCGATTCTGGCGCAGGTCGGACAGGGTGTCCCTGAGTGCCAGCAGGCCGGACTGCTGCGCCTGCTGCCGTGCGCTGATGGTTTCCTTCACCGCTGCGGGTTTGTTCACCTTGGCCTGCTGCCTGCTCGGCTTCGGCTGCTTGACCGGTTTCGGGGCCGGTTCTGGCTTGGCCTGCGGTTTCGGTTTGAGGATGACCGGCTCGGGTTTCGGCGGCGGAGGAACCGGCTTAGCCTCCAGTAGCAGCTTTGCCATGCGCGGTGGCAATTCCTCGGCAACGTGCCTGTCAAGCTGCGGCAAGGGCAGCCACGGCATGATCAGTCCCAGGATGAGAAAGGCGATCAGGTTGTAGCGCAGGATGCGCTGAAAGCGGGCATCCGCGTCCGCCGAGAATTCCCACGGCATGTTGAGCGTATGGACCGACACGGCCATGGATCAGCCCTCCTCCAGTGGCCGTTGCAGTACCGCCAGCGAGATACGTCCGTACCCGGCCCGGGTGCAGGTGGCCATGACTTTCTTCAGCAGCCGGTAGGGAATCTCCCTGTCACCCATGATGGTGGCTTCGCGCAGGGCCGGCGCATCTCCGCGTTGCGGTGAACGGGTCCGGCGAGCCTGTTCCTCCAGTGCGGTCTTGAGTACCAATGAGGTGCTGCCGGTTTCCTGCAGGACAGTATCGATGCTGGCGATCACGTCGCCGTGAATCAGGATATCGGAACCGGTGATCATGACAACCAGGGTCTCGCGCGGTTTCTCCTCGGCAACGGATTCCGGCAGGTTGACGGACTTGTGCGTCGGCAGGACTTCGCCATCGGACGAGTTGACCAGCAGAAAGAACACCAGGATGGTAAAGATATCCATCAGGGAGACCAGGTTGATCGCGCTGCCGCGGCCGGCGCGCTTGTGGTGGCGTTCCATGCGTTTGGCGCGGCGTGACATGATCATGGTGCTTTCTCCTTGCCGCTGACGGCGACCTTCAGGCTGTCGGCGGGCGCATCCCCGATAGAGATGTCCGGGAACAGCTCCGCGGTTTGCAGGCTGCCGGCCTGCACGACCCGCGCGGCGCGTACATTGTCCATCACCTGCACCATGGTGTCGTAGGGGATGTCGGGTTCCAGCAGCAGGGTCGCATCCAGCCGGTCGGGAAAGCGCGCCTTCACCTGCTGCAGCAGTTCGGAAAGCGCGGCATAGTCATGCCCCTGGTCAGTGGTTGCGATGCGCCTGATCAGGCCCCCGTGCCGGTCGCCGACCTCGATGCTGGTGGCGCGCACAATGACTTCCAGCGCAAATACCGGGTTTTCCTGCTGCTGCTTTTCCGCGGCAGCCGCAGGCAGGTTCAGTTCCAGGATGGTGATGCGCGAGAACACTGCCGTGATCAGCAGGAACGGGACCAGTATCACCATCAGGTTCATGAAGGCGGTGATATTGATGTCGGCCGGTTGCTGCTGCCCGGCGCGGCGGCGCAGGCGGCGTCTCATGCAGGGCTGGTCCTCGGCAATGGGACGTTCGGTAATCAGGTTGAGGAATTTCACCGAGGCCATTTCCAGACTGTCGACCAGCTGGGTGGTCTTGGTCTGCAGCACCGCGTACATCAGCAGCAGCGGAATGGCGACCATCAGGCCGAAGGCCGTGGTATTCATGGCGACGGAGATACTGGCGGAGAGCATGTCGGCCTTCTCCGCCGGGTTTGCCGCGGCGACCGCGGTGAATGCCTGGATCAGTCCGATGATGGTGCCCAGCAGGCCCAGCAGCGTCGCGATGTTGGCAAAGGTTGCAAGGTAGGCGGTGCGTTTCTCGAGATTCGGCACGGTTTCCATCAGGCCTTCTTCCATGGCGATCTCGACATCATCGCGGCGCCGCGAGGTGCGTGCACGGTTGAGACCGTAGCTGAAGATGTGGCTGATAGCGGAGCGGGATTTTTCAGTGATGTCCGTGACCTGCAGGTACTTGCCTTCCTGCAGCAGGGGCATGAGTTTTTTCCACAGGCGCTGGTTGCTGTTCCTGGCCAGGGTCAGGTAGATGTAGCGTTCGATGGTGATGGCCAGCCCCAGGGCAAGGACCACCACGATCGGATACATGAACAGGCCGCCGGACTGGAAGAATCCGACAATGGTTTGATAGGCGTCCATATTGAGCTCCTGTGTGCGCGATTCAGTGACGAGTAACCAAGACTTTACTGATGTGCCAGCCCAAATCCGTGAACTGCTTCGTAGTACTCGATCTCCCTGAGAAATACGTCACGGTCAAGGGGTTCCAGTGTCTGGTCTACCAGGCTGTTCAGGGGGCGGCCCGCGAGGTCGCCGCTGTCCGCCGCCTTCCACGGGACGATATGCAGCGCCTTGGGCAGTTCGCGGTTGCCGATAACCGTGGTGCCGTCCATGTCGAGGTTGTCCGCGCCATAAGCCAGCAGGGTGGCGCCCGTCAGGGCGACGGCAAGCAGCGTGTTCATGGCATGCTTCATGGCTTTACCTTCGCGGTCATGGTCTCTGCCCGGTCATGCAGGCGCAGCTCGTCGATCCATCCCTGCAACTGCGGGTCCCCGGAACCGGTAAGCGCCCGGTAGCGTTCGTAGTGCTGCAGGGCCAGTTGCGGGTTCGAGAGATACTGGTCGTGGAGAATGCCCAGGTTCCAGTGTGCATCCGGGTAATCCGGGTCATGCAGCAGTGCTGCCTCATAGAAGCGGCGCGCCTCGTCGAGGTTGCCCGCACGGCGGGACAGGACGCCGAGCTGATTGCATGCCTCGATGTTCCCCGGGTTGGCGTCGAGCGCCCGTCTGAAAGCGGCCTCGGCGGCACTGCCGTCGCCAAGCTGCAGGTAAGTGATGCCAAGATTGAGCCAGGGCCCGGACAGCTGCGGATGCGAGATTGTAATCGGTGACAGTTGCTGCTGCGCAGCCTGCCACTCATGCTCCTGCATCAGGGCGATGGCTTCCAGGTAGTCTGCCTGCAGCACCGGTGTGATGGTGTGTGCCTGCGTGGTGGATTGACGCTCACCCGGCATGCTGCTGCAACCTGCCTGCAGGAACAGGCAGATCGCAAGCAGTAACTCAGTATAGTGCCTGAACATAGGTCGCACTCCTTTCAAGTTTCGCATAACGCGCCGGGACCAGGGTCGCGAGGCTTGCCTGGCTTCTGCCGATCCATGCGTCGTACAGGCCGGAATCGATACGCTGGATATTGGTTTCATGCAGTGTGATGGCTTGCTCTTCGAACGGGTATGCCTGCTCTTCAAGCAGCATGTCGTACTCCGCCAGTGCCTCGTTCGAGAGACCGGCCGGACGTTCCGACTGCAGCAATGCCTGGCCCATGTGTGCATAGATTTCCGCAGTTCTGCAGGTCGCTGCCGTGGTGACGATCGCGACCTGGTAGGCGGCGGCCTGTTCGTAGTGCCGCAGTGCAGTTTCCATCAGCTGTTTTTTTGCCGTAAGACTTTGCTTTAAAGGCAACCGCAGCGGTACGCCGCGATAGGCCTGGTAGGCCGATTCAGCCAGCAGGAAAGTTGCCTGTGCGGCGAGATAGCGGGTGCGGTCGCTGCGGCCACTGCCGGCCTGGCGGTCGGCGCTGATAATGGCCGCCAGCCAGTGCTGCTGCGCGGCGTTGTCACCCAGGGTGGCGTAGTGCTCCGCAATATGCTGGCGCGCCTCGATGGCTGTCTCTACCGGGTGCGGAAACTCTTCGACGTAGTAGCGGTAGACCTCGATGGCGCGTTCGAGCTGGCTTGCCTCGACATGGAGTTCGGCGGCCTGCCACAGGGCTTCGCGACGGATCTCGTCCGCGCCAGGGCCGTGCCCGATGCGTTCAAATTCCGCGGCTGCCTGCTGCGGCTGCTGTGCCGCAAGGTACGCAGTTGCCAGGCGCCGGGTGATTTCGGCCTGCCTGGGATCGTTCGGGTAGTCAGCGCGCAGGCGCTCCAGGGTTGCTGCGGCACTTGACCATGCCTGCAGCTGCAGCAAGCCCGCGGCGGCATCGTACTCGGCCGTGGCGACAATCGCGGCTGACGGCGTGGCCTGGCGCACACGTGCGAAGTGCGCCACGGCCGCGCTGGTATCACCTGCCGCCATCGCGGACTCACCTTGTTTATAAATTGATGCTGCAAGTATCTCTATTATTGATTCTTTTTCATTGCTGTCGCTGGCGGTTCGTGACAGGACCTGCTGGCTGGCGTGCTCGGCCTGGAGATAGTCCCCGAGGTCGAAGCCGGCATGTGCCTGCACGTTCCAGGCGGCGCGCTGCTGCTCCGCCGTTGCCGCCGGGTCGGCTGTGACACTCTGCGCTACCCCAATGGCACGCTCCGGTTCCTTGATGGCGAGCAGTTGTTCCGCCGTGCGGGTGCGGACCGCAAGTGCCTCGGGGTGTTGCGGGAAGCTGCTGGCAAAGCGCAGGGCATGCTCGATTGACTGCCTGTGCCACTCAGACCTTGCGGTGGCGGAAAGTTGTTCCTCGGCTCGTGCGTAGGAAAGGACCGCGGCGTAGCCGGCCTCGGCCGCCCTGGCATGCTCGCCGTAGTCATAGGCCGTGTGCACGTACGCATGCGTGGCGGCCTGGAAATCGCCGGATTCATACAGCAGTTCCGCCAGCAGGAAATTCATCTGCGGCGCCTCAGCAGTATCGGCAAAGGATCCCAGGAAGGTCTGATACCAGTGTATGGCCTGCTGGTAATCTTCCGGCTTGTGCGTGCGCTGTGCCTGTGCGTGGTAATGGCGGGACAGGTCGGTCATGGTCAGCTTGAGATATTCCAGGACCTGGGCGGAATCACTGCTGTCGTGGTGCTGCCAGTAGCTCCCCTGCAGCTGGTAGCGCTCGACGAAGTCCTGCTTGGCCTGCAGCACCAGGCTGGGGAATCTGCCCTGTTCGTAGGTCTCGATGACGCGCATCTGGAAACGCGGTGCCTGCCGGTGTACGGGATGCAGTTCGACGAAGGACTGGAAGGTGCCGGCCGCATCCGTGTAGCGTTCCTGTTGCAGGTACAGCAGCCCGAGGCTCTCGTAGAGCAGGTCTGCGTACTCGCGTGCGTTGTGCCGGCTGAAATATTGAGCAATCGTGTCCGCGCCGTTTTCATAGGCAAAACTCAGGCTGGTGACGCGCAGGGTGTCGGCGACGAGTTCACGCCTGGCGGGAGCCAGGGTTGCAAGGCGCTCCTCGCTGCTGACCGTGTCCTGCAGCTCCAGGTCAAGCAGGCTGACAAAGTTGTCAAGTGCCTCGCTGAACAGGCTTTGCTTGAAATAGCACCAGCCGGATTTATACAGTGACTGCCGGTAGAACGGGCTGGCATCACCCGCGGCGATGACAGCGCCGTAGGCCTGTTCGGCTGCACGGTAGTCCTTGCGCACAAACAGGATTTCGCCGCGGCGGAAGTGCGCCTCCAGCGTATAGCTGCTGTCCGGGTACTCGTGCACCAGCCTGGCAAGCGTTGCCAGCGACTCCTCCGGCTGGCCGTTGTGTTCATAGGCCCGTGCCAGCTGATACAGCACCAGGTCGTTGTCGTCTCGTTCCGGGTAGAGCTCCAGCACTTGCCGGTAGAGCTTGATGGAGTCGGCGGCGCGGACCGATTCGGATAGTACCGTTGTGTCTGCCTGCGGCACTGGCTCCGCTTCCAGGTTGAGGTCGGCGATGCGGCGCATGGCGAGCGGGCGCGCTGCGGAACTGTCGCCGGTTTCCAGGAACTCGCTGTAGGCGGTTATCGCCAGCTGTTCGTGCGCCTGGATCGGTGCATCCTGCAGTTGTGGCGGCCGTTTGCCCAGGCTGGCAATCGTCGCTTCCTGCCCGCCACCAAGGATGCTGCAGCCGCAGCACAGAACAGCAGCCAGGACACTGCCCGGAACTGCCACCTTCATGGTGTTGCTCCGCTATTGCCCTGCAGGGCGTCGTCATAGGTCTGGGCCAGGGCGAAACGCGCCTGGACGATGTAACTGTCGAGGCGTTGCTGTTGCTGTTCGAGTTCCGTGACGGCCAGCATCTCGATCCTGGCCCCCTGGGCCAGACGGGTTCTCGCGGTGCGTGTCTGCAGTTGCTGCAGCGTGACTTTCTGCTGTTGAATGCGCTGGCTGAAATCACCGAATCCGGCAGGGGTATCGAGCCCGGCGTGCTGCAGCTTGTCCAGTGCCTGCCGGGTATCGCCGGACAACGCATCCAGCTCTGCAAGCTGCTGCCTGGCCGTGTGCAGGCGCGCCTTGTAGTCGGCGTTCAGCCGCCAGATCAGGATGCCGCGCAGGCGCTGCTGCTTGTCCTGCAATGCGGCGGTTTGCGCCGTTGGCGCCTGTCGCGCCAGTCGCGCTGCAATAGCTTCCAGCTGCTGCCACTGCTGCAGTTCCTCGCTGCTTGCCAGGCCGACCGGGTCGTTGCGCGCCTCGATGTCGACGAGCCTGGCGGCGAGTTGCGCCCGGCCCTGGTTCAGCCTTTCCACCGGGTTGTGCTGCAATACCTCGTTGGCGGCCGGCCGGTTCGCCGCAAAGCGTGCCTTGCGGGTTGCCAGCATGTCGTCATAGGCCGCGATGTTTTCAGACCAGGTATCAAGATTATGCTGCAAGGAGCCAAGATCCATGTAGTTTTTAACAGCTTCCTGGAAATCGTGTGAGGCCATCAGGGTGACCTGGTAGCGCAGTGCCGGTGATTTTTTGACAATACCGAGCTGTTGCAGCCAGCCACCCCGTGATTGCTCCCCCGCTTCCTCCAGCGCCTGCAGCAGTCCGCCGTGCTGAATGGCCTCGATGGATTGGCCAAGCAAGATCTTTTCTGCCTGCAGGGACTGGATGGCCGTGTTGTACTGTTGCACCGCGCGTCCATGCAGTTGCAATTTTGTCATGGCGTACGGGACGGCCAGCAGGGCTTCCTGCACCGCGGGGTCGGCCGTGCCACGCGAGCCTAGCTCCATCCAGGGAACCAGGGCACGGCCATAGGCGTCGGCCTCGGCATCGGCCCAGCCGGTGCCCAGCAAGGCCTTGCCGGAGAGCGGCCCCTGCAGGCGCACCCGCTCCAGCGCCTGCCTGGAACGTTCCGGTTCTCCGTGCTGCAGGTAGCTGTAACCCAGCGCCAGATTTGCCTTGTCGCGCAACAGCCGCAGCTCATCGTTGCGTGCCGTGGCATCCCCGAGCTGCTCCAGTTGTTGCGTCCCTTCGCTGAACTGCCGGTTGCGGATGTGCGCAACCGCGAGGTTGTATTTCAGATAGGGGCTCCAGTAGCGGTTGGCCGCTGCGGTTTCCAGCAGTGTTATGGCCTCTGCATTGCGTCCAAGCTGCAGCAACAGCAGGCTTTGCAGGTGGGTGGCTTCTGCGCGGGTTGTTGCCGACATGTTGCCGCTGACCTGTTGCAGGGCCGCAAGCGCACGTTCGCTGTCACCGCGCTGGTAGGACAGTTTTGCCAGGTAGAACCAGGCGCGGTTACGAATGTCGGCGGCGACGGCCTCCTCCGTCAGCAGCTTATGGAAGATCCGGTCGGCTTCGTCACGCAGTCCGTAGGCGAGGTCGAGTCCACCCAGCAGCAGTTCGGCCTCCTCAGCATGGTTGGGCAACCGCTGCTGCTGTTGTGCGATCTGCAGGCGCACGATGCTGTTGAAGTAGTCCTGCTGAAAGAAGTAGTACAGTGCCTCGCCGTACTGCAGGTCCTGCACGGCGGTCGGGGCCTGCGTTGCGGCGGCCGCCGGCAGGGAAAACAGCAGCAGGACTGACAGCGACCAGCGCTGCACTGCGGCCGTCATCGCCCTATTCCCATTCCTTGATGCTGAAGTCCGGCTGTTCACTGCCGCTGTCGTCGACAATTTTCAATTCAACGAAGCTCGGACCCAGGCGTTTGACCAGGACGTGGCTGGCACCGCGCCGGTAGTCGCGGCCATTCGGCCCCTTGCCGGTATAGATGGCGATCAGTTCGTGCTCGCCTGCCTTGAAGTTGCCCATGTAGAGGCGCTGGACACCGCCGCGCTGCAATGCCTGCAGTTCGCGCTCCGTGTAGAGGTAGTTGCTAACCACCTTGTCGTCCACCTTGAGCTGGACGGAATCGAGCGTGAAGTACTTGCCCACATCCAGGGAGAGGAAGACCGCCACCTGGGTGCTGGACGGGTACAGCAACTCCTCCTCCAGTACGAATAACTCCCGGTTGAGCGCAATGACCTCCTGCTTGAGTGCCTGGATGTCATCTTCCAGCGCCTGTGCCGGTGCCGGCGTCCCCGTGTTCTGTCCCGGCTCCGCCTGCGCCATGCAGGCGCAGGCGATGAGCAGCAGGGTCAATAGTGTTTCCGTGATCCGGCTGTAGCCGTGAATGTTTCCAGACGTCATCAGGTTGGGTCTCCGTCTAACCGCCATGTCCCGCAACTGGTCATCGAGACCGTGCGTGGTGGCCTGGTGGATGCGATGCACTTCGCGCTATCGATACTGAATTACAGTGTGCGGAAATCACTGCGCGCATGATGCGTCATGGATCACAGATCCGGTGTGACCGCGGTCAGGCCTGTGCCAGGCCATGACGTTAGCGCCTGCCAGCAGTTTTCCGGCTACTGGACCCGGGCGAGACCGGCGGAGTAATGCAGGGCACCATCCCTGTCGATGATGATGGCTTCCGTGTCCGGCAGGGAGTTGATTAATTCCAGGCCTGCGTCGACGCCGAGGACGAACACGCTGGTGGACAGGGCGTCGGTATCGGTTGCGACGCTGCCGATGATGCTGGTGCTGCGCACGCTGTGTGTGGACTTGCCGGTACCGGGATCCAGGATATGGTGATAGCGCACACCGTTTTCCTCGAAGTAACGCTCGTAGTCACCCGAGGTCGAGATGGCGGCATCCTCGAGCGGAATCATGGATACGATCCCCGCCTTGTCGCGCGGATCGCGAATGCCGATGTACCAGGGCCGGTCCCAGCGCTTGCCGATTACCAGGCTGTCGCCACCGGCGCTGATCAGGGCGTTTTCGACGCCGCCCCGGCGCAGGATTTCCATGCCGCGGTCGACGGCATAGCCCTTGGCAATACCGCCCAGGTCGATGTAGACGCCGGGCTGTGTGAAGGTCACGGTCGCGGTTGCTTCATCCAGCCTGACATGGCGATAGTCGATCGCCGGCAGCGCCTCGCGCAAGCTGTGCCGCGGTGGGTTTCCCGCCATTGCGGTAGTCATAGTATTTCCCGGCACTGGCATAGGTGATGTCAAAGGCGCCACGGGTGATTTCCGAGTACGCCAGTGCGCGCCGGATGAGCGCAAACAGTTCCGTGCTGACGGCGACCGGGGCAATGGCAGCCGTGGCGTTGACCAGCGAGAGTTCGCTGTCCGGCTTGTAGGTGCTCATCAGCCTGTCGATGCGCCGCATTTCCTGCATGACCTCGGCTGTCAGTGCCTCCGCCTGTTCGGCATCGTCGTGCCAGAGCTCGACATTGATAACGGTACCCATGATGGCGGCTTCCTGCTGGTGCCAGTCAGCCAGGGTGGTCCCCGGCAGCAGGCATGCCAGCAGCAGTATCGGATAGAACCTCTGCAGTAATGCTGTAAACATCGCTAAATGGTTCCGGAGACAATGGGATTGAAGGCCGTGAGGCTGTCCATCAGCGCGGCGTTCCCCAGGCCATGGTTCGGAAACAGGCTGGCGAAATTGCCCTGCTCGCCGTGCAGGGCCATGTAATTCAGTATCACCGTCTCGACCAGCAGGTTGACCTGGTTGGCAGCCGGTGTGGCGTTGGTTTCGACGGAGGCATCCGGGCGGAACCAGCCAAGCTGCTGGTGCCGTGCCTGCCCGGCCAAGTCGGCACCCAGCAGTACGGGGCGCGAGGCCGGGTTATAGACCAGGAAGAAGGACGCCGCCGTTGAGGAATTGTCACCGGTCCAGACGCCCTTGCCCCCGCCGTTCTGGGTGTCATCCGTCATGCCGTTGCTGAACACCGAACCGTCGCTGAAGACATAGATCATGAGCGGCACGCCGGCACCGTTGTTGGCGCGTGCTGCGTACTCCAGGCAGGCGCCGATGCAGCGCCCGGCGCGCAGGTCGCGCAGCTCGCCGGTCGCCCGGTCGCCGGTGTGGTAGTCATAACCGCCCATGGTGATGGTGCCGGCGCCGGCGAACCCGTTGACGACCATTTTCATGACCGACGCGGTCTTGCGGAATTCACTGTCGTTGCTGAATTCCGTCTGGGTGAAAATGCCGCCCGGCCCGACGATTTCCGGGTCCAGCGACGGGTCCAGCGTGGTCGGGTCGCCGAAGCGGTCTGCGATATCGGCCGCCTTCACATAGCCGCAGCGGACCAGGTCCTTGATAACAGGTCTGCACTCAGGCGGGTGCTGACCCGGTCGAGCTTCGCCTTGCTGATGCGTTCGATGGATTCCATGACGGCAACGGCATCCGCCTGGCTGAGTACCCCGATCAACTGGCCGGTGTCGACCATGCCGGTGACGTCCGAGGGGCGGTCGACCTTGGTGGGACGGATGCCGGGATTCGACCAGCATGGCGGGCGCCATGGAGTTGCCGCCGGAGTCGGAACTGCGCGAACCGATCAGGGTGAGCAGGTTGCCATCCGCCCCGGCGCGGGCAATGCCGTACATGGGATTGTGGGGGTTGTTGCCGGTGTCATTGTCCGAGCGTGCCGGAATGATAGCGCCGTTGATTTCTGTAGCGCGGTTCGCCGCCTTGTCGCGGATTCCCTGCAGCATGGCGCTGCTGGCGTGGAAGGCGAGTCCGAATTCGGTGTTGATATAGTCGATCCCGCTGACCGGGTTGATGGAAGCCGGCAGCATGTCCCCGGGGAGGCCGAGCTTGTTGTAACCGGCGGTGGAGAGGAAGTCGAGTTGCCCGCCCTGCTGTCCCGCGAGCACATTGGAGCCGGCAATATTGGCGCCGCCGGCAAGGTCGAAGCAGATAAACGGAATCTTGCCTGCGCCCAGCGATTTGATCCCGCAGCTTGCCTTGAGCGCCTCGATGTCCGCCGACAGGGCCGCCGCCGCCTCGCGCGGATTGGCGAACAGGCCAAACAGCGTGGGTGCGGTGACCATGCCCAGTCCGGCTGCCAGGCCCTGGCCGAGGAAGTCGCGCCGGGTGACCGGACGGCCGTGGTCATTCAGTCGGAGCGGCTCATCAGGCAGCCAGGTTTTGCGTTTTCGGAACATGCGGTCTTCCTCTGTTGGCGGCTACTGCAGCAGCATGGCCGCGCTGCCGAGCGTGGCGGCACAGCTTGCCTTGACGACTTCCAGGGTGCGTGCACTGCTGGCACAGGTGGCACCGGGCCCGTAGGCACAGTTGGTCAGGATCTGTATCAGGTTGTCGAGTTCGGTGGCGACATCCGCCGGGTCGGGCTGCGTAGTGAGCGCGGTGTTCATGATGCGCTGTGTCAATGGCACGATGACCAGGTCGCGCTGCGCGGCGGTATTGAAGGCGTTGTCTGCCGTTGCGCTGAAATCGAAGCCGGGGAAATAACTCGTGCGGCTGATCGCGCCGTTATTGTCCAGCAGCGCGTTGCAGTACTCGATCGCCAGCTGCGATATCGCCATCTGGTGTGCCGACAGGAAGCCCTCGATATTTTCCACCACCGGCAACTGCTGCCTGATCGTCGTGAACACGCTGGAGACATCAGCCTGGCTGCGCTCGACACCTGTCACCGCGGCCATGCTGGCATCGATTTCATCGAAGGTGCGCAGCCCGATATCGGCTGCCGGCGGCAGGTCGGCCGGTGCGGCAGGCTGCAGTGGCGCGGGTTCAAGCACAATGTGGGAACTGCTCCCAAGTATCTCGAAAGTCAGGAAGAATTCATCCTGATCCGGCCCCTTTTCGAGCGCGATAATGGTTCCCAGGTCCGACAGCAGCTGTCCGGCCCCGGGGGTATAGAAGGCCGGCGTGATGACGGTATCCACGTTCCGGTAGGCCTGCCCCACGCTGGCCTCCTTGCCGTTGATACCGATGCGCATGCCTGCAACCGGGATGTCGTTTGGTGTGAAGGCCGGGTCCAGGCTGATGAATACCGGTCGGTTGAAGAGGTAGCTGTAGCTGTCGAACTGGCTCACCTCGATGAGGATGTAAGTGTCGGGAATGCCGGTGTGGTCGGCGACGTTGAACAGCAGGTAGAACTTTTCCCCGACGCCGGCAAGGAAGTTCTGCTGTATCTGTTGCTGCGTCAGGGCCCGGTTGTGGATCGCGACCAGTCGCAGCTTGCCCTGCCACTGGCGATCTCCGGAAACCTCGTTGCCCAGCACGAAGGCATAGCTGTTGTCCCAGTCGATCAGGCTGCCACCCGGGATGGTGTCGATATCATCGGTGAAGACGCCGTTGACGTAGAGGCGGCGGCCGTTGACGGGGTCATAGGTGGCCACCACGTGCTGCAGGGTAGCTTGCAGGTCCTCGTCGGCATCTGCCGTTGACAGTTGCGGTTCGCCATTGGCGTCGGTGTTGCTGCTGCGTTGCAGGAAGTCGTAGTTGTACTGCGTCTGCCCGAGGGTGAAGTTGCGCTGCGTGGTGCCGGCGGAGTAGCTGATGATGCGGGCAGGTCCCTCCTGCGTCACGTTGGCGGGTACGACCCAGGCCTCGATGGAGTACTCACCGGTGGCCGTTATCAGGTCATACAGTTTCCTGCTGGTGGTCGTGGATGCCTGGGCCTTGCCGCTGCCGACATCGATACCCCAGCCGCCGACCCAGCCGACACCGCCGCTCAGTGTCAGGTGCATGCCTGGATTCACACCGCTGGTGTCGTAGGCCGTCGTGCCCTGCCCTGTCTTGAACTGGTAAAGGGCGATGACATTCAGCTCATGCCGGCTGCCGCCGCTGGCGACGATGCCGTCAGGCAGGCCCAGGGCCTTGCTGGTAACCAGTTGCGGGTCGATGACGGTAACGCTTATCTGCCCGGAAAATGCGGCAATGGCGGCCTGCATGTCATCCGCGTCATCCGCGCAGACCGCGCTCCAGCAATTATGAAATTCCTCGCGCAGGCGCAGCACGAACCGCGAGTTCCCCGGGTTGTCGAGGTCTATCTTTGCCCGGGCCGCCTGGTAGGCCTTGTCCGGGTCGTTCTCCGCGAAGAACGGTGCCTGGGCATTGCTGGCTGATTCCACGTGGCAGCCAGCGCAATGCGCAGTCAGCAACGGGTGTACCGTGGTGGCGAATAAACCGGAATCAGCGGGGAAACTCTTGCTGGCGGCCGGGTCACTGAGAGTCGGTGCAGTGAGTTCGATTACATTGGCAACCGTGCCGGTGCCGCCCGCCCATGCCGCAATATAGGCGGTGATCAGGTCGGCACAGGCACTGTTGCTGGCAAGCCAGCAGTTATGGCCGCCGGCGACCTTGGTCACCATGCGGGAATTGACCGGGACTGGCGAGATCGACCACCGTGATGGCGGCGTCGTAGGCCTGGTTGATATCGTCGCCTTGCACAAAGGTCGGTGCCTGGCCGCCGCTGCCATGGCAGGCGCCGCAGCGGTTCTGGCTGGCCAGGTTGTCCCAGACAGCCAGCTTGAAGGCCTGAACATCCGTGGTTGCCGGTGGTATTGTCCCCGTGTATTGCACGGATGCGCTGCTACTGCTGCCCGCGTTGTTACTGGTGGTGACGGGCGTGGCCTCGGTGCTTGCACCGCCGCAGGCCGTGATGCCGGCTGCGAGCAGCAGCAACAGGCAGGCAATCAGGATGTCGTGCGACAGGCGCCGGAATGGTGTCCGCATCTCAATTTCCCATGCAATAGACAGCGGTTTCGGCGAAAGCTGTCTTCATGTTGAAGTTGTCCGCTGTGAAGGCGGCAGTGATGGTATCGATCTGACTGTGGTCACTGCTGTTGCCGGGATCGCGCAGGCAGACGGTGCGGAATACCTTTTTCACCTGGCAGCGGGCGAAGGCGTCACTGTTCGCGAGCTCCAGGCCAAGGGATTTCGCGCCGTTACCGGTGCCGGCCAGTCCCTGGTCCCAGCCAAGCAGGACATTCTGTCCCTGGCGCCAGTAGTTGTCCCAGCGATCGTCGGGCGTGACATAGCCGTACTTGAAGGTGTCGGCGTTGATGAAATACTTGGGCTGGACAATATTTTCGGTATAGCGGATACGTCCGGCTGTTTCATCATAGTCGTAATACGCGAAGGCCTGCGCCATCGGGTCCATGCCGGTGTGGCAGCCGACACAGGAATTGAGAAATATGCGGCTGTCGCCGCCGGGACTGCGCGAGATATCCTGTCGGATGCGGTCCGGGGAGAGGGTAATATCCTTGACCTGCTCGAGGTCATTGCAGAGGTGATTCAGCAACGTGAAGCGGAACATGGCCCGGTTCGTGCCGGCAGTGAAGAAGGCCTCCGCCGCGGCGCGGGTCGTCATGATTCCCGCGGTTGCGGTGCTCGGCAGGTCGGTGACGGCTGACTGTGCAACCGGTACCAGGGCCGCGTGCAGGTCGACACCCTGTGACTCCAGAGCCTCGTAATGGTTGTTGTTCGTCATGGAATAGGCCGGCGCCGGGAGTGACGGATCGCCGATATACAGCAGGTCCGCCGACAGCAACTCATTGAAGGGAACCTGGTCCCGGATCATGCCAATGACAGTGGCGGTGTAATCATTCAGCGGGGTGAACTGGCTCTGGTCGCGATTGCTCCAGGGCGCTGCAAAGTTTTTCAGGGTAACGTTGTAGAAAGCGCTGTTGTCCATGGCGGTCTGTGCTGCCGCCAGCGCGTTGCCGGCGACGATGTCGGCCTCCATGTCATCGAGAACGGAATCGGCAGGCGGAATACCGGCCAGCCGGTCGTGCAGTCTTTTTGCCTGGCGTCGTTCAAGGTCGCCTGCCGTGGTCGCACTTGCATACAACAGACACAGCAGCAGTGTAATGCCGGGAATACCGGCTACACGCGCGAACCATGTATGCAGTGAAATTCTCATGTTGCCTTGCTGGGTATTCATCGCCGGTCATGGTTTCCTGTTGCGTGCATGGCTGTAGATCCTGAGCCTGACCCACGGGGTTTTCTGTGAAGGGGTTCGCGGAACCACATTCCCGCGCTGCCCTATAGTGCAACTGCGATGTGGGTACTGCGTGTTACGGGAACCCTGTCACAGGGATGTGAATACAGCTGCGAATGAACACGGACAGCAACGTACACGGGCGTGGTTCGACGCCTCGCTTGAGCGACACTACAGCCGGTATTACTTATGAAACGGAGCTTGCGGTTTGTTGGCAGCAGAATGACAGTCCGCAGCAGAACGCTGCTGTCTGCCGCGTTGTGCATGACGCTGGTTGCCTGCGGCAGTGACGGCCAGGACCCGGATCCGCTGGTCGAGGACTTCGGTATTGCCTATGTGCAGCGCCCGCTGACCTTCGCTGCCAGCGGCGCACCCGTACAGCCGGATTTGCGGGAAGCAACGGGGTTTACACCCGGCGGTGACCTGTATTACCGGGAGCTGGCTTCTCCCAGTGCGGCAGAACGCAATATTACCGCGTCCTTTACGCACGGCATGGGTGATGTCAAGGACGTCGAGGTTTCCTACGATGGCAGCCTGCTGCTGTTCGCCATGCGAGCGCCGGATATTCCCGGCGCCGATCCGGAAGACCAGCCGACCTGGAATATCTGGGAGTATGAAATCACGACCGGGCAGCTGCGCCGGGTCATCGGTTCGGATATCACGGCCGAGGCCGGCCAGGATGTGGCGCCTCATTACCTGCCTGATGGCAGGATCATCTTTTCCTCGTCGCGCCAGCGGCAGTCCCGCGCGGTATTGCTGGATGAAGGCAAGCCGCAGTTTGCGGCGCTGGATGAGGATCTGAGAGAACCGGCACTGGTGCTGCATGTCATGAACGCCGATGGCAGTGACATCCACCAGGTTTCTTTCAACCAGAGCCATGACCTTGATCCGACAGTACTCGCGGACGGTCGGGTCGTATTCAGCCGCTGGGACAATATGGGCAGCCGTGATGCAATCAGCCTCTACAGCATGCATCCCGATGGTACGGATTTACGCCTGTACTACGGCGCGCACAGTCATGCGAGCGGCACCAATGGCAGCGAGGTGCAGTTCATGCAGCCGCGCGAGCTGGATAACGGCCGCCTGCTCGGCGTGCTGCTGCCTTTTACCGGCACACACCGGGGTGGTGACCTGATCGCCATAGACGTCAACAATTACATCGATAACGACCAGCCCGTGGCCGCGAGTCTCGGGATCCTGTCAGGACCGGCACAGGCACCCGTCACGATCAACAATGTCATGACGGATGGCGGCATCTCGCCGGGCGGGCGCTTTCGTGCCGCATGGCCGCTGCAGGACGGTACCGATCGCCTGCTGGTGAGCTGGAGCGAATGCCGTCTGCGTGAAGCGGCTAACATTGTACCCTGCACGCCAGATCGTCTGGCCAATCCTGCCGCGGTTGAAGCCGATCCCATTTACGGCATATTTCTGTATGACATGGCTGCAGATACGCAGTTGCCCATCGTGGCGCCCAGGGAGGGTGTGCTGTTTACCGATGTCGTGGCGGCCGCACCGCGCACCCTGCCGGCAATCCGGTTTGACAGGCAGGCGGGCATAGAACTCGACCCGCAGTATGCCGACGAGGGCGTCGGCATACTGGACATACGCAGTGTTTATGACGTCGATGGCGTTGACACTGCAGTTCCCGACATCGCCACACTGGCGGATCCCGCCCAAACACTGGCAAGCGAGCGTCCGGCGCGGTTTCTGCGCATCGTCAAGGCAGTCGGGATTCCGGATGACACCATCCTGGACTTTACGGCAACGGCATTCGGGCGCAGCAACCGGCAACTGATGCGGGAAATTATCGGTTATGTTCCGGTCCAGCCGGACGGTTCCGTACAGGTGAAGGTGCCGGCGAATGTTCCGCTAGCCATCAGTGTGGTCGACAGCGCGGGACGGCGGACCTCCGCCAGGCACCAGAACTGGCTGCAGCTGCGGGCAGGTGAAACCGTGAGCTGTCATGGCTGCCACGATCATGCCAGCGACATCCCGCACGGTCACCCGGAAAGTCCGCCGAGCGTGTATGCGGGCGCACCCGTAACCGGCCTGCCCTTTACCAACACCGACCCGGCACTGTTCGCGAATTATGGAGAAACCATGGCCGAGACCCTGGCGCGCCTGGACAGCCAGGCATTGTTGCCGGCAGTGGATTTACGCTACACGGATGTCTGGACGGATGCGGCGGCAGCGGGTCGCGCGAAGGACGCCGACCTGGTGCTGGCCTATGCCGACCTGGCGACCCCGGCTCCGGTCTCTCCCGGCTGCCAGTTGGGATGGGACCCGGCATGCAGGACGGTAATCCACTATGAACAGCATATCCACCCACTGTGGAGCCGGGACCGGGGCGCGAATACCTGTATCGCCTGCCATACGCCGGTCGATGCCGCCGGTGCTGACCGGGTGCCGGATGCCCAGCTCGACCTGACCGATGGACTGTCACAGGAACAGCCGCAACATTTCAGGGCTTACCGGGAGCTGCTGTTTGCCGACTTCGCCGAGGAAGTCGGCGTCAATGGCCTGCAGGACCTGTTCGTACCGGGACCGGTTGACCCGCTCACCGGCATGCCGACGCAGGTCCGGGTCGGCGTGGCGCCCGCGATGTCGACCGCGGGTGCACTGGCAAGCGCTGCCTTCGTCAGCCGTTTCGATCCCGGCGGCAGCCACGAGAATCGACTGGAACCCGCGGAACTGCGGCTGGTGTATGAATGGCTGGATATCGGTGCGCAATATTTCAATGACCCGTTCGCGGCACCGCTGAACTGACAGCCGCATACATGAATAGCGATGCTGCCGGCCGGCCTGTTGACTGAATGCGATTACTCATTCTTATTTCCGTACTGTTGCTGTGCTGCCGGGTCGAGATGGTTTCTGCAGAGGAGCAGTTCTTTGAGGTGCGGGTGGCCGAGCCGTATATCGAATTGCACACCGGTCCGGGACGCGGCTACCCGGTCTTTCATGTGGTCGATCGAGGTGAACTGCTTACCGTGCTCATGCGGCGAACTGACTGGTTCAGGGTGCGTACCGCCGACGGCAAGGAAGGCTGGGCAAAACGCGAAGCAATGGAGCTGACGCTGACGCCGGAAGGTGCAGCGACACAGTTCGCTGAAGCAGACCTCGGTGACTTCTCCCGGCGGCGCTGGGAGGCCGGTGTGCTGGCTGGTGACTTCGAGGGTGCGGATGTGATGTCTGTGTATGCGGCGTATGCGATGACACCGAACCTTTCCGCGGAACTGACCTTGAGCCAGGTATTCGGGAATTATTCGGACGCCCTCATCGCCAGTGTAAGCCTGGTTGCACAGCCGTTCCCGGAATGGCGGGTATCGCCCTTCTTCTCCCTGGGAACCGGGGTTATCTATACCGACCCGAACGTGACACTGGTCGACGAGAAGGATCGCACGGAATCGATCGGGAACATGGGCGTTGGCTTGCGCTGTTATCTGACGCGCAGGTTCCTGCTGCGTGCCGAGTACCGGAGCTATGTGATCTTTCAGGACAAGGATGACAACCAGGAGGTAGACGGATGGAAAGCAGGATTCGCATTTTTCTTCTGAAGGCAGTCTGCGTGGCTGCCATCGCGTGTCTGTCCCAGGCGTGTTCGCTGCTGCAGGCCAGTGACCCTGAATACACCGGTCATGAACCGGTCATTACACCGGACCTGCAGCGGCGGACGATTACCGAGGCGGATATCGACAGCGAGGATTTCGAGGCCGGGGTTTTCGTCGGCGTCATGAGCGTGGAAGACTTCGGCAGCAACGTCGTCTACGGTGCGCGCGCGGCCTACCATATCACCGAGGATTTCTTCACCGAGGCGGCCGTCGGGCGCACTGACACCGACGAGACCAGCTACGAAACCCTCAGCGGCGGCGCGCAGATCCTGTCTGGAAGTGAGCGGCAATTGACCTACTACAACATCTCGCTGGGCTACAACCTGCTCCCGGGCGAGGCATTCATTGGCGGCGGCCATGCCTTCAACAGCGCCCTGTACGTTATTGCCGGTGTTGGCAATACCGAATTCGCGAATGACAGCCATTTCACCGTCAACGTCGGCGCGGGCTACCGTTTCCTGCTGAACGACTGGATCGCGTTGCATGTGGACTTCCGCGACCACATCTTCGACTCCGATTTGCTGGGCAATGACAAGACAACCCACAACCTCGAGGGAACCGGCGGGATCAGCTTTTTTTTCTGACAGGAGAAGGCAATGCAATCACGATACCGAAAAACCGCTGGATCGATGCCGGGCAGGCTTGCCGGCGCGCTGTTGCTGGCAGTGTGCATGACTGCCGCCGCGGCACCGGACTCTGCACCTGACTTTACCCTCAAGAGCGCGAGTGGTGTCAACCTGAAGCTGAGCGAATTTCGCGGTGAAGTTGTACTGATCAATTTCTGGGCCTCGTGGTGCGGTCCCTGTCGCCAGGAAATGCCGCTGCTCAGTGAACTGCACGAACAGTACCGGGACCTGGGTTTCACCGTCCTCGGCGTGAATGTCGAGGAAGATAGCCGGCAGGCGCGCAAGCTGCTGGAGGATGCGCCGGTCAGTTTTCCCGTCGTGTTCGACAGCGACAGCACAGTGAGTCGCGAATATGACGTGGCTGCCATGCCGAGCACGATGCTGGTCGACCGCAACGGCACGCTGCGCTACCTGCACAAGGGTTACAAGCCGGGGCTGGAAGCCGTTTACCAGCAGCAGGTTCGTGACCTGCTGCGGGAATGAGACGGCCCGTGTTGCTGCAGCGTCTGCTCGTGGCGGGTCTGGTCGTGCTGGCATCCGCCTGCACTTCGGTCGAACCCTGGGTGAGGCCCTATGAACGGGCGCACCTTGCGGATCCGATCATGAGTTTCAACCGTGACCCGGTTGCATCTGCCTATTTCACCCATGTCTACCAGGCGCGGGAAGGCGCGCGCGGGGCCGAGGGCGGACACGGAGGTGGTTGTGGCTGCAACTAGCGCGCTATGGGCCCGAATGAGCATCGGGCTCCTGCTGCTGTGCGCCTGGCTGCCGGCAGTGGCGGGGGTGCTGCCGGAAGACCGGGCCGATATCCTGTATCACTCCTATGATGGCGGTGGCGTCGAAATCACCGGGCCATCGCTGCTGGTGCTGAAAAAGGTCGGCCAGAATGTGGCTGTGAGTGGCAACTACTATGTCGATTCGGTCAGCAGTGCTTCTATCGATGTCGTGACCAGTGGCGCCAGCAAGTACTCCGAGGACCGGACCGAGGTGTCCGCGGGTGTCGATTACCTGCACGGAAATTCCACCATGAGCCTGTCCTGGACCAACAGTGACGAGAATGACTACCAGGCAAATACCGCAGGACTTGGTGTCAGCATGGACATGTTCGGGAACATGACGACGGTGACAATGGGGTACCTGCGCAGTTGGGATACGGTAGAGAACAATACCGATCCGGCGTTCTCGGAAGATGTGGACCGGCAGAATTACCAGCTCGGTCTGACCCAGGTCATCACGCCGGATATGCTGATGGAAGTGAATTTCGAGACCATCACGGATGAGGGTTATCTCAACAATCCGTATCGCAGTGTGCGCTACCTCGATTCGGCGAGTGCAGACGGCTACAGTTTCGAACCGGAGGTCTATCCCCGGACCCGTACCAGCAACGCGCTGGCAGTCAGGTCAAGCTATTACCTCCCCTACCGCGCCGCGATATCGGGTGAATATCGCTTCTTTGACGACAGCTGGGGGATCAGTGCCCACAACATCGAGCTGGGTTATACCCATCCGCTGGAGAGTGGCTGGATCCTGGAGGCCAACTATCGTTATTACACCCAGACGGCCGCGGATTTCTACAGTGACCTGTTTCCGCGCAAGAATGCGCAGAACTTCATGGCGCGCGACAAGGAATTAAGCGATTTCCACAGCCACTCGGTCGGCTTCACGCTGGGGTATGACCTGATTGCCAACGGCTGGCACTTTATCGACAGGGGCAGCATCAACCTGGCATATGAGCATATCTGGTACGATTACAACGATTTTCGCGACCTGCGGGTAACCGCCAGCGTGCCGGGTACGGAACCCCTGTATAACTTCAGCGCGGACGTAGCACTGCTATATCTGTCACTCTGGTTCTGAAACGGATACTGTTGCCCGTTTGCCCTATTCGTGGGCAATCGGCTTGTCCGTAAATAAATAGTCTTTCAGTTCCTTGTCAAAGCTGGGGTCCTGGCGCCGAATCCATTCGAGGACCATGGCGGCATGTTCTTTTTCCTCGTCGCGGTTGTGCGCAAGGATGGCCCTGAGTTCGGTATTGCTGCAGGCATCGACGCGCTGGTTGTACCAGTCCACGGCCTCCAGTTCTTCCATCAGTGAGGTGATCGCCCGGTGCATGTCGCGGGTCTCGTCGGAAAGTTCTGCAATCGGTTCGTGGTAGCCTTCGTTTGACATGGTATATCCTCTGGTCGAGATGATTCCTGTAGCGGCGTGTGGTGTTATGCGTAGCCTGTCGATCCTGTGGATGTGTGTTTGCCTGAGTGGCTGTGCAACGCCGCAGATTCAAGGCGTTTCGAATATTACCCGCATCCCGGAACTGACGCCAGAATCCGCCATCATGCAGGACGGCTACGAACTGCCACTCACTGCCTGGCAGCCACAGGGTGAACCCGGGTCGATAGTCCTTGCGCTGCACGGCTTCAATGACTACCGCAATGCCTTCGCAGCGCCCGGGGAATTTCTCGCGGACCACGGGGTGCTCGTGGTCGCCTATGATCAGCGCGGTTTTGGTGAAACGGCACAGCGCGGCATCTGGCCTGGTGGTGAGCAACTTGCCGGGGACGCGGCAACACTGAGCCGGTTGCTCTGTGAAAAATACCCGCAACAGCCGTTGTATCTGCTCGGCGTCAGCATGGGCGGTGCCGTGGTATTACAGGCACTGCAGGACATCCCTTGCGTCAAGGGCATTATGCTGGTGGCACCGGCAGTCTGGGGCTGGCAAACCATGCCCTGGTGGCAAAGTTCGCTGCTTTGGTCCATGGCGCACCTCATGCCGGGGCTCGAACTGACCGGCGAAGGCCTGGAGATCATGCCGTCTGACAATATCGAGATGCTGCGTGCGCTGGGCCGCGATCCCCTGGTGATCAAGGAGACCCGGGTTGACGCCATCTATGGTCTGACGGACCTCATGGCGGAGGCCTATCTCAGTGGCCCGGACGTGACCGGTATGTCATTGCTGCTGTATGGCGAAAACGACGAGATCATTCCTGCGGACCCCACCTGTGAGTTACTTGCCGGCCTGCCTGCCGGTAGCGACAGGCGCTGGCGGGCCGTTCTCTACCCGGATGGATACCACATGTTGCTGCGTGACCTGCAGGCCGGGGTCGTTTACCGGGACATGCTGGCATGGCTCGATAACCCGGCCGCCGGCATGCCATCCGGAATGGAAGTCAACCTGCAGTCCCGGCGACTGCAGACACTCTGCGGGCATGACCTTACTGGAGCGAGCGATTCCCAGGGTGAATAAATCGGCAGTGGAAACGTGAGCAGTGCCGCTACGCGGGTATTATGATTGCAGCAGATCAGCAGCGCGAAATTTGCAGGTATGGCCAGCTTACACTGAGGTGTTGATTAATCAGGGTTACGATTTCCCTGTTTTTAAGGTGTTCCGCCTGTTGTAACGGCGTCATGTCGTCCTTGCTTCTGACGTCGAGCCTTGCGCGGTATTTCAGCAGCACCCCCACTACCCCGGGTCGTCCCTTTTGGATGGCCAGGTGTAAAGGTGAATCCAGGTCGCCGGTCAGGGCATCGGGATCCGCGCCGTAGCGGATAAGCAGTTCACATAAATTGGTATGACCATGGCCCGCTGCGTAGTGCAAGGGCGTGTAGCCAGCGACAGTCTCCACCGCATCGACCATGGCGCCCTGCTCCAGCAGGAGTTTGACCACGCCGCTGTTGCCCTGGTCGGCCGCCAGGTGCAGTGGGGTTTGGCCGTGGCTGTTGCCGGCATTGATATCACTGCCCTGTGCAAGCAGCATCCTGACAATGTCTTCCCGACCACCGGCGGCGGCCTGGGCCAGCGGCGTGGTTGTCTGGGGGCTCGGTGTTTTTGAACGGAACAGCAGCCGGGTCAGGCGCAGCAGCAGGTACGGCACCAGCAGCCAGAACCATACCAGCGGTTCATTCAGTCTGCTGTAGATATCCCGGTAAAACATCTCAATTGAATCTGCATTATTTACAATGAGATATGTGTCAAACTTAAAATAGACATACCAAAGAATGGCCGGCACGAAGGCGAATCCGAATAGCAATCCGGAGAATAGAAAGCGAACTTCATACAACAGGGATTTCATGCGTATGGCCATATATCAATATCTGCTAATAAACTGATTATATCAGCGTCAAATAAATAGCGCGACAGGACCGGTTTAATAATTTTCAAATCCGGGCGGGGTTGTTCCATGCTTGTCCTGTATGTCCGTCCTGTACAGACCGATGTTTGCAGGAAACCATACGGAGAACACGGCATAATTGCCAGAAGAGAACCCGGCTGCGACGGTGATGTTGCCTTGATGTTTGCCGGCCTGAAGAATAAATTTGCTTCTGCTGGAAGATGCTGGCTGTCACAGAGAGTTTTCTACATGCCTGGTAGTCGTGGATAAAAATAAACAACATTTCCGTATAGACAGGCAACACCGCCGGGTTGCAGCCGATATGGCGTGCGAGGTCGGTAGTGATGCAGATGGCGGACTACAGTCTGTACGGATACTCAATCTGTCCACCGGTGGTCTGAAGTTCAGGTGCGGGATGCAGGTCATCAACAGCATTCTCCCGGAAGACCAGCGGACACCGGGACAGATCCTGGATGTGGAGATGGATATTGCTTTTGACCTGCCGCCGGTAGACGACACCCCGGCCCTGCCGGTCAGGACTCGCGCCAGGGTCGTTCATTCGGAACGCCTTGCGCAGGATGAATTCCACGTCGGTGTACAGTTCATGGACCTGGAACAATCCATATCCGGACCGATCGAAAGCTATATCAATGCCCTGCTGGAGCAGGAATAAATATCAGTCGCAAGCCTGTTTCATTTTCCGTCGCATCGACTTGTAATCACCGCCGCCTTTGGTTCCTGGCCGGTGGGTTGCTTCATGGTAGCGGGTACGCGCCTGCCTGCAACGTGACTGGCGTTGCTCAAGTTGCCTGGCGGCGGCCTGTCTCGCGCGTTCAATCTTCTCTTCCCCGCGCCGGGCGTCTTTCAACAGGTCGCGCTCTGCGTCGCGAATTCCTGTTTCCAATCCTGGCGGCGCGGCCCCCGAGGCAGGACTGACGGTTTTTTCCACAAACGGCTGGCCTGCTGGAGCGCGATCGCTGAAATGTGTTCTGCCGTTGTGGTCCACCCATTCAAACAGCCTGCCCGCGAGTGACTGTCCACTGCCCAGTAGCACTAAACAAAGTAGTAGCGTGCGTTTGACCGATGCTGATGCCATATTCAGTCGTGTCTCCTTCCCTTGAGAAGGGAGTGTTTATCAACCGGTACCGTCTGTCTGCAGGAATTCCCTGATGTGCTTGTAGGTGATTCTTTGCTGGTTGATTTGCGGTGTTTTTCAGTGTCAGGCATGACTTGCAGGCCGGGAATGGCTTGAGAAAGTTCAGGGAGTGCGGGTATAACTGTACGAGAGTAGTCCTCTACCGGGCCGCTGTCCGGCACCATGCAGGCGGCTGGCTGGTTTGGTTGGATGTGTCTATAGTAATAATTGCGTATAAACAAGCTGGATATTGGTCCGGCGACGGCGGTACCGGAAACATAATAAAAAGGTCAAATCATGAATTCCCTGACACGCTTCTGGCATGAGACGACTGCCAGGTTCAGAAAACCCTTCAGGCACCGGAGACAAACCTCCACGGCAGCAGGCATGCGTGCCGGCAGTGAGCAGGGAAACACGGTCGTCCAGCTGGAGCGGGTGCGCGACAGGTTCTCGGCTGCCGGCAAGGCGGAAGCCTCACGTTTGGCCAGCCTGGAACAGCGACTCGCTGAACTGGAATCGGAGCATGCTGCCACCGAAAGGCAGCTGCAGGTGGTGGAAAAGGATCTGGCGGTTACCAGTTCCGATCTTGAAAACACACATACCCGGGTCAATGCGCTCGCGCAACAACTGGACGACGGGCAGCGGCTGTACCTGCAAACCGTACAGGAGACCCAGCTGCAATTGCGCAAGCAGGATACGCGGGTTAACTGGCTGACACTGGTTGCGGCTTTCGCGCTGTTGCTGGCGGCAGTTGCTTGCGCGATCCTCATCTGGGATGTCCAGAAAAATGCCAGCCTGCTCGCTGGTATGAGCGCTGATATAAAACAACTGGTGCTCTCCGCCGATCGACAGGACGGCCAGTCACAATCTGCGGCACAGGACACGCAGGCCGACGGGCCGGGTACACCGCACATGAAACTGCCCCCGTTACCGGACCAGTCGCGCATGCCCTCCCCTGAAACGCTGCAGCCAGTTCCTGACTTTCTGCCTGCACCCGAGGCGGTGTCACCCGACGAGATCCCGGCCGGAACGGATGCTGCCCCCGTTGATGAGGTCCAGCAATTTTTCGAGCGCAATGCGACCATGCCGGGAATAGTCAGTCTGCCCAGCGGGGTGCAGTACCGGGTCGTCAAGCCGGGTGATGGCAAGTCTCCGGACCAGGATGACTGGGTGGTGGTGGACTACCTCGGAATGACACGTGACGGCAGTATCTTTGACAACACCTATGATTCCGGACAGCGTGCAATATTCGGGATGGATGGGCTGCTGCCCGGGTGGCAGGAGCCATTGCTGCAGATGCAGGAAGGCGCCGAGTTCGAGGTCTATGTTCCGCCGGGTATTGCCAATATCAGCGGTATTTCCAGCCTCAAGAAGCCGGACATGGAACCGGGGATCTACCTGATCGAACTCATTCAGGTCGTGGAAGTCGGTGAAGGTGGCTGATGGTTGGCAGAGGCATGTCGTCGCTGCTACGTAGTACTACTAATATCTCTATATTCACTGATCAGGGATAATCGGGATTCCAGCTATACCTGCATACAAACGTGAAGGAATACGGTTGACTGCAATGACGAATGACATCACAAACGACACTACCACTGGCAAAACTGCCATGGAAGAACCAGTTCCGGATGATGCAGCGGCAGACCCTCGTTGCGGTGGTGCTGATGCTGCAGCAAGAGGCGGGAAACCGGCAACCGCAAGACAGCTGTGTATCCAGGTCGCTCGCACAGGCGGAGATCAAGGAGCGGGTGCTGCGCAGGATGCTGGAGGCCAGCCTGGATCGCCCGGTCCCCACGAACAGGCCGAATCTTAAAATCGTCAAATAAAGAATTTTGCAGTCGCACGCGAAAGACTGCGGCCTTCTACCGGTAGCGGATTTCTCGACTGCGCCTGAGTAAATCCGTCTGACCTTCGTGTCCTGAAGGACACCTTATCCCTCGTCGTAATGGCATGCTTCTGGTGAATCTTTGCTGGGTTCAGGTGTAAGGTTTTCAAGAATTGTGTTGGAAAAATTAACGTAATGTTCTGAATCTAAAACAAGAAGAGTTACGTAACATACTGTTAAAACATAATAATAATAACGATGGCACGCTATCTGCGTCATTTTAATGACGGCTGGCAGGCTGTGCTGTGGTATTGCCACAGGAAAAGCCGCTGGCCTTCTGATATCTAAACCAACATAGCTGATCAGCTCCAAGGAGATATAACAATGAAGATGAGCACGATGACACCGATTGCAATATGTCTGGCGGTAGGGCTCGCGACAGTCGCTGCACAAAGTCAGGCAATAGGAATAGGAAACCGGTTTACGTCAGTATACAGAAACGCAGGCGAAAGCACCAAAGGCAGCACCAAAGGCAGCACCAAAGGCAGCACCAAAGGCAGCAGCAAAGGCGGCGCCACAGAACCTGCCCGCTGCCAGGTACCCGAATGGACTTGGCTGGCGTGCAATCGAGCTTGATTTTATTGATGTCAAGGCACGTATCAGTGTTGTTGAGGGCAAGGTCGATGAGGTGAAGGCTGACACAGAGACCATACTTCTTGAACTCGATGATATCGATGCCGATCACGAAACAATCATGAATGACCTGGCGGATATCAAGACGGATATTTCGAACGTGGCCGGCGATGTCTCCGACATGGCAGATGACGTCGCGATGCTGAAGAACGCCCTGCAGGTTCAGGTCAGTGTCGTACCTGCCTCTGCGGACGCCCGGAACGAGGTAAACGATGCGCCTGTTACCCTGTTCGTGCAGGTAATCCAGAATGGAGCGGGCCTGTCCGGGCTCTCGGCCGATGCCTTCACGTTCTCCAATTCTTTTCCCGACGGAGGGGTAATCGACTTCTGTGGTGAAACGGTATGCATTACCGGCTTTAGCGAGGGGCAGGACGGCTTGTATGCGCTGGAACTTGCGGGTGACTGGGTCGCGGGCGCTTATGCCGGTACACTGGCTACGCAGGACAGCGCCACTTCTGCCAGCGGAGCGTCTATGGTGACATTCGAAATACCAGCCGAACCGATGCCCGCGCCGTAACAGCAGTTGTTTGACCTGATATAACGTGCTGAGCCGGCCTGGCCGGCACTATGCTGAATCTGCGGCCCGCGGTATATCCGCGGGCTGTTTTGTTGGTATTCTGTGCCCTGCCCTGCGGTTATGATTATTTCTCCAGACACGCAACACGTACACGCTCTGTTTTCTTGATCGCATAACCTGGATGCCTGCTAGAGCAGTGACGAGGAAAGCATGATGAAATTATTGAAAACGGTTTTTTCGATCTGCCTGCTGGCGACTTCACTGGCAGCATGGGGTGCGGATGCGCTGCCGGATTATCCCGCAAAGAAACTGAGTGACCGGGTCTGGGTGATCCATGGGCCGACGGAATTACCCAACCCGGAGAACAAGGGCTTTATGAACAACCCCGCCTTCGTGCTTACAGAGGCAGGCGTTGTGGTAATCGACCCGGGTTCAACCCTGGAAACGGGGCGCATGGTCCTGCGCCAGATCAGCAAGCTAACGGACAAGCCGGTCACGCATGTGTTTGCCTCCCATATCCACGGTGATCACTGGCTCGGCAACCAGGCGATTCGTGAAGTGTATCCGGCTGCACGCTTCTATGCGCATCCCGTGATGATTGAGCAGGCCCATGCAGGACAGGCGGAAAGCTGGGTCAACATGATGCAGCAGCTGACAGAAGGTGCATCAAAGGGTACCGAGGCTGTCATTCCCGATCAGGTGCTGCAGGACGGCCAGGTAATTGTCGTCGGCGATGTGACCTTCAGGGTCTACCTGACGGACTGGGCGCATACCAAAACCGATGCGATGATCGAGGTCGTCGAGGACTCGCTGCTGGCAACGGGCGACAACGCGCTCTACACCCGCATCGGGCGAATGGACGATGCTTCTTTCCGGGGCAATATCGCCGCCTGTGACCAGGCGCTGGATCTCAGGCTGAAATACTACATCCCCGGCCATGGCCCCTCCGGCGGCCCCGAAGTGATCGAGCCCTTCTGCAATTACCTGAAGACCCTGTATGCCAGGGTGACAGAGCTGTATGCCGAGGGACTGAGTGACTTCGAGATGAAAGAACCGGTTGTTGAAAGCCTGTCGGCGTACCAGGACTGGTCAGGATTCTCTGACGAGGTGGGCAAGCACATCAGTCTGGCCTTGCTTGAGATTGAACGGGCTGAGTTTGAATAAAGCTGTCCGCAACTGTTTGGCGGAGAAGGTAGGATGACTCGGCCTGCGGCCTCGCCCCTGCGGGGTCGTTGCCTGGCGGCAACGTGCTGCACGGCTGACGCCGCTTGTCGAACCCGACTGATGGATCCTCCGTGGGTTCGAATCCTTTGAGTGTGGTAGATGACCGGTATGCGAGCCAGGATTTCAGATCGGGATTGTAGTTTGGCGGAGAAGGTGGGATTCGAACCCACGGAGGGTTGCCCCTCAACGGTTTTCAAGACCGCCGCTTTCGACCACTCAGCCACCTCTCCGTAGTCTCGGTCCCTGCACCGGGTGAATCAGCGCACATTATGATCTGATTCACCCCGGCAGCGCGGCGTTAGGATACCGGAATCCGGCAAGCTTTGACCAGCCAATTTCCTTTGAAATCCAAGGTTTTTCAAGTTGCTGTTTTGCTTCGGGGTGTTTATTCTTGGGAACCGGTATGGTTGGACGCTGTCTATATCATCCGTTTGATACTTCTCATGTTAACCAGAGGAATTCTACCAGAATGAGTATGATCGACAAGACAGTCATCGCTTCTGAACAATCGGTCCTTGCGACCAACAAGGTCCTGCGCAACACCTACACCCTGTTGTCCATGACACTGCTGTTCAGCGCACTGTGTGCCGGCATCGCTGTCATGACCAATATGCCGCCGCTGGGCATGATCGTCACGCTGGTCGGCTATTTCGGACTGCTGTTTCTGACCACCCGCTTCCGCAACAGCGGCCTCGGCCTGCTGTGCGTGTTCGCCCTCACCGGCTTCATGGGCCTGACCCTGGGGCCAATCGTCAGCATGTACCTGTCCCTGCCGAACGGTGAACAGATCATCATGACGGCCATGGGCGGCACCGGGGTGATTTTCCTTGGCCTGTCCGGATACGCGCTGACGACCCGCAAGGATTTCAGCTTCATCGGCGGTTTCCTGATGGTCGGCATCCTGGTGGCGTTCCTTGCCGGTATCGCCAGCATGTTTCTCAGCATGCCGGGCCTGTCGCTGGCGGTTTCCGCCATGTTCGTCCTGCTGATGTCCGGCCTGATTCTCTACCAGACCAGCCAGATCATCCACGGCGGCGAGACCAACTACATCATGGCGACGGTGACCCTGTACGTTTCCATCTACAACCTGTTCGTCAGCCTGCTGCAACTGCTGGGTGCCTTCGGCGACGAATAACCTGAACCTGACGTTAATCACCAGGCCCCGCAGTGCGGGGCCTTGTTTTATGGAAAGCCGCTATGCACGAGACCTTTGAAGTACGCAATGAACTGGAAGAGCAACTGCAGGCCGCCCAGGATGGCAAGCTCTCCAGCGAGGACTTCTTGCACTACCTGATGGAGACACCAGGTGTTCATGCCGGTGAAGGATTCCATCGGCATTGAGGGATTCACCAGCAGCGACAAGGCCATGCCGCTGACCGTCAGGGCCGATGATGGTACCGAGGTACTGATCTTGTTCACCAGCCCGGAGCGCGCCAAGGACTTCATGGAGCACTACCCCGGCTACGATGGCGGTCTGCTGTCCGAATTCAACTGGATCCTGGAGCGTACCGGCAGCGGTATTGGCATCAGCATCAATCCGGACTGGCCGGTGGGCATCGACCTGGAGCCGGCGATGGTGCAGCAGCTCAGAACGAATTAAGTGCCCTGAGCGCATCTGCGTCAGCCATGCGCGGTTTATCCTGGAAAGATCCCCTGTTCCTGCTGGCCCTTGCTGCCGGCCCGGCCTGCTGGCTGGTTCTATACTTCATCCTGCTGCCGGTTGTACAGTGGGATTGGCCATTGACACTGCCCTGGCTGTTTCTGCTGCCGGTGCTGATCTACCCGGTTGCCGAGGAAATCGTGTTTCGCGGCCTGATCCAGGAATTGCTGCATGAGTATCTCGGTGCTGGCAGGCTGGGGCCGCTGAGTGCGGCGAACCTGCTGACGAGTTGCCTGTTTACCGGCCTGCATTTTCTTTATCACCCGCCCCTGTGGGCTGCGCTGGTGTTCTTCCCCTCGCTGGTATTCGGCTTTTTCAAGGAGCGAACCGCGGCCCTGATTGCGCCGATTATCCTGCACGTGTTCTACAACGCCGGTTTTATCTGGCTGTTTTCAGCGCCGGGTTGAATCAGGATCTGCGGTCCGCATCCAAATATCGCACGTAAAGACACCGCTGATACATCCACCAGATGCACCTGTAGGAGCGCCGCCCTTCGGCGCGATTGGCTGAATATGGAATCGCGGTCAGGCGACCGCTCCTACACACTCGATTTGAGTGCCGTGATCAAACGCTGGTAGCGTCCCTGCAGTTCTTCATCTTCCCCCGGCACGAATGTATGCCCCTCGCCTCCCCGCGACCATTCCTCCGGTCCACCGCTCCCTAGCCAGGCGATGCCGCGTGCCGTGGCTTCCAACTGTTCAGGGCGCTGCACGACCAGGCCGCTCAGGTTTGCCAGCCGCTGACACAGGCCGTCGAGCCTCGCCAGTCCGCCGCTGATGCGGACGGCCTCGATGCCGGGAGTCATGTTGCACAGCAGGTCGATATTCGCCTGCACCAGGAACAGGATGCTTTCCACGACAGCGACCATGGCGGCGGCGGGTGATTCGGGTTCCGTAAGGAAGCGGGGTTCCGGTCCGGGTCGCCACCAGGGCGCACCCAGCCCGCCGACGCTGTTCAGGAATACCGGTGGTGCATCGACCTGGTTTAGCCACCCGGGCATTTGTTCCTGCCAGTCGTGCAGCCGGTAGCGCTGCGCGGCCCATTCAAGTGCCGCCGCGGCACCATTGACGGTGCCTTCCGCATAGTAGTCACAGCTTGTCGCGTTGCTGCGGGACAGCCCGGCAAGCAGGTCATCCGGACAGCTGCCGGGGTCCGCGATCGGCAGCAGTACGAAGGCACCGGTCCCGATGTTCACGATGATGGTTTTCTCCGGCGGCATGCCCCTGGCATACAGGGCCGCTGTCTGGTCGCCGCTGACTGCTCGCAGCGGGATGCCGCCACTGGCGGTGACGCCGTAGTCGTGCAGGATCGGGCGGCACTCTGGCAGCACCTGGCGCGGAATGCCGAACAGGTTCAGCAGTGAGTCATCCCAGTCTTGCGATTCCAGGTTCCACAGCAGCGTGCGCGAAGCGTTTGCATCATCGACCAGCATCGGCGCACCTGCCAGCAGGTGCTGCAGCAGGTAACTTGCCAGCGGACCCATGATCAGGTTTCCCTGCGCCTGTGCTGCAGCGACTTCCGGGATACTGCCCAGCAGCCATTGCAGTTTTGAGGCGCCGTAGTGTGCCGACAGCCGCAGGCCGGTCGCCCGCCGGATGTCCTCGCCATGTTGTGCCAGCAGCTCCAGGGCCGCTGCCGCGCGGCGGTCCTGCCAGCTGAGCACGGGGCTGAGTGCCGTGCCCCGGTCGCGTGTCCAGGCCAGTACGCTGGAACGCTGCGTCGCCAGGCCGGCGTGCCGCACCTGACTGCTGTCAATCGCTGGATGCTGCAGGACTTCTGCGACAACGTGCTGCATGCTGCCAAGGATTTGCTGAGGGGATTGTTCGATGCGGGTAGCGTCCAGCACCTGCAGATCGACCGCTTGCTGCGCCATGGCCTTCTGTCGGCCCTGCGCATCGAAGATCACGGCACGGCTCGAATGCGTGCCCTGGTCGATGGCGAGAATCAGGTCATCGGGTTGCATCAGGCCGGTCTGAGCCGTAGTTGCGCAGTATCCGCAACTACCTTGCGGTGCGGCAGGGTGGCTTCCAGTTTGTGCATGACTTTCTGTGCCGTTGCGCGGTAGCCGGTCAGCTTGCCGCCGTAGATCGAGACCAGCCGCGGTTGCCGTGCATTGTCGACGGGCAGGCGGGTTTCGCGCGAACGCCTGAATGCCGTATCAGCTGAGATCGGCAGTACCCGCAGGCCGGCGAAGCGGGACACGACCTGCTGTGAATGCTGCGGGAAATAGTGCTGCAGCACGGCAAGCAGGTAGCGCTCCTCTTCCGGCAGGACCGTGACCGCGGCGGGGTCGCCGCTATAGACCCGTTCGGTCGTTCCCAGCAGCGCGTGCTTGCCCCAGGGAAGCAGGAAGACGGCACGCTTGTCCTGCGGGGCTTCAAGGTAATAGCAGCCCTGTGCAAGTCCATCCTGCATGACCAGGTGGGAGCCCTGGACCAGGTCCGCGGCAACTCGTGGCGGTTCCGGGGTTATGCGTTCGGCCACGCTGCCGACCCAGGGCCCGGCTGCATTGACCATCGCCACGGCGCTGCAATGCCGGTTACTGCCTCCGCTGCGATAGGTGATCTCGCAGCCCTGCGGGCCGATGCTGGCGCCGAGAAATTCCGCGGGACAGTTCAGTACGACACCCAGTTCGCTGGCGGACTGCATGACGGCACGGGTCAGTTCGACATCGTTGGTCTGGGCATCGTGGTACTGGAACACGCTTTGCAGTCCCCGTGTTTCCAGACCGTCGAGCTGATCCCATTCGCGGCGCGCGAGCTTGCGGAAACGGCTGGCGCGGTTCAGTCCACCGAGCAGCGCATACAGCAGCAGCCCGGCACGCAGGGTCAGCGGTCGCCGCGAGGTGTCGGCATAGACCGGGATACTGAACGGCTGCAGTCTGACCAGCTCGGGCGCGATGCGCAGCAGGATGGCGCGTTCCCGCAGGCTTTCCCGCACCAGGCCGTAGTCATGCCCCTCCAGGTAGCGCAGGCCGCCGTGAATCAGCTTGCTGGAGCGGCTGGAGGTGCCGGCGGCGAGCCCGGTCTTTTCCAGTACCAGCACCGAGTGGCCGCGGCAGGCTGCGGCCTGGGCAACGCCAACGCCGTGAATTCCCGCACCGATCACGACGACGTCGTAATGTTCAGTCACACCCTGCCCCGTCCACGTGCGGGTCCGCCAGCAGTCTGCTGATTGCGTTGGTCTCCAGCATGTGGATGCCGCGGCCGGTAAATTGCGCGATGTCCGCGGCCTCGTTGACGGTGTAGGCCACCCAGGTCCAGTTGCCAGGCCACAGCGGTTCAGCGGAAGGCGGCAGGCGTTTGCGGTTACAGAACAGGTATTGGGGGTCAAGCGCGGCCGCGCGTTCCCGGTTGGCCGGTGTCCACTCCGGGATTACCCAGCCGAGCGGCAGTGGCTGTTGCGTGCGGGCGTAGGCAAGTGCTTCCGGATCAAAAGAGATCAGGATGCACTGTGACAGTACCGGATCCAGCATCTGCAGCACCTTGTCCACGACAGTCTCCAGGCCATGGGCATCCAGCGGTTGCGGTTTGATTTCGACGAAGGCGTGCGCCTGCGGCCACTGCTGCAGCAGCGCGACGAATCCCTCCAGACGGGCGAGCCGCAGGTCCGCGTAGCGTGTGCCGAAGCGGTCGGGTTCGCCCGCGGACAGGTCGCGCATGGCGGCGTAATCGGTGGTCGCGATTTCGAGATCATGCCCCGTCATCCTGGCCAGGGTTGGATCGTGACTCAGCACCGCAATGCCATCGCGGGTGAGCTGTACGTCGGTCTCGATATAACGGGCGCCGGCAGCCAGTACACCGGCAAATCCGGCCAGCGAGTTTTCCGGCCAGGTTTCCGGTTCGCCGCGGTGTGCGATCAGGGTGAGGCGGCTCATGGCCTGCGCCACCAGTCGGCAATGACCTTTGCCACGACCGGGTTGACCAGGTAGCCATAGGATTTGTGCACGTTCAGCCCGTTCGCGTCCAGGTAGTAATTGACTATCCCCTTGCGGTGGTCGTCGATGCTTTCGATGTAATGATGCGTCACCATGTCAGCAAAGTCATCGGCCAGCGAGGGATCCAGTGCAACCAGGTCGCCGCGCGCGGCGACATTGATCCAGCTGCGTATGTTACCCGGATACCGGTACGGGTGCGCATGCGCCATGCCGGTCAGGCGCTGCTGCACGTAGTTCATGCCCAGCGGGCTGCCGATGGTCAGAAAGCAGTCGACGCAGGCGGACACGCCTTCGAGATGATGCAGTTCCCAGAGGGCGTCATAGGCGATAACGGAGCCCATGCTGTGGCCGATCAGCAGCACCCGGTCAGCGGCCTCCGCCGTCTGTCTGAGGACCTGCTTGGGCAACTCGCGTGCTGCGCACCCGAGATTGTCGTGGTTGCTGAAGTAGAGTTCCGTTTCGCGTATCGACTGCTTGACGCGCCTGTCAGGGATCAGCGGGATGAGCCAGGGCATGGCGTCACCGAGCTTGTACAGGGTACGGATGAAGCCGTATCGCAGCGGTGGGGCGTGCCGGAGGTTGCCTTCCCGGGGTGGTTCCTGCTCGAGCAGTTTGTCAATCCAGGGTATCAGCTGCGTGATGTCGCGAGGCGTGGGATGGAATAGCTGGCTCCAGGCAACCAGGGAGAAGCTGTCGGCCGCTGCGATGTCCGCCGCGCAACCGGGATCGATGCGTTCCACGCCGTGCAGCAGGCAGCGCAGCAATTGCTGCCGATGCAGCGCGGGTGGAGGCTTGGCATTCTTGCCGTGGATAAACAGGATGCGTTTCATTGCAGCTTGCCTGCATGTTGCGGCTATTCTCCAGGGGACCTCTTGATAATCCGATCATTGCACAAAATCTTTTTGTAGGAGCGGCTTTGAGCCGCGATTCGCGGACCTGCAAGGCGTTTATGCCCTTTAGGGTGCTCCTGCAAGATGACTAATAAATCAGCGGTTCCCTAGAACGAGGTGAGCTGCTCGCAGGTGGGCTCGGCGCAGCAGTACCAGTTTTCCGACAGGCGCGGGACGGCTTTGCCGGTATGCGCGATATCCAGTGCGGGAGCCGGCCTGCCCGCCTGCGCATGGGCCAGTTTCCAGATGCCCGTGAAGATCTCCGGGCGCGCCAGCCCCTCTGCCTCGGACCGTGTTACCCACGCCTGCACTTCCTGCTGCAGGGCGTCGACCCGCGGGTCCGGGTTGTGCCACGGGTGGCCGAGGATGGCGGGGTCGAATGCGCCGATGATGTTATCCAGTTCCGGCAACCGCAGGATGTACGAGCCTGCCGGGACCAGCAGGCGGATCGACAGTTGCACGGGTGCGACCGACTCGACCAGTTGCAGTTCGGCCAGCAACTGCAGCAGTTCGATGTAGTTGTCCAGCGTGGTCCACGGGGTAAAGGCCACGAAGGTGGGCGCCAGGTCGATGTCGAGCTGGCGCAGAATCTTCAGCGCATGGATGAAATCTGCGCGTGTGTGTCCCTTGTCGAGTCGCTCCAGGATGGTGTCATCGACCGCCTCCACGGCGGAGAGAATGAACAGGCAGCCGGTTTGCCCGAGTTCGGCCATGGCATCGGGATAGTTGACGATGTGCTCGATCTTGATGGTGGCGTCGTAACTCAGGTGCGGGAATTCCCGGTGCATTTGGCGCACGATCTTCAGCGCATGGCCGGGGCCGTTGAGAAAATCCGGATCACCGAACGAGATATGCTCGGCCCCTGCCCTGACCTGGGTGCGGATATCATCCAGCACGATGTCGGCGGGTATGATGCGGAACTTGCCCTGGTAGACCGGTACCACCGGACAGTGGCGGCAGAAATATTTGCAGCCGCGCGTGGTTTCCGCGAAACCGACCGTCTTTGTTGTGCCGTCCGGGTTGATCAGGTGTGCGTACTTCGACAGCGGTGGCAGTTTGCTGCGGTCCGGTGCGATGAATGCGATCTTGTCCAGTGAGATCTCGGGCTCGGTCTGCGTGTCGGGGCGCCCTTCCCGTACCCGCTCGGCGAGCGATACCAGCCCGGTCTCGAATTCCCCGCCCAGCACGGTGTTGACCCCCAGTGACCTGAAGAGCTGCGTGTTCATGGGTGCATACAGGCCGTACACGCACAGACTGGCAGCGGGCGCCAGTTGCCTGATTTTCGGCAGGGCCTCGACCGCGATGCGGGTGGCGGTATGCATGGCGATGTAGATCGCCACGATGTCGGTATCGGGTTCGAGGCAATCCTCGAGCTTCTGGATGGACAGGTCGCAGCAGGTCACCGTGCAGCCGGCGCGCTCCAGCCAGGCCGCGGGTTCGGCAAGGCCGAAACGGCTGACGCCCGAGTTCGTAGGGGTTGATCAGGGCAACTTTCATGCTGACGTGGTGTGCCTCTACTAGTTAATTAATAACAAAGGGATATGATATCTATCTGTTGAATGTTCTAGGTAGCAAAAAAGATCAGAAGCCTCTAATGCATGAACGCATGCAGGAGCGGTCACCTGACCGCGATGCCATATTTAAACAATCGCGCCGAAGGTCGGCGCTCCTACACTGGTGCCACCAGATAACATTAAGGGTGCTCGTACGCCATGGAGCAAGACCACATGGATGTTATTGCCGGACTGGACTGTTGCACATTCTAGCGTGTTTGCCGGCCATTGCCCGCAACAAATTCCACTTTACTTGCCTGCCCCGCGGGCGGCGCATAGAATTCACGTGTCGTTCACACGGCTTTATTCTCACCTTCTTCAACAAGGAATCCTGTAATGGCTGTTTACAAGGGCTTGACGTGGTCCGGTTTCCTGCTGCGTTTTCTCGCGGCATTCATTCTGGTGTTCACAACCTACAATCCATCCGAATATTCCTATTATCACTGGGTTAGCCGGAACCTGAGTGAACCCACCCCGATGATGGCGCTGGCGGGTATCGTGCTGCTGATCGGCTGGACGATCTATCTGCGTGCGACAGCGCGTTCGCTGGGCATCTTCGGCCTGCTGCTGGCGGCGGCATTCTTCGGCGCTGTCTTCTGGCTGGCAATCGACTGGGGACTGCTGGCTGTCG
Organism: uncultured Gammaproteobacteria bacterium; assembly: GCA_963701455.1. GTDB lineage: Bacteria > Pseudomonadota > Gammaproteobacteria > UBA9214 > UBA9214 > UBA9214. The sequence continues at coordinate 269,598 of CAVPAE010000002.1, forward strand.
ACAACGTGACTGCCATGACCTACATCGTGCTGGTGATTATGTGCGGCATTCTGGCTGTTGGCATTTCCTGGTCGCATATCCGGCGACGCATGACCGGGCAGGTCGATGTGGATGAAGTCGAGGGAGATCTCTGATTCCGGCGTCCCGCACTCCCGCGGTCGCTGCACCTCCCTGAATAAGGATCTCACAGATGACCGTGCAAAAAGAAATCCAGTACATCGACAGCGCAGCGGAGCTGGCGAGCTTTTGTGCACAGCTGGCTGCGGCTGACTGGATGGCACTGGACACCGAGTTCCTGCGGGAAAAAACCTATTATCCCAAGCTCTGCCTGCTGCAGATTGCGACGCCCGACAGCGTCGCCTGCATCGATCCGCTGGCGCTGGATAATCTCGACCCGATACTCGATCTTGTCTTCGATGCCGGCATCACCAAGGTCATGCACTCCGCGCGCCAGGATATGGAAATTTTCTATCACCTGCGCGGTGCGGCGCCGGACTCCGTGTTCGATACCCAGATCGCTGCCCTGCTGCTCGGTTATCCTGACCAGGTCGGTTATGGCAACCTGGTCAGGGAAGTCCTGGACGTCAACCTGGAAAAACTGCACACGCGCGCAGACTGGTCGCTGCGCCCCCTGACCCGGGACCAGGTCGACTATGCCGCTGATGACGTGATCTACCTGGTGGACGTTTACCGCAACCTGCATGCCCGGCTGGCGGAACGCGGACGACTCGAGTGGCTGGACGAGGATTTCGCACGGCTCTCCAGCGACGCCTTGTACAGCAATCCACCCGAGGATGCGTGGTTGCGCGTCAAGGGAAGCAACCGCCTCAAGGGTGCGGCCCTGGCCGTGCTGCAGTCACTGGCCGGCTGGCGCGAGTCCCTGGCGCAGCAGCGCGACCGGCCGCGTGGCTGGATCCTGAAGGATGATGCCCTGGTGGAGATTGCGCGGCACCGTCCGGCTTCCGTGGCGGAACTGGGCCGCATCCGAGGCCTGCAGGATGCCTTCATTCGGAATAACGGTGAGCAGATGATCAGCCTGATCGCCGCTGCCGGCAAGCAGCTCCCTGTCCCCGTTCCCGATACCGGTTCACGCCTGCGCATGGCGCCCGAGCAGGACGCCCTGGTGGACGTGATGTCCGCCGTGGTGCGCATCAGCGGTATCGAGCATGCACTCAACCCGGCGGTGCTCGCCTCGCGCAAGCAACTGGAACGGCTGGTTTCCGGTGATGCCGATGTGGATGTTATGCACGGCTGGCGCCGCAAGCTGGTCGGCGAGCGCCTGCAGGCGCTGCTGAGCGGAGAACTGAGCCTGTCGGTACGCGACGGCAAGCTGGTTTTGTAACGTGCGTCGGCAGGCATCACCCTGAACGGGGATGCCGGCTTTCGCGGCCGTGATCGTTCAGTTAAGGCCGAACGATGCCCGGTTTACCGGGCAGGTGCAGATATGCCACCCCTGATAATTTCTCTTGAATGCACAGGCTCTTTCTTCCATGCACCGTAGCAGTTGCACGTCCCTGTCCAGGTAATGCTCCGCATGACACACGGATTTTCCTGACAGGCATGCGTGCTTCATGTCGCACTGGGTGTCATTTACGAGTTCAGGTTCAACATGCATGCTTCTGATCAAAGCCATGGTCTTCACCTTTTTCGTTATTGCAGCGGCTTCAACATACCTGAAATGCGCAACCTGATCCATGACCGTCACGGTCAGTGAAAATGAGTCCAAATCGTAATAAATAAGAAAAAGCAGGCTATTCACTGATTCTTATACGTTTTAACCTGTGGATTGATTGCCATTATTTTGTCGCGGCGGCAGAATAATATAATCTGCAGGCCCTTGAAGTCAGCCATGCAAGACAATTGCTTGCGACTCGGTTCACAGGCCTTAAAATTATTGCTGGCCTCACGCCAGGCAGAATTCTTTACCACTGGATTGACAGGTATGCAGGAAGAAAAACGAACGGGTAAGTCTCCAGATCTCGATAACCTGGAAGCGGTGCTGAATGAAGCGCAGCTTCTGATGCTGGGAAAAATGCAAGAACTTGGCTGGGAGTTGAAGTTTGTACGCAGACCGATGTCGGAAGAAATCGTCCCTGTGTTGCTTCATCCTGATGGCAACGAGTTAGGGATTCTTGAGGATGACGGCTCTTTGAATACGCAGACGAATATCAGTGTGCGTGAGACCGACCAGACTGTCCTGATTGCCTGCCCGAGTTGTGGCTACATGGTATACGGGCGTCTCTGGCGCTGTCCCGGATGTGGTGGTACGGGCAGCATCTATCGCTGAAGGCAGAAAAAGACGATTCAGAATGAATCGGCTATGTCGCGCTTCAAAGCCGAGGGCTTTGACAGCGATTCAGCCCTACGGTTGTTATTCGACACGCCTAACCGGGCGACAAGATCAGGTGCAACCCGGTCAGGGAACCAGGTCGGGGCCTATGCAGATGATCCGTTATGCATTCGCCACTGCGAGGGTGTCATCTCCGCCCAGCGTTTGAATGCACGGCTGAATGCGCTTGTATCGGCATAATTGAGTGCCTTGGCGATCCTGGCCAGAGGCATAGAGCTTTCGGTGAGATACTGCCGGGCTATTGCGTAGCGGATGTCATCAAGTTCCTGGTGAAAACTCGTGCCTTCCTCCCGGAGTCTTCGGTTCAACGTGCGCTCGTGCATGCGGAGTTGCCTGGCTATATCGACAGCCGTGCATTTCCCTGTCATCAGTGACTTGCGCAGCAACCTGCGCAGATCGCCGACGATATTTGTCTTCTGGAGGACGTGAAGCTCGGCCGCTTCCCGCTCGAGGTGGCGATGCAGCAGGGCATCTGCGCTCGGAATCCGGTGATCCAGCCATGAGGTCGGGAACACCACGGCACACTGGTCTGCGTTGAAGCGAATCGGTGCCCGAAAAAAACGCCTGTAGGGCGCCAGGTCCTGTGGCCGCCGGTGCGAAAGAAGGACTTCCGTCGGGTTCCATTCCTCAGTGCACAGCCCGCGCATTATGTTGCAGGCAACCGCGATCGAGAGGTCGTAGATCTGGTCGGTGGCCTCCGCTCCGGGCAGATGTATGGCATAGCCGAGCTGCGTGACACCACCCCTGATGATGCAGCGTTGGTACACCGCCCTGGTCGTGCAGGTCCAGATGCTGCACCAGGCCGCGCAGCGCGGTGCCGACATCCGGGGCACTCTGGAGTATGAAACCCGCAACCCCCAGTGAGGAAGGGCCTGCGCGCGTGCCCAGCTGCAACCCGAAGTGCCGGGATCCGGTAGCTGCCACGCAGCGCGTCAGCAGCCGGCTGGCGGCGAGATAGGAAATCTCGGTGTCGGGGTCCGCGAATTGGGCCGGTTTGAAGCCCGCACTGGCGAAGATGGGCTCCGGGTTCGTGGCCGAGCTCCTGCAGAATCGCGGGTATGCCCATTAGCGGACCGACGCGGACGAAGTGCGCTGATGTGGTTGCATCGATTCCCTACCAGTGACCTGCGGTTTATTGTATGCTTTCCACTGGCGGCGATCCCTTGGGTTCTACCTGTCGTAAATTGTCGCAATATTTGTCTGGATATGACAACACAGTGACGAGAATACCGGTTTACTCGCATGCCCTGCTATTTAGAGTCTACTGGCAGTCTGGAGTTGACCGGGATGGCGCAGGCAAGCAACAGCTCACGGCATAGGACTCTCATTTACGGCAACGCTGAGTATGTCGTCACCCCGGTGAAGGCCGGGGTCCAGGCTGTTGATTTTCTGGATGACTCGCTTCGCTCACCCTGCGGGTCGCCCCCCGGGCGTTCAACGCGCCTGACGCTTTTGTCCGACCTGCGCCGGAATGACGAATCGGGGCTTGTTAAGACCACGTTTGCAACAATGTTTAGCGGGTATATCCCAGGGAGAACACGAATGAACAGGCTTTTCAAACACGCTTTTAAATTGTTGCTGGTACCTCTACTGCTGTCTGCCGGGATTGCGCTGGCGGAAGACCAGACACCCTCAGGCACCATCCTCATCGACGAAACCCAGGTCATGTGGATCGTTGGCGGCGACATCGGTGGCGGTACCCTGGAGTTCCAGGGCGAGTCCTACAAGTTCAAGACCGACGGTCTCAAGCTTGGCGGGTTCGGAATCCACAAGGTCAAGCTGACCGGCGATGTCTACAATCTGGAAAATGCTGAGGACTTTGCCGGTGTCTATGGCGTGGCCGAAGCCGGCGTCACGCTCGGCAATGCCAGCAAGGGCGATACCGTAATGAAGAACGACAAGGGTGTGATCCTGCACCTGAAATCGGCCGCCCAGGGTATTGCACTGGACCTTGGCGTCGAGGGCATGAAGGTCACGATGGAATAACTGCATCTGTACTGGGCAGACTGCCTGGCACGGGCTTGCCGGTGCCAGGCAGGGGTGATGTTGTGCTGTCCAAGAGTGCATCCAAAACCCGGAAAACAACGGGTAGCCTGTCAAACTAATGTTAATTTAATAATTGAATGACATTGTAGCCCGGATGAAGCGTACGACTACATGGAAGTAGGAGGTAGGGTACCAACAGTAGGCACCTCCAGGCGATGCATGGAGCAGTTACCGAGCGGAATCCGGGGTGACGGATTTCCCCGGGTTTATTCGCTTCGCTCACCCTACGGGCCGCCCTACGGGCCGCCCTTCGGGCGTTCAACGCGCTTCGCGCTATTGTCGGTCCTGTGGGCCTGCACCCGGGCTACTCCGGATGTGTCAGCCAGTTATATAACAAGCAATAATGGAGCTTGAAGCATGGTACGAATAAAACTGAATATCACAGCGTTGCTGCTGACCACTTTCTCGTTAACCCTGGCAGGCACTCCACTGCTCGCCGCACAGATTAGTGGCGTTCCCGGTTCTGCCGGTTCGACGGCAACCATCCCGGGCGACCAGCTCCCGCCACCTGCGCCGGAGTTTGGCGGCAAGATCGAGCGTAACGCCTTGCAATCGACGCCCTGGTGGCCGCCGCGCTTGGTACCACCCGCGGGCGCACCGAATGTGCTGCTGATCATGACCGACGACCAGGGCTTTGCCGTCCCCAGCACCTTCGGCGGGGTGATCCCGACACCGGCGCTGGATCGCATTGCCAACAATGGCCTGCGCTACACCAACTTCCATTCCGTGGCGGTGTGCTCGGCGACGCGGGCGGCCCTTATCACCGGGCGCAACCATCACGAGATGGGCTTCGGCACCGTCTCGGAAACCGCGACCGGCTTCCCCGGCTACAACAGCATCATGACGCGGGACAAGGCGACCATCGGCAAGATTCTCAAGGACAACGGCTACCGCACTTCCTGGTTCGGCAAGGACCACAACACGCCGGCGTTCCAGGCGAGCCAGGCCGGGCCCTTCGATCAGTGGCCAACCGGTATGGGGTTTGATTACTTCTATGGCTTCATCGGTGGCGACACCAACCAGTGGCAGCCAAACCTGTTCCGCAACACCACGGCGATCTATCCCTTCCAGGGCAACCCTGACTTCAACCTGACCACTGCACAGGCGGACGATGCCATCGACTGGATGAAGCGCATCGACGCACTCAATCCAGAGCAGCCGTTCTTTCGTCTACTACGTGCCGGGGGGCACACACGCGCCGCACCATCCGACGCCGGAGTGGATCGAGAAGATCAGCAAGATGCACCTGTTCGACGAAGGCTGGAACAAGCTGCGCGAGACCATCTTCGCCAATCAGAAGAAGCTCGGGGTGATCCCGCCGGACGCGAAGCTGACGCCATGGCCCAAGGACCTGCTGAAGGACTGGGACTCACTCTCGGCTGACGAGAAGAAGATGTTCATCCGCCAGGTAGAGGTCTTTGCGGCTTATGCGGCCTACACCGACCATGAGATTGGCCGCGTGATCCAGGCGGTCGAGGACATGGGCAAGCTCGACAACACCCTCATCATCTTCATCAGTGGCGACAATGGCAACAGCGCCGAAGGCACCATGCTTGGGACGCCGAATGAAGTTGCCGCGGTGCAGGGCGTTGAGTTGCCGGTAGAGGCACAGCTTAAGGACTTCTACGATGTCTGGGGCTCGGACCTCACCTATCCGCACATGGCGATTCCGTGGACATGGGCCTTCGACACGCCGTTCTCCTGGACCAAGCTGATCGCGTCGCACTTCGGCGGGACCCGGCAGGGCATGGCCATTTCCTGGCCCGGCGTGATCAAGGACAAGGGCGGCATCCGCAACCAGTTCCATCACGTGATCGACGTTGTGCCGACCCTCCTGGAAGCGACCGGCATTCCCGCGCCGAAAGTCGTGGATGGCCTGGAGCAAAAACCGATCGAGGGTGTAAGCATGCTGTACACCTTTGACGAGAAGAACGCGGACGCGCCTTCGACGCACCATACGCAGTACTTCGAGGTAACCGGGGACCACGCGATCTACCATGATGGCTGGATCGCCAGCAGCAAGGTCGTCGAGGCGCCGTGGAACAACGCCGGCGCGGCCCAATCCGATCCGGCCGGCTATCCGTGGGAACTGTACGACTTGCGCAACGACTGGACCCAGTACGAGGACGTCGCCGCAAGGTATCCGGAGAAGCTCAAGGAAATGGAGGCCCTGTGGTGGGCCGAGGCGGAGAAATACCAGGTGTTACCTCTGGATGCGTCGAAGTTCACTCGCCTGGTCGCGCCGCGCCCGAACCTCACAGCGGGCCGTAACGTGTTTACCTACTCGGGTGAGATGATCGGCACGCCAAACGGGGATGCACCGAGCGTTCTCGCCGCGTCCTACACCATCAAGGCGGAAGTCGAGATCCCGCAGGGTGGCGCTGAAGGCATGATCGTCACCCAGGGTGGGCGCTTCGGCGGCTACGGTTTCTATCTGCTGAAGGGCAAGCCGGTGTTCACCTGGAACCTGCTCGACCTGAAGCGGGTCAAGTGGGAAGGCCCGGAGGCACTGTCGCCGGGCAAGCACGTACTCGAGTTCGACTTCAAGTACGACGGCATGGGCGCCGCCACCCTCGCCTTCAACAGTGTGTCCGGCCTCGGCCGCAGTGGCACCGGCGTGCTCAAGGTGGACGGCAAGGAGGTCGCGAAGATCACGCTGCCGAAGACGATCCCTCTGACACTGCAGTGGGACGAGAACTTCGACGTGGGCGCCGACACGCTAACGGGGGTGGACGATCGTGACTACCAGCCGCCGTTCAAGTTCACCGGCACGCTCGACAAGCTGACGCTGACGATCGATCGGCCGAAGCTGTCGCCGGAGGATATCAAGCAGCTCGAAATGGCGATGCGCAAGAACAAGGCCAGCGAATAATGGCGGCTGCCCGTACGATGGGATTCACGGCGGTGGTCTCCTACGAGAGCCCGAGCCGCACGGACCCCGCTGGTTTACACGACAGAGTCCGAGGTCACCCTGGAGCGGCCCGACAAGCTGAGGGTGATTACGTCAGGCGACGGTCCGGCCTCGAGTTCTACTACGACGGCAAGACCATGACGGCCTTCGTCACCGGCCGAAAACCTCGTGGCGGATTGCCGACGCCCCGCCCACGATCGACGCGCGCTGAAAGCGGCCTACGACTCTGCGGGGATCTACTTTCCGTTCACCGACGTGATCGTCGCCGACCCCTACAAGGACATCGCCGATGGCACTTGGAACTCGCTTTCTACATCGGCCGATCCCGGTGGTCGGGCGAGACAACGACGGACATGGTGGCGTACGCCAGACAACGACACGTTCTGTTCAGGCCTGGATCGGCGCCGAGGACAAACTGCCTCGGATGGCGCGGGCGGTGTATCCGCAACGAACCCGGTGCAACTGCGCCACCAGCTGGACCTCTCCAACTGGCAGCTCGATCTTTCACTCCCCGAGGACGCCTTTAGTTCAGCGAGCGCAGCCGGTGCGAAATCCATCGAATTTGCCCATCCTAATCCGAAGCCCCCGCCGGCGGCCAAGCCTGCAGTAAAGGGCAAATCGCCTAAAGACCAGGCAGTAGGAGGTAATCACGCATCATGAAGAATATTTTGGTCGGCTCTCGTGAGTCTTCTGATCAGGCGCTCCCTGATGCGGGCCGGCTGGGGCCTGGTCGCGTGGGGGCAGCTGGGGTGGCAGCACGTCACATGCCGCAGCTGGGGGTCCACGACGCGGACAGCAGGTTGGGGCGGGAGCAGACCCCCACTACGGCCGGGGAAGGGACCTCCCACAGGATCGCTACGGTGGGAGCACGTCGCACGAGCGTGGCGAAGGCACTTCTGATACCAATCGCTATGGCGGGAGCGCAACCCACGTATACGGGGGAGGAACACCGTCTACCACAAGCCCTACTACGGTGGAGCTTATCATCCGCCGATACCATCCGCCCACCGCGGTAAATGTCTACGGAGCCGACTGCAACGACTGCGGGGGCTGGTCCACGGGGGGTGCTGCGGCAGCGGGGGCACCTGCTCGGGTTGGCCACTGGCGCGGCCATTGCGTCGTCCAACACCAGTGCAGCCACATCGAGCGCCTACAGCGCGGGTGTTGCCGCAGGCACCACCGATACCACGTCGGCTTATAACGCAGGGGTAGCCGCCGGCGCCTCTGCAGCAACTACCGGCGTAGCCGCAGGTGCAACAGCAGCGACTGCAGCGACTACGGCCCAAGCGAGGTATGTGACGGGAGCGATCCATACGACGTTGCCGGCCGGCTGCATGTCCATCCAAGAGCAACGACGTACTACCTGCATGGCGACACGTGGTTTCAGCCGTCTCACGGCGCAAACGGCCTTTACTACACAGTGGTACCGACGCCATGAAGCGGATTGCACATTACTGAAAGCAAAGCGCTACCAATGAGCGAATCTAGAAGGATCAATGACCGGACATCTGCACAAGGAGTTTTCCAATGAAGTCTCGTAACAGTATCGCACTGTATCTGTTCGCCCTGCTGTTCATGCCGGGTGCGCCTCGACCAAAATTACCAGCCATGATCAGGCTGTGTCCGGGGAAATTCCACGGCCCGATAACATCTGGGTCTATGACTTCGCCGCCACCCCGGACGATGTCCCGAGCGAGTCTGCACTGACCAGACAGTATTCCGAACACAGCACCCCCCAGACCGCCGAGCAGATCGCGACCGGCCGCAAGGCGGGCGCCGGGATCGCAACCCAGTTGGTCGAACAGATCAACGCCATGGGCATGACCGCGGAGCACGCGGGACCGGAAACCCGGCCGCAGATTGATGACCTTGTAATCCACGGCTATCTGCTCTCCGTCGTTCAGGGTGATGCCGACAAGCGCGTGTTGGTCGGATTCAGCGCCGGCGAATCTGAATTGAAAGTCGCTGCCGAAGGCTTCCAGATGACGGCACACGGATTGCGCAAAATCGGGTCCGGTTCGACAGATTCGACAGGAAGCAAAACGCCGGGGACGGGCGTGGGGGTTTTGAGCCTGCTTGCTACACACAACCCGCTGGGACTCATCGTCAGTACCGGGATGAGGGTGCACGGTGAAAAGACCGGCAGCGATACGCTTGAGGGCCGGGCCAAACAGACCGCCATGGAAATCGCCGATGTGCTCAAGAAGCGATTCCAGGAAGAAGGCTGGATTGAGTGAAGGCCAACGATACAAAGATAATGAAATCTAAACCCAGGGAGGTTCGAACAATGAACATACGAATTCACGTATTGTTTTGCGGAGCGCTTGCAGTGGCGGCCATGGCAGCGTCATTCGCTCAGGCCGGGGAAGTCGAAGTCACCGGCGAACTCGGTTCACCGAGTGCCACGACCACCATCAGCGGCAAGCAACTGCCCGCGCCCGAGCCGAAATTCGGCGGCGTGATCAAGGACGATGCCCTGCAATCGAAACCGTGGTGGGCACCGCGCATCGTGCCGCCCAAAGAGGCGCCCAACGTCCTGCTCATCATCACGGATGACGCCGGATTCGGCGTGCCGAGCACCTTCGGCGGCGTCATCCCGACGCCGACGATGGATCGCGTCGCGAATAACGGCCTGCGCTACAACAACATCCACTCCACCGCGCTCTGCTCGCCGACGCGCGCCGCGCTCATCACCGGGCGCAACCATCACTCGGCCGGTTTCGGCGTGATCTCCGAGCAGTCCACGGGTTTCCCCGGCTACAACAGCATCATCGCCGAGGACAAGGCCACCATCGGGCGGATTCTGCTCGATAACGGCTACGCCACCTCGTGGTTCGGCAAGGATCACAACACGCCGGCGTTTGCCGCCAGCCAGGTCGGGCCGTTTGACCAGTGGCCGACCGGCATGGGCTTCGAGTATTTCTACGGCTTCGTGGGCGGCGATGCGAACCAGTGGCAGCCGAACCTGTTCCGCAACACCACCCAGATCTATCCCTTCGAGGGCAAGCCGGGCTGGAACCTGATCACCGGCATGGCCGACGACGCCATCGACTACCTCAATCGCGTCAACCAGACGATGCCCGACAAGCCGTTCTTCATCAAGTACGCGCCCGGCGCCACGCACGCGCCGCATCACCCGACCAAGGAATGGGTGGAGAAGATCAGCGACATGCACCTCTTCGACGAGGGCTGGAACAAGCTTCGCGAGCAGATTTTCGAAAACCAGAAGACGCTCGGCGTGATCCCGCAGGACACCCAGCTGGAGCCCTGGCCCAAGGATGTCCTCAAGAACTGGGATGATCTGCACACCCGAGGAGAAGAAGCTCTTCATCCGGCAGGTGGAGATCTTCGCCGCCTATGCCGCCTACAACGACCACGAGATCGGGCGCGTCATCGAGACCATCGAGGACATGGGCAAGCTCGACAACACGCTCGTCATCTACATCAACGGCGACAACGGCACCAGCGCCGAGGGCGGCCCGCTCGGCACGCCCAACGAAGTCGCCTTCTTCAACGGCGTCAACGAGATGCCGGTCGAGGTGCAGATGAAGTGGTATGACGTCTGGGGCACCGAGGAGACCTACAACCACATGTCGGCGGGCTGGTCCTGGGCCTTCGACACGCCCTTCACCTGGTTCAAGCAGAACGCCTCCAAGCTCGGCGGCATCCGCCAGAACATGGCGGTCTCCTGGCCGGCGCGCATCAAGGACAAGGGCGGCCTGCGCGATCAGTTCATGCACGTCATCGACGTGGTGCCCACCATTCTCGAAGTGACCGGCATTCCGGCCCCCGAAACGGTGGACGGCATCAAGCAGGCGCCGATCGAGGGCACCAGCTTCGCCTACACGTTCGACAAGGAAAACGCCAAGGAGCCGTCGCACCACAAGACCCAGTATTTCGAGATGATGGGCCAGTGGGCGCTGTATCACGAAGGCTGGCTGCTCAGCACCAAGGTGAACCGCGCACCGTGGGAGGCCTTCGGCGCCGCCAATCCCGACCCGCTCAACAACCAGGTGCTCGAACTCTACGACCTGACCACGGACTTCAGCCAGTCCCAGAACATCGCCGACAAGCATCCGGACAAGGTGAAGGAGATGAAGGAGCTGTTCATCGAGGAAGCGAAGAAGTACCAGGTCTTCCCGCTGGATGCCTCGGTGGCCGCCCGCATCGTCGCACCGCGCCCGAACATCACCGCCGGCCGCACGGAGTTCGTTTACACCCACCCGATGGTCGGTCTGCCGCAGGGCGATTCGCCGTTCCTGCTCAACAGCTCCTACACCATCACCGCCGACATCGACCGTGCCGGAAGGCGGTGCCGAGGGCATGATCCTCACCTCGGGCGGACGCTTCGCCGGTTACGGCTTCTACCTGCTCAAGGGCAAGCCGGTGTTCCTCTGGAACCTGATCGACCTGAAACGCATCAAGTGGGAAGGCCCGGAGGCGCTCGCACCCGGCAAGCACACGCGTCGAGTTCGACTTCAAGTATGACGGCCTCGGCGTCGGCACGCTCGCGTTCAACAACATGAGCGGTCTCGGCACGGGCGGCACCGGCACGCTCAAGGTGGACGGCAAGGTCGTCGACACCAAAACGATGGAGCGAACCCTGCCGATGATCCTGCAATGGGACGAGAGCTTCGACATCGGCTCCGACACGCTGACCGGCGTGAACGACGCCGACTACAAGCCGCCGTTCGCCCTGACCGCCAAGCTCAACAAGCTGACGCTCAAGGTGGACCGGCCGCAGATGACCGAGGAGGACATCAAGAAGCTCGAGAATACGGAAGCCATCGCGGTAGACGGCAATCCGATTCATCACCTGCAGAGCGGGCCGCAATAGTCCGCCGCGTAAGGTTGTTTCATTCGTGAACCACGCGGGCCGCCTCCACTTCTGGACGCGGCCCGTTTTTTTACCAACGAATTCACCATCGAATTAACAAGCTGGACCCCGGCCTTCGCCGGGGTGACGGCTTATTCAGGGTTTCCTCAAGCCAAAAGCACTTTCATTCCGGATGGCAACGATGCGTGCAATGCTTGATAATTGCTGTCCGTATCTCCAGACATATGCACGCGATCATGATCCAGTTATTCCGTAAGAACGCCCCCTGCCTGCTCATTCTGATGCTGTCAGTGCTGGTGATGGGCTGCATGCAGCGTGCGGCAGTCACCGGGAAGATCATTGAGCGTCAGGTCTCCCCGGTACAGAGCTACTCCTACACCCGGGATATCAAGCCCATCCTGGAGCAAAAATGCATTGCCTGTCACGGCTGCTACGATGCGCCCTGCCAGTTGAAGCTGACATCCGCCGACGGCCTGCTGCGCGGCGCAACCAAAAAACCGGTTTATGACAGTGCCCGCCTGTCCGATATGGCACCCACGCGCCTGTTCGTCGATGCCACGACCACGGCCGGCTGGCGCGACAAGGAGTTCTATCCTGTACTCAACGAGCAAGGCGGTACGCTCGATGACAACCTGGAATATTCACTGCTGTACAACATGATCCGGCTGGGAAAAGAGAACCAGCTGTCACCGTATGCACCGGTGCCGGAACACATTCAGCTCGGGCTGCAGCGCAAGAGTGAATGTCCACTGCCCCCGGAGTTTGCCAGATACGCGCGGAAAAAACCGCAGCAGGGTATGCCGCTGGCCATCACGGGACTGAACGACGCTGAATTCACAACCCTGCGGCAGTGGATTCGGGAAGGCGCGGTTGTCGATGCACACCCTGCCCCGCTGCTGCCGGCGGAGCAGGCACAGGTCCGCCAGTGGGAGGAATTTTTCAACCGGACTGCGCTGCAGAACCGGCTGGTTTCCCGCTACCTCTATGAACACCTGTTTCTGGCTCACCTGTATTTCGAGGGTCTGCACGACGGCAATTTCTTCGAGCTGGTGCGCTCCACCACACCGCCGGGAGAGCCCGTCCGGGTGATTCCCACGGTGCGTCCGAATGATGATCCCGGTCAGCCCTTCTATTACCGCCTGAGAAGGATCGATAGCACGATTGTCCACAAGACCCACATTGTCTATCCGCTAAGCACCGCGCGGTTGCGCCGCATCGAGGCACTGTTCCTGACGCCGGACTGGACAGTTACGGAACTGCCGGACTATTCGCGCGAACTTGCGCTCAATCCCTTTGATGCCTTCACCCTGATACCGGCCCGTGCCCGCTATCAGTTCCTGCTGGATTCTGCCCACTACTTCGTGATGACCTTCATCCGCGGGCCGGTATGCCGCGGGCAGGTGGCCACCGACGTGATCGAGGACCAGTTCTATGTCCTGTTCCAGGACCCCGACTCGGACCTGTCCGTTACCGATCCGGCCTACCTGGCACGGGTCCGTCCCTACCTGGTCCTGACCCCCGAGGCGGAGCGCCTGCTGGCACTGGGTTCCGACTGGGCCTACCGCAAGGATCAAAGAAACGACTATATCCGCCTCCGGGGGCAGTACTACCGGGAGCTGCAGCCCCGGGGGCCGTCCCTGGAAGATATCTGGGATGGCGATGGCGTCAATAGCAGCGCTGCACTGACCGTCTTCAGGCACTTCGACAATGCAACGGTGGTAGAGGGATTCGTGGGGGATGTTCCCGATACCCTGTGGGTGATGGACTACCCCATGCTGGAACGGACCTACTATGAACTGGTCGTGAATTACAATGTGTTCGGGACTGCGGCCCACCAGGCGGAGACGCGCCTGTACTTCGATCTGATCCGCTCCGGCGGCGAGAATAATTTCCTGCATTTCATGCCCCGCGGGGTCCGCACCGCAATGCGGGATTCCTGGTACCAGGGCGGCGCGGCGCAGAAGAAACTCACCGACACCTATGAAATCGTCAACGAGGACATGCCGGTGCAGATAGCGTACCGGACCGCTGATCCCAGGGCCGAGTTTGTTGCACTGGTCGAGGCGCGCCTCAAGTCGCTGGCGGGACCTGCTGATGTGCTTAACCGCTGCATGCGGCCGCCCTGCTACCGCGATGGCGCGAGCGCCGCTGAACGCAAGGTGGATGCAAGCCTGCAGACCCTGGCCTCGAAGCCGGCCTCACTGGATGCCATGCGTTTCGTCGACTTCATGCCGGATGTCAGTTTTCTGCGCATCAGCACCGGAAATCCCGGGCAGGACCTCGCCTACACCCTGGTGCGCAACAAGGCGCATACCAATGTCGCCTTCCTGCTGGATGAAGCAAAACGCCGCGAGCCGGACAAGGACACGCTCACGGTCTATCGCGGCCTGCTCGGCAGTTATCCGAATTTCATGTTCAATGTACCCCTGGAAAGCATCGGGGAATTCAGTGATGAAATGCATGCAGCACGCACGCCGGCGCAGTTCAGGGAACTGGTCAGCCGCTATGGACTGTCCAGGACCCACCCGCAGATCTGGGAAAACTTTCACTGGTTTGTCGAATACATGCGACGCACCCGCCCGGTTGCCGCGGGGATATACGACATGAACCGCTATAAAAAAGTGGCTGATATGATGGCTGACGAAACCGGCACATGAGCCGGGCTAGCGTACACCAGGCAAAAAAATCTTGCTGTAGGAGCGCCTTGCAGGCGCGAATCGCGGCTGAAAGCCGCTTGTGCCCACTGGGGTATTTATGCCCTTTAGGGTGCTCCTACAAAAGACGGTGCCAGCTTCGCGTTTCCGTCGCGTACCGTTTACCACAGTCGCGATACGGAGCCCGATACCGGGCGCCGGGAAGCAGCCGAGGCACAGGTGCGTGCCTGGTGCTCCGCCCAGGAACTGCCATTCCCGACTTTCACCGCTGATTATCGCAAGAAGACCCGCAACACGCTCGACTACCCGCCGGAGGGGGCTCCCGAGGCAAGCCAGTGAGGAACGTCGGCAACTGTGTAGATCAATGCCGGGGCTTCTGCCCTGCCAGTGCCCATACCGCTGATTAAAGGTGCTCGACCGGCTATGGTGCCCCCGCGACAATGAACTACAATGTGGCGTGGTTTCCGGAAAGTACCGAGCCGGATCATCGAATTAACATGGAGGAAACAAGCAATGTTGAATCTGAAACAATTCCTGTCATTCGGGTTGATGGGGTTCCTGGTATTGCTAACTGGCTGTGCGAGCATGGGCGGCAGCCAACCCGGCGAAATGGAAATCCGTAGTGGTGTGATCGAACAGATCGAGAACGTACAAATCCAGAGCAATCACCATAGTGGAGTCGGCGCCGTTGTCGGCGGTATTGCGGGCCTCGGTCTTGGCAGCCTGATCGGTGATGGCACCGGCCGTGATGTCGCGATGGTGCTCGGAGCCGTCGGAGGTGCTGTGGCGGGCAACGAGGTGCAGAAGAAACACGATGCACCAAAGCCCGGGCAGCAGATCATTGTGCGCACCACGAGCGGCGTATTGGTCTCGGTGACTCAGCCGGTGGCCCCCGGCCTGCAGACAGGGGATAAGGTCTATATCGAGGGCAGTGGTGAGAACGCGAGGGTCAGATTACAGTAGCGATGCACTGCGTACCTGGTACTCAGGAGCGATGATCAAATAGCCTTCATTACTCCGGGGTGATGACTTATTCAGAGCCTCATTAACCCACACAGGCAAAGGTGACCTATGTTTGAATCCGCGGAGATTGAACACGACATCGACAAGGCCATGTTCGAGGAACGTTTGCCGCAGCTGCGCACGGATATTCTCAATGCGCAGTTCGAGCTTATCGAGGCGCAGGCGTTTCCGACAATCCTGCTGTTTTCCGGCATGGAGGGCACCGGGGTGGTTGACACCCTGACCAACGCCTATACCGTGCTGGATGCGCGCCACGTGGTCGCCACCGCATTCGACAAGCCCACCGAGGAAGAGTCGGAGCGCCCGCGGATGTGGCGTTACTGGCGGATGCTGCCGCCGAAGGGCGAAATGGGCATCTACGTCGGTGCCTGGTACAGCGCGCCGCTGACCAGCCGCGTCCTCGACAAGTCGAGCGTGGCCGGGTTCGAGCAGGAACTCGACAGAATAAAACGCTTCGAGAGCATGCTGGCTGCGGAAGGTGCGCTGATCCTGAAGTTCTGGCTGCACCTCGACAAGGATGAGCAGAAGAAGCGGCTCAGGAAATTTGTCAAAAGCGCCCGCACCAGCTGGCGGGTCGAGGAATCCCCCTGGGGCGGCAGCAAGCGCCACAAGGAGGTGAAACTCGCCGCCGAAGACATGATGCGTGTCACCGGCACGGACCACGCCCCGTGGATCACGGTTAACGCGGCCAATCGTTACCACCGCGGCCTGACCATCATGACTACCGTCCTGAACGCCATCAATGCACGGCTCGCCCAGGGCGGCGCGGCGGCTGCCCCGGTGACAGCACCGCTCAGTGCCCCGGCGACCAACGGCCGGAACGTGCTGACGGAGCTGGATCTGTCGCAGCAGCTGGATAAGCCGGTTTACAAGGAACAGCTCACCAAATACCAGGACCGCCTGAATAAACTGCTTTCCAGAAAAAAGTTCAAGAAGCGTTCACTAGTCCTTGTATTCGAAGGCAATGATGCTGCAGGCAAGGGTGGCGCCATCCGCCGCGTGATTCAGTTCATGGATCCCCGCCGCTATCGCGTCAACCAGTTCGCCGCACCCACCGACGAGGAAAAGGCACAGCCGTACCTGTGGCGCTTCTGGCGGCGCCTGCCGCGCCAGGGCGATGTCGCGATCTTTGACCGCTCCTGGTATGGCCGCGTGCTGGTCGAGCGCGTGGAGAATTTCTGCTCCGAGGCCGACTGGCGGCGCGCCTACGGCGAGATCAATGACTTCGAGGCCGAGATGAGCGACGCCGGTGCCATTGTCGTGAAGTTCTGGCTGGCGATTGACAAGGACGAGCAGGAGGCACGCTTCAAGGCGCGCGAGGAAACCGGCTACAAGCGCTACAAGATCACCGACGAGGACTGGCGCAACCGGGAAAAGTGGGACGAGTACACCTCGGCCGTGTGCGACATGGTGGACCACACCAGCACCTCCACCGCCCCCTGGACACTGGTCGAGGCAAATGACAAGTACCACGCGCGGGTCAAGGTGTTGAAGACCATCTGCGAGCGCCTCGAGGAAAGCCTGTAGCGCCTATAGGAATCATCTGATTAATTCGTCATTGCGAGCGTAGCGAAGCAATCTTTTAATCAATGATCAAATGATTAAAGATTGCTTCCTCACTTCGTTCCTCGCAATGACGAGATACGTGAATTAATCAGAGTATTTCTGAAGCACTTCCGGATAATGTGGCAATGACATTAGCGCCAACACCTGCACTCCTGCAGAACCTGTACTGGATAACACTGCTTGCAGTGATTGTCTCCTCGGCCTCAGGCGTGCTGAAGGCGGGGTTCAAACAGTTCGACCTGTTTGGCGTGATTATCATTGCCATTGCCACCGGGCTGGGGGGCGGATCACTCCGTGACATGCTGCTGGACCGGGACGTGTTCTGGATTCGTGACCAGGGGTTTTTTATCGCTTCGCTCTGTAGTGCCATTGCAGTTTTTATTGCCGCAAGACTGATGGTGATTCCAAAAAGATTTTTCCTGGTTGCCGATGCTGCAGGGCTGGCAACATTTGCGATTGCAGGGACACTGGTTTCACTGATGCTTGGAACCCCCTGGCTTGTAGCCAGTTTCATGGGTGTGATGACGGGAACCATGGGTGGTATCTTCCGGGATGTCCTTTGCAATGAGCCACCCGTTGTGTTTCTCAGCCCGCTCTATGCGACGGTCTCCTGGGGCGGGTCTCTGCTCTTCATCGGCCTGTTGCAGCTTGGCCAGGATGTAACCCTGGCTGCTGTCATTGCCGGGCTGGGCATCTTTATTTCACGGTTACTGGCCATCCGTTACAACATCAGCCTGCCAAAATTCCGCTTCAAGTCCTGATTCGTCCAGGACAGGCTGGCAGCCTTGTTGCGATATGGCTCATCCCCCCGGGACTCCCGCGCAGACCTTCAGCTTTCTTCGGATATCCCGCTATGATTTCAAGTACATAACACTGGTTACTCAACAGGTAATTTAAACAAATCACCCTGGACCTCCATAAGATGCGTACCTCTATCCGCACAACCGTGGTAACGGTGTTTGTCGTTGCCACTGCCCTTACCGCGGCCCTGGCGATCGGGCTTCAGTACTATTTTGGCCAGTCCATAGCAAAACAGTCCGCCGAGGACCTTTACACGCTGACGGCTTCCAGCATCGCGGCAAAACTTCACAGCATCGGGCAAGTCAATAACAATGTCATCGATCTATTGGCTGACAACCCGTCTTTGCCCTATTCCGACAGGCGGGATGACCACCTCGAGAGCTTCATCAGGGTGCTCGAGAAAAACCCCCTCTACTATGGTATTTATCTCGGCAGGAGTGACGGCAGTTTCTTTAAAGTCATCAACCTGGACGCACACAAGCAGGCCAGGACAAAACTGAGGGCTCTCCCTGCCGACCGCTGGCTGGTTGAAACTGTCAGTGATGGAGCGTCGGGGCATGAGCACCGCTACCAGTATTTCGATAAAGATCTGAAGCCCAGGCTATCCCGAAGCGAACCCGCAGATCACGAGGTTAACACCCGCTCATGGTATACCGACGCCAGGGCCTCGAACACAATCCAGCGATCTGATCCCTATCTGTTTGCCGAACTCGGTGTCCCGGGGCGAACGCTCTCAAAGCGTGTTACCGGAACGGATACCGTCGTCGCGATCGACATGACGCTATCCTCCATGTCCGAATTCATGAGAGAACACGGGCTTTCGGAGCACGGGGATGTCTATCTTTACGACAGGAATGGCCAGGTCATCGCTTCCAGCCTGGATAACCTGAACGCAGACCCCGAACTTCCGCTGCCCCCACTGGTGCTTGACCCTGCAGAGAAGCAGTACATTGAATCACTGCCGGTCCTCAAGGTCTCCAACGAGCCGAACTGGCCACCTTTCGATTACACCCAGACCGGAGAACCGCGCGGTTACTCCATTGACATCATCAGGATGATCGCCCGGATGACGGGACTCCAGGTGCAGTTCGTCAATGGTTACGACTGGCCGGAACTGGTATCACAGTTCAAGAGCGGCGAACTGGACCTGTTGCACGCGGTCATTCTCACCCGCGACAATGAATCCTGGGGGCTCCCCGGGGACGATTATGCGTCGCTACCCTACGCGCTGGTCACCAGGGAAGACAGATTGCCGCTTCGTGGCATAGCGGAATTGAGCGGCAGCTCCCTTGCCATCCCGACCGGGTGGTCCATCATCCCCGTGATACGCGAACGTTTTCCCGACCTCACGATCATGGAGGTTGAGAGTACGCTGGCGGCGCTCGAGCACGTGCTTTCCGGGGATGCAGATGCCGCGCTCGACAACGAAATCATTATGCGTTACGTCGCGCGCCACTATTATCTTGAGGGCCTCCAGTATCACTCCGGTGTCAGCCTCGGAGACGGGGCGGTGCCGGACAAGCTACACATCATGGTGCAGGACGACCAGCCCCGGCTCCGTGCAATCATCGACAAGGCCATTGCGGCCATTGGACCCGAACAGAGGGAATACCTCTCTGCTGCGTGGTTGAGCTTCGGGTCTGATGCAGAAGTCAGGACTTCCGCTACCGTACCCAGCGAAATGCTGGTAAATATTACGGAAGATCCCGCTCTGCATGCACAACTGCTGGAGACGAAAATCGGGGGTAAGCCCTACCTCGTCTATGCCGCACCATTGGGTGAAGCAGACAGTGATACACCGAATGCTTCCGCGCCCGTGTTCGTTGGTATTCTCGCGCCACTGGATTCCGTGCTCGAACCTTTTATCAGCAAGGCAAACCTGTCCATTGCGATCACGGGAGCGTTCCTGATCCTGCTGTTACCGCTGTCGTGGGTATTCGCCAGTCCCATCGTCAGGCCTATCCGGCAGCTCGCAACCGAAAACGACAAGGTGCGAATGCGTGAATACGACAAGGTGGTGCGTGTCGATTCCCGCGTGAAGGAGGTGGACGAACTCTCCGAGTCCATGGTCAACATGGTCGCCGCCATCCAGGCGCATGAGCTGGCACAGCGGCGGCTCATGGACTCGTTCATTCAGCTCATCGCCCAGGCCATCGACGACAAATCAGCCTATACAGGCGGACATTGCGAACGGGTGCCGGAGCTGGCACTGATGCTCGCAGAACATGCCTCCGGCAGCGACCTGCCCGCCTTTCGGGAGTTTCGCTTCGAAACCGGGGACCAGTGGCGCGAGTTTCAGATCGCCTCCTGGCTGCACGACTGCGGCAAGATAACCACACCGGAACATATCGTCGACAAGGGCAGCAAACTCGAAACCATCTACAATCGCATCCACGAGATCCGGATGCGGTTCGAAGTACTCTGGCGTGACGCCGAAATTGATTTCCTGAAGAAGCTGGCGAGTGCACCGAACAATGAGCCAGACCTTTCCCTGCAACTGAAGAAGAGGCGCCAGCAGCTCCAGGACGATTACGAATTTGTGGCGGGCTGCAATGTCGGTGGAGAATTCCTGGACCAGGAAAAACAGGACCGGCTGCGCACGATCGCCAGTGCCACCTGGCAGCGTTTCTTCGACAACCGGATTGGCTTGTCACCGGTGGAAGAACTGCGTCTGCCCCCTGGCGAGTGCACACTCCCGGCCACAGAGCACCTGTTGACTGACAACCCCGAGCACGTCATCGAACGTACCCTGGCAATGGATTTCCCGCCGGAGTTTGGCATCGACATGGATATTCCCGAGCACCTCTATAACCAGGGAGAAATCTACAACCTGTCCGTATCCAGGGGAACACTCACCGACGAGGACCGCTTCAAAATCAACGAGCATGTGATCAGCACGATAAAAATGCTGGAAAGCCTGCCATTTCCGGACGAACTGAAAAACGTTCCACGCTATGCGTCCACCCACCATGAAACCATGAAAGGCAGCGGCTATCCCCGCCGGCTATCCGCCGAGCAGCTGAGTATTCCCGAGAGAATTCTTGCAGTGGCCGACGTTTTTGAAGCACTGACGGCTTCGGACCGGCCCTACAAGAAAGCGAAGCCCGTCAGTGTGGCGGTGGATATACTTCACAAGATGGTTCTCGAAAACCACATCGACCGGGATTGTTTTGAGCTGTTCATCAGGAACGGGGTCTACCTCGAGTATGCGCAAGAGATTTCTTCCTGCCGACCAGATCGATGAAGTCGATATCAGCAAATACGTACATTCAGCGCCTTAAAGATTAAGGGACCCAGGAAAATTCGTGGGTTAGCAGTACGCTAACTCCCTCTCCTTTCCCTGGGTGTCGGGACATGCAGTTTTCTGTAGGTTGGTGCTGAGCTGAGGTACGAAGCCCAACATGTTTGTATGATCAGGCAGTTGTTGTTGGGCTTCATGCTTCAGCCCAACCTACAATCAGACTTTTACTGACTAATTCTCCATGTACATCGCGCTCGTAATGACGCGGTACGTGAATTAATCAGAGGTTCCCTGGCTGTCTGCCAGCACTCAATAACCCGGGGGTGCGTTGACAGTAACGTAAGTTACCTGACTACCGGCATAACCCCTCTGGTACCAGGCAGAGGAACAGTTGTAGTAAGTAACGCCATTAACGACAACAGCTGATGTCGTACAGGGCAGAGTCGTTACGTAGGTTGTCGATGAATTTCTTGCGGCACCGACAATCGCGCCACCAACGATGGCTCCGGCGATAAAATCACCGTCATTATCATTCCAGCGATCATCGTATTCATCTTCAATGAAATCCTGCCTGTTTTCCTGTAGAGCATATGCCGCTCTCTGACGATCTTCCCGGCTGTCATCTGCCCAGTCCTGGCGGTCGTCCTGGCGGTCTTCCAGACTGCCCTGGGCCTCTCCCCGGTTGCCCTGTACATTGGCTTGCCGTGTCCCCGCCATTTCCTGGCGATTCCCCTGGCTGCCGGTACTGACACTCTGGCGTTGCACCGGCTGACTGAGGTTCTGGCGTTGTGCCGGCTGGCTGGCACGCTGGCCGGATCTTCCCGAGAATCCGCCGCCGCTGGCTACACCTGCACGGGAAAAGCCTCCGCCTCCACCACCACGACCGCCGCCGCCTCCTCCGCCACCGAATCCCCGGGCGTTAAGTTCGGTTGCAAACAATATGGCCGTGAATAAAGCCACGCCCCAGACGACAGTACTGGATTTCAGATTCATAATCATGATGCATCTCCTTGCGTTTTGTTCATCCCGTCCTGCCTGGATGCGGGCAACAAGGTCGGGATTTTTTCAGCACCCTTTGCCGGTGTGAAAGTAAAAGTTGAATCATTGATATCCGGAGCCATGTTCCAGGAGGAAAAAACAGCCTGAAATTGCGGCTGACCTGGCTCATTCTTGTAAGTCAAAACCATGCGAGTCGGCAGCATGTCTTTTCCAATCCAGACCTGGTAGTCAACATCCCGCGATTGTGCAGCAACATGATCGGTTGGCGCCGCCCCCAGGACGTCCTGCTCAACATAATCAACCGCGGTGCTCAGCTGATCGAAGTTGTTGCGGCAAGGTAGTGGTCAGCATGCGGGCCAGTGGCACACGAATACCCAGCTTGCCGATGGCATAACTAACCGCCGCATCCACATCACCAGGGTGCGTGGTTTGTGAATAAACGTTCTCGGTCGTATTGAACAAGGTAAGGGTCTTGCCGTCGAATATCAGGCCACCGGTATCGCCGTCGCTTTGCCGCGAATCGACCCGAAAATAATCCGGACGACTGATCTGCGTCTTGCGGACTTCACTGAACTGGATTTTCTGTCCGGATGCCTGAACAACGTCATAGTCCATGTGCATGGTTACACTGAACTGCCTGGCTTCGGCCAGCTTCCTTGCCATACCGTCAAGTAGTGATTTGGCATCTA
This sequence comes from uncultured Gammaproteobacteria bacterium, assembly GCA_963701455.1. GTDB lineage: Bacteria > Pseudomonadota > Gammaproteobacteria > UBA9214 > UBA9214 > UBA9214. The sequence goes on from CAVPAE010000002.1 coordinate 292,715, forward strand.
TTGCCCCGGCAGCTTCTTCCTGCGCAGTCTCAATAGCGGATTGTGTGGCTGGATTGGCAGCAGATACGGCTGCCTGTTCACCCTGCTCCGGGTAAGCTGGAACACTGAACATTCCGGCAATAATCAGCGGAATAACCTTCTGTGTGAAAGTCATGATTGTTCTCCGATTGTCATGTCTGTTTTCAAAATATTGAAGTAGCCGCGCACGGTCATGTTCTGTCCATAGTAACGGGTTGCACGGCTAACAGTGCCGTGAATGGGATAGTCCGGGCAACTCCGGATATACAGGCAATCATAGGCATCCATTCCCCCAAAGTCCAAGATCCTGTGCCCCGGATGGTGCGTACACCTGCAGGGTGTCCCAACAGGAAATCTCCCGAATACCATGGCTACTCTGGCGGAAGAATGGACAGAGCGTGTAGCATATATGGCCCACTGACAATAACCAATAACCGAGGTTACATGGTGGCCAAGTTGCATAACACCTCGCGCGGCGTTTCACATGCCATGGGTGGCGCGCGCAAAGTCATCCTGCTGTCTATTGGCCTGGTCGCCCTGCTCGGGGGCTGCGGCAAAACCGAGGCACCGCCACCCCAGCCGCCCGAAGTCACGATACTAACGGTAGCGCCGCAGGATACGCCGGTGACCTTCGAGTTTGTCGGGAGCACGGCAAGCTCGCAACAGGTCGAGGTGCGGGCGCGGGTGGATGGCTTCCTGGACGATCGCCTGTACATCGAGGGCGACATCGTCAAGCAGGGCCAGCTCATGTTCCAGATGGACGCCAAGCCCTTCCAGGCACAGCTCGACGCCGCCCAGAGCGCGCTTGCCCAGCAGCAGGCGAAACTGTGGACCGCGCAGGCCAATCTGAAAAGGGTCAAACCGCTGGCCAAGGCCAACGCGCTCAGCAAGAAGGAACTGGATGACGCCCAGGGCAGTGTCAACGCCGCCGCTGCCGCAGTGGATATGGCCAGGGCCGACGTCGACACGGCAAAGCTCAACCTCGGCTACACCACCATCCATGCACCGGTGACCGGTGCATCCAGCTTCGCGCGCATCCAGAGCGGCGCCTACGTCAACGCGCAGAGCGGTCCCCTGACCTATGTCGCCCAGCTCGATCCCATCTGGGTCGACTTCAGCCTGTCCGAGGATGA
>CAVPAE010000003.1:0-96975 GCA_963701455.1 uncultured Gammaproteobacteria bacterium
ATCATCCACCAGGTTGCTATTCCGACAATAATATAGAAATACGGCTGGCGCACACCTGCGTAATTGCCTAATGCCAAAAATGCAATAAGTGCAAATGCGCTGAATAGATGCAATATAGATAGATCCTGAGTATAAAATATTGCAATGACCAATATAGCCCCAACATCGTCCACGATAGCGAGGCCTACGAGAAAAGCCAATAGACTGCCCGGAATGTGTTTTCTTACGATAGTGAGTACGCCCAGGGCAAACGCGGTATCGGTTGCCATTGGTATGCCCCACCCAATCTGTGAATCAAGTGACCAGTTGAACAACGAATAGATTGCAGCTGGACAAGCCATTCCACCGATGGCACAAAGAATTAGCATGCGTCGATTTTCTGGCCGAGCGAGATCTCCTGCAAGTACTTCTCGCTTGATCTCGAGTCCAAGGAGGAAGAAAAATATGACCATCAGCCCATCACTGATGATGTGTTTTAGAGAAGCATGCAGTTTAAAATCACCCAGAAATAATCCAATCGATGTATGTGTCAGATTCTGGTAGGTAGAAGAATAATCTGAGTTAGCCCACCACAGGGCCACGATTGTAGCTAGCAGAAGAAACCAGCTGGTTGTTGTCTGCGCGCGGATAAAGCTTGAAAAAGGATCGTGTATATTTTCAAGACCACGTTGCAATAAATTATTTGAGTCATCAGTCATATTGTTAAGCCACTATATGCCGTTAACCTGCACCATGCGTTTTTTGTTTCTAATTAACACTGAACATCGTGGTATTTAATCGCATGTAATAGCGTGATTGGCATGCAGTAAATACCTCCCTACCAGAAATATTTTGCTAGAAACTATCTCAAAATTGCTTTGGCAGAATAGCGATGCTTGCGAGTTACACGAAACCGGAGAGCGTTCAGAATTCTGTGTCAGCTAAATATCCAGCACGCTGTCTAGGCGTCCCTCAAAGTAAATCGACAGCTGGGACAATGTCAAATTCCAGTTCTGTATCGGCATAGTCCATTTCCTGGATGCGTTCTGTATCCCCATGTAGAGCAGCTTGAGCAGGCTGTTTTCATTCGGGAAAGCGCCCTTGGTCTTGGTCAGTTTCCGGAACTGGCGATGCACCGCTTCAATGGAATTCGTGGTGTAAATGACCCGACGAATATCGGCAGGGTATTTGAAGTACACCGACAGGTTCTCCCACTTGCTGCGCCAGGACTTGAGCACGATCGGGTATTTGTCGCCCCAGCGGCTCTCCAGGTCATCCAGGGCCGTTTCCGCGGCTTCTTTGGTGGCGGCCTTGTAAACAGGCTTAAGGTCCGCCATGAAGGCCTTCTGATTTTTTGAGGCTACGTACTTCATCGAGTTCCGAATCTGGTGGATGACGCAGAGCTGAACTTCTGTGTTCGGAAAAATGCTGTTGATGGCTTCCGGGAAGCCTTTCAGACCATCGACGCAGGCGATCAATATATCCTCCAGACCGCGATTGTTGAGGTCCGTCAAAACGGACAACCAGAAGTTGGCGCCCTCGCTCTCAGACAGGTAGAGGCCAAGCACCTCCTTCTTCCCCTCCAGATTCAGGCCCAGGACGGTATAGACAGCCTTGCTGTCATAGCGCCCATCCTCCTTGACCTTATAGTGGATGGCGTCCAGCCACACAAACGGATAGTGGCTCTCCAGGGGGCGCTGCTGCCACTGTTTCAGCTCAGGAATCAGTTTGTCTGTGATGCTGCTGATCGTTGCACTGGAGATATCCAGGCCGTAGAGCTCGGCAACATGTGCAGCAATATCCTGGTAGCTCATGCCCAGCCCGAACATGGAGATGATCTTGCGTTCAATCTCGTCGGTTAAATGGGTTTGATGCTTCTTTATTAGCTGGGGCTCAAAAGAGCCCGCTCGATCCCGGGGTGTCTCCAGCTCGAAACTGCCCGAGGGAGATTTGATGGTTTTCCTGGAATAACCGTTCTTGCGGTTCGGTGTTTCATCCGCCTCAAGGTGGGACTCCGCCTCAGCCTTGAGAGCCGCCTCTGTCAGCTGCTTAATCAGCGGCGTAAGAATACCGTCCTTGCCGGTCAGGTCTTGTCCATTCTGCAGCGCCGCCAGGGCTTTATTGAAATCAAATTGTTCAGACATGTATCATTCCTCCTTCTCACCATACTAAAGAAATGACACAGAATTTCTAACACTCCCCGAAACCGAGAAAATTCTCGGCATAGTATCCCCATCGCGCCAGGAGGCGGCGTTGCCACTGAATCCAGGCAATGAAACGTTCCACGAGCGAGCGTCGCTCGTAGCGCCGCAGTCTGCGACCGTCCTGCGTTCAGGGTTTGACCCGGTTTCTTTTTATGCGGCGAGATCATCTCAATGCCTTCCTGGCGCAATTCCTCGTCCAGCTTCTCGCTGTCGTACGCATGATCACCAATCAGATTCTCAGGCTTTGCATCGATCATGTAGAAGTCAAAACTCAACTGGACCAGAAAGCTTGAAGTTTCCGATTTCTGCATCAGCGTAGTGGGATCTAATGATGTCACACAGTCGGAGTTACTGCTATCGATATGCCGCCGACGACTGTACCGTCTACGGTCCCGACTCCAGCGTCGACATCCCGGTACAACCACCCGACTGTTGTCTGCGGCCGGGAACTGGAATGACTATCACACGCCGGTGCTGGATTTGTTGCTGCTGTCCCACATCACGTTGCATTTCGCCTTTGCCGCTGCCCTGAGTAGTTCGATCACTGGCAAGGCGCGGTGCGAGAGACTTACGGTAGGTTCATCGTCCTCTGATTGCCCGGACTCTTCCGGTTCAGGCAACTGTTCGTTTGCCGCGATCGCAGCCTCCAAACGCTCCAGCGCAGCCGGAACATCTTCTGCTAGCAGCGCGCCGGGCACCGTACCAGTGTGCCCCATCATTTTTAGCAGACGAACTGCCACATCGCCGAACATCGTTATGTTCGCGTAAGCATTGCAGGAAAAAGTTACCAGCATGATCATGTCCTCTCTAATGATTGCGTTACAGGTCAGATGCGAGCGCTTCGCGCATGTGCATCAGCCGCCTTTCAATCCGTGCGCGATCATGGGCGGATTCGATGCTGCGAAGGGAAAAGCCCCCCGGTCATCTCAGCCATCTGACCGGTCAGGGCAAATATTCCTGCACCAATCATAACACCTGTACCAAGTGCAACCGCACCGACCAATGTCAGGCTATCTTTACGATAATGCGATGTTCTATCTTCATTGTTATTCATACGCCCACCGTTATTTTGTCTTATGCATAAGCAACTATTACCACCGTGTTTACACATAACATCATAGCGTTTATGCGCCGTGTCGTTCATAGCGTATAAACGCTATGATGTTGGGCCTATGAAATGTGTCGGAGTCACGAATGACGAGAATCAGAAGCTGGGTATTGTAGAATATACGTATAAGGAAGATTTACAACCGATCGAATTTATCGAGGAAACGACCAGCGGCAAGACACCGATCAAGGATCGACAGCTACAGCAGGTAATCGACTCCATGGCCCTGGGAGACACCTTGATCGTGTCAGAGCGGTCGAGGCTGGGCAGAAGCATGGTCGAGGTCATGTCAGTACTCGATATGCTGATCAAGAAAGGCTGCAAGGTGCATGTAGTATAAAGGTGGCTACAGACTGGATCAGTCATTATCATCCAAGATACTCAGCATGGTGCTGCTGATGGCTGCTGAGATTGAACGAGAGCTTATCTCACAGCGTACCAAGGAGGCACTGGCCAGACGGAAGGCTGAGGGCAAGCCACTGGGCAGACCCAAGGGTAGCCACGGCGTGTCAATGCTGGATCAGGATGAGGACAGGATACGAGAATATCCAGGGCATGGTGTGAGCAAGGCAGCTATTGCCATGATGCATGGGTGCAGTTGGCAGACGGTACATAATTGGGTCAGGCGGTATGCAATATAATCTGCACAACCTATACACAACACCCCTATACGTTCATGAAATCAACAGGATGTGTTAGATGGATGAAAATAAACGAAATGAAATACTGAGAAATTGCAAGAAAAGGGGGCTAAAAATCCATGCCCTAGATGCGGTAATTTATCATTCGCAATTGTAGATGGGTATTTTAATCACCCTATTCAAGAAGAGCTGACCGGTCTTGTATTGGGGGAGCAGTCACTTCCTACAGCAATTACCGTTTGCAAGAAATGCGGGTTTCTTTCCCAGCATGCCTTGGGAGCATTAGGGCTAATAGAGACAGAAAATAAAGGGAGTGGTGAATAATGAATGAAACCCCAGAAGCGAAGTTTGAGCAGGCATTTGGCTAGGACCTACTTCAGAACTCTAACGTCCACTTAAATTTGAAACAGGATGTAATCATTACTACAGAAGATAAAATGCGACTATGCCTTCGTGATGCAATTGATCTTTTACCTGGTTGCATTCTCCACCCAAAATCAAGTTGCTGCCGGTGACAGACGCACGAAAGCCATACCCCCTATCCTGGGAAAAGTAGACGCGGCTGTTTAAGGAACTGCCTCCACATTTGGCGCGGATGGCGCTCTTCAAGGTCAATACGGGTACCAGGGAAAAGGAAGTGTGTTACGCTGGGAATGGGAAGTACCCGTTACCGAGCTGGGTACCAGCGTATTCATCATCCCGGAAGACCAGACGGTGAAGAACGTATGTTGGTACTCAACCGGGTCGCAAGGTCAGTCATCGAAGAAGTCCGTGGTGAGCACCCTGAATACGTGTTTACCTATTGCGGCCACCCGATTACTGTCATGAACAATACCGGTTGACAATACGCACGCAAGCGTGTTGATCTTTCTCTTGTGCGTGTCCACGACCTCAAACATATATTCGGTCGTCGTTTACGCGCTGCAGGAGTGAGCTACGAAGATCGGCAAGACTTGCTGGAACACAAGTCAGGAAGAATCACCACGCATTACTCGGCAGCCGAATTGGAGAACCTGCTTGAAGCTGCCAACCTGGTGTGCGGAGAAAACTCCCGCACTGGTTTTGTTGAAACAAAAAGCGGCTACGGGGATCCGTAACCGCTTGATTTAACATCGTAAGAGAAATGGCGCGCCCGGAAGGAGTCGAACCTCCGACCGCCTGGTTCGTAGCCAGGTACTCTATCCAGCTGAGCTACGGGCGCATGTAAAGCGGGTGGGAATTATACATAATTCCGGCGTGATGGGTAGTCGTGAATCCGGCTGCGTTGCATGCCCCGCAGCCGGGTATGTAGCCACCGTGGCGGCCAGAAGAATACGGCAAGTATCCCCTGCGTTACAGCCCGGGAAAGTCATCTATCATGCAATCAACCACGTTCCGTCAGCCACGGAAAAACAAGATATTTATATTATATTTTACAACTGCTTATCTTGCATTTCTGAGGTGCTTTCCTGAATGGGTCAAGGAAAGCCTGACTAAGTCGTCTCCCCGGCGAAGGCCGGGGTCCAGCTTGTTGATTACAATGGGTTCCGACATGCGCCGGTCTGACGAATCTGGACTTGTTCAGAGACGCCTTAATGCCCATCCATCCACGCGAGGATAAATTCACCGATCATGGTGGTATTGTTCAAGTCCAGCCGCGGCAGCGGATCCGTGTTCACGGGAAAATCTGTGGCAACGGCGATGATCGCAGGGTCCTCGCGGCACAACAGCGGTTGCTGCTGCGAGGGGCGATGCAGTTCGATTTTCGGAAACGCCAGATGGCGGAATCCCTCGACCAGCACCAGGTCAATGGCATCCAGCGCCAGTTGCGCAATCAGGTCGTCCAGTCGCGGCTCTTTGGGCTCGGCGTATTCCGTCATCAGCGCACTGCGCCGGTCCGAGGCGACCAGCACCTGCCGGGCGCCGGCCTTGCGCAGTTCGTAACTGTCCTTGCCCGGCTTGTCGATATCGAAGTCGTGATGCGCATGCTTGACCAGGGCCACGCGCACACCGCGCTGTTCCAGGAAAGGGATCAGGCGGATCAGCAGCGTGGTCTTGCCCGTCCCGCTGAAGGCTGCGAAACCCAGCACCGGTCGTTTGAAATTCATGGCTGATAACTCGAGAGAAACAGCAGTGGCCCGGGATATCCGAAACGCAGGATGAAACCATCGACCAGCAGCGCGTAATCCGAGCCCATCCTGCGCAGACCATGCTTGCATACAAGGATGGAGCGCGCGATCGTGCGGTACAGCCGCTGCCAGGACGATTGGTAAATACTCAAGAACACGCCGCGCTCAAAGTTATCGCGGATAATCGCCAGCCGCTTGTGTGTTGTCATCAGGCAACTCATTCGTCTCGTCGGAGCGCCTTGCAGGCGCATTTATAATTGACCGCGCTGTCGCGTCTGCAAGGCGCTTGTGCCCACGGGGGTGATTATGCCCTTTAGGTGCTCATGCATTGTAAGCATTATCAATGGTGATCAGGTAACACACCCACCTGCGGGATTTCCGCCAGACTGGTGCAGACAAGCCCCAGGCCAGTATACGCAACTGGCAGGTGTTTCCAGACAGCACCGTGCAGGTACTCGAGGTCATCTGACACAAAATCATTTGCGCTGCTGTTCACCCCGGTTATACAGTGACCCGGGCGGAACAAAGTGAAATCCACTACGTAGTAATTCCCGGATTTCACTGCATTCCGGCCGGGCTGCACTTTACAAGGCGGCATTATATGCTGAACAAAACGTCGAGCTCATTTTGACCACGACCCTGAAAATATCCATGGCCCGGCACAGCGCAGATGGCATGAGCGGTAGCGACGCGGTCAAGGACGTCGCCGCGGCCTGCGTCACGGTTTTTTCTGCAGACTGCTTCACCACCCCGGACAGCTGGAGCACCGAAACCGTGGGTGAGAAGGAACTGGCCGCACGTCGCCTGCTGCATGGGCACTATATAACAGCTGCCAGCCTCATCCCGGGGAATTTCGAGCCATTCATGGAACGCAACCCGCGGCTCATGTGGAAAGCCATGACCCAGTTGCTGTTCCTGCTCAACATCTACCTGCTGTGCCTGCTAGCGTCGTGATACAAACGATGAAAGCGAAACCGAAAATTACGGGCGTCATCCTCGCCGGGGGACGCGGCAGCCGCATGGGCGGGCGCGACAAGGGACTCATCAAGCTTGATGGCAGGCCGCTGATCGAATATGCAATCGATGCACTGCTGCCCCAGGTCGACGAACTGCTCATCAGTGCAAACCGCAATACCGAGCGCTATGCACGCTATGGTTTCCGTGTCATCGAGGACAGCCTGCCCGACTACCAGGGACCGCTCGCCGGCATCCTCGCAGGCCTCGATGCCGCCACAAATGAACTGGTCCAGTTTCTCCCCTGCGATGTACCGGGGATACCGGCGGACCTGACAAAGCGCCTGTACCTGGAGTACGTAACCACTTCTGCGGAGATCTGCGTGCCGAAAGCCGGCGAACGGGATCACCCGGTGTGCAGCCTGATGCAGGTATCGGTCAGGGACTCCCTGGAGGACTTCCTCGCGGCAGGTGGCCGCAAGTTCATGGGCTGGCTGGCGTCCCGCCACACCACCGCCGTGGCATTCACCGAGGATCCGTGCGCCTTTGCCAACATCAACACCCCGGAAGCACTACAGGCATTCCGTAGCCCGGATGAAACGAAGTGAAATCCGGGGATGATGCTGCATCGCGGCCAGAAAGCTGCTCCTACCCCACTAGACGCACCTGTAGGAGCGCCGCCCTCCGGCGCGATGGTTCGAATACAGCTCAGTAGCCCGGATGCAGCGCAGCGGAATCCGGGGTTCACCATAACATCCCCGGGTTCCGACCCTACGGGCCTGCAACCCAGGCTACATTGGAATTTGTTCGTGAATAGAGAGGGATGACTCGGCCTGACGGCCTCGCCCCTTCGGGGCCGCTGCCTGTGGCAGCGTTCTTCGCGGCTGCGCCGCTTGTCGAACCGGCTAATTGAATATCGAGGGTTCGAACCCGGCATCACAATGCATTAAAAAAGGGGCCGATGGCCCCTTGTTTAATGCATGGCGGAGAGAGAGGGATTCGAACCCTCGATGGGCTATTAACCCATACGCCCTTAGCAGGGGCGCGCCTTCAGCCACTCGGCCATCTCTCCAGGATCGAAAATTGTCAGCTGCTGGTTATGGCCCGAACAGGGGCCAATGGATGTATATTCGACGAATCACCGGCGCCCGCAGGGTACACTGCCAATTTCAGAGTGGCGTAGCATACCGTTCCGGTTTAACCAGGTAAAGCTTGGAATTTTAAAAGATCGAGCAGGCCTGCACGCTCAGTTTGTCCCGTCTTTCTGGTTGCGCTCATGCTGGATTCGGTCGTAGATCTCCTCGCGGTGAACCGCGACATCCTTCGGTGCGTTGACACCGATTCTGACCTGATTGCCCTTCACGCCAAGCACCGTGACAGTCACCTCGTCACCGATCATCAGCGTCTCACCCACCCTGCGTGTAAGTATCAACATTTCCATTCTCCTTGTTGTCTTTTGTTTCCATCAAGGATCCATCCGGTTATTGTTGTTGACAGGCAAAGCCATCCATTGGTTCTGCCATTTTCCATTTCCCAGCTTCGATACCTGCTACAAGACTATATTTTTAACCCCGCCGGCACAACTTTCCTGTAAATAATTTTAACTTTCGACACTAACCGCACAAGAACGCGGAAGATTTGCTAAACCGGCGGTTGATCCAGCTTGAAGGCCTCGTGTAGAGCCCGTACCGCCAGTTCCAGGTATTTCTCATCGACCACCACCGATATCTTGATCTCCGAAGTTGAGATCATGCGAATATTCACACCTTCTTTTGCAAGCGTGGCGAACATGGTCGAGGCAATCCCGGCATGCGAACGCATCCCCACCCCCACCAGGCTGACCTTGGCGATGCGGTCATCTCCGGAGACTTCACGCGCGCCCATCTCGTTCGCGATGCGTTCCAGGATCTCGAGTGCGCGCTTGTAATCGTTACGGTGCACGGTAAAGGTGAAGTCCGTGGTCGCGCCGTCGGGGGCGACGTTCTGCACGATCATGTCGACCTCTATGTTCGCATCCGCGACCGGTCCCAGCAGGGAGTACGCCACACCGGGTTTATCTGGCACGCCCACTATGGTGAGCTTGGCTTCGTCGCGACTGAAGGCAATGCCTGAAATCAGTGCCTGTTCCATCTTTTCATCCTCGTAGGTAATCAGCGTGCCCTCGCCCTCCTCGAAGGAGGACAGCACGCGCAGCGGCACGTTATAGCGGCCGGCAAAGCTGACCGAGCGTATCTGCAGCACCTTGGAACCCAGGCTGGCCATCTCCAGCATTTCCTCGAAGGTGATGCGGTCCAGCCGGCGCGCATTCGGCACGACCCGCGGGTCGGTGGTATAGACGCCATCGACATCGGTGTAGATCTGGCATTCATCGGCGTGCAGTGCAGCCGCCAGCGCCACGGCCGTGGTATCGGAACCACCGCGCCCCAGGGTGGTGATACTGCCCTCGTCATCGACGCCCTGGAAACCGGCAACCACGACCACCCGGCCCGCATCCAGGTCGGCACGCATGCGCTTGTCGTCGATTTCCGTGATGCGTGCCTTGGTAAACGCGCTGTCAGTACGAATGTGCACCTGGGGGCCTGTATAGGAACGGGCGGGACAGCCACGCTTTTCCAGCGCCATGCTCAGCAGCGCGATGGTGACCTGCTCGCCCGTGGCAAGCAGCACGTCCAGTTCGCGCGGCACCGGCCGGTCGGTTATCGCACCGGCCAGCTCCAGCAGCCGGTTGGTCTCGCCGCTCATGGCGGAGACGACAACGACAACATCGTTGCCGCGATTGCGCCAGTTGATGACCTTGTCGGCAACGGCAGCAATCCTTTCGGGACTACCGACCGAGGTGCCGCCGTATTTTTGTACGATGAGTGCCATGGTTGATCTTCATTTGCCTGCGGCCGGGCCGGCAGGTGTCCAGTCAAAAAGGAGGCGAATTAAACTACAGAATGCGGCAGTTTGAAACTGCTATCTCAGTGCGCCAGCTGTCCGCGCACCCAGTCAGGAACGGCCTGCAGCGCCGCATCCAGGTGCTCCGGCTGCGTGCCGCCGGCCTGCGCCATGTCCGGGCGGCCACCGCCCTTGCCGCCAACCTGCAACGCCACGGCATTGACCAGTTCGCCGGCCTTGATCTGTCCGGTCCGGTCCCTGGTCACGCCCGCCACCAGCGAGACCTTGTCACCGTTCACGGTGGCCAGCACCACGGCCGCAGACCCGAGCTTGTTCTTCAGCTGGTCGAGGGTATCGCGCAGCACCTTGTTGTCGGCGCCGTCGAGACGCGCCGCCAGTACCTTGATGCCATCCACGTCGACAGCCTGCGCCGCCAGGTCGGTGCCCTGGCTGCTGGCCAGCTTGCCCTTGAGCTGCTGCAGCTCCTTCTCCAGCGCACGGTTCTTTTCCAGCACCTGGGACACCTTTTCATCCACTTCTTCCCGGCTGCCCTTTACCAGCTCGGAGATGCGCTGCAGTCGCTGCTCGTTGGCCGCGACCCACTGCAATGCATTTTCACCGGTCACGGCCTCGATGCGACGCACCCCGGATGCAATACCGGTTTCCGACACGATCTTCAGCAGACCGATGTCACCCGCGTGCGCGACATGCGTTCCACCGCATAATTCGACCGAGAAGTCGCCGATGGACAGCACCCGCACGGCATCGCCGTACTTCTCGCCGAACAACGCCATGGCGCCGGATGCCATGGCATCCTCGATGGACATCACGCGCGTATCGGCGGCAGCGTTGGCGCGGATCTGCGCGTTCACCAGGTTTTCGATCTCGGCCAGCTGCGCCGGTGTAACGGGTTCGTAATGGGCGAAATCGAAGCGCAGCCTGTCGGGCCCTACCAGCGAACCCTTTTGCTGCACGTGCTCGCCCAGCACCGTGCGCAGCGCGGCGTGCAGCAGGTGGGTACCCGAATGGTTAAGCACCGTGGCCTGGCGCCACGCACTATCGACGCGGGCATTCACCATATCGCCAACCTGCAGTGCACCTTCGGTCAGGGTGCCACTGTGCACGAAGGCGCCCTTCCCCTGCTTGCGGGTGTCCTGCACCTCGAAGCGGGCAGCGGTGGTTTCCAGCAGGCCGCGGTCTCCGACCTGGCCACCGGATTCTGCGTAAAACGGGGTCTTGTCCAGCACTACCTGGCCGGACTGGCCTGACTCCAGTCGTGCCACCGGCGCGCCATCATGAAACAGCGCCTCGACGCGGGCGGCGTCGGTCAGGTGATCGTAGCCGGTGAAGGTGGTGCAGGCATCGATCTGCAAATCGCCGCCGGCGCCGGCAGTGAACTGGCTGGCGGCACGGGCCCGGCCGCGCTGCGCCGCCATCGCGGCCTCGAACCCGTCGCGATCAATACTCAGGCCGCGCTCGCGGGCGATGTCCGCGGTCAGGTCCATCGGGAATCCGTAGGTATCGTAAAGCTTGAAGACCGTGTCGCCGGGAATCTCGCTGCCCTGCAGACCTGCCAGGTCTTCATCAAGGATGCGCATGCCCTGTTCCAGGGTTTCTGCGAAACGCTCCTCCTCGACCTTCAGGATGCGTTCGACGTGCGCCTGCTGCTTGCCGAGTTCCGGGTAGGCCGCGCCCATTTCGGCGTGCAGCGGTTCGACCAGCCGGTGGAAGAACGGCTGGTTGATGCCGAGCTTGTGACCATGCCGCAGGGCACGGCGGATGATGCGGCGCAGCACGTAGCCGCGGCCCTCGTTGGACGGCAGCACACCGTCGACGATCAGGAAGGCGCAGGACCGGATGTGGTCTGCGATGACCCGCAGAGAAGTGTTTTCCAGGTCGGTCGTGCCGGTGACCGCGGCGGCGGCCTTGATCAGGTGCCGGAACAGATCGATATCGTAGTTGCTGTGCACGCCCTGCATGACAGCAGCAAGCCGTTCGATACCCATGCCGGTATCCACGGACGGACGCGGCAGCGGGTTCAGGTTGCCGGCGGCATCGCGGTCGTACTGCATGAATACCAGGTTCCAGATCTCGACGTAGCGGTCGCCATCCTCGTCGGGCGCACCCGGCGGGCCGCCCGGAATCGCGGCGCCGTGGTCGTAGAAGATCTCGGTACAGGGTCCGCAGGGGCCGGTTTCGCCCATGGACCAGAAATTGTCCCTGGCACCGATACGCCCGAAGCGTGCGGGATCGATCCCGATCTCGTTCAGCCAGATGTCGGCGGCCTCGTCGTCATCCTCGAACACCGTCACCCACAGGCGTTCACCAGGAATCTGCAGCACCCCCGTCAGGAATTCCCAGGCATAGCCAATGGCCTCGCGCTTGAAATAGTCGCCGAAGCTGAAGTTGCCCAGCATTTCGAAGAAGGTGTGGTGGCGCGCGGTATAGCCGACGTTTTCGAGGTCATTGTGCTTGCCGCCTGCGCGCACGCAACGCTGGCTGCTGGTCGCGCGCGCATAGTCACGCTGTTCCTTCCCCAGGAAAACATCCTTGAACTGCACCATACCGGCATTGACGAACAGCAGCGTCGGGTCATCTGCCGGCACCAGCGAACTGGAAGCCACGACCGCGTGGTCACGGGCCTTGAAGAAGTCCAGAAATGCCTGGCGCAGTTCTGCGGTACGGGTCAGCGGGGGCATCGTTTCTAAACCTTCGCGGCTTCAGTAGCTGTTTGAAATAAACGGGCTTTTATTATTCAGACATTGGCGCTGGAATGGAATACTTTCCGTGGTGGATTGCGGAACTTTTTATCACGGCAAGTCACAACATCGTGGCCAGGTGACCACTCCTACCCTTCTAGCGGCACCTGTAGGAGCGCCGCCCTTCGGCGCGATTGACCGCATCGCGGTCAGGACCGCTCTACCGCGGCCGCAGGAGCGCCGCCCTTCGGCGCGATTGCTTAGACGCATCGCGGTAGAGACCGCTCCTACCCGACAGTGGCACCTGCAATCGCGGTCAGGTGACCGCTCCATCGCGGTCAGCAGCACCGCTAGACGTAGCGGCACCTTGACGCGCATTGATCTGAGGCACGGCATCGCGGTCAGAGACCGCTCCTACCCGCTAGCGACACCTGCAGGAACGCCGCCTTCGGCGCGATAGCGGCCAGCTCGCAAAAAACGGACATCCGCTGGCTAGTACTCGTCGAAATCCCCGTCGCGAAACACGCCCTTGATCTGCTCTGCACTGAAGCCGCGCTGCTGCAGGAACCGCATCTGCCGGCTGCGCTCCCGGAAGTCCCCGGGCTGGCCATTGCCGAAGCGCTTTGCGCGAACCTGCCGGGCAAGTTCGCGCCAGCCGTCTGCGTGGGCGTCGAGGCTGCTGTCGATCAGGTCATCGGTGATGCCGCGCTCACGCAGTTCCGCACGGATTTTCTGCGGCCCGGAACCCCGCTGGATGCGGGAATGCACAAAGGCCTCGGCAAACCGTGCATTGCTCAGCAGGCTGTCCGCAACCAGGTCGGCCAGCGTGGCCGCCACGGTGTCCGCGGCGTAACCGCGCGTGGTCAGCTTGCGCGCCAGTTCCAGTTCGCTGTGTTCGCGGCGCGCGAGGAAATCCATGGCGGCCTTGCGCGCCCCGCCCGGATCAGGGTCCGCCTCAGGCCTCAGCTTCGAGCTCCTCGGCCTCCTTGACCGGCGCAGTCTTGCCCGGGAGCAGCAGGGCTCGCAGCTTGGCGTCAATTTCCCCGGCGATATCGGGATTCTGCTTGAGGAACTCGCGCACGTTTTCCTTGCCCTGGCCGATGCGGTCCTCGCCATAGCTGTACCAGGCGCCGGATTTCTCGACGAAGCCATGCTTGACGCCGAGGTCGATGAGTTCGCCCTCGCGGGAAATACCCTCGCCGTACAGGATCTGGAACTCCACCTGCTTGAAGGGGGGCGCCATCTTGTTCTTGACCACCTTGACGCGGGTTTCGTTGCCGGTGATTTCATCACCTTTCTTGATGGCGCCGATGCGGCGGATGTCCATGCGCACCGAGGCGTAGAATTTCAGCGCGTTGCCGCCGGTCGTGGTTTCCGGGTTGCCGAACATGACGCCGATCTTCATGCGGATCTGGTTGATGAAGATCACCATGGTGTTGGAGCGCTTGATGTTGCCGGTGAGCTTGCGCAGGGCCTGGGACATGAGGCGCGCCTGCAGGCCCATGTGCGAGTCGCCCATGTCGCCCTCGATCTCGGCCTTGGGCGTCAGCGCGGCGACGGAGTCAACCACGACCACGTCGATGGAACCGGAGCGCACCAGCATGTCGGTGATCTCCAGCGCCTGTTCGCCGGTGTCCGGCTGGGACACCAGCAGTTCATCCACGTCAACACCGAGCTTCTCGGCATACGTCGGGTCGAGAGCATGCTCGGCATCCACAAATGCGGCGGCACCACCGAGCTTCTGGGCCTCGGCGATCACCTGCAGTGCCAGCGTGGTCTTTCCGGACGATTCCGGACCGTAGATCTCGACGACACGACCCCGCGGCAGGCCACCGATGCCAAGGGCGATATCCAGTCCGAGTGACCCGGTCGATACCACGTCCACGTCACGCACCGCGCTGACATCCCCCATGCGCATGACGGCACCCTTGCCGAACTGCTTTTCAATCTGTCCCAGTGCCGCACTCAGGGCCTTGCGTTTGTTGTCGTCCATCTAGCTCCTCCGAAGTTCGTTCATGGCGCCTGCATCCCTGCCTCGCCGGACGCGGCGATTATCACACAGAAGCCGGCCACCCTCTAGCCACCATCCAGCTTCCAGGTCGCGAGTCGCCGATAGCTTGCGCCGCGCGCGTCGGTGACTGACTCGATGAGACTGAATTCGCTGATTGACCAGGAAACGGGCGCCATCACGGCAAGCGGCGGCGCCCTGCCAACCTTGCGTGCCAGGGTGGCGTGGGCCTGGAAGGGCCGGGTTTCCCGCTGCAGGCCGCATGCCTCGAAGGCCAGGTTCAGCGCCTCGACCAGCGACCACAGGCCGGCAGGGGTATGCGTGGGGCCGACCCACAGCACCCGGGGCCGGGGCCAGTGACCGACATGGTCGATCTCCAGTTCAAAGGGGGGGCAACGGATTTCACCTGCGGCGGTCTCGAGGCAGTCCCGCACCGCCGCGGTGACCGGCCCGGCAAACGCCAGTGTGATGTGCAGGTTTTCCTCCGGCACCTGCTTGATGCGCCGGCCCAGCAGTTCCCGCGATGACTTCGCCAGGGCGCTGCGCACCGTGCTATCGGGCCACAGCGCGAAGAACAGCCGCTGGCGTGGCTCAGTCGTGTTCGAGCACATCGATGAGCCCGCGCAGTCCATGCGCCACGGACTGGCGCCGCACAGCCTCACGATCTCCCGGGAAATGCTGCGTATCCGCCTGTTGCAGACCGTCTTTTACGGCCCAGCCAAAGCACACCGTGCCCACCGGCTTGCCCGGCACGGCACCGCCCGGCCCGGCTATGCCGCTGATGGCCAGCGCCAGGTCGGCCTCGCTGTGCGCCAGGGCACCCGCTGCCATGGCCAGCACGGTCGGTTCGCTCACCGCGCCTGCCGTCTCCAGCGCCTCCCCGTCGACTCCCAGCATCTCGCGCTTGGCAGCATTGCTGTAGGTGACGAAGCCGCGGTCGAACCAGGCGGAACTGCCGGCGATATCCGTCAGGCACTTGGCGACCCAGCCGCCGGTGCAGGATTCGGCCAGCGCGACCTTCCAGCCACGGCGCAGCAGGGCATCACCCAGTTGTTCCGCGAGTTGCTGCAATTCAGGCATATGATAATTCTCCGCTATGGCGTGCATGATCGCGAATAGCGCCTGCCCCGACAAGCCGGACCTGTGCAGGAACACCCTAAAGGGCATAAACGCCGTCCTTCGGTGCGATTGTTTGGGGATCGCATCGCGGTCAGAAGACCGCTCCTACACCCGCTGGATCCACCTGTGGGAGCGCCGACCTTCGGCGCGATTGCTTGAGGGTAGCATCGCGGTCAGAAGACCGCTCCCACATTCACCATCAACACCACCCAGAGTACCCCAGTCGCAGTTCTATCAGTTAAACTTGCCCACCATGACAACCGCCCCGCCCGCCCACACTCCCATGATGCAGCAGTACCTGGGTATCAAGGCCGAGCACCCGGACATCCTGCTGTTCTACCGCATGGGTGATTTCTACGAGCTGTTCTACGCCGACGCAAAGCGCGCCGCCGGCCTGCTGGATATCACACTGACCGCACGCGGCAAGTCGGGCGGCGAACCCATCCCCATGGCGGGCGTGCCGGTGCACGCCATCGACCAGTACCTCGGACGGCTGGTGCGCCAGGGCGAGTCTGCCGCGATCTGCGAGCAGGTCGGCGACGTCGGCGGCAAGGGGCCGGTGGAGCGCAAGGTGGTGCGCATCATCACCCCCGGCACGCTCACCGAGGAATCACTGCTGGAAGACCGCCGCGACAACCTGCTGGTAGCGATCAGCCGCATTGGCGACCACTGGGGCCTGGCCATGCTGGACCTGGCGGGTGCCCGCTTCAGCGTGCAGCAGCTGCAGGGCAGCGAGGCGCTGTTGAGTGAACTGCAGCGTCTCAGCCCGGCCGAAATCATCGTCAACGAGGCCGTGGTCCTGCCGCCGGAACTGGAGGGCCGCGCCGGGCTGCGGCAGGAACCGCCCTGGCTGTTCGATACCGACAGCGCCCGCCGCCAGCTGAATGCGCAATTCGGCACCCGCGACCTGAGCGGCTTCGGCTGCGAAGACCTGCCGGCCGCGATCGGCGCCGCCGGCGGCCTGCTGCAGTATGTGAAGAACACCCAGCGCACCGAGTTGCCGCACCTGCGCGCCCTGCGCGTCGAGGACCGCCGTGACAGCCTGGTGCTGGATGCCGCCACGCGCCGCAACCTCGAACTGGAAGCCGCCGTCTCCGGACGCCGCGAACATACCCTGGCGGGCGTGCTGGACCATACCGCGACGGCCATGGGCGGACGCCTGCTGCGGCGCTGGCTGCACCGCCCGCTGCGTGACCACGAAGTGCTCAGGCAGCGCCACCAGTGCGTCGGCACGTTGCGGGAAACCACGCTGCCGGATGACCTGCACGACCTGCTCCGGGGCGTCGCCGATATCGAGCGCATCCTGAGCCGCATCGCGCTGCGCTCGGCGCGCCCGCGGGACCTCGCCGGCCTGCGCGACAGCCTCGGCCTGCTGCCGGCGCTGCAGGCGCTGCTTGCCGACCGTGACGACCCGTTGCTGGCACGCCTGGCGCAACAGGCCGGTGAACACCCCGACGTGCACGCCCTGCTCGCCAGCGCCATCCAGGAACAGCCGCCGCTGCTGCTGCGCGATGGCGGCGTGCTCGCCACCGGCTACAACGCGACCCTGGACGAACTGCGCAACCTCAGCGAGCACGGCGACCAGGGACTGGTCGAGATGGAAAACCGCGAGCGCGAACGCAGCGGCATCAGTAATCTGAAGATCCGCTACAACCGCGTGCATGGCTTCTACATCGAGGTCAGCCGGCTGCAGGCGGACAAGGTCCCGGAGGACTACCAGCGGCGGCAGACGCTGAAGGCGGTGGAACGCTACATTACGCCGGAACTCAAGGAACACGAGGACAAGGTGCTAAGCGCCCGCGAACGCGCCCTGGCACTGGAAAAGTCACTCTACAACGAGCTGCTGGAAACGCTTACGGGGCAACTCGCCCCGCTGGGGCAATGCGCCGAGGCGCTCTCGGAACTCGACGTGCTGGCCAACTTCGCCGAGCGCAGCCTGACGCTCAACCTCGGCTGCCCGACGCTCGATACGCGACCGGGGATCATGATCGAGAACGGCCGCCACCTGGTGGTGGAGCAGTTGCTGGACGGACCCTTCATCCCGAACGATACCCACCTCAACGACAAGCAGCGCATGCAGGTGATCACCGGCCCGAACATGGGTGGCAAGTCGACCTACATGCGCCAGGCCGCGCTGATCGTGCTGCTGGCGCACATCGGCTGCTACGTCCCGGCGGACAAGGCGACCATCGGCCCGGTCGACCGCATCTTTTCCCGCATCGGCGCCGCCGACGACCTGGCGGGCGGGCGTTCCACCTTCATGGTGGAAATGACCGAGACGGCCAACATCCTGCATAACGCCACGGCACACAGCCTGGTGCTGATGGACGAGATCGGTCGCGGCACCAGCACTTACGACGGCCTGTCGCTGGCATGGGCCTGCGCGGTCGACCTGGCCACGCGCGTCAAGGCGTTCACCCTGTTCGCCACGCACTATTTCGAACTGACGCAACTCCCGGAGCAGTACGCCGGCATTGTCAATGTCCACCTGGAGGCGGTCGAGCACGACGACCGTATCGTGTTCCTGCATGCCGTGCGGGAAGGCGCCGCAGACCGCAGCTACGGCCTGCACGTTGCGGCGCTGGCCGGCGTGCCGGCGCATGTCATTCGCCAGGCACGCCAGCGGTTGCAGGAGCTGGAACAAAGTGACTCGGCGGCAGCCATGGCGGCGACACCGCAAATGCCGCTGTTTCAGGCTGCCGAGGAACAACCCCTGCGCGAGGCACTGGAATCCATCGACCCGGATAACCTGACACCCCGGGAAGCGCAGCAGACGCTGTATATCCTGAAGGAGATGTTGCGGCAGGATCTGCATTCATAAGCCGGCTGTTTAGCGGTATACTTCCGCAGCACTTAGATAGTGCATAGACTATACCCGGCGTAATTCAGCAAGTTATATCTTCTTCCTGAAGATGTGCATGAACTGGCGGCCGCAGGTCCCGCGCGCTGTGTGAATAACAGGAGAGCACCATGACGTTTGTTGTGACCGAGAACTGCATCAAATGCAAATACACCGACTGTGTCGAAGTCTGCCCGGTGGACTGCTTCCACGAAGGTCCGAACTTCCTGGTGATCGACCCGGACGAGTGCATCGACTGCACCCTGTGCGAGCCGGAATGCCCGATCAATGCCATTTTCGACGAGGGCGACCTGCCGGCGGGACAGGAGCATTTCCTGGAACTGAACGCCGAACTGGCGCAGTCCTGGCCCGTCATCACGCAGATGAAAGACGCCCCGCCCGACGCCGACGAGTGGAAAGACAAGCCGGACAAGCTGCAGTATCTGGAGCGCTGAGCGACCGCAGCATCTGCACTATGGCCGTGCCGGGTCACATCTAGTTCATGCATCACGTCATTGCGAGCACAGCGAAGCAATCTTCTGAAACATGCTCGATTAGCTGGAGATTGCTTCGTCACTGCGTTCCTCGGCAACTGCGTCCTGCGTTGCCCTACCTCCTGCATCCCTGCAGTCGTCGCAATGACGACATCATTGGAGGACGTCCACACCCTGATACTCTGGAAGTAATTCGTTATCGCAAACTCTGCTCAAATGCGCGAACCTCATCAGCGCGATTTCCGTTAGCACCATGAACACCACCGGGAATGTCACGCTGGTACCCTGCCGCGCCGACATTCTCGAGGTCGCGGCTGCCCACATCATTGCCCGGGCAGCGGACCTGCCCGATCTCTCCGACTGCGTCATCCTGCTGCCGGACCTGCAGTTCGCACCCCAGCTGCGCAGGCAACTGCTGGCTGCGGCAGAGCAACGCGGTCATACCGCCCTGCTGGGACCCACCATCAGCACGCCTGAACAATGGCTGGTCGGGCACGTCCCGCTGGACCGCACGGTACCCGGGCGGGCGCGCCGGGAGCTGCTGCTGGTCGAGGTCCTGAAACAGCACGCCAGCGTCTTTCCCGGCAGTGACCCCTGGCAGCTTGCCGCCAGCCTGGTGAGCCTGTTCGAGGAACTGTCGCTGCACCGGGTGCGCATTCCCGAGGACCTCGCGGAATTCACCGAGCGGCTGCAGTCGGCCTACGGCATCGATTCCCATCTGCCGGAACCGCTCGGCATCGAGGCCGGCATCGTGCACCGTCTCTGGCATGCGTGGCACATACAGCTCGACGCCGACAACCTGCTCGACCCGGGCATCGCCCGCTTGCAGCGCCTGGCGCAACATTGCGCGGCCGCAGACCCGGCGCCCGTTTACGTGGTCGGTATCGATGACGCCAGTACCGCGGAACGCGAGTGGCTGGCGGACCTGACCGCCAGCGGCCGTGCAGAATTGATCCTGTATGCCGGCACACCCTGGCTAGCAGAGGTCAATCTGCAGCTCACCCGGCTCGAAGGCGGCGCGACCGGGGAGCCGCTGCATGCCTGCCTCACGCAGGTCTTCGCGCATACCGGGGAACCACCCGCGGCGCGGGCCCGTACCTTTGCCGACCGACACCCGGCGTCGCCGCTGGCGCCGGCCATGGCGATCTTCGCCGCCAGTTCCGCGGAACAGGAGGCCCGCGCCATTGACCTGCAGGTGCGCCGCTGGCTGCTCGCGGGGCGCCAGCCGCTGGGCATCGTTACCGAGGACCGACGCCTGGCGCGGCGCGTCCGCGCCCTGCTGGAACGCGCCGGCATCGACCTGCAGGACAGCGGCGGCTGGGCGCTTTCCACCACCAGCGCTGCGGCGGCACTGGAGCGCTGGCTGGAGACGGTGGAAGAGGACTTCGACCACCAGCCGCTGCTGGATGTCCTCAAGTCGCCGTTCATCTTTCCCGATGCCGACCCCGAGTCACATGGCAGCAGTGTCTACCGCCTCGAACAGGACATCATCCGGCATGAAAATATTGCCCGGGGGCTGGCGCGCTATCGCCGCCACATCGATGCCCGCCGGGAACGCCTGCCGACAGGCTGGAATGCAGCCACGGCCGAGTCCCTGCACATCCTGCTGAACCGGCTCGACCAGGCGGCAGACCCCTTGCGGGAATTTCTCCACGGCGAAGCAGCCACCCCGCGGGCACTGTTGCAGGCGCTGCGCACCAGCCTGGAAGACCTCGGCATGTGGAACGCCTTTGAGTCGGATCCCGCCGGCCGGCGCATCCTGCAGGAATGGCAACTGCTCCATGACGCCGCCGGCCACTGCCGCATCACGATGGACTGGATCGAGTTCCGTGCCTGGTTCGGCAGCGCGCTGGAACGCCACGACTTCCGTCCCGCCACGGGCGACAGCCCGGTGCTGTTGCTGACCCTGCAGCAGGCACAGCTCGGCCGCTTCGCCGGCCTTATCATCGCCGCCTGCGACCGGGAACACCTGCCGGCAAAAGGCGCGGCCTCGCCGTTTTTCAACGATCCGGTGCGCAGCGATTTGCTGCTGCCGGCCTGGCCGGAACGTCATGCCCTGCAGCTGCAGCGCTTCCGTCGCGTGCTGGAGAGCGCACCCGAGGTGCTGCTGAGCTACACCCGGGAGGACAATGGCGAGACGCGCCTGCCCTGCCCCTGGCTGGAGGCGATCCAGAGCTTTCACGAACTCGCCTGGCAGGACAGCCTGCGCAGCCCGGAGCTGGAGGCACTGGTGGACGACCCCCGCAGCCGCGTACAGGGCGACAACCCGCTGCCGCTACCGGCCGCCACTGGTTACCCGGCACCTGTGCTGCCGGCTCCCCGGGTGCCGGCGTCCCTGACAGTCAGTGCCCATCGCAGCCTGATCGACTGCCCGTATCGCTTCTTCACCGCCTACGGTCTGCAGCTGAAACCCAGGGAAGCCGTCAGGGAAGCACTGGAAAAAGCCGAATACGGCAGCCTGGTGCACCAGTCCCTGGAGATCTTTCACGCCGGCCGGCCCGGCTATCCCGCCGCGTTTGCCGGCCCGATCAACAGCGGCAATCGCGCCACGGCCATTGCACGCCTGACGGAGATCTCGCGCAACGTGTTCAGCCGGGACCTGGAAGACAACTTCGAGCATCGTGCCTGGCTGCGGCGCTGGCTGGTGCTGGTCCCCGACTACATCGACTGGCAGGCACAGCGTCAGCAGGCATGGTCCTTCAGTGCGGCCGAGCAGGCAGGCGAACTCGAGCTGGCAAGCGGCCAGCAGCTGCGCGGGAGACTCGATCGTATCGACAGCGGGCCCAAAGGCACGGCCATTATCGACTACAAGACCGGCGGCATGCCGAAGCAGGCCGAGGTCGACAGCGGCGAGGATGTGCAGCTGGCTTCCTATGCCCTGCTGGCAGACCCGCAGCCCGAGCGCGTCGAATACCTGCAGGTCGATGGCGAAGTCCGCTCCCGCGCCTGCCTCGAAGGCACGGACCTCGAACAGCTCGCCGTGGCCGTCCGGGACCGCCTGGCCGGCGTGCTGGCGGACATGCAAGCCGGCGCCCCCCTGCCCGCGTGGGGTGACGCTGACACCTGCCGTTACTGCGACATGGACGGCCTGTGCCGCAAGCAGGCCTGGCTGGAAACCACCGTGGAAGCCACGGAGACAGCGCCATGACGGCACTCGATCCGCTGCAGGCCGCCGATCCCGCACACAACGCGACCGTGCATGCCTCCGCCGGCACCGGCAAGACCTGGCTGCTGGTGACCCGCATCGTGCGCCTGCTGCTGGCGGAGGCGCCGCCGGAGAGCATTCTCGCGGTCACCTTCACCCGCAAGGCCGCGGCGGAAATGCAGCAGCGCGTCACGGAGCGCCTGCGCGAACTGGCCGCTGCCACGCGCGAAGCCCTGGATGCCATGCTGCAGCAGTACGGCGTCACGCCGGATGACGCCATGCGCACCCGGGCTGCCCGGCTCTACGAGGCCCTGCTGTTCAATCCCTACTCGCTGCGCGCCACCACCTTCCATGCCTTCTGCCAGGAGCTGCTGCAGCGTTTCCCGCTGGAGGCCGGTGTTGCGCCGGGGTTCGCCATCAGCGAAGCGACCGGACTCATCGAGCAATCGGCCTGGGACGCCCTGGTGGCACAGACGGCCGCGAATCCCGACAGCCCGGTGGCACTGGCACTGGACCGGCTGGTCACAGGGTGCGACGGACTGGGCAGCACCCAGGCGGCGCTGCGTTCTTTCCTGGCGCACCGCAGTGACTGGTGGGCCTTCACCCAGGGGGAGCGCGACCCGCTGCGGTTCGCCACCCGCCGACTCACCGGGCTGCTGGACGTGGCTGTCGACAGCGACCCGCTGGCCGGCTTCCCGGATGCCGTGCTGCGGGAAGACCTGCAGGCATTCGCCGTGCTGCTCGGACGTAACACCAACAAGACCAACACGGCGCATGCCGACTGCCTCGCCCAGGCACTCGCCGCGCCCCTGGAACCCGCGGCATTTCTGGCCGCCATTACAGCCGGTATTTTTCAAGGCGGATGGCGATCCGCGCGTGCGCAAGGGTGGCGCAACCCAGCAAAAACGCCTCGGCGAGGCCGGCGAAGCGCAGTTCCTGGCGCTGCATGAACAGTGTGTCAACACCTTGCTGGAACTGCAGGATCGCCAGGCGCGCTGCAATACGCTGCACAACACGCTGGCCTGGTACGAGGCAGGCACGGAGTTGCTGGCACACTACCAGCGCATCAAGCAGGAACAGCGGGTGCTGGACTTCGCCGATCTCGAATGGCTGGCCTGCGAACTGCTGAATCGCAGCGAACATGCCAGCTGGGTGCAGTACAAGCTGGACAGCCGCATCGATCACCTGCTGGTCGATGAATTCCAGGACACCAATCCCACCCAGTGGCGCCTGTTGCTGCCCTTGCTGCAGGAACTTGCCGCCGGCCGGGACGACCGCGGCCGCTCCGTGTTCCTGGTCGGCGACCGCAAGCAATCCATCTACAGCTTTCGCCGCGCCAACCCCGCCCTGCTGGAGGAGGCCTCGGCATGGCTGCAGGAGTACCTGCAGGCACAGCGCTACCCGCTGGATGCCTCGCGCCGTTCCGCCGGGGCCATCATCGACTGCGTCAACGCGGTATTCGGCAGCGCACCGCTGCTGGAACGCCTCGCCGGCTTCAACCCGCACTCCACCCACCTGGCCGGCATGCTCGGCCATGTCGAACTGCTGCCACTGGTGAGTGCCACCGGGGCACCGGACATCAGCGGCGAGCAAACCGGCCTGCGCAACCCGCTGCAGACACCGCGTCCCGACAGCATCGACCGACGCCACTACGCGGAAGGGACTGCCATCGCTGCCCGCATGCAGGAACTGGTCAACAACGCCACCCTGGTAACCGTCGCGGACGGCACCCGCCGGCTGCACTACGGTGACATCATGATCCTGCTGCGCCAGCGCACCCACGCCACCTCCTATGAGCAGGCCCTGCGGGATGCCGGCATTCCCTACCTCAGTGCCAGCAAGGGCATGCTGCTCGACAACCTGGAAGTCCGCGACCTGGAGGCGCTGCTGCGGCTGCTGGTGTCGCCCTACGACAACCTCGCGCTCGCGCAGGTATTGCGTTCCCCGGTGTTCGGGCTGGCAAGCGAACAACTGCTGCCGCTGGCGGGCCACCCTGCGGGGACCTGGTACGAACATCTCGCCGGGCTGGCCACGCAGGGCGTGTCTCCCTATGACCGCGTCTGGGCCATGCTGTCCGGCTGGCGCGAGCTGGCCGGGCAGGTTCCTGTGCACGACCTGCTGGACCGGATTTTCCACGAGGCGGAACTCGTGCCACGCTACAGCAATGCGTTTCCCGAGGCGCTGGTACCGCGGGTACATGCCAGCCTGACCCGTTTCATCGAACTGGCGCTGGAAGTGGACAACGGCCGCTACCCCAGCCTGCCCCGCTTCCTCGACCAGCTCGAACGGCTGCGCCAGTCGCAGCAGGACCAGCCGGACGAGAGCCCGCCCGCGGGCGCTGACGGCAACCGGGTCCGCCTCATGACCATCCACGCGGCCAAGGGCCTGGAGGCGCCCGTGGTATTTCTCGCCGACATGGCGACCGCACCCCGCGACCGCAATGCGCACGCCGCCCTGGTCGACTGGCCCGGAGACCGGGAGCGGCCGCAGCAGTTCCTGCTTACCCCGCGGCGCGCCGACCTCGACGCGGCCAGCCGGGTATTGCTGGAAAGGCAGGCCCGGGAACGCCAGCGCGAGGATGCCAACCTGCTGTACGTCGCCATCACGCGCGCGCGCCAGTACCTGTTCATCTCGGCCAGCGCACCGACGCGCGGCAGCGACACCGGCTGGTACGGACTGCTGGATGATGCGCTGGCGGGCTGGGAGAAAAACGCCCGCGGCAATCCCTGGCATACGACGGGCACGCCCGCGGCGGATGTGACGCTGACCGCACCTGTCGGGATCACGCCGGCAGTGGATCCAAAGCTGGCCCGGGCCATCCGCATCAAGCCGCAACTGCGGCAGATTGCACCCAGCCATGCCGGCCCGGTAACAGCGCTGGAAGCGGGGGATGCGGATGGCAGGGAGCGCGGCATCGCCATGCACCGCATGCTGGATTTTATTTCGCGCTCACCTGCTGCGGCGCCGGCCAGCCCGCCGCCGCAACTGGCAGGCGGCCTCGGTCGCGAAGCGGGAGACCCGGAACTGCTCGCCTGGTGGCAGGAGGCCCTGCAAACCTGCCGCCATGCCGACCTCGCCATGCTGTTTGACCCGCGACACTACGTGCGCGCCCGCAACGAGGTCCCGCTGCAGTATTTCCAGGACGACCAGCTGGTCTACGGCATCATCGACCGGCTGGTCATGCGCGAGGATGCCGTGCTGGTCATCGATTACAAGACGCACCGCCGGGCCACCCCGGATACGCTGGCGGAACTGGTGGACACCTACCGGGAACAGATGTACCTCTACACCGCGGGCGTTGCACGGCTCTGGCCCGGGCTTGCCGTGAAACCATACCTGCTGTTCACGGCCTGCAACGCCCTGGTCGAGCTGGAGGGGTCGGCATCCTGATACCGGCCCGCAGTTTCACCTGGCCGGGAAAAAATGAAACAATGACGGCCGCGTTGCACCTTGATTGCACAACCGTTCGAAAAACCATAGGGTAGCCCGGATGAAAGCCGTAAGGCTGTAATCCGGGTTTGTTCCCGGTTTTCCCGGATTCCGCTTCGCTGCATCCGGGCTACATTATTCAGGAATTTATCAACGTTAAAAAAACACATGAACGAGATGCAGAACATAGTGAATGTCACCCTCGATACTTTCCAGGCGCAGGTCATCGAGCAGTCGCAGCGTGTGCCGGTGCTGGTCGACTACTGGGCCGACTGGTGCGGTCCCTGCCAGATGCAGATGCCGGTGCTGCAGAAGCTGGTCGAGGAAATGGATGGCAAGTTCGTGCTGGCCAAGGTGAACACCGATGAACAGCGGGAACTGGCGCGCGAGCACGGCATCCGCAGCCTGCCCACCATGCGGCTGTTTCGCCACGGTGAAGTCGTCGAGGAAATCCTGGGTGCGCAGACGGAGTCGACGCTGCGTATCCTGCTGGACCGCTACATCGAGCGCGAGTCCGACAAGATCCGCATCAGCGCCATCGAGACCTTTCAGCAGGGCCGCAAGGACGAGGCCCTGGAGATGCTGCGCAGCGCGCGGCAGGCGGAGCCGGATAATCACCAGCTGACGCTGGATTATGCCGGCTTATGCCTGCAGACCGGCCGGCTGGAGGAAACCGAACGCCTGCTCCAGGAACTGCCGCACGCTGTCCGCAACGAAACCGAGGCGTTGCAGCTGCGCGCCCTGCTGGACTTCAGCAGCGCCGCGGTGGATGCACCGCCCCTGGAGGAACTGGAACGCGACGTCGCTGCCAACCCCGACGACATGGCACTGCGTTATCGGCTGGGCGCCGTGCATGTACTGAACGACCGCATGGAAGCGGCCATGGATGCCTTCATGACCATCCTGCAGCACGACCGGAAATTTCGCGATGATATCGGCCGCCGCAGCCTGCTGGCGGTGTTCGACATCCTCGGCAACGAGGGCGACCTGGTGCAGCGCTACCGGCGGCAGCTGTTCAACGCCCTGCACTGATACCGCAGAGGCACTGCCGCCAGCTGACGCTGCGGCTCAGGAACCGCTGTCCAGCGCCTGGGCAAGCCGCTTCGCAGGCACATAGCCGGGCAGCAGTTCGCCGTTGTCGAGAATCAGTGCCGGGGTGCCGGTGACGCCCAGCATGCCACCCAGTTCATAGTGCTCCGCGACCGGGTTGTCGCAGCTGCCCGCAGCTATGGTCTCGCCCGCCTTGGAACGCGTCAATGCGTCCGGACGATCCTCCGCGCACCACACCGCAACCGCCTTGTCATAGGAGGGCGTGTTGACGCCCGAACGCGGGAACATCAGATAGCGCACGGTAATGCCCTCGGCATTGAACTGGTCGATTTCATTGTGCAGCTTGCGGCAATAGCCGCAGTCGATATCGGTAAACACTGTGATGGTGTGGCGTTCCTTCCCGGCGGGAAACACGATCATGTTGTCGGTACCGACCTTGTTGATCGTATCGAGCCGGATGCCCTTGCGACGTTCCTCACTGATGTCCTTGCGGGTTTCCAGGTCAATGAGGCTGCCTTGCAGCAGGTACTTGCCATCGTCACTGATGTAGAACAGGCGCGGGCCGACCAGCACCTCGGAAACACCCTGCATCGGTGACGGCTTGATCGTGTCCGGTGTGACGCCGGGCAGCACCCTGGCCAGTGACTGCTTGATCGCGGCATGGGAATCAGGCTCCGCGGCGGCGGCGTTGAAACCCGTAATCGTCAGGAGCAGCAGGCATATCCCTGCAATTTGCTTTGTCATAGTGGAACCCATTCCGAGTTGTTGTTCAAAGAGCGTCAGGTTGCAGCGATTGGACACTGCAACCGCAACCGAAGTTTCACGCCGTGTTACCCGGCGCTGCGGCAGGAAAGGACGAACTCAACCGCGTGGATGATGTTGTGCGTGCAGATCCTTGAGGCGCTCGCGCGCCACGTGAGTATATATCTGCGTGGTTGACAGGTCACTATGCCCCAGCAGCATCTGCACCACGCGCAGGTCGGCTCCGTGATTCAGCAGGTGCGTGGCGAAGGCGTGGCGCAGGGTGTGAGGTGACAAGTGCTTGTTAATGCCTGACTTTAGCGCGTAGTGGCGAATGCGGTACCAGAAGGCCTGGCGTGTCATCCCCTTGCCCCGCGCGGTGATGAACAGCTGCCCGGAGAGGACCGAACCGGCCAGCTGCGGGCGACTGCCGTCGAGGTAGCGCTGTATCCAGTCCACGGCCTCCTCGCCCAGAGGCACGAGGCGTTCCTTGTTGCCCTTGCCGGTAAGCCGCACCACGCCCTGGTTGAGATTGACCTGCTCCGGCGCCAGGCCCACCAGTTCCGAGACCCGCAGTCCGCAGGCATACAGCAGCTCCAGCATGGCGCGATCGCGCAGGCCCAGCGTATCCTGCACATCCGGGGCAGCCAGCAGTTCCTCGACTTCCCGCTCACTCAGGGAATCCGGCAGCGGCCGGCCGATACGCGGGGTGTCGATGCGCACGCTGGGATCCGCCTGCAGGCGCCCTTCCCTCACCAGGTAGCGATAGTAGCGCCGCAGGGAAGACAGCAGCCGCGCGGTGGTTCGCGGCCTGGCCCCGGCGATGACGCGCTCCGCGAGATAGGCCAGCAGGTCCTCGCGACGTGCCTGCGGCAACTCGCGGCCGCTCTGTTGCTGCAACCACACGGCCAGGCCGGCGAGATCGTTGCGGTAGGCCGCGAGGGTATGCTCGCTCAGGCCGTGTTCCATCCACAGGGCGTCGGTAAAACGTTCGATTTCCTGCTGCGCGTCGGCAGTCAGGGCCGTTGGTTCCGAAGGCCTTCCCAGCGCCCTGCCTGCAGCCCTGGCCAAGATTCGCGGTCTCAGCTGTTCGCGTTCTGTTTACCGAGCCACTGGCCAATGGAATCCAGCGGCAGGGGAAACACGATGGTGGAACTCTTTTCCCCGGCAATCTCGGTAAGGGTCTGCAGATAGCGCAGCTGCAGGGATTGGGGCTGCTGGTTGAGTATGCGCGCCGCCTCGACCAGTTTCTCGGCCGCCTGCATCTCACCCTCGGCGTGGATCACCTTGGCGCGCCGTTCGCGCTCGGCCTCGGCCTGGCGGGCGATGGCGCGCACCATGGTCTCGTCGATATCGACATGCTTGATTTCCACGTTGGCTACCTTGATGCCCCAGGCATCGGTCTGCTGGTCCAGCAGCGTCTGGATGTCGCGATTCAGCTTGTCGCGTTCCGCCAGCATGTCATCCAGTTCGTGCTGTCCGAGTACCGAACGCAGCGTGGTCTGTGCCAGCTGGCTGGTCGCGGCAAGAAAATCCTCGACCTGGATGATGGCCTTCTCGGGGTCGATGACACGGAAATAGAGCACGGCGTTGACCTTGACCGAAACGTTATCGCGGGAGATCACGTCCTGGCTCGGCACGTCCATGACCACGGTACGCAGTTCGACACGCACCATCTGCTGGATGACCGGGATGACGATGATCAGCCCGGGTCCCTTCACCTTCCAGAAGCGGCCGAGGGTGAAGATAACACCGCGCTCGTATTCCCGCAGTACGCGGAAGGTGTAGAGCAACAGGGCTACGATTACAATCAGCCCGACAAAAATACCCGGTATCGTCATTGCATTTCTCCTTGTGCGGGATGTACCCGCAGAACCAGACCCTCGATCGAATCGACCCGCACCTTGTCGCCGGCATGCAGGGCTACGGCGGATTCCGCCCACCAGACTTCACCGTGGATGCGAATCCGCCCCTTGCCGGTAAAGTCCTCGATGGCTTCGCCCGTGGCACCGAGCAATTCCTCCTGGCCGCTGACCACCGGTCGGTTGCGCGCCTTGACGGCCGCCCCGACCACGAACAGGAAAAAGCCGGCCGTGGTGACAGACAGCGTTGCGATCAGCGGCAGGGATACCGCGTAGCCCGTGCCTTCCTCGTCAAACAGGATAATGGAGCCGATGACGAAGGCGATCAGCCCGCCGATACCAAGCGCCCCGAAGCTGGGAACGAACACCTCCGCCAGCATGAAGATGATGCCGAGCGCCAGCAATGCCAGGCCGGCATAGTTCACCGGCAGCACCTGGAAGGCATACAGCGCCAGCAGCAGGCTGATGGCGCCGGCAACGCCCGGCAGGATGTAGCCGGGATTGGCGAATTCGAAGAACAGGCCGTAGATGCCGATCAGCATCAGCACGTAGGCGATATTGGGATCGGTGATCACCGCCAGCAGGCGGGTACGCCAGTCCGGCTGCACCTGCTGCAACTGCAGGTTTGTGGTGTCCAGCACCCGCTCCCCGCCCGGCAGGCTGACGCTGCGCCCCTGCGCCTGTGCCAGCAGGTCCGCCATGTTCACCGCCACGATATCGATCACCCCCAGTTCCAGCGCCTCGTTCGCTGGCAGGCTGGCCGCCTCCCGCACCGCGCGTTCGGCCCATTCGATATTGCGCCCGCGCATTTGCGCGAGGCCGCGGATATAGGCGGCGGCGTCGTTGACGCGCTTGTGTGTCATCGCGTCCTGGTCAGCGGCCGGCTCGCCGCTGCCGTCTTTGCCCGGCTGCTTGTCCACCAGGTCACCCGGCTTCGGCACACCGCCGATCGCGACCGGTGTCGCCGCCCCGAGGTTGGTCGCCGGGGCCATGGCGGCAATGTGGCTGGCATAGAGAATGTAGGTACCGGCACTGGCGGCACGCGCCCCGCCCGGCGACACGTAGGTGGCCACGGGGATCTCCGCGACCAGGATGTCCTGGATAATGTCGCGCATGGAGGTGTCGAGTCCACCCGGGGTGTCCATGCGCAGGATGACCAGTTCGGCATTCTGTTCCTGCGCACGGGCAATGCCGCGATGCAGGTAGTCCGCAGTCGCGGGGCCAATCGCACCCTTTACCTCAAGTACCACGGCAATGCGTTCAGCAGCCGCGGCATGACTGGCAGCGGCCAGCAGCAGCACGGCAAACAGCAGCATCGGCAGACGGTAAATCCGTTCGAGCATCATGTCACTCCGGCATCGTTCCGCTAGCATAACCTGCGGGCAGCACATTGCAATGGCTGCGCCCCCTTACCATGGAACTGACCATCGCAAGTCTGTATGGTTGTACGAAACCATCCTGGCCTGCCGGCACAAGGCTCATGCGGCATGCGGAGAATCCCTTGAAACAGACGACACCCTGCATCTTCTGCAACCCCGGCAAGAAAGTGCTGGAAAATACACTTGCCTATGCCCGCTATGACGACTACCCGGTATCGCCCGGCCATATGCTGATAATGCCGTTTCGCCACGTGACCGATTACTTCGACACCACGCTCGAGGAAAAACATGCCATGCTGGAGCTGATCGTGGCGGCAAGGGAACTGCTCGACGCCGGGCATCATCCTGACGGCTACAATCTCGGCATCAACTGCGGCGCGGCTGCCGGGCAAAGCGTGCCGCATGTCCACTACCACCTGATACCACGCTACCAGGGAGACATGGAAAACCCGCGCGGGGGCGTCCGCGGCGTCATTCCCGAAAGGCAGAAGTACCAGACCCTGTAAATACCTGCATGGCCACGATCTGCAAACTGCGGAGCTGCTTACCCAAACATTGCAAAAGTTTTTTACTGCAGGAGCGCCTTGCAGGCGCGAATCGCGGCTGAAAGCCGTTTATGCCCTTCAGGGTGCTCCTACAAGACTGCACCAGAAGCTCCCCAACGATAAATTCCGGTAACAGCACAAAGCTCCAGAACCTCACATGGGGTGATTTTCAGGACCAGAATGAAATTTTCATTTGATCCTGTAAAACCTGTGGCAACACCAGCTTCCAGCCCGAGATTTATACAATTATCCGGTTTATAATGCAGTTCCAAGCCAGCCGGCATCGTTCACCAGCAAGCGAAGCACACTATGAGCACCTACAAAAATATCCTGGTAGCCGTCGATCTCTCCCCCGAAGCCCGCCGCGTGATCACCCGGGCAAGCGAACTCGCGCAGCATTACGGCGCTGCGCTGAGCCTGATCCATGTGGTCGAGCCGCTGGTTTCGATGGAAGACTACGACCTCGTGCCGGCACTGCCGCTGGAGGTCGAGAAGACCCTCGAACAACAGGCAAATGCCTTCCTCGCGTCGCTGGTCAGCGACATGGGACTGGGCGACGCGGAGGCGGTCGTAAGCATCGGCTCCCCGAAGCGTGAAATCCTCAAGTATGCGCGCGAGCATGACATCGACCTGATCGTGATCGGGGCACACGGCCGGCACGGTATCGCGACCCTGCTGGGATCAACCGCGAATGCCGTACTGCACGGCACGCACTGCGACGTCATGTGTGTCCGCGTAGGCAACTAGGGCCTGTCTTCCCGCACACAACTGCAGACCTGATACATGCCTGACCGCGAACCAGCCGGCGTCGACATCAAGGCACTGCTTGGCATAATCAGGGCCATGGTCGGCGAGGTTCACCCGCACTGGAAGAACCTGCATTTCACCCCGGATACGCACCTGGAACGGGAACTGGGCCTGGACAGCATGGCGCGCATGGAATTGCGCACCCGCATCGAGACACAATTCGGCATGCCGCTTCCGGAAACCGCCGCCATCGCCGCGATGACACCGAACGACCTGCTGCGCGCGCTGCTGCAGGCATCCGCCGAACCTGGAGCTGCTGCCAGCGCAGCGCCAACCCCGGAACCGCAAAACAACGGCGGCGATCTGCTGATGGGGCCGTATGCCAATGCGGAGCAAGCCGGCGAGACCTGGCAGACACGGCGGCCCACGCCGGGCGACTGGCTGTTCGCCATGTACGCCTGGCCGGTCTTTATCGTGCTCGGCACCATCACCTGGCTGCTGGTGGTACTCGGGCCGTTTGAATCCTGGCGGCGGAAAGTCGCCCATCTCGGCGCACGCGCGCTGTTTCTGTGCACCTTCACCCCGCTCAGGGTTTCCGGGCAGGAGCATCTCGCCCACGACAGGGCGCAGATCATCGTCGCGAATCACAGCAGTTACCTGGATGGATTTATCGTGACCGCCGCGCTCGACATCCCGATCCATTTCATCGTCAAGGGGGAACTGGCGCGCAACCTGCCCGCCCGCCTCCTGCTGCAGCGTTTCGGCGTCGAGTTCGTGGATCGCTTCAATGCCGGCAAGGGGATCAGCGACGTCAGCCGCATTGCACGCAAGTCACGCAACGGCCAGTCCATCGTGTTCTTCCCGGAAGGCACCTTCACCAGTTTTCCCGGCTTGCAGCCGTTTCGCATGGGCGCCTTCGTCACCGCTGCGCGTTCCGGTGCCCCCGTGGTCCCGGTGGCTATTCAGGGCGCACGCAACATCCTGCGGGGTTCGCACTGGTTCCCCTTCCGCGGCCGTATCGCGGTCAGCATTTCAGCACCGATTTCTCCCGCGGGCGAAGGCTGGCAGGTGGCACTGAACCTGCGGGATGCGGCACGCCGCGAGATCAGCCGCAACTGCGGGGAGATCGACCTCGCGGACGATTACCAGGACGACTGACACGGCGACCCGGGGCGGCATGCGCACCCGGCAGGCACTGCAGCCTCAGTCGGAATCGAACGGCCGGCGGGCTTCCAGCACCACAATACTACGCGGCGCGACCTTATAGGAGGCCCGCTGCAGCGGCAGTTGCATGTCGGGCTTCAGGATATTCCCGTGCGCCTCCTGGGCGGTATCAATCGCGCAGTACCAGTAGCCCTCGGGGATCGCTGGCAGCGGCAGCTGCAGGTGGCGCTTGCCCATGTTGAGAATCACGTGCAGATCCTCCTCCCAGGACTCCATGGCACCCAGGGTGAAGGCCAGGACACGGGAATCCGGGTCATCCCACGCGGGGTGATTCAGTCGCTCGCCATGCCAGGCGATGTCCGCGAACCAGTGCCCTTCACGTGGCTGCCCGGTCAGGTAACGCGCATGCATCAGGCAGGGGTGGCGTTTGCGAAAGGCAATCATCTCGCGGGTAAACTGCAGCATGTCGGCGTGCGTCTCCAGCAACGACCAGTCGAACCAGCCCAGTTCATTATCCTGGCACCAGACATTGTTATTGCCATGCTGGGTGCGCAGCACCTCGTCGCCGGCGTTCAGCATGGGCACTCCCTGGCTGAGCATCAGCAGCGTCATGAAATTCCGTGCCTGCCGTTGCCGCAACGCCTGGATGCGAGGATCATCTGTCTCGCCTTCGACACCGCAGTTCCAGCTCAGCACGTTGCTGTTGCCGTCCCGGTTCTCCTCGCCGTTCGCCTCGTTGTGCTTCTCGTTGTAGCTCACCAGGTCATGCAGCGTGAAGCCGTCGTGACAGGTAATGAAGTTGACGCTGTTGGTCGGCAGGCGGTCGTCACCCTGGTAGAGATCGCTGTTGCCGCTGAGGCGCATGGCGACCTCGCTGATGAGACCCTTGTCGCCGCGCACGAAGCGGCGCATGGCATCGCGGTAGCGGCCGTTCCACTCTCCCCAGCGGTAGCCGGGAAAGTCACCGACCTGGTAGAGACCGGCTGCATCCCAGGCCTCGGCGATGATGCGTGTCTCGGCGAGGGTATTGGAGAACTCGATATTCCACAGCACCGGGGCGTGATGCAGCGGTTCACCGTCCTCGCCACGGGACAGTACGCTGGCAAGGTCAAAACGGAAACCGTCCACGTGCATTTCCCTGACCCAGTACTCCAGGCATTCAAGGATGAACTTCGCAACCATGGGGTGATTGCAGTTCAGGGTATTACCGCAGCCGGTATAGTCACGGTAGATGCTGCGATCAGCGGGATCGAGGTGATAGAAGGTCTCGTTGCCGATGCCCTTGAAGTTGATTATCGGGCCGCCCGCCCCGCCTTCCGCGGTATGGTTGAAGACCACGTCGAGGATGATGCCGATGCCGGCCTCGTGCAGCGCCTTGACCATGTCGCGAAACTCCAGCACATGTTCGCCGGCATGCGCGGAAACACTGTAGCCGGGATGCGGACTGAAATAGCTGTGGGTGCTGTACCCCCAGAAATTGTGCAACCCGAGTTCCGCCACGCCGGGGGGGACATCCTGCTCGTCAAAAGCCATGATGGGCATCAGTTCGATATGGGTAATACCCAGTTCCACGAGGTAGGGAATCTTCTCGATAACACCGGCAAAGGTCCCCGGGTGATCGACGCCGGAGCTGGGATGGCGGGTAAAGCCACCGACGTGCATTTCATAAATGATGGTCTTTTCCGGACGGATACACCCCAGCGGTTCATCGCCTCCCCAGTCATAGGCGCTGGACTCAACCACCCCGCGCATGGAGGTCGCCACGTTGTCCCCCGGCTGCGAGGCACGCGCGCGGTCCCAGAGGTTGTCGGTAACGCCGCGCGCGCAGGGATCCAGCAGCACCTTCTCCCGGTCAAAGTGCCGGCCCGTCTCCCGTTCATCATTCTCGCCATCGATCCGCCAGGCGTAATGGGTCCCGACCGGCAGGTCCTCGACCAGCACGTACCAGAAGAAGAAGGTGCGGTGCAGGCGGGCATCCAGCGGAATGACCTGGAACGGCTGTGGACTGTCAGCAGTGGCGAACAGCAACAACTCGACATGGGTGGCATGCCGGCTGTAGATGGAAAAGTTTACCCCGCCGGAAACCAGCGTTGCTCCTGCGGGATAGCGGGCACCGGTACGGATCGAATAGGACTCACGAAACTTGCTGGGCACTGGGCATAACCTGTAGCGACTGGCCGGGCATTATCTCATTCATGCGCTGCCACGACTACAACCGCGCTGTTTACCCAACCACTGCCACAAGTTCTTACTATAGGAGCACCCTGAAGGGCATAAATACCCCAGTGGGCACGAGCGCCTTGCAGGCGCGAATCGCGGCTGGAAGCCGCTCCTACAAGACTGGACCAGAACCAAGCGGGCTGCACTTTTACGGTGCAGGCCGCAGCGCTATGCTAAGGAAGTTCTGAACAAGTCGTCACCCCGGCGAAGGCCGGGGTCCAGCCTGCTGATTATCCTGGATTCCGGCCTTCGCCGGAATGACGGACAAGGACTTGTGCAGACCTTCCTTAAATATTAATTTTTCGTTAAATATTCCAATGCCGGGGCTGGCCAGCTGGATATTCTGCCAGAATTGGCTACCATGCTGCTCCCGCCGCTTGACCAGCAGCACATTCCACAACTGCAGAGGCATGCGCAGTCCCGGCAAATTACCCGTTTCCGGTCCGTGCAAGCTGTGTCAAAATCAGCACCCGGCACAGACCCCTTACAGCAAATCACCACCAATCACCGGCCCGCCAGCCGGATAGCGAGATGCACGCATGACTGACAGCACCCAGAAAAACAAACAGGAACCCGGCACCCGCTTCAGCGTCGAGATCCAGCCCATTCTGCCAAAACGTTTTGCCCGGCTGGATGAACTCGTCAATGACCTGTACTACAGCTGGAACCGCAAGGTCAGGGGTCTGTTTCGACATCTCGACCAGGACTGCTGGAACGCCGCGTCACACAACCCCAAGGTATTCCTGCGGCGCATGCGCCAGCACAAGCTTGACCTGCGGCAAATGATCCCATCCTGCTCGCGGAATATCGCCATGTCCTGAGTGCCTACGACACCTATCTCGAGCAGAAGCCGACCATCAAGATCGACAAGTACCTCGACAGTGAAAAAGACCTGGTGGCCTATTTCTCCGCGGAATACGGTTTCCACGAGAGCATGCCAATCTACGCCGGCGGCCTCGGTATCCTGGCCGCCGACTACTGCAAGGCCATGAGCAATCTCTGGGTGCCCTTCGTCGGCATCGGCATCCTCTACCGCGAGGGCTACTTCAAGCAGCGCATCGACTGCGACGGCACCCAGATCGCGCAGCGGGTGCGCCGCGATCCCTGCGACCTGCCGGTAACACCGGCGCTGGATGCTGACGGCAATGAAGTCAGCGTGAGCGTTTCACTGCCCGGCCGCGCACTGGAACTGAAGGTCTGGCAGATGCGTGCCGGCCAGATACGCCTGTTCCTGCTGGACAGCGACATGCCGGCCAATACGCCGGAGGATCGCATGCTCACCGCGCAGCTCTATGGCGGCGACATACTGACCCGCATCCAGCAGGAAATCATCCTCGGCATCGGCGGCACCCGCGCCCTGCGGGCACTGGGCCTGAAACCCACGGTCTGGCACATCAACGAGGGCCACGCCGCGTTCCTGATCCTGGAACGCTGCCTGGAACACGTCCGCGACGGCATGGATTTCGACAGCGCACTGGAACTCACCGCGTCCAATACCGCCTTCACCACGCATACCCCGGTACCGGCGGGTCACGACGTGTTCAGCCACCAGGACATGCGGACCTTCTTCTCCGACATGATCAAGGGGCTCAGGATCACGGAAGAACGCTTCCTGCAACTGGGCCAGAATCCACGCCAGGAGATGGGCTTCTGTTCCACGACACTCGCCTTACACGGTTCGCGCTACCGCAACGGCGTCAGCCGAATACACGGCGACATCGCCGCGGAAATGGAATCCTACATCTGGCCGGGGATACAGACCCATGAAAACCCCATCGGCTATGTCACCAACGGCGCCGATGTCGATACCTACCTGGCCCATTCCTGGGTCGCCCTGTTCGAGATGTACATGGGCGGCGGCTGGCGCGCCAAGATCACGGACAAGGACTTCTGGGAGGGTTTCATCGACCAGATTCCCAACCATGTATTCCTGAGCGTGCGCAAGCTGCTCAAGGCTGCGGCCATTGACGAGATCCGCCGCCGCGCCGTGATCCAGTACGAGCGCTGCGCCCAGACCAAGTCA
This sequence comes from uncultured Gammaproteobacteria bacterium, assembly GCA_963701455.1. Lineage (GTDB taxonomy): Bacteria > Pseudomonadota > Gammaproteobacteria > UBA9214 > UBA9214 > UBA9214. The sequence continues at coordinate 37,339 of CAVPAE010000003.1, forward strand.
CTGGTGAGCCGACTCACCGCCAACCTGAACACACGCAACCTCGATACCCTGTTGATAGGATTCGCGCGCCGCTTTGCCACCTACAAGCGCGCCACCCTGATCTTCGATGACCTGGACCGCCTGGCGCGGCTGGTCAACGACCCGGAACGCCCGCTGACCCTGGTTTTCGCCGGCAAGGCGCACCCCAGCGACGGCCCCGGCCAGGCGCTGCTGAAAAGAATCTACGAGATCAGCCTGCTGCCCGAGTTCCAGGGCAACGTCATCCTGCTGGAAGATTACAACCTGTCCATGACCCGCGAGTTGCTGCCTGGCGTGGATGTCTGGCTGAACACCCCGGACTACCCGATGGAGGCCTGCGGCACTTCCGGCATGAAGGCGGCCATGAACGGCGCCATCAACCTCAGCGTGCTGGACGGCTGGTGGGCGGAAGCCTACAACGGCGAGAATGGCTGGGCGATTACACCGCATCCGGAATTCGACCAGGAAACCCGCAACAAGTGGGAAGCCCAGGAACTCATGAACATCCTGGAATACCAGGTAATCCCCGCCTACTACTCGCGCAACAGTGATGGCGAGCCCGAGGCCTGGGTAAAACGTTCGAAGTCATCCATGAAGACCATCCTGCCGCAGTTCAACACCATCCGCATGGCAATGGATTACCTGAAGCAGTCGTACTCTCCGGCGGCGCGCCAGGGGCGGCGGATGCAGGCGAACGACCAGGCCGGTGCCCGGGAGCTGTCTGCCTGGAAGAAACGCATCGCCGATGCCTGGCCGCAGGTCAACGGTTCACTCGGGGACCCCGTTGCCTGTGCGATCTGCTCCGGCGAGTCGCTGCCGATCGAGGTCAAGGTACAACTGAACGGCTTGTCAGCAGAGGATATCGTGGTGGAATGCCTCATTGGCAAGGAGACCAGCACCAATAAATTCGTACCGCATCGCAAGGCAGCCTTCAAGCGCGTGGGGGAAACCGGGGACGGAGAGACGCTGTTCCACTTCGACCTGTTCAGCAGCGACGCCACCTGCCAGGATGGCGGCTTGCAGCACTACAAGATCCGCCTCTATCCCTATCATGAACTGTTGAGTCATCCGCTGGAGTGCGGACTCATGCTCTGGCTCTGATTTATTATGGCCACGGAATCCACGGAAAAACACGGCGTGGAATATCACAAGGTTGAGCTGTTCCGTGCACTTCCGAGGCTATTCGCAGGAGCACTGCCCTGCGGCGCGATTGCCTGAAGACCGCATCGCGGTCAGGTGACCGCTCCTACACTCACTAGTTGAACCTGTAGGAGCGCCGCCCTACGGCGCGATTGCCTCAAGACCGCACGCGGCCAGGTGACCGCTCCTACACTCACCAGGAGCACCTGTAGGAGCGCCGGCCTTCGGCGCGATTGTTTGAAGACCGCATCGCGGTCAGGTGACCGCTCCTACACTCACCAGGAGCACCTGTAGGGGCGCCGGCCTTCGGCGCGACTGTTTGAAGACCGCATCGCGCTCAGGGCAGTGTCAGCTCGATTGTCCCGCTGACCGTCACCTGGATGTCGCTTTCCCCGCCCTCGGTTGCGACAGCCATGTCGGATTCCATTGCCGCGGCCACCCCGCGCGAGCGGTACACGACCGGCGGTTGCTGCGCGAAAGTTCCTATGCTGAGGTCCACGATACGGTAGCCGTTTGCCTGCAACTGGTTGCCGATGATTCCGGCACGCAGCTTGAATGCCTGCAGCGCCAGCTCGATAAGGCGATTTTCAACGCGGGTACGGGTTTCGGCCGACACGCTGAAACGCATCGAATCCACCTGCAGTTTTTCCTGCAGCAAGCCCGTCAGCTGGCTCAGCACCCGGGTATCACGGCTTTCCAGTATCAGGTCCTGCCGGGCTTGCCAGCCCTTCATCTTGTTATCCTGCCGAACTTGCCAGGTACGGTAATTGCCGGTGCTCACCTTGACGACGTCATGGCGCTTCGCCAGGTCCAGTGCCCACGCCATGTCCGCGTTGATCTGGTCGGCAAGGGCGGCTGCATCGCGTTGTTCGCTGGCGGCATGCAGCGTCACGTGCATGGTGTCGTTGCTGACCGGCTCGCTCTCCTGCGCCTGCAGGCGCACCAGGTTATAGCGGGGTTGCTCGTCAGCCGCCGCGGGGAACACCAGCAACAGCGCGACACACAGGACAACGCCAAGCCGCGGCATTATGCCTTGCCCTCGTCTGCCTTTTCCTGTTCGGCGATCTGCCTGCGCACGTCGTCCATGTCGAGTGCGGCAACCTTCTCGATCACCGAGGCAAGCCCTGCCGGCGGCAGTGCCCCGGGCTGCGCAAAGACGATGATCTGCTGGCGGAATGCCATCAGGGTCGGAATGGAGCGGATATTGAAATGACCCGCCAGCTCCTGCTCTTCCTCGGTATTCACCTTGGCGAACACGACATCCGGGTGCTTCTCGGACATCGAGTCGAAAACCGGGGCAAACTGGCGGCAGGGGCCACACCAGGGTGCCCAGAAGTCGACCAGGACGGTATCGTTCCCGGAAATGATGTCGCGAAAGGTATCTTTGGTGATGTTTACAATGGCCATTGCCTGAAAGTCCCTGAGCTATAGTCGTCCCGGGATTATACAGGCAGGCAAGTCAGGGAGCACATGCGGGCTGCCGCTTGCGCGGATCAGGTGTCGGTGCTGCGGCGCCGCGGGATACCGCGACCTGCCTCGCTCTCGTAGGTCATGTCCAGCTCGATCCGGTTGCGGCCGAGGCGCTTGGCGCGGTACAGCGCCTTGTCGGCGCGTTCGATGAAGGCACTGGCGGATTCGCCGGGCTTGTAGAGCGAAACACCGGCGGAAAAGGTCGGCACGTTGGACATGGTGCCATTGGTCTGCCAGCGGGTTTCGTTGGCGCGCCGCCGCACCTTGTTGAGCGCGCGTACCGCACCGTCGGAATCGGTATTGGGCAGGAGCACGGCGAATTCCTCGCCGCCGTAGCGCGCCACCATATCGTGGTGGCGGAAGATCGAGAGGATATTCTTGGAGTAGACCCGCAGAACCTCGTCACCGGCTGCATGTCCGTACTCGTCGTTGACCGACTTGAAATGATCCAGGTCTATCAGCACGAAAGACAGCGGGAAGCCGTAGCGTTGCACGCGTGCCACCTCGTCCTCCAGGCGCCGCATGAAGGCACGGCGGTTCGGCAGGCTGGTCAGTTCATCAGTCAGGCTCAGCAGCCGCACCCGGGTCAGTTCATCGGTAAGCTCGCGACTGTCGGAGGCGAACAGCTGCAGGTAATGCTGGGTATTGTCCAGCTTGTCGGCCAGCTCGTTGTGCCCCTTCATCAGCTTTTCGACTTCACGGATCAGGGTCCAGCGCAGATTTTCAATTTCCGGGACTTCCTCGGTCTGGCGTAATTCTGCCAGCACCACCTCGAGGATCATGCCGAATTCCTCGTTCTGGGAAATGGTCTCGACCACCTGCTGACCCAGCGTGGACTGCAGTTGTGCGATGTCATCACGGCGCGCCTCCAGCTCGCTGCGATGCAGGGCATTCAGGTCCTGCCCGGCAGGTATTTCCTCCCTGAGGTAATCCTCATCCTCCTCCAGCGCCTCGTCGGCCAGTTCAGCCTCGTCCTCCTCGCCCTCGCCCTCGCCCACGAGCGCGCGATAGGGCGCGGGGATTTCATCTTCCAGTTCGGCTTCCCCGAGATCATCCTCGAAATCCGGAGACTGTGCCTCATCAAGCAGGGTGATCGGCTTGTGATGCGCCATTTCCAGATCGTCATCATCCGGACCAGGCGCCACGGCAGTTTCCGGCGGTGCTGCAGTAGTGAAGGATTCGATGCCGAAGGCGGCGAGCAGCGGACTTACCGCTTCCACCATCAATGCCGGTTCCATTTCGCGGGATACCCGGATCTCGTCGCCAAGCTGGCAGATGAATTCACTCAGGATATTTAATTCGCTGTGGGTCAGCGGCGGCTGCAGGCGCGCCTGCAGCAGTTTCAGCTGCACGAACTGTGATGAGCCGGGCGTCAGCAGCGAAAGATAGGATTCCAGCAGGACATTCACGAAGCCGGAGTAGGCAATTTCCGCCTTCAGGTGATCGGCGGCGATCTCCTCCAGCATGGCCTCGACCTGGCGGTGGATCACGCTGCCCGCAGGTGATGCCCGCAGGGGATCAAGCAGACGCATCAGCTTGCGCACGCCGCTGGGATCGATTTCCTCCGGTCTGTCTCTACCCGCAACCATAGTTACTCCAGCACGTCCATGCGCAGCGCTCCGGACACTCCCTGTCCAGTTGTTTTATTGTTGCTTTTCTCGATGCCGTCCCGCCGCATTGTTCTGGCCACAGCAGCGTTATTTGCCGGCACACGTATATGTCAGTTCCGGGAATTGTAGCCGACCTGCAGGCCGATGTGACGAGCGCCTGTCCTGCAGATTTTTCACGGACAGTAGCCACTCATACCCTGGCTGCAATCCCTGCCGCTTCCCCTCTGGATTCAATGACCTGAGGTTCCACAAGCAGTGACAATCCGGCCCCGAAACGTCACATATTTGACGTTCGTGAAGTGTAACAGCAAATCCTGCGGGGTTGGTAGTGGTACAAAGGTACTAGTGGAACAACAGCCAGCAGGAGAATGTCGCCGGACACAAAAAAGGCCGGCAAGGCCGGCCTTTTCTGAATACAGCGCAACGCTGACTACTTGTCCAGTCCCGCGAAGATCGCGTCACGGATTGCATCAACCTTGCCGATGCCGTTGATCTTGACGTACTTCGGTGAACCGGCTTCGCCGGATGCCGCCCACTTGGAATAGTAGGCGATCAGCGGCTCGGTCTGGTCATGATAGACGCTGAGGCGCTCGCGCACCGTCGCTTCCTGGTCGTCATCACGCTGGATCAGCGGCTCGCCGGTTTCGTCGTCCTTGCCCTCTTCCTTCGGCGGGTTGAAGACCACGTGGTAAGTACGGCCGGAGGCCAGATGCACGCGACGGCCACTCATGCGCTTGATGATCTCGCTGTCATCCACGTCGATTTCGACGACAGCGTCGATGCTGACGCCCTTGGCCTTGAGGGCATCGGCCTGCGCCAGGGTGCGCGGGAAGCCGTCGAACAGGTAGCCGTTCGCACAATCGGGATCCTTGATGCGCTCGTCAACCAGGCCCAGGATGATGTCATCGGATACCAGGCCACCGGCATCCATCACCTTCTTGGCTTCCACGCCCAGCGGAGTCCCGGCCTTGACGGCAGCGCGCAGCATGTCACCGGTCGAGATCTGGGGAATGTTATAACGTTCCTTGATGTAGTTGGCCTGTGTGCCCTTGCCGGCGCCCGGTCCACCCAACAGAATTACCCGCATAGTTGTTCTCCTTGGTTAATCGCACTTACCTGAAAAAGTGGCGGGTATTATCCCCGCCCGCCGGCCGAATGACCACATAACTGAATGAATAGGGGGATGGAGTTGATTTATCAGGCACTTGCCATACAGGCAACAGATTCCTGCAAAGTCTGATAGTTACAATCTTTAATTAAAACAAGGTGCAGACTGCCCCGGCTAGTTCAACTGCACCCGCTGCCCCCAGGGCACCTTCGCCCTGCCCTTCACCAGCCAGAGTACCGGCGTGCGCGGTTCCTGTTTGGGGAATTCACCCTCCGCATCGGTGAAATACACCACCAGGTCCGGGCTCTCACCCTGCTCGTCCAGCCATTCGAACACCGGGGTGAAGCGGGTCCCGCCGCCACCGCGCAGTTCGGTCGGCAGCGTGAACTCCTCCCAGGGCTCGTAGACCCAGGGACCAGAGGGTGACAGCTCTGCATCACAGGCCTGCAGGGTGATGCGGGCCCGTATCTGCCCCTTGATGGCATCCACCTCGGTGACGAACTCGCGCATCTCCTGTGCCTTGATGGAACCGCTGGTATCCAGCACCACGACGATCTCGGTCTGGCTGCTGCGCAGGCTCGGAAAGATGGCCTCGCCCTCGCGCCGTGACGGCCGCATGTAGCTGTAATCGTCCCGGCTGGCTGCTGTCATGTAGCGCGCCAGCAGCATGCGCCAGGGCAACTGCGGCTGCAGCAGGTGGTCCACGAGGCGCCGCAGTGAACCGCCCAGCTTGCCGGCCTGCATGGCCTGCTGGGCGGCGCCCGCGAGGCGCTGGCGCCACTGGATGGAAAGCTGCTCCTTCTCGGCCTCGCTCAACGGTTCTGGCGGTGCGATGGCGCCCTGCCCCGCACCGGCACCCCCGCTGTCGCCGGTATCGTCCACTTCATCCGGCTGCGGCGCATCCGCCGTGCCCGAGTCGCTGGAGCTTTGCGAGTCCTTGCCATAGAGATGCTCGTCGTGCGGCTGTTGCTCGTCGTTTTCCTTGACCAGGGGATAGATTTCCTCGGCCATCATGCCTTCGTAGCCGATGTTGTAGAGCGCCCCCGGCACCGCCGTCATGCCCTCCTTGATGAGGATGGGATTGATCGCCAGGTCGCAGGCGATATCCCAGCGCTCCCTGACACGATGTTCGCGGCGCGCGAAATGCGACAGCGCACAGTGCAGCGCTTCGTGCGCCAGCGCGAACTGCGTCTGTTCCAGCGTCAGGCTGGCAACGTATTCCGGGTTGTAATAGAAGGCACGCGCGTCGGTGCCGATGGTCTTGCACCATTTGGGATCCGCCGCCTGCATCGGCATGCGCAGCACCAGCGCCCCCAGGAACGGGCGATCGAGGATCAGGCGGGTCCGGGCCGCACTGAGCTTGGTTTCGAGTTCATCCGCCATCGAGGTTCCCGGCACTGCCTCTTTCGCAATTCATATAAAGCAGTATTATTCACGATTCCGACAGCGTCTTCACCACCCCATTCGGGCGAGCGTGAAAAACAAGCAGAACAGCAGGCGCGCACGGCAACAGAGGAGCCTTGGCATGATTTCATCCAGACTACGCTACGGGCAGCAGACGGCCCGCAATACCCTTGTCCTGCTCGGTATCATGGCACTGCTGCATGCCCTGCCCGCGTTCGCGCAGGCGCCGGAGGAAGCATCCGCAATCGACTGGCTGACCCTGCTGATGGGACTGTTTGGCGGCCTCGCCATGTTCCTGTTCGGCATGGAGCAGATGTCCGAGGGCCTGAAGGCCGCTGCCGGCGACACCCTCAAGAACGTACTTGAGCGCCTGACCAAGAACCGGGTGATGGGCGCCATCACCGGCGCCTTCGTCACCGCGATACTGAACTCATCCTCGGTGACCACGGTGCTCGTCGTTGGCTTTATTTCGGCCGGCTTCATGACCCTGTCGCAATCGGTCGGCATCATCATGGGCGCCAACATCGGCAGCACCTTCACGGCCCAGATCGTCGCCTTCAACGTAACCCAGTACGCGCTCATCATGGTCACGGCAGGCTTCTTCATGCTGTTCACCTCGAAGCAGGAAAAGACCCGCCACTACGGCGCCATGATCATGGGACTGGGCCTGGTGTTTTACGGCATGGGCGTGATGGGCGATGCGATGACGCCGCTGCGCAGCTACCAGCCGTTCATTGACCTGATGGTCCGCATGGAGAACCCGCTGCTGGGCATCCTGGTCGGTGCCGTGTTTACCGGCCTGGTGCAGTCCTCGGCGGCAACCACCGGCATCGCCATCGTCATGGCCGCCGGCGGACTGATCACCCTGCCTGCCGGCATCGCGCTGGCATTCGGCGCGAATATCGGCACCTGCGTCACGGCGCTACTGGCAGCGATCGGCAAGCCCACCGACGCGGTGCGCGCGGCCGTGGTGCACATCATGTTCAATGTCGCCGGCGTGCTGCTGTGGGTGCTGTTCATACCGCAGCTCGCGGATTTCGTCGCCACCATCTCGCCGGCCGCGCCGGAACTGACCGGCAAGGCACGCATGGCAGCCGAGGTGCCGCGCCAGATCGCCAACGCCCACACCGTGTTCAATGTCGCCAACACCCTGCTGTTCCTGGCATTCACCACCGTTTTCGCGCGCCTGGCGGAACGCCTGGTACCGGAGAAACCGGCGGCGGCGGAAAAGATCATCGTGCGGCCGAAGTTCCTGGACAGCGAAATACTCGAGATCCCGTCCATGGCACTGGAGCGCGTGCGCTACGAGATCGGGCACATGGGTGAAATCATCACCGAGATGCTGGCCCGCCTGGACGAGGGATTCCTGCAGCGGGACAAGCTTAAGCTGGAAGAAGTGACGCTGATGGATGACAAGGTGGACATCCTCAACGAGGCAATCCTGGAATACCTGAGCGAGATACGCCAGCACTCCCTGACGGACCGGCAAAGCAGTGAATTCCAGTCGCTGATGAGCGCCACCATCAACCTGGAGAGCCTGGCAGACATCATCGAGACCGACCTGGCGACGCTCGGCAAGAACTTTCTGAACACCGGCGTGCAGCCCAGCGAGACCACCCGGCAACTACTGCGCGATCTGGGTGATAAAGTCGTGCTGGCTGTCGGCGAGGTCATTCGGGCAATTCGCGAAAATGACGAAACCGCAGCCGCCGAGGTCATCGCCCTGAAGGATGAAATCCGGCGCCTGTCCGATGCGGCCCTGCAACGCCAGTCAGAGCGTATCGCGGTGAAAGAGCCGCAACACCTTGCGCTGATCCAGCTGGAAATGGAGATTCTGGAGCACCTGCGGCGCATCTACACGCTGGCAAAGCGAATCGCCAGGGACTTCGTACCGAAAGAAGTCGCCAGCCAGACCTGACCTCTGTGCCCGTCAGCGCGGTTCAGTGGTCATAGAGCATGACGTCGGCGACGATATTCGCCCAACGGGAAAACTGCGGCACGTTGAAGATTTCCTGGCCGATGGCACGGTACATGTCCGAGACCAGCATGACCCCCATCTCGCGCTGCGGGAAGGTGCCGGCGAATTCCAGGATATTGCCGTAGACCTCCGCGGCATGCGGTTCCTGCTTCGCGCGTATCGCACGACCCACGAGGGCCGCGGCGACGGCATACTGCAGGTCGGTTTCGCGCGGCACCGTCACCTTTTCACCGCGCACGATGGCATCGATATCCGGCAGCTTGTCGAGGTTATCGACAAAGGCCGACAGCTCGATTCCCGCTGCCGGTCCGACGCAGGCCTGCAGTGAACCCGTCAACAGGTCCGGCACGTCGCCGAATTTATGCAGGGCACGATGCGCGAACTCCCACGAGCGCGGTGACGGGAAGGCCACCGGGTTGTGGGCGGGATCGAACTCGAACAGCAGTTCCGGGCGAAACCGCAGGAACGCGATCAGGCGCTCGTCGATGCCGTTGGCATAGGCCCAGGCCACCCAGTCATCCAGGTTAATGTCCACCTCGAAATGCGAGAAGCGGTTCGCCAGCGGCGAAGGCATGGTATAGGTGACACCGCGATCGCCCTGGCGATTGCCTGCGGCAAAGATGGCCCAGCCGTCCGGCACGGTGTAGGCGCCAAGGCGCCGGTCAAGGATCAGCTGGTAGGCCGCCGCCGAGACACTCGGCGGCACCGAGGTAATCTCGTCCAGGAACAGGATGCCCTGGTTGCCATGGCGTTCGGCATCCGGCAGCATCGACGGCACGGCCCACTCGACCCGGTCCTCTATGCGGAACGGAATGCCACGCAGGTCGCTGGGTTCCATCTGCGACAGCCGGATATCGATGACCGGCATGCCGTGCTGCTCGGCGACCAGCGCCACCATCTGCGACTTGCCCACGCCCGGCGGCCCCCACAGCATCACCGGGGTATGCTGGCCATGCACGGCAGCCTGGAATTCTCGTTCTAGTACGGTAAGCAACTGGGCGGGACGCATGCGGTTTCCTGGGGCCGGTTCGTTTAAGTGAGATGATTCAAGAGGCGAATCTTACTGGCTTTGCCAGCGAAAATCATGGCTCGATGCCTGTGGAATTACCGGCCCGCAGCAACAGGGCACGCATCCGGGCCTCGACGTCCCCCGGTGCCTCGACCAGTTGCTGCGCCAGCCGGAACAGCGGGTAATCCGCAGTATCGACCAGGTCAAACTTGCGCACCATCGCCAGCGTGTGGATCCCCTCGCCGTGCAGCCCGTCACGTTCACCGCGCGCCAGCAGGCATCCCAGTTCGTGATGATGCGAGCCGGCACTCGTCGCCGTCGTGATCAGGTCGCCCAGCCCGGCAAGCTGCCGCGCACTCGATTCAACGCCGCCCATCCGCGTCACGATGCGCGCCATCTCGGACTGCGCCGCCACGGCCAGGTAGCCGCGCACATTGTCGCCAAGCCCCAGCTCGTCGGCGGCGCCGAACAACAGCGCATAGACATTCTTCAATACCGACGACCAGGAAATGCCCTGCAAGTCAGCCGAGTACTCCAGCGCCAGCCCGGTGTCGGCAAACAAGGCGGCAACCCGCGCGTACAGCGCCGCCCGCGACACACCGACCTGTGCAAACGCCGGTCGCCCGGCGCGGATTTCCTCGGAGATCATCGGCCCGTACAGCACGCCATAATCGCGTCGGTCGACATAGACCTCCTGGAATATTTGCGCCGCCGGGCGCCCCATGTCATCCAGCCCCTTGGCAACACTCAGGGAAATACTCTGCTCGTTGAGTACCGGCACCACCCGCTCGGCCAGCCCGGCCAGTGGCGTGACCGGCACGCAGTAGATAACGCAATCCGCCTGTGCCGCGGCCGACTCGAGATCGACTGCTGCGTGTCCTTCCATGGGCTGGATATCGTAGAAATCGAGGTCATGGCGCCCGCCCAGCAGAAACTCCATGGCATGCCCCATTTCGCCGTAGCCAACCACGAGGATTTTTCTGTCGTATTCAGTCATGAGTTCTTTATGATAACGTGCGCTTGGCACGCAGACGGAATTGATCGCACGCAATCGCGACCGACTGTAGCCGATTCCCGACACACTGGACAGGTGCATCCCCGTTCAATCCGGCATAGCATTGGAACATACCGCACTTCCTGCGGTCACAGCAGTCGCAAAACCCTGCATAACCACCCGACGCAATAACCCCATTCCCGCATGCCTGCCATGAATTCAGCCATGACCAACCGAAAACCACACTGGCTCGCCATTATATTGACTGCCGTAACCGCGGCATTCCTCAACGGTTGCAGCCTGATGGAGACCGCCGGCCCCACCAAAGCCAGCGCCACGCCCGAACCACGCCAGATCGACTTGTTCTACGTTACCAACCGCGCGCCGGACAGCGATGGCAACCGCTATTTCAGCAGCGCACGGGGTGACCTTAACTTCGGGACCACGCACATCAGCCTGCCCCCGGGGCACGTCATGGGCCGCCACGAGGAACCGTCACTGCTGAAATTCGAAACCAGGCATGACGTGCAACAAACATATCAAGCTGCTGGAAGTATCGCGGCTGTCCCGCGATGAATTTGCCGAACGTCTGGGCCGTGCCGTCGAGGCATCGCCCGGCCACAAACTGATGATCTTCGTGCACGGTTATAACATGGATTTCCCCGATGCCAGCCGCACCGTCGCGCAGTTCGCCGCCGATCTCAAGTTCAACGGCCCGGTCGTCCTGTTCAGCTGGCCGTCCAGGGGCAGCCTGACCGGCTACACCGTGGATGAAACCAACGCAGAATGGGCACAGTCGCATTTTCTGGATCTGATGACCGCATTGCTGGAACAGATCCCGGTACAGCATATTTACCTGGTGGGCCACAGCATGGGGAATCGCATCATCGGGCGCGCCATGACGACACTGGCGAACGAGCGCCTCGAGAGCGACATGCTGCGGTTTCGCGAAATCATCATGATCGCGCCGGACATCGATGCCGAGGTGTTTCGCATGGACATGGGGCCCAGACTGGCGCGCACCGGAATTCACCTGACGCTGTACGCGTCTTCCAGCGATCGCGCCCTGCTGGCATCCAAGGCCTTTCACGGCTACCCGCGCGCCGGCGAGTCCGGTGAGGGACTCGTGGTGATCGAAGGACTGGAAACCATCGACGCCAGTGATGCCGCGGGTGGCATGCTCGGACACTCCTACTTTGCCGAGGACCGTCGCATCATGGAGGATATATACGCCCTGCTGCAGACCGGGCAGCGCGCCGACCAGCGCTTCGGACTGGAGGCCGTCGACTCGCCCGAGGGACGCCACTGGACGTTTCGGAAATAACCTCAAGCGGGGAAATCAGTTGAAAACAGTATCGCGGTCAGTACCCAAAGAACGGGCATAAAAAGAACGCTCCCACCCCCACTGGTAGCACCTGTAGGAGCGCCGCCCTTCGGCGCGATGATTTACACAAGCGCATCGCGGTCAGAAGACCGCTCCTACCTCCACTGGTTGCACCTGTAGGAGCGCCGTCCTCCGGCGCGATTATTTGAATACGGCACGCTGCCAGGCAGTTGTTTAAAACGGCGATTCCGAAAACACCACGCCCACTGGAAAGTTCCCCGGTTATCTCACTGAGAAATAAAATATATTTCTGGCATAACCGGCAAGATTCACCTATAGTGTCTGCAGCTACAGATATTGTCATTGGCGGTTTAGGTTGTTTCCTCTGTGTCACCCCCCGAATTCCACGTTTCATTACCTGTACGCAACACGCAATTTGTTTAATTATTCAAGGTAAAAAGTGATATGGCTACAGGTACAGTAAAGTGGTTTAACGAATCCAAAGGTTTTGGTTTTATTTCCCAGGACAACGGCGGCGATGATGTATTCGTACATTTCAATGCAATCCAGGGCTCGGGCTTCAAAACCCTGGCCGAAGGTCAGACCGTCAACTATGAGATCGAAAAAGGCCCCAAGGGCCTGCAGGCGGCAAACGTAACCCCGCCTGAACAAGACTCATCGGTTAAACCGGTACAAGGAACCCCGCCCCGGCGGGGTTCTTTTTTGCCTGTCATTCCGATTTGCAGCAGATGTCAGACAGAACTCGCCGTCACAAGACCTGTTCTTGCACGTTCCGTAGTCAGGCCGGCAACGGAGCGGTCAAAACCGGGCCTCCCAGAAAGTCTTGTGAAAATCCCGGTAGCGAGAAATTTGGGTGTGGCAATCCATCCATATTAGTTCCTGTCGGCTCCAGGCTGCGCCCCTGTAAATACGCTGTATAGCGAGGGCAATACGAACAACGTCAGCAGTGTTGATGAAAACAACCCGCCGACGACGACCGTTGCCAACGGGCGCTGCACTTCTGAGCCCACGCCGCTGGACAACAACATGGGAATCAGGCCCAGGGCCGCGATACTGGCCGTCATGAGTACTGGTCTTAAGCGAGAGAAGGCACCCGCAAAGACCGCCTCATCCGGTGACAGCCCCCCTTTCACGCGCTGGTTAATTGCACTCACCATGACCACGCCATTTAATACGGCCACCCCAAACAGGGCAATGAATCCAATAGACCCCGGCACGGATAAATACTGTCCCGGAGAAAAACAGGGCCGCGATACCACCGATCAGTGCCAGCGGCACATTGAGCATGATCAGTAATGCCTGCCCAACCGAGTTGAAAGCAAAATACAGCAACAAAAAGATCAGCCCGAGGGACAGCGGCACCACAATCATCAACCGGGCCTGCGCGCGCTGCTGGTTTTCAAACTGCCCGCCAAACACGACGCTGTATCCGGGCGGCAGATCGATTTCCTTGCTGATGCGCTCTCGCAGCTCACTCACCAGCCCGCCCATATCACGCCCGTCGACATTGGCCTGAATGACCACACGGCGTTGCACGTCATCCCGGCGGATCTGTGGTGGCCCCGATTCGATCGCTAACTGTGCGACATCGCCGAGCTTCAACCAGGACCCGTTGGGTGCCTGTAATATCAGGCTGCGGATCGCTTCGATGCTGTCACGGTAGGATTCGCCCAGGCGCACGTAGATGTCATAACGCTCGTTGCCCTTGATGACCTGCCCGGCCTCACGGCCGCCGATCGCATCAGACACCAGATCCATCACCTGTGCGACGGGAACACCGTGGCGTGCCAGTGCATCCCGGTCCGGGCGCAGCACCAACTGTGCTTCACCTGCAATTTGCTCCATTTCCACGCCACGGGTACCGTCCACTTTGCGAACCAGAGACTCGATCGCTTTACCGGTTGTTGCCAGGCCATCGAGATCGGGGCCGAAGAGCTTGATGGCCAGCTGCGCCTTCACGCCGGACAATAATTCGTCGACGCGCGTCGCGATGGGCTGAGAAAAGGAGAACAGCAGGCCCGGGTGAACCGACATTTCCTCCTCCATCAATACCTGCAAGGCCTTGCGATCGGGGGCGCTGGTCCAGTCCGACACCGGTTTCAGACCCACAATGATTTCCACATTCGAGACCGGTTCGGGATCACCGCCAATCTCGGCACGGCCGACACGACTGGAGACATACAGGACTTCCGGGAAGGTCATCAATCGGGCCTCCAGTTTTTCGGCCACCCGCAACGAGGTATCGAGACTGGAAGATGGCGCCAGCGTAACGCGTATATTCAGCGTGCCTTCTTCCAGTTCCGGCACAAACTCGGTTCCCAGGAACGGCACCAGCGCCAGCGATGCCGCGAACAGCGCCACTGCACCGAATACCACCCGCTTGCGTCGGGCCAATGCGGCGTTCAAGGCTACCCGGTAGGCTTGTGATAGCGGACGCATGATAAAACTCTCTTTATGTTTTACCCCGCGTCGGAAGAAATAGGTCGTCAAAGCCGGAACCACAATCAGCGCGACAAACAGCGATGCCAGCATGGCCAGCACAATCGAGACGGCCATGGGCTGGAACAGCTTGCCTTCCACGCCTTCCAGACTAAACAACGGTGCAAATACGATAATGATGATCATTACCGCAAAGAATACCGGCCGGCCGACCTCGCGCGCCGCTTCCTGAATACGCAGTGCTATGCCGTGGCTATCGTGTGCCGCATCGTAGGGATCCTCTTCCCCGGAGGCAAGCCGCTCAATCGCTGCATCATGATGATCCTCATCCGGCCGGGCCAGATGACTGAAGATGTGCTCCATCATCACCACCGATCCATCGACCATCATGCCGATCGCGATCGCCAGCCCGCCGAGCGACATCAGATTGGCCGATACGCCCCACTGGGCCATGGCCATCAATGCCAGACCGATTGAGATAGGCACCGAGATCAGCACCAGAAAGCTGGCGCGCAGATTCACGAGGAACAGCATCAAGACGATGATGATCAGGACAAAGGCCTCCAGCAATGCCTTGCTGACCGTGTTGACGGCCTGGCTCACCAGGTCCGACTGGTCGTAAACCGGTTCCAGGGAAACACCATCAGGTAGCGCCATCTGGATAGCCGGCAAGCGTTCCTTGATGCCATCGATCGCGGCCTTGGTATTGGCCCCCATGCGCTTCAGGACAATGCCGGCAACGACTTCACCGAGCGGCTCCGGATTACCCGTCTGCATCCCGGCCCGTCATAGTCACCGCGCCCTGGCGGATCTCCGGCCCGAACGCTACGCTTGCGACATCCCGTACCCGGACCGGGACACCATCAACGTCCTTCAAGGGTATATTACCGAGATCACGCAAGCCCGTCTTCGCCACTGCGCAGCCAACCCACGCCGCGAATAACCAGCTGCTCCGCGCCTCGATCCAGATACCAGCCACCGGCATTGCGATTATTCGCCTCAACGGCCGCTGTGACTTCATCAATCCCGAGGCCGTAGGCAAGCAACCGCTGCGGGTCCAGTTGCACCTGGTACTGTCGCACCTCACCACCGAATGACAGCACGTCGGTGACGCCCCCGACCGGCATCAACAACAGCTTGACCACCCAGTCATTGAGACTACGCAGTGTCAGCGCGTCATATTTCCCGGGATCATCAGTACGCAGAATGTACTGGTAGACCTGGCCCAGACCTGACGTGTTCGGTCCCATCTCCGGTGTCCCGATACCCTCGGGAATCTGTTCCCGTGCCGCCTGCAGGCGTTCAAACACCAGCTGGCGGGCAAAGTAGATGTCCGTGCCTTCCCTGAACACGACCGTAATAACCGACAGACCGGTTTTTGATATGGAGCGCACCTCCTCCACATCCGGCAGTGCATACATGACGGCCTCGATGGGAAAGGTAATCAGCTGCTCAACTTCCTCTGCAGCCAGTCCGCGCGCCTCGGTGTTGATCTGCACCTGCACGTTGGTGACATCCGGAAAGGCATCCAGATTGAGTTTGGGCAGAATCAGCACGCCGGCGACCAGGGTCGCAAGCAACGCAAGCACCACCATGAGACGGTTCTGGACGCCCAGATCGATTAGCTTGTTCAACATGGTGCGGCCTCAGTGGTTGTGTATGTCAAAGCCCGACTTGGCAAGCTCCGACTGCAAAAAGAACGCACCCTTTGTAACAACCCGTGCGCCTGGCTCTATACCCCCGATCACGGTAAACCCGGCCGTTGTCCGGACCACCTCGACCTCGCGCGGCTCAAACTCGCCAGGTTCGTGCTCGACAAACACCTGCCAGTCACCGTCCGGGCTGCGCAATACTGCATCGTCCGGCACGGCAAGCGCCCGTTCGGAAGACCTGCCCGCAATGCGGGCCTCAACAAACAACCCGGGGTGCAGCCGGTCATCCGGATTCGGGACCTCGATACGCACACCCAGCGTCCGGGTATTCTCATCCAGCGCATGATGCACCTGGGTCACCCGGCCCTCTATCTGACGCTCGCCAAGCACTATTGTCGCCTGCGCATTCACCTGTATTCGGGCGGCCTCATCCGGGGTCAGCCGCGCCTCGACCCAGAGCATGGATTCATCACTGATCTCAAACAGCACGCGCCCGGGCTCTACCAGTTCACCCACGATGAAATCGTCACGAATCACCGTGCCATCCTGCGGTGCAAGCAGCTGGAACCGCCCGTTGGCGAGCTCTGCCTTGCCGCTTGCCACGAGTTGTTTGACTTCGTCTTCCGTCATGCCATAGGCACTCACCCGCGCACGCGCCTGTTCGCGTGCGATGCGCGCCTCGGTATAACGCTGCTCTGAGACGACATCCCGACCAAGTTTGCTGACCCGCTGCCATTCGCGCTCGGCGACCAGTAAATCACCCTGGGCCTGTGCCATCTCGACACTGGAGAGCAGGACCAGTGCCTGTCCTTTTTCGACACTGTCGCCGAGCCGTGCCTGCCTTTCGAGCACCTGGGCTGCTATTCTCGGCACCACCCTGCTCGTGGCGTAGGCGTTCAGTTGAATTTCTCCCGGCGCACGGAGTTCGTTCACGATGTCGCGTGGCTGCAGGATCTCGACCACCACCCCTGCCATTTCCTGTTGTGCAGGTGTCAGGTGGACACCACCCTCTTCATGCGCTTCACCCTGTTCAGATTCATGAGCGTCATGATCCGCGTGTTCGTCTTCCGACTGCTTGCAGCGACAGGGGAGAGGCAACACAGAGCAGGCCCGCTAAAAACCAGATACCGATTCTGTTCATTGTGTGTCTCCTGCAAGGTTCAGCCACTGGTCGGCCTGACCGGAAGCCGCCAGCCAGTCCGCCCACGCCCGCCACATCCGGCCACGTTGTTCGGTGGCACTGACCTCGGTATCCAGCGCCTGCTTCAGCTGGACAAGATAATCGGTGGTGTTGAGTTCACCGGCCTGCCATAACCGGTCTGAGCAGATCAGTGCGTTGACTGAGACGGGGCGCACCGGATGCTTCCCAGGTTTTCCAGGCAAGGCTTGCATTCCGGTAGACCTGCGCGGCTGCGATGAGATTGGCATGCGCCTGTTGTCGTCAGATTGGCCGCCTCACGTTCTGCCTGAATCAGGTCGGCATTGGCGACATCGACTTCCGCACTGTAAGTGTTGCGTACGAACAGCGGCACGGAGACACTGACCCCGGTGAGCGTCTCGGAATCCTCTTTCCCGACCCGGAAACCGATGGTCGGGTCCGGGCGTTTTTCACGGACACTCAGCTGGACTGAAGCACGCCCGGCTGCAACCCGCGCCAGTGCAGCCTGCATCAAAGGCAGATCAGCCAACAGGCGATCCGCATCCACCTGTTGTGGATCAATGTCTGGAAGCTGCCGGGTAAACGCGGGCCAGCCCGATCCGTCGGCACCTGTCAGCGCGGTCACCGCCTGACGTGCCCGGATCAGAGTTCTCGCTGGCATTTGCCTGCTGAAATGCGGCATCAGCGGCAGCCAGATGTGCCAGATCGAGTTCCACCTGGCCGAGGTCACCCGCCTTCCGGCGCTGTTCTGCAATGTTTGCAAAACGCGTCATTAACGTAGTCTGTTTCTCACTCACCCGGAGGACCGCTTCGGCCGTGTGCCAATCCGCAAGGGCCCGCAGAAGATCAGTGGCCAGGCCCTGACGTTTTGAGCGCAGTTCAGCGTTTGCCGCCACTTGCCCGGAATCAGCAACCGCTGCGCGTGCACCCCGCTTGTCAGCCCAGTCGATGGTCTGGCTGAGTCCGCCAGTGGTCGTATCGATATCACTGTTTTCGTATTCGAACTCCAGTTCGGGATTGAACAGGGGTTGGTCGGCTGCGCGAAGACGCCCACTGGCAGCATCGACCGCCGCCTGCGCGGCCTGCATCTCCGGATTTTTCGAAAGCACTTCGTTGATCCAGCCTGACAACGCAGGATCGGCTACGGCAGACGAATCGGCCGTTGCAATGGGCGCCACCACCAGGCAGGCGGCCGCGGCCACTGACAATAAATATTGCTTGAACATGAGTTAAATCCTGTTTCAACAAGGGACAACGGCGCAGCCCGTCGAACGGACACAGCGCGGCCTGCCGGCAATCATGCCGGCGGATGGAATCAGGATTCAGCCCTGAGGGGGGCGGTCAGGTGGAGAAGTAATATTAAATGAAAGTGTCTGTAGATAGGGTGTATTGCCGGCACAGTTACCTGAGTATGCCGTACTAGACTGAAATGGCGACAATGCCATTGTATGGGCCGAGGCATGACAGCAATGGTCGCAGGAGGGATGATCTCCGTCACCATCCGGTGAGTGATCCACATCACCGACAACGCCCTGATGTTCATTTAGTTCATAGACATGGCCGTCAAATGCCCACACTGACCCGTAACCCAGGGTGCTGATGATGAGCCATAACGTGAGGAGGCGTTTAAGCATAGAAGCAGTATACATAATATTCAGGGCGCACCTGAAATGAGTCGATGACCGCAAAAAGCCACCTGTACCCGGATATCCTGCTATCAGTATCTTCAAGGCCTTTACTACATAATGCCAGGTCCATGCCGGGAACCGGTCGTTCTGCCCCAGGGCTACTGCGAGCTGCCTGAATCCTGTTCCGGTGACAGCTTGTCCAGCCGCGTCTTCAGGCTTGTCACTTCATCCTGCAACCGGTTGATCATCTGTTCAAGCTGCTCCATACGATCGAAATCAGGGTCGGGCCTGGCCGCCGGTGCAGGTGCAGCCATTTCCTGTATGTCTGTCTCGCCGCCAAACAGGTGTGCATAGCGGGAGTCACGCTTTCCCGGTTCGCGGGGAAGTTTCGTTACAAAGGGACCATCGTCACGTTGCGCGAGCCGGTCGAGTGTCGACTCGACCTCGTGGACATCGTGGAATTTACACAGGCGATCGGTACGGGTGCGCAGTTCGCCCGGTGTCTGTGGCCCGCGCAGCAGCAACATGCACACAATCCCGACTTCCTGCTCGGAAAACTTCAGGGGACCGAACTCGGTATTGCAGAAGCGGTGCTGATACTTGGTGACCCGGCTGCCAAAGCCGCTCTTGTCGGTGACATAGTGCTTCTTCATCAGGGCATCGATCGTATCCTGCACCGTGGTTTCATCGAGTGACAGCACCGGGTCACGGCTGCTTTTCTGGTTGCAGGCATTGGTGAGTGCATTGAGTGAAAGCGGGTATTGTTCTGGCGTGGTGCGCTGTTTTTCCAGCAGGCAACCGATCACGCGCGCTTCGTTAGGTGTCAGCTGAATATCCACTCATGATCTCCAAACCCGTTGACCGGGCCAATATAGCACCACGCGGCATGCGGTACGACAGTGATGGCCGCATCCAGCCTTTGTCTGTTCCCTCCCCGCTATGGCAGTTAGCGATTGAATCAGCACCGGAATGGGTGTTTCATACACCAACATGTATCACACCACGATTCGGGTATAACCCATGGGCTGGGAAGCCTGGCTGACGCTGGCCGTCGTGGCGGGATGCTTCGCCATGATGGCATGGACCCGGATCGCGCCTGACATCATCATGTCGGCCGGGCTCACACTGTTACTGGTTTCCGGTGTCCTGCTGCCCCAGGAGGCACTGGCCGGCTTCGCGAACCAGGGCATGCTGACCGTGGCAGTGCTCTACATCGTGGTCAGCGGCCTGACGGAAACCGGCGCCGTGAGCTGGATCGTGCAGCACATCCTGGGACGGCCGCGCAATACCCGCCAGGCACAACTGCGACTGATGGCGCCGGCCGCTGCCATGAGCGCCTTTCTCAACAACACGCCGGTGGTGGCTGTCTTCATCCCCGCGGTCAAGGAATGGGCGCGGCGCAACAACCTGAACCTGTCCCGGCTGCTTATCCCGTTAAGCTACGCCAGCATCGTTGGCGGCACCTGCACCCTGATCGGCACCAGCACCAACCTGGTGGTCAACGGCCTGCTGGTTGAGCAGGCCGGCACCCCGAGCCTTGGCATGTTCGACCTGGCCTGGATCGGCCTGCCCGTCGCAGTCAGTGTGCTGCTGTTCGTATTCCTGTTCAGCCGGCAACTGCTGCCCGAGCGCGAGGAGCCGCTGGCTTACGGCGATGACATGCGGGAATACATGGCGGAAATGATGGTGGAGAAAGGCAGCCCGCTGGCAGGCTGCAGCATCGAGAAAGCGGGCCTGCGCGCCCTGCCAGGACTGTTCCTCGCCGACATTGAACGCGGCGGCGTCATCCTGCCGGCGGTGGAACCACTGGAACGCCTGGAAGCCAATGACCGGCTCATCTTCGTCGGCGCCATCGACTCGGTCGTTGATCTGCACCGCATTCGCGGCCTGGTGCCCGCAACGAACCAGGTATTAAAACTGGGGGGAGCCCGCAAGGACCGCAGCTTTTTCGAGGCGGTCCTGTCGGACACCTGCCCGCTGGTCGGCAAGAGCGTTTGCGAAGGCCGCTTCCGCACCCACTATCGGGCCGCCATCATTGCCATTGCCCGCAACGGCGAACGCCTGCGCGGCAAGATCGGTGACATGGTGCTGCGTGCGGGCGATACCCTGCTGCTGGAGGCACGGCCTGATTTTATCCACCACCAGGGCAGGTCACGTGACTTTCTGCTGGTCAGCGAGGTCGGCGGGTTTCACCCGCCCAACCACAAGGGCGCCCCGGCGGCGCTGGCCATCACCATCGGCATGGTGGTGCTGGCAGCGAGTGGCTTGCTGAGCATGCTGGAAGCTGCACTGGTGGCCGCAGGCCTGATGATCCTGGTGCGCTGCACCAGTGGACAGGTGGCACGCCAGGCGCCGGACTGGCAGGTGCTCATCGTCATCGCCACCTCGTTTGGCGTCGGTGCAGCGTTGCAGAAGAGCGGTGCGGCCGGCGTCCTCGCGGATGGTATCATCGGCCTGGCGGGAGGCGACCCCTGGCCTACACTGGTGCTGGTTTTCACTGCCACCGCCTTGTTATCCGCCGTCGCGACCAACAACGTGGCAGCGGTCCTTGCCTTCCCGGTCGCGCTGTCCGCGGCACAGCACATGAACGTGGACATCATGCCGTTTGCCATCACCATCATGGTGGCCGCCTCGGCGAGCTTCGCCACGCCCATCGGCTACCAGACCAACCTGATGGTATACAACGCCGGTGGCTACCGCTTCGCGGACTTCGTGCGTATCGGTGTGCCGCTGACCCTGCTGGTCGGCCTGGTCACCGTCGCGCTGGTTCCGCTGGTCTGGCCGTTCTGACAGCGCCCACCTTGTTCACTGCCGGCAGATGCTTCACACGAACACACACCCTTGCATGATCACCGGTGTATATTTTCTGCGTCCCGGCTTCTATGCTGGCTATCATCGGTTCCGGGCTGCAGAGGAATAGAATGTAGATGCAACAGGACATCGTCCATACCATATTCCTGATCTTTACCGGGGCTGCCGTGCTCGCCACGGTTGCGCTGTATGCGCGCCAGGCACTGCTGGTGGCCTACATCCTGCTAGGCATGCTGCTGGGCCCTTCCGTCCTGGGCCTGGTAAGCGACCCGGAGTTGATTGGCGATATCGCACATATCGGCATCATGTTCCTGCTGTTTCTCATGGGACTGGAACTCAATCCCCGCGAGTTCCTGCTGCTCATGCGCAAGACCATCGCAATCACGCTGGCCAGCAGCCTCGTTTTCTGGGGCTGCGGCACCTTGCTTGCCATGCTGTTCGGCTATGCATTCCTGGAATCGGTGCTGATCGGTTCCGTCATGATCTTCTCCAGCACCATCATCGGCCTGAAGCTGCTGCCCACGACGGTGCTGCACCACCAGCGCACCGGCGAAATCATCATCAGTATCCTGCTGCTGCAGGACTTCATCGCCATCCTGCTGTTGCTTGTCGTTGAAGGCAGCGCGGCGCAGGAACAGACCGTTACGGAATTCGTGAAGCTGGTGCTGGCACTGCCGCTGCTCGTCGGCGGCGCGATGCTTTTCGTCCGCAAGGTGCTGCTGCGGCTGTTGCAGAAATTCGACACCTTCCGTGAATATATCTTTCTGCTGGCCATCGGCTGGTGCCTGGGCATGGCGGAGGCAGCCGCGGCTCTCGGCGTGTCGCACGAGATTGGCGCCTTTGTTGGCGGCGTGACCCTGGCATCCAGTCCGATCTCCCTGTACATGTCCGAAAACCTGAAGCCGCTACGCGATTTCTTCCTGGTGATGTTTTTCTTTTCCCTGGGTGCAGGATTCGATCTGAGCATGCTGGGAGTCGTGCTACTGCCGGCCCTGGTGTTTGCACTGCTGACGGTGGCGGGCAAGCCGCCGGTTTTCAGCTTGCTGCTGCGCAGAACCGGCGAGACAGAAAAACGCGCCAGCGAGATCGGCGCACGCCTCGGGCAGTTGAGTGAATTCTCGCTGCTGGTCTCGATACTGGCCCTGGAGCAGGGACTCATCGGGATCGAGGCGAGCTACCTGATCCAGCTGTCGACCCTGCTGACCTTCTTCGCCTCAACCTACCTGGTGGTCCTGCGCTACCCCACACCGATTGCCCTGTCGAATGAACTGCGGCGGAATTGACAGGCTGATGCCGGCCAGGCGCTGCAATGGACTAGTCAGCGGGTATGGACACTATTCGCCCGCATGCACTGCTTTATAATGTGATCCGATATGCAGACTAAAACCACACAGCATTGGCAGCACGACCACATCTTCGGCCAGGACAAGATTAGACAGGGCGAGCGCCGCACCCTCTGGGTGATCCTGATCACCGCGACGATGATGGTGATCGAGATCACCACGGGCATCGCCTACGGCTCCATGGCATTGCTGGCGGACGGTTTGCACATGGCCTCGCACACGGCCGCGCTCGGCATCGCGACCATTGCCTACATCTACACCCGGCGCTGCGCGGCGGATTCGCGCTTCTGCTTCGGAACCGGCAAGGTCAACGCCTTCGCCGGCTATACCAGCGCCGTCCTGCTCGCCCTGTTTGCGCTGCTGATGGCATGGGAAAGCGTCACTCGATTCTTCAATCCCGTCGAAATTTCCTTCAACCAGGCGATTATCGTGGCAATACTGGGGCTGCTGGTTAATGGCGCCAGTATGCTGATGCTGGGAGAGCAGCATCACCACCATGATCACGACCATGACCATGGCCACCCGCACCACCACGACCATCACCATGGACATACAGACCACAACCTCCGCGCGGCCTATCTTCACGTGCTGGCGGACGCGCTGACCTCACTGCTGGCAATCTTCGCCCTGCTGGCAGGCAAGTTCCTGGGGCTGAACTGGATGGACCCGGCGATGGGCGTCGTCGGCGCCGTGCTGGTGGCCCGCTGGTCGCTGGGGCTGATTCGCGACACCAGCGGCATACTGCTGGATCACCAGGCCCCGGACGTCATGCTGGAGAAAACCCGGGCCGCGATCGAGGGAGTCGACGACAATCGCATCGCCGACCTGCATATCTGGTCCATCGGACCGGGCATCTATTCAGCCTCGCTCTCGGTCGTGAGCAGCACACCGAAACCACCGGAACACTACAAGGCCCTGATTCCCGCAAACCTCGGCATCGTCCATACCGTTGTCGAGGTGCATCGCTTGCCGCAGTGAATTTGACACCTGCAGCGCGATCGCGGTCAGAAGACCGCTCCTGCATAGCCAGATGCACCTGTAGGAGGCGCCGGCCTTCGGCGCGATTGCTGTCAGATGACCGCTCCTGCCTGACCAGACACCTAACGCAACGGAGCAAGCCGGCCGCTGTCTTTCCAGTCGAGGTAATCCCGGATGATCAGCCCGTGATCGAAGGCCAGCACGGGACAGTCGCGCGGATCAAACAACTCCAGGTGTTTTGCATCGTCCGCCGCCCGGGGCTCGCCGCTCGCAGTCGCAACATATACCGCGCTGGCGGTGTGACCGCGCGCATCGCGACCGGGGTCGGAATAATTCCCCAGCAGCAGCTGCAGCGTTATGTCGAGCGAGGTTTCCTCCCGCGCCTCGCGCCTCGCGGCGGCCTCCAGGGTTTCACCGACATCGACAAATCCACCGGGCAGCGCCCAGCCGGGCGGCGGGTACCGGCGCTCAATCAGCACGATCGGCCTTTCGGGACGGTCAAGCATCTCGATAATGATATCGACGGTCAACAGGGGGGTGACGGGTTTATCCATGGTCTGGCCTGGTGTTTTTTAACCTGATAATGACTTGTATTATGGCCACGGAATCCACGGAAAAACACGGAAATAAACCACGCCCATCACGGCCTTCTCCCTGCGAGAGAAGGGACACACAACTATTTGACCGCGGCAAGTGGTATTGATGTCCTTTCAGGCTATTCAATCAACGTTAACGGGACAGCAGTTACACCCATAAGCAGATTTTTCCGTGTCCTTCCGTGGATTCCGTGGCTATAGAGAAATCCTGGCACTCAGGAGAGAACCCTACTGCTCCTGCTTGAACCTGTGAATCAGGCGGCGGGTGCGCTTGTCCGGGCGGCGCTCTTGCTGCCTCGCACCGTGTCCCTGCAACCTGCGCTGGTCGGTCAGGCTGTGGCGCGCTGCCACGCTGGCCTCCGATTCAGTGTACAGGGCACGCGCCTCTTCCGCCGGCCGCCGCTGGGACACGAGTCCCGCCACGGTAACACTGAAGCGATAGGGACCCTTTTGAACCGTCAGGGAATCACCCGGCGTGATCCGGCGCGCCGGTTTCACGCGGTCGCCGTTGACATGCACCTTGCCCCCGCTGATCGCTGCAGTGGCCAGCGCGCGCGTCTTGAAGAAGCGCGCCGCCCACAGCCACTTGTCGAGACGCATGGACCGGGTGTCGCCGGGTGATGCCTTCATATGCCTGCTTCAAATAACCGGAAATTACCACAACCGCCGATCGGGAAAGCAGCCCGTTCTGAGCTACCCGGCATCTCAGTGTTCATCCGGCGTGCCTGTCTCCGTTTCTGCCTGCTGAGTGGCGGCACCGGCTCGTGCCTCGCGCAGGAAGGCATCGAAAGGCAAGGCACCGTCCAGGCGGTGTTCCCTGCCGAAGAAGATCGTGGGAGTGGCCCGCACCTGCAGATCGTGTGCGCCGGCAAGGTAACGCTGCAGTTGCTGCTCGTAGTGTGCCTCCCGCCAGGCACGCTCAACCGTCTCGTCCATCACACCGCATTCCGCCGCAAGCTCCCTCAGCACGGTCGCGTCACCGATATTCCGGCCCTCGGTAAAATACGCCGTGAACAGGCGCCGGTGCAGGCGGTAGAACACGTCTGCACCCTCCTCCTTGGCCGCCTCCGCCAGCAACAGCGCGCGGTGCGAACTGGTGGTGAAATCGTGCTCGCGAAAACGGATGCCTTCTGCCGCTGCCATGGCATTAAGATTGTCCATCATCTGCCGCCACCGGTCGTCCGCGTAGCCCAGTTCCTGCACCGGCATGCCGCTGGCCGGCGTGTCCGGGTGAATTTCCAGGAAGCACCAGTTGATCTTCAGGTCGAAGTGTTCGCGCAACCGCTCCAGCCGCACATCGCCCACGTAGCAGAAGGGACAGATGTAGTCCGTAAACACGGTGGCCAGCAGTACGGGCTTGTCCATGCAACTCCCCCGGTCCGGTGATAGGCGTCCGGCCTGCTCCCGCACCCTGCGGGAGCTGCCACACTACTTGGTCATTTCCAGTAGCAGATCGTTCAACCGGTTGACGAACGTGACGGGATCGTCCAGCTGCCCCCCCTCGCTGAGCATGGCCTGATCCAGCAGCACGTTCGACCAGCTGCCGAAACGGGCATCATCCGCCTCGTCCTTCAGCCGGCTGACCAGCGGGTGCGCGGGATTGATTTCCAGGTCCGGCTTGCTGACCGGCACCTCGTGTCCCGCCTGGCGCAGCATCTGCTGCATATGCACGGCCATGTCGTGCTCGCCCATCACCAGGCAGGAAGGCGAGTCCGTGAGGCGCTGGCTGACCCGCACTTCCCCGACACGCTCCTTGAGCACTTCCTGCATGCGCTTGACGAGATCGGCATACTCCCCCTCGACCTGCTTCGCGGCTTCCTGCTCTTCCTTGTCAGCCAGCTTGTCGAGGTCCAGTTCGCCCTTGGCGACGGAAGCGAGCGACTTGCCGTCGTACTCGTTGAGGTGCGCCACCAGCCATTCATCGACCCGGTCCGACAGCAGCAGCACCTCGATGCCCTTGCGCCGGAAGATCTGCAGGTGCGGACTGTTCTTCGCGGCCGCGAAACTGTCGGCGGTGATGTAGTAGATTTTTTCCTGGCCTTCCTGCATGCGGCCGATGTAGTCATCCAGCGAAACCGTTTGTTCATCGGTATCAGCCCGCGTGGAGGCAAAGCGCAGCAGTTTCGCGATGCGTTCGCGATTGGCGAAGTCCTCGCCCGGACCTTCCTTCAGGACCTTGCCGAATTGTTCCCAGAAGGTCGCGTAGGTATCCGGCTCGTCCTGCGCCATCCCTTCCAACACCCCGAGAATCTTCTTGATCGAGGCCGAACGGATGGTGTCGATCAGCTTGTTGTGCTGCAGGATCTCGCGCGACACGTTCAGCGGCAGGTCATCGGAGTCGACCAGGCCGCGCACGAAGCGCAGGTAGTAGGGCATCAGCTGCTCGGCATCGTCCATGATGAAGACGCGGCGCACGTAGAGCTTGATGCCGTGGCGGCTGTCGCGGTCGTAGAGATCGAATGGCGCGTGGGCCGGAATGTAGAACAGTGACTTGTAGGACTGCGTGCCCTCCACGTGACTGTGCACCCACTTCATCGGATCCTCGAAGTCGTGTGCGACGTGCTTGTAGAATTCCTTGTACTCCTCCTCGGAGATGTCCTTGCGCGGCAGGGTCCACAGCGCCGATGCCCGGTTGACCGCCTCGTATTCTTCCTGTTCTTCCTGCTCCTCGCCAGCAGCTTCCTTGCGCATCTCGATGGGCAGCGGAATGTGGTCGGAATACTTGCTGATGATGCTGCGCAACCGGTAGCCATCGAGGAATTCTGCCTCGCCATCGCGCAGGTGCAGTACGACCGTGGTGCCGCGCTCCGGCTTCTCGACGGTTTCCAGCGTGAAGCTGCCGTCACCGGTCGATATCCAGCACACGCCCTGCTCGACCGGCATGCCGGCGCGCCGGGTTGTCAGGGTGACCTTGTCCGCCACGATGAAAGAGGAATAGAAACCGACGCCGAACTGGCCGATCAGCTGCGTATCCTGCGCCTGGTCGCCGGTCAGCGACTCGAAAAACTGCCGGGTACCGGACTTGGCGATGGTGCCGATATTGTCGACCACCTCGTCCCGGGTCATGCCGACACCGGTATCCGTCACGGTGATCGTGCCGGCCTCCTTGTCGAAATCCACGCGAATCCGCAGATCGGTGTCTCCCTCGTAGAGCTTGTCGTTCGCCAGCGCCTCGAAGCGCAGCTTGTCGCAGGCATCCGAGCTGTTCGAGACCAGTTCGCGCAGGAAAATTTCCTTGTTGGAATACAGCGAGTGGATCATGAGGTGCAGCAACTGCTTCACCTCGGTCTGGAATTCGAGCGTTTCCTTCTGGGTATCAACTGACATACCGGCTATTCCTCTGGATTTTCTGGTGAATTTCAGACGCGGCCTGTTCTTGCCTGCGCATCCCGTCAGGTTGCAGGCACCTGGTGGTGTGCGGCTTGCCGCGAATCAGCTAATGGAATGGGGACAAATCAGGCGGTTTTCAAGTCCCGCTGGCGACTTTCGTGCCGCAACAGCCATTGCTTGCGCACCAGGGGCGGCCCGTCGGTTTTGCCGGCATAGCCGCCGACACCGGTGACGCTCGTGACCCGGTGGCACGGCACAATGATCGCGATCGGGTTGCGCCGGCAGGCATTGCCTACGGCCCGCGCCCCGCTGTCGAGCCGCTCAGCCAGTTGCCCGTAGGTAACGGTGGTGCCGGCCGGGATGGATTGCAGCGCCTGCCAGACTCGCAGCTGGAAAGGCGTTCCGTGCATCTCCAGCGGCAGCTTGAAGCGAAAGCGCGAATCCGCGAAATAGGCCTCGAGCTGTTGCACGACGCTCTGTTCCAGGTCCGTGGCAGCCGGCCGCAGGCGCCAGGTCTTCGGCAGGTAATTCAGCCGGGTCACATGCCCGGCCTGCAGGCAAATCCCCAGCCGGCCCAGCGGCGAGTCCAGTACGATCGAATAGTCGCAAGCAATCTGGCTCATCTATCCCCCATCTCCCTCTCACGGTTTACCGTGACAATCTTACCCCGATCATTGCAAAAATTCTTGCTGCAGGAGCGCTTTCAGCCGCGATTCGCGCGCTGCAAGGCGCTCCTGCAAGACTGTACCAGAAGCTCACCAGCGGTGAATTCCAGGAGCAGCATGTAGTCGTGCGCTCCGCGATGTACCTACATCCATGTAGGCCGTCGCTCCCGGCATCCTGCCTCCCGCGACATTTGTACATCCCTGTACATCAAAAAAAACGGGCCTCCCTGCCGGGAGGCCCGTTGAATTTTACCGGCAGTATCGCTGCCCGTGTTACGACAGCTTTTCCTTGATGCGGGCAGATTTGCCGGAACGTTCACGAAGGTAATACAGCTTGGCGCGGCGCACGTCTCCCTTGCGTTTCACCGCAATCGAGGCGATCGCGTGGCTGTGCGTCTGGAATACCCGTTCGACGCCCTCGCCATGGGATATCTTGCGCACGGTAAATGCCGAGTTCAGACCGCGATTACGGATGGCAATGACAACACCTTCGAAAGCCTGCAGGCGTTCGCGATTGCCTTCCTTCACCTTGACCTGCACGGTGACGGTATCACCGGGACTGAAGTCCGGAATGTCCTGCTTCATTTGTTCCTGTTCAAGCTGTTCGATAATGTTGCTCATGACCTAATCCTCTGTTTACTTTACAATGGGCCATTGATCACTCAATTGCCCGCTTTGTACTCGCTGATAAATTCGTTCAGTAACACCTGCTGCTCCGTGTCCAGCTGCAGCGCTTCCAGCAGGTCGGGACGCCGCAGCCAGGTCCTGCCCAGCGCCTGCTTGTGCCGCCAGCGCCGAATCTCCGCATGGTGCCCGCCAACCAGGACATCGGGCACCTGCCTGCCGTCGATCTCTTCCGGCCGCGTATAGTGCGGATAATCCAGCAGGCCGTCCATAAAGGAATCCTGCTCCGCGGAGTCCGCATCACCCAGCGCACCGGGCAACAGCCTGGTCAGCGCATCCATCACCACCAGCGCGGGCAGTTCGCCGCCGCTGAGGACATAGTCACCGATCGACAGTTCCTCATCCACCTCGAGATCGATGACGCGTTCGTCAATTCCTTCGTAGCGCCCTGCCAGCAGGATCAGCCGCTGCTGGCCCGCCAGTTCGCGGGCCCGCGCCTGATCGAAGCGCCGCCCCTGCGGTGACAGGTAAATCACCGGTGCCGGGTCGCCATCCGCGCGTGCCGCGTGCAGTGCCGCGCGCAGCGGCTGCACCTGCATCACCATACCCGGTCCCACCGCCATAGGGCCGGTCGTCCACTGCGCGGTGCCGGTCGAGGCTGTAGTCCCGCGGGTTCCAGGTCACCACCTGCAGCAGACCGTTTTCAATGGCGCGGCCCTGTATACCGTAGCGCACCTGCTCCTGGATCATGGCCGGGAACAGGGTGATGACATCGATGCGCATCCGCCTAGAAATCCGGGTCCCAGTCGACCCGTATCACCCCTGCCTGCAGGTCGACGGATTTTATCACCTGTTCCCTGATAAACGGGACCAGGTATTCGCGTTCACCGCGAATCACCAGCACATCGTTGGCACCCGTTTCGATCAGGTGATCCACGACGCCCAGCAACTTGTCTGCCGTCGTGACTACCTGCAATCCGACCAGGTCGCTCCAGTAATATTCGTCGGGCTCCGGCGCCGGCAACTGGCTGCGGAACACGCCGATATCGGTCCCGCTCAACGCGGCGGCGGCATCGCGGTCTTCACATCCCGCCAGTTGCACCACCAGCCCCTTGCCATGCTCCCGGCCATCCAGCAGCTCGACCACCTGCCAGCGCCCGTTCAGCTTCAGGTGCCAGGGCGCATAGGCCAGCAGGTTTTCCGGTGCCGCCGTGAACGTGGATACCTTGACCCAGCCCTTGACCCCGTAAGGTGCGGCTATGCGCCCCATCACCAGCGGCGCATCGTCACTGTGGCGTTCTACTGCCATCGCAATGGGTACCGCGGTAACCGGTGCAACCGGCTGTCTACTGCGCCCGGCTTTCCTTCAACAACTGGGCCACGCGATCGGAGATCTGCGCGCCACGGGCATGCCAGAAATCCGCACGCTCGGCGTCGATCCGCAGACGTTCTTCGCCACCGGTCGCAATCGGGTTGAAAAAGCCGATACGCTCGATGTAGCTGCCGTCCCGGCGGTTGCGGTTGTCGGTTACCACGATGTGGTAGAACGGGCGTTTCTTTGCACCACCCCGTGACATTCTGATAGTCACCATAAGAACTTGTTTCCTGTACAGCCTGAATGATTCATGCAGCGTATGGCCAGGCCATTCACAGCACGCCTTAAAAGCCGCGCAATTCTACGCGATTTACAGAAAATGTGAAGGGCTGCAAGCGATTAAACCAATCGCGGCACTCAAGCCGGGCGTAGCGGAAAGCAGCAAAACAGCTGTCGAGATTCATTACAACTCAGGCAGCTTCACCTGTCGCCCCATATATCCATTACATCTTTCTGTTTTATAGTGCTTTTTACTCTTGAGAGCGGCACCCGCCCCGGTCGATGCCTGTCGATATTTTTTACTGCCTGCTGTCACCCGCACCCGCGTGCGTCAATCAAATGACCCCTAAGTTATTTTGCCAACTGGTATTTTTTTTCTTGGCACAGCAATTGCTGTATGTGAGATGAGCGTGAACAAAGAGACTTATCGGGGGAGGTTGCACCTTAAGCAAAACAGAATAAAGCTCATGGCGCCACATACTAATAACAGCCTTGCGCTCCGGCTTCCGGGTAGACCGAAAGAATAAGAACACATCACAAACTAGCCGAACAGCGCAGTTATTGGACGGTGGCATTAGCCACCGTTTTTCTTTTCAGCTCCCGGAACCGCGGATCGAGCAACCGCTCAGAACGGCAGTCCCTGCGGCCCCCCGCCGCCCTTCAGGCCACGCAGCATTTTCGCCATGCCGCCCTTCTTCATCTTTTTCATCATCTTCTGCATTTGCAGGTGTTGCTTCAGGAGCCGGTTCACATCCTGCACCTGGGTGCCGGAACCAGCCGCAATGCGGCGGCGGCGCGACCCCTTGATGATGGCGGGGAAACTGCGCTCCTTCGGCGTCATGGAATTGATAATCGCCTTCATGCGATGCACCTGGCTGTCATCCGGCATGGCATTTTTCGGCATCTGCCCCGCCCCCGGCAGTTTGTCCATCAGGCCGGCAAGGCCGCCCATGTTCAGCATCTGGTCCAGCTGGTCCCTGAAATCGTTCATATCGAAGTTCTTGCCGCCGGAAATCTTCTGCGCCAGTCGAGCGACCTTTTCCTTGTCGACCTTTTGCTCGGCCTCCTCGACCAGGCTGAGGACATCGCCCATGCCGAGAATCCGCGAGGCGATACGTTCCGGGTGAAACGGCTCCAGCGCGGCGGTCTTTTCGCCCACGCCCATGAACTTGATCGGCTTGCCGGTAATGGCGCGAATCGACAGCGCCGCACCGCCGCGGGAATCACCGTCCGTCTTGGTCAGAACGACACCGGTCAGCGGCAGCACTTCACTGAAGGTGCGCGCCGTGTTTGCAGCATCCTGGCCGGTCATGCTGTCGACCACGAACAGGGTCTCGACCGGGTTGACGGCCGCGTGCAGCTGCTGGATTTCTGCCATCATGGCTTCATCGATATGCAGGCGGCCGGCGGTATCGATGATCACGACATCGAGGTGCTGCCTGCGCGCATGCGCCACCGCATCGGTGGCGATTTGCACCGGGTCCTGATCCGGCGAACTGGGGAAGAACTCGGCGTTGACCTCTTTCGCCAGGGTCTGCAGCTGCTCGATGGCAGCGGGGCGGTAGATGTCGCAGCTCGCCAGCAGGACGCGCTTGCGCTGGCGCTCCTGCAGCATACGCGCCAGCTTGGCGCTGCTGGTGGTCTTGCCGGAACCCTGCAGACCCGCCATCAGGATCACGGCCGGCGGCTGTACGCTCAGGTCCAGCGCATCGTTGGCCTCACCCATGGTATGGATGAGCTCATCGTTGACCACCTTGACCAGGGTCTGTCCCGGCGTCAGGCTTTTCAGCACTTCCTGACCCGCGGCACGCTCGCGCACGCGCTCGATGAAATCCTTCACCACCGGCAGCGCCACGTCTGCCTCCAGCAGCGCCATGCGGACATCACGCAGGGCTTCCTGGATGTTCGTTTCCGTCAGCCGCCCCTGCCCACGCAGGGTTTTGATGGTTTTCGAAAGTCGATCGGAAAGATTGTCAAACATTGCGCACCCTGTTCCCGGATTGCCATTAAATTGCCAGAGAGGGCGGGAATTATAACTGTAAAAAAGCGCCTGCGGGCGTGTAGCGTGCATTTCCCCAAAGGCACTTCAATGCCTGCCGCAGTTGTGCGATGATTTCGCCATGAATGCGCTGCTGCCCGGTATACTCGCCATCACCCTGTACCTGCTTGCCGGCTCCCTGCTGACCCTGCGACTGGTGCGGGGCAACGTCGAGACCGGCTGTAACCGCAACCAGATCATCCTGATCGGCCTGGCGGCCATCGTCATTCATGCCACCCTGCTGTACCCCTCGATCCTGACATCCAGCGGCCTCAACCTGGGGTTTTTCTATGCCGCCTCGCTGATCGCGCTGACCACCGCGCTGCTGCTGATACTCGCATCCCTGTTCGAGCCGGTTGAAAACCTCGGCATCCCGGTATTTGTGCTGGCCGCCCTGAGCATCGGGTTGCTGTTGATATACCCGGCACGGCACATGCTGACCGGCGCCACCTCCTGGCAGCTGGACACCCACATCCTGACGTCGCTGCTGGCCTACAGCATCCTCGGCCTGGCCGTCATCCAGGCCATCCTGCTGGCAATACAGGATCATCACCTGCACAACCGCCAGCCCGGTGGCTTTATCCGCGCCCTCCCGCCCCTGCAGGTGATGGAGGCGCTGCTGTTCCAGATGATCGCCGCCGGTTATGCCCTGCTGACGCTGGCCCTGGTCACCGGCATCCTGTTTCTCGAGGACATCTTCGCCCAGCACCTGGTGCACAAAACCTTTCTTTCGATCATCGCCTGGCTGGTCTTCGGCATCCTGCTGTGGGGACGCTGGCGCTTCGGCTGGCGCGGCCGCGTCGCCATCCGCTGGACCATCGGCGGCTTCGTTTTCCTGATGCTGGCCTATTTTGGCAGCAAGTTCGTCCTGGAACTGCTCCTGAATCGCTGATGCGGCTGTCTGCAGACTGACACGGCGCCGGGTTTTTCGTACTATAGCTGCTGGTTAATCAACAAGAGGCTGTCCCCGTTTGGACGACACCCCGCTGAGTCTGCTGATTGCAGCACTCGTGCTACTCATTCTGCTTTCCGCCTTTTTTTCCGGCTCCGAAACCGGCCTGATGACGCTGAACCGCTATCGGTTGCGGCACCTTGCAGACCGCCGCCATCCCGGCGCAATGCGCGCCCAGCGCCTGCTGGAGCGCCAGGACCGCCTGATCGGACTCATTCTGCTGGGCAACAACTTCGTCAACATCCTGGCCTCCATACTGATGACGCTGATTACCCTGCGCATCTACAATGACACGGGATTCGTGTTCGCGGCAGGCATGCTCCTGACCGTGGTGATCCTGCTGTTTGCCGAAGTGACGCCGAAGACCCTTGCCGCCCTGCATCCGGAACGCATCGCCTTCCCTGCCGCCTACGTTTACACCCCGCTGCTGAAGGTGATGTACCCGTTCGTCTGGGTGGTGAACCTGATTGCCAACGGCCTGCTGAAGCTGCTGGGTGTCTCCACGGATGACACGGCCTCGACGGCTCTCACCCACGAGGAATTGCGTACCGTGGTCATCGAGGCCGGCGCCATGATTCCGAAGCGCCACCAGTCCATGCTGCTGAACCTGATGGACCTGGAGAAGGTCACGGTCGAGGACATCATGATCCCGCGCAACGAGATCACGGGCATCGACATCGATGCCGACTGGGAAAGCACGACAAAACTGCTGGCTGCCAGCCAGTACACCCGCCTGCCGCTCTACCGGGAAAACATCAACAATGCCATCGGCTTCCTGCACATGCGCAACGTGCTGCCGCTGCTGCACCAGGACAAGCTGGACCGGGATGCCCTGCAGCGCATAGCCCGGTCGCCGTATTTCATACCGGAAAACACCTCGCTGAACCGCCAGCTGCTGAACTTCCAGCGCGAACACCGCCGCATCGGTTTTGCCGTGGACGAGTACGGCGACATCCAGGGACTGGTGACGCTGGAAGACATCCTGGAAGAGATCGTGGGTGAATTCACCTCGGACCCGACGGCGCATATCGAGGATATCGTGCAGCAGCCGGATGGCACCTGGATCGTGGATGGCTCCACCACCATCCGCACCCTGAACGGCGCGCTCGGCATGGCGTTGCCCTCGGACGGCCCGAAAACGCTCAATGGCCTGATTATCGAAGTCATGGAAATGATCCCGGCAAAGGGCACCAGCCTGCTGCTGGACAACCACCCCGTCGATATCGTGCAGATTCGCGACAACATGATCAAAACCGTCCGCATCCATCCTGCGCTGCAGAACCGCAGCGGGGAGGATAACAACGAGGCCACGACATGAAACTGCTGTTTAACCTGGACGTGGTGGCAGGCAACCGCGTCAGGGCGCGGCCCAGTGATTACCTGCGTTCACTGCCGCAAGACGGGCAAATCGCGGCGGTAACCGAATTCCTGCACTGGGCCGGGAAGGCAGCCGCCGACGACAGTGACCCACAGGCCCGCGCCGAGGCCGAAATCGGCATTGCCACCGCCAGGGAATATCTGCAAAAATTGCAGGCGGATATGCCGCGCATCTACACCGGCAAGCAGGCGGAGGACCCGCATGACTGACAAACCCGTAAAGAGTGATGCTGAATGGCGCGCCGTGCTGACACCGGAAGCCTTTGAGGTCACCCGCCGCAAGGGTACCGAGCGTCCGTTTACCGGCCAGTATCACGACTGCCACGACAAGGGCATCTACCAGTGCGTCTGCTGCGGCGCGCTCCTGTTCAGTTCCAGCGACAAGTTCGATTCCGGCTGTGGCTGGCCCAGCTTTACGCGCCCGACAGAATCCGGCCGACATCAGGACGGAAACCGACACCAGCCATGGCATGCTGCGCGTGGAAGTCATGTGCGACAACTGCGGCGCACACCTCGGACATGTCTTCGAGGATGGCCCGGCTCCCACCGGGCAACGCTACTGCATCAACTCGGCAGCATTACACCTGGACAAGGACACAGACTGACAACGCTGTCATCACCCCATGGCAAAGCTGACTCTTACCCGCGACAACCGCATCCTGAAAACGCTGTTTCTTACAGGCACGCGGATGTGGATCGGCGCCGGCCCCGAATGTGATATTCGCATCGACGGCAAGGACACCGGCGAGCGCCTCGCCAGCATCACGCATCAGGACAACCGCTACGTCCTGTCCGGCAACAACAGGCAGCAACTGCAGGTCAATCATGGCCATGCGGAATCCCACATCCTGAACAACGGCGACATCATTCACCTGGGGGACTACAAGCTGCTGTTCAGCGACTCCGCTCCGGCGCACAACGGAACTGGAGCGGCGGCGGGACGTCAGCGCAGCGGTTACCTCAAGGTCATGGGCGGAATATCACGCGGGCGCATCATTCGCCTGACCGGGGCAGTCACCCGTTTTGGCAAGACCGGCAGCATCGCGGTTATGATCAGCCGCCGCAGTGACGGCTATTACCTGTCACACCTCGAGGGAAACGAATTTCCGCGCGTCAATCACACCCCGATCGGCGAGGATCCGTATCCGCTGAATGACGGTGACAGCATCGAGATCGATACCAATATCTTCGAGTTTTGCAGCAGCCCCGATGCCGCGAACCGCGGCGTCACCGACTGCGGCCCGGCCACACCGCAGCAGCGGCATTTCACCCGGGTGGCTCTGGATGTGCCGGCAACGCTCGGCAATGCCGACGAAACCTGGGAAACACACCTTGTCGATCTGTCGCTGAACGGCGTGCTGGTAGCACACCCGGCTGGCTGGTCGGGAAAAACCGGTGACCACTTCACGCTCACCCTGAAGCTGAACGACAAGTCGAACCTGGCACTGCAGGTCGTCATACGACAGATCAATGTGGATCGCATCGGCATGGCGTTCATCGAGCTGGATGCAGGCAGCCGGGAGGAAATCCACTGGCTGGTGAAGATCAATCTCGCGGACAGCGCCCTGCTGGAGCGCGAGCTGTCAGAATTGTTCTGAAACCCTGTCCAGCACCTCGGACAGGCGCGGCAACGCCGCTACCTCGAGACCCTCGAGCGCCTGACGCGGCTTGTTGGCTGCCGGGATAATGGCCTGGTGGAAGCCGTGCTTAACGGCTTCGTGCAGCCGCTCCTGGCCATTCGGCACCGGGCGCAGCTCGCCGGACAGACCGACTTCCGCGAACACGATCAGGTCGGATGGCAGCGGCCGGTTGCGATAGCTCGACATGACGGCCAGCAGGACCGCCAGGTCCGCAGCGGTTTCCGTAACGCGCACACCGCCCACGACGTTGACGAACACATCCTGGTCGCCAAGTGCCAGGCCGCCATGGCGATGCAGTACCGCCAGCAGCATGGACAGCCGGTTCTGTTCCAGACCCAGCGCCACGCGCCGCGGGTTGCCCAGCTGGCTCTGGTCGACCAGCGCCTGCACCTCGACCAGCAGCGGACGGGTTCCCTCCCAGGTGACCATCACCACGCTTCCCGGCACGGCGACTTCCTGGCGCGAGAGAAAGATCGCGGAGGGATTGCGGACTTCCTTCAGGCCCTCCCCGCCCATGGCAAACACGCCAATCTCGTTGACGGCGCCAAAACGGTTCTTGATGGCCCGCAGGATACGGTAGCGTTCGCCCGAGCCACTTTCGAAATACAGGACGGTATCCACCATGTGCTCCAGCACCCGCGGACCGGCAAGCGTGCCTTCCTTGGTTACATGGCCCACCAGGAACATGGCAATGCCGGATTGCTTGGCGAAGCGCACCAGTTGCGCCGCGCTCTCCCGCACCTGTGCCACCGAGCCGGGCGCGGATTGCAGCGCCTCGGTATACAGCGTCTGGATGGAGTCGAGCACCATGACACGCGGCTGTGCCCTGGCGGCGATTGCGATAATCCGTTCGACCGAGGTCTCCGACAACAGGTTGATGGCATCGCCGCGAATCCCCAGCCGCTGCGCCCGCAGGGCAATCTGCTGCGGGGATTCTTCGCCGGTGACGTACAGGGTCGGCAGCTCCGCCGATAGCGTTGCCAGCACCTGCAGCAGCAGGGTCGACTTGCCGATGCCGGGGTCACCGCCGATGAGCACCACCGAACCGGTGACCAGGCCACCGCCCAGCACACGGTCCAGTTCCTGCATCCCGACCGAGGTACGGATCTGCGTGCTCGATGGCACGGCTGCCAGGGAAACCACCTCGGCGGTAGCCTTGCCGCTGTAACCGGCAAACCGCCCGGCCGCCGGCGTCACGCTGGCAACCACCTCGGTAAGTGTATTCCAGCCGCCGCAGTCACCACACTGACCCGCCCATTGCCCCGTCTGTGCGCCGCAGGATGTGCAGCTGTATATTGTTCTGGATTTCGCCATGGTATGGGCCGGTAGATTAACCGGATAACCCGCATATTGCACCAGGAAGGCTGCATGAAAAAGGCTCCCCGAACACTAGTCCGGGGAGCCATCGCTGAATAATCTCAGGTTGCTCTGAGCAATTCCCGATTCGTCATTCCGGCGCATGCCGGACAAAAGCACAAGGCGCGTTGAACGCCCGGAGGGCGGCCCGCAGGGCGAGCGAAGCGAGTCATCCAGAAATCGACAAGCTGGACCCCGGCCTTCGCCGGGGTGACGACTTATTCAGAGTTGCCCTTATACGGGACCGATCAGGACCGCGCGTACATCCTGGGCATTGACCTTGCCAAGCACATCCTGTGAGTTGAACGTCTCCCTGTCATACCTGACCAGCATCAGGTGATAGCGCAAGGGACAAAACTCCGCCGAGATAATGCCATCATTGTTTTCCAGCGCACTGACCAGGTCGGCGCGCTTTTCCTCCGCCAGTGTCTCGTCAATGTGTACCACGATTTCAACACTTTGATCCGGTTCCTGTCTTATGGAATATGCAGCTTCACCCATCATGGACCTCCTCCGGTATATCCGTTTACCTGCCCGTGTCTTCCCCATCAAGACATGGGTGCAGTACGTAATGCGACTGCGTGACTGAATTTGCCGTGTGACCCGCCCCCGTCACATTAAAACTGTTGATAAGTATTTCTACTTAATTTGTACCTGCAACGGTGGCGATTAAACGATCTATATAAGTTTTAATAATGCAATGATCGTTAATCTTTATTGGTCGGCAATGCAAGCGTAGTCGCTAACCGGAAGGTTGTCAAGGAACGGCTTGTCCTCGTGTCGCTCACTCAAGGTAATCGAGTTGCACGCGCCGGCCAACACCGCAGAACAGTTCGTAGGAGATGGTACCGGCCCCGGCCGCCACTTCATCAATCGGCAGCCCCTCCCCCCAGAGGACCACCTCGTCACCCACCTGCGCCTGTGGCTGGGAGCCCAGGTCCAGGCAGATCATGTCCATGGAAACGCGCCCGGCCAGCGCGACGCGCTCGCCATTCACCAGCACCGGCATACCGCTGGGTGCATGTCGCGGATAACCGTCACCATAGCCGATGGCCGCAACGCCGATGCGGGTATCGGCAGGGCACACCCAGTCGCCACTGTAACCGACAGGATCACCCCGGCGGCGCGGATTGACCGCGATGAGCCGCGTTGTCAGCGTCATTACCGGCCGCAGGTCGAGTTCAGCCGCGCGCTTGCCAAGCAACGGGGAGCTGCCGTAGAGCATCACACCGGGACGCACCCAGTCGGCATGCGACTCCGGCCAGCCAAGCACGCCGGCCGAGTTCGCCAGCGAACATTCACCAGGCAGCTGCGCAGAGACCTCCCCGAAGAGACGCAGTTGTTTCCGGGTATAGTCACTGGCGAGATCGTCGGCGCAGGCGAAATGCGTCATGAGGCGCACAGCGCCGATGCCGGGGATGCCTGCCAGCCGCTCCCTGACGGCAACGGCGCTGTCCGGCATGAAGCCGAGCCGGTTCATCCCGGTATCGACCTTCAGCCAGGCATCGATCGGCCGGCCCAGCTGTCCCTGCTCCAGCAGTTCCACCTGGCTGTCGTGGTGCACCACCACGTCCAGACGGTAGGCATTGATCAGGCCAACGTCGTCAGCAGCGAACAGGCCCTCGAGCAGGATGATGCGACGGTCGAAACCGGCCTCGCGCAGTGCAATGGCCTCCTCCATGCAGGCCACGCCGAAGGCCGCGGCATCGGGCAGGGCCCGCGCGACCTCGACCGTGCCGTGACCGTAGGCATTGGCCTTGATGATTGCCATGACGCGGCTGTCGGGAGCCGCCTGTTGAACGCGGGAAAAATTATGCCGAAGTGCCTGCAGATCGATACGTGCCCTGGCAGGTCGCGTCATCCAAACTCACCGCCGCTGTAGCGACTTTCCGCCGCGTAGTTTTCGAAGCGGGTGAACTGGCCGCGGAAGGTGAGCAGGCGCGAACCGATCGGGCCGTTGCGCTGCTTGCCGATGATGATTTCGGCGAGACCCTTTTGCGGGCTGTCCTCGTTGTAGACCTCGTCGCGGTAGATGAACATGATGACGTCGGCATCCTGCTCGATGGCGCCCGACTCGCGCAGGTCCGACATTACCGGGCGCTTGTCGGCGCGCTGTTCCAGACTGCGGTTCAGCTGCGACAGGGCAATGACCGGCACCTTCAGTTCCTTGGCCAGGGCCTTCAGGTTGCGCGATATCTCGGAAATTTCCGTGGTGCGGTTTTCGGCGTGCCCGGTCTGCATCAGTTGCAGGTAATCGATAACGATCAGGCCGAGATCGTGTTCCCGCTTCAGGCGCCGGGCGCGGGCGCGCAGTTCCATCGGCGACAGGGCCGGGGTGTCGTCGATAAAGATGGGCGCATTGTCGAGCAGGCTCACGGCGGAAGTCAGCCGCGGCCAGTCGTCGTCTTCCAGCTTGCCGGTGCGCACCTTGTGCTGATCGATATGCCCCAGCGAGGACATCATGCGCAGCGCCAGCTGTTCGCCCGGCATTTCCATACTGAAGATGGCGACGGGGACCTGGTGCTTGATGGCCGCGTTTTCCGCAAAGTTAACCGCCAGCGTGGTCTTGCCCATGGAGGGACGACCGGCGACGATAATCAGGTCGGAAGGCTGCAGGCCCGCCGTCATGTCATCGATGTCGGTAAACCCGGTGGATACCCCGGTAATCGCATCATCCTGCTGGAACAGCATGTCGATGCGGTCAACGGCGACGGCCAGCAGGCTGCGGATAGAGCGGAAACCGCTTTTGCCACGGCTGCCCTGTTCGGCAATATCGAACACCAGCTTTTCCGCGTTATCCAGC
Source organism: uncultured Gammaproteobacteria bacterium (assembly GCA_963701455.1). Taxonomy (GTDB): domain Bacteria; phylum Pseudomonadota; class Gammaproteobacteria; order UBA9214; family UBA9214; genus UBA9214. Next base: position 78,400 of record CAVPAE010000003.1, read on the forward strand.
AACTCGCTGGTGTCGCGGCCCTCGGGGGCAAAGCCGCTGCTGGCGATGCGGTTGCCCACCTCGATGAGCTGCCGCATCACCGACTTCTCCCGCACGATATCGGCGTAGGCCTTGATGTTGGCGGCACTGGGTGTGTTCTGCGCCAGCGCGCCCAGCGCCACCAGCCCCCCGACCTCGTCCAGCAGCTGATTGTGACCCAGCCACTCGGACAGGGTGACCGCATCCATTGGCTGGTTACGCTCGGCGAGCTGCGCGATGGCCCGGAAGATCAGGCGATGGTCACGACGGTAGAAGTCTTCTTCGGAAACCCGGTCAGCAACCGTGTCCCAGCCGCTGTTATCGAGCATCAGGCCACCCAGCACTGCCTGCTCGGCCTGTATTGATTGTGGGGGTACTTTCAACCCGTCCGTAGCGGAATGAATTACATCTGGTGAACGCAGTAATTCAGCCATGGGTGCGTCAGTATTCTCAGGGTGGATGCCGTCGACGTGAGTGCCGACTCGCAATAAATAACACAAACCGCAGGCAATGACATGCTTGTTTTTCTTTTGCCGTTATGCCTCACGGGCACCAGCCACGCGCAGCAATAACAGGCAGCCATTTGCGGCTGCCTGTTAGCTATGTTGTTACAATAACTTGCAGTGAAACCTGCAGACGATTTTTATTATTCTGCTGCAATCGTCAGTTTGATAGCGGTATTGACGTCGGTATGCAGATGCAACTGCACGTCATACTCACCCAACTGGCGAAAGGCACCTTCAGGCAGCCGTACTTCATGACGTTCAACGGTTACGCCCTTTGCACTGATCGCGTCGGCAATATCGGCAGTACCGATCGAACCGAACAGCTTGCCCTCATCACCGGCCTTGGCGGTGATGGTGATTGCCATCTCGGACAACTGGTCACGGCGGGCTTCGGCGGCGACCAGGGTTTCGGCAGCGGCCTTTTCCAGCTCGGCACGACGCGCCTCGAACGCGGCGATGTTGGCCTCGGTCGCCGGTGCGGCCTTGCCTTTCGGTATCAGGTAATTACGCCCGTAGCCCGGCTTGACGTTCACCTTGTCGCCCATCACGCCGAGGTTTTCGATCTTTTCCAGCAGAATGACTTCCATTGTTACAACCTCTTTCTGTCAAATCATTTCAATATCAGCGACTGCGCTCGCCCCGGCCCAGCCGGCGGCGCAGGTCCACCCAGGTATCCAGCAATCCCCCGGCGGCGAGCAGCAGCGTGGTTTGCGGCACGAAAGCCAGTAGCAGGTAAACCACCGCCAGCCAGCCGTAGCTGCGTCCTGCCTGTTTCACCAGGCTGTGTATCACCGCCAGCCCCACCAGCAGGTAGGGTACCAGCATGATCATCGCCAGCTGGGCGGTGATCTCGCTGAATGTGTCCTGCGTGAGGCGCGCGACCAGCAGCATGCCCAGGGTCAGCAATCCCGCCAGGTTGCCCAGGCGCAGGTTGCCAAACTCGTCCCGAAAAGCCCCCGGGTGCACCAGTACCGATTGCCACCAGCGCGCCAGCAGCAGGCTCGCCATGATACCGAGCACCAGCCAGGACAACGCCACCCCTGTCATCAGCGCCGCGAATCCCTGCAGCAGCTGTTCATCAGACAATCCCTGCAGCCTGAAGCCGGCTTCCTCGAACATGGCCAGCAAAACCTTCAGGACTTCCAGCCAGGCCGCCGCGGGATCCTGGATAGTTGCATACACCAGCAACAGCAGGGTCACCCCGAACAGGGTGGCCGCCTTGAATGCGGCTCCCAGGTCCCGGGTCTGCTGCAATATCGCGGCCGCCAGCCAGCACGGCAACCACAGCAGCAGCACTATCACAACCACCACCACGATCTGCACACCTGCCAGCAGGTAGAACAGAATCACGCTGGCCGCCGCCAGTGCCATCACCTGCAAGCCGGACAACACACCGACATGCAGGGTCACCAGCGCGACGCTCGCCGCGCCCAGGCAACTCAACGGCAACAGGATCAGCGCCAGCAAACCACTGGCGGTGGTCACCAGGACTGCCTGCCAGCGCCCGCTGGCAATATAACCGGCCAGTGCCTTCACGGGTCAGTTCGCCGAGCCACCCATCAACCCCGGTCAGCCGAGGGACATCCCGGTGCAGCGCTAGTGCGCGTCGCAGTAAGGCAGCAGGGCAAGATAGCGCGCGCGCTTGATCGCGGTGGACAGCTGGCGCTGGTAGCGTGCCTTGGTGCCGGTGATGCGGCTGGGAACGATCTTGCCGGTTTCGGAAACATACTGTTTCAGAACCGCGAGATCCTTGTAATCAATTTCCTTGGTGCCTTCCGCCGTGAAACGGCAGAATTTGCGGCGACGATAGTAACGTGCCATGTTCTGTGTACCTCTTCAGTGCATTGATCGCAGGTTATTCAGCTGCAGCTTCGGTTTCCGCTTCACTCTCATCAGATTCTTTGTCTGCTGATTCAGCATCGCTGTCATCAGTTGCAGACTCCGAATCATCCTGGGAGGGACGCTCACGCCTTTCTTCCGGCCGCTTGGCCAGCAACGAGGTCTCGGTGACGGGTTCCTTGCGATTGATCACCATGTTGCGGATGACGGCATCATTGAAGCGGAAGGCACTTGTCAGTTCTTCCAGGACAGCGGTGCTGCACTCGATGTTCATCAGCACGTAGTGTGCCTTGTGCAGCTTCTGGATCGGGTAGGCCAACTGGCGGCGACCCCAGTCTTCCAGACGGTGGATCTTGCCACCATCGGCTTCGATCGAGGCGCGATAGCGCTCGATCATGGCGGGTACCTGTTCGCTCTGGTCAGGGTGGACCAGAAACACTATTTCATAATGTCTCATTAAAGACCCCTTGTGGATTTAAAAGCCTTCCGTCGCGCGGAAAGCAAGGAGTTATGTACTCAGCTGAATTTCAGCTTCTTTTTCAAAGAGCGCGCATTCTACGTGAGGCCGACAGGAGATGCAATTGCATGGGTACCGCATTTCGGGAAGCTTGTTTCACTGAGGAATCGCGGTCAGGACCGCTACTAATAGGGGACAGACCACGTTTTTCGACAGCAACAGTTGCTGCTGACGTGCACAGATATCAAAAAACGTGGTCTGTCCCCTATTTTCCGGAACTGGTCAATAAAAACGTCCGTCGATTCGGTGCGATGGTCGTGGATTCCGTGGCCATTTACCAGGTTTGGCCTTACTGATTCCGCTGGCGGCGGGCCTCGAAGAGCAGCACGCCCGCGGCAACCGAGACGTTCAGGCTTTCCACCCGGCCGGCCATCGGAATCGCGACCAGGTAGTCACACAATTCCCGGGTCAGGCGGCGCAGCCCCTTCCCCTCGCCCCCCAGCACCAGCGCCAGTGGCCCCGTCATCTCAGTGTCATACAGCCCCTGCTCGGCCGCGTCGCTGGCGCCGTAGATCCAGATCCCGGCATCCCGCAGCTGCCGCAGGGTACGCGCCAGATTGGTTACAAAGCATACCGGGACCGACTCGACGGCCCCGCAGGCCACCTTGTGTACGACCGGCGTGATGCCGGCCGCCCGGTCGCGCGGCAGGATGACGGCATGCACCCCGGCGGCATCCGCCGTGCGCAGGCAGGCGCCCAGGTTATGCGGATCCTGCACCCCGTCGAGGACCAGCAGGAAGGCGGGCTCCGCAAGGTCGGCAAGAAAAGCCGGCAGGCCCTTTTCTGTCAATTCCGGGATCGCGGCCGCCACCGTTGCGACCACCCCCTGGTGGCGCGCATCGGGAAACCGCTGGTCGAGTTCCTTGCGGGCAACGCGCTGCACGGGAATGCCTGCGGCGCCGGCGGCTTCCAGCAAGCGGGCCAGGCGCTGGTCGCCCGCGCCCTCGGCAACCGCCAGCGCGGTCACGTCCCCGGGGCGACTGGCAAGCAGGCTGGCTACGGCATGCAGACCGTAAACATGATGAGGTTTCGCAGTCATTCCCGGTGATCAGGATGCGCTGCCCGGCTGCAGCAACCGATGCCCGCGGCAAGTACCGGCACCGCCAGCAGTCCGGGTATCATTGCCGGGTTCTCCTGCGCTTGCCGGTCCTCCGCTTCCCCTTGCGAGCCTTGTCAGTGTCCTTGCCTGCGCTCTTGCGTGAAGTCTTTTCACTCAACTCGAAATCGATCTTGCGGTCATCCAGGTTGACCTGCACCACCTTGACGGTGATCTGGTCACCGAGCCGGTAGATCCGGTTGCTGCGCTCACCCTGCAGCCAGTGTCGCGTCGGGTCGTAATGATAGTAGTCGTTCCCCAGCGCAGTCACATGCACCAGGCCCTCGACGTAGATATCCTGCAGTTCCACGAACAGGCCGAACGAGGTCACGCTGGTGATGATACCGGGATAGGTTTCGCCAACCTTGTCCAGCATGAATTCGCACTTCAGCCAGTCGACGGCGTCCCGCGTGGCGTCGTCGGCGCGGCGCTCAGTGCCCGAGCAGTGATCGCCGAATTCCTGCATGTGGGATGCCGTGTAGGGGAATTTCGCCGGCTTCTTGCCATCCAGGATGTGACGGATGGCGCGATGCACCAGCAGATCGGGATAGCGCCGGATCGGCGAGGTGAAGTGCGCGTAGTGTTCGTGCGCCAGGCCGAAATGGCCGATGTTGTCCGGGCTGTATTCCGCGCGCGGCATGGACCGCAGCAGCACGGTGTTGATCAGGTGGGCATCAGGCCTGCCTTCCGCCAGCCGCAACACCGTCGAATAATCGCTCGCCGAAGGCTTGCTGCCGCCGCGCAGCCCCAGGCCGAGTTCGTTGAGGAATTCCTGCAGATCCGTCACCTTGTCCGGCGCCGGGTGGGCGTGAATACGGTACAGGGTCGGCATCTTGTGGCGCTCGAGGTGCCGCGCCGCCGCCACGTTCGCGGCGATCATGCATTCCTCGATGAGCTTGTGGGCATCGTTGCGCACCATGGGCACGATGCGCTCGATCTTGCGCTCCGTGCCGAACACGATACGGGTTTCCGTGGTTTCGAAATCGATGGCGCCGCGCGCGTCGCGCTGGCTGCGCAGCACCCCGTAGAGCCGGTACAGTGTCCTCCAGGTGCGGTACCAGCGGCAGGTACTGTTTGCGCGTCTGCTTATCCTGGTCCACGACGATCGCGGCCGCCTCGCTGTAGGTCAGGCGTGCGTGTGAGCGCATCAGGCCGTCGAAGAAGCGCGACCGGGTCATGCGCCCTTCCCGGTTGAAGCGCATCTCGCAGACCATGCACAGCCGGTCCACTTCCGGGTTCAGGGAACACAGGCCATTGGATAGCACTTCGGGCAGCATCGGGATGACACGTTCCGGGAAATACACCGAGTTGCCGCGCGCGAAGGCCTCGCGGTCCAGCGCCGTCTCCGGCTTCACGTAGTGGGACACGTCGGCGATCGCCACCAGCAGGCGCCAGCCGCTCGAGGTGGATTCGCAGTAGACGGCGTCGTCGAAGTCCCGCGCATCCGCACCGTCGATGGTGACCAGCGGCAACTCCCGCAGGTCCTCGCGGCCGCGCTTGGCTGCGGCAGGTACTTCTTCATCCAGGCCCTTGATCTCCTGCTCCACTTCCGGCGGCCAGGCCTGCGGCACGTCGTGACTGCGGATGGCGATATCGATTTCCATGCCCGGCGCCATGTGGTCACCGAGTACCTCGGTCACGCGCCCGACCGGCGGGGTACGCTTGCCGGGCTGTTCGATAATTTCCACGGAGACAATCTGACCGTGGCTTGCGCCACCGATCTCGCCCTCGGGCACGGCGATGTCGTTGGGAATGCGCTTGTTGTCCGGGGTAACGAAATACACACCGCGCTCGCTGTAGAAACGCCCCACCACGTGGCGGGTATTGCGCTTGAGCACCTCGACCACGTCGCCCTCGCGGCGGCCGCGGCGATCCATGCCGGTAATCCGTACCAGCACCCGGTCGCCATGGAACAGGGCATGCATCTGCCTGGCGGACAGGTAGACATCGTCACCGCCCTCATCCGCCACCAGGAAACCGAAACCGTCCTGGTGGCCGATGACGCGCCCGGGAACCAGGTCGAACTGGTCCGCCAGGGCATAGCAGTTGCGGCGGTTGCGCACCAGCTGGCCGTCACGCACCATGGCGTTCAGGCGCCGGCGCAGGGCCTCGATGCCTTGCTCGTCCCGAATACCCAGCAGCTCCTCCACATCCTCGCGCTTCACCGGCCGGTCGGCCTCGGTGATGATGTCCAGGATGTGTTCGCGGCTGGCAATCGGCTGTTCGTAGCGTTCCGCTTCGCGGCCCGCATGGGGATCGTGCCTGTGTGCCGTTTTGGCACTGGATTTCTTCCGTGTTTTCATAGTTGTTGGCTGGATCAGATTTGAGAGCTTAGTTTGCGTGCTGCACAGGTAAATTGACAAGTTAAAATTCAGACGGTAGAGTTCGCGGCTTCCGGAACAGCGTTCTCGTTGTTTCAGGCCACTGCCGAGGTGGTGAAATTGGTAGACACGCTAGCTTCAGGTGCTAGTGGGGGTAACCCCGTGGAGGTTCAAGTCCTCTCCTCGGCACCAATCGATTCCCTGAAGATTTCCGCCTGCTAACAACCAGTTATCGGGTACATCCGCTGTTCTCCACGCACCTGCCGCACATGCCATGCGTGCGTTAATCAGGCTCGCTCAACCGTGGCGCACTCATGAAATATGCGCAGACTGCAGCGCTGGCAAGCACCCTTGTCCAGCATCCTGAAAACCGCGGCAATCGCCTGCGACTTGTGATTGAAAAACCTGGCCGCGCCGATGGCGCGCACATACCTGCCCTCGGCAAGGAATTGCCACATTGCTGAATTGAGGCCGCAGAAATACAGCGCGCCGCCGCGAGCCTGCAGGCGACTGCTTTCCTGCACCAGCATTTCGGCACCCGCCATATCGATGTAGTTCATGCGGGAAGCATCGATCAGGATGTGCACGACACCTTCCTTTTCACTGATGGTCTCGAGACGACCCTGGATGAAGTTGACTGACCCGAAATAGATATCCCTGTCGATGCGGATGATTTTCAGCTGCGGGCATTCGCTGATCGGCTTGGCCTGCACATTGGCAAGCTTGCGTTTCGGATCATGGGTGTCTGGCGCCAGAGTCACGATTTCCGGCCGGGAAGTCTTTGCCAGGAACAGGACCAGCGAGAGCAGCACGCCGAGGTAGATGGCGAACTCGAGTTCCAGAAACAGCGTGGCGAAGAACGTCACCAGCAGGATGGCAGTTTCACTGCGACTGCCAGTGAGCGTGTTCCCTATGTGGTGGAAGTCGATCAGGCCGTAAGCGACCAGCAGGATCACCCCACCCATGGCTGCCACCGGCAGGTAGGCGGTCAACGGCGCGATCAGCAGCACCATCAGCATGAGCAGGATGGCGGCGAAGATGGCGGCCATGGGTGTCCGGGCACCAGCCTGGTAATTGATGCCTGAACGGGTAAAGGAACCGGAGCCGGCGTAGCTGGAGAAGAAGCTGCCGACCATGTTGGACAGCCCCTGCCCGATGAATTCCTGGTTGCTGTTGATGCGCTGGTGCGACTTGGTAGCCACCGAACGGGCGATGGAGACAGCTTCAATCAGGCCCAGCAGTGCGACGGCAAAGGCCTCCGGGGCCAGCTGGCGTATGACGCCCACCGAAAAATCCGGCATGGAGAAGGGCGGCAGCTGTGCGGGTATCTGCTCGACGAAGGTGACGCCATGGCTGGCGCCACCGAGTACCACGGCAGCAAGCGAACCCGCGATCAGGCCCAGCAGCAGGCTTGGCAGCTTCGGTGACAGGCGCCTGCAAGCCATCGCCGTCAGCAGCGTTAGCAACGCAATCCCCAGGACGGTGAGGTTTGTCTGGCCCAACCCTGGTAGATATCGACCCAGGTGTGCGCAAAGGATTCGCCACGCGGGATCGAGATACCGAGCACGTGTTTCAACTGGCTGGTCGCGATCAGGATCGCGGCACCGGCGGTAAATCCCATTACCACGGTATGCGAGACGAAATTGACCAGGGCTCCGAGCTTGGCCAGGCCGAATGCCAGCTGGTAGACGCCGGCGAGAAAGGTAAGCGTAAGCGCCATGGTGACGAACTCGGGCGTACCCGGTACCGCGTGGTGACTGATCGAGGCAAAGATAACAATGGAAATCGCGGTGGTCGGGCCCGAGATGAGGTGCCGCGACGACCCGAACAGGGCGGCAATAATCGGCGTCACCATGGCCGTATACAGCCCGTACTGGGGCGGCAAACCAGCGATGGTCGCGAACGCCACACCCTGGGGGAGCACGATTACCGCACCCGTGAGCGCGGCCATGAAATCAGCGCGCAGACTGACGCGGTCGACAAGCGGAAACCAGGCCAGGAACGGCAGCAAGTTTCTAATTGCCAGACTTTTCATTTGCAGGAACTACCAAGCGAGAAGCCGAACGCCATCGGGATGCGTCGGCAGGATGATACGGAGGTTACATGAAACCGGTCGCGCAACAGCTAACGGCTGAGTACTGCCGTCACAGCGACAGCGCGCAGTATAAACGCATCTCCGGAAAATTTCGAATCCTACACCCACTGGATGCACCTGCAGGAGCGCCGACCTTCGGCGCGATTGTTTAAGGATCGCATCGCGGTCAGGAGACCGCTCCTACACCCGCTGGATGCACCTGTAGGAGCGCCGGCCTTCGGCGCGATCGTGCAAACATCCATCGCGGTCAGCACCCGCAGAACGTGCATAAAGAGACTGCACCTGCTGTGAACCAGCAACCTCAGCCGAAGCGGCGCTGCCGTGCCCGCAGCCTGTCGAGCTCTTCCAGCAGGTCCAGCGCCAGCGCGGCACCTGCCAGGTTGACACCCAGGTCATGTTCCAGGCGCAGGGCGCAGCGTACCCGGCGGACACTGGTCCAGCGGAAGCGCCAGCCTGCCGGTTCCCGGCCCAGTGGCTCGATGATGCCTTCCTCCACCAGTTCGTACACCCGTTCGGCCGGGAGCTGGCATGTCCTGCAGAGTTCGACCAGGGTCAGCTCCACGTCCTCGCCCAGCACGTCGCCGGTCAACAAGGTTTCCAGATCTTTCGCCATGACCGGTCAGCCCCCCATACGTGCGCGTGGATTGAACTTCAGCGCCTGTTCCATTTCCCGGTAGGCGGCTTTGGCGGCCGCGGTGTCCGCCGGCGGCAGCGTTAGCTGCAGCACCACGTAGAGATCACCCGGCGTCGCACCCGGGATGCCGCGGCCTTTCAGTCGCAGCTTGCGGCCCCCCGTGGAACCGGCCGGCACCTTGAGGTCCACGGCACCCGTGGGCGTCGGCGCCTTGACCGTCGCGCCCAGGGCCGCTTCCCAGGGCGCCACGGGCAGGTCCAGGAACACGTCCCGGCCTTCGACGTGATAAAACGGGTGCGGCCTGAATTCCACCTCCAGGTAGAGGTCGCCGGCCTTGCCCTTGCCCATACCGGCCCCGCCCTGCCCCGCGAGCCGGATGAGCTGCCCCTGGCGCACACCCCGGGGAATGCGCGCGTTCAGCGTGCGCTTTTTTACCTGCGGCCTGCCGTCGGCGCCCAGCTCGGTATGCTGCAGGGTCAGTGTGCGGGTGGCACCCTGATAGGCGTCCTCCAGGTCGATGAGCACCTTGGCATGGGCGTCTTCGCCGTGGGCATGATACGCGGCGTGGCCGCCGGCCCCGCCAGCGGCGAAACCGTGACCGAACAGGCTTTCGAAGAAGTCGCTGAAGCCAGCGGCATCGGACCCGGCGAAGTCACCGCCATGAAATTCAAAACCCGCATCCCAGTCCGGTGGCGGCCGGAAATCCTGCCCGGCCTTCCAGTTCGCGCCGAGCTGATCGTAGGCCGCCCGCTTTTCCGGATCCTTCAGGACCTCATAGGCCTCGCCCACCTCCTTGAAACGCACTTCCGCATCCGGCTCCTTGCTGACATCCGGGTGGTACTTGCGGGCGAGCTTGCGATAGGCACGCTTGATCTCGTCCTGGGTGGCGTCGCGTTTGACGCCCATGATCTGGTAGTAATCCTTGAATTCCACGTTGCTTCCCGTTGCTGTTCAAGACAGTGACCCCAGGCCCGGGGTCGGCACCTGGGCTGCAGCCGTAGTGACTACGGGCATGGCGGCCAGCCGGACAATCCGTGTCGCAAGAATCCAGAGTGCCGCGACCCGCCCGCACGGATGGGTAAACTCATACGCCTGTCGTCACTGCATGTCCATACCGACGCGGGTCATCTCCACCCCGGCCGGCCTTGTACCATACCGGCTAGCCCGGATTTCTTACCGGGATCCCGGATGCTGGCGACGGACTCGTGTACCTGGGCGCCGCTGTGGAGCGAAAGTGGTAGCCGTAGCTACCACTTGAGTGAACAGCAAGTCCAGGTGCACGAGGACCAGCCAGGGCCGGGATAGGCATCCCAGGGAAACACACTGTTTTCTGGTTACGCGCCACTACCACAGCTCCTTCAACAGAGTATGACCTGCCACCGCCGCCCGGTGAGATATCCGGGCTAGCCTGTCTGTACCTCTATCCGGCGCGGCTTGTGTTCTTCCCGCCTGGGAATACGCAAGGTCAGGACCCCATCCTTCAGCCCAGCCTCGATCCTGTCACCATCAAGTTCCCGGCTGAGGGAAAAACTGCGTCGATAGCAGGTTGACTGGATATCCGCATGAACGGCATCCATACCCTCGGGCATTGCAATAACCGCCCTGCCCTCGATCGACAGGGTGTCACTATCGACATGGACATCGAGGTGGTCCCTGGACACCCCGGGCATGTCAGCCTGCACGGTGATGCCCGACTCATTTTCAAAGATATCCACGGCCGGCAGGATTGCCTGCTCCTGCTGTTTCACATCCTGCGCCGTGCCGGCCTCCCGCTGGTTTACATCTCTTGCCTCGCTCATCCTGCTGCCCTCCTGTTGCTTACTTGACTGTTATCTGCCGTGGCCGGGTTGCCTCGCGCCGCTTGATCGTGACGTGCAGTACACCGTCCCGGTAACTCGCCTCCACCTGGTCGGGGTCCACGTCTTCCGGCAGGGTCACGACCCGGCGGAACCCGCCATCGTAACGTTCCTTGCGGTAGTAGTCGGCGCCCTCCTCGACCTGCAGCTTCCTGTCTCCGGCCACGGTCAGCAGGTTCTGCTGGATGGAGATATCCAGGGCCTCCGGGTCCAGGCCGGCGGCAAACAGGTAGACATCGACCTGGTCCGGCGTGCTGCCGATATTGATGGGCGGATAGGTACCTCCCGCCACGGCCCGTATGCTGTTCGGCCAGGGTGACCCGCCGAAAAGCTGGTTCATTTCCCGCTCCATGCGCCGGAACTCGTCGAGCAGGCCGGCTCCGGAAGTATTCAGTGTCCCCAACATTTCAGCACCTCCTTATTACCATTCAAATGCACTTGTTCTACTGAAATTGGGTTGGGGTTTTCGCTTTTCAAGTACTGTCAGCGCGCGCGCAGACACCCGGCAACGGGCGCTGTCCTGCCCATGAGAATCATGCGTAAAAACAGGGAGAGCTTGTGCGGAAAAGGAAAGCAGCTCTGTACTTCAGTGGACGACCGGGTGCCGGCGGGTCATCGAAAGGCTTCAGGCACTGCCATCCCTGTCTCCGGAGGACCGGCCTGCGGTACGGCGAGCGGAGCCCCGGGCGTGCGGACTCCAGCGCGCCAGGTGGATATCAATCTTCCCCCACAACCACTCCTTGAGGCGATGCGACAACGAGCGGCGTCGCCATTCCGTGTAATGGATTTCCCCGCTGTGTGAAAAATCGGCTTGCAGCATGCGGGCGACCCCGGCGGCAAAAGCGGGATCGAAAATTTCCTGGTTGGCTTCCAGATTCCAGCGCAGGTTCCAGCGATCCATGTTGCTGGAACCGATGCTGCACCAGTTATCGACCAGCGCCAGCTTGGTATGTGTGAAGCGGTGCTGGAATTCAAAAATCCGCACCCCGTGGCGCAGCAGCCGCGCATAGAAACGCCGTCCGGCGAATCGCACCGCCGGATGATCCGTCACCGGGCCCGGCAGCAGCAGCCGGACATCGACACCGCGGGCAGCGGCACGACGCAGCACGCGGCGCACTTTGCGTGACGGCACGAAATAGGCCGAAGCCAGCCACACCCGGTCAGCCGCAGTGCGCGTCCGGTTGATCAGGCTGCGCTTGATCTCGAGGCGGGTCGTTCCCGCCGCGCTCCAGACCACCCTGCCGGAGACATTCGCCTTGCCGGCCGGTGCCGGCAGGGGTACGGGCACAGGATACCCGGACCAGTGCTGCCAATTGGCGGTGAACAATGCGTGCCAGTCGTTCACCACGGGACCGCGTGCCGCCACCATGGTTTCGCGCCAGGCATGCGGCCCGCTGAAGCAGTCGGCAATACCGGAACCACCCACGTAGACAACAGCGGCATCAGCCAGCAGGAATTTCCGGTGAGTCCGCAGCAGGTTCTTTTTCAGCTGCCGCAGGGACAGCGGGTTGAAACTGGCCAGCTGGACGCCGTTGCGGACCAGACGTTCGCGATCTCGCCGTGAGAACTTGCGCGCGCCGAAGGCATCCAGCAGCAATTGCACGCAGACACCGCGCTGTGCCGCGGCAACAAAGGCGGCGCAGAAAAGGTCCGCCACCCGGCCCGATTCAACCAGGTACATCTCCATGAGGATGTAATGCTGCGCCTGCTCGACTGCCTGCAGCATCGCCGGGTAGAATTGTTCACCGTCAACCAGCAGCCGAAATTCATTGCCGCCCCGTTGCGGAAAAACCTGCTCATCCATGCTGGCCACGATTCTGTGTACCCGGTCCCGATATGTCTGATTGCCCGCCGGAACCGGAGTGATCCCGGCAACAACTCCATTGGCCTTTGCCGAAGTGTACCGATACTATAGTGCTTTATCATTGAAGCTATGCAATAACCTGCAAATTCCGGAAGCAACCCGCCATTACTTCCATGTCATTCTCACTGTCCGCCTACTATGACAAACTGGTCCTGCAACACCCCGGCCTGGCACTGATCGGCATCGCCCTGCTGCTGGCCTTTTTCGGCTACCACAGCAGCGACTTCAGGCTGGATGCCTCGGCCGATTCACTGGTACTCGAACAGGACGAGGCGCTGCGCTATTACCGTGACGCCCGGGCACGCTATGGATCCGATGACTACCTGATTGTGACCTACACGCCTGCCGCTGACCTTTTCAGCGAGGCGGTACTGGCTGACCTGCGCCAGCTGCGCGACGAGCTGGCAGCGCTGGATCGCGTCGAGTCCGTAGTCAACCTGCTGGATGTCCCGCTGATCAACAGCCCGCCGGTCAAGCTGTCCGAACTGGCCCGGGGAAGCCGCACCTTCGACAGCCCGGACACCGACCGGGAACTCGCACAGCAGGAATTCGTCAACAGCCCGCTGTATCACGACCTCCTCATCAGCCCGGACAAGCGCACCACGGCACTGCAGGTCAATTTTGCGCGCGACGAAACCTACTTCGCGCTGTTATCGGAACGCGACCGGCTGCGTGAAAAACGCCTGCAGGCTGAATTGACGCCGCAGGAAGCGGCAGCGCTGACCGAGGTATCCGAACGCTTCGACACCTACAGCAACAGCCTGTTGCAACAGCAGCACGAGGATATCGCGGCGGTACGCCGCATCATGGACGCGCACCGCGCCCAGGCAACCCTGTATCTCGGTGGTGTGCCGATGATCGTGGCGGATTCCATCGACTTTATACGCCACGACCTGCTGGTGTTCGGCATCGGCGTTTTCTGCTTCCTGGTTATCCTGCTTGCCCTCACCTTTCGCAAGCCGCGCTGGGTGCTGCTGCCGCTGCTGACCTGCGTGGCAGCCGGGGTGGTGATGATCGGCTTCCTCGGACTGGTGGACTGGCCGGTGACCGTGGTCTCCTCGAACTTCATCTCGCTGATGCTGATCATCACGCTGTCGCTGACGATTCACCTGATCATCCGTTACCGTGAATTGCGCGACGCGAACCCGGGCACCGACCAGTACACCCTGGTGCGCGAAACCATCAGGAAAAAGGCGATCCCGTGTTTCTACACCGCCATTACCACCATGGTGGCTTTTGCCGCGCTGCTGTTCAGCGGGATTCGCCCGGTGATCGATTTCGGCTGGATGATGGCCATCGGCATCGCAATGGCATTCCTGCTCGCATTCACGCTGTTCCCTGCCGCACTGATGTTCCTGAAGCCGGTACCGTTGATTGCCACTGCCAGCCATCGGCTGACCTCTGCCATTACGCACTTTTTTGCCGTACTGATAGAACGCCATGGCAAGGCCGTACTGACTGCCTTTATCGTGATCGTGCTCCTCAGCATCGCCGGCACCACGCGGCTCACGGTGGAAAACCGCTTCATCGATTACTACAAGGAATCGACGGAAATCTATCGCGGTATGGAACTGATCGATAGCACGCTGGGCGGCACCACGCCGCTCGATATCATCCTGGACGCACCGGCAAGTTTTCTGGAGCCTGACGAGCCGCCCGAGGATGATCCGTTCATGGATGATCCGTTCATGGATGATTTCGAGCTGGAAACAGCCGGCAGCGCCGGCATTACCGGCACCAGCTACTGGTTCAACAGCTACCGGCTGGAGGATGTCGCTGTCATTCATGACTACCTGGACAGCCTGCCGGAAACCGGCAAGGTACTTTCCATCGTCACGGCCGTGCGCATGCTGAAAAGCCTCGACGACGGCAAATCCATCGACAACTATTTTCTCTCCATCCTCTACCGGCGCATGCCCGATGACATCCGCCAGGCGCTGTTCACACCCTACCTGTCCGCGGACGGCAACCAGATACGTTTCAGTATCCGGGTATTTGAATCGGACCGGTCGCTGCGGCGCGCCGAACTGCTGGAGAAAATCCGTGATTACCTGACAAACGAACTGGATCTCGATGCGACCCAGGTGCACCTCACCGGCATGCTGGTACTCTACAACAACATGCTGCAGAGCCTGTTCCGCTCGCAGATAATGACGCTCGGCGTGGTCTTCATCGCGATCATGCTGATGTTCCTGGTGCTGTTCCGCAGCCTGAAGATGGCAGTCATCGCCATCATTCCCAACCTGGTCGCGTCAGTGCAGGTGCTGGGACTGATGGGCTGGCTGAATATCCCGCTGGATATCATGACCATCACCATCGCCGCCATCGTCATCGGTATCGCGGTGGACAACACCATCCACTATATTCATCGTTTTACCGAGGAATTCGGGGCCGATCATGACTACTGGGCGACGGTCAGACGCTGTCATGGCAGCATCGGGCATGCCATGTACTATACAACCATGACGATTACACTGGGATTTGCGATACTGGCCCTTTCCAGCTTCATCCCGACGATCTATTTCGGGCTGCTGACCGGCTTTTCGATGCTGGTTGCACTGCTGGCCGACCTGGCCCTGCTGCCACTGCTGCTGGTGGGGATCAAACCATTGGGACACGACACATGAAAACACACCTGCATACCCTGATTGCCGCCTTCCTGCTGCTGGCAGGCAGCGCACCGTCACGGGCGGCCGAGGATAATATCACGTACCTGCTTTGCAGCTTCCAGCAGGGCCAGATCAAGGTCGAGGTCAACTACACCACGGAAACCGTCAACGGCGTAACCGCCATGATCGACGACAAGGAGATTGTCTGGAAGCCACCCGGGAAACAGAGCGGGCTGGCGGTGATCAACCGCTACACCGGCATGATGCAGATGAGTATGGGCGGGAAGCAGGACACCGGCATGTGCACCCGCCTGGTACTGAAGAAACAATAATCCGGATTACAACACCGGGACCCGGCGTGTAATCCGTTGTAAAGGCGCACCGGCAGCGTTCGCGCCGGATCAGTCCCCGTACGGATTCTGCTGGATGATGGTTTCAGCGCGGTCGGGACCGGTGGAAACAATCGCAATCGGGGTCTCGCAGAGTTCCTCGATCTTCGCCAGGTAGGCCCTGGCGGCATCCGGCAATTCCGCCAGGCTCTTCGCCCCTACCGTGGATTCACTCCACCCGGGCATCTCGATGTATTCCGGTGTGCACTGCTCGATGCGATCCGCACCGACCGGCGGTACCGTGATGCTGTTGCCATCCAGCTGGTAGCTGACACAGATCCTGAGTGTCTCCAGCCCGTCCAGCACATCCAGCTTGGTGATGCACATACCCGTAACGCTGTTGAGCTGCAGCGAACGCTTCAGCGCAACGATGTCCAGCCAGCCGCAACGCCGCTGGCGGCCGGTGGTTGCCCCGAATTCATGCCCCTTCTCGCCGAGATGCTTGCCGTCGGCGTCGAACAGCTCGGTCGGGAACGGACCGGCACCGACCCGGGTGGTATAGGCCTTGACGATTCCCAGCACGTAGTCGAGATCGCAGGGGCCGACACCACTGCCGCTGGCGGCACCGCCCGCGGTCGTGGTCGACGAGGTCACATAGGGATAGGTGCCGTGGTCGATGTCCAGCAGGGCCCCCTGGGCGCCCTCGAACATGATATTGCGACCTTCACGCCGCAGGGTATGCAGCATGCCCGGGATGTCTTCCACCATCGGGGCGATCTGCTCACCCTGGGCCAGCGCCTCGTCCAGTACTGCCTGGTAGTCCACCGGGTCGGTCTTGAAGTAATGCACCAGGGCATGGTTGTGGTACTCCATCACCTCGCGCAGGCGTTCCCGGAAATGATCGGGGTCCAGCAGCTCCCCCAGCCGCAGTCCGCGCCGCGACACCTTGTCTTCGTAGGTCGGGCCGATACCGCGGCCGGTCGTGCCGATGGCCTTCTTCCCGCGCGCCAGTTCCCGCGCCTGGTCGAGTGCGATGTGGTACGGCAGGATCAGGGGGCAGGATTCGCTGATCTTCAGGCGCTCGCGCGCAGGCACCCCGGCCGCTTCCAGCATGGCCAGTTCTTCCAGCAAGGCGGATGGTGACAGCACGACACCGTTGCCGATCAGGCACAGCACATTGTCCCGCAGGATGCCGGAAGGAATCAGGTGCAGGACGGTTTTACGACCGTCGATCACCAGGGTGTGGCCGGCATTGTGACCACCCTGGAAACGCACTACCGCGGCTGCCCTGTCAGTGAGCAGGTCAACCACCTTACCTTTGCCCTCGTCACCCCACTGGGTGCCGATGACGACAACATTTTTACCCATGGTTCAGTCTCTGGAATGTAGAAAGATTATCGATTTGCCGCTCGGGGAAACAACCACCCGCCACAGAAAAAACCGGGCGCACGGCTGACTATACCGATAAACCCGCGAAAATTTCAGTCTCATGACAACCGGACAGCGTCCGGCAATTTATCACAATCCTGGCCAAGGCACCCTGCGGATACAGACTACTTGATCCTCCGTATCCCTGACGGCGCCAGATCAATTCCGGATCATACCGGCTTTAAGGTCCAGGTGCCGCCTGTATTGACCAGAATCCGGTTGCAGCCGCAGTCGACCGGGGCGGCAGACTCGCCCGGCAGCGCGCACACCACCCGCTCGCCGGAGCGGCGTAATTGCTGCACAGCGACAAACAGCTCCGGATCATTGTCTGCCGGCGCCAGGATGGCATCGCCCTGCTCCCCGAAATTGCGCTGGCTGAGTGTCACCAGCGTCTTCAGGTCGGTACTGAAGCCGGTCGCCGGCCGGGCCCGGCCGAACACCTCGCCGATGGCGTCGTAGCGGCCACCGCGGGCGATTTCCTGGCCGCAGCCGGGTATGAATACGGCGAACACCATGCCGGTCTGGTATTTGTAGCCACGCAGCTCGGCAAGGTCGAAGTGCAGCACCACGTCCTGCACGCGTTGCTGCAGCAGTGCGGTAATGGCGCACAGGTTGTCCAGCGCCTCGATGACCGTGTCACTGGCACCGGCCAGTGCCCGGCGCGCCTGTTCCAGGACCTCCTGCCCACCATTCAGTTCTGCCAGTGCGGCCAGCCGGTTGCGCTGCGCCGTATCGAGCTCCCAGTCAGCCAGCATGGCCTCGATCTCGGGAACCGCCTTGCGCTGCAGTGCAGCGAACAGGTCATTTTCACGATTTTTGGAAAGTCCAGCATCCGCGGCCAGGGCACGGAAAATCCCCACGTGACCGAGGTCGACATGCACATTCGGTATCTCCAGCAGGGCCAGCGACTCCAGCACCAGGCTGAGAATCTCGACATCACTTTCCACCCCGCCGTGGCCGAACAGTTCAGCGCCGACCTGCAGCGGGCTACGCGAGCCCGCAAACCCGTCGGGACGGGTATGCAACACGGTTCCCAGGTAGCAGAGCCGCGAGGCCGAGTCGCGCCGCAGCGGGTGGGCATCGATACGTGCAGCCTGCGGGGTGATATCGGCGCGCACGCCCATCATGCGCCCGGTAAGCTGGTCGGTAACCTTGAAGGTCTGCAGGTCCAGGTCGTTGCCCGTCCCGGTCAGCAGCGACTCCAGGTACTCGATAAACGGGGGGAAAATCAATGCATACCCCCAGCGGTCAAACAGGTCCAGCAGTTCCCGGCGCGCGTACTCGAGGCGCCGCGCCTCCGGGGGCAGTACTTCTTCGATGCCCTCAGGCAACAACCATTGATCTTGACTGCTCATCGATGTCCCACTCGTTAAATCACCGCTGCGGATATCCAGCCTGCCTTCCTCCCGACAAGCCAAGGCCCGGGACAGGTATCCCCGGCAAACCATGATCTGCCAACGCCGC
>CAVPAE010000004.1:0-230578 GCA_963701455.1 uncultured Gammaproteobacteria bacterium
GAAGTGAAAAGAAAAAGCTGTTGGCCACGGAAGAACACGGAATTACACGGAAAAAAGAATATTGATACCACCTGAACTCATATATCTTATTGTTTAACAAATGATTATATTCGCCGCCCAATTAAGGAGACTCTGAACAAGTCCCGGTTCGTCATTCCGGCGCATGCCGGACAAAAGCGCAAGGCGCGTTGAACGCCCGGAGGGCGGCCGCAGGGTGAGCGAAGCGAATCATCCAGGGAAATCAACAAGCTGGACCCCGGCCTTCGCCGGGGTGACGACTTATTCAGGATTTCCTTAATGCCGGGGTGACGACTTATTCAGGGTTTCCTTAATATACAGATCTCTAGCAACACGCTACTGTCCATGTAGCTCAGTTGGCTGGATGCCCTCAAGGAAATCAGAAGTGAAGCTACCCTTCGGGTTGTAACCTCACGGGCAAGCAATACATTTTTTGCAGTTCATCTTTAGCAAATTTTTCAAGTATATTAACGAGTCACCGAAATAGTCCTTATCCCCGGATTAATGGAAAAGCGAGCAGATCATGGCTGAAATGGCACTGGAACAAACACTTGACCTGGGCGATTACCTGGCGGCGTTCAAGCGCAGGCGCGGAATGATCGTTCTCATTGCCGGTATCGTGTTTGCGCTGGGTCTGGTTACCGCCTTTGTCTGGCCGCCGACCTACCAGTCATCCTCCACCATCCTGATCGAAGAGCAGGAGATCCCGACCGAACTGATCCAGTCAACGGTCACCAGCTATGCGGCACAGCGTATCCAGGTGATCAGCCAGCGGGTGATGTCGCGCACCAACCTGCTGGAGATTGTCGAGAAATACAACCTCTACGAAAGTGAGCGCAAGCGCAAAACGATTGAAGACGTCCTCTCTGAAATGCGTGAGGATATCGGGGTCGACATGATAACCGCCGATGTCATGGACCCGCGCACCGGCCGCCCCGCCTCTGCCACCATTGCCTTCACGCTGGGATTCAAGAGCGAAAGCCCGCAACAGGCGCAAAAAGTCGCCAGTGAGCTGACCACCCTGTACCTCAACGAAAACCTGAAATCGCGCACCGAGAAGGCGGCAGAGACCTACGACTTCCTGACCGCGGAGTCCACCCGTCTCAGCGAGGAAATCGCCCGGCTTGAGAACCTGCTGGCCGAGTTCAAGGAACGCAACATCAAAACCTTGCCCGAACTGCGCGATCTGAATACCCAGGTCCTGGAACGTACCGAACGGGAAATCTCCGACGTCGATACCCAGATCCGGAACCTCGAGGAAAGAAAAATCTACCTGGAAGGCCAGATCGGCATGCTGGATCCCTACAGCAGCGGCGAAGTGTTAAGCCCCAGCGCCCGGCTGGATGCGCTGCGCACCGAATATATCCACCTGGCAAGCCGCTATTCGCCTGACCATCCGGATGTCACCAGCACCAAGCGGGAAATCAAGGCGCTGGAGATGGAAACCGGCCAGTATGCCTCTGCCGACGACCTGCGGGCCGAGCTTGATGTGCTGCGCAAGCAGCTGACTGTGGCGCAGCAGACCTATACCGAGGAGCACCCGGACGTTAAGAGTCTGAAGCGCCAGATCGCCACGCTGGAGAATGACCTGAAAAACCCGCCGCCAGCACCGAAGCAGACATCAGCTCCCGCAAACGCCGACAACCCGGCTTACGTCACGATGCAAAGCCAGCTGGCTGCAGCCAATTCCGAGATACGCTCACTGAAAACAAAACGCGCCCAGCTGACAGAGAAAATCCAGGAATACGAGAGCCGCCTGTTCCAGACCCCGAAATCGGAACAGGAATACCGCGCTATCGCGCGCGACCTGGATCATGCCACCCGCCGCCACCAGGACATCAAGGCCAAGCAGATGACGGCCGAGGTCGGCCAGGAAATGGAAAAGGAACGCAAGGGTGAGAAGTTCACCCTGATTGATCCTGCCATTCTCCCCGAGGAACCCATCAGCCCGAACCGGCCGGCCATTATCTTTCTGAGCCTGGTGCTGGCGCTGGGCGCCGGCGTTGGCTCGGCGGCCGTTGCCGAAAGCATGGATTCAACCATCAGGGGCACCAAGGGTATCGTGGCTGCGCTGCAGATGGCGCCGCTGGCAGTGATTCCCTACATGGCCAATGCGGCTGAAACCGGGGCACAACGGCGAAAACGCATCATCATGGTCGTCTCGGTGTTTGCAGGAATTATCGTTTTACTGCTGCTGGTGCATTTCCTGGTCTCGCCGCTGGATGTGCTTTGGTTCAGGGGAATGAGGAAGGTTGATAATATTGTTGGGGAGTGAGAAGTTAGAAGTGAGAAGTGAGAAGTGAAAGGAAAAACCTGATGGCCACGGAATCCACGGAAGAACACGGAAAAATTAAAGAACCGTTGATTAGTTCATCTTCCGTCATTCCGGCGTATGCCGGACAAAAGCGCGTAGCGCGTTGAACGCCCGGAGGGCGGCCCGCAGGGTGAGCGCAGCGAGTAATCCAGTAACAGGTTGAAAATATATAACTGGATTCCGGGTCTCCGCTGCGCTTCGCCCGGAATGACGATTAATCAGAGCCTCTCCATATTTATTCTTGTCTTTCCGTGTTCTTCCGTGGATTCCGTGGCCATTATGTCTTTTCACAAACCACCAGCATGACCTCCTGATTTTTAAAGTAATAACCCCCTCCCCCCGATACTCTTTGTGGCGCAGGCGTTATACTCTCAAACAGGAATATTTTTGGAATCACCACCATGGAACGCATCAAGCAAGCACTGGACAAGGCCCGGCAGGAACGCGAGATCAGGCAGACGGGTAATCCGGCGCCAGCGACTGCAGCCCAGCCTAAGACAGGGACGGTCGTCTACGACCAGACACAGGAAATCACATTAGATGACAATGTGTTACGGGAGAACAGGATTTTGACCGGCCTCGAACCCGGCCCCTTCACCGATGCCTACAACCTGTTGCGTACCCAGGTCCTGCAGCGCTTCAAGGAAAACAACTGGAACGTGCTGGCGGTTACCAGCCCGGGCAGCGGCGCAGGCAAGACCCTGACCGCGATCAACCTGGCAATCAGCATTGCCCGGGAGGTCGATTACACGGTGCTGCTGGTGGATGCCAATTTGCGCCATCCCTGGATGCTGGAACATTTCGGGCTGGAGAAGCACAAGGGTCTGAGCGACTACCTGATGCACGACACGCCCATCGCGGAACTGCTGGTTAAGCCATCACGGGTTGAACACCTGGTGCTGCTGCCCGGCGGCGAACCTATCTCCAACTCGGCGGAGATGCTGAACTCCCCGAAGATGGCGCAGCTGGTCGCGGATATGAAGTCGCGCTACCACAGCCGCATCATCATCTTCGATCTGCCCCCGGTCCTCACCTCTGCGGACGCCCTTGCCTTCTCCCCCTACGTGGATGCGGCACTGCTGGTGATCGAGGAAGGCGTCACCGAAAAGCAGGATCTTGAACGCGCCGTCGAACTGCTGAGCAGCACCAACATCGTGGGCACGGTCCTGAACAAGGCGGAACCCCCGCGCAACTAAACGGGTCCAACCGCCACCATGTACGAAACCTTCTACAATCTCAGGGAAAAACCCTTCACCCTGCTGCCGGACCCCGGGTTCCTCTACCTGAGCAACCGCCACCGCATGGCACTGACCATGCTGGAATACGGCCTCATGAACCAGGCCGGGTTCACGGTCATCAGCGGTGACATCGGTGCCGGCAAGACGACCCTGATCCGTCACCTGCTGAACAACATGGACCAGGAGCACACGGTCGGCCTGATCTCCAACACCCACCGTTCCTTTGGCGAACTGCTGCAGTGGGTGCTGCTGGCCTTCAACCTCGAACATCGCGACATGGACAAGGTCGAGATGTACCGGCGGTTTGTCGATTTCATCATCGATGAATACGCGCACAACCGCCGTACGGTGCTGATTATCGACGAAGCCCAGAACATGGATGCGGAGACGCTGGAAGAACTGCGGATGCTGTCGAATATCAACGCGGACAAGGACCAGGCCCTGCAGGTCATCCTGGTCGGGCAGCGCGAATTGCGGGAAACCCTGCGCCGCCCGGACCTGGTACAGTTCGCCCAGCGCATCTCCGTCGACTATCACCTGGAACCCCTGTCCGAGGCAGACACCGAAGGCTACATTCGCCATCGCCTGGAAGTCGCCGGCGGCAACCCGGATATCTTCACGCCTGCCGCCTGCAAGGCCATCTACCATTTCACCGGCGGCGTACCCCGCCTGATCAACCTGCTGTGTGATACCGCGCTGGTCTATGGCTACGCTGAACAGAAGCAGCGCATCGATGCCAGGCTGGTAGCGGATGTCGCGCGCGAGAAACAGCAGGGCGGCATCTTTCCCGTGTTCGAGGCCGGTGAGGCACCTGATCTCGAGGAAACCGTGGAGAACATTGCCGAAACCTCACCCGCAGTAACCCATGTACAGCCCGAACAGGTCAGCCCCGAACCAGCACAGCAAATCGCGACTGACGAGAGTGACCGGGAATCTGCCGAATACTCTCCTGTGACTGGAGACGCTGCCACGCCGCCGCCAGCTGACATGGCAACTTCCGGACGGCCGGATACCGGGATACCGGCCCCTGAGTTCAGAGCGGAACCCGCTAAAAAAAAACTGCGCATAGCCATCTGCGCCGCCCAGGAAAATTTAGGGCAATACTTGTCAAGGTTGCTGGAAAGCTATGGCTTTGATGTGGTCCAGGTCGTACCCCTGGTTGTTTCGCAGATCGCCGCACTGGACGCAAGCAGGTTTGATGTCCTGCTGGTAGACCGCCCGGAGACGGGTTCTCCGCTGTCAGCACAACTGGCCGAGGTCTTCGCCCGGTGGAACGGCCCGCTGCTCTACAACGACTCACTGGCAACCGAGACCAGTCTGCGCCAGGCAAACCCGGATTTCGGTATGGCACTCACCCGGCAGATCACCTCGCTCGCTGACTCCGCGCGTACCGGTTCCACCGTCATCAACCTCTGACGCGCACTCACGGCCAATGCAGAAACCCACGATCCTGGTTGTTGGCGGCGCCGGCTATATCGGTTCGCACATGGTGCTGGACCTGCTGCGGGCAGACTATCCGGTCGTTACCCTCGACAACCTGTCCCGCGGTCACCGCGACCTCGTTCCCGGGGGTGAATTCTGTGCCGGTGACATTGGCAATCCCGACGATGTTGCGCGGGTTTTCGAGAAATACCCGATAAAGGCCGTGATGCATTTTGCCGCGCATTCCCTGGTGGGCGAGTCCGTCGAATTACCGCTGGTGTATTACCGGAATAACGTGGCCAACACCCTGACGCTGCTGGAGGCGATGCAGCAGGCGGGAATCAAACACTTCATTTTCTCATCCTCGGCCGCCGTCTACGGCGAACCGCAACAAACCCCGATCACCGAAGACCACCCGTGCGCCCCGGAAAATCCCTACGGCGCAACCAAGCTGGCGGTCGAACGCGTGCTGCACGATGTCAGCCAGGCAAACGGCATGACCTACAGCGTACTGCGCTACTTCAATGCGGCCGGGGCGGATGCCTCGGGAAAGATCGGCGAACGCCACCAACCTGAAACCCACCTGATCCCGCTGGTGCTGCAG
Organism: uncultured Gammaproteobacteria bacterium; assembly: GCA_963701455.1. Lineage (GTDB taxonomy): Bacteria > Pseudomonadota > Gammaproteobacteria > UBA9214 > UBA9214 > UBA9214. The sequence continues at coordinate 5,597 of CAVPAE010000004.1, forward strand.
GTGGCGACCGGCGAGCGCGAATCCATCAAGATTTTCGGTGAGGATTACCCGACGCCGGATGGTACCTGCCTGCGCGACTACATCCATGTGTCCGACCTCACCCGGGCACACCTGCTGACCCTGGAGGCCCTGCTGGCTGGCGGCGGAAACACAACTTACAATCTCGGGAACTGCACCGGTTACTCGGTCAGGGAAATCATCGAAACGGCGCGCAGCATCACCGGGCATGCCATTCCTGCCGTAACCGCACCGCGCAGAAAAGGCGACCCGGCCATCCTGATCGCGGATTCCAGCCGCATACGCGAGCAACTCGGCTGGCAGCCGCGCTACGAAAACATCAGGGACATCATCCAGTCAGCGTGGGAATGGCACCGGAAAGAAGCCGGCTAGCAGGCAACAGCGTGGCCAAGCGATGACCGAATCACCAGCACGAAACGATCATTTCTGTCTGTGGCTTGCCTGTCTCTGGGCCGGGGCCCTCTTTTACCTGTCGCATCAACCCGGCACACTGACGCAGCCCCTGTTCCCCATGCAGGACAAACTCGAGCATTTTACGGCCTTCGCGATCCTGGGTTTCCTGGGGATGGGGAGTGTCCGCGCGATGGCACACGGCTACCGGCCGGAGCAGGCCTGGCTGGTCTGCCTGCTGGTCGGTCTGTACGGGATCGCGGACGAGTTTCACCAGTATTTTATCCCGGGGCGTATGTCTGACGGCTTCGATGTCGCTGCGGATATCGCGGGCGGCTTGCTGGGAACCTGGTTGATGTATTTCCTTGCCAGGCTGGCGGCACGGCGCCGGCAGCCGCCGGCAGCCTAAAGGTAACCGGACCAGTCCCTGCTGTCGTCCCCGAACACCAGGAAAAACGGGTTCAACAGCGAGTCCTTGGTGTTGTAGCGCAGGGGCCGCATTTCGGTATCCGTGACGTAGCCTCCTGCCTGCTCGACGACGCACTGGGCGGCAGCGGTATCCCATTCCGACGTCGGACCCAGACGCGGGTAGATATCGGCCGCACCCTCGGCCACCAGGCACAGCTTCAGCGAACTGCCCATGCCGACCATGTCATGCTCGCCCAGGTTTTCCAGAAAACGGTTCAGGGAATCACCACGGTGCGAGCGACTGCCGACCACCATCACCGGTCCCTCACCCAGTTTTCTGACACGAATCGGACGGGGCTGCTCACCGGGTTCCTGCTTGAATGCGCCTCTGCCTGCGCAGGCAAGATAGCTGATCCCGGTTACGGGTACGTGCACCACGCTCATAACCGCAACACCCTTGTCGATCAGGGCAATATTCACGGTGAACTCGCCGTTGCGCTTGATGAATTCCCGCGTGCCGTCGAGAGGATCAACCAGCCAGTACTGCTGCCATGCGGCGCGCTCGGAATACGGCAGGCTGGCGGATTCCTCGGACAGCACCGGTATATCCGGCGTCAGTGCCGCAAGGCCATCGATGATCGTGTGGTGGGATGCCAGGTCGGCGGCGGTCAGCGGTGACCTGTCGTCCTTCTCCTGTACCGAGAACTCGTCACTGTTATAGACCTCGAGAATCCTGGCACCGGCCTGTACGGCAAGCGCCGCAACCGGTTCCAGCAGGGAGGCCGCATCGATCGGCTGTGTTGTGTTGTTCATGTTTGAACCTGCAAAGTAAATAATGAAAAAGTGTAAGGTTGAGTCACCCGGAGCCGGCTGAACGTGCAGTATACCCGCAATGAAAGCAGTGACGATATCAGGCACTGGTCCGAATGGCACTTACTATGGCCGAATTTACCTCCGTCATTCCGGCCGTAGCGAAGCGAAGAGCCGGAATCCAGGCAAGCTGGTAAAACAACCTGGATTCCGGCATTCGCCGGAATGACGGATGATTCGGGTGCTCCTTGAGGAACTGCCAGGATTGGCGAGCAAAACAACCAGAGGTAGCCCGGATGCAGCGTGAGCGGAATCCGGGATAGACTCCCGGATTCCACTTCGTTTCATCCGGGCTACATGGTGTACCCTGCTCCAGGAATATAACGATTAAAATACACCCTGTGTATCTGCTAGGATTGTGCAATCGAAACAACCAGACGACACAAGGCGATGCTACCCTGGCATGAAATAGACACTGTTTTCCTCGACATGGACGGCACGCTGCTGGACCTCCATTTCGACAACCATTTCTGGCGCGAGCACGTCCCGTTGCGCTATGCCGAGAGGCACAATCTTGATATCGAACAGGCCAGGGAACTGCTGTACCGGAAGTTCCGCCTCAAGGAAGGCACCATGGACTGGTACTGCGTCGAGTACTGGAGCCGGGAACTGGAGCTGGACATCGTTGACCTGAAGCAGGAAATCCATCACCTGATTGCGGTCCACGACCACGTCGAGGATTTCCTGCGGCGGACCCGTGCAGCCCGCAAGCATGTCGTCATGCTCACCAACGCCCACGTCAGGAGCCTTGACCTGAAGATGGAAATCACCGGCCTGACCCGGGAGTTTGACCTGCTGGTCTGCGCGCACGATATCGGCTATCCCAAGGAAGACCCGCGATTCTGGTCACTGCTCGGCGACCGGCTGCCCTTCAACAGTGACACCACCCTGTTCATCGATGACAGCCTGCCGATCCTGCGTACCGCACGCGATTTCGGCATTCGTCACCTGCTTGCCATCCGCAGGCCGGACAGCAAGTCGCCACCACGCGATATCTCGGAATTCAGGGCGATCAACGGCTTCAACGAGATCATGCCGGACACACCTGCCGCGTAGCCCGGATGGAACGCACGTCACAGGGATGTAGACGGTAGAACAATGCAGGAGCATTGTCGAGTAATCCGGGGCCGTTACCGCCACTCCCGGATTCCGCTTGCACTCCATCCGGGCTACAGGGTGATCGCAGTTAGCTCAGCGGCTTGTCGCGGCTGGCGGCATACTTGTCCCAGCTTTTGAATCGCTGCTTTACGTATTTCAGCAGCTTCCCGTAGCTGTCAAAGAACAGTTCGAAATTCGCATCGGCCGGTTCGTCAAATTCGCAGAAATCATTGGTGTATTCCCTGCAGATACGGGGCCGGTCGAAATAGATGCCACAACGGCCATCCGGCAACAGGTGCGTACAGGGATTGTTGACCAGCAGGAACCAGCCATCCTCATCCTTGTAGGCATGGACATCCCGGTGCGACAACTGCCAGAGCATGTGATCAAAGTCCAGCATTGAACGCGGCGTTTCCAGCTTCTCGGTGATATAGGTACAGCACTGTGAATTGGTGCAGAAACCACACTTGTTTTCCGCGGTGATCCTGACGCCGACAGGAATGTTTTTCGCTCGGGACATGGTCGTGAATCTACTGGCTGTTCATTGCAGCGCGCAAGCGTATCACGTCGCCTGTATGCCGTCTCTTGCAGCTGCGCAGCCGGCTCATTCCGCGGAGAACTCAAAGCGCTCAAAGACCGGACTTTCCACGACCAGACGCCCTGCACGCACGCTGATCTCGCGCCCCCCGACATCAATCAGCAGATGGCGTCCGGTTTCATAAAAACCTTTTGCTGCAATCAGGGTCGCACCGGTCTCCTCGGCTTCATTGGCGGGCATGAACAGGGCATGCACAGCATGATCCGGATCATCCGGGGAACTGCAGGATACCGGGCCAAGGCCGCCCTCCATCACCTGCACGCCGATTTCCATTCCGGCCTCGGGCTGCACCTGCAAGGAACGAATGATGGCGAGCACCAGGCTCTGCGTCCCGGCCTCTCCTTCCATTACCGCCAGCAGGTCACCGACACGCGCATCACCGGCAGCGACGCCTTCACAAGCCAGCCGCATGCCGCCCTTGCTGGCATCCAGCACCGTGCAGGAGACAGTCTCGCCCGGCAATTCGGCCTGCGTGTCATCTGCCTGTTGCCGTGCAGGTGCAGTCGCCAGCAGCTGCTGATGAATACTCTCCAGCCCCAGCAATAGCTCGGCATTGCGCCCGTCCGGGTGCCGCTGATGACGCCGCGCCGCTGCATCCTGGCCTTCCGGCAGCAGGCGCCGCAGCAGCATCGCCTCGGGACTTTGCATGCGCACCTTGGCGGGCGTGCTGGAGAGGCGCTTGCGCACACTCGCCAGCGCCTCACGCGCATCCAGCAGATACGGTTCCCGCGCCGGTGCGGGCGACTTCAGGCCAGTGCAGGCCAGCGGCGGCCCGTCAGCCTGCAGGTCGACCAGGAACAGCCCCGCGCCGCTGTCAGCCCACTGGTTGCCGGGGAGGATCCGGCATTCGCCCGCATGCTGCAGCAACACATCGAACAGCAGGCCAACCTCCCCCTCGGCCAGCCTGAATGGATCGGTCAGCGACAGCAGCATGATCGTGTGATACAGCCTGGCCGTGGTCGGCGGCGCATGGGTTTCATCCGCCTCTTCGATACAACTGTCCAGCAGGCCGTGATGACGCGCCACCCGGTAGAGTTGATGTGACTCGGCGATCATGAAGGGCTGCAGCGCCCGGTAGAAGCGATAGCTGTCGAGCAGCGCATAACCCAGTTGTTCCAGCGCACGATTGATAGCCTGACCAAAAAGTTCAGGCGCCGGTTTGCCGGGAACCAGCGACTGGTAGAGCAGCATGACAATCAACTTGTAACCGCCTGCCAGGCTCAGAAACAGTCCCGCAAGGCCCTTGACCGCCTCCTGGCGCTGCGTCTTGGAAAGCGACAATTGCCGCAGATGCAAGGGATCCAGGGTAACGAAGAGTCGCTGGACCGTGATGCGGTAGATCTCCAGAAAGCGGAAGCGCTGGGCATGATCAAGCTTCTGCTCGTTGAGTGCATCCAGTGCGGCATGAACCAGCCGCACCGTCTCAACGACATCCATCAGCGGCAGGTTGGACAACCAGTCCTGCAGGCGCCCCACGTCCCGTTCCACTGTCGGGTCCGTGTAGTCGTGTTGCTGCGGAACTGACAGGTTCAGCATATTCATGGCGCCAGGCGTGTTTCCTGCTGGCTACAGGTTTCCCGAGGTATTGAAAAGCAGGCTGCCATCAGACTGCATCCGCCCCAGCGTTTCCAGGACCGCAAGTGTGTCGTCGCTCATTTCGTTATCCGGAAGAATCTGCATATTGACGAGGTAGCGGCCGTCGGCAAACAGCTGCATTTCTCCCGCAGCCTCCAGACGCCCGCCTTCCACAAGACTGCCGAGAATTACGTCTTCCCGGCTGCTCAGTGACATGCTGACATCACCCAGAATAATCTCGACCGGGTCCAGCACGACTCCACCCTCCCAGCTGACCAGCCCGGCAACGTCTTCCGGAAATTCGCCGGCCACCCTGAATGTATCGATTTTCAGCCGGATATCTCCACTGGTCTTTACCGGCACCGGTGAATAATGGTTTACAACCCGGTCGGACGACAGCACGAGCTCGATATCCTTTCCGTAAACATGCCCCCATGGCGTGAAGGCGATGTTTGCCTGTCCGGGATTCGCCGGGTCAGACAGTTCCAGATGGAATTCCACACGTCCCAGCAGCAGCCCTGCAGGCCTGAACTCCCAGTCCAAATGACCGTAATCCATGCCCTGGTATACCAGTTGTGCCGCCTGCCCGGAAAACACTGAACCGGCAACGGCATGCAGGGATAGCCCGGCTACCTGCCGTTCCAGCAGTGGCACCAGGCGCACCGCGGGAAAGGTAACCAGCATAACCAGCAGGTAAGCGACCGCCCCGATAACCAGCAGGGGCCAGGCTCGTTTCACAAGTCCGTGGCCTGCAGGGTCAGGCGGGCATTGACACGCCCCGCCGTCTCAGTGCGTTCCAGGGTGGCGCTGTCGACCTGTATCCCGTGCGTGGAACTCAGGGTGGCCAGCCATTTAACCAGCACGTCAAATGAGGCGCCATCCAGCCAGACGCGCACATTGTCGCGGCCCTCGGGTTCGACTCGCTTCAGCTCGTCCCCCAGACCGCCGGCACGCGCCGTACTGTCAGTTACCGCCAGCAGTGATCGCCCTCCCAGGCCCGCGGGTGCCGAACCGCCACTGCGCTTGAGTTCGTCAAGCTGCTGCGCGCTGCGCTGCATCCAGGCAGCGGTATCCCGCTGCTCGGCAACACTCGTCTTGAGGTTGCTGTAGCCGGAACGCACCGGCAACCACACCAGGACGAAGACAAGGAACACGACCAGCAATGCCGCGCCCACCGTGACCAGCAGCCGTTCCCGTGAGTCAAGACCTTCCAGCCACTCCCTCATGATCCGGCCCCCTGGATGCGCAGGCGGCTTTGCACCCGCTGGTCAGCGCCGGTTGTAGCCGACTGGATATCCACTGACAGCTTGCCGGCCTGCGACAGGCTCTGCTTGAGTGAGTCCAGCAACTGCAGGTTCGAGACCGCCAGGTCCACGTCCAGACGCCCCGCGCGGAAGGTGGCGCCCTGTACTTCCACGCCCTGCGTATCCTTGAAAACGGTGCCGGACCTTGCCAGCAGCCCCAGGAAGCCGCCACCGGCATCCTGGCTACGCAGCACCTTGTCCAGGTGCTGCTGCATCTGAACCCGTGGATTGACGATTCGCGTGACGCCCGGCAGGGCTTCCCTGAAAGTCTCTTCTATTTCGGCGCGCAGCTGGTCGCTCTCGCGGTTGAGACGGAAATAATCGATCCCCATCACCACGGTACTGACCAGCAACCCGGCAAGCAGCAGGGCCGCTGTCGCCCGCCAGGGGCGCAACATGCGTTGCCATTCCCCGCTGCGGCTGAAAGCACCCTGCAGCAGGTTGACCGCATTGGCATCCAGTCCCTGGGCAAAAATAATCAACGGGTCACCGGTAAATTGCTGCACCTGGGTTTCCGCAACATAGGCATCGGTATCCGGGAACTGGCTGTGCTCGCGCAACAGCAGGCGCAATGGCGGTAACGGGGCTTCCTCGTCATGCGGCGCTGCCGCCAGCAACAGACCGAGATTATCGCTGTCCGCGACATACCCGGAATATGGCCCGCTGCGTACCAGTGCGATTTCACCATCGAGCAATGCGGTTATCTCGTTTTCCGCTATGGGAATGGCCTGCAATTCCGAAATGACCTGCTGGACATCGAGCCCGGCCCCGGAGATGGCCTCCATCAGCCCCTGCATGTAGTGCCTGCTGATAACGACGACCGGCCAGGCGCCATCAGGCATTGCCTTGCCCACGGCAAAGTGCAGGTTTTCGACCTCGTCGGAAAGCTGTTCTTCCAGTGCGAAGGGAATAGCTCGCAACAGCTTCTGCCGGTTGCGCCCGGGTATTTGCACCTGGCTCAGCAGGCACTCGCTACCGGGAACCAGCACCGTGACACGCAGGCCACCGGATTCAGCGGCAGCATTCACCAGGGAACCCGCGTGGATACTCCCTTGCGGCTTGCCGTCTTCACCCAGCCGCAGCCAGCACCAGGCATCTTCCTCGATGGAATCAGGCCTCAGCAAAAGGGTATTACGCATTGTCAGTCCCTTGTCCCATGGTGTGCGATATCCTAGCAGAAATTCTTACTGAAAATACGTACTTGTCCCGCGAATCATGCGACCGGATGAATTCAGGGAAGCAGTCGCCGGGTGCGAACCCGATAACCGACCGTCAGCACATTGCCGCTGCGCTGCATGCGGCTCTCCAGTTGCGCCTGGCCCCGGCCGATGCGTACATCCGTCAGCACGCTGAACCAGTCGCTCTTGATATCCACATCGACATCCAGCTGCAGGCCGGCAAGCGCGTCCAGCGCCAGAAAGGCCTCCAGCTCCGTGAAGCCTTCTTCACCGCGGGCTTCTATTATCTGCCCGGCATCCATCTCACTCAGGTCGGCGTGCAGGGCCTGCAGCACCACGGGACTCGCAGTATTCACGTTCAGCGCAGTCGGCTCCGGCAGGGCGGTAATGTAAGGTTCCAGCAAGGTGATGATTTCCGCGCTGTAACCCTTGACGAGGCGCAATTCACTGATGCTGACGAGGGGGCGGTTTGCGGCACGGTAGGGTGGCGCCTCCAGCAAGTAGATATCATCCTCGGCGCCGTCAGGAAACGTGGCATTGATATCGGCATCGATCCAGTCGAGCAATGCCGTGGCCAGCCCCGGCTCCGCCTCCAGCAGCCCCAGCAGGCGCTTGAAATACTCCAGGTCCGGCTCGCTGGGCTTGCCATCGGTGCCGATTAAATTGTTTACATTGAAACGCCCCTGCAGGTCCTCGATGCGCCCGCTGACAAACCCGCCCTCGACCGAAATCGGCGGCAGGGCGGTGGCCCAGTCCTCGGCCAGGGTATCGATCTTGCTGTCGTCGGCATCACGCCGCAGGATCACCTCGGCCCAGCTTTCCGCCGCCAGTGCATACGCATAGGCCTGCTCGCCATGCAACAGGTTGCCGGTACGGCGCATATCGACTTGCAGGCGCGTTGCCATGGCAACAGCGGCAACCGTCGCCAGGCTGACAACCAGCAGGGCCGTCACCAGGGCGACGCCACGCTGGCTACGGCAACGAGGCAGCTGCATGACATTCATCCCGGCAGCCGGAACAGCCACACCAGCGGCCCGAACCGTTCATGATCGAGCGTGATCTCGACCGCTTTCGGCAAGCCTGCATCAGCTGTCGGCGCATCTGCCTGAAGACAAGGGATTCGGCCAGCGCTCGTCCCACTCGTTATTCCCGGCAAGGTAGCGGATCGTCATTTCCTCGATGTCGCCGACCAGTACCTGGCGCTGGGGTTCACTGTCCTGGGCACGATCGAGAACCGCCCAGCTGTAGCGCACCAGATGCCGGTCCTCGTAGGCATAACCCACGCGCTGCAGGCTGCTGCGCAGGCGCCCGGCAGGGTTGCTCCAGCCTCCCCGGGTCAGCTGCAGCGCATCGCCACCGGCCAGCGCGGGCTGCTCGTCGCCATACTCATCACGCACCGGGCGCGGCACCACCTGTTCGATATCCCGCTGCACCAGCAGATAAACCTTTTGCAGCTCGGCCAGCGCATCGGCCTGGATTTCCGTTGCGGCCTGCAGGTTCAGTACGACTATCAGACCGTTGTAGGACATAACCGCAACCAGGCTGAAAATGGCCAGCGCCACCAGCAGTTCCAGCAGGGTGAAGCCCGCCGCCGACTGAATTGCACACCGCGTGCTCATGACGCGGGCTGCTGCAGGAAACCGCTCAGCACGGAGACCGGTTCTTCGTCATCCGCATCCAGCAGGTAGACCTCCACATCCAGGCGCCGCAACTGCGCCTCGTCCGTCTGGGAAATTCGCGCCAGCCAGCGCCATTCCCGGCGCCCCATTTCCTGGGTTCCCTTGCGCTCACCCACTTCGGGCCAGGCATTTTCGACCTGGTACTGCACCAGTACATTGCGGGCAACCCAGATCGCCAGGGTGCGATCACGCAGCCAGGCATGGTTGCCGGTATAGTCGCCCGTGGCCTTGATGACAGCCCCCATTGCGATGGCCAGCACGGCAAGGGCGATCAGGACTTCCAGCAGGGTAAAGCCCCGCTGCCTGCGTGATTTCACCATGCCGTCTCCGTCTCCCAGCTAACCTCTCCCAGCAGTGAAGCCGTCAGGTGATAGCGCGTATTGCTCTGGGTTGACTGCAGGGTGGCGGAAAACGGCGTCATTTCGCCGCTGGACAGGATGTAGACCTGCGGGGTCAGGGTTTCCTCGTCTTCATCATCTGAATCGGTAAGACCCGGCGAATCCCCGTTGACTTCCAGCCGGATCTCGATGTCCGCGGGCAGGCTGCGGGCCTGCAGCAGACGGTCACCTTCAGGCGCCTGCCACTGGTTACCGCTGAGTATCAGGAATTCGTAGCCGGTATCGGTGAAATGCACGGCCATTTCCTCGCCGCGCAACACGGCCTCGTCACTCACCAGGCCAAGCAGTGTCCCGAGACGCCGGGTTTCCTGCTCCATCAACTCCGCCAGGTCATCACCACCCAGCGACAGCATGGCGAAACTGAAGATGATCCCGATCAGCACCAGGACAACCATGAGTTCAAGCAGGGTGAAACCGGAGGACCGCCTCGGGGAAAACACCGGCGAGTCCCGCATGACGCTTATTGCAGCGTCCAGTTACCGACGTCGTCGTCGCTGGGCTGCTGATCCGGCCCCAGTGAGAAAATATCGATGGCGCCGTGCTGGCCGGGGCTCAGGTACAGGTAGGGCTGTTTCCAGGGGTCAAGCGGCAGTCGGTCGATGTAGCCGCCGGATTTCCAGTTGGGCGGTTCCGGTGAAGACGGCTTTTCGGCGAGCGCTTCCAGGCCCTGGTCCGTGGTGGGATAGACATAGTTGTCGAGCTTGTAGAGATTCAGGGCGGCTTCAAGGGCACGGATATCCTGGCGGGCCTTGGTGATCCGCGCCTGGTCGGGGCGGTCCATGACCTTGGGCACCAGTATTGCTGCAAGAATGCCGAGGATCACGACAACGACCATGACCTCTATCAGGGTAAATCCTTGTTGCTTGCTGTGTTTACGCATCATCATTGTCAACCTGGTGTTTGTGCGGGCCATGCCCTGGCACGGATATGTCCGCCTATTCTAATAGGTTTTGACTGCGGGTAAACAGACAGGAGAACAATCTGTGATGGAATCGTGCATGGCTGTCACCAGCCTGGCGCCCCGGCAAGTATGCCAGGCACTGACACCGCAGCCGGTGGCGACTCAGGAAGCCTTGTCCAGGGCCAGCTGGTTACGCACCTTGAGCGCATACAGATGACGCTCTGCATCCACCAGGTGCTGCCCCCAATGCAGCCGGTAGGTTGACTGCCATGCCTGCGCAGCCCGTTGCGGCCAGGCTTCGTCCACCAGTTCCAGCCCGTGCAGCAGGTCGAAGTAGATATCGGTGAGGTCATCGGCAAGGCTGCCGGACATGTGGATCTCCTCGGGGGCGGAGTCAAACTCGAGCCAGTAACTGTCCCGTTCTCCCAGGGCCTTGCGCAAGCGACTGTAGAGTTCAAAGCGTTCATCCAGGTCCACGCCGTCCACGGGTACATCACCGGTATCGTAGCTATTCAGCGCGGTTACCGCCGCATGCAGGCGCGGCATGATTTCATAGAGCATTTCCAGCCAGTTGCCGGGGGCGCGACCGGTCCGGTCAATCAGCTGACAGTAACTGTCGGCTACCGCCGTCATCTCGGATAATGTTTCGGTAAAACTGCTCACAATCAAGCCTCGCCGTATCCTCTGCTCACCCGGTTGCGGCAAGCTTCCCGGGCTTCCGGGAAACCACCCTGGTTATGACTTTCAATAAGAGTTTAGTCAAAAACACTGAATCTGCAGCATCAGACTTCGACCATCTCGAAATCTTCCTTACTCGCCCCGCATTCAGGACAGACCCAGTTCTCGGGGATATCTTTCCAGCGGGTCCCCGCCGGAAAGCCCTCTTCCGGTAATCCGTCTGCCTCGTTGTAGACAAATCCGCAAACCACGCACATGTATTCCCTGAAATCATCCATCCTCTTCTCCCCTGCGGCCGAAATAACCGCCTCACTGAAACCGGGCTATTGTACCGCCGCAAACCGTTGCGGACACAGGTTGTATGCGCTCCTCCCGCCAGGGGGACTTCCGCAACCCTGCGCAGGGCCGCACCTGCTCCCGGGAACCGCCGGCGGCTTTGCTTAAACCGGAATTTCTCACTACTCTATCCGCATGAGCAGGATTCCTGTGGTGATGACCTTTTCCGGCCACGACCCGAGCGGTGGCGCCGGTATTCAGGCCGATATCGAGACACTGGCAAGCCAGGGCTGTCATGCGACCCCGGTGATCACCGCCATTACCGCGCAGGACACGCGTGATCTTGTTGATTTTACTGTCCTTGATGCGACTCATGTCATTACCCAGGCACGCGCGGTCCTGGAAGACATGCCGGTCGCCGCGTTCAAGACCGGCATGCTCGGCAGCGTCGAAATCGTGCAGGCGATTCACAGCATCCTGCAGGACTACCCGGATATTCCGCTCATTCTCGACCCGGTTCTGGCCACGGGGAACGGCACCAGCCTCGGCGAATCCGGACTGCTGGAGGCCATCAGGGTCCTGCTGCTGCCACATGCAACCGTGATAACCCCGAACAGCCAGGAAGCGCGGCTGCTGGCACCGGAAGCCGACACCCTGGATGCCTGCGCCCTCGCCCTGCTGGAACTGGGTACCGAATACGTCCTGGTCACCGGCACCCACGAGCGCACCCCCCATGTCATCAATACGCTCTATCAGGGCCATCAGCTGCTTGAATCATTCACCTGGGAGCGACTGCCGCACAGCTACCACGGCTCGGGATGCACGCTGGCTGCCAGCATCGCCGGGCTTATTGCCCATGGTCTGGACCCGTTCCAGGCCATCCACGAGGCCCAGGATTTCACCTGGCAAGCCCTGAAAAATGGCTACCGCCCGGGCATGGGGCAACACCTGCCGGAACGGATGTTCTGGGCAAAGCAGGAAGACTAGGACTGATCCGGCATGGTTATGATTAGTTATGGCCACGGAATCCACGGAAGAACACGGAAAGACAAGAATAATATGGAGAGGCTCTGATTAATCGTCATTCCGGGCGAAGCGCAGCGGAGACCCGGAATCCAGTTATATATTTTCAACCTGTTACTGGATTATTAGCTGTGCTCACCCTGCGGGCCACCCTACGGGCGTTCAACGCGCTACGCGCTTTTGTCCGGCATACGCCGGAATGACGGAAGATGAATTAATCAAAGGTTCTTTTATTTTTCCGTGTTCTTCCGTGGATTCCGTGGCCATACAAGAGATTACTGAACTCTCACCTTGATCTGGCCAGTATCCGTCACTTTGAAACTGAAAGAAGATTAAATGAGCGCACCGTCCCTGCCGCGTGGCCTGTACGCGATAACCGACAACCAGCTGATTCCTCCCGGTGAGCTGATACAACGGGTGTCCCTCGCCATCGCCGGGGGAGCAGCCGTCATCCAGTACCGTGACAAGAGCGCCGCGTCTTCGGCAAACCTCGATGAGGTCGCCTCGCTGGCGGTGCTTTGCCGACAGCGACGGCATCCCCCTGATCGTCAATGACGACGTGGAACTTGCGGCGGCGGTCGGTGCGGCCGGCGTTCACCTCGGACGGGATGATGCTGCCCTGCAGGCGGCACGTACCCGCCTGGGGGCGGAGGCCATCATCGGGATATCGTGCTACAACGACCTGCAGCGCGCCCGGCAGGCGGCACAGGCTGGCGCCGACTATGTCGCATTTGGCAGGTTCTACCCTTCTCACAGCAAACCGCAAGCCGTGCTCGCCGAACCGGCTCTGCTGAGCCAGGCAACAACCGAACTGGCGCTACCGGTAGTTGCCATTGGCGGCATTACCCCGGCAAATGGCCGTGCCCTGCTGGCTGCCGGTGCCAGCATGCTGGCCGCAATTCACGGCGTCTTCGGGCAGCCGGACATAACCGCGGCGGCGCGGCGCTACGCAGACCTGTTCATGGAGGAATGAGCAACCCCGGAGCCGGACTCGCACGGAGGTTGGCCTCGGGGCTGACTGATAGAATACCAGACCACCAGTGGCATTTTTTTGCACAGGTTTTTCGCGGGCGGGTAGAATCAACCCTCTGATAACCCAGCCCGCCTGCGGAGTATTCAACCGCATGTCCGGGTGGCAGCGATTGCGAAGAAGAAAACAAGGAAATCTCTCATGACCCGATCACACGACCTGTTTCAGTCCGCATGCCGACATATTCCAGGAGGCGTCAACTCGCCCGTGCGTGCCTTCAAGGGCGTTGGGGGCGATCCCGTATTCTTTACCCGGGGTGAAGGTGCCTGGCTATATGACGCAGATGGCAAACGCTACGTCGACTACGTGGCCTCCTGGGGACCGATGATCGCCGGGCATGCCCATCCGGAGGTCATCCGGGCGGTCCAGGAAACGGCGGTTAACGGCCTCGGCTTTGGCGCCCCGACCGAAATCGAGACCCGGATGGCCGACATGCTCTGCGCCCTGATGCCGTCGCTGGAACTGGTTCGCATGGTCAACTCGGGCACCGAGGCAACCATGAGTGCAATACGTCTGGCACGCGGCTTCACTGGCCGGGACCGCATCGTCAAGTTCGAGGGCTGCTACCACGGGCACTCCGATTCCCTGCTGGTGAAGGCCGGTTCCGGAACACTCACCCTCGGCGTGCCGACGTCACCGGGGGTGCCCGCCTCCCTTGCGCAGCACACGCTTACCCTGACCTACAACGATCTCGCGGGTGTCGAGGCCCTGTTTGAATCCATGGGCAACGAAATTGCCTGCATCATCGTCGAGCCGGTGGCCGGCAACATGAACTGCATCCCGCCGCTACCGGGATTCCTGGAAGGACTGCGCCAGGTATGCGACAGCTACGGCAGCGTCCTGATATTCGACGAGGTCATGACCGGGTTCCGGGTCGCCCTGGGTGGTGCCCAGCAGCACTATGGTGTCAGACCGGACCTCACTACCCTCGGCAAGGTGATCGGTGGCGGGCTGCCGGTGGGCGCCTTCGGCGGTCGCCGGGACATCATGGAGCAGATTGCCCCGCTCGGGCCCGTCTACCAGGCCGGCACCCTTTCCGGCAACCCGATCTCGCTGGCCGCCGGCCTGAAAACCCTGGAGCTGGCCTCGGTCGATGGCTTCCACACACAACTCGACCGGGCGGCAAAACGCCTGACTACCGGTCTGCAGGTCTGTGCCGACAGCGCTGGTATTCCATTCACGACCAACCAGGCAGGCGGCATGTTCGGCTGCTTCTTCAGCAGCGACTCACCGGTAAGCCTGTTTGAGCAGGTCACACGCTGTGACATGGACCGCTTCCGGCGGTTTTTCCACGGCATGCTGGATGCCGGCGTGTACCTGGCGCCCTCCGCCTACGAGGCTGGCTTCGTGTCCTCTGCCCACAGCGACGCCGTCATCGACGCTACCCTGGAACACGCTGCAGAGGTTTTCGCAACTCTGTAACACCAACCGGCCAACCCGCACATAGCCCGCTCGTATGGAAGCACTGCTGCAGAACCTGCTTGACTGGATCTCCCTGCATCCACACGCATTCCATGCCGTGGTCTTTGTGGTTGCCCTGATGGAGTCGCTGGTGATACTGGGGCTGCTGATCCCCGGCGCAGCACTGCTCTTCGGTGTCGGCGCCCTGATGGCGACCGGGTCGCTGCCGATCATGTCAATCCTGTTCTGGACCGTGGCCGGCGCCATTACCGGGGACCTGGCGAGCTTCCTGTTCGGCCAGCATTACCACCAGCGCCTGCGCGTCATCTGGCCTTTCAGGCGTTATCCCAGACTGGTCAATCGCGGCGTCGATTTCTTTGTGCGACACGGTGGAAAGAGCGTCTTCATGGCACGCTTCATCGGCCCCCTGCGCCCGATCGTGCCGGCGATCGCCGGCATGATGAACATGACAACACCCCGCTTCCTGCTGGTCGACAGCATCGCCTGCATTCTCTGGGCACCCGTCTATATTCTGCCCGGCATGGTTTTTGGCGCATCGCTCGGTCTGGCCGCCGAAGTAGCGGGGCGCCTGGTCGTATTGCTGGTGGTGATCGCCGCCCTCGCCTGGCTGGGCATCTGGCTGGTCAGCAACCTGGTCCGGCTGTTGCGCCCCTATGCGGGCGTCGCCCTGGAGAAAACCCTCAACTGGAGTCGCACACACCCGCTGATCCGTCCACTCGCCGGTTCGCTGCTCGACCCGGGGCACCCCGAGGCCCGCGGACTGGCCATCCTCTCGGTCCTGCTGTTTGTCACCCTGTGGATCTTGTTGATGATCACCAGGCAAAAGATACATGGCCATGCCATGAGTGGAACAGACACCTATTTGCTACATAGCCTGCAAAACCTGCGTACACCCTGGGTGGACAGTGCCGCGGTCTTTCTCACTCAGCTTGGCAACCAGGCACTGCTGGCAACCGTCCTGGTCGGCAGTTGTGCATGGCTGCTCTGGAAAGGCTACACCAAAGCCGCCTGGCACTGGCTTGCAGTCTATTTATTTGCTGGCCTGCTGACCTGGACCCTGAAACTATCGTTGCAGGTTGAACGCCCGCTGGGCTTTAATGGTGGATTTTCGTTTCCCAGCGCCCATGCCAGCATGAGTCTGGCAGTCTATGGATTCCTGGCGCTGATGATCGCGCGGGAACTCCCGCTACGGCACCGCTGGCTGCCATATACATCTGCCGGGCTGCTGGTGATGTTGATTGCCATGTCCCGTTTGTACCTGGGAGTACACTGGTTTTCCGATGTACTCGCAGGGCTTACCCTGGGCATCTTCTGGGTTGCCCTGATTGGCATTGCCTATGACCGGCACCCGGCACCCGCCCTGCCCGTCAAGCGCCTGCTGGTTGCCGTAACACTGCTGGTTGCGCTTGCCTGCGCCTGGCAGACACAGACCCGCTTCGAGCAAGAACTGGCTCAATACAGTCCACGAACGGAAATACACCGGATCACCCGGTCGACCTGGAAATCCATCGGCTGGGAGGCCCTGCCCGCCTACCGCGTGGACCTGCAGGGGCGCAACGAACAACCAATGAACTTTCAATGGGCGGGGTCGCTGGCAACCCTGCGAGATGAACTACGCAACAAAGGCTGGTATGAGCCTCCCTCACTGACTCCCCTGAGTGCCATGAACTGGCTTGCACCTGACCCGGATATTGCAACACTTCCAGTCCTGCCCCAGGTAAACGACGGCCAGCACCAGGCACTGCTGCTGATAGGGCCTCATGCAGCCGGCGAACACCAGCTTGTCGCATTACGATTGTGGCCGTCAAACAGGGAACTGCAGGAAAGCAACACACACGTCTGGATTGGTAATGTTGTGTACCTGTACCGCGAACAGGAACTGCCCCTCATCACCTACTTGCGAACAGCACCCCGTTTCGATTCACCCCTGGTTCAGTTGCAAGTCTCATTGATGCAAAGCGCCCATATCGTTACAGCTGAACGAGTCCGGCCTGCACTGGATGATCAACAACGGGCGCATCAGACGGTATTGCTTGCATGGGAAACGCCCTCGTAAAAATCGGAATGTTTCCAGAGACCCTGACAGGGGACTCTACAACGCTGCCTTGGATATGGCTGATGAATAGCTGCTTTCAAGTCCGTTAACATCGTAGGTTGTCATAACCATGTAGTAGCTGCCTACGGGAATATCTTTCACAACAGCCGACTGCGCACTTCCGTCGTTCACGTTAATACTATTCGGGTAATTACCTCGTGACGTACCATAATAAATACGGAAGCCATCGATATCCGCAAGTGACAACGGGGTTCCATCACTGCGGGTCGTTGGAGCTGTCCAGCTTAGATTAAAACTGCCTGTAGCAGGTGCAGGCGCTGGCGCTGGCGCTGGACTTGAGGGTGCAGGCGCCGAAACTGAGGGTGCAGGCGCCGAAACTGAGGGTGCAGGCGCCGAAACCGAGGCTGCAGGCAATGAAGTTCCAGTGCTGACTGACGGCACGACATTGCTACCGCCCCCGCCTCCACCACAACCGGCCAACTGGCTTGCAACGACGGCAGTGACCAGCATCGCTGCTTTCACCGAGTGCAGCACTTCTTTCATATTTATCTGTATCGTTAAAAACATAACCCAAACTCCTTTGCTTACGTGCCAGGATCTTCTAGCGCGGGGGCAAACCTGCCGATTTCATCGGCCAGTAGCCTTTAACACTTCCCGAGGAGAAACGGCTCTCAGAAAAGACCTTGTCAACAAGACATGAATACGAATAATTGCTTAATGATTAGCAAGGACTATGCCACGCAAACCACACGCGAAAAGTGGAATTCTGCAAGCAGGTTTAAATAAGGTCTGAGCCGAAAAACTCGACCTCATTACTGGCAAATACAAGTGCTTATAACGCACCCATTCAACTCCACCCGGCGGCCGGCAGCGTTTAATTCGTGTGACGGCAAGAAACACTCTGGCACTGCAGGGTAAATAAGGAGTGGTGGCATTCAGGATTCAGCCATGCACACCCTGCGCGACAAAAAAACAGCAATGAAACACAACTAACCGTTTTTTCAGGGATTACTTATCAAGACTTAAAAACCCAAGGTAAAAAAGGAAGGTGTAATTAATCGACGGGCTGAAGTATCTGATTAATCCTGTCGCCAGTTGGAAACACCAAAAAGGCTTGTGATTCTTATAGTTTGCAACCAGCTCACTTTGCTTGTCGGCAAATGGCGACAAGCAACAGGATCAACCTAAATGGCGAGAGGCATTTTATGTGGTTGTAAGATTCAGCGTAAACCGAGTGAAATAATGCTGCATAACGCCATCAGGGTCTTTTGCGGTCTTGAACTCGGTGGGATTGAGGTGGTGTTTGTGCAGCAGTTTGTAGAATTCAGTCCGGTTGCGCTTGGCAATGCGGGCTGCCTGCGTCACGTTGCCGTTGGTGATCTGCAACAACTGCGTCAGATACTCCCGCTCAAACTGGCCGCGCGCCTCCACAAATGAAGGTATCTCTCCTGATTCGCTGCGCAGCGCACGCTGCACCAGACTCACCGGAATCAGCGGCGTCGTCGACAACGCAACCGCCTGCTCCACCAGGTTGTAGAGCTGCCGCACATTGCCCGGCCACGGCGCCGACAGCATCGCCTCCATCGCCTCCGGAGAAAAACCCTTCACTCCCCGCCGCTCCGTGTCCGGAAACTTGAGCAGAAAGTGATGCGCCAGTAGCGGAATGTCCTCGCGCCGCTCCGACAGCGACGGCAACTCCAGCACCACCACGTTCAACCGGTAATACAAATCCTCACGAAAGGTATTCTCCTCCAGCGCCTGCTCAAGGTCCTGGTGGGTCGCGGAAATAATGCGCACATCAATCGGTATCGATTCGGTCGACCCTACCGGCCGGATAACACGCTCCTGCAGCGCCCGCAACAGCTTGACCTGAAAACCCGGCGGCATGTCGCCTATCTCGTCCAGAAACAGGGTGCCCCCTTCCGCCGCCCGGAACAAACCCTGATGATCGCGCGTCGCACCGGTAAAGGAACCCTTGGCATGACCAAACAGCTCCGACTCAAACAGCGACTCCGGAATCGCACTGCAATTCAGCGCGATAAACGCACCGTCGGCTCGCGGACTCGCCTTGTGAATCGCACGCGCCAGCAGCTCCTTGCCCGTGCCGCTCTGCCCCTGGATGAGAACGCTGGCATCACTGTCCGCAATCAGCCGTGCCTGCGTGAGTAAATTCTCCATCAGCGGACTGCGCGTCACCAGCTCGTCACGCCAGACATCGGATGCCGCATCAACCTGACCGGCCGGCGCCTCACCGCTGATCCGCAGCGCCCTGGCAACATGATCCAGCAGCACCTTGCTGTCAAACGGCTTCGTTAAATAACTGAAGACACCGCGATTGGTCGCCTCCACCGCGTCCGGTATCGTGCCATGTGCCGTCAGGATCAGCACCGGCAGCGAGGGGTTGCGACCATGAATCTGGTTGAACAGCGTCATGCCGTCCATCCCGCCCATCTGCAGATCGGTGATGACAAGATGCGGCCGAAACAGCGGCACCTGAACCAGCGCCTCCTCCCCGCTTGCAACCGCCTCTACCTCATAACCCGCAGCCGTTAAACGCATCGATAACAGACGCAACAAACCGTGGTCATCATCAACCAGCAGTACACGATACTTGCTACTCATCATCCTGAATCTCTATCCCTTTATCTCGCCGCTGTATACGCTGTTGAAAACATCGTCTGTTAATTTGCCACCTTGGTAACTTCCGCCGAATATTGACTTTCGAGGCCTGTATTATCGTAGGTGCTCATAACCAGGTAATAAGTACCCGCCGACAAATCGGTCACACTTGCTGACTGCGCAGTGCCATCAGCCACATCGACTACATTAGAGTAATTGCCCCGCGAGTTGCCGAAGTAGATACGGTACCCATCGATATCTGACAGAGACAACGGAGCTCCATCAGCACGGGTTGTGGGAGCAGACCAGTTGAGGGTAAAACCGCCAAGCTGGGCTTCCTGGGCCGCCGCAACCGTAATGCTGAACGCCGGCAGGGAAACCTTCTGCTTGCCATCGCTAACCGCAAT
The DNA here is from genome assembly GCA_963701455.1 of uncultured Gammaproteobacteria bacterium. GTDB lineage: Bacteria > Pseudomonadota > Gammaproteobacteria > UBA9214 > UBA9214 > UBA9214. The sequence continues at coordinate 25,525 of CAVPAE010000004.1, forward strand.
CACGATGTTGCTGTAGGTCCGCGCATCCGCGTTCGCCGGCGTGCCGTTCAAACGACCTGTGTCCGTGCTGAAACTCGCCCAGCCCGGCTTGTTTGTAATACTGAAACTCAGCGCATCCCCATTGGCATCCGAAGCACTCGGACGGAATGAGTAGGCGCTCCCGGCTACCACCGTTCCGGCCGGCGTACCACTGATCACCGGCGCGGTGTTGGTCACCGGGGCCGTCGTGCCCGAATCCGTAGCAGATCCACTTGTAGTGCCACCGCTTGAAGTGCCACTGCTTGAAGTGCCACTGCTTGAAGTCCCATCACTCGTGGTACCTCCACCGCCGGACCCGTAGACCTCGATCTCCCACAGCGAATAACCATATGATGTGCCCCGTTGCACTCCCAGCATTCGTACATAGCGGGCACTGGCCGGGGAAAAGCTGATGTCAACAATGCCGTCGTTACCATTACCCTCGGTAAACACCGTGATCCAGTTCCGGGCATCAGCCGATACCTGGATGTCATAACGCCTGGCATAGGCTTCCCAATTCAAAACAACCCGCTCAATGGTGTAGGTTGCACCCAGATCCACATATATCCATTGCGGGTCCGAATAATTGCTTGACCAGCGGGTCGAAGCATCACCATCGACCGCATAATTCCCCTCAACGCCTCCGTATTCCACCGAGGAGACCACCACCTGCCTGCCCATGGCCAGATTGACATTGGCCGGGGCAGATGTACCTGGATTGGTAGTGCCCGGATCGGTAGTGCCCGGGTTGGTAGTGCCCGGGTTGGTAGTGCCTGGATCCGCAACGTTACTTGCAGCTTCTGCCTGCACCACCTGATTGACTCTAGAGATGTCTGCGCCACTGGCAGTCGAAGACAGCAGGATCGCATTATCCAGCGACCTCGAGGAATCAGCAGGCAGCACGGTCGCCACCGCAGCCGGCAAGGCGCCCGCCGCAATCCCGCTGACAGTTTTCGCAAGATCAACCACCTCGAAACTGGAATCCAGCACCTGCGCGGCCACCAGAGAAACCCGCGCCCGATCCAGCATGCCCTGCGTGACCCGGACACTGCTCGTCAGCTGCGAAGATGAAATCCCGGGACGGGTGATCTTGATCGACTGATCGATCACACCCGTCGCAACCACACCATCAACCTTCAGATTATTACTGAGCGCTTCCACCAGAACCTGACCGGAAACCACGTTCGCCACCGCGGCAATCGCGGGAACCGTTCCAGCCTTTCCCCGCCCGTCAAGAAAACCGTCCGTCATGTCGGCAGCTACCGCTGCAATAACAGCATCGCCAGAAACCGAACTGCCAGCCCTTGATACCAAATCACGAGTGCGGCGCACCATCTCACCCAGAGCCTCGCTGGCCTTCACCAGACTGGCCACATTCGCCTCGGTAACCTCCGTGGTGATCGTGTCTGTAACGAGGTTCAGGTCGAGGCCAAACCCGAGCTTTTCAGTCACTATGTCCTGCGCTGCACTGATATTGCTCGTCGTCACACCACCCGGCAGTAACTGCGCGATCTTGACGGCCAGTGTCGTAAAAGGGTTGATATTGACCTGCCTGTCCGAGCGAGTCCTCATGACAGAAACCATCTGAAAATCCGGTTCCCTGCCGGTCACCAGGTCGATACCTCCATGGACCTTCAGCAACAACGGGTAATCATTGCGTGACGCCCTGAAGGTGCGCTTGAAAGTGGCGTTATTGTCACTGGTGAGAGACCCGATCATCCTTCCTTTCGAATTCCAAACCTCGATTGTCGCCCCCGTTACCGGGCCATCCCCAACACTGCCACTAACAACAACATCTTCGGCTACATCACTCACACCAGTATTGACAGACTCAACGCTTACACCGTCGACAGTGCCTCCACCGACGGTTCCACCACCTCCTCCACCACCGCAGGCAAACAATTGTGTCGCCACTACTCCTACTAAAAATATTTTCACCAGCCGAGAATGCACAATCCGCTTAATCATTTAATATGCTCTTAATGTAAAATTGAAGTAGAGCACTAGCAAATATGATGCCAGCTTTTCGAGTCAGGCCTGTGCTATTGCCATGAACCCAGCAACCTCACGACCCACACGTCAAGGACAGCCCGGAATTTAAAAATGCGTTTGATTTAATATCAAAGAGTTAGGGATATTCCACAGGAAGCAGACAAGTCATATGTAAGGCTTGAGAATGGATTAACGTTGCCTTGAAGAGATGTATCCAGCCGTATTTGCCGGCAAGCCGCAGCTAAGCCTGTTGCTCACTACCCTGCCTGCATTCATTCAAAAACAAATGTTATCTATTTGTTTTATTTACTATATTATTGTTTCGAGGGAATTTGACTTGCCTCGGGAGCAGATCGACGGATTAACCGGAATCGCGATCTGCGTCCGATATGTCCCCAAACGGGTACATTTGTTTTTTATGTTTATCAGTTAGCTATGCATATCCCGTGAACGACTGTCTGCTAATGGAGACATTATAAGGATGTCGTAAGCCTGGTTAGCGACCCTGAATTTAGCGCATCTGAAAGGCCAGGGCACACCAGCAGAGATAAATACCAGGCCCTGGGTAAGAGCGCGGATTGATCGTTAATCAGGGACTGGGGACTTTGAATTCAGTCGGATTGAGGTGGTGTTTGTGCAGCAGTTTGTAGAATTCAGTCCGGTTGCGCTTGGCAATGCGGGCTGCCTGCGTCACGTTGCCGTTGGTGATCTGCAACAACTGCGTCAGATACTCCCGCTCAAACTGGCCGCGCGCCTCCACAAATGAAGGTATCTCTCCTGATTCGCTGCGCAGCGCACGCTGCACCAGACTCACCGGAATCAGCGGCGTCGTCGACAACGCAACCGCCTGCTCCACCAGGTTGTAGAGCTGCCGCACATTGCCCGGCCACGGCGCCGACAGCATCGCCTCCATCGCCTCCGGAGAAAAACCCTTCACTCCCCGCCGCTCCGTGTCCGGAAACTTGAGCAGAAAGTGATTCGCCAGTAGCGGAATGTCCTCACGCCGCTCCGACAGCGACGGCAACTCCAGCACCACCACGTTCAACCGGTAATACAAATCCTCACGAAAGGTATTCTCCTCCAGCGCCTGCTCAAGGTCCTGGTGGGTCGCGGAAATAATGCGCACATCAATCGGTATCGATTCGGTCGACCCTACCGGCCGGATAACACGCTCCTGCAGCGCCCGCAACAGCTTGACCTGAAAACCCAGCGGCATGTCGCCTATCTCGTCCAGAAACAGGGTGCCCCCTTCCGCCGCCCGGAACAAACCCTGATGATCGCGCGTCGCACCGGTAAAGGAACCCTTGGCATGACCAAACAGCTCCGACTCAAACAGCGACTCCGGAATCGCACTGCAATTCAGCGCGACAAACGCACCGTCGGCTCGCGGACTCGCCTTGTGAATCGCACGCGCCAGCAGCTCCTTGCCCGTGCCGCTCTGCCCCTGGATCAGAACGCTGGCATCACTGTCCGCAATCAGCCGTGCCTGCGTGAGTAAATTCTCCATCAGCGGACTGCGCGTCACCAGCTCGTCACGCCAGACATCGGATGCCGCATCAACCTGACCGGCCGGCGCCTCACCGCTGATCCGCAGCGCCCTGGCAACATGATCCAGCAGCACCTTGCTGTCAAACGGCTTCGTTAAATAACTGAAGACACCGCGACTGGTCGCCTCCACCGCGTCCGGTATCGTGCCATGTGCCGTCAGGATCAGCACCGGCAGCGAGGGGTTGCGACCATGAATCTGGTTGAACAGCGTCATGCCGTCCATCCCGCCCATCTGCAGATCGGTGATGACAAGATGCGGCCGAAACAGCGGCAACTGAACCAGTGCCTCCTCCCCGCTTGCAACCGCCTCTACCTCATAACCCGCAGCCGTTAAACGCATCGATAACAGACGCAACAAACCGTGGTCGTCGTCAACCAGCAGCACACGATACTTGTCACTGACCATCGCCTCCCTCTATCACCTTGTCCCGATGCTGGATGTTCTGCTCTATGGTCGTCAACTCCCTAAGCTGCTGCTTCAGTTCTTCTATTTGCTTGTCCTGCTCAGAGACCTGGCTAGATAGAATGTCATTCTTGCTGTTGATTTCGGCCTGTGCCTCAAGAAACTGTTTCAGGATTATCACCAGTTCCTGCTCGCCCGCGCTGACTGGCATAGGATCGATCCCTTCCAGCAGCTCCAGTGCGCGCACCTGATTTTGAATCGCTTTATCGCCGGCCGCCAGCAACAATGCCAGATTCATACGATTATTAAAGCCGGGGTTATCCAGGAAGTCACGCTCCCGGGAGGATAGAAGAGTCTCAAGTTGGCCGGGGGGCAATTCGCGAGATTCATGCAGTTCTTCAAGGCGGCTGTTGAGGTCTGAACCACGATCGATTACCGGCACGAGTTCATAACCAGAGACTTGCTGCAAGCCACTACAGCCAGTCAGCGCCAGAATAAAGACCAGTGGGATGACCGCCAACCTGATTCTATTCATGTGTTTTGTTCCAGCGGCAGAACAACCCGAAAACATGCGCCCACATTTTTTGATTCAACCACAGTTATATTACCACCATGCGCCTGGGCATATTCCCTGGCAATGGATAACCCCAGGCCCGTACCCCTCACATGACTCTTGACTGCCGGAGCACCCTGGAAAAAAGCCTCGAAAACGCGCTCATGTTCAGCAGCAGGAATTCCGGGGCCAGAGTCAGCCACCTCTATAATTGCGTTATTGCCACGCTTTGAAAGCATAACCCACAACGGACTCTCGTCCGGTGAATACTTTATGGCGTTGGATACCAGGTTGTCTATCATAATACGCAGTTTTTCGCCATCTCCGGTCACCTGGACCGACTGAAGGATACGCCGCAGGTCCAGTTTGCGAAACAGCATAGCGACTTTATGTCCCTCCAGGACCTCCTCGATGAGCGATTTCAGATCCACCCGCTTGCTGAAGAGAGTTGAGGTCTTGGTGCGGAGCATGCTGAAATTCAGCAGATCCTCGATCAATTTCTGCAATTGTATACTGCTGTCCTGAAGGATAGATGTAATTTCACATTGTTGCTCGTTAAGCTCACCAACCACTCGTTCATTCAGTAATTCGGCACCCTCTCTTATCGCGGTCAGCGGCGTCTTCAACTCATGTGAGATATGTTGCAGGAACTTGGTTTTTTCCTGCTCCAGTTCAAGCAGCCGATTGCGCAGCCAGTCCAGCCGCTCCCCCAACTGCTCGAGGTCCCGCGGTCCCCTGACCACAACTGGCTTATTGAATTTTCCGTCACCGAGCCGGCGTATGCTTGTGTCAATCTGTTTAATGGGACGGGTAATAAGAACAGCAAACAAAGCTATAAGTAACAGCGCCGCCGGGACCAACCCGACGGCCTGCACGATCAATGTCCTCTGAACATTTGCAGCATTGTGCTGAATCTGCTCAACCCCTCTGCTGATCAGGCCCTGATTATCGACCATGATCTGCCGCGCTATAACGGACAACTCGCCAAACCCGACCAGGACTGCCGCAGTTTCCGGGGCATCATGTGGAAATATATCTAGTACAACCTGAATTTCGTTTTCAAGAATGAGCAATTCATCCAGAAGCTCACTCTGACCTCCCGTCAGTTCGAGCGATTCAAGTGTTCGAGCTGTATCAGCAAATTTTTCATGGTTTTCTTGATAAACATCAAACAACACCTTGTCGCCCAGCACATGATACTGGCGTGCATTTCGCTCCATTGCTGTAATTGCCTCAACCAGGTCTTGAGTCCCCTGGGTGACGAGAACACCTTGCAGTAAAGCATGCTGACTATGGCTTACAAGTCGATCGACAGAAAGCGTAGCCAGCACCAGCGCAGCAATAAGCGGCAGAGCAACCAGCAGGAACCCTACCAGGAGCAGACGCAAAATGGACTTGGGACGATAAAGCTTCATTTGAATCTCAATGTACCAACGGCACGGCAAGCGCAGCTGCCGCCCCATGCAACCCATTGATTATTATATGGAAATAGAATAGAAAAGGCTGTGAAAGCGCCAAGCTATGCGGCCAGTCTACCAGAAAAAAACGCAGGACTGACTAGTTGATGCCCACTATATTTAGAAATAGGAATAAACGGGTATTAACATCTTCTGGTGCAAAAAGGTTTAACACCAGGGCAGGTTTTTATGCCACCAAAACTGAATCTGAAAGCCGACAGATATGGCCAATCCCGCATCCCACTGAATGACAGCCCGTATAAGGAGAATATTGCAGATATCCAAGGCATACATGAAGCATACCGGCGCTTTCAAGTAGATCAGCCAACCTGTAAGTCAGGCAGCCGCTGCAGACCACCTGACTCGCAGAGAGTTACTGAGCCAGCTTGGAGATTTCCCCGGAATATGCGCTCTCAAGGCCGTTGTTATCGTAGGTAGTCATCACCAGATAATAAGTTCCGACCGGCAAATCCGTCACGTTTGCTGACTGCGCAGTGCCATCAGCCACCTCGACTAAATCAGAGTAATTGCCCGGCGAGTTGCCGAAGTAGATACGATACCCATCGATATCTGCCAGAGACAGCGGTGATCCATCAGCTCGGGTTGCGGGAGATGTCCAGTTCAGGGTAAAGCCGCCAACCGGATCCTGTGCCGCCTCAACCGTAATACTGAAAGCCGGCAGGGACACCGTCTCCTGGCCATCGCTCACTGAAATCACGATGTTGCTGTAGGTCCGCGCATCCGCGTTCGCCGGCGTGCCGTTCAAACGACCCGTCCCCGTGCTGAAGCTCGCCCAGCCCGGCTTGTTGGCAATACTGAAACTCAGCGCATCCTCGTCGGCATCCGAAGCACTCGGACGGAATGAGTAGCCACTCCCGGCCACCACCGTGCCGGCCGGCGTGCCGCTGATCACCGGCGCCGTGTTGGCCGCCTCAACCGTAATGCTGAAAGCCGGCAGGGACACCGTCTCCTGGCCATCGCTCACTGAAATCACGATGTTGCTGTAGGTCCGCGCATCCGCGTTCGCCGGCGTGCCGTTCAAACGACCCGTCCCCGTACTGAAGCTCGCCCAGCCCGGCTTGTTGGCAATACTGAAACTCAGCGCATCCTCGTCGGCATCCGAAGCACTCGGATGGAAGGAGTAGCCACTCCCGGCCACCACCGTGCCGGCCGGCGTGCCGCTGATCACCGGCGCCGTGTTGGCCGCCTCAACCGTAATGCTGAAAGCCGGCAGGGACACCGTCTCCTGGCCATCGCTCACTGAAATCACGATGTTGCTGTAGGTCCGCGCATCCGCGTTCGCCGGCGTGCCGTTCAAACGACCCGTCCCCGTGCTGAAGCTCGCCCAGCCCGGCTTGTTGGCAATACTGAAACTCAGCGCATCCTCGTCGACATCCGAAGCACTCGGACTGGAATGAGTAGCCACTCCCGGCCACCACCGTGCCGGCCGGCGTGCCGCTGATCACCGGCGCCGTGTTGGCCGCCTCAACCGTAATGCTGAAAGCCGGCAGGGACACCGTCTCCTGGCCATCGCTCACTGAAATCACGATGTTGCTGTAGGTCCGCGCATCCGCGTTCGCCGGCGTGCCGCTCAAACGACCCGTCCCCGTGCTGAAGCTCGCCCAGCCCGGCTTGTTGGCAATGCGGAACGACAGGGCGTCACCATCGGCATCCGAGGCGGATGGCTGGAACACATAGCTGCTGCCAGCAACTACTAAACCGGCGGGGGACCCTCTAATTATTGGTGCCGCATTGGGGGCGATGACCGCATCGACCCGTATACTAAAGGCTGCCAGGCTGGCCGTATCAACACCATCAGTCACTGAGATTAGGATATTATTGTAGGTGCCGGCATCCGAATTGACCGGCGTGCCACTCAAACGTCCGGACGTGGCGCTGAAACTGGCCCAGCCCGGCTTGTTGGCTATGCTGAATGTCAGGGCATCACCATCGGCATCCGAAACACTTGCCTGAAACACATAACTGCTGCCGGCGACCACCGACCCGGCAGGAGAACCACCAAGTATTGGTGCCGTATTGGGAGCGATGACCGCATCGACCCGTATACTGAAGGCTGCCAGACTGGCCGTATCGAGGCCGTCAGTCACCGAAATGACGATATTGTCATAAGTTCCCACATCAGTATCTGAAGGAGTTCCATTCAAACGTCCGGATGTGGTGTTAAAGCCTGCCCAATCCGGCTTGTTGGCTATGCTGAAAGACAGTACATCATTATCAGCATCTGAAGCCACCGGCTGAAACACGTACGCATCCTTCGCAGTCACTGAACCTGCGGGTGAACCATTAATGACCGGCACAGTATTAACCTCAGCAGCACCTCCACTTCCGTCAGTGGAAACAACCTGATTAATAGCGGAAACCTGTGTTTCATCCGCAGTGACAGACAAGACAACCGCATAATCCAGTGTGCTGGACGTATCGGGAGGAAGCACAGCAGCAACATCCTGGGCTGATGCATCAGCCGCTATATTCTTGACTTTGTTTGAAATACTAACAACCGTTTCACTTGAATCCAGAACCTGCGCGGCAACCAGTGAGACCCTTGCCTGCTTCAGCAGGCCAGCCGAAATCTTTACGCTGCCAGTCAGTTGGGAAGATGAAATCCGGGCGTTTGTTATCGCTATTGCCTGATCAATCACATCAGTTGCAATGATCCCCCCAACCTTCAGGCTATTACTCAAGGCTTCAATCAGCACCTGCCCCGAAACCACGTTTGCAACCGCAGAAATTTTTGGATCTGTCCCGACCGCCCCCACCCCGTCAAGGAACCCATCTGTCATGTCAGCAGCAATCGCCGCCATCACATGATCGCCGGACAGTGGTGTATAACTTTCCGAGATCCTGTCACGTGTGCGGCGCACCATCTCGCCCATGGCTTCACTAGCCTTAATCAGGCTGGCAACATTCATCTCTGCAATAGGTGTAGTAATCGGATCAGGAACAGTATTCTTGTCCAGCCCGAATGCAAGCCTGTCGGCAACGAAGTTCATAGCCAGATTGACATTGCCTGAATTTATCCCGCCAGGCAGAGACTCCGCAATTTTTACAATGAGGGTTGAGAATGGATTGATATTCACCTGCTTGTCAGAAGGATTCATCATAACCGAAAGCATCTGGAAATCTGGCGTGCTGCCCGTAACCAGATCGACACCTCCATTTACTTCCAGCAACAGCGGGTACTGATTGCCCTTAACCTTAAAGTTTTTCTCGAAGGAAGCAGTATTGTCACTTATCATGGATCCGATTTGTTCTCCCTTGTTACTGTAGACCACAATCGAGGCACCAGTCACCGGACCATCACCCACACTCCCGCTCAGCACAACATCGCTGGCAAGCTGCGAGGGAACCTGACCATTCCCGACAGCAATATTCGCTTCACTACCACCATCATCGCCGCAAGCAACAAGCTGCACAACGACAACCATCGCAATGAGTAATTTTATTAACCTGGATGGGATAATCTGACACCACATCATTTCCTGATCTCCAGCATTCCGGGCACGTGACGGATGCTATGAATTAATAGTTATGCAACCTGTGGACTATTCTCGGCAGGATCAGGAAAATTGTTCGTGTTGAGACACACGAACTGAATGCGAACTGCGTCACAAAATCGGGGATATGTCCCGAAAGAAGCTCGGACATTGCAACCCGGCAGGCATGGCCGGGGCGTGGATGGGTATTGGTTGGACTAAATCAGAGCAAGGGGTGCTGGGGCGAACGCCACCGCAGATGCGGGAATGGGGAGCAAACCCGGCAGAAGAAAAAGTTCGTGGCTTGAACTTGAGTTGACAGTCACCGCCATTAAACCGGTAACCGTCAGATCAGATCCGGACGATTACAACTAATGCGCACCACGACCAAGCAAGACAACTTCAGCCGTCTGCAGCAGCACCAGTGCATCAAGAAGGAAATTGTAGTTCTTGATGTAGTAAAGGTCGTACTGGAGTTTTTCCAGCCCATCCTCGACTGAGGCACCATAGGGATATCGAATCTGTGCCCAACCACTCAGCCCGGGTTTAACCCGGTGCCTTTCGTTGTAGTAGGGGATTTTTTCTGTCAATTTTTCAACAAATTCAGGGCGTTCTGGCCGGGGCCCGACAAAACTCATATCTCCCTTGAGTATATTGAACAACTGTGGCATTTCATCGAGTCGGGATTGTCTGAGGAAGGTACCAACCCGGGTAATTCTGGAGTCACCACTTGAAGCCCAGCGAGCAACGCCGTCCTGTTCAGCATCTACCACCATACTGCGAAACTTGTAGAGCTGGAATAATCGGCCGTTTTTGCCAACGCGCATCTGACTATACAGGACGGGTCCCTTAAATCTGCTTTCGATAAGTATTGCGAAACTGCTGAGCAAACCAACTGGTATCACTATGGGTAATAGCATCAACACGGCGGACACATCAAACAACCATTTCCCGAGGCGCTTGAAGTTACTCACCTGAAAACCATCGGAAAGGAACAACCAGCTTGGCTGAACAACATCCAGACGAATCTTGTTGGTATAACGTTCGAAGAATGTTAGTAAATCTATAACCTCTATGCCGCTCATTTTACAGTCGAGAAGATCATGTACCGGCAGCCCTTTGCGACGTTCATCCAGGGCCAGCACGATTACATCGATTTTTTTTCCTGCAATGAATTTAGTCAGAGCTCCCGTGGTTTGGGCCAGTCCAATGCCCCTGTCATTCTGCTGATCACCAGGCATGGGCATATAGGCGGTAATATTGACACCCTCAATTTCATCATTGGACTCTGCCACTTCTGATCAGACTCGCGGCTTTACCTGCGCCCAGCACCAGTATTCTGGGTTGAAGGTCATATCTTTCTGAAATCCGTTCAAATACCAGCCTGACTGCCATGATAGCTACAAAACTCACGAACACAGCAAGTAGCCAGCGTTCCTCGACCAGTGAGAAATAGGGGAACGATATAATAGAGTCAGGCCGAGAATCGATGCACCCAAGCAACAGACATGCACCAATTCGTACGGCCAACGCTTTGCCTGAATCGATTACTTGTCGTTGGTAGACGCCAAATGCGATCAGACTCGATTGCATTACAACAGCAAACGCAACGCCCTTGGCCAGATCGGCCACTACTCGTCATACGGAATAAAATGCGTGCCAGCCTCCCTCGAAACGTATTTCGTGGCCAATATAAAAAGCAAACATCAGGACTATAAATTCGATCACGCCCAGCAGTACGTACTCTGTCGGTATGTGGTGACGAAATAAGCGGGTGGAGTGCGAAAAAAATCGGGTATGGTTTACAGAATCACCGCTGGATTCGCTGTCAGTGTTATTCTTAGTGTATCCGGATTCATCAGACATCTTTGACTCTCCGTTACCGGTACTTCCGCCTTCTTCATGGTTCAGCTTGACTGATTTATCTATCTGTTTATCTTGCAATATATTAAATAAGCTTTGCTTGGCCCTCTTTAACTAGACTTCAACTTTGATAAATAGTCATAAATCATTTCATCTAATAACATCCTCTCGAAAACAGCCCTAAATGGCAACAAAATATTGACGCATGACGCACTGGTTAGCTTGCCGCCAGCGGCCCCAGACATCAATGCTTGCAAAATGTGAGAAGCAAATATAAGAGTACACTAATATATGGCAACATCAAGCTGCCATGCACCAATTGTGACAGTCGTAATAATTCTGAAATGATGCATGAAAATTCACGCCCTCGACACTGAACCGTTCAGCAGTCTGGTTATCTGCTCGAACACATATGCACTGAAAGACATTGCACAGGTAAACGCCGGTGACACGGCATTTAGCACATGAAACGACTGGCCGTCACCTTCAACCCTGAAGTCCATCTCCAGCTTTCTTGTCCGCATGTCCAGTAATTGCGCCCTGATACCGGGAACACCCCATTTACTATAGTGCTCCTGTCGTACCCCGCTTGCCAGTTCAGCTGCCAGTGCAACCAATTTACGCCGACGAATCTTCCGCATTTCTTCATGGGCAAGGGCTCTGAAGTCAAAATCATTCCGCAGGTAAAGACTCGCCTCCATGGACACAACCTCGAAGAATTCATTCAATTTGAAGTTTCCGAAACCCGAGTAATGTTCTCTCCAGAAACAGGGAATTGCTGTTGGACCTATTTTCGAATGGCCATCAACGGTGACAGTATGATGCACACCCAGAAAGGGATTGCGCAGATCGGGCACGGGGTAGATATTCGTACGCAGTGGTTGCGCCAGGTCATTGGCATACAGATAAAGCCCCTTGAATGGCAGGATTCGGTAATGTTCAGCGAAACCAAAGTCCTTCGCAATCCTGTCTGCATACAGACCGGCGGCATTGATAACATACCCTGCAGCCAGATCACCACGCGTTGTAATGACTACGCCATTCTTCCTGCCAAGATACCTGGAATCATTAAGGATTGTGATGCCGGCTTTTTTGGCATCCGACACAAAAGCAGCCATCACCTCGACAGGATCAACGCTCGAAGTAGAAGGCGAGAACAGCGCGCGCCCACAGGTTCGCACACGTGGTTCTATTTCCAGCGCCTCAGACTCGGAAATATCATTGAGTTCGACGCCATTTTTACCAGCCCTGTCAAGGAGTTCATCAAGCACTGGTAATTCATTATCATTTTTGGCAACGACCAGCTTGCCGCAACGCCGGATCCCCAGGTCATTAGCGTAACAATATTCTGTAAGTAGACGGTTACCATCCCTGGTCATACGCGCCTTAAGACTGTCAGCCGTATAATAAAATCCAGCATGCAGGACACCGCTATTGCGTCCACTTGCGTGTATCCCACATGCATTCTCTTTCTCTAGCAGGATAACGCTGGCATCAGGATATGTTTGCCTGGCTTGAAGTGCCAGGTTTACACCTATGACACCACCACCAATTACAAGGAAATCACATTTGGTTACTGCCATGAGAGTACTCGCTACTGAGGACTGGTTATTGCAATCAATCACTGCATTTTGCTGATCAACAGGACCTTGCAACAGACTACAAGGAATGGACAGAAGTCAGACAACCACCACTTCAGAATTAATCTGCATATCTATCAGTGTATTTGCGATTTCGTCCGCATAGATACGGTTCATGACCAGGACAACATCCGGTGGATTTTGCTTAAGATACTCCGGACCAACAACCTGATGACCCGTTCCCGGAACATATTTATGATGTTTGTTAGGATTAAGGTCAACGATGCACATAACTTCTTCGCCGGCGGCCAGTACATTCAGGAAGGTAACACCCTTGGACCCGGCACCCCAGACAACGACTGACTTGTTATCGTTTCTGAATTTCGTCAATCGACTCTTCCAGGTGGTCACCTTGTCAGAATATTCCTTCTCAAAAGCATCGGCGAATGCAGCAATTCCGGCAATGTTATCCGCCCCCCAGCTATTCGTTGCTTGCTGCCCGGCTGGAGCAGCTTCTATAGACAGGAACTGCTTGCCAAACGACTCAACCAAACTGTGAATAATATATCCACTGTCACTGAACACTCTTGCCAGTGAGTTCTGGCAGAAATAACCGCAATGTTCGTAAATAATATCCCAGATACCCAGATCTCTGAGTGTATATAGCGAATTGGGAACCTCGAAATACAGAGCTGTTTCTGTACGATCGCCAATAGCTGAACGGATAGTGCCAAGTAACTGCCCTGGAGTCTCGATATGCTCCAGAGCATGTCGACAGCAAATCAGGTCTGCATCCAATTCTGCATATTTTTCTGAATAGTAGTCCTGAACAATTGAGATGCTGCCTGGCATCTCGTCACCCTGCCTGCCAGGTTCGTAACTTGGATCAAATCCGATCCCGCGGTTACCTCCGAGCCGGCAGAGTTGAGACAGGAAATCACCCTTACCACACGCGATCTCGACAATTGTCTTGTTATGCAGGTTATAACGTTCGACAAGTTCACCCGCCAGATTATCTGCGTAATCCTGGAACCTGGGTGAATAGTGCAATGAGTTTTCGTATTCCAGAGTGTAATCAATCCTGTGTGGATCAAATGTTCCGTTGTAGAGGTGTCCGCAACTCCTGCAAAACATGAGAGTGACATCACCTTTAGGCGCTAGCCGGGATTCCTTCTCGGAAGGGTACAGCACATTGCAATAGACAGGCACACCGTCCAGCTTAATACACAGACTGGTATCGTGCGAATTACAGACAGGGCAGACATCCCTGACTGATTGTGGTGTAGCGGGCATACGTTCAATCACTTTAGTGCGACAATTTCGGGTTCAAGCCCCATCTCTTTCAAGGTATTTCCGATCTCATCGCAATAGATCTCGTTCATGACGACCACAACATCCGGCTGGTACTCTCCAAGGAACTCTGGAGCCACAATTGCATGCCCCGTACCTGACATGTAATAACCTTGCCGATACGGGTTTATGTCGACGACATACTCAAGTTCGTCCGGTATCCTGAGGCTGGTCAGAAATGACACGCCTTTCGAACCCGAACCCCACAACACGATTTTCTTTCTTTTCTTGCAATAATCATCGAGACGGCTTTCCCACAAAGCACGCTTTTGCGCAAATTTTTCCGGAAATTCCTCGACATATTGCCTGACCATTGCCAGGTCATTCTCTTGTGATAGCGGGGCCATCTGACCGGTCTCGCTTGCCGACGGTCGTGCCTCGATGGTGAGGTATTGATCACCATACTCGGTAGCAAGATCGACCACTTCGAAGCCGCAGCGACGGAACAGCCTTGCAAGTGAGCCTGGCGTGAAATATGAACAATGTTCGTAGTAAATATCCTCGAAGGCACAATCCTTGAGGATGCGTGTTGCATCTGGAATCTGGAAAAACACGGTGGTATCCAGGCGCTCGCCAATAGAACGCCGTACTGTCCTGATAAACTCCGCAGTCGGATGAATATGTTCCAGGGTCATCTTGCAGCAGACAAAGTCTCCCTGGCAGGAGGCATATTTCTCGGAGTAGTAGTCCTGTATAAAATTAATTTGTTCTGCGGCCGGGCTATCTATCCTTTCTGCCACAAAACCAGGATCAAATCCGGTACCACGATTATTACCGATTTCACAGAGTAGCAGCAGAAATTCACCTTTGCCGCAGCCTATCTCGATAATCTCCTTCTCATGCAGGCCATAACGTTCAATCAATCTCTCGGCAAGCGCCCTGTGAAAGGCGTTAAATGTACCGGAAAACCCCTGCGTCTCCTCATACCTTCCTGAGTACTCGGTCAGCTTCTGATCAAACGCAATATTGGACACGAATCCGCATTCCGGGCAAAACCCCAAACGCATATTGCCCCGCGGATAATCCATGGCTTCCTGCCTTGACTCCAGCAGAATACAGCTATTCGATGGAATCGAGTCGGCCCTGTAAAAGACTTCCATGCGACCACTTTCACAGCTCGGGCATACTTTGACTTCCGACTGCATCTCAGCTCCGCTACCGGTAGTTATATTCACCTCCGAACTCATAAACTACACGATTCTTGGTTCGGGTATCGGGATAATAAACTTACCACCCCTGGCCCTGAACTCGGCCTGTTGTTCGAGTATTTCATCAGCAAAATTCCAGGGTAGCAGCAGGACGTAATCCGGCATCTCTTCCAGAATCTTCTCGGGAGCATAAATAGGCTGATGCTGACCCGGCATATAGCGCCCTTGTTTGTAGGTATTCCTGTCTACAACGAATTCAACCATATCCTTGCCAATACCGGCATAATTGATCAGCGTGCTGCCTTTGGCAGCCGCACCATAGGCTGCAATTCTCTTGCCTTCCGACTTGAGTGATTTCAGCATGTCTACCAGTTTTGTCCTGATATCACGCACACGATCCGAGAAATCGCGGTAAAAGGCGATCTGGTCAACTTTTCCGGACTGTTCCATGCCGAGCATACTGCGCACCGATTCACCGACATTCTCTGTTTTTTCAACATAAATTCTCAGTGAACCACCATGGATGGGCAGATGCTTTACCTCATTCAGGTATAACGAATGCCTGCGAAACAGGTTATCCAGAGCTGTTAGAGAAAAATAGCAGAGATGCTCATGATAAATGGTATCGAATTCACAATGGTCAATGAGATCCTTGACGTAAGGCGCCTCGATAACAGCCACTCCCCCAGGCTTCAGAAGCTCACGAATACCCTCCACGAAGCCATTGGTGTCCTCGACATGGGCAAGCACGTTATTACCGTGTACAACATCTGCGGTCTTCCCCTGATCGCGCAGCTCCCTTGCCAGGTCGAGAGTGAAGAACGTATTCAGGGTCGGCACATTGATCTTCTCTGCATCCTTTGCCGGCCCTTCAGCAGGATCAATTCCCAGTACAGGAATACCTTTTTCGACATAATTCTTCAGCAGATAACCATCATTGCTTGCAAGCTCCACAACAAGGCTTGATTCATCCAGTCCACGCCTTTCGACCAGGTCCAAGGCATTTTCCCTCGAGTGGCGTAACAGCGCATCGGAAAATGATGAGTAGTAAGGATAGTCCTCGCAAAACAGTATGGACGGGGGAACAGTCTCGAGTATCTGCATCAGCCCGCAGGAAGAGCAAAATCCCACTTCAAGCGGAAATGTCGGTTCATTCTGTTGCAACTGCTCATTGGTGAGCAGTCTATCAGCGAGTGGTGTACGACCAAGATCCAGCACCATTTCCAGTCCTGGCTGTCCGCAGGAGCGGCATTTTGTAATAACTGACATTTACGTATCCCTGTTTTCAGTCAAGAAGTGGACTGTATATGACTATTCTTTACCCGGCAGCCATGCAATCCCGTGGATAGCAGATTATTTTCCATGCAAACATTCACTTCAGTAACCTGCTGCCCTGGCCTGTCCGGTCCAGCGGAAATCACCATCCAGAATACCATTCTCTACCAGGTGCTTGAGATGTGCTATCCGCATATACTTCACCCCTTCAAATTCCTCCAGTGTGAGCCCGACCTTCTTGTACTCCTCGTACAACTCGACCACGCCTCGGCGTGCTGTCCATTGTGGCTTGAACTCGTGCAGCACCCTGGATATCTTGTTGCAGTCCACGCGATAGCAGCGCGTATCCGGGCCAGCGTCAGGTGCATAATCAATCTGGCACCCGGGAACAATATCCCTTACTATTTCCGCGATTTCGCGCATTTGGTAATTTTCAGTAGTCGTCCCGACATTAAATGCTTCATTATTTACGAGGTCGCAGGGCGCATGCAGCACCGCAATATATGCACGACAAATATCCTCCACATGAACCAGCGGTCTCCACGGCGTCCCGTCACTCTTTAGATAGACGCGCCCGGTCGTATATGCCCATGCAGTAAGATTATTGACCACCAGGTCAAAACGCAGTCGCGGCGAGACCCCGTATGCAGTCGACGCTCTAAGATAGGTCGGACAGAAATCGGCATCCGCCATTTTCGATAGTGCGGCCTCGACTTTCACCTTTGAAACGCCATATGGCGTGACTGGATTGAATGCTGCCTCTTCAGTCAGGAAGTCCTGCCCACCTGCCCCGTAATTACTGCAGGAAGATGCAAACAGATACCGTTTTACGCCAGCTTCCTTGGCGATACGTGCCAGATCAACTGACGCCTTTTCATTGATCTCCTCAGTGATCATGGGACGATAATCACCCATGGGGTCATTGGATAGACCGGCCAGATGGATAATTGCGTCAAAACCACTGACATCGCTCTTGATGATGTCACGCGTGTCTTTCTTGATAGTTTCAACTGCCGGTATGTTGCCAGTAAAAGTACACCGTTCAAACCAGTCGGTATCCAGGCCAACAACCTCATGACCATGATCCAGCAGCATAGGCACCATGACCGTGCCTATATAACCTCTATGACCTGTAACCAGTACCCGCATGCTCTAACTCCAGGTTTTCCAGGCAGGATTACCCTCCTGCCATAATTTCTCCAGCAACTTCCTGTCACGTATTGTGTCCATGCATTGCCAGAATGATGTGTGACGAAAGGCCATTAGCTCACCTTCGGCAGCAAGACGTTCAAGGGGCTCTTTTTCCCACTGCGTATCGTCACCGTCGATATAGTCGAATATGCCAGGCTCTAGGACAAAGAATGCGCCATTGATCCAGCCCTCGGCAGTTTGTGGCTTTTCTGTGAAACTGGTCACGCCGTCACCTTCGAATTCAAGATGGCCAAAGCGAGCTGGTGGTCGTACGGCCGTGAGTGTCGCCAGTTTGCCGTGTGACCTGTGGAATGCAAGCAGGGCATCCAGATCAACATCCGAGACACCATCTCCCCAAGTGAGCATGAAGGTGCCCTCGCCTACCCAGTCCGCCAGGCGCTTGATTCGTCCGCCGGTGGCAGTATCCTGCCCGGTATTAATCAGGTCGACAGACCAGTCAGCATCATTATTGTCATGTAGAATGACATCGCCAGTACCGGTCTTCACTGTCATGTTACTGTGCAGAGAACTGAAATCCCGCATCCAGCGCTTGATATACTCTCCCTTGTAGCCAAGAGCGATACAAAAATCAGTATAGCCATAATGAGCGTAGTGCTTCATTACATGCCAGAGAATCGGCTGACCGCCAATTTCTACCATTGGCTTTGGCCGCACCTCGGTTTCCTCAGCGAGGCGAGTACCCAGTCCGCCAGCCAGGATTGCAACCTTCATCATACATCTCCCTGAATAATTTTCGCTTCTGTAATTGGCACAAGCAGCCGCCTACCTCGATTCTGAATTACGGCAGCAGGGGTAAATATACACAATCCCATATTACCCTTGATACTTACGTTGAGACCTGCATGCAACAGGTAAACCGGATGACGTAAAACAGACCCTTTTAAAGATTCTTCAGGCCGGTGGATATCCGCAGCTCAACACAGATAACTCCTTGAATTACAATGCAATCTACCGGTGTCGGCAGCCCCGACATTGGCCTTGCGTGCATAGTCAAATCACTTGATATAGTACCTGAATCTCTACTGCATTCCATAGCACTTAAGTCTGATACGAAGAAACAATGACTGGTCAATCGCTGCGTCCTGGCCATGCATTACCTGAAATAATTAAGCGCGTTATAAAGTAATTTTCCCTTCTTTACCTGAAACCAAATTCGCCACTTGATAGTTTCCTGCATGGCTTTTGATATATCGCATTTTTAGGGTGCAGAATCTCCAGTTCTGTACGAGGGATTTAGCCAGACAGTTACTATTACCATGCTCTATAAAGTTGCTTTATACGCTCAATCTTCATCATTGCTTCTTCAATCGTATAACGCAGGCAAGATGATGGGGGGAGTCGTGTGTCTCTGTATCCAACTATAGCCAGGTTGGCTATTCCAAGCTCTATATCAACAGGTCGCTGTTCTGATAGCAGGCTTCTTAAACGGCTCTGGGCGGCGTCAAGCAACTCCCTGTTGGCCATGCCGTGATCAATTTGACCTATCACCATGAAAAGATCATTGTCGACATCTGCAGGCTGTGCGTGGTATTTGTGCATAACATGATATTTGATGCACTCCCTGCGCAGTGAGTCCAGTGACATCGGGAAAATGTCTGACTCAGCAGGCCATCCGATAAGAACTGCAGATTGGTCATGCAACCCGAAGGTGCGGATATAGGGTTGATATCCACGGCTTTTGAATGGATATTCCATGTCTTTCGAATAACCACCAAAACGTACCTGCATTGGTAGCAAGGGTGTCTTGAGCAGAAAGTCGAACAGTCCCTCCAGTTCCATGCAACTGTTTTTATCCCCGGCACCGCAAAGATTGGCATTCTGTATGCCAGATCTGCTCCGGCAGCCCTCGAGCCCGACTATCGTGCCGTGAATCTGTTCAATCTCGCAGGCGTTGTACGCATCGCCAAGCAAGTTGATTAACTCGGTCTGGAGTACGCTCAACAGGCCGGAAAGGGCCGGGGGTTTCTCGCCGTAGTACGCGACCAGAGTAAAGTCAAGACTCATGTCATTCTTGATTGTCACTGATGCATGATCTGCAAAGTGGATACACAAGCAACAACCGGATACATGCAATTAGCCTGATATCCGGACGCAATGTTCAAACCTGCAGTGGAGAAGGTGCTGCACCTGCAGGCAGCCATCGGAAATAATTCAGCCTGAAAATTGCATCGGATGCGACTGTCACTGTGGCCTTATATCAAGGTCGAAAGCAATTGTTATGATCCTGCTGGATGAGGGTTCCAGAATCATGCCAGGTAATCCCGCAGCTTGCGTATACCCTCTGTGAGTGATACAGGTTCCTGGTCGAGCAGGGTCAACATCTTGCTGACATCCGGACAGCGCCTGGTCATGTCGCCTTCGCTCAATGCCGGCAGGAATTTGAGCTCGGATTTTGATTCGCAAACCTCTATGACTTCCTTCGCCAGATCGAGAATCGAGATTTCCTGTGCGCCACCAACATTAACAACTTCGTTGATGAAAGCCGCTCTGTTTAGCGCATTTACACAAGCCCCGACGGTATCATCAACATAACAGAATGTCCGGGTCTGTGAACCATCACCGTAGATCGTTATCGGCTCGTTACATATGGCCGACTTGACGAATCTGGGCAATACAAAGTCTTCTGTCTGGTTTGGCCCGTAGGTGTTAAAGAAACGAAAGATTGTGTAGTCCAGGTCAAATTCACGCTTGTATGACGTGATATATGCCTCACCCACATTCTTGACAACCGCATAGGGCAGGCGAGAATTCAACGGGGTTGTCTGCTCGTTCTGCGGAATCTCGAAAGGCTCGCCGTACACTTCCGAAGACGATGAGTAATAGACTCGCTTGACCCCGGTGTTCTTGCAAAGATTCAGGACGTTCTCTATCCCCTTGATATCATGCAGCACACTAACCGGGTTAGCCAGCGTCCGCTGCACACCGACAACAGCTGCGAAGTGGAATACATAGTCGAACCCGTTTGTGAAAAACAGTGGCGCTATATCATCGAACTGATTGACGTCGCACTTCATGAAGCGCACGTTTTCCAGATGCCGGGGAACCTTGCTCAGGCTTCCAGTCAACAGGTTGTCGGCTACAACAACGAAGTTTTCCGGGGTTTCGGCCAACCTGGCCGTCAGTGCGCTCGCAATGTTTCCAGCTCCACCGGTTACCAAAATGCTAGCCATGCAGAATTCTCCAGTATGATGGCAATTGAAGTATCTCGTTAAACGATACCATTATCTTGCGCTGCTTATCAAAATGTCCTGACATTATTGTCTGCTATGGCAGTCGCCCGGGGTTGTACCACAGGTGCAAATCTTGATACTGACTCCACGCTATTGAAACGAGATCCAGATCTCCATCCTTGTCAATATCCCACGCGCGGGTCCCGAGGTGGCTGGACCGTGGTCCTGCATCGACGCAGACAGTTTGCCATGATTTACCGTGCTCACGATTCAACAGCAGCAACGTCCTGTTATCGGCGGCGACCTCGCCCGGATTCATATCAGTATGTTCTGCAGTCGCGATATCCATAACACCGTCACCGTCGAAGTCCGCCACGTCAAGGCTGTTGGCCGAGCGCATGTTAACGACACGCTGTCGTTCCCAGCTACCGGCCTGTGGATCTTCCGGCGCCCGGTACCAGGCAATTCCGGCATTGTAGTCGAGATCCCGTGATTCCTCAGAGACGATCAGGTCGGCACGGTCATCGCCATCTATATCTGCCAGTGCCATCCGGTCCAGTCGTGCCGGTGAGGTGCCAATTAAAAACGAGGACCAGTTGCCGCTGGCTGTTGCCAGACCGGGATTGATGAAACCACGAATATGAAAACCATCCCTCGTTGATGTAACGATATCCAGATCACCGTCATCATCCAGGTCACCGACCGCGAAGCCCTCTTCTTCGGTCATGTCTGAAATCTGCGTAACAGGCCAGTCTGATGTAACCGGATTATCCGGAATCTGCATCAGGTACAGGCCCATGCCACGGGTGAAGACCAGTTCCGGGTGCCCACCGGGAAAGATCTGTGCGATCTGATAGCCCTGGGTACGCCCATTGGGTATCGAGGCCACCTTGCGCGGCGTCCATCGCCCTGCGCCGGCACCGGCAGATTCAAGCCAGACTGCCTGATCAGCATGAAAACCGACCATGTCTGCATATTCATCACCATCAACGTTGACGATAAAAAAGACATCCACTTCATCCGGCAGCGTAATGCGGGGCCACTCTTTGCCTGCCCCTGCGGGATTCAGGTACAACAGTGACCCTGCAACGATATCCGGCCAGCCGTCCCTGTTGAGATCACCGCTGGCAAGCCCCATCATCTGATCCTGTTCTTCGCCGCGGGCTGAATCGATGGCAAAATACTGCCAGCCAGCCTCGATCACGGCATCCTTGCTGCATCCTGTTATCAATGCCCTGTCACTGCTCAGGTTCTCCCATACCTCGAAAACCCTGTCTACGCCCCCGTAGTTCTTGCCAATCAGGTCAAGGTCACCATCAGCACCAAGATCGGCCACCTGGAGATTGTGTGAACCGGTTTCAGCAATTGATATCTCCTGCCATGCCCCTGCATCCTGGAGGTAAATCAATACGCGTTTTCCACCGGTGTGCATTTCCGCCGTCACCAGGTCGAGATCACCATCGTGATCCAGATCGGCCAGCTTCAGACTGTGCGCGCCCTGCAATGTGTGGGTACTGATTTGCTGACCAGGCCAGGCGGCTGAACGCGGATCCGCCGGTCCAGCGAACCAGGCAAGCGGGCCCTCGCTTTCGGAAGCCGAGAGCGCAACATCCAGCCGACCGTCCCTGTTGATGTCGCCGATTGCAACACGCGCATCCTTGTTCCAGTCGGGAGCAAAAACATACTGCCGCCACTCGCCATGCAAGGGATCCTGTGGCATTTCAAGCCAGATTCCTCCCAGCACGACATCAAGGTCACCATCATTGTCAAGGTCCGCCAGGGCGGTACCCTCACCATCACGCTCGAGCAAGGTACGCTGTTTCCAGACGCCTTGCTCTGTCTGCACCCATATCACGACCCTTTTCTTGTCGCAGGTCACGAAGTCGATATCACCATCCCCGTCAATGTCACCGGCGGCAATATCGTGTACATAACCCGGACCGATAACGTGTCCCTGCCAGTTATCACCTTGTCCCGGATTGCTGAACCACATCAATCCGCGTTCGGATTCCCCGACGATGATATCCGGAAGACCGTCTGCATCCACATCGGCAACCTGCATATCGGTAGTAAATTCGCCATCGGCGACCGGGTGTCGTTGCCACAGCGGAAATTCATACCAGACAAGCCCCGTGCCCTTATCATGCTCAGATCCAAGTACCAGGTCGAGATAACCGTCATTATTAATGTCGCCGGCTGCAACTACGTCGGTGCAACAATCTTCCCCACCGGGGGGGTGAGGATCAATTACCCTGTGTTTGAAGGGAACCGGCCCCTCGATCAGGTAACCTTCTGACAGATCCGGCCCCTTGCTGCAGGCGCCCAATAACAGAAGAATAAAAGCAGCCGCAATCAGCCCGGCGGTTCCTGAACAGGAACGACTGGAACACCCGCAAAACAATCTACAACAATGCATAGATAACATCTGGACACCTGTCCCGGAATAGCCCGAGGGATTCCCGGTGGTATTGATCAAGCCTGCCCTGGAACAGCCAGCAAGTGCATTACATGCCATTTAATGTCCGGGTAGGAATCCTCAAGGATCGACACATCGTAGCCCGCATCCTCCAGCAGGGACCTGCAGGCCTCCAGCTTGGTCCTGAGCCTTTCTTTCCGGCTGTCATCCACTTCCACGATCACAACGGGCCGGGCAGTTACCAGCGTGTTGGCCATACCCGCGAGCACCTCCGGTTCTGCACCCTCCACATCAATCTTGACCATTGTCGGCGACCGGCGTCCTTCCTGCGCAGAGGAAGTCATCAAGCGTTACGATATCGACCACTACCGATCCTGCTGCATCCGGTGGCGCATCAACGAAATCGAGCGCCGCCCCACCCGCGTAATCCGCCATGACAAGCGTACCGGTACCCTGCCGGTCTGCAACAGCCGCTTCAATGACCGTGACGTTGTGGAAATCGTTACGTTTTAGATTTGACCGAATTAGCGCAGCATTTTTGTGTACCGGCTCAAATGCGTATACGTGGCCTGACGGTCCGGTCAAGCGTGCCGCAATAACCGAGAAGAAGCCAACATTGGCACCGATATCAACGAACACTCCGCCCGGTAATAACCAGGATGCGATGGCATCCTGTACCGGTATTTCATTTGTTCCTGTTTCGTAATCTGAATTAGATTCACCAGCGTGAAATCGCAAGCCCCGACCCTGGCCAGCTGTCAAAACAGAATCTGCTCTACCAGATGTTCAGGATATTCGCCCGGATCGAACCGAGCTTTGCACGGAGCTTCCGGAATAATTTCAGGGAAGAGCTTTGAACCACACGTATATGCCTCTCGTCTATCTCATTTATTCAATGCAATCTGCCGGCGGCAGACTGCCAATGTAACATAGCACATTGTGCTGCAATGTTATTACAATGCAGAGCATCGATCATGCCTTGCGAAACAGTCGTTGCAAGGCCCACACATACTCCTGCCAGTAGGTATCACTGTTCCATTTGACCAACTTGGCAAGGCGATACAGGCAGCGTATTTTATCTTTGAACAATACATCGCTCCGAATGACTGCCATAACCAGGTCTCGCAACTGCCGCGACGCGGAAAGGACGATGCGATCGCGATTAGCGGGGTTGAACCATTCAGCGCGATCGAAGGATGACGGGAACACCCTGTCGGATTTATTCGGATGCAGGCGCCTGTAGAAGCGAACTTCAGGCGCCTGGTAAATTCGTCCGGCCAGTGCCAGCTGCGCAAGCAAGGTCCGGTCGGAATCGGTGTAGTCACGAATCAGCTGGCTCTTTGCCAGGACGTCGCGGCGTATGACACCAAAAACTTCAGCGCAATTATGTCCGAACAGGATCATTTGCCAGAATCGCTCAACCGGCCCGGCAAGACCTTGCTGGCCGCGATCAAACTCCGCCAGGATCTCGCCTTCCGGATCAACATCGGCAAGCAGTCCGTGACATATAACGCCATCCGGATGTGCGTCGAGCACGTCAACACACACTTCAAAACAGGTCGGATCCTGAAAGTCATCGTGTGCCGCCCATTTGAAGTAGCGCCCACGTGATTCATGAAACACAAAATTGTAGTTGGGGCCCGCCCCAATATTCACAGACTGCCGGTAGTAGCGGATACGTGGATCGGCAGCCGCATATTGTCGGCAGATGGACTCAGTGCTGTCAGTGGACGCGTTATCCGAGATAATCAATTCGAAGTCGCGCATACTCTGGGCAAGGAGTGAATCGAGCGCCTCACGAAGATAGCGCTCCCCGTTAAAGACCGGGAGTCCGATGCTCAATTTCGGCAGGTCTGTAGATGAATGCATGATCCCGACTCTCTGAGGTCGCTGGCAGCAGGACCTGTCAGCCCGTCCTGTGGTTATTCGCCTCGCGGTGAAAATACTCGCGTTCGCCAAAGAAACACGCGAGCCACTGACCGGATCCGATATCGGCCAGGACAGGCCAGTCAGGGTAAGCGTCTGGCCGTTCCATCTGCGTGCGATGCATGGCCAGCGCCTGCTGTTTCTGATACGAGTACCGCACTGATCTCGACATGAGAGCGCAGATCGCTGAGCCGCGCAGACCAGGCACGCAGGGTTGCCAGTGCCACCTGCGGTAACTGTGCACGCCGTTCAACAGCGATTGAGGTTTGTGGCCAGTGGTGCCAGAACCAGACAGGGTAGCCGAATACCTGTATCGTTTGCTCCCGCGCTGTACTGCATGCTGCCACGGCCGCCCGCACGATATCACGCGTGGCGAGGTGATCACTGATCTTGTCCAGGCGATAGGGCACAAAGACCTGGCAGTCCGGCATCTGCACCAGTATCGCTTCGACCTGCTGTTGTGCGTCGGCAGCATGTTCATGCAGGTACTGATCCGGATAGTCGAGGAAATGTACATCTTCAACACGCACACCAAGCCTGGAGCATGCATCGTTCGCCTCTTGCCTGCGACGCACTGCCAGGTCGTCCTTATCCAGAAAGCGATGATGGGAATGCTGTCCGTTCGTCATGAAGACAACCTTGACGGCAACACCAAGCCGCGTCTTGAGGGCAATGAGTCCACCGCACCCCAGCGTTTCATCATCCGGATGCGGTGCGAACACCACTGCTGGCATCACAAGCTCAGTGGTTGACAACGGACGGCTGCGGCGACTTGCCCAGCGATCGAGAACGCCTTTTATCAGCCCCCGCATCAACTCACGACCGGCCCGTTACCGGCCTTCCGGCGGAATGACATGACGCTCAGTCTGGAAATCAGGCGGGTGACTGCCCGGGCAAGCCCGGGCGTGGTCTTGTCAGGGCCCTGCATCAAGCCAGGCCAGCATGGAATCGCCAGGGCAAACGCCGGCGCCATAGTTGTTTGAAACTGGTTTTCTATTTTTTTCATACACTTATCTGTTACCAGCAACAACGACAAGATTGACGAATTAGTGTACTACCGTTGCCTGCCATCAACAAAGGAGGCGCCTCGTTTCCCGGTCAGATAATGGTGATTACCCCTGCTGTCGCTGTACTGTGACTTCGGTACACCCCATCCATGGTCTGCCGGAAAACTGAAATCGTGGGTCGGGCAGGGCCGCCGTCGGGAGATCAGGGCTTTATCCTGGTACAACTCCGCCAGGCGGTCGGCCCGCGCCGACCAGGAGAACATTTCAAGCGGCGCGTTGCTTTCCGGCCGAACCGAGGGCGTCCCGTCGTTCGGCGCTGTCCAGACAGTCAAGGAGTGCCGCTGCGATCCCGTCCACGTCGCCGGGTTGCTCAAGGAAACCCGTTTGTCCGTTCTGCACAATCTCCTGCATACCGCCGGCCCGTGTCGCTACAACCGGCAGTCCGGTTGCCATGCCTTCGACGAGGCTCATGCCGAAAGATTCACTGAATGACGGGTTGGCCAGCACATCGGTCTGTGCGTACCAGGCCGGCAGTTCCGCTTGTGGTATTACTGCCGACAAAACGCACCTTTCCAAGCAACGGCTCGCTCCGGGCTCGTTGCTGCAGATATTGCTGGTAATCATCGCAGATCGTGCCATCGTAATAGGCTCTGAGCGCCATCACCTCCGGGGCCTGCTGATACCGACGATATACCCGAGCGGGAGAGTGGAGGGAGAGCCCACCAGGTCGAGACGACAATCAGGACGCTGGGTGACGACCTGGCTCATCGCGTCCAGACAGCGTGTGGATGCCTTTCTCGGGCGAAAGCCGGCCCACAAACAGTACCGAACGAGGTCGCTCTGTCTTGCTGCGTGTAATGGGAACGTCTGCAAACCGTTCCATTTCAAAACCATTGTAAAGTGTGTGGCAGCGACTGCTGTAGTCAGGAAATTCCTCGGCAATCAGTTTGGTGATGTATCCGCTGGATCCTGTCACAAGATCCACCTTCTCGAGACGCTTTTCAATTTTGTTACGTGGAAGCTGGGTCAGCCACTCACATTGCATTTCCAGGGCAATGCGCGTGTTGCGCAGCCGTTTGCGCAGAATCGGTACGAAATTGGAGAAATTAACGATATGCACCCAGTCAAAACCGGCGTTCTCGAGATCACGCGCAACCGCACCGGCATAGGCACGGTAGTAGTGGTTTGACGCGATGATGCGGTTCTGGTCGATCCGGTTGGGAAAACGCCCAAGCAGGCGCAGAACCGCTTCATCCAGGTAACCCGGTATGAAGCGGTAGTCGATGCCGTCATCAGGCAGGTTGCGTCGATCGTTGAGACTCGCGTTGACGTAGATCGTCACGTCGTGGTCACGCGCAAGCAGGCGCGCTGTGTGATGCACGATAAGGCCGATGGAGTTCTGTCGTGGCGGCAAAACCGGATCGATGGGTTGTGCAACGAATGCTATCCGCATCTTGGGAATCCTTCGGGCCCTGACTGGTCTGGATGCCAAGGGGGTGATAACAGCATACCCGGACACTAAAAGTATATGCGACCCATTTTACGCAATCCAGCCGGCTTCGGACCGGCGGACCCGGGTATCTGCGCGCCAGGGCGCAGGCATGATGTTATTAGGGACAATCACCCGCCAGGATTACTGGCGGAGCTGAATTGCAGCTGACCGGATTTTAGTACCGGTCAGAACTGCACGTATCCAGACCCATTGGCCAGAGCGTCAGGATCGCCTCCCGACATGGCAATCAGGTTTTTGATTAACAGCCTTCTTTAACAACTCCTGGCTTTTCTGCCGGTAACGAAAATGCCAAGCAAGCCGGAAACAAACAGCCAGATGGCAGCAGGGACCGGTACGGGATTTGCGTCCCATTCTATGATGTAACCACGGACCTCGGTATTACCGCTGATTTCCGTTTCAGGATAAATATTCACCATGTTATTCCAGGTCGAGTCGCGGATAGCTTGACTGCCGTAGTTGAAATAGTTGATATAAAACTCACCCGGGTTGTTGTTCGGTTCAGGTTTCGAAGCTGTTTCCCAATTGGTGTAGCCCCAGGCTTCCCCGGTCACCCATTTCCAGTCTGTAGTAGCGATGTTAGCCAGATCGCCGTCATAATATCCGCCAAGCCAGGGACCCAAATTGTTCTGAAAATCGGTGACCCAGAAGGCTTCAGAGTCTATTAGGCCAAATATAAAAGTATTTTCTTCAGCCGATGTCGCCGTTGCCAGATAGCCCCCCGCATCAGAGCGCTGCTTGCAGCCGCTGCATCGGTCCATGAGATACCGGCCAGGGTCGCCGACCAACACCGCCTCATAATAGTGTCCGTTGGTCGTCCCACTGCACCACAGCGCCAAAAGCATTTGCTGATAACAGGGGTAAAAGGATTAGTGTCAAAAATACCGACTTTTTCATCGTAGTCACCTTCTAGTGGCTTATTATTAAATGAGAGCTTTAGAAGCTTTGCAGTACTTCAGCATGCCTACATCTAACCCATTGTATTTAATACGCAAATTATTTATTACACGTCTTGCCGCAAAATTCTGACACCAAAGAATACCATCATCAGTACCAGTTAACATAAATAGTACCCTACCAATCTGCAGTAACACAAGAATATACGACTCAACAGGCTACACATACCGTACAGAAGTACTATCCCGTTTACCCTTGAACCTGAATCAACCAACTCAAGCGTTGCCACACGTGTTCCGGCCCACGGCCTTTGGAGAGACGCTCAGATTCAAACCCGCATCATGCACTGCTTGAAGGTACTTCCAGTGTCCGTGCCGAACTCCCAGTTTGCGATGATGCCAACCTTGTTTATGCGCAGCGGCTTGACATCAGGGTATACATCTCTGAAGGCCCTGTACAGGACAGCCTCATCATCTACGAATACAACATATTGTGTGCCATCGCAGCAAAGCCTGATTCGCGAAGATTTGCCATAAGCGATCCGATCGCCGACATTGACCCAGACGGCATCGTAGATATCCTCGAATCCATTGAACTTGAAGAAAGTCGATACGGAGCCTCCCGGATAATAGTCGGCCCGGTATGCGTTCAGTGTCACGTAGTTCCCGGAATCCTGATAAAGGATAAATCCAGCAGTGGTTTGATTTTTTCCGGACTTATTCCCGGAAGGTGTAATGGTGACCTCCAGGTCAACAAAATCCTCGTGATTCCAGTCTACGCAATATGCCGTACGGCCGGGGCAAGGGGTCCTGACGCGTGCATATCCCTCGCCTGTGACCTCGATACTGCCCGTTCCTATCACACGACTCCAGCACTTGCCGCCGACCGGGGTGATGCGCCCGTCGAGGTCTGCCGGCTCACCTGTAAAATCATCGGCCACAACCACACGCATACCTTTGCGCAGCCAGGGTCGCCCCATATCGAGCACGTCAGGAATTCTCACCTGCCTTGGATGCGCTTCAAATGAGCCTATAGCCCCAGGACGCTTTTCTGAATTCTCGATAAGAATTCCTGTTTTGGTCGCTTCCTGCAGCCGTGAATCCACGAGCCATGTATCCAGTAATGGCTCTCCATCCACATAAGCCATCAGGCGGTTGCCATCATCCAGCACCTGCAGGCGACGTCCAGGGCTGCCGGAATCGGCTAATGTCCTGGATGTCAGGACATGACAATTACCTTCCGTGACAAGAACAATCTCGCAGGTGGACGATTTAACAACCAGTCGCCAGTGATTGCGCTGGTCCAGTAATCGCCAGACAAGTCCGACTTGATGCGGTGCTTCCTTTTCCGTGGTAACCACAGCATGTATCAAGCCGCTGGGTGCACCCGGATCGAGCACCGCAATTGTCGCAGCAACAGAATGAGGGGACGGCCCTGCATCATGAACTTCCCACGCCTGCCATGGGCCGCCAACCTCGCTTTCGGCGTTGGTTGATACATAACCATTCGACAATCTGTCTGCAGCGTGGGCGCCGCCGCACCAGGATTCATATCCGGCAAGTTCAGCAACCCGGACACCATAGACGCGGGTATCCATTCGCCACCCCACCTGTCCCAGCACGCCCTGGTGGATGCAGACGTATGCCTTTCCCGGATGTTGTCTGGAATCGATCGCTACCGGTCGTAACCATGGGTAGGGGCTGAGGCCGACCGCACCTTCGATTGAGGTGGTGTAGTAGACAGTACCCTCTTGACGTACAACCGAAATATAGTAGACAGGCAAGTTCTGCACACCACGCAGTGGCCGTGTACGACGGGAAGATACCCCCGTCCAGAGTTCGCCGTTCTCGGGTCCAAGGGCATGCATAATAAATGCATGCCCCTCCTCTCTTGGGTCCGGTGTTACAACATCAGGGAACCAGCCGACAGCGAGATTTTCGTCCAGTAGTGGCACCGGATGTCTGCCTGGCGCCGTGCGCTTCCAGCGCCGGAACTGTCGCAGGACACGACGGATATGCCCGCTGCGCAGCCACAGAAACAGTCTGGAAATTTGCGGGTCGGTTTCGCTTCCCTTCAGCCAGTTCCTCATCCGCCTGGGGAACGTATCCGACAAAGGTTCTGACTGGGCGGTATTATGGCCATTCAGCATAAATACCGCGAATGCCAGGCCGGGGCGTGTTGCAAACGGGCCATAGGTAATTGCGGCACGGCCGAAGCCTGCATCGATCAGAGGGGCAATGCGGAGTGCGCCATTGTCGATACTCAGCACGCTCTCGACGTCCGCGCCCAGCCGCTGGTGTCCACTGGTGGACAGCGTGCCGATTACCCTGCCGCTTGCCCGGGAGTCTGAGAAATCATCAGCAAGCCCGGGGCTGCTATCCGATGTTTGCAGAGGAGCCGTGCGTGCAGTCTCAGCCAGTCTGTCAGACATGTACAGGGGCTGCGTCAGTTGCCCTGGATCGCAGCATGTTCCTGGGGCGGGCAGGATTTCCAGCGCGAAGGGAAAAACATCATGCCGAAACTGCTGTCAATCCCTCTGCCAGATCCGTAAAAATCGGAGGATTCCACATCAAAGTGGATGCAGTTCTTTAATACATCCTGCTGGTGATTCCATTTACCCAGCCAGAGCGATATGAAATAACGGCCAGGCAGAAGATAGAGACAATCGATCTCGAAATCAGCATATCCTTCTCCGGCTTCCGCGATGGGAATGTCATCACCTGTTGCCCAGTTATTACTGGCCGCGACCAGGGCGCCGTATTCATTATGGATATTTATCCCGATGACAACGTCCCGCAAGGCCTTGTTCGCACGGTAGTGGAGCCGCATGACAAGCTTGTCACCGCTACGGATAACATTTGTAATTTCGCCAGCTCTATCCCTGAACTCGATGTTTGTAAATCTTCCTTCCCCGTTACCGGTTCGGGAATCTATGCTCTCGAGATCAACAGCTCCTGTCGAGGCCTTTGCAAATGTTCGCATGTACTCGCCGATAATTTCGCGCGCATCACCATCTGCCCGAATGCGTCCTGCATCGATCCAGATACATCTGCTGCACAGACTTTCTACCGCTGCCATGTTGTGCGACACAAATAATACCGTCCTTCCGCTGGAGCGCAGCCCATCCATTGTATCCAGACATTTTTTCTGGAAATCCGCGTCTCCAACTGCCAGAACCTCGTCAACCAGGAGGATATCCGGTGAAAGATGGGCGGCGACGGCAAAACCCAGGCGCAGGCGCATCCCGGAAGAATACCGCTTGATCGGTGTATCGACGAACTCGCTGATCCCCGAAAATTCGACAATTGCATCTATTTGCCTCTCGATCTCCTTCCTCTTCATGCCCAGGATCGAACCATTCAGGTAGATGTTCTCGCGACCTGTTAACTCTTCGTGAAACCCCGTGCCCACCTCAAGCAGCGAAGCAATGCGTCCAGCCACCTTGATGCTGCCGGATGTCGGGGCCGTAATCCTGGATAATAGCTTCAGGAGCGTACTCTTGCCCGCACCGTTCCTCCCGACAATACCCAGGACTTCTCCCCTCTCCACCTCGAAAGTGACATCACGGACTGCCCAGATGTTTTTTACTTCCTTCCGTTCACGCCGGAAAAGTTTCGACATGCCTCGCATGACCGCTTCACGAAGCTGCGTGTCTGATGAATACTCACCGAGACGATAACGTTTGGAAAGGCCTGAAATCTGTATGACCGGATAACTCATATATTTCTCCAACACCTGTGTCGAGGCCCTGTACCTGGTCAATACCAACCAAGCGTGGCCCATTCGGCCAATGCTGTTATTGTATTCCTGTTATCTGTTTAGATTACGTCGGCAAAACGACGCGCCGTGTGGTGGAAATACCGTATCCCGACGATGAATACTACAATCGTGACGATGCATGAGACACCGAGCCAATCCCATTGAACCGGACGGTCAGATATGATGGCGCGGGTTGCCTCGATGATCCCTGCGATGGGGTTGAGGATCACCAGCCAGCGATAGCCTTCCGGTACCATGCTCACGGGATAAACAACAGGAGAGGCAAACATCCATAGTTGAAGGAAAAACGGCAAGGCGTGTTTGATATCCCGATAATTGACATTGAGCGCAGCGAGCAGCTGACCGACACCCAGCGTAAAGACAAAAAGCAGGGCCAGGATTAGAGGCAGGAGAAACAGCGCCGGTGTCAGTGGTGTCTGGTAGAATAACAGCAGTCCGAAAAGAATGATCGATGCAATAGCCAGATCGAGGAGCGAGGCCAGGACTGATGACGCTGGCAGAAGAATCCGCGGGAAATAGACCTTGGTGACCAGCGCAGTATTGCCGATCACACTGTTCGAGGCCGTATTAAGCGAGGTAGAGAAATAGGTCCAGGATAAAAGCGAGGAATAATAAAATATCGGATACGGAAGACCATCACTCGGCAATTTTGCCACTTTCCCAAAAAGCAGGGTGAACAGCAGCATTCCCAGCAAAGGCTGCAAAATGACCCACGCCACGCCGAGCGCTGTCTGCTTGTATCTGACCTTGATGTCCTTCCATACAAGGAAATACAGTAGCTCGCGATCCCTGAACAACTCGCCCACCGTTTGGGCAATTCCTCGCGATGAGCCAAGCTCGACCAATTCTGGAACATTGTCTCTAGTCAAGCTGGCACCTCATTCATCAGGTTGTTGTCTGGAGAGGGACCGAGAAACCCCTTACGGATGGATAAAAATTTCGGGCGCAATGAAAGACTCGCAATCAAGATCAATTAGTAACCATACTACATGGGTAATGGTTACGAAAGTAACGTTTGTGCAGTGGATATCAGAACACCCTTGTCCCCGAGTAATTGCATGTTTCCTTTTAAAAGTTAACCTGATACATATTACGTGTCAACGCAACTCGCAAGTCGCGACTGAACGCTGAAGATTTCGTCAGTCCTTCAATCTGACGGGCAAAATAATATAGAGAAGACTGCCGTCATGCCACGCTGGCATAGCAAATTCAACTGGTTACGCATGTCAGGCTCTTCGGCTTTTGTAATCGCAATTTGCAAACATCTGTTCCAGAGGAAATTTCTCAAAAAGCGTGAGGCTCAAAATATGCAACATTGTGTCAAGTTCGACGCAGAGATTTAGTCGCTTCTTGATGATGGCGACCTGTACATAAATGGAAGATGCAATCCATATCCGAGTCTTCACCACATTTTCGGACGCGCCGAAAGAAGATTTGATGTGCAGGTGCTGCTTGATCAATTTACAGGCTGTTGAAAATCGCTGGTATTGAGCTCGAATCAGTCTGTGCAGGAACATCTCCGCGGAGTTTTCGCAAGGCGAGCGGCCGTATTGCAGGTAATCATTCCAGAAAACAGCTTGGCAGACGGACCACCCCCTCGACACGCAGACCTTCAACACGACACCGCCTTCAGATTGCGCATCCGGATCAGGTTATAGGCCGCAAACGTCAGGACAAACTGGAAATCCAGCTTCTCGCGACCGATAAACCGACTCTTGCGCAAGCCGCCGATCGTCTTGGCCCAGCCAAAGCATTCCTCAATCCGCTTGCGGATCGTCTGGCTGGTCGCGTACCCCGGATGGCAGGTGGTGCGCCCATCGATCGCCGATGAGCGGTTGGTGTCATTTTGGGCGACGTGTGGCGTGACCGTCATCTCTCGCATATCCTCCACGAAGCCCTTCGTGTCATAGTTCTTGTCCGCGCCCAGCGTGATCCGTTGACTCCCGCCGAGCGCATCTACAAGGTCAACGGCCGCCTCGCGTTCCGCCTTGCCCGTGGCCTGCGTGACTTTGGCATCGACCACCAGGCCATGTCGGTTCTCCATCAAGATATGTCCCAGATACGCCAGCCTGGACTCCGCGCCCTTGCTCTTCTTGAACAGATACGCGTCCTTGTCCGTCTTCGACTCGTGTGTATCACGGCTGCGTTTCTCACCGTGAAAATCCACGCTCGGATTACGACCACCACCGCCGGGCGGCCCGTCCTCATCCTTGGGCCGGTAGCTCTTCAGTGAGGCCAGGGCCTCGATCAACGTGCCATCCACACTGAAATGTTCTTTCGATAAAAGGTCGGCAGCCTCAGCCTGGGACAGCACTTGCGCAAAGAACCGATGAGCCACCTCTCCTGCCAGCAGACGGTCCCGGTTCTTGGTGAACGTCGAATGATCCCAGACTTCATCATCCATCGAAAAGCCCACGAACCAGCGATACAGCAGGTTGTAGTTGATCTGCTCCATTAGTTGACGCTCGCTCCGGATCGTATAGAACGCCATCAGCAATTGGGCTCTGAGTAACTTCTCCGGTGGTATCGAATCCCGACCCAGATCCGAGTACAGGGCATTAAAATCCACGTCCAGTCCCTTCAGCGCCGTATTGACCATCTCACGAATCGGCCGCAGGGGATGATCGGGGGGTACACGTTCCTCTGGAATAACCGTGCTGAACAGCCTGTCCTGTTGAATATCAGCTCCGCGCATCGTTACTGGTTCCGCCCTCGTTGATTTATTGCTATTTTGCCAGTCAGGTGGCGTTTTTCAACAGCCTGTTAAAGAACAGGAGTTATTGTCAAAAGTGGTGTTCAGGCCGCCGCTTGATTCAAGCGGCGGCCTGAGCACCACTTTTGACAATAACCCGAAATTAATAAAAGACGTTATTGAGAAACCATCGCATGGTACAACAAAATGGTTGTTTTTCAGCTATATTGCAAGATTTCAAGCAAGCCTGCAGAAAGGCGGGGTACCTTCAGTGAATAATGGTTCATTAGTTTCAGTTGTGATCCCCACCTACAATGCTGAGCGCTATATAGATGACGCATTACGAAGCGTGCTCACCCAAAGCTACCCATATACTGAAATTATTGTCATTGATGATGGGTCCTCTGACAATACTGGCGTGCGCGTATCTGCTTATGGAGAAAATATAAATTATATTCTTCAGAGAAACAGCGACGGCCGTCCCGGCGTGCCACGCAACACAGGCATGCAGCGAAGTGTTGGTGAATACATCTGCTTCCTCGATGCGGATGACATCATGGCTCCTGGCAGAATAGAAAGACAAGTTGAATTTCTGAAAGAACACCCCGATGTTGGATTAGTATTCACGAATTATTGTAATTTCTCGGCAGACGGCCCTGCGACACTTACTCACTTTCAGACCTGTCCGAGGTTAATGGAAAAGCTGGGGGAAAAGCCATGGCTCATTCTGCAAAGTGATGATGCAACGCTCCATATTATTTACGAAAATATTGGCTTGCCCAGTTCTCTGATGATTCGTCGGGAGGTTCTTGAAACGGTACATGGCTTTTCGAGTGAATTTCAAATAGGCGAGGATTTCCACTTCTATTACAGGATTGCGCGCCGCTGGCCTGTCGGGATCATTAATTTTGTGGGTTCACTGAGAAGACTTCATGACAGCAATATCACCAAGGACTCATTGATGGCACTGAAGGACTATATCCGGAGCCGCGAGGCACTATTGCATACAGAGAAAAGTCAGGCCAATATCAGACTCCTCACCGAGGTGTTGCATTGTAGTGAAACCAATCTGGCCAGCGCTTATGCGGATAGGGGAGAGCTCCGAAAAGCATTTGTGCACAGCTGGCGGGCACTAACAAGCTTCCCGCCTGAATCAATTGGTCGCCTGAAGCTTGGGCTTCGCTCGCTGATGCGAACAATCGCGATCGCGGCAAGGCTAAAATCCTCAAGGCAGCTATAGAAGCAGTTTCACAACATTATTATAGACGGCATCCGATGCCTGTTCTGTTATATCAATGCGCGTAACAGGTGCGCAAGCTTCCGCCCTTGAGTAATAACTTGGAAAGCTCTGATTAATTCGTCATTGCGAGGAACGAAGTGACGAAGCAATCTGTAAGTAGTTGATTCACTGGTTACGAGATTGCCGCGCTACGCTCGCAATGACGTCAAACATGAATTAATCAGAGCTTCCCTTGGTATTGCAGCTGATAATAAAGCTCTATCTTTAATTGAAACTACCCAAAGCCATTTGCTGGATGATCAACAAGTCGCCTGCATTGATCTCGCCATCAGGCGCAGGAATTCCGCCCACCAATGGGGCCACGTCAATGATTTGGAATTCCGCTGGTGATACCGATATCTCTCCCAGAAGAATTCGCGTTACAACCAGCACATCAGCTACGTCAACCTTTCCGTCACCGGTAATATCACCATAAGTTTCCGCGACCACCGGACCCACCCCGATACTCTCAACAGCAAGACCTGGAGAAACTCCACTCTGTGCCACCGGGGTGACCTCAAACACGATCACCGAACCCAGGTCCTCTCCTGTCAGCTGGTAACTCTGCCCTGTCGACTCCGGGATCACGACCCCATCACGCATCCACCGATAGGTCGATTCCCCCTCCGGATCATCATCGGCATCTATGTAGATATAACTACCCGTCAAGGTATAACCAATTCCAGCGACGCCGCTGATACTCACGGCGCTTGCCACCGGCGCCGAGTTCTGCGTGCTGATCTCCACCGTGTCCGGCAAACTCGCCACGCTGCCGTCGTTCACAATCAGCTCCGCCACGTACACCCGGGCAGATCCACCACAAAGCCCGGCTGCGCCACCGCATCACTCAGCACCGCCGCACTGCCCGCCGGTTTCGTCGTCAGCGTCCAGCTGTAACTCAGCACATCCCCGTCGGCATCGACGAACCCAGGCCGTCAGCCACCGGCACCGAGTTCTGCGTGCTGATCTCCACCGTGTCCGGCAAACTCGCCACGCTGCCGTCGTTCACTATCAGCTCCGCCACGTACAACCCGGGCAGATCCACCACAAAGCTCGGCTGCGCCACCAACGCATCACTCAGCACCGCCGCACTGCCCGCCGGTTTCGTCGCCAGCGTCCAGCTGTAACTCAGCACATCCCCGTCGGCATCCGACGAACCCAGACCGTCAAGCACCACCGTCGTCCCGACATACACACCCTGGTCCACCCCCGCAGCCGCCACCGGCACCGAGTTCTGCGTGCTGATCTCCACCGTGTCCGGCAAACTCGCCACGCTGCCGTCGTTCACAATCAGCTCCGCCACGTACACCCCGGGCAGATCCACCACAAAGCCCGGCTGCGCCAGCGCCGCATCACTCAGCACCGCCGCACTGCCCGCCGGTTTCGTCGCCAGCGTCCAGCTGTAACTCAGCACATCCCCGTCGGCATCCGACGAACCCAGGCCGTCAAGCACCACCGTCGTCCCGACATACACACTCTGGTCCGCCCCCGCAGCCGCCACCGGCGCCGAGTTCTGCGTGCTGATCTCCACCGTGTCCGGCAAACTCGCCACGCTGCCGTCGTTCACTATCAGCTCCGCCACGTACAACCCGGGCAGATCCACCACAAAGCTCGGCTGCGCCACCAACGCATCACTCAGCACCGCCGCACTGCCCGCCGGTTTCGTCGCCAGCGTCCAGCTGTAACTCAGCACATCCCCGTCGGCATCCGACGAACCCAGACCGTCAAGCACCACCGTCGTCCCGACATACACACCCTGGTCCACCCCCGCAGCCGCCACCGGCGCCGAGTTCTGCGTGCTGATCTCCACCGTGTCCGGCAAACTCGCCACGCTGCCGTCGTTCACAATCAGCTCCGCCACGTACACCCCGGGCAGATCCACCACAAAGCCCGGCTGCGCCAGCGCCGCATCACTGAGCACCGCCGCACTGCCCGCCGGTTTCGTCGCCAGCGTCCAGCTGTAACTCAGCGCATCCCCGTCGGCATCCGACGAACCCAGGCCGTCAAGCACCACCGTCGTCCCGACATACACACTCTGGTCCGCCCCCGCAGCCGCCACCGGGCGCAAATTACTGCTTTCTTGTTCGCCGTATACCTCAATTTCTGCCAACCCGATATTGGCAGTAAAAAAAGATGTCGATTCCACAACAAAGCGGACTCGATCAGTCGTCACTGCGGGAAACACCACTTCTACCGGACCGCCCTCGTTATCGAGTTCGCCAACCTGCACAACCGTACCGCCATTGAACTCTAGACGCCCCGACGTCACATGGTCGTCCAAATTAGGCCGGTCAAAAAATATTACCTTGGCTATGGCCTGGGAACTACTCCACGTTAACTCAATCCAGGCATCATCGCTTTCCCCCAGGGTCGCCCATTCATAACTTGAAAAGGATGGATACCCTGCCTGGATACCGTCAATTGCCTTTAGTGCGGTTTGTGATTCACCATGATCTTCAGAAGATGCTGTAACATTTGCAGATGAAGCAATATTGACTCCATCAGTTGTAGAGGCATTCGTTATATTAACTGTATCGAGCATACTGCTTAACTGCCCATCACTGACTACCAGCTGAAAGCCCAATACCTCATTCTTTGTTGTCCCAACGGGGACAATGAAGGTGGGGTTCACAACTGAAGGGTTAGACAGTGTTACCTGCGGCCCTGCTATTTGGGTCCAATTAAAGTCAAGGTTATCACCATCAGGATCCAGGCTGCCTGAGCCATCCAATTGCACGATGGCATCTTCATCTGCCGCGAAGTCAGGACCTGCATTCGCAACTGGGGGCTGATTGCCTCCCCTCGGATTCTCAGCCCAGAAAATCTCATCCTTGTGGATAAATTGCCCGATGAACTCATAGTAGCCTCCCTGGCTATCATGCTCGTCGATGGCGAGTAGTTTTATATTCTCGAGTAAGAAAGTCGCCTGCATAGGCAATGGCACATCGAAGCTTTCCCTCGCATTCCAGTCCAATTCCGGATCTAAATTCGGGATTTCAGTGTGATAGGTAGTCGGATTCAATGGAGCAGGCCAAAGGTAAGGATTGCCTGTGTGTACCAACGTTTTATGGACTACGGGAACATAGGCAGGGTCAATCTCGAATATGTCAGAAAGAGCAAGCTTTAGAAGCTTATAGGTAGTGTTATGGTCTGAATGATAATCGAACTCCGAGAGTGTAAAGATGTGCTCTGGCCTGTGCGTGGCAATGATTTCTCTTAAATCAAGCAGCATGTTGAAGCGGTTATATTTGGCTGGATTGCCAAAACGGTATGTGTGGTAATCACTACTGCCGAGCCCCCGATTTCCATAGGTCACCGACTGGCCATGAATAGAAGTAAACTGATCTGTGCTGTCAGGATAAAAATTATAGATTTCCGACAACCATCCGTCGGGATATCCGAGAAATATCAGGTCGTCTTCACTCGTGCCCAGATAATTAACCTGCGCATTTACTGCTTCATTCTGTCTTACAAACCCGGTTGGAATATCGCGATAATCTCCATTGGTCATGTAGACGACTTTTACTGTTTCTCCACGCTGGATAGCACTATTTATGATTCCTGCAGAAGTGATAATGTCATCATCCGGGTGAGGGGCAATAACGAGTACGCCTGGAATCGCTGGCGCAGAACAAAGCATAGCAATTACAAACAGATTAACTATGGCGAGATGTATTCTTGTTTTAGAAATGAGTGTCATTATTATGATTGTTGTGCATAACTTCTGGCTAACGACAAACTTCTGCTACTCGCAATTGGAGCGAGGACTGG
This sequence comes from uncultured Gammaproteobacteria bacterium, assembly GCA_963701455.1. GTDB lineage: Bacteria > Pseudomonadota > Gammaproteobacteria > UBA9214 > UBA9214 > UBA9214. The sequence continues at coordinate 65,866 of CAVPAE010000004.1, forward strand.
AATCGTTGATCAGCCGTTCAGGGCATCAACAGTTTTAGGTGGACGTCTGCACCGACTCTGTCATGAACAAGCATCATGTCAGTCACGCACATTACTAGTACCAAACAACGCGAACGTCAATCTATTGACATAATAGCATGCCACCCGCATAGCGGGTAGCTTGAGGAAGGCCCTATAAGGTGGAAGGTGGGCTGTGAACCTGCCGTATGTGGAGATATATCAATAATCCAGTCTAACTGCTCTAATCACTTCTCTCGATCTTCCTAAGTAGTTGGAAAGGAATGGTAAAACTATACAACCAAAGCCAGGCGGTTCGCGATTCAGGCTCTGGCCCGCTTCGAAGTCAAGGGGCGGGCTGTAGAGCCAGATAAGTTGATGCTAATATTTCACATAAACCAAATTAAGAAGCAAGAGCTTGTATAGTTTTCGAAATGTCGCCAGGCATATCACTGCCCATCCTCCATTTGCCCTGCCGCTTCAGCCTGAAACCAACCGGGAACAGTCATGCATCGGACAACAATAAATCAGTGTGACGCAGATATGGCATTACAGCCATCTGACGCTGATGATGCCCCTGCCCCTATACGAATAGTACACCTGGTATCAGCCCTGCATGAGGGAGGCCTGGAGAGGCTCCTCCTGGCAATGGCACCATATTGGGATTGCTCAAAATTCTCAGTGGAGGTCTGGTGTATAAACGCAGGCAGCTCGCAAGCATACTTGGACGAGTTGCAAGAAAAAGGCGTTCAAGTTCAAGTGCTGGGCCGTTTGGAGCGTGAGCGTATAGAACTCAGCGTACTGTGGCGCCTGGTCAGTCTGATCACCAAGCAACGTGTCTCTGTTATTCATAGCCATACACCATACCCCCTTGTTGTCGCCATGTTTGCCAGGTTATTCCTGCGAACAAGAGTGGTGCACATTCATCACCAGCACAATTTGCCACCGAGATATCAAATCGTACCAATGCGCACCCTGGGTAGAATCAAACCGCCAGACCATATAATTGCTGTTTCTGAGGCGTTAGCCGTGGAAATACGTACGATGTTGCCTGCACCAGGGTCTCCATTGTCAGTAATTCTTAACGGGATCGAAGTACCAGATATTGACTGCGAGGTAACTGGCGACACATTAAATCGTGTATATACTGCTGCGCGTCTCACGGCACAGAAGAACGTTGAACTTCTCCTGGCAGCTATGCAGATGGTTCTGCAGAAACACCCCGAAGCCACGCTGACAATTCTTGGGGACGGTGAATTAAGGGGTAGTCTTGAGGAGAAAGCCAGATTGCTTGGAATCCAGGATCGGGTGAGTTTCCTGGGATATATTCTCCAGCCAGAACAGTACTATTCTAATCTCGACATCTTTGTACTTCCGTCACAATGGGAGTCATTTGGTTTGGCGCTGCTCGAAGCGATGTCGCTGGGAAAACCGTGTATAGCCACTGACATTGGTGGAATGCGAGAGATCCTGCATAATGATGTGAATGGTCTGCTAGTTGCTTCTAACGACCCGGCTGCCATGGCTCATGCCATCCTTAGGGTAATCAACGACCCTGCCCTGGCGCATCGCCTGGGATATCAAGCGAAGCAGTCGGCTAAAGAATTTCATATAAGAAAAACAGTGGAGCAGATCCAGATACTTTATGATGCGCATATTCAATTGTTGAAGGACCGCGGTGGACTCTACAGGGACTGACAACGCATGGTGATGCCGGCCAACCCACCGATGAATGATTTAAGGAAATCCTGAATAAGTCGTCACCCCGGCGCAAGCCAAGGTCCAGTTTTCTGATTACCCCGGCATACGCCGGAATGACGAATCATGACTTGTTCAGAATCTCCTCAAGGAAAATAATATACCTGACAAAACCACCCAAATAGAAGCAAGTACAGGTCACATGACCGGTCTACCTGGCTTCTCACCGTAACCTGGCGCCAAAGCCTATCTTTTAACATTGAAAGTATGTTACAAATTCCTATAGGTTCACATTTGCAGTAAATATATCTAACAATAATGTTACTGGTTGCACCCATGGCAGACGGCCCAGACCGTCTTCTCACTAACCTCATATACCTGAAGGTGCAATACCGCACGCTTCTACCAATCGTTGCCGGGAAACACGCGCGTGAAAAATAAGGTCTTGTTTTTTCTGCTGGCACTATCTGTTGCCCTGGTTTCGCTTCCAGCTTATAGATAGTCAGATCACAGGCATACGAATGGCTTCTTTACGAACCTGACAAGGTTGGTGAAGCACGCGATATAGATAAAATCACGGATGTTTTTCTAATCCTGGTTGATCACTGGGAGCCAGGTAAAGATGTACAAGAAGCCGGGCAGTGGCTCAGGCATTACAGAGAAGTTGCTTCAAAGCATAGAGACGTCAACAATAGCCACTTAAGATATACATGGGCTTATCCTTGCGACAGGCGAAACAAAGAAGTATTGCCGCTGCTTTCTGAAATGGTCTTCGATGGATTTGGTGAAGTAGAACTTCACTGGCACCACCGTCACGACGATACAAAAATATTTGAGGAAGACCTGGACAAATGCATCGGAGATTTCAACGAGTTTGGCGCCTTAATTCATGAAAACTCGACTCGTCCTCAGTTTGCTTTCGTGCATGGAAACTGGGCTCTGGACAATGCTGAAGAAAGTCATTGCGGGATCAGTACGGAACTTGAAATTCTGCAAAAGCAGGGAGCATATGCTGACTTAACATTTCCAGCGCCAGGAACTGTATCTCAACCACATCAGATCAACAGCATCTACCGGGCGATCGATAGTCCCGAGCCAAAATCGTATGACAGTGGGAAGTCAGTAGTTGCAGGCAAAAGCTCAAAGGGTCTAATGATGATCCAGGGACCATTGGGTTTGGATTTTCGCAACCCTCTGGTATTCATGGAATATGGCGCTCTGGACGACCAGGAGATCACGGGGTTTTCCGGCAAAGTGAATTCCTTGCTGGGAAGGCAGCAGCTCTGGCGACCTCACCGTGCTAGCAACTGGCTTAGACTTTCACCCAGTGTTGTCGGAAAGCCAGAATGGGTATTCATTAAACTCCATGCACACGGGATGCAGCACAGAGACTTCATATTCGATTTGCTTGATGATGCCGTTACGAGTCTTGAGGAGGTCACTGCCAGCCATGACATTAAACTCCATTTTGTGTCAGCACGGGAAGCCTATAATATTATTCGTGCGTTAGAAGCAGGTGAAACAGGTGAGCCAACTCAGTATTTCGACTTCGAAATCGCGAATCCGATGAACCAAACAAGAAAATACAGCAAGCCCCAAACGAGCCAGAGGCCGGCCCAGCAGGGCATGCTCTGATCTTTGCTGAGATTGCGGAGCAGCAATGCTTCGATCAATGCAACAGTACCTGTCTTTAGTAATTCCGCAAATACATGCCGGAGACAGGAACAGGACTCCGGCACGCTGGCCCAGCGGCCTCGATCAGCGAGCAAAGATCTTCGGCACGGCGTAAACGAAAAGCCATTTCAGGGGCAAACAATATCCTGAGCAGGATGGCAGAGAACCCGGTTAATTACTGGAAATTTAATGCGATAGTCGGACGCGCTGCAGCAAGGCCATTCAAGCAACACTCACCTGCACTCACTCTACCCCCTTGTCCCTCACATGGCTTGTTTTTTCTTCCCAATAGTAAGATCTTTTGACAGAATCAACAGTGAAATCCTTAAACTGTCTTCCCCGGTTGTGCAAGGCGGGCTATTTACCGGTAATGGCTCCCAAGTGCTGCTCGACATCTGATGCGAAATGGAATTCTTGATGAGCCTGCGCCAGCTCCTGTTCAAGCACTGCATATACTACCCCGTGGTCGCCTTCAAAGCCGGCGACATCCGGGGGCCCCTGCGTGCGCTGCGAGAGAGCGAGCGACAGCCACGTGAAAACCTGATTGAGCAGCGTCTTGTGCGCCTGCAATCACTGCTTGATCACGCCGCCCGTCATGTACCACTTTTCCAGGAGAAATTGGGATCGGACAGGGCGCCGCTCCTGAACGATCCAGCGGACATGGCGAGTCTGCCGCTGCTGACCAAGCAGGAGATCCAGACTCACGCAGAACGGTGTCGTTCCATGGCACCCCTCGGCAAGCTAATCAGCAAGACTACCGGGTGGTTCCACCGGCGAACCGGTCACTATTTACAAGACCCGCTCGGCCTGGCTGTGGGAACTGGCCGCCACCTGGCGCGGGTACAATTGGGCCGGTGTCGACATCGGCGATCCGCAGGCCCGCTTCTGGGGCGTGCCTCTGCAGGGAAGCGCACGGGGGCAAGCGCGCCTGACCGACCTCATCTGCCATCGCTACCGTTGCTCGGCCTTCGCCTTCGACGAGGCGGACCTGGCCCGCTACCTGCGAAAATTGAACAGGTTTCGACCGACATGGTTCTACGGCTACGTATCCATGCTCTCGGAATTTGCGGACTACGCACTTCAACATCCGGAACGTTGGCGGCTGGACCTGGATTGTGTGGTTACCACCAGCGAGGTACTTACCGAGCCGGTGCGGCAGAAACTGGCCCGAGCCTTTCGGACCCGGGTCTTCAATGAGTACGGATGCGGCGAGCTGGGCACCATTGCCCACGAGTGCGAAGCGGGTAGCCTGCACCTGTCTGACGAGAACATGCTGGTGGAGATACTGGACGGCGAGCGAGTGTGTGATCCAGGTGAGAGCGGGGAGATCGTGGTCACCGAGTTGAACAACTACGCCATGCCGTTGATTCGCTACCGTACCGGCGACTTCGGGGCACTGGGCACAGGGACCTGCAAGTGTGGGCGCACCCTGGCTGTGCTGGAGGGACTGCATGGCCGGGCCTACGACATGGTGCGCACCCGTCGGGGGCAATTGTTTCATGGAGAGTTCATGATCTACATCTTCGAGGACATCAAGCGACGGCAGCAGGGCATCAAGCAGTTTCAGGTGGTGCAGCAGGATCTGGACAGATTCCTGGTACGCATCGTGCCCGAACAGGGATATGGTCCGCAGATAGAGCGGGAGATTACCGAGCAGATCCGGGGCCATGTGGACCCCGAGGCAACGGTGACCTTCGAGCTGGCGACAGCCATAGAGCGAGCGTCCTCGGGCAAGATGCGGGTGATCGTGGGGATGAACCGATGAACAGCCAACAGCATGGTACGATCCGAAGCACGGCCTGCGGCAGGAAGTCCTGTGAACGACATGCCGACACTGGAAAGGATGCTTTATGTGTGGAATAACAGGCATGCTCAGCCTGGATGGCAGCCGACCGGCAGACCGTCAACTGCTGGCAAGCATGACCGACCTCATCGCTCATCGTGGCCCGGATGACCACGGACTTTATATACAGGGTCCGGTAGGCCTGGGGCATCGCAGGCTGTCGATCCTGGACATCGGGGGTGGCCATCAACCATGGCTGGACCCGACCCGGGGACGAGCCCTGGTCTATAACGGTGAGATATACAATTATCGTGAGTTACGCACCGGCCTGCAGGCAAAGGGACTGTCCTTCCGCTCCAACTGTGATACCGAGGTGCTGCTACAGCTGGCCGAGCCGGAAAATACTGACTGGTTGGCGGCACTGAACGGGATGTTTGCCTTCGCTCTCTGGGACGAGAAACAGCAGGAGTTGCTCCTGGTCCGGGACCGCCTCGGCATCAAGCCACTATACTATTGTATACACGATGGCCGGTTCTTCTTCGCCTCGGAGATCAAAGCACTGTTGGCCACTGGCCTTCCACGCTGCGTGAACAAGGCAGCAGTGCCGGAATTCCTGGCCTTTCGCTCGGTTTCAGGCAGCGAGACCATGGTTCGCGGCGTGCATGCAGTACCGGCCGGCCATATCCTGCGCATCCGGCCAGGCGACTCAGCTCCACGCATCAATCTGTACTGGGACGATGTCACCAGCAATGGCACTGCCTGGGCCGATGCCTCCCTCCCCATAGAGGAACAGTTCAATCAACTTATTGAGGATGCAATTAGATACCGGCTCATTGCCGACGTACCCGTGGGGACTTACAACAGCGGCGGCGTGGACTCCAGCCTTATAACCGCCAAGGTGCGGGAGCAAATGGACGGGGAGCTGCATACCTTCTCGGTAGGCTTCGAGGAAGACGATCACGACGAAAGCCGCTACGCCCAGGTTGTGGCCGATCGCCTGGATACAAAACACCACATACTGGTCATGAACGGCCATCAGTACGCCGACGCCCTGGAAGAAACAGTGTGGTACTGCGACCAGCCCATCAATCACGCCCATACAGTGCAACTGCTACAGCTGAGTCGGCTGGCCAAGCAGTTCGTCACTGTGGTGCTGACCGGCGAGGGAGCGGACGAGTTGTTTGCCGGCTATCCACGCTACCAAATTCCAATGCTGGCCTCGCGGCTGGCCGCGCTGCCGAGGCCGTTACACGGGGGCTTGCAGCGAATCCTTGAATTGTTGCACATGCGACGTATGGTCAAACTCTTCGAGATTAGCGATAACCTGGATCGCAGCATCCTGGAGGGGGCGCGGTTTTGTTCGCTGAGTGATCTGTCTCGTGCCGGGGTTACTGACTTTGTGTCAGAAGCCCGGCGCGAGATTTACCATCGCACGCAGGCCAAAGATCTGAACCTGTTGGAGCGGATCCTGGACTTCGATCGCCGCACTTACCTGCCCGCGCTGCTGGACCGGCTGGACCGGACGACCATGGCTAGCGGTGTCGAGGCGCGTGTGCCTTTCCTGGACTACCGGATTGTGGAGTGGAGCATGCGGGTACCACCGGCGGCCAAGTTCAAGATGGGGCGCGATAACAAGATACTGGTCAAGAAGATCGCCGCCCGCATCTTCCCGCGCGAAATGATATATCGCCGCAAGGTGGGCTTCGGTGTGCCGGTTGGCCGCTGGTTCAGGGACGACCGGGGACTGGGACGGTACCTGGACCTCGTCACCGACGATACCTTTGCCTCCCGTGGACTCTGCGAGCCCGGCCGGGTTCGCGAACTCGTGGAACGACACCGGAGCGGGGTTGCGGATCACGGTGACGTGCTGTGGGGACTGGTCAACCTGGAGCTGTGGCAGCGGACCTTCCTGGACCGCTTTTCCGATGCACCGAGAATTCAGCCAACGTGAGTACCCGCAAACCCAAGGTTATCTGGATCAGCTGGGAACAGCACCGCCGCACACGCAGCATCGTGGCGGCCATGGGCATCCCGCTGTTTGAGTTCCGCTCGCACCTGGGACGCTGGTTGCGCCATCCCCGCTTCTTTCTGCGAACCATCAATACGCTTCTGAGGGAACGCCCGGATGTGCTCATAGTCCAGAATCCGTCGGTATTCCTGACGCTGGTCGCCATCTGCCTGCGCCCGCTGTTTCGGTACCGCCTGGTAGTCGACGCACATAACGCAGGGGTCTATGCCTGCGAGACGGCCCACGAAAAGTACAGCGCCATCTACCCATTCATGCACAGGCATGCTGATCTGACTGTTGTCACCAACTCGGTGCTGGCCGATATCGTCATGCGCAACGGCGGCCGTCCTATTGTGCTAATCGATCCCTTGCCTGACTTCGCCGAAATAAACGAATCTGACGCGCTCACCACCACCGGGGAGAACTACAGCAGTCTCGCCCGAGTAACATATATCTGTACCTTTGCCGGCGATGAGCCCTTCGAGGAAGTCTTCGGCGCGGCAGCGCTGTTACGGAGTGAGGCCGAGGTCAGGGTGACTGGCAACGTCGAAGCTCATCGCCACACCTTTACCGTTGACCCGCCGGACAACTTGATTTTTACCGGATTCCTGCCGGATGCGGAGTTCGTCATGCTGCTGCGCGAGTCGGACTGCATCATCGACCTGACCACCCTGCCGGACTGTCTGGTCTGCGGCGGATATGAAGCTGCTGCCCTTGGCGTGCCCCTGGTGCTGTCCGACACACCGGCCAACCGGGAGATTTTCACCCCCGGTGCTGTTCTGGCAGACAACCATGCCGAAGACCTGGCTCGCGCAGTTCGCATGGTGCTGCAGCAGCACGAGGAATTGCAGATGGGCATGGAGATACTGAAAATGGAACTGGCAGCAACGTGGAGTCGCCAGTTCCATGAGTTCGGCAGGTGGCTGCAGGGAGAACACCCGGGCGACTAGTGTAACGGGATAGACAGGTAATGCCTCCCGCCGCAATCGGCTTGCAGGAGCAAATTGCAAAGCACAACAAGCTGCGCAGATCAAAAGCCCGGGTCGTGAGCGTTGTAGAAAAGGCATCAGTAGATGTCAGGTGTGGATCCAGAAGGTGAACAACCATGAACTGCTGTTCAAGTGTCTATGCTACTTAGATGGCATCAAAACCGGGAGTGATGTTGCCCCGGAATTAGCGCGGACGATACTGCCTGCGGGCTATGCGGTGTCCGACATAGAGGCAGCGTGATCTTTGATCCGGGCTCCTACGTTACACTGGCCTCTTCGCAGCTGGCGTACTTAGCCATCAGCAAACATGCACCTTAATGCTAAATTCTGCTCTATGATCTCGTGGTAATGTGACAATAGTCATATTGTGGTAGTGCCTTGTTATGGAGTTTGCGACCAGGCTTCGCATACACCCCACCATGATTGCGCTCCAATTAGTACTGTATACCGTGAAAATCATCCATGAATTGCCCTGCTACCTTAGCCGGAGCATGTATAGATTGAAATGATTATCGTGCGAACACAAGGTGTATCAGCAGCCACAACCTATCTCGGTCACTTTGGATGTAACGAGCAAGGTCATATTGATTAATATCATGTCGCAACCGGGTGACACACAATTATCTTATATCACAATATGTTACATACACAGCAACGCTAACTGTTGCTAATAGGTGACAGTAGAATGCCACACATCATTTAAATGCATACGCGGTGCTTAAATTAACTGTAGGTTTTTTAGTATGTTAAGATTTATCTTGGGTTGGCACATATATTGTATGTATCAGGTCAGGCATAAAATCTGTATCAACCACGAGGAGGAGATGAACACGCCTGCTCCGGAAAATATACAGTGCGTCCACGCAATGTTGGTAAACAGTTCATTCGGCTAATGAACAGATGAGTGAATAATGATATATGTCTACAAGCATCTATAGACTTCGGATACTGATGCTTTAGGCGCCAGCAAACCTAACACTGCTCTACTGACCAGAATTATTTAACAGTTACCAAGAGGCTTATCATGAATACAACACACAATCGATCGGATCAATCTAGTGGATCCTTGATCGGGAAATATTCCTGGCCAGTTTGATGCTTCTTGCCCCACTGGTTTTTTCAAATCCGTCAGTTGCTGCATCACGTGTTTTTTCCGATGACTTTAATGGCAGCATTTCCGGATCGTGGCAAAATGGTGATCGAGACCCATGCGTATCAGTATCTTCTGCACTTGATGGCGGTATAGGACCTCATACAGGCAGTGGAATGCTGAGATGCAACTGGAATGGCAAAGTCTCCTGGGATGATCCTCGATCTTTTGAACATATTTGGCTTCCAAACTGGAGCATGAACAGGGAGACCCTGAGTACGTTTCTGGCTGCGGCCCGATAAGGACTCCCTGGATTATCCTGCACGGGTCCAAAATTATTCAGAACCGGGGCAGACCAGAATTCGATGCGTGCCGGAGACTTAAAAGGAAGAGGAATTTCTGATTGTAATTTCAACGATGCTAACAATAGACAAATAGCGGATTCGTACTGGGGTGGAGGTTCAAATATTGAAACTACCGCTTGGCATAAATATGAGTATTACGTCAAAGATGCTTCTTCGGGAGGAATAATACGAATATGGTGTGACGATGTCCTGATATATGAAGCAACAAATATAAATACCTCGCAAGTCAACGGTAGCTGGAACTTCTTCGGGATCTCGTCTAATTGGTCAGGAGCCGATGGTTGTTGTGATCATGATACCTCAAATCATATTTATTGGGATGGGTTTGAAGTCTATTCTGATGTTGGCACAGGAGCAGTCGGCTCACTTTCCGATGGAACCATTTCAGTATCGGAACTGGCCCCGCCTAATCCACCTAAAATTCAATAATCTTCATGTGTAGTAGTTCAGATTTCATCTGAACTACTACACCGTAAGCTTCCCCTATCAAGCGACAACCGGGAAGTAGAGTTTTCTGGCAGGATTTACTGACCAGGAGGCTGAAGAAGACATGGTTTACCGGGACACAGATCGTAGCGATTCTCAAATACGCCAACTATATTTGATCCGCTGACTGGCGAGTAACCGTGGTATCAATCAGGCTAGCGGATTAGTCTCTCAAATCTCCAACCATTAGCTGCACATTGATTTTGGAACTGGAACATCGCGCTCCCCGTTGACAAACGCAGCAACAGCAGCATTCCATTCAGCAAGGGCAGCGTCATCGGCTTTATCAAGGTACCTGGACTCTGGACTGTTAGCCCTGACTGCAATGTTGCGCGTCCAGACTTCCCCGTCCTGAACTGCGACCTCACGTAATTTCCGGTTGAGGTTACTGGTGCTCACAACACAGGAAATATTTTCCAGTGCCCACTTGCGCGGCGAGAAAGCAAGATCGCCCGATACCAGCTGGTCCAGGCTTTCCGCCAGAGAACGCTCCGGGACGATCATCCCTGTCTCTGGTACTACGTTCTTCTGACCACCACCAACATACTCTTCAAGCAGTAACACCGGAACATCGCAAAACATACTCTCGGCCAGCGCTCTGTTGGCACCCTCCTTAAGACTCAGCAATATGCAGCATCTTGAGCTGCACACTACATCCATGACCGTTTCGTAGGGGATTCTTTCAAAGACTGTAATAGAATCTTCTACGCCATAATACCTTGCAAGTCGTGCAATTCTGTCTGTGTTGCCACCGCCCCATTCCACGCCAATAAGGGCCACTTTGGGTTTGCGCTTCATCCTGCGCATCGCTGAAAAGAGAACGTGATGCCGTTTCCATGGTGCCCAAATTGCATTCATAACAATATCGAAATGTTTTTCAGATGTCAGGTACGGCATAGCCACACAGGGATCAACCCAATCGCAGGAGCCGAGCGTAACCGGAACAAGCCTGGTCGAAATTCGTTCAATGAACTCATAATCAGAAGCATCTGGCGCCATGACAATATTCGTGCATATTGCACGCGTATACTGAAGAATTCCGCGATCACAGATACCTGCCCAGGATGGCTCGAGGACCAGTCGAAAATATGTATTCAGTGTATCGAGATCAATACGATCCGGGAGGGCAGTTATCACATCCGAGAACATCACATGAATCACGCCCTTCTCTTCTGGCCCAATATAAGGCTTTAATACTCGCAGCCTCATTTTATCGATGGAAGCGGGACTCGAACTCTTGCTACCTGTAGTGATTATCGTTTCCAGGTATTTTGCGGCGGCGGCGCCGAAATCTGACCTGAGTCTGTTATCTCCTGCACTGCGCTGACCAGACGCAAACAGCCTGGCGGCCAACATTTTATTACCAACCTTTTCAGACAGGCATGCAGCCAGATAAACCGCCCTCCACAAATATTTGTTCCTTGAGACAGATTCCAGCAAGTGAATCCTGATCAACTCATAAAATGTCAGGACATTTTGCGAGAATTTCCGCCCAGATGGATGAAGGTGTCTCTTTTCTTGCAAGCGCAAGATATCAATACGGTTCATGTAAACACCAGCAATCAGTCTCTAAACACCCAGGAGTTACCGCATCAGGTAACCACCATACACTGCAGTTCGCCAAACAGTTTTTTCTATATGCTGCTATCATGGCCCAGGATTTTTTTAGCGTAATTCTTTTGCCATATCCCTGTAAAGCTCGCTGACTTCTTCAACAGTTCTGGAAATAGTGAATCTCTCTTTTGCCTTGTCTGCAAACTCGCGCGCCGGGATCCTTTGATCAACATCAAGCAATTTCCTGATTCCATCTGCCAACGCCCTGGCGTCATCTGGCTCTATCTTCACGGAAGGCGTATCGGCCAGCACTTCACGCAAGCCAATACATTTTGTGCCAATAACGGGAACTCCTACGCACATCGCTTCCATTGCCAGAATACCGGCCGCCTCCCATCTCGAAGGCATCAACAACATGTCAACGCCTTTTAAAACAGGCGCCAAATTTCGCTCAAAATCGATCACCCTGAAATAATCCCCGAGATTCATCTGCATAACGCAATCAAATTCTTCCCGGATAAACCCTCCACCACTGGTTGCAACAACAACTATATCGTTGTGCGTGACACCCTCCCTTGACAATAACTGCACTGCCTTGATGATTGTATCAAAGCCTTTTTGCGCCATAAAACGGCCAAAGAACCCTGCAATCACTGTATCTGCTGACAGCCTCAACTCCGCCCTGAGGTCACGTGTTGGCGCATTCTCAAACCCGTCAAGATCGACTCCATTGTTTATTACCACCATCCTGTTCCTGGTTCCTGACAGCGACGGGATGTAACTTGCAAGATTTTCCTGCGCATCCCTGGTTACAGAATGTATGACGTCAATGCGACTCAGACACATCCTTAAGACCCACTTCTTCAACACACCCCGAAATCCGTTAAACTGGGGATCCCTAAGGACATCATGAGCTGTCAATAGATGCGGCACCCCCAATATCCATGCGGCGTGACTGACCGCAATACCGGAAGTAAATCCATGCGAGTGCACGAGCACATATTTACCTGTTCTCAAGGCCCGGATCGTGGATAAAAACAATCCTCCAAAGGCCCCCTTGTCTTTCACAAGAAGGAATTCACCATTAGCACCGTCCATATCCTTTTTAAGGACATGCGCCTCCTCAATATCAGGCAACAGAAATGTAAATTTGTAGCCACTAAAAGCTGGATTCGCAAGTACATAGGTCAGATAGGTGCGAATACCTCCAACCGGATGTCTCACGACAACCAGTATATTTTTCCTGGTTTCTTTTGCCATTTGTATATTCAGAATGTACGACTAACGGTTAACCTACACATTGCAGCCCGCTCATATAATGCCCATTCCTGCTGCCACTGAATTGAACGGTCAGCCAGATGTCATATCCAGACTTGATAAACAGCACCACCACCGCCCAGAGAAACCCTGATTGGTCCGTCATTGCGAGGAACGCAGTGACAAATACATTGTGTAATCAGCATTTCTCATAGCCGCGATCCATTCATACAATATCCAGCATCACCTGCAGGTAACATCAGTAGCGATATCATTCTTCACCGGCACAGTTTCGACAGCTGCGCTTGAAGCCAGCCTGTAAACGGCTACAGACAGCCCGCCAAACAAGTACCATTCATAGGAGGAAAGTCCATAACTAGCCAGACTAAACACTACGTTCATAATTAACCAGACCTGCATACCTTCAACGAGACCATGCAAATATTCTGTTTGATTTAATTGCAATGATAATTTTTCTTTTGTCATGTAAAAATTATGAAAAATGCCTTTCATGTACAGAAGGAAAATGATAGCTCCTATCAAGCCAAGCTCCTGAAGCAACTCGACATATAAATTGTGTGTTATTTGATGATAACCCATTACGTTATAGTTCGCTTCCGCCGAAGTGCCTAGCCCATACCCGAAAATTGGCTTTGCTAAAAACACACTAAAATTTTTCTTCAACCCTTCAATGCGCCCTTCGGCTGTCTCCACATTCTTGGTATCACTGCTGAACAGCGACAGATATCGATCTTTCTGGTTTTCATCCATCACAGAAATAGACCCTATCAATACAAGCACACCCATAAAGACAAGAGCGAACTTTCTTGTGGATTTCATAAAAACAGCAAATCCAATAACTAACAGGCCAACAAAACCGGAACGTGACCCTGTCAATATCAGCGCATAGAGCAATGCAGACAGCAATGCAAAGTAAAGCATTTTCTCCCTTGCCCTCCCCCTCAGCAAAAGGAAGTGCAGCAGTGGTATGACCGAGACAATAACATAGGCGAGACCATTGGGATTAATCACATCATGCGGTGCCCCTGACAGCCTGTCCATCATCTCCCAATTTGCCATACTGGCCTGGGAGCCCCAGTAGCCTTGCGTAAAATGCAGATAAAGTGGCTCAAATACCCTGAAAATCTGCGCCGCAAGAAATACCTGCATGAACCGTTTGAGCTTGTTACCATCATCTATCAGCGCGACAGTAAAAAAGAAGAAAACGACCCCTTTAATGAAAACCTCTGAATTCGAAAATATTACACTACCTGGCCATTCGACAAGCGGCAGTGTAATGACAATATAAGCAATCAGGATCCACAAGTATTTTACTGCCGGATTTGCGCTCTCCGCCTTGTCATTTCGGTGCTCTCCGGACCGAAAAATAATCAGCGCAGTAATTATAACGGCCAGCACAAGATCAAAGCGGATTACCCCAAGCGCAGGAATGCGGCCGGGGATATGCAGAAAAATACTTGCCGTGAATAGTAAATAGAGTCTGTAAGCAATCATACTACTTCATACTTCCGGTCACATTTGGATAGGTATTTTTGGACACATGCACTTTAAATCTGCCTCTTGCGGCACACTGCATATGCCACGTCACGCGATCAGGACAAACAAACATTCATCGTCCAACGCTCTATTCGTGAACGATAGACTCTCTTCTGATGATGGATCATTGCCCGTGCGAGGCACATCTCCACAACAAATCCCAAAATGTGCTTCCTTGATTTGCCCGGCCTTTATACTGGTCAAAGTGGCTGCTCCTGCTATCCTGGTCTTCCCGTACTTGCCGAACTAACTGAAAATATCGCACATAGTCAGTTAGTCTTCTTCTGCTCTAACAGCTCTCTGTACAGGAGCATATATTTTCTGGCCGCCTGCTGAATACTATATTCAGCCGTAACGTGCTTGCTCGCATTCTGAACAAGCGCAATGCGATACTGGCTATCATCCACTATGCGCTTGATACCACTCGCCAGTGCCGCATCATCTTCCGGATCAATCAAATGTCCACATTCGCCACCTTTCATGACCTGTGGAATCTGCCCGACACGTGATGCAATAACAGGCACCTTACATGCCATAGCCTCAAGCAGCGATATCGGAAGTCCCTCGGTACGGGAGGGCATCACCAGCAAGTCAAAGCAGGGCATAAGTTGACTTGCGTTTTCTACATAACCGGTCAGCAGCACACTACTACCAAGTTCATAACCCTCTATTAGGCGCTCGATGTTTCCACGCAGCTGCCCCTCTCCAATAATCACCAAGGCGCATTGACTGCCTTCTTCGCGTAGCCTGCACATTGCAGACAACATTGTATCAATTCCCTTTTCTCGCGAAAGCCTGGCTACCATACCGATACAGGTCCGGCCACCGCAGTGCTGTTTGATGCGTTCCGCCACTGCCAATCCTGCCGGAGACAATGACATATCGGTTGGGAACATTATTCCATTTTCAATGGTTTTCGCATTTAGCCTGGGACGTCGTCCCATGTGCACAGGACTGCTTTCGGCAACTGCAACTACCCTGTCCATCCACCTCCAGCTAATTCTATCCAGAAGCTGGTACAGGCTCATCTTCGAGAAACGCCTGGTTTCAGTCCAGCCGTGGACTGTCGTCAGCATCGGGATACACCTGATCCCGGCGAGCAACATGCCAAACAGGACATCAGGCTTATACCCATGGCCATGCAGTAAATCTATTCCGTCTCGTTCGAACTCCTTTAACAACCGACCTGCTGCAATAACATTAATTGCCGGACTGAAGCGCAGCCGTCTGCAAGGTATACCTCTTCGATCACATTCTCTTTCAAGTGGACGCTCGGCCGTGTCTTGCGCAGCTATACTTGCGACTTCGCCCATAATTCCATAGGCTCGCTGAGCTTCGATCAACCCCATTAGCATGATTTCTGCCCCATACACACCCGAGCTATCAATTAGATGTAATACACGCAAGCGTTATACCTCGCTGAACAGGCTCGCCTATCAGGTGCTTGATTCTGCAATCCTTGCGATTACCCAGTGTAGCCTAGGAAGGTCTTCCGAGTATTATTTTGACAATACCTTTCCATGCCCCGGCATATCCGGGATCAAGCCGCAGCGACCTGAGCATTTCCCTGATTGCAGCCAGTCGTCCTTCTCCTGCTGACATGCGGGCGTAACCCCGGGTAGCAAATGTTGACGCCCTTGCCCGGACCAGAACCTTTTCATCAACCAGATCAGCATATTTTTCTTCAAATTTATCAAGCACACGCAGTATACAGTCTGTTCTTTCAACCATCCTGTGCGACATTTGACCACCCCAGATCCGGTACTCAAACAAGGGTTCATCTACAGACATGAAATCATATGCGGTGGACAATCGCAGCCATAAATCATAGTCGATCGACATTGAAAGTGTTTCATCAAAGGTACCCAACTGGTCAAGGGCATGCCTCGCCACCACCGCGCTACCAAATTCCACAAAGTTGTCATTCAACAGCTGTTCGGTAACACGGCCCTGCGGGCGGGCAATCTGGCGCAGGCCTGTTTCCCGGCCATGCTCGTCAATAAAGACTGCATCTGCATGTACCACCCCGACTTTCTGCTCTCTATCAAACAAGGGGATCTGCGCCTCCAGCTTGGTCGGTTTCCAGCGGTCGTCGGCATCGAGGAATGCAATATACTCGCCGGTCGATTCAGAAATGCCCGTGTTCTTCGCTACCGTCTGCCCCATATTTTCCTGTCGCACATAGCGCACCCTTGTATCACCCTTCCATTGTTCTACAAGCATTGCTGTATCGTCAGTTGAGCCGTCATCCACGATAATAATTTCGATAGGACTGTATGTCTGCGAGCGAACCGACTCGACCGCCTCGGGCAGGTAAAGACCCATGTTATAGGAAGCGATTACAACACTTACAAGAGGATTGACAGTATTCATAATGCTTCTACACAAGGCACTTGGAAAACCTGTATTTTCCATTGGCTTCTCTAGGGATCTGCTCGAAATACTGTAACTGGACATGAAGATATTCCCCGAACACGGATTTCAGCTCGGCTATCAGTTGTTCACCGGACATATCAGTAAACGCTTGCGCCTTTACTATATTGGCCTCGATACGGCTTATATCAGTCTGCACAAGTTGCAGTTGCGCAATCCCGGGAATCGCAGTAAGCGTGCGTTCCACGAGAGAAATCCCGGCAACTCTCGAACCATCCTCGCGTTTAAGGAAATCCGCTGTCCGTCCAACAACATTTTCGAGCATCGGGTGACCGCGACCGCACTCACATTTCCTGTTTGAATACACACCCGCGTCTCCTACCCGGTATCTGATCATTGGCATGGCTTTATTATAGAGATCTGTTACCACGATCTCGGCCTGCTCGCCTTGCTTTGCCTGTTGACCAGATTCATTCAGAAACTCGACATACAGGTGTTCAACATTCAGGTGCAGGCCATTGTGAAGCTCGCATTCACAGGCAATCAATCCGACCTCCTCGCACCCGTAGCGGTTTGTCACGTGGCAACTGAATATTTTCTCTATCAAATCCCTTTCATGCTGCAGCAACATCATCGATGTTGCAATAATGCCCTTTGGCTTTACACCGTGGTCTGATTTGTCTTTCAGGTAATCCGCAAATATAAATAGTGAATGGGCATGTCCGAACAGGATATCGATGGAACGCCTTTTCCACTCAGAGACAAATTCATCCATCGTGGAAGGAGAAATATTCATCGTATCTAGATACAGATCCTGACAAGACAACCAGCGCTGTTTGAATCTTTCATACCAACCGACCGGTGCCGGCGGATTACCCCAAACTGCAGCAGCCTGCATTCCGAGGCGCCAGCCGGCCCATTCATCAGCCCGCATGGAATCTGCATTACGTCGCTGCTGCCATGGTGTGTCGAAATAAACAGTTACTGCCTGCCCGGTTGAGCCTCCGGTCTTAGCCAACACAAGGCCCGCTTTTACTGAGCCATCCACAAGAAGATTGTCGACATCGGCAAGTACAGTTTGTTTTTCCAGTAGCGGCAACATGGCAAATTCTGTCAAGCTGCCGGTTACCGGATCAAAGCCATTAGCTGCAAACAACCTGCGATAGTATGGGCTGCGTTTTCCCGCGTAAACAAGGATGTCACGGAGACGCTCACGCTGCCGGTTCAACAACTCCTGGCGCGGCAACCATTGTGTACGTCGCAACTCTTTGAGTGTTGCAAGACGTATGCTCCTCGACTTTAGGTCCGAGAGTGGATTGATAATCTGCGCAGAAATCAGCCGCCGCAGTGTTTTGGCATGCATAAGTCCATCACCTTGTGATTACAGCAAGCACCTCAAATACACGGGATACCTGCCAGATACCATTGACTAGTCCCAGACCACAGTGACAACATGACTGCCGGAAAATCTCTCTGACTCCGTTCCGTAATATCCTGATAATCGCCTGCTTACGATACTTTGGCACAAATACAATGTGATATCTGCATTAATTCTTCGCGTGAGCCTGGCTTTCCCAGGCTCTCATGCCGGCCTCCTGTTCAAACTTGCCGGTTAAATGCGAGATCAATCTTCTTACACCGAACGACGCAACGGCAGAACCCTGTAATGGCGCATCGCCAGATGTGGTGGTTTACCTGGATTCAATTACCAGCTTGTTGTACTGCCGGTTATATACCTGCTTGTCGACTAACCTGCCTGTTATTCTGAACATGACTGCAACTGATTTACCTGGCAGCAGCGCCCTGATGCATTGCCTCATATATGGCCATATGTGAATCGACCATCTTATCCACCGACATGGACTGTATTGAGGATGCTGCCGCCATACTCATGGTTTCAGCAAGCTCTCTATCTTTCAGTAGACGCACAATACGATCTGCGAGGATTGCTTCATCTCCGACCGGATACAGATAACCATTTTTTCCGTCAATAACCAGCTCCGGGTTTCCTCCTGTATCGGTACAAACAACAGGCACACCAGCGCCGAGACATTCTATCAGCGCATTGGAAAGCCCTTCTGACTCCGAACACAACACACCAACATAGAATCGTCGGATCACCGCTGCAACATCATCGACCTTGCCCAGGAAATGTGTATTTTCAGATACATCCAGCGAAATTGCGAGTTCTCTCAATGGCTCCTCAAGCTCTCCTTCACCTGCAAGCACGAGATGTGTGGAAGGGAGTTCCTTTGTTATTCTCGCAAACGCTCTTATAACATCCGCATGCCGCTTGACCGGTCGCAGGTTTGCCACAACGCCAATCACAGGGGCACCTTCCGGTATAACGACATCAAGACTACTCGAGTTGACATCGTTATTTGCAACCAGTTCAAAGCCGTTATTTACAACTGATATCCGATCGCGCGCAATGCCTTCTTTCTCTGCCACCAGCTCCTTGACAGCATTACAGTTGGTAATAACATGGTCTACCAGACACCGTTCAAGTCTCAGTAACTTCAGGCACGCAGGTGTATACCAGATCCCCATATCCCTGCGTCCCGCTACGAAGCAAGCGCCGGCAAGCCGGGCGGCAACCGGTCCAATCAGCGACGAGTCATGAAAGAAAGCGTGCACAATATCCGCCTTCAGCTTGCGCAGAAGCAGCACCAATCTTGTTAAGCCTCCGGCACCGTTCAGGCTCCCAAGACTAAATAAACCTGCCACGTAGAACTCACACGGCCATTCCAGCTCGTTGCGTGAGTACTCGCTGTGACGCAAGACAACAAGCACGGGCTTAAAGCGCCGTCGATCCAGGCTCTGAATCAGGTACCACAGCTGGCGCTCCGTGCCGGCCCACGGCCCGGTAAAGGCGTCAAGAAGAAAGACAACTATTTTTTTTCTCATGTGCGAGATGCTACTTCAGTAAGTATTCTTTTCTGTCTCTGTCGCCTTGGCGCCCAACCTCAGTAATCACTGGCACAAAAGGTATTTACCCTGTACGCGGCTCCCACACCACCTGCTTTTTTCCCATCACAAACTTCACGAAGGCCTGCGCAGACGCCAGGTTAAGCAACACAAAATAATATGGCACATAGCTTATACGTCTACGTTTCCCGATTCGGCTCTTTTTATGCCCCCAGTAAGCCAGTGCATAGAAAGCTGCCTGGATGGCCACTAAAAATTGGTATAAGGTACTGTCGCTCATCAGGGCCAGATTACCTGCAGCAGTACTAATGAGGAAGAAAAAGGCAGCATACCGAAGCAGTTTATGGGACAACAGCTGCACCGAGAACAACCCATAGCGAAATACGTTAAACATGTGGCGCATATCCCACAAAGCCCACAACGCCCGCAGCGATACCCTGACCCGCATACGGTACTCATCCCCGCCGCTCTTCAGCGCAGGTTCCCTGAGTACTGCTCCTGGTTCGTATACGACCCTGTAGCCTTGTGCAACCACCTTCAGAGGTAAAACGAAATCCGGCAGCTGGTCAGCGCGCATGGGCGAAAACAACTCTTTCCTGACAGCATCGATTCCGCCATCGACGCCGACTACAGAACCGATTCTGGTTTCCTGCTCGCGCAGAAAATTCTCATAACGCATATACGATGAGCATCCTTCTCCTGTAGCGCTTTCACCTTCGTTGACATATACCATCTTTCCTGTGACGTAGCCCACTGCAGGATCGGAAAAGTTTCTGACCAGCAAACGAATAGCATCCGGGGCATACATGGAGTTGGCGTCGGAAAGTACGATGATCTCACCACGCAATTCCTTCACAGCCATGTTCAATGCAGAGGTTTTTCCAGCCCTGGGTTCCTGGCGCAGCAGCCGCACCCGACCGGGATACCTGGCACAGAGTTTTACAACTTGCTCATCGGTCCTGTCAGTGGAGCCGTCGGAAACCACTACCACCTTCAGTTTCTCGTGCGGATAGTCCTGGGACAATTTGTTTACTATCGTCGCCTCAATAACGTCTTGTTCATTATAGGCAGCAATCACCACAGAAACCGATGGCTCGATGTCATCCTGACGGACAGGGCGCCCAAACAATCGTGATGTGCAATATGCCAGGACAGGATAGCCTGCGTAGACATAGACCAGCATCGCAATCGAAAACCAGAAAATTATCTCAACCGGCGTCATACTTAATCATGATCACTACACAGAGACCTCTGCCATGCATGTTGTAAAACACGGGCACCCCCGGCCTTATACCAACTCCCGCCCGAACAGAATACACACCTAGTTACAGTTGATTGCATCCGCGCATGCCCGATTCTGCATTGAGTCCTTTATTAACATAAGTCTTTTTGTCATGTCATGAAAATTCACGGGTAGTTTTCGGCACAGGCAAAGCGTCTGACAGGCTGAAAACCATGCACTTTTCTGGCAGTCAGTTTCGCTTTGGTGTCGAAGCCCTCCACGATGCCGCTGGAGAACTACTTTTTGAACCGGAAGCAGTTCAGCAGTAGTGGTCGGTGCCGCCACGGCATCCTGGCCACTTTCTTCATGGGTTCAATCTTTGAGCACATTGTCCTGGTGCACCAGTTATCCAGAAACTGCCCGGCCCAGCAGGGCGAGGTGCATGACCAGAAGAGCTGAAACTCTTATTTCAGAAGGCAGCTTCTGATCGAAGCTCGGATTGTACCGCAGCAGAGCCCGGTCAAGGCTCACCGCCAGAGGCGGTGATTCTCCTGAATTTAATTATTTCAGGTCTTACAATCGTGAACGCAATCATCAGCGCATGGACCCGCAGGCGCAATCAGGTCTATGCATGTCGTGTGATATGGCAGGTTGCAGCATGGTCAGGTGCAGGATGCGCGGGCAGAATACACTTAAACGGCTGTCCAATAAATCGGTGTCCATTTCTCAGACAGGTTTGGCGAGCCTCGGGGCTACTGGTGAGCATTCTATTCTCCATTTCGACCGAAAACTGTGTCCGCACTGTAACTTCTCCGATCGAAACAGTCACCCAACTACATGCTTCCCCTTTTTATTATCATAGAGTTTCCAAGTACTTAAGGGTCGACTATCTAGTGAACTGGCGACTATTACCAATGATGCGGTGACCTTTGCCAAAAAAGTCATAGACAATACCAGCAAAAACCCTGAATTCATTGTACTCATCTATCGACTGTGTACTGTCCTTTTGCTGATATTGCACGTCAAGGTCGCAACGCAGGCTTCTGGACAGACTATATGCGATATTTCCCCCAAGGATGTATTCTTTATCTGTTCGCCCCTCATCTGTTTGTCTGTCTTTTAGGTACACGGCCCGCATACCTGTCGTCAATAACGATGACACCGGGTAGTCCAGGTTGACCCCATATTCCTGCTGCTTCCGATCATCGGGTGATTCAGAATAGTCAAGGTCACGTAGCTGCCCCCATAACTGCGTATTGAATGTGGCGTCTTGTCGCCTGTAGGTAAGTCTTATGGAATTGGTACGCAGAACATCACCGGATACCTGCACATTCGTGAAATCTCCGCTATCAGGATCAGTGGCAGACCTGTAAAGGTCATTACTGGAACTGGAAAGATCGGATAATACAAACGCACGCAAACTGGATTTACCCGAGAGACTTAAAAGCCAGTCCAGGGAGCCGGTAGGCTCATCCTGATTTTCGAACCGGTCTCTGTCAATATGCGTTGCACCCAGCTTTAAAGTATATTCAGATCGTGACCGAGTGCCTGTAATTAACGCCTGTAGCGTGCTGATAGTGTAATCAGGATTCAAATCTTCGTTTTCATATGAAACCTGTGTAAAAACACCAGTCAGACCTGCAGCCATCGTCGGATACAGTTGATATAGCCAGTCAGCAGACAAACCATACTGCTGGTTATCTGTTTCATCTTCTTCGTAGTAAAAGTCCTGGAACAAGGGCATCAGGGAAATGCTGTTTCGGGGTGTAATCGTGAAGTTAACTTCGGGCCCAAAACTGAATACATTGGTGTCCTGGGTGTTATCAGGCGTATCAGAATCCAGACTGTCAATTGGCGTCTGGGCAAAATAATCATCCACTTTCCAGGCGAGACGATCTCTTATCTGTTCCCAGCGGGCCGAAGCAGCAAGGTCGAGGTAGTTTTGGTTGTCATAGGTATTTTCCAGATAGTTTTGATGATTCAGTGATGCCGTTGCATTTGCAGTCAAGGCACCTGTGCTCTCAGAAATTGAAACACCCACCAAACCATTGGCGATAAAATCTTCTTCCTCGTTACTTGGGGTTAGTCTGGCATTATCAGTGTATTCCATACCAACACCAAGACTCGTCTCTACATTGAGCGCTGAAGCAGCAGGGCTGAGAACCAGCAGAGCAGCTATAAGTGCATACTGTTTAGGTTTTGCCTGACGCATATCTGATTACCCAATTCCTGGATGTGCATTTAGGAGCCCCCGGCATAGCCGGGGGATTTCCTGTCTGATTAAAAAGCTCGTTCGGGCACAGTGATTACATCGCCGGGCAGCAGTTGAACATTGGTCGTCATATCGCCATCCTCAAGTATATCCTGCAGGCGAATATCGTATGACTGGGCACCCGCCTGTGTTCGGCGGTGCAATTTTGTGCGATTACTATCTGCAAACTTGGTGACACTGCCTGCATCCAGCACCGCATCCAGCACCGTCATACCCTGGTGGTATGTCATGGAGATATTTTCCTCAACTGCACCAGTGACCCGTATTCGCGAGAGGAAGGCATGCCCCTCAAGCTCGGTTAATATCACTGTAACGTTGGGGTTTTTTATATAACTGGACAAACCGCTTTCAATATCTGCAGAAAGTTCTTCGGGAGTCTTGCCTGCTGCTGCGATATCTCCAACCAGAGGGACAGCGATTTTCCCATCCGGGCGCACAGGTTCCGACACTGAAAGTTCCGGATTATTCCACACGCTGATTTGCACCTTATCACCAACATCCATTTTGTAGCTATCAACGAGGACCTCGTGCCCCGCCACGGGGGGAGGCAAATTTGGTGTCCCTGTAGCAGCACAACCAGCGAGCAAGAAGACAAATATGCAACCAACACATTCTTTCAAAGCACAGTTCATGAAATCACTCCCGGAAGTTCAGGCTTATCAGCATCACCTAATGAATTGACATACCACATAATGTAAACTTTAACTTAATAATCAGAAAGTAACCATAAAATTTTCTCATACATAAACATGCACAGCTGTGCCGGCCTTCTGGGCCTGTAGAGTCAAGTCAATCGGCGTGATCTCTATAGTTTAAAGAGAACCTGCAGGACTTGCAGCCTTCCAACCCCGGATGATACCGACAGCTCAAAGGCTATAGCCCTCTTGCCTTGCATGTTCAGATAGAAAACCGAGATTATTCAGGGCATCGTACGCAGTGCCAAACTGGAAATCGTTTATCAACCGCTGAAGTCTTGACTCACATTTTTCAAGGTTATTGTAATGCCTGAATCGGGAAACCCAGCCCGCTGACACCCGTGGTTGATCCGGATCTATCTCCCAGGGATGCAGATAAAAAATGAATGGCTTGCCTTTCCTGTTTATCTGGGACAACCCAAGCTTTGTAAGCGCGTAGGGGTACAGCCTGAAATAGCCCCCACCAGCAACCGGGAGCCGGAAACCAGGCAGCTTAGCCGTTGAAAGGGGAAACTCAATCAGCGAATCACCGGCAGGGGTTTTCAGATAATACGGGAATTCCGGCGTGCCCGGCATGCCGTAACGATCATGATGAATCGGAAATATGCTGGAGTCATATACAAAACCCGCCTCGACAAGGATATCCAGCGCCCAAAGCGAGCGTTTTGTTATAGAGTAGCTGGCCGCACGGTACCCGTACACCGGTGCCTGGATAATATCTTCCAGAAGTGCCTTTGAGCGGAATGTTTCTTCTCGAAATACGCGGGGGTCCTGATTGTAGACTATTTGGTGGCTGTAGCCATGGCACGCAACCTCATGCCCCCTGGCACTGATATCCCTCACCAGATCCGGAAGTCGTTCTGCCACCCAGCCAAGCACAAAAAAGGTGGCCTTTACCCGGTTGCCCTCGAACAGGTCGAGCAATCGTTGCGTGTTTTTATCCACGCGCAGCTGGCAGGTATCCCAGTCGCTGCGCTTGATGGTATTCGCAAACGCTGCTACGTGGAAGTAGTCCTCGACATCAACGGTTAGTGCATTGTGAATCATTGACACAGTGGCATCGACCCGCCTTTCGTGTACTGTTTAGCGCACCCTTGGTCATGTGCCCCCGGCATAGCCGCCCCTCACTGCCTGATCAAAAAAGCGTATCGCCTACCATATATCAGACGCGCGCCCTGCAAGCAGCAGGGTTTATACAGACACTTTCGCAACACCGCATGGTCCATCGCCTTCCTGGCGGACGGGATGCATATTGAGTCAGGTTCTACTCTGCTTTTTCTCCGTAAGTGGCGTAGTAATTGTAATAATAACCGCCTCGATTGGAGATACTCTCACTCTTGTTAAGCAGCAAACCGATTGCCTTTTCCCGTGGCAGCATTGCAAGCGCATCCTTGACGATGGTATGCGGCGTCTTGCCTGCCTCGATGACGAAGACCACCTGGCCAACCAGACCGGCGAGAACCTGGGACTCCGGAGTTGACAACACAGGCGGCGCGTCGATGATGATGATGCGGTCCGCATACCTGGTTGATATTTCTTCCACCAGGCTTGCCATGCGCTTGCTCGCCACCATCTCGGTAATAAACTCGTGCGGCTTGCCGGCAGGCAGCAGAACCAGACCGGGAATATCGGTACGCAACAGGGCCTCGCCAACAGAAAGGCTTTCGCTGGCAAGCAGATCGGTCAGGTCCGGCCGCCGCTTCTCGACACCCAGCATGCGACTGACTCCCTGCTTGGTCACGTCACAATCAACCAGCAGAACAGTGATATCACGTTCCTGGGCAAAGGCAAGGGCGAGGTTGATCGCAGTATAGGACTTGCCTTCGCCGGGAACAGAACTGGTGACCATGATCAGGTTGCCCTTGTCTACCAGTGAAGCTGTCTTTCCGAAGGCGTTGGACAACAGCGGGCGCTTTATCCTGCGATATTCATTCCGGACATCAGGCCCCAACCGTGAACCAGGCACCAGCATGTTCTTTTCCTGGAGACGAGCCATGATATTGACAGAATTGGGCGTCATGCCGGCTTCACTTGCCACCGCCCGTCCGTTCACGGCAACGATCTTGTCAAACTTCATTCGGACTTCCACTCTTCATTGCCGCTTACCGGATCACCTGCACTGGCAACCATGACTAGAGACCCCAGACGGACAACAACGTTCGAATCTGAGCCGAGCCCTGTTGCTGGTAGAAAACAACCCCGCCAAAGACGCTGAACATAAGAAGCAGCGCAAATAAGAAGGTTGACAGATGCAGGCGCCGATGGCGCTTCTCATCAGGACCGATCTGCATGCTGATCGCACCAAGCACCGGCAGTTCGATCATTTTCTGCAGTTGCTTGAAATCAACAAATGTTGGATATAACAGGAACATCAGGATGCTGGTTCCGACTCCAGCACCAAGCGCCGCAACCATTACTCCAGCCAGTAGCAAAACACGATTCGGACCGGAAGGGGATAAGGGCACCCGCGGAGGGTCCACCACCTGGAACACCACCTCTCTGTTGCTTTGCTCGACTTTCTGCGCCATCCTGGCTGACTCACGCCGCCCGACCAGGGTAAGGTAACGCTCCTTGGTAACTTCATAATCGCGATCCAGCTTCGCAAGGTCGGCCTCAACCTGCGGCATGATATCTACCGACTGCTGCAATTCCTGTAACTTGCGCTGTTGCTCGGCCAGGGTGATCTGCAGGGAACTGACATCGATTCTCGCCTGGCTTTCCTGCACCTTCAGTTCCTTGTAAAGAGGATTGTAGTCTTTGGCGGATACAACACCTGACTGCGCAACCGTGCCGGAAGAGCCCTTTCCAGAGGCTTCCAGGTCGGCTATTTTCGCACGCAGCGCCTGCACGTCCGGGTGCCCTTCGGTATACTGGGTCAGAAGCTCTGCCAATTGCTCTCGATAGCTGCGCAATTTTGTCGTTGCTGGACTCGCATAACTGCGGGATCCGAGCACAGGGGATTCGCCCGACAATTGCCTCTGGAGTTCCGAGTAGCGCTGCCGGGCCTTGCGCAGTGCGGACTTGGTGGAATCAATATCATTTTGTGCTTGCCGCAAACTTTCAAAATAGCCGCCTTTCTGATCCGGCATGAAGCCGATATTCTGCTTCTTGAACTCGGCCATGCGGGCCTCACTCTCTGCAAGCCGTTTCTCATATTCACGAATCTGCTCATCCAGAAACTCCTCGGCTTTGATCGTATCCATGCTTCCGGAATTCAGGGTCCTTTCGATCAGTGTATCCAGCAGGGTGGAAACTACCGTGTATGACTGTTGTGCAGATGTGGATGAGTAACTGATTTCATAGATCGAGGAACCGGACCCACTTCGTGTCTTGTTGTTCAGCTTGATTGCCTTGCGCATCTCCAACACGAGGTTTTCCCGCGATTGTTCCGTTTTCCCTGCCGCCCCCGGGGCTGTTTTATCGAGCACCGCCATGAGGTTTCCCCTGCTAAGCAGGTACTCTGATACAAGATTAAGCTCATCTGCCGAATTGGTTTCAGCCATTAACCCCTTCAGCAGCGGCTGTATGATCGAGAATGGATCGATATACACCACGGCCTTGGAGGCATATTGGTTCGGGAGGGCATAAACGACCAGCCAACCCACGACCGCCACAATCCATGTGATCAGCAGCGCCGACCACCGGTAGCGCCACAAACCATGCAAATAAGCGTAAGCCTCGTTGACCTGCTCCTGTAGTGAAATCATCTCCTGGTCAAACCTCCTGGTACCGCGAATTCCCTGTCCTGACTGCTATTCACCTGCTACCTGTCTCTGTTGCTGCAAACTCAAGAACGGCAGTATCAGCCAGCACCCTTGAAATCAAGGCTACGATGAGTTCCTGTACAAGGGGCAATACCGTAAATTCCTGCAGAGCCAACCTCAAAGCTATGCTCGCGAAATAAATGCTACACGCCTACCGCCAAAAACACGACTATCGGTATTTTGATGGCGATTCCGCCTTCCCGAGACCCTGGAAATATTCCCCATATATTCAACAGGTTATAAATCACAGGCACGGATATTCCCAAGCTATTCCACGAACAGATAACACGCAACTCAATTTAACATTAAACAACGCGCGTTTACACAGCACATTTACGCAACGGGCAGACATGGAGCAATATCTGCAAATTCACAGGCGCCAACCGGCCTGCTGTACCCATCGTGCCCGGAAAGATCTTCCCTCTATGCATTCCCCGCCTCCAGCGCAGCGATCAGCCTGGCGTGAATGCCGCCAAAGGCGCCATTACTCATCACCAGCACATGATCCCCCGGCCGGGCAAAGCTGGCGACAGCTGCAACGATATCCTCCACCGAATCACTCAGCACGGTCGGCACCCGGACTGCCTGCGCCACCGCTGCAAGCGACCAGGCCAGATCCGCAGGTTCATGCAACCAGACACGGTCCGCCCCCTGCAGGGAAGCGGCCAGGGTATCGCGGTGCACGCCCATGCGCATGGTATTGGAGCGCGGCTCCAGCACCAGCAGGATACGCGCCTCCCCTACACGCCGGCGCAAGCCCTGCAGGGTCGTGGCAATCGCCGTGGGATGATGGGCAAAATCGTCGTAGACCGTGACCCCGCCCACCTGGCCGCGCACCTCCATGCGGCGTTTCACCCCGCTGAATTCCTGCAGTGCCGCCGCCGACTGCGCTACCGGGACCCCGGCATGACGAGCCGCGGCGATGGCTGCCAGGGCATTCTGTACATTGTGGTCGCCCAGTTGTCCCCAGTTCACGGTTGCGGCGACAACACCGTCCAGCAACACGTCAAAATGGCTGCCGTCCGCCACCTGCTTGCGCACCCCCCAGCCGCTGGCGACTGCCTGCCCCGATGCCGGCTCCAGCGGTGTCCAGCACCCCCGTTCCAGCACTGCCGCGAGATTCGCATCATCAGCATTGGTAACGATCAGGCCATTACCGGGCACGGTGCGCACCAGGTGATGGAACTGGGTCTGGATGGCGGCCAGGTCGGGAAAAATATCCGCGTGATCGAATTCCAGGTTATTCAGGACCAGGGTACGGGGACGGTAGTGCACGAACTTGGAGCGCTTGTCGAAAAATGCCGTGTCGTATTCATCCGCCTCGACCACGAAGAACGCGCCCGCACCGAGGCGCGCCGAGCAGCCGAAATTCTGCGGCACACCGCCGATCAGGAAACCGGGCGCAAGCCCGGCGTATTCAAGAATCCAGGCCAGCATGCTGGCAGTCGAGGTTTTGCCATGGGTGCCGGCAACGGCCAGCACCCAGCGACCGTGCAATACATGTTCCGCCAGCCACTGCGGCCCGGAGGTGTAGGCCATCCCGCTGTTCAGGACATGCTCCACTTCCGGGTTGCCGCGCGACATGGCATTCCCGATCACCGCGCAATCGGGCGCGGGTTCCAGGTGTGCGGCGGCATAGCCTGTCTGCAGGTCGATCCCGGCCCCGGCAAGCTGGGTGCTCATCGGCGGGTACACGTTGGCATCCGAACCGCTGACGGCAACGCCCAGTTCGCGGGCCAGCAACGCGATCCCGCCCATGAATGTGCCGCAGATACCGAGTATATGAATGTGCATGTCAAATCACCTGATAGGGAAAAAGTGCGGCCACCAGCTGCATGCTGAACAGGGCATACAGCAGCGACACCCCGGTACCGATTCCAAGCGAGGTCGACAGGGCATGGCGCAGGATATGGCCGGCAACAAGCAGATTCCAGACCAGCAACAGCAGCCAGGCATAGAGCAGCAAACCGCTGACCTGCTCCTCCGCCTGGCTCGGCTGACCCCACACGACCAGCGGCAGCGCCAACAGGCCCAGCAGGCAGCCACTGCCGGCCATGGCAGTCAGGGTCTGGAGAATTCGTGCGCTGCGGCTCAGCAGAAACAGCAGGGATTGAATGAAAACAACCAGCAACGCGGTATCAAGCAGCGCCACCTGGAGTGCGCGCGCCTCGCCGTAGGCGGGGATCGCCAGCAACCAGGCAAACAGTAGATACAATCCGAGGGTGAAGCCCAGCAGCGCCCGGGAAGCCGGCAGATCCTGGGGTGCCGCACGCAACAGGCAGATAGCGGCAAACAGCCGTACCAGTTGCATCATGGCGACATTCCCAGCGTCAACCGGCCGGCTGAAATCGGCCATGAACGCATGCATGGAGAACCGGCAGACGACAGGGTGCGCCTGAAACCTGCACGCTCAGAAGCTGAACTAGCGCTTCCCCGTTTTTGACCGGGGCTTGCTGCTGTTCGGTTTCTTTTTCCCTGTGGCTTTCTTGCTGGCAGCAGCGGGCTTTTTCACGGCCTTGCCAACCGGCGCCTTCTTCGGAGCTGCCTTTTTGGGAACCGCTTTCTTCGGTGCAGCCTTCCTGGGAGCCGTTTTCTTTGGTACAGCTTTCCTGGGAGCCACCTTCTTGGGTGCCACCTTCCTGGGTGCAGCCTTCCTGGGGGCCGCTTTCTTCGGCGCGGCTTTCTTCGGAGCTGCCTTTTTGGGGACCGCTTTCTTCGGTGCGGCTTTCTTCGGAGCTGCCTTCTTCGGGGCCGCTTTCTTCGGTGCGGCTTTCTTCGGAGCTGCCTTCCCGGGTGCTGCCGGTTTCACAGCCCTGGAAGTTTCCGCCCCGGCAGCAACGGTCTTGCCTGCCGTTTTCCCGCCAGCCTTGCCGGCGCGGTGCTTGGCAACGGCAGCACGAATCGCGTCGCTGCGGGATTCGGCTTTCGCATGCTTCTTCACATCCTCATAGACCTTAACGACGGCCTTGAAAATGGTGTCAATCTCACCCACGCCCTGGACCGTTCGCAGTTTTTCCTGGTCCTTGTAATACTCGGCAACCGGGATGGTATGCGTTTCATAGACCCGCAGCCGGTCACCGATCGTTTCCTCGTTGTCGTCCCCACGGTGGCGCAAGCGTCCCCCGCAGGCGTCACAGCGACCTTCGATATGGGGCGGGGAGTAAAACACGTTGTACATCTGACCGCAGGAAAGACAGGTGCGACGCCCGACCAGACGCTGGATCAGCGCATCGACATCAACAGCGATCAGCAGGGCCAGGTTAAGGGGGCGGCCAAGACCGTTCAGCAACAGGTCCAGCGCCTCGGCCTGCTGGGTATTTCTGGGAAAACCATCAAGGATAAAACCCTTGCGCGCATCGGCACGCATCAGGCGCTCCTGGACAACGTTCAGTACGATCTCGTCGCTGACCAACTGCCCGGAATCCATGGCTGCCTTGGTCTGGCGGCCCAGCAGGGTGCCCGAGGCAACAACCTCGCGGAGCAGGTCACCGATCGAGATTTGCGGAATCTTGTAGCGTTCGACGAGCAGTTTCGCCTGGGTGCCCTTGCCGGACCCCGGCGCACCCAGCAATACCATTCTCATAATGAAGTCATGTCCTTGGTTGGGATGATTGTCTTAACTTACTGTAAATTAAACATTTTTTTGTATGCCGCCAGAGTTGTTATTGCTTGGCGCGAGCCCGGGCACCCGTTAACCTACCCCCTGCACGTGGTAGAAGTCAACGAAGCTCATGAAATAAATCAGGTTTTGAGCTAGAATCTGGCGCCCCTGCTCGGCGACGTTGCGCCGCGCCACCACCAGACACGAACCTGCACCGGGATTATGAGCGCGATCGAGGATTTCACGGAAAGCGAGCTGTGGATAATCAAAACCACGCTGGAAGAACGCTATGGCAAGCCGATCGAGCCGATCCTCGCCGACACCGAACTGCGACTGAACCCGTACGCAACCGAACTCACGGCCTGCCCGGCAGCCTACTGGGAACACGAAGGCTGCCACTTCATTGTCTGCAAGACCGGCAGCCCGCACTACCGCTGCCAGTTCTACTACCGCGTCCACAAGATGTACGGTACCGGCGTGGAGGAATATGACGACCTTTCCGAGTGCATGGTCACACTGCTGCAGGTGCAGGCTGACTTCGTCGCCTCGCATCCCGACGGCACACCCGATTCCGTTTAACCCCTGTTCACCAAAATTACCCAAACCTTATCAAGGGAGAAGAAACTGATGGCTACTGGTAAGAAAAACGCTTTCTATGCACAGTCCGGCGGCGTGACCGCGGTAATCAATGCCTCCGCCTGCGGCGTGATCGAGACGGCACGCAAGCACAAGGACAAGATCGGCAAGGTCTATGCCGGCCGCAACGGCATCATCGGAGCGCTGACGGAAGACCTGATCGACACCGGCAAGGAATCCGCGCGCGCCATTGCCGCCCTGCGCCACACCCCGAGCGGCGCCTTCGGCTCCTGCCGCTACAAGATGAAGAGCCTGGAGGCCAACAAGCGCGAGTACGACCGCCTGATCGAGGTCTTCGCCGCCCACAACATCGGTTACTTCTTCTATAACGGTGGCGGCGACTCCGCCGACACCTGCCTGAAAGTCTCGCAGCTCTCCAAGACCACCGGTTACCCGATCCAGGCGATTCACGTGCCGAAGACGGTCGACAACGACCTGCCGATCACCGACAACTGCCCGGGTTTCGGCTCCGTCGCCAAGTACATTGCCGTTTCCACCCGCGAGGCCAGCTTTGACGTCGCCTCCATGTGCGCGACCTCGACCAAGGTGTTCGTGCTCGAAGTCATGGGCCGGCACGCCGGCTGGATTGCAGCCGCCGGTGGCATGGCCGCCAGCGAGGACTGCGACCTGCCGATCGTGATCCTGTTCCCGGAGGTCCCGTTCAGCCAGACGAAATTCCTCAAGCAGGTCAAGGACAAGGTCAACAAGTATGGCTACTGTCTCCATCGTGGTTTCCGAGGGTGTGCACGATCGCAGCGGCAAGTTCCTCGCCGACCAGGGCCTCAAGGATGCCTTCGGTCATGCCCAGCTCGGCGGCGTGGCGCCGGTGATCGCCAACATGATTCGCGAGAAGCTCGGCTACAAGTACCACTGGGCCGTCGCCGACTACCTGCAGCGTGCCGCACGCCACATTGCCTCGAAATCCGACGTCGACCAGGCCTACGCCATGGGCAAGGCGGCGGTGGAACTCGCCCTGGCCGGCAAGAATTCCGTCATGCCGACGGTGGTCCGCACCTCCAACAAGCCCTACCGCTGGAAGATCGGCGAGGCCAGGCTCTCCCGGGTCGCCAACGTCGAAAAGATGATGCCGAAGAACTTCATCACCAAGGACGGCTTCGGTATCACGCAGAAATGCCGCGACTACCTGGCGCCGCTGATGCAGGGCGAGGATTACCCGCCCTATGGCAAGGACGGCATGCCCAAGTACGTCCAGCTGAAGAACATCTCCGTAGCCAGAAAACTGGGTGACTTCGAGGTCAAGTGACACCGGGCATCAGTCAATGACACTGGGGAAAGCACGCGAATTACTGGCAGTCCAGGCGGACATGGGCGGCGGCTACAACCGTAACGCGGCGAAGTTGATCCTCGCCGAGGTACAGCGTGATCACGGCCAGGCCGCCGTCGATGCCTTTATTCGCGAATTTAACCTGGAACAATTATTCGGCTTCAAAACCGGTACACAATTCACCGCGCCCTGATGCCCGAAAGTCGGGAAAACCAACCACCACCTTTGGAGAATACAAATGTCACCTGAACTCATCTTCGCCCTGGTCTGCGGCTTCCTCGCCCTGGCCTATGGCATCGTGTCCGTTAAATGGATACTCGCCAAACCGGCAGGCTCCGCCCGCATGCAGGAAATCGCCAACGCCATCCAGGAAGGCGCCCAGGCCTATCTCAACCGCCAGTACACCACCATCGGCATAGCCGGCATCGTGCTGCTGGTCGTCGTCGGTTACTTCATCGGCTGGGCCACCGCCATCGGCTTTGCCATCGGCGCGCTGTTCTCCGGCCTGGCCGGTTATATCGGCATGAACATCTCGGTGCGATCCAACGTGCGCACGGCAGAGGCAGCCAATGACGGCCTGAACGCCGCCCTGCAGGTCGCCTTCCGCGGCGGCGCCATCACCGGCATGCTGGTGGTCGGCCTGGGACTGCTCGGTGTGGCCGGTTTCTACGCCATCATGCTCGGTATGGGTGTCGAGGACCCGCTGCATCCGCTGATCGGCCTCGCCTTCGGCGGTTCGCTGATCTCCATCTTCGCACGACTCGGCGGCGGCATCTTCACCAAGGGCGCCGACGTCGGCGCGGATATCGTCGGCAAGGTCGAGGCCGGCATTCCCGAGGATGACCCGCGCAACCCGGCAGTGATCGCGGACAACGTCGGTGACAACGTCGGCGACTGCGCCGGCATGGCAGCCGACCTGTTCGAGACCTACGCGGTGACCGTGGTCGCCACCATGCTGCTGGGCGGCCTGCTGATCGGCACGGCCCAGGCTGCGCTGTACCCGCTGGTGCTGGGCGGCGTTTCCATCATCGCCTCGATCATCGGCACCTTCTTCGTCAATGCCCGGGAAGGCGGCAAGATCATGAATGCCCTGTACCGCGGCCTGATCGTTGCCGGTGTCCTGGCAGCCATCGCCTTCTACCCGGTCACCACCTGGGTACTCGGCGACACCATCCTGCTGGAAGGCGCGGAAGTCAGTACCCGCATGCTGTACTACTGCGGCCTGATCGGCCTGGCACTGACGGCGGCCATGGTGGTAATCACCGAGTACTACACCGCCACCGAGTTCAAGCCGGTGCGGCACATTGCCGAGGCTTCCACCACGGGTGACGGCACCAACGTCATCGCCGGCCTGGGCGTCTCCATGAAGTCCACTGCCATTCCGGTACTGGTCATCTGCGCCAGCATCTGGGGTGCCCATGAGCTGGCGGGCCTGTACGGCATCGCCATCGCCGCCACCTCGATGCTCTCCATGACCGGCATTATCGTGGCCCTGGACGCCTACGGCCCGATCACCGACAACGCCGGCGGCATCGCCGAGATGGCCGAACTGGATGAGAAGATCCGCAACATCACCGATCCGCTGGACGCCGTCGGCAATACCACCAAGGCGGTCACCAAGGGCTATGCCATCGGCTCCGCCGGCCTGGCTGCGCTGGTGCTGTTCGCCGACTACACCCACGCGCTGGCCAAGCACACGGATGTGGCACTGAACTTCTCCCTCGACAACCACATGGTCCTGATCGGGCTGTTCATCGGCGGCCTGATACCCTACCTGTTCGGCTCCATGGCCATGGAAGCAGTGGGCCGTGCCGCAGGCGGCATCGTCAACGAGGTACGTCGTCAGTTCAAGGAAATGCCGGGCATCATGGACCACACCCAGAAGCCGGACTATTCCCGGGCCGTGGACATGCTGACCAAGGCCGCCATCAAGGAAATGGTGATCCCCTCGCTGCTGCCGGTCGCGGTCCCCGTGGTCGTCGGCCTGACGCTGGGTGCGGAAGCCCTCGGTGGCCTGCTGATCGGCACCATCGTCACCGGTCTGTTCGTGGCTATTTCCATGACCACCGGCGGCGGTGCCTGGGACAATGCCAAGAAGTACATCGAGGACGGCAACTTCGGCGGCAAGGGTTCGGACGCCCACAAGGCGGCCGTGACCGGCGACACCGTTGGCGATCCCTACAAGGACACCGCTGGCCCGGCGATCAACCCCCTGATCAAGATCATCAACATCGTGGCCCTGATGATCGTGCCGCTGCTGTAACCCTCAAAGGCGGCAATTCGCCTTGCCTGACAAAGGGCCGGTATAATTACCGGCCCTTTTTTGTTTTAGCCTCAGGAGGCTGCGATGAATCTCGACCGGGTCAATTCCGGCGCAGACGTGCCGAACGAGGTCAACGTCATCATCGAGATACCGGCACACAGCGATCCGGTCAAATACGAGGTCGACAAGGACAGCGGCGCCATGTTCGTGGACCGTTTCATGACCACTGCCATGCACTACCCCTGCAACTACGGCTACGTTCCGCACACGCTGTCGTGCGACGGCGACCCGGTGGACGTGCTGGTCGCCACGCCGGTACCGCTGATCAGCGGCTCGGTGATTCGCTGCCGCCCGGTCGGCGTGCTGAAGATGACCGACGAATCGGGCGACGATGCGAAGATCCTGGCCGTACCGATCGACAAGCTCTGCAGCCTCTACCGGGAGGCCCGCGACATCAACGACATGCCGGCCGGCCTGCTCGCGCAGATCGCCCATTTCTTCGAGCACTACAAGGACCTCGATGAAGGCAAGTGGGTGCGCGTGGAAGGCTGGGGCGGCATCGAGGACGCCCGCAAGGAAATCCTGGACAGCGTCGAGATGTACCGCAGCGCGCCTGAAAAACCGAATTTCTGATGAAGGTCTGCATCCTTTCCGACAGTCACGACAACCGCACGCTGCTCGCGGCGGCGGTAGCGGCCGCCCGCGATGCCGGTGTCGAGGCCGTCCTGCACTGCGGCGACGTGGTCGCTCCCAGCACCCTGGAGGTGCTCCGGCCCTTCAACCTGCCCGTGCATGTCATCCACGGCAACAACGTCGGGGATGCCTACATGATGGGACGCATCGCCTCAAAACCGTCCAGCCGGATGCATTATTACGGCCAGGATGCCGGCATCGAACTTGGCGGCCGGCGCATCTTCCTGGTCCACTATCCGCACTACGCCGCCGCCATGGCCGCCACCGGCGACTGGGACCTGGTCTGCTGCGGCCATGACCACACAGCCGCTATCCGCCCCGTCGACAACCTCGCCGGCAAGCAGACCTGGCTGGTCAATCCCGGCACCGTCGGCGGCATCAAGGCAGCCGCTACCTGGGTGCTGGGAGATCTTGATACCATGCACTTCACCCTGCACGAAGTGCGGCTCGCGGACGCGCCGGCCGCCGCGGCAACCTGAACCCACGCAAACCTCACGGTAACCACATGAAAGACATCAGCCCCGAACAGATGGTCGTCGGCGACAAGAGCGGCATCGACCTGTCCGAATCCAGGCCCTCGCTGCAGGCGCTCCTGAAGGAACACCGCCAGCACCTGGACGCCCTGCCGCCCGACTCGCCTGCAGTAGACCGCGCCCGCGTCCAGCTTGATATCGCCGAAACCCTGCTGGCGCTGCAGGAGAAAACCGAGGCCTGGGCCCTCGGCCGCGAAATCTTCGACGTGTTTGCCGCAGACGCCGCCTGGCAGGATGCCATCGAAACCTGTGACGTCCTGTTCCAGTGCGAGCAACCGGAATCCCTCGTGGCGCTCGGCAACGGCGTCTGGCTGGCAGTGACGTTCCCCGTGCCACCACAGCTCACGATCGCCATGCTGCAGCACATCGTGGATGAAACCCCCGAGACCTCGGACGGCGCCGCCGTCGCCGCCATGGCGGCCCACTACATCGCCGACCTGCGCACCGAGGGCAAGGAACACGAAAGCCTGACCTTCTTTACCAACCAGCTGGTGGCAGGCGTGGCCAAACGTCACCGCGGCATCGAAAACGATCCGGAAATGATCCGCATGTGGATAGAGATCCTGCAGCTGAACGACGTCAAGGAACTGTTTTCCCGGCTGGGCGTGATGCTGGACGCCATCGTCGGGGACAACTGGTGGATTGACCGCGACGCACTGCGCGAGCAGTTGCCGGTCAACTAGCCGGTTCAGCAAACTCTGTGCAGACAGATAGGGCCGGACAGGCTCCGGCCTGCAGGACTAATGTTCACAAGAATATAATTGAATACTTTAGACTCTATAAGAACAGTATTCCCCTTAGCAGGCATTGGGACTCAGGTGGGTTTTTACCCGTGATCAAGGTTCCCAATGTGTAAGAAAATCAATAACCGTGTAAGGAATTACTTACACATTTTGAGTGTGTCTGCCGTTGATGAATTTAGCTAAGCGAATGAAATTAATAAATAAATTTTACTGGTATAGATTTTGCATTGCACTTAATGATAGAAAATAACCGTGCCGCAAAAAGACAGGCACAAAATAATTATTTACGGAGAACATAACAGATGAACCTGTCCCGCCTTTCTGGAAGAGTTCGCTCGGATATTAAATGGCTTGTATTGGTAGCCACTGCATCCATTATCTCAGGAGCAGCGAATGCTTCGACAATATTCGCCCCAACAGACAACGATGTTAACTTTCTCAATTCAACAATTGATTTTGGATGTTACTACACAAGTTGCCATGTTCAATGTCGGCGACTTGGGTGGCACAAACAATGCGGTCGTTCTGAGTAACGCTTATACGGCATCAGTTGCAGAATTTTCTCTCGGCGGGTGGAAATTTCAACTATTGACGTGAGACCTAATTCAGCGCAGCGTGACTGTATTAGACACTATGACTTTGTCTGGTAGTGACAACTTTATTATCGGTCTGACCAAGAACTCAGGTTCAACCTGGTTCGTCTGATACAGGCTACACAGATTTAGGCGGTGGATATCTTTTCAATGTACATTTCGCCGATGGCACCGTACTCCAAGTAGATGTACAGGTTGTACCTGTGCCAGCTGCGGTATGGTTGTTCGGCAGCGGCCTGATCGGTCTGGCTGGTATCGCCAAGCGCAAAAAAGCGTAGGTGGTATTACAACTGCATCAATAGAGACGGCCCCTTCGGGGCCGTTTTCATTTGAGGCCGAATGCCCGGCATTTGCAGCCGAAAGTACGCATTTAGCTGGCTTGCACGAATACGCACTTTCAACCTGGCCCGGAACTTCCGGCCTCTCTGATCGATAACAGACAAGCGACAGCTATAAGGTCCGGCATGTTGTGTACAGCCGTTTTCCGAACGTAGCCAGGTAGTCCATGCGACACTATGTCGCATTCACACCTTCTCATTTTTTGACCCGAATCAACGCCATCGAACCTGATATCAGGCATTGTGTACGCTGTGCTTTCCGGAGACAGAGAAGATTCTCCGGGTAATCGGCAGAGACGACATGCGGGAGGGTCAAGCAGATGAACAGACACAGAAAATTGAATGTACTGGCCCGGTTCCACCCCAGGGTGAGAGGCGATCTCATGCCGGAGCTTTCAAAGGTTGTCGATACTGAAACCGTGTTTACCTATACGCGGCAGATGGATGAGGATGAGCCGTTCCCGGGCGAATGGGTCCTGAATACCGACGACGAGCGCTTTGGCGGTTACTGGATTCCCGAGCGTGACCTGGAAATCATCAGGGAGTGCCCAAAAGGCAACTGCCAGGGTTGACTGGCTAACGCCCTGCCCCTGTAACTCCTGCCTGCTTCCCGCGGCACCCGGCCGGAATCCGGTGAATGCCACGCCGGGTTGCTTGTAACCCGGCGTTATTCCGCTGCCGGTTCGGTCTGCGCTTCTTCCTGGTGGTAGTAGTCGTACTTATTCAGGACATCGAAGGTAAAGCCCCAGGCCTCGTTGTACGACAGGCCACTGTCATCCGGGATAATCAGCTTGACGTACAGGTTGCCGCCGTAGCGTTCCTTGAGGTCCGAAAGCTCCTGGTGCAGCTCCTTGCGAGCTCACCACGCGATAGTCGTCTTCGCCCGCGTCCTTGATCCGGATCTGGTATGTACTTGCCTTCCTTCCAGTAGCGCACCGTGACCACGTGCTTGCCCTGCGCGGAGCGGGCGGGCTTGACCAGCTTGTCGTATTTCACCCGCAGGTCGTCATACTCACCCTGCAGCAGGGTCAGTTGCTGCTCTGTCAGCGAACCACCCTGACGCAGTTCGGCCAGCTCCGCGGCCTGTTCCCGGCTGTCCTGCTCTACCCGGGTCAACTGTTCCAGCACCTGCGCCAGGCGCTGTTCCAGGGTATCGCGCACATCCACGAGCTGGGTATAGCGGGCCTCGCTTTGCCTGACCTTGTCCTCGTGCAGCTGCACATCGCGCTGCGCCTGCTGCAGGCTGGCGGTCAGCTGCCGCTGTTCCGCCTGCAGGCTCAGCAACTGTTGCTGCTGCTGCGACAGCTGCTCGCGGGTATTGCGGTTGATCTCGTTGGCCCGCATCAGGCGCATGCGCAATTCGGAGTTCTCATGCTGCGCCTGCGCCAGCTGTTCCTCCAGGGTGGCGCTGGTCTCGGTCATGGTGAGCGCCAGCGCCTCTGCCTGGCGTTCGGATTCGATGGTATCGCGCAGGGCCTGCACCAGGTCCCAGTTGCGCATCATCAGCACCACGCTCGCGATCATGAAGATCATCACCACGACCATCATGATGTCGGTGAACGAGGGCCAGAAGCTGTCCGCACCACTCTCG
This sequence comes from uncultured Gammaproteobacteria bacterium, assembly GCA_963701455.1. Classification (GTDB taxonomy): domain Bacteria; phylum Pseudomonadota; class Gammaproteobacteria; order UBA9214; family UBA9214; genus UBA9214. The sequence goes on from CAVPAE010000004.1 coordinate 105,854, forward strand.
GTGGAAGCGTTGCGGCGCAGGTCGATGAAGCCTTCCTGCATTTTCAGTCACCCGCGGCCGGCAGGCGGAAGCCGTCACGCAGCAGCTGCTTGATGTCGTCCATGTTCTCGGTGGCGCCGCGCATGCGCTCGTCGAGCCTGGCGGCGACGGTGTTCAGGCGCGTACCGGCCTCGGCGTATTCCAGCTGGGTCGAGCGCAGGCCATCGGCGGCCTCGCGCAGCGCATGGATCAGGCCGGCCACCTCGTGCAGCATGGTTTCACTGTCGCGGGCATGCCGCGGCAGCAGGTATACCGTGGTGATCTCCTCCACGCCACTGAGAAAATGCGTCTGTGCATCCGTGAGCTTGATGTAGAAGTAGCCGTAGAACAGGTAACACAGGATGGCCGTGATGGTCGTCGACAGCGCCGTTGACATGCCATGGATGACCAGCCCCATGTCGCCGGTCTCCTGCGCCGCATCGAGCAGGTTGGACGCGCCAACCAGTGCGACCGACAGCGACACGATCGTGCCGAACACGCCGGTCAGGATGAGGATATTGCTGACATACCTGGCGAAACTGGTGCGGGTGCTCTCGTCCGCGAGCAGGGTCGCGGCCAGGGCGCTGTGGTTGATGGCCGCGAAATCCTCGCTCAGCGCCTTGATGGTTGCGTAGCGCCGCGCAATCACGGACTTCGGATTGATTCCCTTCAGGACCTTGTCCGCGTCCCCCTTGAACTGGCGCAGGAAACGCGCCAGTGCCGCCTCTTCCTGCGTGTAGTACAGCAGCGCCGCAATGATCTTCGCCAGACCCAGCAGGAATACCACCAGGATGCTGCCATTGACGATGAGGCCGACCGGGGTTTTCTGGTTTACCAGATAGAGCTGGTTGAGCAGGCCGAAGTTGGCCACCAGCACGAGCAGCACGATCACGCCGAGAATAAGCAGGCGGAACAGCACGCGACGGCTGAAGTTGGGTCGAGTCTCTAGCATGGCCTTGATCCTTCAATAATGAGTGGCCCGGCAGGCGCCAGACACCTGCCGTGACCGTGATTACCGTGTCAGACTTTGCGGTAGATTTCCGCTCCCTGCTGCAGGAATTCCCGGGACTTGTCGGACATGCCCTGCTCGAGAGCCGCGTCGACATCACCGATGCCCTTGCCGGCGGCATAATCGCGCACGTCCTGGCTGATCTTCATGGAGCAGAACTGCGGCCCGCACATGGAGCAGAAGTGCGCCACCTTGGCGGAATCCTTGGGCAGGGTCGCATCGTGGAATTCCTGCGCCTTCTCCGGGTCCAGCCCGAGGTTGAACTGGTCCTCCCAGCGGAACTCGAAGCGTGCCTTGGAGAGCGCGTTGTCACGCACCTGCGCACCCGGATGGCCCTTGGCGAGATCAGCGGCATGTGCGGCCAGCTTGTAGGTGATGATCCCCTCGCGCACGTCCGCCTTGTCCGGCAGACCGAGATGTTCCTTGGGCGTGACGTAGCAGAGCATCGCCGTGCCGTACCAGCCGATCTGCGCCGCGCCTATCGCCGAGGTGATGTGGTCGTAACCGGGCGCGATGTCGGTCGTCAGCGGCCCCAGCGTATAGAACGGCGCCTCGTGACAGTCGGCCAGTTCCTTTTCCATGTTTTCCTTGATCAACTGCATGGGCACATGCCCGGGTCCCTCGATCATCACCTGCACGTCGTGCTCCCAGGCGATTCGCGTCAGCTCACCCAGGGTCTCCAGCTCGGCGAACTGGGCAGCATCGTTGGCATCGGCGACAGAACCGGGCCGCAGGCCGTCACCCAGCGAGAAGGAGACGTCATAGGCCTGCATGATCTCGCAGATCTCGGCGAAGTGTGTGTACAGGAAACTCTCCTGGTGGTGCGCCAGGCACCACTTCGCCATGATGGAGCCGCCGCGCGAAACGATGCCGGTCACCCGCTTTGCCGTCAGCGGCACCCAGGCCAGGCGCACGCCAGCATGGATGGTGAAGTAATCCACGCCCTGCTCGGCCTGCTCGATCAGCGTGTCCCGGAACATCTCCCAGGTGAGGTCCTCGGCCTTGCCGTTGACCTTCTCCAGCGCCTGGTAGATGGGCACGGTGCCAATCGGCATGGGCGAATTGCGCAGGATCCACTCGCGCGTCTCGTGAATGTTCTTGCCGGTGGACAGGTCCATCAGGGTGTCCCCGCCCCAGCGCGCCGACCACACCATCTTTTCGACTTCTTCCGATATCGAGGAGGTGACTGCCGAGTTGCCGATGTTGGTATTTACCTTCACCAGGAAATTGCGGCCGATGATCATCGGCTCCAGCTCGGGGTGGTTGATATTGGCCGGAATGATGGCGCGGCCGCGCGCTATCTCGTCACGCACGAACTCCGGCGTCACCTTGTCAGGAATACTGGCGCCGAAACTCATACCCGGGTGCTGCCGCCGCAGGGCGCTGTCGCGGACTTCCTCCAGCAGCAGGTTCTCGCGAATGGCAACGTACTCCATCTCGGGGGTGATGATGCCGCGGCGCGCGTAGTGCATCTGCGTGACATTGCGGCCCGCCAGCGCACGCCGTGGTTTGCGGATATGCTCAAAGCGCAGCTTTGCCAGTTCCGGGTTGGCCTGGCGCGCATGACCGAATTCCGAAGTCGGGCCGTCGAGCTGCTCGGTGTCGGCGCGCTCCTTGATCCAGGCGGTACGCACTTCCGGCAGGCCGGCGAGCAGGTCGATCTCGACAGCGGGATCGGTATAGGGACCCGAGGTATCGTAGATCGTGACCGGCGGGTTCTTTTCGCTACCGAAACTTGCCGGCGTATCCGCCTGGCTTACCTGGCGCATCGGGACCCGGATATCCGGGCGTGACCCCGTCACGTAGATCTTGCTGGAATTGGGGAAAGGTCGCGTGACCTCGTCGGAAAGCTGCGTGGCCTTCCTGATAAAATCTTCCGGGATCGCACTCATCGGGCCGTCCTCGCGGTTGTATAGACAAAGCCGGCAGGTGCGTGAGCTTCCCTACGCCGGTATTGACCGGATCAGGTTCCAAGGGTCTCTCTCAGCCCCTCAGGGGCACCCCCAGCTGGGGCTACACGGTACCCAATGGATCTGTTGTTTGCAAGAAAATATTCACAAGCGAAAACAATAACCCCATGTTTTAAATAACAATCCTGATCATGCACCATCCCGGATTGTTGCCAGCGCCAGCCAAACGCCGTACCCTTGCTGGTTGGAAAATTCCTATAGCGCGCAATCACATGAACCAGACAGATATCGAACAGGCCCGTTTCAACATGATCGAGCAGCAGGTGCGGCCCTGGGACGTGCTCGACCAGCGCGTACTCGATGCCATGCAAATGATTCCCCGCGAGAATTTCGTGCCGGAACAATACCGCTCGCTGGCCTTTGCGGACACCAATATCCCGCTGGGCCATGACCAGGTCATGATGAATCCCAACGTGGAAGGCCGCCTGCTGCAGGCCCTGGCAATCCAGCCCACCGACACGATCCTGGAAATCGGGACCGGCAGTGGCTACCTGACGGCCTGCCTTGCCCGCCTGGGGAGGCACGTGACCAGTATCGATATCGAGCCGGAATTCACGGCGCAGGCTGATGCCAAACTGGCAGCGCTCGGCATCGGCAATATCACCCTGGAGACCGCGGATGCCGCCGGCGGCGTTGAACGCGGCAAAAGTTTCGACGTCATCGCGGTCACCGGTTCGCTGCCGCTACTGCAGCAGCAGTTTCACGACAATCTGAATACCGGCGGGCGCCTGTTTGTCATCAGTGGACAGCTGCCGATCATGGAAGCCCTGCTGATTACCCGCATCGACGCCGCCAACTGGACACGCGAATCCCTGTTCGAGACCAGCATTCCTCCGCTGCTGCATGCCGCGCAGCCGCAGAACTTTGCCCTCTAGCTCCCGGGTAGTCGCGGCAGATGCGTGAGCTGACTCCGGACGAGTGCAAGGCGTACCTTGATCAGGCAGACCCCAGCCCCCTGCTACTGGATGTACGCGAACCCTGGGAGTACCAGATCGTTCACCTGGAAGATTCACAACTGGTCCCGATGCACGAGATACCCGAGATCATGGATACCCTGGACCCGCACCAGGAGATCATCATCGTCTGTCATCACGGTATTCGCAGCCGCCGTGTGGCACTGTTCCTGGAACACCAGGGTTTTTCCAATGTCGTAAACCTGAGAGGCGGGCTCGATGCCTGGGCACGCCATACCGCAACCAGCCTGCCAACCTACTGAAAACTGCCATGCGCCATCGCCACCTGCTCCCTGCCCTGCTGCTCTTGTGCAGCCTGGCAATCCCGCTGCCGCGCATCGCGGCAGGTGATGACCTGCTGTCAGCCTACGAACTTGCGCTGCAGTCCGACCCCGAATACCAGGCCGCCATAGCCGCCCACCAGGCGGCGCTGGAAGTTGCCCCGCAAAGCCGTGCGGCGCTGCTGCCCAGCATCGGCCTCAGCGGGCTTGTTTCGCGGGACCGCTACGACCCGCGCAATCATGGTGATACCAGTTACGCCACCAACCAGACCTACAGCGTCGGCCTGCGCCAGGCCATCTACCAGCGCGCCAGCCTGCTGCAGCTGGAACAGGCCGACAGCAGCATCGCCCAGGCCAATGCCCGGCTGGCCGCCGCACAGCAGGACCTGCTGCTGCGAGTAACCACGCGTTATTTCCTGGTACTGGGCGCACTTGACAACCTGGAGTTTGTGCAGGCGGACAAGGCCGCCATCGGACGCACCCTGGAGCAGGCGCAGAAACGCTTCGAGGTCGGACTGGCCGCGATCACCGACACCCTCGAGGCACAGGCACGCTATGACATCGCCGTCAGCGACGAGATCAACGCCGAGCAACTGCTGGCCGATGCGCGGGAAGCCCTGCGTGAACTGACCGGTGAACTGCCGCTAGCGCCGGAAATTCTGCAGCCCGAGATCCCCTTGCTCAAGCCGGAGCCCGCCGACCAGGACGCGTGGGTGACCGCCGCGACTGACCAGAACCCGCTGCTGCTGGCAGCCATCGCCGCGACGCAGGTCGCGAAGCAGGAAATCCAGGTGCAGAACTCGGGCCATTATCCCAGCCTCGACATGACGGCCGATTACAGCTACCGCGACACCGAGTTCGGCGGCTTCAATACACTGGAACGCAACGACGGCGCCATTGGCGTGGAACTGACCGTGCCCCTCTACCAGGGCGGCCTGATCACTTCACGCACCCGGCAGGCGCGCTACAACTACAGCCAGGCACAGGAAGAACAGGAAAGGCAGCGGCGCACCACCGAGCGCCAGGCGCGCAACACCTACACCGGCGTGCTTTCCGGTATCAGCAAGGTCGAGGCCCTGCAGCAAGCCGTGGTCTCCAACGAGAAAGCCGTCGAGGCTGCGGAAACCGGCTTCCAGGTCGGCACCCGCGCCATCGTGGACGTGCTCGACGCCCAGCGCGAACTGCTGCGCGCCCGCCGCGACCATGCCCGCTCCCGCTACGACTACCTGCTCGACACCCTGCGCCTGAAACAGGCTGCGGGTATCCTTGACGAGACCGACCTGGCACAGATCAACAACTGGCTGGTGGAAAGTAAGAAGTGAGACGTGAAAAGTGAAAAGTGAAAAGTTTGTAATCCTGATGATGTTCCTGTGCCTCGATTCCAGCCACGGTCCCCGGTTTTACTTTTACACTTCTCACTTCTCACTTCTCACTTCTCTTTTAGAACGGCCACAGGCTCCAGCCGCTATCGAGTTCATCCTCGCAGCGCGCCAGTTGGGTGTGGTAGCTTTTCGCGCGCGTATCCACCTTGCGCGCGACCTTGAGCAGCCAGGGCTTCTTGTTATAGGTCTTGCGCTTGTAGCCGCCCTGCCCCTCGTGGTAGGCGAGGTACTGGCTGTAGGTATCCCACTTGGAAATTCCCAGCATGCTGTTGCTCATGCTGCAGTACCAGGCGATGAAATCCACGGCATCGCCGAAATCGTCCCGGTCCGCGAAGCGGTTGCCGGTTTTCTCGCGGTACCAGTCCCAGGTACCGTCCTTGGCCTGCGCGTAGCCGTAGGCGGATGACACCCGCCCCCAGGGAATGACCCACAGCAGGTAGTCGCGCGGCGGCTTGGCGTCGTCCACGAACTTCGACTCCTGGTAGATGATCGCGAGTTGCACATGGATGGGCACGCCCCAGCGCTCGTAAGCACGGTTGGCATCCTTGTACCAGCCGCTCTTGTCGTCGAAGATCTCGCAGCTGTTGCTGATATCCCGGGGCGGAGTCGTGGAACAGGACCACAGCAACCCCACGGCCAGTACCGCGGCGAGGGGGATCATATATCGCACTCGGACGGATTTGCGCATGCGGGTGAGTCTATATCGCCATCCGGCTATAATGCCAGCATGCCCCTGCCGCCAGCACCACAGGGTGGCCAACCGACCGGAATACCGAACATGAGCGAATCAGGACTGCCGGAGACACTGCCCGGCTTCGATGACCCCATTGCGCTGCTGCGCGCCTGCCACCAGAAGATGCTGGCGCAGTGCGACCTGCTGGACGCCGTGGTTGCGCAGGCCCGGTCCGGTGAACTGGACGATGCGGCACGCAAGGCCACGCAGGACATCACCCGCTACTTCTCCAGCAGCGCCCCGCTGCACCACCGTGACGAGGAAGAAGACCTGTTCCCGCGCATCAACCGGCAATCACTGCGCATTGCCGAACTGGTGCATAACCTGAAGCGGGAGCACCAGGAACTGGATGTCCTCTGGGAAACGCTCGCACCGGAACTGCGGCGCATCCCCGGCGACGGTTTCAGCGCTGCCTTTCTGGAGGCCGCCGGCAGGTTCTGCGAACTTTCCCGGCAGCACGTCAACCGCGAAAACATGGAACTGCTGCCGCTGCTGGCCAGCAGCCTGAGCCAGCAGGAACTGGGTTATATCGGCGAAGCCATGGCACAGCGCCGCGGTGTGCAGTTCACGGCGAAGTAGTCCTCCCCTGGTAGTTCCAGCACAGTTAAGGAACATCAGCCGCAAATTTCCGGATAAAGGTCGCTCCAGGAAGGATTGGCCTTCTCGATCAGCCCGACTTTGGATTTTCGGGAACCAGCCTTTATCTGTTTTTCTCTTGAAATGGCCTGGTACATGTCCTCGAAAAGCTCGAAGTATACCAGTCTTGTCAGGTTGTATTTGGCGCTAAATCCTTTCGTAATCCTGTTCTTATGCTGCCAGATTCTCCCGTGCAAATCACTGGTAACCCCCGTGTATAGGGTGCCGTGTGGTCTGTTGGTCAGCAGGTATACAGCCGGTTGCCTGTTCATTTCGCAGTGCTTCAGATAGCTGATAATTGAAATATTCCTGTCATTGCGAGCGCGATGTACAGGGATGTCCAAGTGCCGCGGGAGGCATGGATGCCGGGAGCGGCCAGCGAAGCAATCTCCCAGGGGCTATCGGATGCTCAAACAATCCTGCGGTCAGCCAGGCCTGATGAATTCTGCAGGAGATTGCTTCGTCACTGCGTTCCTCGGTAACTGCTCCATGCGTTACCCTACCTCCTACATCCATGTAGTCGTCGCAATGACGTCGGAGGATGCGAGGCAAGCTGTTTAGTGCCGCGTGGTCTGTTGGTCAGCAGCTATATAGCCGGCTGCCTGTTCATTTCGCAGTGCTTCAGAAAGCAGATGACAGGGATATTTTTATAATTACGGGCTTCTTTGCCCCGGCTGTCCCGGCAGGTGCCGGTCGATCATGGTCAGTACCGTCTGCAGGGCGCCGCGATTTTTTTCCACCACCTGGCGTCCCTGTTCGCCGACGCGATGCCGCTCGTTGGCATCCGCCAGCCAGCGGCCCAGCGTGGCCGCCAGTTCCTCGCCATTCCCGACCTTTTCGCAGGCACCGGCCTGCAGCAGCAGGTCGCAGATTTCCGTGAAGTTGAAAACGTGTGGACCGGTCGCCACCGGCAGTCCCAGGGCGGCCGGCTCCAGCAGGTTGTGCCCGCCGTGAGGCACCAGGCTGCCGCCGACGAAGGCAACGTCCGCGGCTGCGAAGAACAGCGGTAGTTCCCCCATCGAGTCCCCGACAAACACCTGCGTACCCGCATCGCAGGGACGCTGCTCACTGCGCAGCACGATATTCAGGCCGCGCTGGCGACACAGCTCCGCAACCGTTTCAAAGCGTTCCGGGTGACGCGGCACCAGCACCAGCAGGCAGTCAGGAAAACGCTCCCGCAGCCTTTCAAACACGTCCAGCAGCTGTTCGTCCTCACCTTCGTGGGTACTGGCTGCGACACAGACCGGACGCCCCGTTCCCCAGTCACGGCGCAGCACCGCGGCCCGCTCCAGCAGGCTGGGCGGGATGCGCTGCTCGAACTTCAGGTTGCCGCTCACGGTGATGCGCTCGCGTGACGCGCCCAGTTGCTCGAAGCGGGCCGCGTCCGCTTCACCCTGCGCGGCGATTTCGGTGACATTGGCCAGGGTCCGCGCCACCAGGGGTTTCACCCGCCGGTAGCCGGCCACGGACCTGGCCGACAGGCGGGCATTGACCAGCAGCAGCGGCACCTGCCGGCTGCGACAGGCATGGAACAGGTTGGGCCAGAGTTCGGTTTCCATCACGATCGCAAGCTGCGGCCGCACCCGCAGGAAAAACCGCTGCACCGCCCCTGGCAGATCATAGGGCGCATACACATGCGCGACCTCGTTTTCGAACAGGGCCGTCACCTGCGCGGACCCCGTCGGCGTGACCGTGGTGATCAGCAGGGAATACGCCGGGTATCTCTCCAGCAACGCACGCACCATGGGCACGGCCGCCTGCACCTCGCCGACCGACACCGCGTGGATCCAGATCACCTGCTTACCGAGTGGCGGCTCAATGAAGCCGAAACGCTCCGGCCAGCGGCGCCAGTAGGCCGGTGCACGCAGCCCGCGCCAGGCCAAACGCGCCAGCACCAGCGGGGCTAGCAGGTAAAGCAGCAGGGTATACAGGAATCTCATGTGCGGAAGCCCGCCAGGCGGGGATCAGGGCTGCAGGTAACCGCGCGCCTGCAGCCAGTCCATGTAGCGCGGCACGCCGTCTTCCACGGTCCGGAACGGCCGCTCGTAACCGAGCGCACGCAGGGTCGTCATGTCGGCCTCGGTGAAGCTCTGGTAACGTCCGCGCAGGTGGTCGGGAAACGGGATGTACTCGATCTCGCCGCGCCCGAACCAGCCAACGACCGCCGTGGCGACATCCTTGAAGCTCTGGCAGCTGCCGGTGCCGAGGTTGACGATCCCGGACCTGTCCGGGTTGTCGAGGAACCAGAGATTGACGTCCACGACATCGTCGATGTAGATGAAGTCGCGGCGCTGCTCACCGTCGCCGTAGCCGTCGCAGCCGGCAAACAGCCGCGGGTTCTCCCCGGCGCTGAGTTGCTGGCTGAGGTGGAAGGCCACGCTGGCCATGCTGCCCTTGTGCTGCTCGCGCGGACCGTAGACATTGAAATAGCGGAAACCGACGATCTGGCTGGCGGCCTTTGGCAGGATACGGCGCACGTACTGGTCGAACAGGAACTTCGAGTAGCCATAGACATTCAGCGGGGATTCGTGCTCCCGGGATTCGCTGAACACATCGCCGCCACCGTAGACCGAGGCCGACGAGGCATACAGGTAGGCCGCGCGCTGCTCCAGGCAGTAATGCAGCAGGGTCTTGGAATACTCGTAGTTGTTGCCCATCATGTAGACGCCGTCCCATTCCGTGGTGGCGGAACACGCGCCTTCATGAAAGATCGCCTCGACCGGTTCGCCGAGATCGGCGCCGCTGCGCACCCTGGCGATGAAATCATCCTTGTCCAGGTAGTCGAGGATTTCACAGTCAACCAGGTTGAGAAACTTGGTGCCGTCCTTGAGGTCGTCCACGACCAGGATGTCCTCGCGGCCCCGCTCGTTGAGTCCCTTGACTATGTTACTGCCGATAAACCCGGCACCACCCGTCACAATAATCATTACCTGTCCTCAAATCGTTTCCATGAATGTCCTGGCACCCGCCAGTGGAATTCAGTTTTTCAGCCCGAAGTGTACGCCCTTCAGCAGCGAGTCACGCGGAACAGCGGCTTTCGGCAGCCTGCGTTCGCAGCGCCTTTGCACCCGGCGGAACCAGTCTTTCCGCTCCGCGGGTCCGGCCGTGTCGCCCAGGTAGGCTGCCAGCAGCCGGTAGCGCTGGTACAGCGACAGGTACGAGAGCGCCATCAGTGCCAGCGTCGACAGGTCTACCTTTATGCCGTAGCGCCACCGCAGCCGGGACACGAATGCCCGCGGGCAGTCGATGATAACCGGATAGTACTCCCCGTCGCGCTGCTGGATGAGAATATTCCGCCACTTGAGATCGTAGTGAAACAGGCAGGCGGCATGGGCCCTGCGAAGGTTGGCAAGCAGCCGGACAGCGAAATCGGACAGCTTCCGCGCCTGCCCGGCATCAGTGTCGCCCGGGCAGTGAAGCGGCAACAAAGTCGCTCAGTGAAACGGCCGCCGGCACTTCCTCGGTTGCGATGAATGCCGCGGTCAGGGTACCCAGTATCCTGGATTCACCGAAGCCGACAACCCCGGGGGTCTCGATATCCAGCTTGCGGTACTGCCCGTAGCCGTACTGTTCGACGCCGGCCCGCGATGGCCGCATCCAGAACCTGAGCCGGGCTTTCCAGGAGGACCGGTAGTCGTAGCGCTTGTAGTAGATCGTACGTCCGTCCGGAAACGGGATGCGGTAACACGCCACGGCCATTTTCGAGACCGACACCGGTGGCACATCCACCGGCGTGCGCCAGTTGCCCAGGTCGTCCAGACCCAGCCGGGCAAAGTTTTCCTGCCACTCGGGGTGCACCCGAACCCGGGTGCCATGGAACACCTGCGGGCAACGGTAGCCGGCAAGTGATGCTGCCACTATCCTGCCGTCCACCCGTGCCTGCCAGTTCCGGGCGGCGTCATTCCTGCTGCCGGATGGCATCGATGATACCGCTGGTGGAACAGCCGTCCTCGAAACCCAGCACGACCACGTCGCCCCCGTGGCGCTTCACGCAGTCGTGGCCGGCAATCTCCTCGGGCCGGTAATCGCCGCCCTTGACCAGCAGGTCGGGCTGAATCTCGCAGATCAGCCGTTCCGGCGTGTCCTCGGAAAACGGCACCACCCAGTCGACGCTGCCCAGTGCCGCGAGCACCGCCATGCGCCGGTCCACCGGGTTGACGGGCCGGCCCTTGCCCTTCAGTCTCTGCACCGAGGCATCGTCGTTGACGGCCACGATCAGCCGGTCACCGAGGCGGCGCGCCGCCGCCAGGTAGGCCACGTGCCCGGCATGCAGGATGTCGAAGCAGCCGTTGGTCATGACAATGCGCTCGCCGTGGGAACGGGCATCCTCGACGGCGATCCGCAACTGCGCCTCGTTCATCGCGCCGAAGCCGGCATCCTGTCCCAGGTAGGCCGCGCGCCGCAGTTCCGGCACCGAGACACTGGCGGTGCCCAGCTTGCCGACCACGATGCCCGCCGCCAGGTTGGCCAGTGCAGTGGCCCCGGGCAGATCCTCGCCTGCCGCCAGCGCCGCTGCCAGCACGGAAATCACCGTGTCCCCGGCGCCGGTAACATCGAACACCTCGCGCGCCTGGGTCGGCAGGTGAAACTCGGGGGCATCGCGGCGCAGCAGCGTCATGCCATGCTCGCCGCGGGTCACCAGCAGGGCGTCCAGGTTATGTTCTTGCAGCAGCCTGGCGCCCTTCCCGACCAGCGTCTGCTCGTCACCGCAATGGCCGGCCACCAGCTCGAACTCGGCCATGTTCGGCGTAATCACCGTGGCGCCGTCGTAGCGGCTGAAGTCCTGCGCCTTGGGATCGACCAGCACCGGCTTGCCGGCGGCGCGCGCCAGCGTGATCATTTCCTCGACCTGTGCCAGGGTGCCCTTGCCATAGTCGGACAGGACCACGACATCGCACTCCGCCAGCCCCTGGCGGTAACTTTCCAGCAGGCCTGCCGTATCGATCGCCGCGAAGCCGTCCTCGAAATCCAGCCGGATGAGTTGCTGGTGACGGCTGATGACCCGCAGCTTGGTGACAGTGGGAGTACCCGCGATTTTCTGGAAGCCGCAATCGATGCCGGCACCGGACAGCAGCGCCTCGAGCGATGCGGCCGGTTCGTCCTCACCGGTAACGCCGAGCAGCCGGGCATGCGCGCCCAGCGCGACGATATTCAGGGCCACGTTGGCGGCCCCGCCGGCACGCTCCTCGGACTGCCGGACATGAACGACCGGCACCGGGGCCTCGGGCGAGATCCTGGAAGTGGCACCATGCCAGTAGCGGTCCAGCATGACGTCGCCGACCACCAGCACCCGGGCACGCTCAAAGGCGGGAATCTGTATCTTCATGAATGTCCAAATATTACGCCGATAAACTGCCGCGATAATAGCACAGGCCTTTCGGGCCAGACCCGGCAACCGCTACAATCCGGGCATCCGCATGAAAGCCAATCCCTATGCAATCCGCTACTGGCCGACCTGGCTGGCCCTGGGACTGCTGCGCTGCATGGTGTGGCTGCCGTACCGCGCCCAGCTCGCCAGCGGGCGCCTGCTCGGCGCCGTCGCCTGGCTGCTCGCCCGCCGCCGCAGGCGGATCGCGGCAGTCAATATCTCCCTGTGCTTTCCCGAGCTGGCGGCAGCAGCGCAGCGGCAATTGCTGCGGGCGCATTTCGCGGCACTTGGCATCGGCGTGATCGAGATCGCCATGAGCTGGTGGGAAAGTCCCCGGCGGCTGCAGCGGCTGGTCCGGCTTGAGGGCCTGGAACACCTGCAGCGGGCGCTCGCGGCCGGCCATGGCGTGATCCTGCTGAGCGCCCATTTCACCACGCTGGAAATCGGCGGCCGGCTGCTGGCGTTGACTACACCGTTCCACGTCATGTACCGGGAACACAAGAACCCGGTCATCGAGCGCGTCATGCGCAACGCCCGCATCCGCAACTACGACAGGGCGATACCCCGGCATGATCTGCGCGCCCTGCTGCGCAGCCTGCAAGACAACATGCCGGTGTGGTACGCGCCCGACCAGGATCATGGCGTAAACCACAGCCTGTTCGTGCCGTTCTTCGGCATCCCGGCTGCGACCATCACCGCCACCTCGCGGCTGGCGCGTACCAGCGGTGCGGCGGTGGTCCCGTTCATCCCCACGCGTCTCGCGGATGGCAGCGGCTACCGCCTTACCCTCTACCCGGCGCTGGACGACTTTCCCGGCGCCTCGCCGGAAGCGGATATCCGCCGCATCAATGCACTGCTGGAGGCACGCATCCGGGAACAGCCGGCGCAATACCTCTGGGTGCACCGCCGCTTCAAGACCCGACCGCCGGGCGCTGCCGGTGTTTACTGAAGTGCCGGCAAGCACTTCGAGTACCATGCAAAGCATCCTGCTGATCACGCTCAGCAATGTTGGCGATGCCGTGCTGACCACCCCGGTCATGCAGGCGCTGCACCACAAGTACCCGCGGGCCTGCATGGATATCGTGACCGATGCCCGCGCCGCGCCCCTGTTCAGACACTGCCCCTGGCGCCGCGACATCCTTCTCAAGGACAAGCAGGCCGGCTGGCGCGGACTGCCGGCACTGCTGCGGCAACTGCGTGCAACCCGCTACGACCTGGTCGTGGATCTGCGCACCGACGGCCTGAGCCTGCTGCTGCGCGCCCGGCGGCGCCTGACCCGCCGGGGCACCCGGTCAGTGAAAGGTCATGCCGTGGAACGCCACTTCAGTGTCGTCCGACAGCGAGAGCAGCTGTCCGATATCCCGCCACCACGCGTGTGGCTGTCAGCCGCCGAACATGATTTCGCTGCGCAGGCGCTTGCCGGACTGCCGGGCAGGCGCTGGCTGGCGCTGGGTCCGGGGGCACGCTGGCAGCCGAAGTGCTGGCCGGCGGCGCGCTACCGCGCCATGCTTGAACAGCTGCAGCCACACCTCGATGCCTGCGTCCTGCTGGGGGATGGCAGCGATGCAGCGGCCTGCCGGGAAATCACCGCCGGCCTGCGCCTGCCACACGTAAATCTGTCCGGCATGACCGATCTGCTGCAGGCCGCCGCGGTGCTGGCAAGGATGCAGGTCTTCGTCGGCAACGATTCCGGCCTGGGACACCTGGCCGCTGCCTGCGGCATACCGACCGTGACGGTCTTCGGCCCCGGTGACCCGGCTCGCTATCACCCGTGGCACCCGCAGGCACGCCGGGTGCAAAGCACGAGCGGTCGCATAGAGGACGTTAGTGTTGCCATGGTTGTGGAACAGGTACTGGAAATTCTGTCTGAATGCTGCAGTAGCTCTGAAAAGTGAAAAGCAAGAAGTGAAAGGTGAAAGACAGGTCGCGAGATGAATTATCTGCAGTAGTTCAGATTTGATCTGACACACAGTGTCATGTTGTAAGTCCGGATTCCCCCCAACCCGCCATCACTAAACGGGGAAGACTGATCTAAGCGGAAGTTTAGCGTTTGGTGATATATGCCTGCCCGGTGTAGTCTCCGGACATCCGGTCATACAAATAAATAAGGCTGGTAAACCTAACGGATTCACGAAGTAGTCATCAACAGAAGAGGAATTCTTAATGAAAACATTAAAACTAACACTGGCAACCGCTGCACTCGGTGTACTGGTCGCCCTTCCGCTCACCTCTGCCCATGCCTGGGGTGGTTGGGATCGTGGCGGTTACGATGACTGGAGTGGTGATGGCTGGGGTGATGGCTATGGCGACGGCGATTTTGACGGCGACTTCGGCTTCAACATGAGTGGCAGCGGTCGCGGTCGCGGTCACGGTCGTGGTCGTGGTTATGGTCGTGGCTATGGCTACGATCGTGGATACGGCGGTTATGGTTATGGTCCCGGTTATGGCTATGGTGGTGGTTATCCCGGTTATGGCTATGGTGGCTATCCCGGCTATGCACCCTATGGTGCACCGGTCGCACCAGCAGCACCAGCAGCAAGCCAGTAACACCTATGACTGATCAGCGCATGCGTTTTACTGCGCATGCGCTGGTAACAGGTGGCCGTCTGTTGTATGAGACGGTAGTGACAGGCCGGCAAATGCTGGCCTGTTTCCCTTGCTAACACCCTTCCCAACTTTTCACGGTTTCCCTCGGTCGGATCGCTGACAGCGTCGCTCAGGTGCCGAGAGATTATTGATTAACGGGTAACTGGCGCCTGTAGGACACTGTCGACAGTGCAGACAGGATAATTCCGACTATGTTGCCAGTCCTTTGACCTATATCAACAGGTCACCCCCTCAATTGAAGTAGCCTCCAACGACCTCTCGTAAGATGGCCGCATGGCTATCATTTATACGGCGGCTTTCGTTCATTCGTTGGTCGCCGTTTTTGATTCTGCTAAAGGTCGTGTTTTGGCCGGAATAGGACCTGCAGGCTAATTCCATGGGGGGGGTACTTCCGGGAACGTCCCGAATATGACCTTCTGAGGTTTTATGCATGAAGTAGTCTACACTTCAATTAGATGACAAGACCGACCAAATGTTGGGGTATGCATATGCACACACACCAGGCCTACATCAGGGTTTTCTTCTCGGTAATAATCCTGTTCGCAACAATACCGTCATATGCATTCGACAATTTGTCCGCGGATGAGATTCGATCCCTGTTTTCGGGCAACACTGTCGAAGGTGGTTACGTGGAGGGCCGCAGTCAGGGCATGAGTAATTTGTACTCAGAGCCTTTCATTAACTACTTCGCCGATGACGGGGAAGTATATTCGGTTAAGGGAAAAACCAATAAATCCGGCGTCTGGCGCGCGACTGAAGAGGGCCTCTGCATTAACTGGAATGACACGAAGGAAAATTGCGCCCCGATATACAAGGAGGGCGACCACTACAAACAACAAAAGAAGTCCAATACAGGTAAAATCAAGTGGACAAAGACCTACACCACATTTACACCAGGTGACATAAACACACCGCGAGACAGGTAGTCCGAGTCTAATTCAGATTCACAGCAGATGTGCGGACTAGATGAAAATCATCAAATCCACCAGTTGTATTATCCATCAGTTTAAATTCGATTGCAGAGCATGAACATCCGGAGTTGCGCTCCGGCCCTTTACGGGAACTCTGGGAATGTCGCATTCTGGCCGCTTCACGAAGTACAGGAACCCCACATCAGCGGGACTTTCTGGTTCCGGGGAATGGCAACTTTTTGCTGTATCCGGTCATTCATGCGAGCGCGCGTGACAATGTCAGTCAGATCAAATGCCGACTATTTCAAATATCGCTAATCTTGCCGGTATTCACGCTTCACTTATCACTTTGTCACTTCTTACTTTTCACTTCTCAAAAACCCGTCTGCCTGCAGGCGCGCCAGTACGCGCGCCGGCGACAGGTCGTGCATACAGGCATGCCCGCGCTGTGGCGGACAGACCCGCAGCTGGCAGGGACTGCACTCCGCGTCACTCGTCAGTACCCGTTCCGCCTGTCCCTGCGCGTGGCTGCAGCGCCAGTCGGTGGGGCCAAAGAAGGCATACACCGGCAGGCCGACCGCGGCCAGAATATGCATGGGGCCGGAGTCATTGGTGACCGCAAACACGGCGCGCCGCGCCAGTGCAGCCAGCTCGGGATAGCTGAATTCCTCGCCGGCATCGGTGCCCGTGGCGCTCGCGAGCGCCCGGTTGAGTTCGGCCTCGTCTGCGCCGCCGATCCAGATGACATGCAGGCCATGCCCGGCCAGGGCCTGTGACAGCTCATTGAAATACGCCGCCGGCCAGCGTTTCGATGGCCAGCGCGGACTGCTACCCGCATGCAGCAGCACCAGCGACTGTTCCGCCAAACCGCGTCCCTGCAGCCAGCCGTCCACCCGGGATTGCACGTCGGGCAGGACCGGCATGCGCCAGTCAGGATCGGTCGGTTCAATACCCACAGTCGCCAGCAAACGGTTCAGCCGGTCGCAGGCATGCGGCCGGGTTGCGTCATTTGCCGGTGGTGCATGGGTATAGGCGAAGGCCGCGCTGCCGCCGATCCGCGTGGGTGCCTGTGTCAGCAGGGTCATGATGCGGCTGCGCAGCGACCCCTGCAGGTCATAGACAACCTCGACGCGCTGCGCGAACAGCCAGCGCAGCAGGCGTACCATCGCCATGAATCCCTTGCGCGGGAATGCGACAACATCGATGCCCGGCAATGCCGCGAACAGGGGCGCATATTCCGGGGCCGTCAGCACAGTGATGCAGCGGCCGGGATGGGCCGCCTGGATGCGCGCGATAGGCGGCAGGGCAAGTACCACGTCGCCCAGTGCGCCCAGCTTGATAACGAGGATTGTGCCTGCCTTGTGCTCCAGCGGCATCACCGGTCCAGCCAGTCAGGACCTGCCCGGTTTCTTGCGAAATTTGGCACGCCGCAGGTCAACCAGCCGCTCCCAGGTCTTCCTGACCCGCGGATCCACCCGGTCACGTTCGTGGTAGGCCAGCAGGAAACGCAGGCGGTCGGTCGTTCGCAGGCCCGGCGAGCGACGGTTGAAGGTGTCGAGGTCGCGCAGCATCGCAGCCTCGGTGGTCAGGGTGCGCTTGGCCTTCTCGAAATCGATCAGCCTGATGTCCATGTCACCATCGACTTCGCCAATGAAAACATGCTTGGGCAGGAAACAGTTCTGCTGCATGTGGTGACGATGCATGCGGTGCGCGATACCGGCAAGCTTGTCCGTGAGCTGGCGCCAGACAGTCTTCTCCGGGAAGCCATGCTGCTGCCAGTAGGTCATGCAGTCTTCGAAGGAACTGTAGCCGGTCAACTCGCGCGAGATCAGGATTGCGCGCCGCTCGCCCCGGGCTTCGCGCTCGGCGAAATACAGCACATCCAGTGTCGGCACCCCGACGGCCTGCAGTCTTTGCAGGTTCTCGAACTCGCGTCTGAAGGTCGTGATGCCCCGGAAAGGATAGCGCCAGGTGCGGGTGACATGGTTCAGCTGGCGCTTGATAAAAACCCCGGTATGGCTGCCATCCGGCAGTTCCACTTCCAGCCGGGACACCCCGCTCCAGCCACCACGGCGCTGGTTCGGTTCCTCGAACCAGCCGATATCCAGCTGCCAGATGGATTCAAAATCATCCAGTCCGGCGGCGCGCGCCAGTACCGGCCATTCGTCTGCTATGAAATCTTGCATGGCATCAAACCGCAATCCGGAACCTGGGGCCGCAGTGTCTTGTCGGGGTACACATCACGGACATCAGAACCGGTAGGTCAGTTCCAGATCCGCCGCGTACTTCTGGCCGTCGCTGGTCAGCCGGAACGGCGCAGCCAGTTTCACATCCCAGTTATCGCTGACGGAATACAGCAACTCCGGCGCCAGGCTGAAGGCGGTGTAGTCCTCGAAATCATATTCCAGAATGACTTCCAGCACCGGAGTGACACGGCCGTGGGTGTTGAACATGACAGCACCCGTCGCATACAGCA
This sequence comes from uncultured Gammaproteobacteria bacterium, assembly GCA_963701455.1. Classification (GTDB taxonomy): domain Bacteria; phylum Pseudomonadota; class Gammaproteobacteria; order UBA9214; family UBA9214; genus UBA9214. The sequence goes on from CAVPAE010000004.1 coordinate 124,198, forward strand.
CTTCAAAGCTCGCACTACCACCGGACAGGTTGATGTCATCCGAATCCCGGAACATGACATAGCGCAGGTTGCCCAGCAGTGTCATGTCACCGTCACGAATATCGTCATCGGCCTTCAGGCCAACCTGGAAGTTGTGACCCGTGTGGTTAAAGCGATCGACCTCGGTACCCTTGTACTCGGCATCCAGTGTCGCCACGCGCTTGCCGGCGCCGGCAAGCCAGGCCACGTTGGCGCCCAGCCGGTCTTCCAGCCAGGGAAAGCGGCGTTCGTAGATGAACGAGAGGTACTCCCGCACGCCGCCATTGCCCTCGACATCCAGGTTCAGCCCGTTTGCCGGGTCACCGGGATTGTCATACTTTCCGTCGCCCTTTGTATACAGCGGCGCCAGCAGTTCGATCTGGGACATGGAATTGATCGGGTAAGTGATATCCAGCGTCACCCCGTAGCCGTCAAAGCCCTGCATCTCCTCCATCGGCTTGTCGCGAAAGTACTCGGCCCGCAGGTCCACGGTCGCTGCCTGGTAGATGCTGGCGTAGCGGGTAAAGACGGGTTCCATGTCGCTGCCGCCGGCCAGCAGCGCACCCGGCAGGGCGACCCACAGGACCGTGGCAAGCAGGATCTTGTTGTTTTTCATATGCCACTCACCCTAGGCCTGCAGGAAAACGGCGATGTTAGCAGAACGCGTGGGGGTTGATAACGAAATAGCCGGCTCCCCGATAGCCAGGCGCTGCACCCACCGGCGGGCGGGGATAATCAGCTGCCGGCGGTACCGAGGACGTAGATACGCCACATGGAATAGTATTTCAGGAAATCCACATGGCCGATGATTTCCATGCCCGCCTCCCTGAACTCGGCTTCCACCTGGCTGCGCTGCAGGCAAAATCGGTTCTGAAATGCCTTCCGGCCACGCCTGGCCTCGGCCTGGCGACGCTTGTATGCCTTGTAGTTGCCATCCACCCACAGCGACACGCACACCGATTGCGATGCGACCCGGCGGAATTCCCGGAACATGGCCAGACGGTCTTCACTGCTGCCGATGTGATGCAGCAACCGCATGCAAAAAATATTTTCCACCGCGTTGTCAGCCAGCGGGATGGCAAATGCGGAACACGGAAACGCCTCGATGCGTTCCGTGATAGCGGGCGGACGCAGGCGCAAGCCGACCTCAAACATATGCCTGCTGTTGTCCGCGGCATACAGCTTGCGGTCCGGTTTCTCGCAGAGCATTTCCCAGAAACGGCCGGTACCCGAGGGCAGGTCCAGCACCGAGGCCGGGTTGCCGGCAAGCTTCAGGGCTTTCCTGGCAACGGCGACTTCACGCCAGGTCGAAAGCCTGCGCCAGAAGCCTTCCTGGTGCTTCCTGAAGTACTCCTCGGCGTGCTCCGCGGTATATTTCTCGGAGAATTCCAGTTGCGGGGATTGTTTTTCGCTCATGAACGCCAACCATGCGGCAACACTGCCTGATTGATATGCGGGGTCTCCCCCGGCGGACCGCGATTATCACATGGGCATCCGACCGGTTACAACCGGACCCGCCATCCGGACCCCGGTTGTTGAGGAAACCGGCGGGTTTCCCTATGCTTGCCCTGCCGTTCGCACCCGCGGCGCCCGTCACCTGACCACCAGAGCCGCCCATGCGCCTGATCCCTGCCTGTCGACCCATTGCAGCAGCCGAGTTCGCGCAGTTGCGCAGCGGCGCCCGGGTACTGGAGCTTGACGGCCGCGGCGAGAAAGTCCTGCTCACGCCGGACAACCACATCATCAAGCTGTTCTATCCCAGGCGCCGCATTACCTCGGCCCTGATTTATCCCTATGCATACCGGTACTGGAACAATGCGAAACACCTCCAGGCAAGGGGCGTCCGCACCGTCCACTGCGAACAGCTGCGCCATGACAAGGCCAACCGGCGCCACCTCATTATCTATCCGCTGCTGGCGGGCACCACACTGCGGAACTGCCTGACAGCGGGGCAAGGTGGCGCAGACCTGCTTGCGAAGCTGGCCGGATTCCTGGCAAGCCTGCACGCCAGGGGGATCCTGTTCCGTTCCATCCATTTCGGCAACATCCTGGTACTGGAAGACGGGGAATTCGGACTGATCGACATTGCCGACATGAAGCTGCGCCCCTGGTCACTCGGCCCGTACAAGCGTGCCAGGAATTTCCGGCACCTGCTGCATGACCGCAGGGACCGGGAAATCCTGCAAGGTTACGGTTATGCCCGCTTTCTCGCGGAATATGAAACCGCCGCAGGCCTCTCGGGCTACCGCAGCCGGTTGCTGCGAGCATTGATCCGGCGTTACGCGCCGGCATTCGCGTCCTGACCGGCTGCGGTTTTCAGCAGGCAGCTACAGACTCTGGTACAGCGCCAGGGTGCTCTCCAGCATATCCTGCAGCGTATAGGGCCTGACACCCTGCAGCGAAGGCGGCGTCGTGTACCAGGACCGCAGCCGCTCGACCATGGCGTCAAGGTCAGCGGGCGGCACCGCTCCCGCGGGAAAATGCCGCTGCAGTTGCTCCCCGACACCCCCATGCGCGTAACCGGCGACCGGGACATGCAGGCTCAGGGCCTCGTTCACGGTACGGCCGAAGGCCTCGGGTTTCCGGGACAGCGACAGCACCACGCCGGAGACCGCCAGGATCTCGCGCACGTCCGCCCTGAAGCCGGTCAGGGTAATCGCCCCGATCAGCCCCGCTGCCGCGATCCGCGCGCGCAATGCCGCATCCGCACCCTGCCGCCCCGCTGGCAACTCGCCGACGACCAGTCCGTGTACCGGCAGGCCCAGTGCCTTGAGGCGGGCAATGATCTCGATGAAGTCCTCGATGCCCTTTCTGCGGCTGATCCTGCCGGGCAGGGTCAGCACGTAACGATCCCGCAGCTGTGGATACTGCCGGTACCAGTCCGCCAGCCAGCCGGTATCCGGCTGATAACCCGCCGGAAACGCTGCCGGGTCAACGCCGCGGTGGATGACGCTGATGCGTTCCGGGGACATGCCGGGGTAATGTCGCAGTAGATAGTCGCGGGCCGAGTCGGACACGGCGATGACCCGCTCGCCCTTCAGCATGACGGCGCTGTAGGCATTGACCGAATTCAGCCCGTGCAGCGTGGTAATGAAATGCGGGCGGCTGGCCGGGTCCATGCCCCGCCAGGCCAGCCAGGCAATCCAGGCCGGCAGGCGGGAACGGGCATGCAGGATATCCACGCCTTCGCTCTCCAGCAAGCGCCGCAGGGGCCTGACCCGGCGCAGCACGGCAGGGGATTTGCGGCCAATGGGCCAGGCAACATGCGTGGACCCGCCGGCCAGCAGCTGCGGCAGCAGCCGGCCACCGCCGGAGAGCACCAGTGAACGATGTCCGTGGCGCACCAGTGCCGCCGCGACCTCCAGCGTACTGCGCTCCACACCGCCACCGTCAAGTGCAGGCAACACCTGCAGGACTGTCAGGGGCCGGTTTACTCGCACCCCCATTGCCGGCAGATCCGCTCGGCAACGCGGTTGGCCTCGTCGAAGGCCTGCCGTGGCCGGGGCAGCGGATGTCCCTTGCTCCAGTCCCGAAACATCATCACGTTACGCGATGCCGCCAGCTTGCGCACCCCGCTGACGACCCGGTCGCAACGCTGCGCCGGCACCGCCAGCACGCCGACCGGCAAGCCCGCGGTGAGCGCCTCGTAGATCATGGAAACACTGTCCTCGGTAACCCAGGCACAGCAGGACCGGCGCAGCTGACCGGTCAGCCACGGATCCGCGGCATCCCGCCAGTTGACGATGGTCAGCTTGAGGTTGCGGTTGAAAACCGTCTGCATGACGCGTTCCGCAAACCCCGGCGGCGTGCGCCGCGAGGTGGTCAGTACCCAGTGTCGCACCGGCGAGAACCGGATCACCCTGACGATCTGCTCGATAACGCGGTTGTGGTCCCAGCCATAATGCCGGGAAGGACCGCCCACCATCATCAGGCCACGGTCCTTCGCCTGCACAGGCAGCGCCTGCATCCGGTTCAGGCTGCCCCGTGTCACCAGGATATTGCTGCCGGGGGCCGGTCTGTCATGTTCCGGTATCACGCAGAGATCGAACAGGGCCTTCGGCAGGTCCGGTGTCATCAGGACGGCGGCCCTGCCGCCCCGGGCACGCCGTGCCGCCAGCATCGGCAGGTGGGTGGTATGGCCGGCCCCGACAATCAGCCAGGGATCGGGCAACAGGGTCGGCGGCGGGGAAACGGCCCAGCAGCCAGTGCATCCCGGCACCCGGTTGTACGGGTATATCATAACTATGGATGCTGCCACGCCGCTGCAGGGCATCGACCAGCCCGAGGCTCTGGTTGTCGTGACCGGGTTTGCCGTCACTGAAACGCCACACCACCCGGGGCGAATCCGGGCGACGCCCAACCTGCAGCGCCGTGACAGGCGCGGCGCGGCCGGTCAGTCTTTCAGGCTGTAATTGGCGCCGCAGTAGGGGCATTTGGCCTGCCCTGTCTCCTCGACGGAAAGATAAACCCGCGGGTGCGAATTCCACAGGCTCATGCCATCCATGGGACAGTGCAGCGGCAAATCTTCCCGGGCAACCTGGTACTGGTTGGCCGCATTGGCTTGTATGAGTTTGCTGTTACCGGCGCTCGCCGCGGTATCGGGATTGGGCACGCGTAGACCTCTGACCTGTTTTTCGGGGTAATCGGCGGCTGCATGTTGTCCGCAGTTGCGCCTGAATCCGGGCATTATACATAAAGGCGCTCCCGAAACGATGCCCGGTGAATACAACGGCTCCAGGCCGGATAGCACACGCGGCCCGTGTGATCCGGGCCGGGGAATCGCGTGGCGTGCCCATTCCGCCACCCGGGCACGACGCCAAACGACTACTTTTTTCAATGACATGGTGTAATATCACCGAGGTATGCCGGGGACTGCAGTCCTGCATCCGGGCAAGATACGATCCCGGAGCACCCTGCAGCACAATCCATGAACGCATGAACAGCTAAAGACCTGTACCTGCGCCTGCTTCGCTACGTCCTGCCCTACCGGAAGGTTTTCCTGTTCTCGCTGCTGGGAACCGTGGCCTTCGCGGCGACCGAGCCCGCCATGCCGGCACTGATGAAGCCGCTGCTGGATGAAACCTTCGTCGCCAAAAATGCCGACACCCTGGTCAGGCTGCCGCTGTTGCTGATACTGCTGTTCCTGGTGCGGGGTATCGCCAGTTTCATCAGCGGCTACGGCATGAAATGGGTCGCGACCCGGGTCGTCATGGACCTGCGCAGGGAAATGTTCGACAGGCTGCAGACCCTGCCGATCCATTACTTCGACAATCATTCTTCCGGCAACATCATTTCCAAACACACCTTCAACGTCTCACGCGTCATGGCCGCGGCGACCGAGGTCATCGTCACCCTGGTGAAGGACAGCCTGACGATCCTCGGCCTGCTTGGCTACGCACTGTACATCAACTGGCAGCTGTCGCTGATCGTATTCGTGATCGCGCCGCCCACGGCGCTGGTCATCCGCTATTTCAGCCAGCGCATGCGCCGCCTGAGTCGCGCCCTGCAGGAATCGGTCGGTGATATCACCCGGGTAATCCAGGAAGCCATCAACGGCAACCGCGAAGTCAGGATCTTCGGCGGGGAGGACTACGAGAAAAACCGCTTCCAGAACATCAACAACTGGATCCGGCGCTACCACATGAAGGTGGCCGCCGCCTCCGAGATCAACGTCCCCGTCGTGCAGATGCTGACGGTCGGCGCATTGTCCATCGTCGTCTACTTTGCCGCGATCCAGTCGCAGTCCGGTGATATCACCGTGGGTGAATTCGTGTCCCTGATAACCGCCCTGGCGATGCTGTCTTCACCGATCAAGCGGCTGACCAAGGTCAACGTCCACCTGCAGAGCGGCCTGGCCGCAGCGGAAAGCGTCTTCGACCTGATCGACGAGAAACCGGAAGTCGACCTGGGCAAGATCACGCTCGACCGGGCCCGGGGCAATATCGAGTTCCGGCACGTGTCCTACACGCACTACGGCAGCAAGGGTCCGGTCCTGCAGGACATCAATCTCAACATCGCGGCCGGGGAAACCGTCGCCCTGGTTGGCCCGTCCGGCGGCGGCAAAACCACGCTCGCCAGCCTGTTGCCGCGTTTCTACAACCCGTCTGCCGGCAGCATCCTGCTGGATGGCACCGACACCCAGGACATTGCGCTGACCAGCCTGCAGGGCAGCAGATCGCCTACGTCGGACAGCACATCATCCTGTTCAATGACAGCATTGCCGCCAACATCGCCTACGGCGCGCAGGGCCGGGCCGTCAGCGAGGAGGAAATCCGGGACGCCGCGACAAGGCACATGCCACTGGAATTCATTGAAAAGCTGCCGGATGGCATCGATACCCTGGTCGGGGAAAACGGCGTGCGCCTGTCGGCCGGCCAGCGCCAGCGGCTTGCCATCGCCCGCGCCCTGATCAAGAACGCCCCGATACTGATTCTCGACGAGGCGACCTCGGCACTGGATACGGAATCGGAAAAAATCGTGCAGGATGCGCTGGATACCCTGCGCAGCGGCAGGACCTCGCTCGATCATTGCGCACCGGCTGTCCACCATCGAGAATGCCGATCGCATCCTGGCCATGAAAGACGGCCGCATTGTCGAGGCAGGCACACACAGCGAACTCCTGCAACTGGACGGCGTCTACGCACAACTGTACCGGGCGCAATCCACGCGACATCCCCGGATCACTTGAAGGAGAAGCATAAACCCCTCGCCGGCCTGAACCGGTTTGCGCCGCGCTACTGGGCCAGCTGGCTGGGAGTGGGGTTGATGCGGTTGCTTATCCGCCTGCCGTACCGCTTGCAGCTCGTGATCGGGCGCCTGCTGGGCAGGCTTTTCAAGCTGTTCAACCCCTACCGGCGCAGCATCGTCAGCACCAACCTGGCACTGTGTTTCCCGGAACTGGACGCCGCGCGAGCGCAGCCTGCTGCTGTCCCGGTTCTATGAATCCCTCGGCATGAGCATTATTGAAACTGCGGCCGGGCTGTGGGCGCCCGACAGTTTCTTCAAGCGGCACGGCAGTATCGACGGCGTGGAGCACCTGGAGGCCGCACGCAGGGACGGGCAAGGGGGTGCTGCTGCTCAGCGGGCATTTCTGTTCCCTGGATTTCGCCGGCCGCATCCTGATGAATCACCACCCTGCCTGCTTCACCTACCAGGAACTGCGCAACCGGCTGCTCGACCAGCTGACCCGAAAAGCCCGCACCCGGAATTGCAAACAGCTGATTCACCGCCATGACATTCGCGGCTTTATCAAGGCGCTCCGGGCCGGCGAGGTCGTCTGGTATGCACCGGACCAGGACCAGGGACGGAAAAACAGCGTCTTTGCCCCGTTGTTTGGTATCCCGGCAAACACGCTCAACGCCACCACCAAGCTGGCCAGGCTGACCGGTGCCGCCGTCATGCCGTTCGTGATCCAGCGACTGCCGGATGCGCAGGGTTACGCAGCTGAGAATCGAACCGGCCCTGGAGAATTTCCCGGGCGCCGATGAAATCGAGGATGCCAGCGCGCTTCAACGCCCTGCTCGAGGCGCAGATACGCGCGCACCCCGAGCAATACCTGTGGATTCACCGGCGCTTCAAGTCGCGCCCCCCGGGGCTTGAAAAAGTGTATCCACCCAAACCCCGCCGGGCGAAGCGCCGGCAGAAACAGGCGGCGCGCAAAGTACAGGAATAGGAATTACAGCGAATGACCCGGGCCGCACCGCTCAGTTGCCGCTATCGCCCGCGCCCCGCTTGGTGACCAGCACGTCCTCCATGACCAGGTATTCCAGGTCCGACCCGTAGAACATGTTCAGGGCATCCTGCGGCGAGCACACCATCGGTTCGCCGCGGCGATTCAGCGAGGTATTCAGCACCACCGCGTTGCCGGTGCGCTTCTCCAGTTCCTCGATCAGCTGGTAATAGCGCGGGTTGGTGTCGCGGGTCACGATCTGCGCACGCGCCGTGCCGTCCTCGTGCACGACTTCCGGGATCCGCGGCTTCCAGGACTCCGCCACGTCAAAGGTAAAGGTCATGTACGGTGACGGGTGATCGGTCTGCAGGATCTCGGGTGCAACGCTGTCCAGCATGCTCGGGCAGAAGGGGCGCCAGCGCTCGCGGTACTTGATCTGTGCATTGATGCGATCGGCAATTGCCCGGGTACTCGGATCGCCGAGGATACTGCGGTTGCCGAGTGCGCGCGGCCCGAATTCCATGCGCCCCTGGAACCACGCAACCGGGTTGCCATCGGCCAGTAATTCGGCGGTCCGCGCCGGCGCGTCCTCCAGCACCTCCCAGGCCGGCTGATGCTCGCTGGCTTCGCAGGCGGCAATGCATTGCTCCGTGGTATACGCCGGGCCCAGGTAGACATGCTCCAGCTTTTCCAGCGGATCGCCCAGTTCATTGGCGACAAAGGACGCGGCACCGATCGCGGTGCCGGCATCACTCGCGGCGGGCTGCACGAACAGCTCCTGCACATAAGGCAGGGCGATGATGCGCTGGTTGAGCTTCACGTTCAGGGCAACACCGCCGGCAAAGCAGAGCTTGCCCGTTTCCCTGAGGATATCGCCGAGGTAATAGTCGATCAGGCCCAGCGACACGTCCTCGAGCAGCTTCTGGATGCTGGCTGCATAGTCGATGTAGGGGTCATCGATCTCGTCCCCATGGCGCTTGGGCCCCAGCCAGTCCACCAGCTTGTTGCTGAAAAAGTAGCCCTTGCCGTTTTCCTTGTAGCGGCGCAGGCCGATCACGTTCACCAGCCGGGTATCCACGCTGAAGCCCTTGCGGTCGTACCTGATCAGCCGCGACAGGTCGTGCTTGCCGGGGTCGCCGTAGGGGGCCATCCCCATCACCTTGAATTCACCGTCCAGCATCTCGAAACCGAGATACTCGGTCAGCGCGCCATACATGCCGCCGAGTGAATCCGGGTCATAGAACTCCTTGATCTTGTGGATCCTGCCATTCTCGCCATAGCCGAAGAAGGTGGTCGCATATTCGCCCTTGCCGTCGATCCCGAGGATGGCGGTTTTTTCCTGGAACCCGCTGAGGTGATAGGCGCTGCTGGCATGCGCCAGGTGATGTTCGACCGGCCGGAAACTGATGCGGTCCCGACTGACACCCAGCTTGGTCCAGCATTTCCATGACGCCGCGAACATTGCGACGGTAGCGGCGATTGCCATTGAAGATTGCCGGCAGCGCCCGGTCCGGCGCGTACCAGTGGCGCCGCGCATAGTGCCACCGCGCCGGGGACCACAGGCTGATGGGGCTGTAGGGAAAGGCGACGATATCGATATCGTCCGGCTGCAGCCCGGCAAACTCCAGGCAGAAGCGGCTCGACAGCAGCGGGAACCTGCCCTTGGCGTGCTTGTCGCGCAGGAAGCGTTCTTCTTCCGCCGCCGCGACCAGCTTGCCATCAACGAACAGCGCGGCGGAGGCATCATGCCCGACCGCACCGGATAGACCCAGAATTATCATATATCTGTAACCAGCTTCGTGTTCCGCATGAGTTGAGTAAACAACGCCGCAACCTCCGGGCAGGCATCCCAGTTGTGCATGAAACGCCGCAGGTCGCGCTGCTGCAACCGGCGGAACATCCAGCCACAGGCAAACTCCCGCATGGCATCCAGGTCGATAATCGCCGGGCCCTGTTGCGACAGGATGATGTTGGTCCCCTTCATGTCGCCGTGACTGATGCGACACTCTGCCAGCCACTCCAGCAGCGCAACCACCTGCTGCGCCGTGGCCTGCACGCCGGTGTCATCCACCGCCGCCAGCCCGCTGCACAACTGCGTGACATCTGCATCCCCGAGGTATTCGGAGACATACCAGGCCCTGCCGCGCAGCGGCCCGAAACGCTGTTCCAGCAGGGCCACCGGCCTGGCGGTGGGGATGCCGTACATACCCAGCCGGTGCGCATTTTCCCAGGAAATCGCGGCCCGGGTGCGCCTCCAGGCACGCCCTGCACGATGCGCCACCCCCTTGATATTGTAACGCTTCACCACCAGCAGACGCGCGTCCACCGGAACCAGCCAGAGGGTGCAGGTATTGCCCTGTTTCAGGTAACGCATCTCCGGGTACCGCAGGCTGGCATCCGGATCAGCGAGGAATGTCTAGCATCTTCGCGGAGGCCATGGACCGGTCATACACCCGGAAATGGCGCCAGCCCCGCTCACAGGCAAAGGCACTGCAATTGCGGAATATTTTTTTCAGAAAGTGGCGCAGCCGGCGCTGCCGGAAATGCTGCACCCGGCGCTGGAGTGCTGCCGCAGTGAACTGCACGGCTTCCCCGCCGCGGGCTTCCCGGTAGGCGTCCAGCGCCACTTCCCGCAGCGCATCGAAGCGCGGATAAAACTGGGCCAGGAACAGCGCCAGGTTATCCAGCGACTGTTTTTCCGGCAACTGCGCCTTGCCTGACAGGCGAATCCCGCCGCCGTCGAGGGTCACCAGGCTCTCGCCCGCCAGCAGGAAATTATCCAGGTGAATATCCGCCTGCCACAGGCCGGCGCCATGATGCGCCGCGATCGTCCGGGCCGCGCGCTGCAGCAGGACAGTGCGGGCCGCCGTGTCGTCCGCCTGCTCCCAGGCGGATGCGAACGACACGGCCGGACTTACCGGCTCCAGCAGGATGACGTGAATGGCGCCGTGGTCGGCCGTGCCGGAAAACAGCAGCCGCGGCGCCGCGATCCCGGATTCCTGCAGGGCACGCAGCCCCCGCAACTCGGCCTGCCAGTCACGATTGTCACCGAGGTAGAGCTTGCAGAAGACGGCCGCACCCTGCCATTCGGCCCGGCAGACCATGCGCCTGCCGGGAATGGCGCGCACCACTTCCAGGCAGTCCAGGCGTGTTGCTGCGTCGGGGGCGGCATCCAGCGCCAGCACGAACGGTTGGGGTTCACGGCCTGCCTGCAGCAGGTCGGCGGCAGTGGCGGGCGTCTCAGTCGGCGGGCGGGAATTCATGGTAGAAGTCATGATACAGGCGGTGCGCACGCAAGCGACAGCGCTGCCAGAAGGCGGCGTCTTCGCGCAGGGTCGCGCGCAGCGGCATGCCCCGGTAAACCACCATGAATCGATACAGGTCGCGGCGCGTGAGACCGATGCGCATGCTGGAGAAATACAGCCCGCCGATGTCCTTCACGATCCAGCGTGATGGCGTGCGCCTGCGCAGCTGTACCCGGTGCAGGTCGATCAGCGACAGCCGCGGGCCACCCGCCGGGATTTCCCGGCCGATCGCGGCACGCTCCAGCAGGAAATGGCAGAGGTAGAAATCGCGGTGGTTGATGCCGTTGCCGTGCATGCGCCGGGCGACGTCGGCGACCTTCCTGATCAGGGAGCGCTTCAAACCGAGTTCGCCCCTGCCTGCCGGCGGCCGTTCTTCCCAGCTGGCGCAAAAGTCTTCCAGGCTTTCGGTATCCTCCAGCGCCCCGGTCAGCACGAATGACTGCCGCCGCGCCGGATTCCAGCCTCGCTCGCCGTAGCCGACCAGGGTCATGGTTTCGATATCCAGCGCCTGCAGCCGCTGGATGGCCAGCCATTCGTTGCGCGCACCCAGCACCGGCAGCTTCAGCTGCAGCAGGTTCTTGAAGATTTCCCGCCAGCCGACACCGTAATGCGCCTTGAGAAAGTAGCGTTTGCCACCCAGCGAGAAGCGCAGGGTACGGCGGTTGTCCAGATCGCGGAACAGCTCGCCGTCGAGCTGCATGATGTGGTCGAACGCATCGACCCCGGCCGGCAGCAGCGCCGCGAATTCAGGCTTGAGCTGGATCACGAGCGCTGGCCCGCGGTGGCTTCTATGTATTCAACCACGACATCCGGCATGCTGTAGAGGTCCTCCTCCTGCCCGTAACGAATGCCGTTTTCCGACCACTGTTTGCGCTCGGGGGAATCGCAGCATCTGTGCCAGCGCCTGGTTCAGGCGCGACTGCTCGAAGGGCGACGCGAGGATGCGGCCTGCCCGGGCGCGCTCGATGTGAAATGCGTAGCCGCACACATCCGTCGCCAGCACCGGCAGACCGGCAATAATCGCTTCCAGTAGCACAGTGCCGGTGTTTTCGCTGTAGGCGGGATGAATCAGCAGGTCAGCACCCAGCATGAAACGCGTCACATCTTCCTGTCCCTGCATAAACCGCACCTGACCGGCGACACCGAGTTGTTTTGCCATTTTCCTGAAGGGACGTTCATTGTCTTCCCCGACCACCATCAGGCTGGTGCGCTGCCTGAGCTCCCCCGGCAATGCCGCGATAGCCCGTATTGCCCGATCCAGTCCCTTGGTCCTGAACCCGGACCCTACCATCAGCACCAGTCTGTCGTGGTCACCAGGCGCGTGCTCCTGGCGAAAATCCAGGCGTATCTGCGCGGCATCGGGTGGCGCACGACGGTCCTTTGATATGCCCGGCGGTAATACAGTAAAACGCTCCAGAGGCGTGTTGTAGTAATGGACGTATTTTGGAATTTCCTGTGCCGACAACAGCAATATCCGGGTGCTGGAACCCGGTTCAAACAACCCCTTTTCCAGCGCAGAAAAATGGCGGTAACGACCTGTCAGTCGATACAGTGGCCCATGCAACTCGTGGATCTTGGCAATGTAACAGGGGTCGGCCGCGTAGTAGACATCAATGCCGCTAATCCGGTTAAACCCGACCACGATATCGAATGACCTGCGCTGCAACTCACGCGCAAGCAGTTGCGAGAACTCCCGGCTCCTTTCATGGTTACGCAGGCGCCGGACCGGCAACACGTGGACATCCAGACCGGCCGGAATATCACCCTGCCATTCCATGGTAAACACAGCAACAGAATGGCCACGTCCGGCACAGATCCGTGCAATACGGTAGAAGTCACGCTGCAATCCGCCAAAAGGCCGGTATGCAAACAGGCAAAAGGCGATTTTCAGTCTTGGCTCATCAGGCATATTTTCAATCGTACGATACTAGTCCAGCGCCATTAACGCCCCCCCACAGGAGGGTGTTGTAAAAGTCTATTGTAGGTTGGGCTGAAGCACGAAGCCCAACAACAGGTGCATGATCAAACAAAATGTTGGGCTTCGTGCCTCAGCACCAACCTACAGAGAACCGCGTTTTGCGACACCCTCCTGTGGGGGAAGGGACGCTTTTATGCTCTGGTGACCGGCATGCATCGATCTACAGACAGTTCAATCGGCTTTAGAGTGCAGCAGCAAGGCTCGTTGTGTGTTCATGAGGTTGCACTGACAGGGCGTTCAATCCTGTTTTCCGGAACCAGGCCTGTTAACAACTCCAGCAAGCGTTGTGTATCAAAAGCAGCGCAGGCCGCCTCTATCTCATCAAGGACCCTGGTGAGTTCGTCCCAGTCCACCTGGCGGTGGCGCGCCAGCAATATCTTTTCATGCTGCGTAGGCTCAAGTTTTTCCTGCTCATGAAAGAGTTCTTCATAAAGCTTTTCTCCCGGACGCAGCCCCGTACAAACAATATCGATATCAACATTCGGTTCTTTTCCGGACAAACGAATCATCTGTTCTGCCAGGTACTGGATTTTTACCGGCTCGCCCATATCCAGCACAAATATCTCCCCACCCTCTCCAAGCACGGCTGACTGCAGGATTAACTGCGCCGCTTCCGGGATGGTCATGAAATAGCGTTCCATATCGGCATGTGTAACAGTAACCGGACCACCGGCACGTATCTGTTGCCTGAACAGCGGCACCACACTGCCTGCAGAACCCAGTACATTACCGAAGCGCACCGTAATGAACCGGGTCTTCGAAAACCTGTCCAGGTTCTGGCAGAATATTTCCGCAACCCGTTTGCTGGTACCCATTACGTTGGACGGGTTTACCGCCTTGTCAGTTGATATCAGGAGAAACTCGGAACAACCGTGGCGGTCTGCAGCAAGCGCAACCGTCCGGGTACCCTGCACGTTGTTGTTTACCGCTTCACGCACCTGGCCCTCAAGCATTGGGACATGTTTGTAGGCCGCGGCATGGAAAACCACATCCGGCTTTTGCTGAAGAAACAGTTGCTCAACCGTGGCTGCATCCCTGACATCGCCCAGCACCGCAGTCTGCCGTACAGCCGGGAAACGCCTGGTTAACTCCATCTCCAGTGCATACAGGTTGTATTCACTGTTTTCCATCAATACCAGGTGTCCAGGTTCAAGGGCCGCGATCTGGCGGCACAGTTCCGAACCGATTGAACCACCGGCCCCGGTGACGAGGATTGTTTTACCGGTGAGCCCCCGGCGGATCCCCTCCCAGTCAAGGGTAACCGGATCCCGCCCCAGGACATCCTCGATCGAGACATCCCTGAGCTCGTTGATAGAGACCCGCCCCGATATCAACGCCTCAAGTGTAGGCACCGTCTGAAAAGGGACCCCGGTCTGCTCACACAACCCGACCAGGCGCCGCATCTGGGCAGCCCTTGCCGATGGCACGGCAAGCATGATGAGTTCAATATCGAGACGTTTCACGACAGCCGGCAGGTCATCGCAACTGCCAACGACCGGAACACCGTGCAGGTCCTGGCCCTGGCGCCGTGGCTTGTCATCCACAAATGCAACCGGTACGTGATCATGCCCCTGCTTGCGCAGCAGGTCACGTACCAGCATTTCACCGGCCTGGCCGGCCCCGACAATCAATACCCGCTTGCCGGTTTTCAGGTTCAGCTTGTGGTCTCGTGACCAGCGGTACAGGAAGCGGGGCCCGCTGAGAAATATCAGCAGCAGCAGCGGATACAGCAGCACAATGGATCGCGGTGTGTATATCAGCCGGTATAGCAAGGACAGGATCACCATAATTACGATCGTGCCGGTAGCTACGGCTTTCATGATACGCACCAGGTCCGGCAACGAGGCAAAGCGCCACACGCCGCGGTACATCCCGAACATATAAAATGTTATGGCCTGGACGCCGACAACCAGCGGCAGTACCTGCAGAGCCCTGGCAAGATAATCCTCGGGAATGGCAGAAAGATTGAAGCGCACCCAGTAGCTCCCCAGCCAGGCCGCCGCTACCATGAGTAAATCATGAGTGAAAATCAGCAGCGGCTGCCGCAGACGCTCAAGTGAAAACCGGGAGCCGGTATCCATTATTGCCTCTCCGGCTTGATACTGTAGAGTTTTACACTGCTCCCTTTGCTGTCAGGGAATTCTCTCTCGAACACAAGCGCCGCATCGCCAGCAACCGCCGCGCGGAGTTGTTCATCCTTCCTGTGAATCCAGAGCAGGAAAGATGTATAGCCTTCCTTCTTTAGCTCGTTAATCACATCAACAGGGTCCTGCTTGCCAATGTGAAACCATTCGCACCCCTGGTCACTGTAGTATTGCAGCCTGGCTTCATTACATGCGATTTTCCCCTCTGCCGCCGCCTCTGTTTTAAGCCATTCACCGGCAACCCTGATACTTTGTTTCGAGGTGCCACCACTTATTACAGCATCCAGGAACAGGGCCAGGATGATTACCCAGGCAGCAGCATGCCATTTATGCCGCTGGCGGCTGGATAGCTCCCGCAACAGGTAATCCACATACTGGAAAGTAACCAAAGATATCAGCAGTACTGTCATTACCGTTTGCCGGGAGGACAAAAAGAAAAAATTCCCGGCAACAGGAATGAGGGTGCAAAAACCTATGCCCGCAAAAAATACAACTATCAGGCTCTCCCTGGTCAGCCGCAGCCATTTCCGGTGAACCCCGTAAGCCGCCACCAAAAGGAACGGCAGCCCGATATTCGATAAAACGTCCACGGTTACCAGAACCAGAACGCCTGACCCGAGAATCAAGCGCGCATCATCCACCGAGTTCATGAATTTATTCCTGGCAAACATCATCACGGCCTCGTTATCGACCGCACCTAGCAGCGCCGATGGAGAGACATAGACCAACTGGTTGGGAATCTCCAGGCTGGATGGCAGGGTGATGATCCCTGCAACAAGAAATATTATCACCACGACTGCACCCAGGATAATGAACAGACCATTCAGTCGAAGCGCATGCAGCATGATCCTGCTTCTCTCCCCGGCGATAAACAAAAAACAGAATGGCGCCAGCACCAGGTATGCAATACCTTCTACCCTGAACAGGATGGCTACTGCAATGCTGAGTTGCCACGCCAGTGCGCTCTTGAGACCGGGAGCACGGCTGTATTGAATAAAAAAGAATATGGCAAGCAGCATAAATGCCCAGAAACCGGGGCCCCTGATGACAAAGACCCGGTAATCATTAAGCACGGGCAAGGCCAGTATCAACAAGGCGGCCACCCATATCCTGGCATGCTTGCCGCTGACCTCCTCATAAATCCGCACAAAAACCACGCTGACCAGCATCAGGAAAAGGATATTCAGAAGGCTTGCGGAATTTTCGAAGCTCAAGCCGGTGAACTTGTGAACCAGCCCGATCAGGATCCCATAGAAAGGCCAGGGATATAATGCAAGGGCGCCACTGACCCCTTCGCTCAAAAAGGCCCTGGCAAGGTCAATATAACGAATTCCATCTCCGTTGATGAGATCGCGTGCTGCTATCCTGTAAAGGGACAGTAACCCGCTGGCGATCGCCACACCCCAGTAAACAGCAGCCCTGTTATTCAACCAGCGGTTCATTTTTTCCGGACTTCCTGCCTTGATGAGTGACTGCCTGCATCAGTATTACCCTGAATATTCTGGAAAACTCCGGTATGCGGTTATCCCGGTGCGTCAACATTGAAACTGCGCCAATGATAACCAATCAGATGTGGAAGTATAAGAGAATATTGGGCGCCTTCAGGCCTTGCCCCGGCCTGTAAATGCTATCTCCCGCCACCCGTTTGCATAACACCCGAAAGATACGTGCTGTATTGATGCCGACCCGCCCTGTTCAAATGAATCGGATCGGCAAAGAGTTCAGGCTGATCATAAAATAGCCCTGAATGATCATGGTAATCCACACCTGTGCCGGCAATGGTATTTGCCAAGTCAGTATTTGCGGCCGCGAACCCGGAACTATTGTCAATATAGGCCCGGTGATACGGAGGCTGGATAAGAACCAGTCGCATACCGGACCTTGCAAGGTGTAACCGGAACCCCTCTATAGATTCACGATCCAGGTCGGGATCATGCGTCAAACCTGCAAGCCTGTCCTGCACTTCCCGGGTAAGGGTAAACCTGTACTCGTTGGCACCCTCCTGATCATCTTTTCCGGTCAAACTGTAATACAGCGCGCGCAGGAAGAATTCATTATTGAAGTGCAGCAAGGGAAACAGGCGCAGCATCACGGCATAGACCGCATCCTTTTCCTCTACCGCCTGCATTGCACCCGGATCCACAGCCGACAGAAACCGCTGCAAGGCACTTATTTCCTGCCCCCCCTGCTCCGCACGCAGGAAAATGGCCGGATTGGCATAGACGGATTCCACGCGGCAATCACAGGAGCGGACAAATGCATCCAGCATCAACTGCAAGTCTTCCAGGTACAAACCGTTATATCCCAGGTTATATGCCATTCTCCCGTCAGTACCGGGCACGACTGCCGCCGGATCAATACCACCCATAATCCGGGAATTCCCGATAAACACCGTGAGCCGCTGGCCCGGGTCCAGATAGCTGCTGGCGTTGCCGGCGATGATGACACGGAATTTGCTGTTGATGATTGCCGCCTTGAGCACCGGAAAGGCTGCCTGGTTCACCGCAATGAACAGCAGCGTTACAAGCAGAACTGCCTTTGCCAGGTACCAGGTGTGTTTCATGAGCGTTTCTAGAACTGAAAATAGATAAAAGGGCTTTCTTCAAAATTCCCGAACAGGAAAAAGAAAAAGCCGTAAATCACAATACCCGTCAGCAACGTTGTCTTGCTGCGTAACGACAGGAATGTCCGGTGCCTGCTGAAGCGCTCGATAATCACAAAAAAGACCACCAGCAGCAGACTCTTGATCGCAACGAACAGCGAGGTAATGATGGTCAGGCTACTGACATCAAACATGCCCCGGAAAAACAGGCCTGCCGATGCAAAATCCGGCGAGCGAAAAAACACCCATGAAATCGCCACCAGGTGGAAGGTGACGATAATACCTGCAAAACGTGCCACGCCGGATACCGGCCGGTATTGCACCAGCCGCTCTGCCGCAAGCAGGGCGCCGTGAATACCGCCCCAAACCACGAACGTCCATGCCGCGCCGTGCCACAACCCGCCGAGCAGCATGACTATGGCCAGGTTCAGGTAGGTGCGCACCCGGCCCCGTCGGTTACCACCCAGCGGTATATACAGGTAGTCACGCAGCCAGCTGGACAGCGATATGTGCCACCTGTGCCAGAACTCGGTTATCGATGCCGCAAGATACGGGCGGGCGAAATTGCGGGGAAACTTGAAGCCCAGCGTGCGCGCGATACCGATCGCCATTTCGGAGTAACCGCAGAAGTCATAGTAGATCTGTATGGCATACAGGTAGAAGGCCAGCACATGATTACCTGCAGAGGTCGCACCCGGCGTCTTGTAGACAATATCGACATACAGGCCGACATTGTCTGCAATCACGACCTTCTTGAACATGCCCATCGCGAACAGCAGCATGCCGGTGTAAAACATGTATTTGTTGAATACCCGCTGCTTCTGCAGTTGCGGCAGGAAGACATGCGCCCGCACAATAGGCCCGGCAACAAGCTGCGGAAAAAATGCAATGTATGCGAGGGTCTCGGCAAAGCTTACGCGGGGAATGTGCTGCCGTTTCTCATCGATTACGTAACTCACAGCCTGGAACACGTAGAAAGATATGCCAACCGGCAACACCAGCGTACTGACCGCAACGACCAGGCCCAGCTGCTCGGCCGACTGGGCGAAGAAGTTGAAATATTTAAAAACAAACAGGATGAACAGCAGCGCCGTCACCTGCATTACCGGTGCAAACCGCTGCAGTTGCGTATGCTGCGCAGACCAGGCTATCGCGCAAACCAGCAGCAACAACAGCACATGCACGGCACTCCAGGACCCGTAGAAATACAGGCTGGCTACACATATAAGCAGCACCTGCACCCTCAGATTACCCGCCGCAAAAAAAGCCAGGAAGAACAGGGCGTAAAACAGGATGTACTCGAACGAGTTAAACAGCATCCTTACAAGCCCCCTGCAATACCCGGGTACCGGAACAGGCCAGCGCAGGTTTTATTTCCGGTTTCCACGCAGACTTAACGAGCCAGCCCGGCAGCACAGGCATCAATCACCTGCTGATCCGACCCTGTTCCCGGAAAGTGGACTGCGACTTCCCCAAGCCGACCGGCAACAAGACGTGAATGCCTGATTTGCTGTTCCTCGACAAGATGGTAGGGGGTGTCATAGAAACTTGAACGCGGATACTGGCTTTTATTCTCAAGGACCATAAACCCCTGTCCATGCTGCCTGTACCAGGCACATAACCTGGCAACAAATTCATCCGGCACGGGCTCGTCATCAAAAGTGGTTGGCAAACCTCCGATTACCCGGATCTTCCGGTCTGCTGCCCAGTCCAGAAATTCGCCAAGAAGTCCTGCCTTGAAGGAATCCCCGGCAAAGTCCTCTGGAGACGGTGGCGACCACTCCACATTTGCGATGAGTTCCCTGTATGGCAAGCCTTGCTCCAGCGTATGCCCGGACTCATCACCCTGCCGGGTCAGTGTGTCCGGGGTAAACCTTCTCTTGACATGCATACGCTCGAGCAGCATTTCTCCAAGCCCGGAAATGAGAAACTTCAAATCAGGATAAAACAGCGCCTGCATCAGCCTCTCAAATTTCATGCCTTTCAGGTAATCGTGGTCATAGGCCACAACGTAGGGCTGTTCTGCTCCCGCCATCACTTCCTGCTTCGTCCCGCTCAACGCTGCAAACTCCAGCGGCAGGTAAACGATGTCTCCTGCTTTCAGATACGGCTTGATGATACCCAGTTGATAGTCAAGCGAGAGGTCTGCAGAAACCGACATATTTGAACACGACATACCAAGAACCGTTTCTATTGTCTCGCAACGATGACTGAATCTTCCATTGCTCCCCGCCAGCAACACGATTTTACTGCCTTCAATACCCCCAAGATATGACAGCTTCCTTGCATAGTACTCTTGCATAACACCCACAGTCAGGGGCTTGTGGACAATAAAAACAAATATCACTGCATAGAGTAATAATGATGCTGATGCCGACAATACCAGGTATTTGATTTTCATATTCAGAATTGAAAATACAGGAATTCAGATGGCGCACGGGCAAACAGAACTGCCTGCAGGGTGAAGTAAAAACTCCCGGCAAGGGCCAGCAGGCGCAGCCGGGGTTTCATCTCATGGGAGGCAGGCATAGCTACCAGGATAAACATGAGCAGGAACATCCCGGCCATTTCAAACACACCCATAATGGTCCCGCCACCAAGCAGGGGCATTGTGCCGACCGTCTCTATAACCCCGTGCAGACCAGGAATGATCGCAGCAACCTGCGCAGGCAATATGAACCCGTTCATGCCGCTCATACCATGCAATATATTTGTGGCGCCGGTAAAACTCTCCGCCCGGAACATCACCCAGGAAACAACCACGGACAAAAAGGTTACAAGCCATGCCACGCTACGGCCCGGAAAACCCAGACTTCCCGGGGCGCTCCCGAAGAATCGTCGTACCCCGTGCCAGGCATGATTGATCACCAGGAATACACCGTGCATAAGGCCCCAGGCAACAAACGTCCAGCCGGCACCGTGCCACAGGCCGCCAAGCAGCATGGTGATCATTAGATTGGTATAACGCCTGGGTGTGCCATACTGATTCCCGCCGAGCGGGATATACAGATAATCACGCAGAAAACGTGACAGCGTCATATGCCAGCGCCGCCAGAATTCTATGATGTTGACGGCCTTGTAAGGTGAGTTGAAATTCAGGGGCAGATTAATATTGAACAGCCTGGCAATTCCGATCGCCATATCGGAATACCCGGAAAAATCAAAATACAGCTGAAAGGTATATGCCAGCGCCCCGGCCCACGCCTCGAAGAAGGTAATCACCACGCCGGCTTCTGCGGCATCGAATACAGGTGTAGCGTACGCAGCAATACCATCCGCCAGGACAACCTTCTTGAACAGTCCCAGCAAAAAGATCGCAAGCCCAATAGCCAGGTTTGACTGATTGACCCTGTAAATTGAATCTTTCGCAAACTGCGGCAGCATCTCCCTGTGATGCACAATCGGGCCCGCTATCAGCTGCGGGAAGAATGTAACGAATAAGGCGTAGTGAAGAAAATTATATTCGCGCGTCTCTCCCCTGAAGGCATCCACAAGGAAGGTGATCTGCTGAAAAGTAAAAAATGAAATTGCCAGGGGCAGAATAATGGTCTCCAGATCGTAACTGGAACCAGTGAGCGTATTGAGATTATCTACAAAGAAATTTGCATATTTGAAATATGCAAGAGCAGCGAGATTGCAGAATACACCTGCAGCCATCAGGTAGCGCGCCCGCAACCTGTCTTTCACGCTAACCAGCGCCGCACCAATCGCATAGTTAAACAGGATTGAGGCAAGCATCAGCCCCAGGTAGGCCGGGTTCCACCAGCCATAGAAAAACAGGGAAGCGCCGACCAGCCAGGAAATTGCGAGCCGGTGGCTACTGTAATTACCGAGCAGGTAAAACACCAGCAACACGACTGGCAGAAATACAAATATGAATTCTACAGAATTAAATAGCATGCTTTACCAAACTGGCAAGCAACGCAGACCTTGTCATCCTGCTTTCTCAAAAATCGCCACGATCTCATCTCCCAAACCGGTCAGCCTTGCCGGCCACACATACAGCAGCCTGGCCAGCAATCGACGTAGTGAGCTCTTCTTGGAAGTTTCCTTGCGCCTCCCAAGCCTGTAGTCAAAGCTGTTAAGGAAAAACTTGGGACTGGTTTGCAGTCTTACCTGGCCTTTTGCCAGGCCGTGTCGCCGTGCCAGGAGCGCCAGGTTTTCAGGGGAGAACAGCACCAGGTGGCGTGGCACTTCATTGGGGAACCAGTATTTGCCAAATATTTTCCGCCCCAGCGCCTTGCTGCTGGGCGTCCTTATATACAGGTAGCCTCCCGGTTTCAGGATGCGTGCAACCTCGGCCATAAAGCGGTTCGGATCCGGCAGGTGTTCGATCAGGTGTCTTGCCGACACCATGTCAAAGCTCTCATCGGCAAAGCCTGCGGCGTGCAGGTCGCCATGAAAGACGTTCAAACCACTGTCACGGCAAACCGCTACCGCCCCTGCATTGAATTCAACACCCTGCACCTCCCAGCCGAGGGCCCGCAACTTGATCAGGAACTTGCCATTGCCACAGCCAATATCCAGCGCCTGGCGCCCGCTACGAAAGGGCGGACTGTTCCGGTATTTCAGACGCCCGAGTAACCGCCCGGCAAGGATATAGATACCGGGAACTTCCAGGTGGTGGTATCCAAACACCGCCTTCATCGCGCCTTTCTCCAGATTTTTCAGCTTCTTGGGGCGCTCAGGCTGGTACTGCTCATAATCGTCCGGATAGAATGTGGCAATCCGCTCTGCATCCGGCATTGGCGTCTGGAAGACCGCAGCGCACTGATTGCACCGGCCATAGTCGTAATTACCCGGCGTGCCGAACATGAAATCGCTGCCGCTGAAATCATGGGACGCAGCTGAGCCACAAACGGGACAGACATCAGCAATGGTTTTTTTGTTACTCATGGTCGATCCCGGGTTTCAGACTGGTAGACATATTGACACCTGACAACAAACCGCTACATTCCAGTGGCGGAAGTATATCGGTCAGCCAGCTTTTGGTCGACCAGCCGGGCATCAACGCGGTACCCTTGAGTCGCAATGAAATCGATTTATATCGTTACCCAGTGGTTTCCTCCGGAACATGCACCAATCGGGCACATGCTGCTGGAACTGGCGGAATCTCTGAGCCTGCAAGGCTGGAAACTCACGATCATCACCGGTTTCCCCAACCATCCTCGCGGCATCGTCTTTGCTGGCTACAGGAAGCAGCTCTTCCAGGAAGAACGGCTGGGCGAGGTGCGAATCTGGCGGGTTTTCCTGCACACCTCGGCCAACCGCAGTTTCTTCAACCGGCTGCTGAATTTTCTGTCGTTCACCATGAATTCGTCTCTCTGCCTGCTGTTTCGCGGCAAGCCGGATATTATTTTTGCCCCGCTGCAGCCCCTTTCCCAGGGCGCTGTCCTGCCTTTCATCGCCTGGCTTAAAAGGGCAAAACTGGCCTTCAACATACAGGACCTGCATCCTGACGGCCCGGTCAGGCTTGGCCTGATAAAGAACAAATTACTGATCAGACTGCTCAGGTCACTCGAAACGTTCAGTTACCGCCACGCGGATGGCCTGTCTGTGATCTGTGATGATTTCAAATCCCACGTTGTCGGGAAAGGCGCCGAAGCACGGCGTGTCGCCGTGCTCAGGAACTGGATCGACCTGGATGAGATCAGGCCTGGACCACGGCTGAATTCATTCAGGGCAGAGCTCGGCCTGACAGAGGACAGCAAAATTATTCTGTTTGCCGGCACCGTTGGCCTGGCATCCGGGGCGGAAATCATGCTGGAGGTCGCAGAGCGACTGCTTGACGACCGCCGCATCAGGATTGTATTCGTTGGCGAGGGTGAGACCCTTGCCGCCCTGAAGCAGGGAGCGAGCGCCAGGAAACTGGATAACATGGTTTTCAGCCCCTTTCAGCCGCGGGAGAGACTTGCTGAAGTCCAGGCAATGGCGGATATTTCAATCGTTACGATGCGACCTGACGCGGAGCAGATCTCGGTCCCCAGCAAGGTGCTCGGTTACATGGCTGCCGCGAGGCCCGTACTGGTGGCCGCCGCCAGAGGGAGCGAGACAGCCCGCTTTGTTCTCGAATCCGGGGCAGGTATCGTGGTTCCTCCGGGAGACCCGCAGGCAATCACCGATGCGATTCTCGCTGCAATCGACAAACCCGGGGAAATGCAGGAGATGGGCAAAAGAGGCAGGCGGTTTCTCGAGGAAAACCTGACAAGAGAGCACATCTGTAAAGGCTATAATGACTTTTTCCAGAAACTGCTGGAAGCCGACAATGGGTAAAACGTGCAGTACAACAGCATGCCGGGGACAGGGAATTGACTGATTTCATACCCTTTGCAAGGCCAACCATCGGTGAAGACGAGATCGAGGAAGTTGTCGATTCCCTCAGAAGCGGATGGGTAACCACCGGCCCCAAGGCGAAGCAGTTTGAGACCGACTTTGCCCGTTATATCGGCGGCGAGGTTGAAGCCGTCGCCCTGAACTCGGCCACGGCCGGCCTGCACCTTGCCCTGGAGGCCATTGGTATCAGCGCAGGCGACGAAGTCATCACCACGTCATACACGTTCACTGCTACTGCAGAAGTCGTACGTTACCTGGGTGCGGACCCGGTTTTTGTCGATGTTGAACCGGACAGCCTGAATATCGATGTGGCCTCGATTGAAGCCGCGATCACGGAACGAACCAAAGCGATTATCCCGGTCCACTTCGCAGGACTCCCCTGCAATATGGACGAGATCATGGCCATTGCAGGAAAGCATGACCTTAAAGTGGTAGAGGATGCGGCCCATGCCCTGCCGGCCCGCTACAAGCAGCAAATGATCGGCAACCTCGACAGCGATGCAACCGTGTACAGCTTCTACGCCAACAAGACCATCACTACCGGTGAAGGCGGCATGCTGGTTACCCGGGACAGCAAACTTGCCGAGCGCTGCCGGGCGATGCGTCTGCACGGAATCAACCGGGATGTCTTCGCCCGCTATGCCTCGGACAAGCCGTCCTGGTTCTATGAAGTGGTTGCCCCGGGTTATAAATACAACCTGACCGATATTGCCGCCTCGATCGGGATTCACCAGTTAAGGAAGGCGGACCTGTTTCAACAGCAACGGGAACAGCTGGCCAATGTCTATCTTCGGGAACTGGCAGATTTGCCACTGCGTATGCCGGCGGTTGCACCACCGGGATGGCAGCACGCCTGGCATCTTTTTGTGGTACGCATTAACAGGGATGCACCAGTTGGCCGCAACGAATTTATCGAGAAAATGGCAGAACAGAAGATCGGCTGCAGCGTCCACTTCATCCCGCTGCATATCCAGCCCTACTGGCGCGATCGTTACCATTTCAGGCCGGAGGATTTTCCACAGGCCTATCAAGCCTACGAAGGCGCAGTCAGCCTGCCCCTCTATCCGCGCATGACCGAAGCAGAACAGCAGCGGGTTATCGATGTCACCCGCACCCTGTTGCAATGATCTCCAAGCGCATATTTGATTTCTGCGCATCCCTGTCCGGCCTGGTCCTGCTTTCCCCGCTGTTTCTGCTGATCGCAATCAGCATCAAGCGGGATTCAAGTGGCCCGGTATTTTTCCGGCAAACGCGTGTCGGCCGCCAGGGGCAACCGTTCAGGATTCATAAATTCCGTACCATGGCGACAGACGCCCCCGCCAATGGCCTGCAGCTAACCGTCGGCGCCGACCCCCGCATAACCCGCACAGGCTACTGGCTGCGCAAGTACAAGCTGGATGAACTGCCCCAGTTAATTGATGTATTGCGCGGCAAAATGAGCCTGGTCGGCCCACGCCCGGAGGTCCCGAAATACGTGGAGCACTACCCGCCGGATGTTAAGCAGATCGTGCTATCGGTGCGCCCGGGCATTACCGATAACGCCTCCATAGAATACCGTGATGAAAATGACATCCTGGCGAGATCCGATGATCCCGAACGGGAGTACATCGAAAAGGTCATGCCGGTGAAACTTGAATATTACCGGCGCTATGTTAAGGAACGCTCGATGTCGGGAGATTTAGCGATTATCCTGCGCACATTTGGCGCGATTTTCAGGTAGCCCGGCACGGCTTTGCCAGTTAGCGTCCACCCGCACGCAATAAACTCCCGCCAAGACACACGACTGCAGGCGCGATTACCAACAGCATGCAAGGTATAAAAGACTTTTTACTGGCATTTACTGAAGGAAACTCTGATTAATTCGTCATTCCGGCGTATGCCGGAATCCAGTAACTGGTTGAATCTAAGAACTGGATTCCGGGTCTACGCTGCGCTGCGCCCGGAATGACGAAATATGAATTAATTGGAATACCCCTAACCAAGCTGGATCGCATCCAGGGAAATACCCGGGACCCGGTTATGCTTTAGATATTCACTGAAAGTCGTTCCACCGAACTGCTTCACATACGAATCAAACCGGGGTCCGAAACGGCTGCGAAACAATCCCTGGTGAAATTTCACCCGGAAAGGCACGGGCTCTTGCATTTCACTGAATTCATTCGCATTGAATTCATAGGGGTGCATGTAGGATACAAAGGGCCGTTCGGCCAATACCTTTTTCATGACCCGGCGAATGATGAACCCGGGAAGCAAGCGGTGGTATCCACCCCCGCCAACCGCACGATTTTTCCCGCCCACGGGCCAGGCCGTGATCGGAAACTCGATAATGGATTTACCACTACCCAGTTCAATGGAAGCGGGACCCAGCGGCCATTGCGGTATTCCATAACGCCCCCCATCCACCGGGAAGATACTGCTGTCGTAGATAAACCCGGCCTCTGCGAGTTCTTCCAGGGCCCAGAGGGAGTTTTTGACAATTGAGAAATCAGGTGCCCGATAACCAGCAACGGCTTTTCCTGTGAGCTGTTCCAGGTGATCCTTGTTGCGCCTGATGTCTTCCCGGAACTGCTCCCTGGTTTGCGTGAATATTTCCTGGTGCCCATGCCCGTGCGCCGCAATTTCATGCCCGGCATCCATGATCTTGCGGACCACATCAGGGAAGGTTTCAGCGAACTTGCCGAGGATGAACATGGTAATCCTGACGTCCAGCCGGTCCAGGCGATCAAGCAATGCAAGCGTGTTCTTGCGAGCCACCTCACCTATGGGTGCATCCCGGTTCCAGGTGGACTGCAACCAGTCCTCAACATCGGCCGAGAGTATTGGCTGATAATTCACGCTACCGGCTGAAGGCTTCACTTCTCAAAACAGGCAGCCACGACCCAGGCACGGTTACGATACCAGGCCGCTTCCTCAATCAGGTACCGGTCAAGCCTCTTGAAAACAGCGGGGCAGGACAGGTCCGGTTTGTGATAACTGGCACCCGGCTTGAAAAGCCTTCCGATCTTGTCAAACAGGAGTCTCGCGCCCCAGAAGAGTTGCAGCAGCAAACCGAAATTCAGCGTGTAGTCAACACCACTAAAGTACTTCCGGGCCAGCTCATCAATACGCCCCGGCGTCAGTCTTTCGACAACATAGCTCTCCAGCTCCTTGCTCCTGTAACTCAGGCCGAATTTCCTGCTTAGCCTCACAAGCGGGCTCAGAGGCATGGATTCATTGGTCAGAACAAGCCGCCCCCCGGGCTTTAGAACCCGTGATATTTCACTACAGGCTTTATCGTGATCCAGGAACAGCATCACTGAATTACCAATGACGCCATCAAACTGTTCATTTTCAAAATCAAGCGCATTGGCATCCCCGATCCTGACGGAGATACGGTCTTCAAAATTGAACTTTTTTATATTCTCCTGTGCCAGCTTGACGCGCTTCTCTGAAATATCAATCGCCGTAACATTACAACCGTAATCCAGGGCAAGCGCTACCGAGTCCACCCCGTCGCCACAACCCACCTCGAGAACATTGCCCCCCCGCAGAAACTCCACATGTTTTTTATTCGTCTCAAAAATCTGTGCATAAAAGGAGTTTTTCTTTATGCTTCCCGCGCCAAGCGACAGGTACGACACATCCCTTTTCAGGAACTCGTCCCAGAACTCTGCCTGGCCGGGCATATTGCTGTTTTCATTACCTGAATTCGTATTCATTTAAGGCACTTCACTTTTGACGTAGGGAACCGCTGATTCCGGATGGCATATTGTCCAATATAATAGAGACAGACTGGCGAGAAATGAAGCAGGAATATCCACTATTACACCTGTATGATGAACAGCCCATGAAAGCTCCCGCCGCGACACTTGCAAGGCATTTCTACAGAACCAAGCTGGCCGTTTCCAGGTACATCCCGAACAAGGACAACCTGCCCTATTGCCTGCTGAATGAGCGGCAGATTGAAAACCGGTTACAGCAAGCCGGTGAGGAACTGAAGACCAGGCGACTGATATTCACGATCAGTCCGGGTCGGGCCGGCTCTGAATACCTGGCGACCCTGCTCAGGAGTGCGGCCAATGTCCACGCCTTGCACGAACCAATACCATGCATGAACGGCAGAATCCTGGAGATGGCGATGAGCAGGCCACCCGGCGAGAGTTACGGGCAGCGCCGAATCAAGCTACTGGGGATAAACCGCGCCCTGTCTCGCCTGGACAGCGACACCATCTATGCCGAGACCAGCCATATGTTTATCAAGTCATTCCATGACGTGGTACTCGATTACTATGAAAACGTTGAAGTCATCATCCTGAGAAGACAACTGCACAAGGTCCTGAAAAGCTTTGTCGAACTGGGATTTTTCTCGGATATCAACCCGGTAGCCGACCGCTGGATGCACAAGCCGGGTTCGGCAAACAGTGCAACAGAATTGCTCAAGCCGCTGGACGAAATGGATCAATACGAGAAGTGCATCGCCTACCTGCTCGATATCGAGGCACTCGCCCGGGCGTTCAAGACAAACCACCCGGGCATCAAAACACACGAGATCACCCTCGACAGCATTACTGATTCCGCTGGAGCCCGGCGCCTGTTCCAGGACCTGGGCGCCCGCTGGACCCCCGTGTCAGACCGGCTGTATTCCGGCGCAGTCAACCGAAAAACGGCATACAGATCTGCCATCGGCATTTTTGCCCCGGAAGACTATTGCAAAGAAAGACTGAACCAGTACATTCAGCAGGCGCAGGACGCAGGCAAATCTATCCCGGACATCCAGGCAGTCTGAACCATTTTTACAGGCGCCAGAAACAACCATGGGTGACATGAGCAACAAACAACCGGCAAATCAGCTCGCCAGGGGGAGTGTCATCGGCTCCATAGCGCTCGCTGCCGGTTATCTCGTGCAATACCTTTTCCAGCTATCCGTATCCAGAACACTGGAAGCTGAAGCTGCAGGCACGCTGTTCGTTGCCATTGCTTTTGTCCTGCTGGTATCCGTAATTACACGCCTCGGACTCGACAAGACCGGCTTGAAAGCCGTTTCGGTCTATTTCACAGAAAAACGCCTGGGAACTATCAGGGAAATCACCCTGCTACTCGCGTTGCTCACCAGTCTCGCATCGGTACTTGTCGGGGGCTTTATTATTTTCGGGGGCAGCCGTCTAACCGCACTGATTGCATTGCCGGCTGATGATATCCCGCTGACAATAATCTATGCTGCCATCCCGCTTGTCAGCCTGTCCCTGATCTTCTCTGAAGTACTGAGGGGAATGAGACTGATTGGCAGGAGCAGTCTTGTCCAGCTGCTTGTTCCGTACGGCACGGCATTGATAATTATATGGAGCGCATGGCATCTCAATGGAGGCACTCCGCTGGCAGGCGCACTGGCTTTTTTCTCCGGATTCGCCGCCTCGGTCCTGCTGGGAGCCGGCTTTATTCTGAAAGCAACTACGGCGTGCAGTGAACCGGTCTTTTCTCATTACAGGGATGTGACCAGGGGCGCGCCGTCCATGGTTTGGTCTTCCCTGGTTCTGTTTGCCATCTCATCGGGAGATGTGATTATTCTTGCCTACTTCGTTCCCGGTAACGAGGTGGCCTATTATTTTGCAGCGTCCAGGACTGCCATGTTGATATCAGTCGGACTGGTTGGAATCAACAGCATCGTCGTCCCGATGATTGCATCCGCACACAAGGAGCAGAGCCTGCAGCACCTCGGCGAGGTAGCCCGGATGGGCGCGCGCCTGTCTATCAGCGTGGCGATATTTCTTATCGGCTTCCTGTTTCTGTCTGGAGAATGGGTGCTTTCACTGTTTGGCAGGGAATACGAAGGCTCTTTTATACTGCTGCTGATACTGCTGACCGGCCAACTGGTAAATTCTGCCGTTGGTGCAGTCGCATACATTATGTTTATGTCCGGTCAGGAAAGAAACGCCGCCAGGATCCTCACGGTAGTGATAGCCATTATGCTGGCTCTCTATGTGGCTGTAATTCCCGCGCTTGGAATCAAGGGGGCTGCGCTGGTCACGGCCTTTGGCATTGCCATCTGGAATCTCGGCATGATGAGAAGTATATACAGGACCCTGGGGGTGATTACCCTTGCCGACAATCTTTTGCGCTGCGCCTTGTTTCTGACAGCCATTGCCGCAACGGCTTTTGTGGTCGACATGGCGGGTGGCAACGCGCTCTATGCAGCGCTGCTGTACACCCTGGTTACACCTGTTGTGTTATGGAAATATGTGCTGCTTGACGAAGACCGCGATGCGCTAATGTCCGTTGTCGGTTGATACTGCTGATCCAGTTGTAACCGTGTTTTCCGTGAGTGACGCCCTGAAACAGCACACCTGTTCAATCGAGCACCATCTCCTGGTATTCGTAATAAGGAGTCACGTCAAAATCAGAAACCGTCAGGGACCATTGGGAAAATTCCTGTAACGTCTTTTCAGAACCGGAAATATCCTTGAAGATCACCCACATTTTTCTTTCCATAAACCGGTCAGGAACCCTGAACAATCCGGCCTTTTTCAACACCGCGGACCGGGGTGTGCCATCCTGGAAAAGTCCTACACACAAATCTGCCTTGTTGGCCCTGAAGATCCGCTCTGCCTCCTGAACAAGCTTCTTGCCCGAATGCAGGGATTGCTCTGACCCATCCAGAAGAATGTCACAAATAAACCCGATGCTGCGTCCCTCTTTCTGCAGGCAGCAGCCAACCAATAGTGCGCCGCCATCTGCTGTCGATATAAAGAAATAGGCAGGATTCCGGTAACGCCAGACAAAATAATCATATGTTCTGACGATCCCGTTTGCCGCCTGCCGATCGGACTGTCCGAGCAAAACAGTCAACCGGTCGACATCCAGATCGGCAGCCGATTCCACCAGCGAAAACCGTGACCTGCCAAAACCGCAGAACAGCCGGGTGTACAACGCGAAAAACGACGCTGTGGCAACGCGACAGGCGGTAGCAAGAAACGCGACCGGAATATACTGCCGAATGAACGAATCGAGAGTAACCGGTTTTACCCGGAATGGCAGGACGCCCATCAATTGAAACCCGGCCCGCTTGACACCCGGCAAATACGAGTTTCCATTCGGCAAGCCCAGAATGATGCAAATACCAAGGTCACTGCAGGCTTTTTCCCCGACAGCAAGCATGGCCCTGAACAGCTTGAGCCCCCTGAAGGCAGGCAGGATTTCAAGATCCATACAGATTGCCCCAAGGGATTCAGCCCGATCAAGCAGGATCGGGACAGGAAGATAAACGACCTTGCCGACAATCTTCCCGTCTTTTATCGCAGCAACAAAGATCGGCGGGCCGGCGGGTGATCCTAATGGAGCGTGTGACAAACAGGGTTCAGTGTGCGGATCAAGCAACCACAGCTCGACGCCTTTATCGAGAGCTTTGCAAAAAGTCCCGCCAGCGCTGTGCATCACCATTTAAATACCCCACCAAAAGCATCAGCCAGGCGGTCAACAAGATTATGTAGGAATTGGCAGTTTACAAGACACCATATTCCGTGTCGACGCACACATCTCGAGAGAATCCACTGGGGGAATGACCGTCATCAAGTGCAGGTTGGCGAACATCACACGTCTAGTGCTTTCCCGGCCGCCGACACTATTGATGACGAAACTGACTACGAGTTTCTGTGTAATTGATTTAAACTTGACTAAAATAAACAAATTATTAGAGGATAAGATCATGAAATGTTTAATATGTGACTCACATATGAAATACTTTTTTTCTAAAACATACGATGTTCAGCTTATAAAGGCATGATGAAGGATATAGGAGAAGTAAACTATTATATATGTGTAAATTGCGGGTTTACTATGTCAAAAACTCATAGTGAATTAGAAAATGAAAAATGGGAAAGATTAAATTATGAATTCCATCATTATTTACAAAAGACACAAAAGACGTTAATCAGCCGCCACCCTAGAACAAGTAATGATGATAAAAGTGCTTTCTGAATATGACATCATTGATTCTAAAGATATGTTGGATTACGCCGGTGGTTATGGTTCTCTTAGTAAAATATTAAAAAGATATTTTAATATTTATTTACCAGTCTATGATCCTTATGTAAAAAATGAAAACTTTGTTGACTATATAAACAAGGTAATTTAAGGACATATAAAACAGTTCTAAATAGTGCTTTATTTGAGCATTTGCTCACCAGAAATGCATTTGAGGATTTAATTCATTGGTATCAAAAGATGATGGAGGCGCAATGATAATGGATACAGTAATATGTGAAAATGTGCCAAATAGCAGGGATTGGTTTTATCTTGAACCTCCGGTGCATACGACTTTTCATACAAATAAAAGCATGAACATCTTAATGAAACAATGGGGCTACAAAGCAAGCATTTATTGCTTATCAGCTAAAAGCTGGGTCTTACTTAAAGAGTCAAGCAAAGAAACAGCAGAAAAAGTTCAACAAATAAATAAAGAATTTCAAACAGAATATTTAATTTATAAAGAAGGATTTGTGGATTATTGGAAGGGATTTTAATATGAAATCAGTTTGTCTGTGATGATCGATTTCGCAAGCATTTTGAAGAGAAGCACGCTACAAAACCGGGGCACATGAAGCGTGGTCAACTAAAGTACTGAGATACCATAAATGCCTTCGTCCACTTTTCATGCACCGACAGAGCGTAGCCTGGCGATGTATTAAAGCCCCAGCCAAACCAGCTTGTAGCACCTATAACTACACTACCATATAACCCGCACATTCAGCGTAGCGCTATTTTAGCGACAATTCAACACCAATGATATCTCGATATCACGGTAAATATATCTCGGCCTCGCCTTTGATTACCGCATGGCCATTTACAGTACAGACCGTATCAAAGAATATTTTACGCGCTTTTAGATCTATTGAATTAATAACAACAGTAGCCGTGGCCATCTCCAATATAAACTGGACGAGTAAATTTCAAACTCTGAGATACATAAACACAACCTGGTCCTGGTAATTTTGTACCGAAATTGCCGAAAAATAACTCGCTGACATTAATCCATGAGCTATGCGTTTTTTATACCTGGATTTCTCTGCGTACTCATCACTTATATGCACAGGATTTTTATCGCCTGACACATCAGAAATAACTTAACATCAGCATCCGTTATTGTTTGTGAAATACTTTCTGACATTCCTATTTCAAGATTACTCAGAACATCTCCCGAAATCTTACTATTTTCAGTTGTCATTATGCCTTGATCTTGTCCGAACTTTTTATAACTCGGGCAGGATTACCAACAACAACCTTTTTTTCATTTACAACTTTTTGCTAATACACTCCCCATCCCTACAACAGCACCAGTACCAACTTCTAGTTTTTCGCGGAGCGTGGCCCCCGTACCGACTTCTACCAGGCTCTTTAAATATATATTCCCTGATATTGAAACGTTCGGCGCTATGGTCACAAAACTATCAATGTTAACGTCATGTCCAATTGTACTATTAAGGTTTATAATCGTGTGTTTTCCTATACTTACATTTACCGTACAAATAACTCCTGCACATATAATGCTTCCCTCGCCGACTAAAACATCCTTATCGACAATCGCGGATGGATCGATCAACGTTGCATATTCAAGTATTGCATAATCAAAGAAGGCGTGAAACAACGCTTTCCCTGCCCCTAGGGGAGCCTATTGCGACAATAAATTCATTGTTTCCGATTTGCTGCATTCATCTATCAACCCTAATACAGGAACACCCAGAATCTGTTTGTTTTGCTTTTCTTTTGTATCATCAAGAAACCCAACAACATTGCGCCCAAGACGACGCGCAAGCCATAGAACCTCCATTCCAAAACCGCTTGCACCGACAATGATTATATCTTTCATATAAACTCTTTGATTATTTTACAATGGATTCGATTTCGATATCCTTCAATAATGGACAGATTGGCAAACATAAAACCCTTTTCGCTACATCCACTGCTTGAGGTTGGTTGCCTAGGTTTACCGATGGCAACTCTCTATACATCGGGAATCGGCAATCAATGAATAGAAAAAACGCCGTGTGAAATTCTTTGGCTTTTCAGCTTTTCATACAGAGCATCGCGTGTGAGCAGATACTCGGGATCAACAAGAACCGGGAAGCAGGAGTAATTGTATCGTGCTGTTACAGTCATTGCGTGGATGAATAAACCCTTAACACCCTCCAACCCTTGACGATAAAGGCGATCAACCTCGTGACGTCGCGCAATCGCCTCATCCACATGTTTCAGTTGTAGCATGCCCATAGCCGCCTGG
The DNA here is from genome assembly GCA_963701455.1 of uncultured Gammaproteobacteria bacterium. Classification (GTDB taxonomy): domain Bacteria; phylum Pseudomonadota; class Gammaproteobacteria; order UBA9214; family UBA9214; genus UBA9214. The sequence goes on from CAVPAE010000004.1 coordinate 158,496, forward strand.
ATTTCGTTCATTTTACCGTTAATGCCTGACGCTATGACAGTAATCAGCAATACTGAAGTTTTTCAGATAATCGATACGAAGTATAGGCTGAATTAATGCCATTTTCCCTGAAACCCATGCATTTCGAGCAATCGCTCTCGTCTACTTTTCGGCCTTATCACCCTGAGTTCTTACCAGCATCTGCCGCATTGGCCTGCAGGCCACCCCGTGTCGCCCTTTCTCCAGCCAATTGCCCGCCTTCAGGCCAATCGATACCCTGGAATGCCGCGACTATTACCGCGACCAGCCGCATCGCAGGATTAAATGCTCGGTCAGTACTGCAAGCTGGATGATAGCGGGTATATTCTCGATATATATCCACCGGTAGTGAATTAGCAGACGGGTGTGGCATGACCGATGTGCCCCTGATCAACGTTGTTATTAAACGACGATCCGAAAATACCCCGAACAGTACCTCTGGAGGCACAAGCGCTTCAGGATGCAGCCTGAGGGAAAGGGGACTTGGTATAAACGGAAGTAATAAATAGAAACGACATTTTACTGTGTTTCATGTGCGGGTTGATTGCGACTTTGAGGGTTTTGTCGATAAACTCCATGTTTTATATAACTGTGTGTTTTTATATTTGAATGGTTTGCGGCTTTTTTGAGTTGCTAGAAATGTTTTTCAATTGGTTGGAAGTATATGGCTACTAAGTTTTTGATTGTTTCTCCTCCATACGATGAGAGAGTTGGTGGTGCCGTTGTTTTACATAAATTATGCGCCATTCTTAAAGAGCTGGGTCATGAGAGTTACTTGCACCCCTACCGCAAACATTATGGGGAAAAGAACAGGATTCTTGTCAGGAAATGGTTACGTAATATGAAAGATCGTTACCGCCACGGAAGAGGTGATTATGGTCGATATACAGTAAACCCTGTATTTGATACACCGGTTTTGCACGTGATAGATGATTCGTTGCTGAAAGATTTTGTTGTTGTTTATCCTGAAATCGTTTTTGGTAATCCTTTAAGTTCACAAAGAGTCGTTCGGTGGTTGTTACACAATCCAGGATCACTCACGGGAAGATTCAAGTACGGAAATAATGAACTATATTTCAAGTATCGTTCGGGAATTGATATCTCCTATTCCAGTGGTTCCGTTGTTTCAAACAATGTGTTAAAGGTCGTGCATTGCCCGCTGGAAGTTTATAATTTGAATGGTGTGTCTTTAGACAGAAAAGGTACCGCTTATTGTTTGAGGAAAGGAAAACACAAGCCTATACAACATGACCTCAATGGATCTATTTTAATTGACGGGAAGTCGAACACTGAAATAGCGAGTATTTTCAAGCGGGTTAAAACCTTTGTTTCTTATGACACGTATACAGCGTATTCGAGATTCGCTGTTTTATGCGGTTGTGAGTCCATCGTTATACCAGATCAGGGAGTAACGAAAGAACAGTGGCGCCCGAATCCAGCGGAAAGATATGGATTGGCTTATGGGTTTTCTGATGTTGGAGCCGCAAGAGAAACAGCTCATCTGGTTAAGGAAAACATTCTTTCTGAAGAAAGACAGTCTATTGAAAACGTGAAGAATGCAGTAATCGAGATTAATGAATATTTTGATGGTTTAGAGTACAGGTAAGGAGCCCCATCTTACTAAAGCATGGAGAAGGCACATATATGCTGAACCGCACAAATAAAGAATTATTATTCCTTAATTCTGCCATGACAGAACACAACCCGTTTATAACACAGGGGCCATACTTGACTGGCTCAAAAAAAGAAATGATGAAGTAACGGTGAACGTCACTAAAATCAGGTTTTCCGAACTCAAGCAGTGGCACTTCATGCAGGATAGCGGAAACCTGGTACATGACAGCGGAAAGTTTTTTTCAATTGAAGGCATTCATATCAAGACAAACTGGGGGTCTGTTAGCGAATGGACGCAACCGATATGAATCAGCCGGAGATTGGATACCTTGGCATAATCACCAAGGTATTCGACGGGATTTTATATTTCCTGGACGAGGGCAAAAATTGAGCCGGGCAATATAAACAATGTCCAGCTGTCTCCAACCCTGCAGGCAACCAAAAGTAACTACACTCAAATTCACAGGGGAAAAAGTCTTTATACCTGGATTATTTTATTAACCAGTCTGACCACACCGTATTGCTGGACCAATTACAATCTGAACAAGGCGCACGCTTCCTGAAAAAGAGGAACAGAAATATTATTCTACTGGTTGAGGATGATATCCCGCTGCACGACGATTTTTGCTGGATGACCCTCGGTCAAATAAAGAAACTGATACACACCGATAACACGGTTAATATGGACACACGCACCGTGATTTCCGGTATCTCCTATGGCAACTTCCAGTCTGATGTTGTAGATTTCTATAGTCTCTATCTCTTGTTCGATACCGGCAAGGGCAATAAATTCAGCAAGGGTATCCTCAAGTCACTTCTCGACAGTGAGAATTCCCTTCACAGCCTCGATGATATCCTCTCCTGGTTAACGCAACTGAAATGCAGCTATGAACTGGTGACAAAGAGCATTCCATCAAATGCAATAAAGTCAGCGGCTGGTCAAGAAACGATTATGAAATTCATGCCAATAACCACGAGTACTTCAAGGTGATCGCGGTTGAGGTTAATATCAGCAGCCGCGAGGTTCAGCAATGGTCTCAGAGCCTCCTGGGTAGAACCGGCCCAGGATGGAATACGCGCCTCATCGTAAAGGAAATCAACGGCATCTATCATTTCCTTATACAGGCCAAGGTCGAGTGCGGAAATATGGACATTCTGGAGATGGCTCCAACCGTACAGTGCCTGACAGGCAATTACAAAAATACGGACAAAGGTGCACTGCCATACCTTGATTATGTTTTATCCAGCACTCCAGACCGGATCCTATATAACACCCGACAATCAGAGGAAGGCGGAAGATTTTATCAGGAACAGAATAAAAACATGATAATCGAGGCAGACGATACATTCCCTTGTTGAAGTGCCGGAATAATTATCACTGGCTGACCCTGAATCAATTGCTGGCTTTTTCCCAAATTCAATAATTTCCTTAACATACAGGCACGCAGTCTTATCTCCTCGCTGATATTTTGCACACATGAAACATGATTAATATAGGTATACTGGGTTGTGCAAACATAGCAGACCGTCTGGTCATACCCGCCATTAATTCATCGGACAAATTTACCCTGATTGCAGTCGCAAGTCGCTCGATTGAAAAAGCACAGAAATTCTCCTTGAAATTTGGCTGCGAGGCTGTCAGGGACTACCAGAGCCTGATTGATCGTGATGACGTCGATGCCATCTATATTCCGTTACCCATTGGCTTGCACCACGAATGGGTGCTCAAGTGCCTGGATAGCGGCAAGCATGTTTTGTGTGAAAAATCACTGGCGCCTGACTATGCCACGGCAGAATCCATGGTTGATGCTGCCCGTAGTCATTCACTGGTCCTGATTGAAAACTTTATGTTTGCATACCATTCGCAGCACAAGTTTGTTCTCGACAGGATCAATAGTGGCGAGATTGGGAAAATACGCTGTTTCCGCGGATCCTTCGGCTTCCCGCCATTTACGGATGACAACATACGCTACAGCAAGATACTTGGCGGCGGCTCCTTGCTTGATGCAGGCGCCTATACCGTCAAGGCCACACAGCTAATACTCGGAGCTGATATCGAAGTAACATCTGCATTTCTGGGGTATGAGCCCGGCAAGGAAGTCGACATCTATGGCGGTGCATCCCTTGTCTCCAGTTCCGGCTGCATTTCCCAGACTTGCCTTTGGCTTTGACAACTATTACCAGTGCAGTTACGAGGTATGGGGCAGCAAAGGCAAGTTGACATCAGAAAGGGCATTTACTGCCGGCCCCGAAATAAGGCCGAAAGTCATAATCGAGACGCAAAATGAAAGACATGAATACAGCCTCCCGCAGGACAATCATTTCCTGAATATTCTGGAACATTTCCATGACTCGATCATGAATAATATCCTGGAGCCCAATTACTCGGAATTAATGAACCAGTCACGATTACTCACGCAGATACAGGAATATGCAAGCCGTTAAATCAAACCCTATATACGTCACTGCACCATCATTACCTCCACTGGATGAATATACCGAAATTCTGCGAGGTGTATGGGAACGGAAAATACTGACGCATAATGGCCCGCTGGTTCAACAGCTTGAACATGACCTGAAACAGAAGTACGCAATACAAAATCTGGCCATCGTGACAAATGGAACAATTGCAATACAGCTCGCGATCAAGGCGCTTGGGTTAAATGGAAGCGAGATTATAACAACTCCATTTACATGGATTGCCACAGCGAGTGCAATAATGTGGGAGAACTGCACCCCCAGATTTGTTGACATTGACCCGCATACATTCAATATTGACCCGAACATGATAGAGGCTGCAATTACAGACAAGACCCGGGCAATCATGGGCGTTCATGTTTTCAGCAACCCATGCGACATGGAAGCAATCGAATCCATCGCAAAACAGCATGACCTCAAGGTGATTTATGATGCAGCACATGCCATGTGCGTTAACTACAAAGGCAAATCAATTCTCGAATATGGCGATATCTCTGCAGCCAGCTTTCACGCAACAAAGATTTTCAACAGCGGCGAAGGTGGCTGTTGCGTAACAGTCGACAGGCAACTCGATGAGAAAGTCAGAAGGTTGCGATTTTTTGGTCACAATGAAGACAAGGAGATCGTTGACGACGGCTGCAATGGCAAGATGACAGAAATTCATGCTGCACTGGGTCTGGCTAATCTCAAATATATTGATGAAGTGCTAGCTGGCAGGAAAACAATATTTGACCTGTATCACTCAAAACTGGCCAATCTGGATTTCATTACCTTCCAGGATTTCCCGGAGGGCTCGTACAACTACAGCTACATGCCTGTAGTGTTCGATAGCGAGGAAAGACTACTGAAAGTATTACTTGCTCTGGAAAGCAATAATATATATGCAAGAAGATACTTTTACCCGTCTCTGAATACGATCAAACACCTGACAAAATACGAAGCATCCGGGCATTCTGAAAGAATAGCAAAGACCATATTGTGCCTGCCGTCCTATAGTGGACTGCCTCTGGAAACGGTGGATGATATCTGTGAAATAATCTCCCGGAACTATCGCACGCCATCCCTGCAATCAACCCGCAGCAGCCAGGCGAACGCAAGTAAGTAGAGCCTCCTCAGAAAGTATAACTCATTGATATGATAGTAATAATGAGTAGTTGTGCGATATAATCATGCACGGAAAACAAGCTAACCCCACCAAAAACCGTGCACCTATGATTCGCTATCAGAGCCACACACAACTCTCCCTCGCTGAATTTGACTGGCCCTTCCAAACCTCGCTGGATGAAAACAACCGCTGGGTGAAGATGAGTCAAGGCATCCCTTGGGATGTGCTGGCAGAGGGTTATTATCAAGGCCTCTCCACAACGCAGGGTCGCCCGACCAAAGATGCCCGACTGGTCATTGGTGCGGTGATCATCAAACACAAACTCTGCCTGTCCGATGAGGAGACTGTTGCACAGATCCAGGAGAATCCCCTACCTGCAGTACTTCGTGGGCCTGGCGGGTTATCAAATGAAGGCGCCGTTTGCTCCCTCGCTGTTTGTCGAGATTCGCAAGCGAATGGGGCAAGGCGTGTTTGAGATCTTTCAAGGTGCCATTATCGATGCCCTGGAAGAGGCAAAGGTGAAGAAGAAAAAGTCACAGAGTCAAACCAGGCAAAGTAAATCTGAAAAATCACCGGAAGACAGTGATGATAATCCATCTGGCTCTTCAGGCAGCACGATCCAGGAAGAGGAACCGGAACATCAAGGCAAGCTGATACTGGATGCAACAGTGGCACCACAGGCGATTCGCTATCCCACAGACCTGAGCCTACTCAATGAAGCCCGGGAGTTCAGTGAAAAGATCATAGACGAGCTCTACCCAAAGACAGACGGGAAGAAGAAGCCCAGAACCTATCGTGAGAAAGCGCGCAAGGCGTTTCTCGCCATTGTGAAACAGAGACGTCCGTCCGGCAAAGTACGGCGTCGAGGGATCAAACAACAGCTACAGTATTTGCGTCGTAACCTGGGGCACATCGAACGTTTGCTGGAACACTGGCCAGAGGGTTCACCCTTACCACTGCCCCGGTGGCTATTGTACCGCTACTGGGTGATCCAGCATGTATACGCACAGCAACGGGAGATGTATCAAAACAAGAGCCGTCGCTGTGATGATCGCATTGTGAGTATCAGTCAGCCGTATGTGCGACCGATCATCCGCGGCAAACTGGACAAGCCAGTGGAATTTGGCGCGAAGCTGAGTGTGAGTTTGAACGGCGATGGCGTGGCTTGTGTGGATCATCTCCGTTGGGATGCATTTCATGAAGGTGGTGATCTGAAAAGCCAGGTAGAAGCATACCGCACACGCCATGGTCATTATCCGGAGGCTGTATTGGGCGATCCGGTGTACGGTACGCAAACAAACCGACGTTATCTTAAAGGCCATGGCATTCGATTTGCTGGCAAGCCACTGGGTCGTCCGAAGATAGTGACGGAAGCGAACCGGGACGAGCTGAAACGACTGAAGGCACAGCGGCGAGAGGAATACCTGCAGCGCATTCCGATTGAGGGCAAGTTCGGTCAAGGCAAGAACGGTTACCGGCTCAACTACATCCGGGCGAAGCGGGCAGATACCTCCTTTGCCTGGATCAACAGCATCTTCCTGGTAATGAACCTGCTGATCCTGTTAAGGATCTTTTTTGCCCTTTGTAAAAGAGGTTTTGCCGTGGTCAGGATGCCACTATTGCAAGTAGTGGAGAGACTGGTCCGTTATCAGTTGGCACACCACACCAGGCGACGGGGCTATCTGTATCAGATGGCAGCGTACTGACTTTCTGAGCAGACTCTAGGTAGCTCCCGGCAAAGCGCGCTTTGCGGGCAACCTGGAAGTCCAGCTTTCGCACTTTCGTTTGGCGATGGCCCCGAAGATTTGGCGTTACCGTTGCTACCGGGGGATTCCTGAAATTCAGGGGCAAAGGCGGCATCACTTCAGGGATTGAACAAAGCACTTGAATACCCGACCTGAAAATCACGCGTCACACAAATACGGGACCATTATTCTCCGGAGCATTTCGGCTTTCAGGATACAGTAGCAACCAGCACCTAATTGGGAATTATATCCTTGATGTTCAGGTAAATTTTTTCTGCGACTATTTCATTGCCTTTATCGCCAAAATGATACGAGTCGATAAAGATGTCTTCCTGATCGCCAATGTCATCAAAAGCGTCCGCCAGGTCAGACAAAGTAGAAATTGGCGGCATCAACCTCGCCCGCTAAGATCGACTGCCATTCGCTCATATGACTTCCTGAAATATTCCACTGTCCTCTCTTTTAACTTGCCCTGCTCCCTCTCTGTCAGCTGCTTGCCTGTTACCGCCAGAGCCGGCTGCAGCACAAACACATAGTCTGCCGACTCCCGGGCAAGCACGAACGAACTCAGTATCACATTCTTTTGCAGTCGACTTGCCACCAGCTCTGGCGCAACCTCGTCCTCTCCGGTTGCAGTGATCTCCGGAATCTGGCGGCCGGCGTTTTTGTAAGATACCCCTTATCAGACCCAGATAATATTCATCTCCATAAGTCCTGAACCACAGGATATTTTTCCCGCGCATACCCCAGTGAACATCATTATTTCCAGAGAAGGAAATAACCATGTCAGGTTCAAGTTCTGAAAGTTTATTCTCGATAAGAATGCGCATTTCCCCGGTATGAATCTACCAGGTAAGCGATTTGCTGGAAGGTAAAAAACGAGATGGCAAGCGGGAGCAGCAGATTCAGGAGGCCTGCCCATGTACCAAAAACCAGGCTGAAGTTTTCCAGGAAGAAATCCGCGTATTTGAAATACCCGAGCACTGCAATATTACACAAGATGCCAAAGGCAAGTACGGCCTTTCCAGGTACGCGCTCCCTGCCGGAATTTTTACCCAGAGAGTTACCCACAGCAAAATTAAACAGGACAGAACCCAGTATCAACGGCAGGTATGCAATGTTCCACCAGGAATAGAAGAACAGGGATGCAAACACCAGGAAACCTTTGGCTCCCGTAGCCAGCCGCTTGCCAAGAAGAAAGAAATAGACGAGAAAAGTAAACGGCAGAAACAGAAGGATGAATTCGTAGCTGTTGAAAAGCATTGGTATCTATTTCCGCGACCTTGATTACGGTTACAGCATTACGCAGCAATACGCCTTATCGTGATTGTTGGATAATCTACTGTCTAGTCTATGGACTCCGGTGCAAACAGGGAACGCTCTTGCATCGTGTGGTCGAGCAGGCTGGTACAGGCATAGACCGCGTCGATCGTCGGGCAGGGTGATTGTGTCAGCCTGCCCAGTTCGGCGACTGCGCCGATTACTGCATCTACCTCCATCGAGCGGCCCGCCTGGACATCCTGCAACATGGAGGTCTTGTGTGCACCGACTGCCTCCGCACCTGCGATCCGGTGCTCAATCGAGTGCCGGAAGGAGATACCAAGTTTCTCCGCAATGCTTTGAGCTTCCTTCATCATATTGGCGACCAGTTCGCGGGTTTCAGGAAAGCGGCAGATATCGACCATAGTCGCCCGGGCTAGCGCGCTAATGGGATTGAAGGACAGGGGCGCCCCACGCCTTGAGCCAGATTTCGGCACGGATGTCCTCAATGACATAGGACTTCAAGTCAGCGGCGTTGAACAGATTTGCAACCCGGGTAGCACGCTCGCTCACACCACCATCGAGTTCGCCGACGGGAAAGCGGTTGCCTTCAATATGGTGAATCAGGCCCGGACTTACCATTGCGCAGGCAGGATAGGCAACGCAGCCAAGGATGCGTTCTGCAGGAATGTGCCCGGCGATGAGCCCCGCCGGATCGAGCTTCAGCAATCGCGTACCCTCCAGCGCGCTGCCATGCCGCTGAAAATACCACCAGGGTATCCCGTTTTGGACGGTGAGCACTGTCGTGTCCTGCCCGTAGAGCTGCGGCAGATCAGGGGCAACGTCTGCGATCTGATGGGCCTTGACTCCGAGGATGACCAGATCGGCATTGCCAGCCTGGGAAATCCTGCCGGCTACCCGGAGATTGTTTGCGACAGACGCTGTTCCATCGGCCATCTTCAAACGCAGGCCGTGCGCCCCGATGGCCTCGAGGTGCAAACCCTGATCGACGACAGTGACCTCTTCTCCAGCCGTGAAAACTTGACGGCGAGCAGGCCGCCTATGCCCCCGGCACCAACGATGCAGATCTTCATTCCACTGTCCCGGGACGCATAATGCGTACTTCAGGTGATATCCAGCGAAGACTTGTTCGGCAGCCGGCGCGCGGGATTGCCTACATAAATTCCATCTGGCTCCGTATCGGCAATCACAACCGCACCTGCGCCTATAAAACAGCGCCTCCCGACAGAAATGTTGTCGGCGCAAGACCGCGCCCAACCCTATAAAGGAGTGCTCACCGATCGTCACATTGCCGCCGGTCACCACGCCGGATGCAATAAAGCTGTGGCTCCCGACCTGACTATGATGCCCGATGTTGGCGCCGCTGCGCACTATCACATTGTCGCCGAGAGTAACGAATGACTGCAAAATGGCTTGTTCATAAATGATGACATTTTCACCAACTGGCAGATCTGGCCAGATGCTGGCACGGCTGGAAACATAGCAGGCCAGTGTGTAACCCATGGCTTTTGCCTGCTCACAGCGCGCCTGGCGAAATTCATTCATGCGTGTATAGCCAAGGGGCAGCAGAATATCGTGTGTATCTGGTGGAAAATCATTCGCAAGCGTCTGAAAGGCGACTACAGGTAACCCATCGCAGGTATCAGTCCGCATATAGGATGCATCGACGGTAAATGCTGCAACCTTGCGCTGAGTATCATGAGTCAGGCAATGGGCGGCGAGACTCGCGAAGGTGCTGCCGCCGAAGAGGACAAGCGGTTTCTGTTTTTCGTTAACCATGTTCTTGATTTTGAAGGCGCGCGGGTAATTTGCAGATCCTAGCTGCCTTGGTGACATTTGTCTAAAATAATTTTTAGACAAGTCATCGTGCCACCGCCTCAGGCCCGGAGAAACTCGATTAAGTACCTGGCCAGGAACTCGCGGGTCACATCGATCCGGCGCTGGTACTTTTCCCTGCGTTCCCTGCCGCCAGGCCGCAAGCGTGCCAGCCAGGCCCGCAGCAACTGCTTCATCCAGGTGGCAAGCATGTGCACCAGGAACAGCGGCTTGAAAACAAGCGTAAAAACCCTGATTTTCCAGGCCGGCTCGTGCTTGCGAAAATACTTGAACATACTCTGGCGGATGACCAGCATCATCCTGGCCTTGCTCTTGCTGGAACTTGCACCGCCGACATGATAAACAACGGGGACCGGCGAGTATGCCAGCCCGTAGCCGGCGTCGCGAATGCGCCGGCACAGGTCGGCCTCCTCGAAATACATGAAGAAGCGGGGGTCGAATCCCTGCATTTCCTGCACGATTTCCCTGCGCACGGCCAGCGCCGCCCCCATCGCCACCTCGATCGGCTGCCACTTTTCAAAATCAAAGCGCTTGCGGCGATAACGGTCGTGACTCGCTCTGAACATTCCCAGCGCGCCCAGCAGCGTGTCACTGTAGAGGTAGGCACCCAGCGTCGGGAAGCCACGCACGGAATGCTGCGGCAGCCCGTCGTAGCCGAGTATCTTGCAGCCAAACGCAGCCACCTCGGGATGCGCGTCGAATTCGCCGAGCAAATCCGGAATTGTCGTCGCGGTGATTTCCGTGTCGCTGTTCAGAAACAGGACGATGCGCCCCCTGGCCCGCTGCAGGCCGACGTTGTTCGCCCGCCCGAAGCCGGCATTCTCCCCGTTCTCGATGATTTCGATGTCCGCACCGGAATCCCTGAATGCCTCGACCGAGCCATCCTCGCTGTCATTGTCGATGACAATGACCTGAACTTCCGGCCCGGAGGCGAACCGCCGGATACTGTCAATACACGCCAGCGTCCTGTCCCGGGTATTCCAGTTGACGATCAGGATAGACAGGGCGATATCAGCAGGCATAACAAAAAGTGGTGACGGGTACGGGCCTGGCAGGCGCTAACCGCGCGAGGGTTGGAACGTCAGCAGCATCTTTCAGGATTCGTCACGCAATACGCCGATCATGTCGATCATGGTTGGCAGCAGCAGGTAGCGGTAGCCCAGCAGCCACCTTAGCAGCCCCAGCGAACGCACCACCTTCAGCAGGTCTGCCGCAACACCCCGCAGCAGCATGCCGCGCTTCCGGTAGTATTTTCCGCTGAGGTGCACCAACCCCAGGGAATCGTCCAGTTCCCGGAAATCGCCCCGCTTTGGCGTATGCCAGCGGGTGTTGTCGTCTTCATCCCAGTCAATCCGGGGGAACAGCACCTTGACGCCCTCCCGGGTGAAGCGCCAGTAATCCGAGGGATAGCCGTGAAATTTCCAGGCGAAGGGGACCGACAGCACGATCCTGCCCCCCGGCTTCAGCAGCCGCTCCATGTTTGCCGCCATCAGGAACGGGTTGTCGCAATGCTCCATGACACTGAAGGAAAAAATCGTACCGAAACGCCGGCGCCCCAGCTTTTCATCAATCGCATCAAAAGGCTGCGTCAGATCAAGGGTTGTATCGACGCCCTTGCCTTCACTGAGATCGATGCCGATATAGGTGTCACCGGGAAAGAACGAGCGTAAATCCTGGGTTTCACCGTAATCACGCGACCCGACCTCCAGAAAAGGGCCGTCGAGTTTTTCCTTGTGCTTGAGGACGAACTGGTACTGATTCGTGTCACCCATGATTCAATTTCCCGCTGAAATTATCTCCAGAATTGGACTGTTACCGATCACCAACACGAGGCATGGAAGAATAGGCAATTAGCGCAGGCATTTCCACAGATACCTCGGCTGCAGCGGGCCAGCGTCAGGATTCAGCGCCCAGGGTAAGCAGCATTTTCTGAAACGTCTGTTGCAAGGTATACCCGGTCTCGCATTTGCTTCTCCCGGCAGCACCCATGGCAGCAGCCAGCGCGGGGTCCCCGGCAAGGGTGGTGATAGCTGACAGCCACTCCTGTTCCGAGGCAGCGTGAAAGCCTGTCTCGCCGTGCGTGACCAGGTCACGGTTCACTCCGTATGGCGAGGTGATCACCGGCAGCCCCGATGCCATGTACTGCAAAACCTTGAGGCCGCATTTCCCCCGGGTCCAGGGGTCATCCCGCATCGGCGCCACCCCGATGCAGGAAGTCGCGAGTTCCAGCGTTTCCGTGGTCTGCGACCAGGGAATATTGTCAATCGGCAGCACCCCGGACTGCAGTTCAAAATCCGCGATGATTTTCAGGCGCAGGCCACCGCTGACGGCACAGGCACGCTCCAGTACCGGCAGGATATCGACCAGGTACTTGCGGGTGGAGCGGCTGCCGATCCAGACAAGCACCACCTCACCATGCGGCTTGTCGCTGACCGGGGTGTAGCGCTCGATTTCTATGGACGTCGGCACCACCGAGACATGGCTGCTGAAGCGCCCGGCCTCCGCCGCCAGGTAACTGTTGCCGGCCCAGACATGATCGCAGCTTGCCACCATCCTTCGGAAACGCACCGGGCGTTGCGAGAACCGCCCGCTGCGCGGCACGAAAATCGCGTCATCAAAATCAAATACCAGGCATTTACTGACCCGGCGAAGGCGCAAGGCGTACAGGCCCGCGGGCGCCCTGCGCAGCACCACGACTGCATCTGCCTTTGAAGCCGCCTGCAGAATCCGTCGGTGACTGGCAAACGACTTGTCGTCCGTGAGATGCGCGGGAGTCCAGCCGTGACTGCGAAACAGGCCGAAATAGTTCAGAGCGCGATAGCGGGTTGAAGACGCCTGCTCCCCTTTCGACACGAACAGTATCGAGCGCTGCGTCATGCGCCCGCTTCCTGCCCGCGGCATGACGGCATATCGGAAACAGGCCGGGCGGTATCGTGAGGGATGCACATGGTATCAGGCCCGAACGCTGTCATGGCGTCTGCATGGCAGGGATCGTTTGGTTCAACAATGCCAGGACCCTGCCCGGACCCAGGGTTTCATAACAGGCCGGATGCACGGCAGACGCGCCACCAAAGCTGCATTTCTTGCTGTGGCAGGGGGCGCACGCAAACTGCGCCTGCAGGTGCAACTGCGCCTCGCCCAGTGTGCCGATCAGACCGGGATCCGTTGCCCCGTACAGGGTGATGCAGGGTGTCCCCAGCGCCGCGGCCAGATGCACCAGCCCGGTATCGACACCGACGACACCGCTGGCAGCGGCGATCAGCGTGGCCAGTTCCCCCAGTTGCATGCGCGGCAGCACCTCGACGGACTCATGGGCCGTGGCAATACGCTCAGCACGCTGGCGCTCGGCCTCGTTGCCCCAGGGCAGCTTCACCTGCATCCCCTGGCCGGCAACCCTGCCCGCCAGTTCGGCCCAGTAGCCCTCCGGCCAGTGCTTGGTCGGCCAGGTGGTCCCGTGCAGGAACACCAGGTAGCGTTGCCGCCCCTGGCTGGCAAACCGCTCCCTGATACCGTAATCGGGTGGCGATGCCGGCAGCTCGTAGTCCAGCGCAGCGGCGAACAGTTGCCGCACGCGCTCCACGGCATGCTGGTTACGGGGCACGGCATATTTCATCCGGTAAGCGCGTGCCGCAACCGGTTCCCGGGCGCTGTCGCGGTCCAGCCCGGCGCGCCGGCCGCGTGCGAAACGGGAGATCACGGCGCTCTTCAACAGTCCCTGCGCATCGATTACCAGGTCGTACTGCCGGCGGCGCAGATGCCTGACCGCGGCCTGCGGTTCGCCCGCCCGCAGCACCCGGACAGGACTGCGCTTCCAGCGGCGCAGCGCAACCGGGATGACCTCGTCCACCGCGGCATGCCAGGCCGGGACTTCCGTGAAGGCCTCCTCGACCACCCAGTCAAAGCGCACATCCGGCAACTGCCTGGCGGCGTCGCTGACGGCCGGCAGGGTATGCAACACATCCCCCAGCGAGGATGTCTTGATGATCAGCACCCTCACCGCTTCATCACTTCTTCCATGGCCGTAATGATGCGTTCCGGTGACAGGTCCCTGAGGCATTTCAGGTGGCCCAGCGGGCATTCCCGCTTGAAACAGGGGCTGCAGTCCAGCCCCAGTCGTTCCACCTGTGCAGTTTCCGCCAGTGGCGGGGTGAACCCGGGATCGGAGGATCCGTATATCGCGACCATCGGGCGCTGCAGCGCCGCGGCCACGTGCATCAGTCCCGAATCATTGGTCACCACGAATGCCGCCATGGCCAGCAGGTCGATGGCCTCGGCCAGGCTGGTTCGCCCGGCGAGGTTATGGCAGCCTTCTCCCGCAAGCGCGTTGATCCGGTCGCAGACCGGCACATCGTTTATCGAACCGAACAGCCACACATGCCAGTCCTGGTCGAGCCAGTTTTTCGCAATCCTTGCATAGTATTCCTCGGGCCATTGCTTCGCCGGCCCGAATTCCGCCCCGGGGCACAACGCCAGCACCGGCTTGTACTGGTTGCAGACACCCAGCCGGTCCGCCGCCGCGTGCTGATCATGCTGCGTCGACACCAGCTCCGGGTACGGAACCGGCTCGGGTAGTGCATCACCATCAGGCAGGCCCAGCGCCACGAAACGCTGCACGGTCATTGGCAGGCGCTGCTTGTCGAGCCGGCGGCAATCATTCAGCAACCACTGCCGCAGTTCGCCGACATAGCCGGTGCGTTGTGGAATCCGCGCCCAGAACGGCACCAGTGCGGACTTCAGAGAATTCGGCAGGACGATGGCCTGCTCGTAGTGCCTGTCGCGCAGGCCGACGGCCAGGCGCCGGCGCGTTCCCAGCTGCAGTTCGCCGTGCCCCAGCGGCATGTCGATGGCATCGCGCACTTCGGGCATGCGCTCCAGCAGCGGCCGGGTCCAGCCCGGCGCCAGCACATCGATCGCCCGCTCCGGCTCGCCGGACTTCAGCACCTTGAACAGACTCTGCGCCATGACCATGTCGCCAACCCATGCCGGCGCTATGACAAGCAGTGAACGCATTCAGATTCCCCCGTATTTGACAGGCTGTCGGCCATCAGGACCGGAGCGAGCCCCGCCGTGAAACCTGCTGCCCTCCTCCCCAGGGCAGCACAGCACCTGGGCTAAACCAGCGTCAACCAGTCGGTGTAGTTATTCTTGCGGCCGTGCACCACGTCAAAATAGAGCGCCTGCAGGCGTTCCGTTACCGGCCCGCGGCCGCCCTGTCCGATCATCCGGTCATCCACCTCGCGTATCGGTGTCACCTCGGCGGCCGTACCGGTGAAAAAGGCCTCGTCAGCCAGGTACACCTCGTCACGGGTGATGCGCTTCTCGCGCACCTTCAGCCCCTCGTCCTGCGCCAGCTGCACGATGGTGTCGCGGGTGATGCCTTCGAGCGCGGACGTCAGGTCGGGCGTATACAGCACCCCGTCACGCACGATGAAAATATTCTCGCCGCTGCCTTCCGCGACAAAACCGTCGACATCCAGCAGCATGGCCTCGTCATACCCCGAGGTCAGTGCTTCATTCAGCGCCAGCATCGAGTTGACATAATGGCCGTTGGCCTTGGCCTTGCACATGGTGATATTTACATGGTGTCGGGTATACGACGAGGTCTTGATGCGGATGCCCTTTTCCATGTTCTCGGCACCGAGATAGGCGCCCCACTCCCAGGCAGCCACGATGGCATGCACCTTGAGGTTGTCGGCGCGCAGGCCCATGCCCTCGGACCCGTAGAAAAACATCGGGCGGATATAGGCACTGTCCAGGCCGTTTTCACGGACCACGGTTTTATGGGCCGCGTTGATCGTTTCCGGGTCCCAGGGTACCGGCATCTTCATGATGTGCGCCGAACCGAACAGGCGGCGGGTGTGCTGCGGCAGGCGGAATATCGCTGTTCCCTGCTCCGCCTTGTAGGCGCGCACACCCTCGAACACGCCCATGCCATAGTGCAGCGTGTGGGTCAGCACATGGACCTGTGCCTCGCGCCATGGCACCAGCTCACCATCCATCCAGATGACCCCGTCCCGATCAGACATTGACATACATCATTCTCCGAAAAATCTGCGTAAAAAGTGAAAAGTAAAAAGTGAGACGTGAAAAGCCATGGACAGTCTGATCAATCCGTCATTACCTGAACAACTTTCTACTTTTCACTGTTCACTTTTCACTTTTTACTTTTTACTTTTCATTCCCCCAGAAACCTGTCCCAGATGCGGGTCACGGCCTCCCGCTGCGCCAGCAGCTCGTCGGCGCCGGCCAGCGGTGGTTTTTCCTGCAGAGCCAGGTGATTGATGCGCTGCCGGATTGCGCAATAGGCCTCCGCCAGCAGCCGGACATCCGCGTCGGGCAGCAGCCCGTATCGGGAGAAGGCATCCAGTAAATTCAGATTGTCCGTAAAATTGAGCAGTTCAGCCTGCGCGCCCGACCAGAGCAGCACGCCACATTGAACCATAAATTCAACATCAACGATACCGCCCCGGCTCTGTTTCAGATCGATGCCGTCAGCGCCGGATTTATCCAGCTCCTGGCGCATGCGCTCGCGCATTTCCACAACATCATGACGCAGTTCCACGGCCTCGCGCGGCCGTGCCAGCACGCCTGCACGGATGCGCTCGAAGCGGCGCGCAATTCCCCCGGAACCGCAGACCACGCGCGCGCGCACCAGCGCCTGGTTCTCCCAGGTCCAGGCACTGCGCCGCTGGTAATCCGCAAATGCATCCAGGCTGCTGACCAGCATGCCCGAGGCTCCATTGGGGCGCAGCCGCATGTCGACCTCGTAGAGAATACCGGCGGAGGTGAAGGTGTTCAGGATATGGATAATCCGCTGGCTGAGGCGGGTAAAGAACTCGTTGTTGACCAGCACCCGGGGACCCGTTGTCTGCTGTTCCTCGCCGCTGCTGTCATGCAGGAAGACAACATCGAGGTCGGAACCATAGCCCAGCTCGTAACCGCCCAGCTTGCCGTAGGCGACAATGGCGAAGCCGGCTTCCTGTACCTTTCCCTTAACCTTGCAGACCGGCCGGCCATGCCGGGCCACGAGGTGGTCCCAGGCCAGCTGCAGGGTCTTTTCCAGGACAACCTCGGCAATCCAGGTCAGGTAATCGCCAACTTTCGCCAGCGACAGGCCGGCAACGATATCGGTAGCGGCAACGTGCAGCACAGCCGCCTGCCGGAACTGCCGCAGGCTGTCCATTTGCTGCTCGAGATCTTCCGCCGGTATGCCGGACATGCGCAACTCCAGCCGCTGCTGCAGCCCCTTCCTGTCAAGCGGGTCATAAAGCGAGCGGGGATCCAGCAGTTCATCCAGCAGTATCGGGTGCTGCGCAAGCTGCGCCGCGACCCAGGCACTCGCACCACACAGGCGAATCAGCTGTGAAAGCGCCTGCGGATTCTCCACCAGCAGCGACAGGTAAGTGGTACGACCGGCGATGGCTTCCAGCAATTCGCCCAGGCGCCGCAGGACTTCCGCCGACTCATCCTCCTCGGCAACCGCCTGCAACAGCTGGGGCATGAGGTCATTGAGCCGCTGCTGGCCCTGTTCACCAAGGAAACGGGTGACCGACCCGGCGCGAAAGGCCTGCAGCCATTGCAGGGTTTCTTCCGCGTCCGGATACCCGGCTTCAGCCAGCACCCGGATCGAGGTCTCTTTGCCCGCCGAACCGCGCCAGACATCCTCCAGGCCGGGAGTCTTGCGACCCTGCCCGGCCCCGGCCTTGTCACGGGGCGCCGCAAACACCAGCTCGAACTGCTGCTGTACCGCGTTGCGGTGTGCCGCCAGCGCGGCAGAAAATTCCGCCCACCCGGGGTACCCCATGGAAAATGCCAGCCGCGCCCGGCCGCTGTCATCCTCTGGCAGCGAGTGCACCTGCTGGTCGTCATAGGCCTGCAGGCGATTCTCGGTGCGGCGCAGAAAAACATAGGACTGCGCCAGTTGCCGGGCGACATCCTCCGGCAGGTGACCCAGCATGACCAGCGCGCCGAGCACGTCCAGCACCGGGCGCTGCTGCAGCGCTGCCTGGCGCCCGCCACGCACCAGCTGAAAGGCCTGCACAATAAACTCGATCTCGCGGATCCCGCCGGGACCCAGCTTGATGTTGTCTCGCATGCCCTTGCGCTCGACTTCACGGGCGATCTGCTCCTTCAGCCCGCGCAACGACTCAAAGGCACCGAAGTCCAGGTAGCGCCGGTAAACAAATGGCCGCAGCAACTGCATCAGCTGTTCTGCAGCCTGCTCCGGCCCGGCAACCGGGCGCGCCTTGATCATCGCGTAGCGCTCCCATTCCCGCCCCTGCAGCTGATAGTAATCCGCCAGCGCATCGAAGTTCAGCACCAGCGGACCGCTGTCACCATAGGGCCGCAGACGCATATCTACACGAAACACAAAACCATGCTCGGTGCGATCACCCAGCACCCGTATCAGCTGGCGGCCAAGTTGCAGGTAAAACTCCTCCGGCCCCGGCAGGCTGCGCGGCCAACCCGGACCGGCGGGCGGGTAGGTAAAGATCAGGTCGATATCCGAGGAAAAATTCAGCTCCCCTGCGCCCAGCTTGCCCATACCCAGCACCACCAGGGAGGGCGAGATTTTTTTTGCCCGCCCGCCGTACTGTTGCAAGGCATTCCTGCCAAGTGTGGCAAGCGCCCGGGAAATACAGGCGTCGGCAAGCCCCGACAGATCGCCCAGCACCTCGCCCAGCGGCGCCCACCCCGCCAGGTCACGACAGGCGATGCGCAGCATTTCCCGACGGCGAAAATTGCGCAATATCCGACCCAGCCCGGTCTCGTCAACGCTGTCCTGCAGGGCGAGATCCAGCATGCGTGCGTGCTCGCCGGCCGCATAGTCGGCCAGCAGGTCGCCGCTGGCGAGCAGGTTGTGCAGCAGTTCGGGTTCAAGGATGCAGGCCTGCGCAGCAAACTCGCTGCAGGCCCAGATACGCTGCAGGCTGTTGCGGAATTCCGGGTTGCCGGGGACCTCGAGTCCCGCTTCCCGGGAAGACTCGACAAACGACTCCCAGGCTTCCTCCAGCCCCTCCTGCAATTCCGCCGGCATCTCTGTTGCATGCTGCCGGTTGATGGCCGCCGGAATGGTCGCTGGAGACTTCATGATTGTTGTTTAAGTTGCACGCTCGGTAGCCGACAGGTTTACCTCATCCGGATTATATACAAGCCGAGGGAAAAATATGGATTTCAGGTCATATCTAAGAACCATGGTTGAAAAAGACGCCTCCGATCTCTACCTCAGCTGCGGCGCACCCGCCAGCGCCAAGGTACATGGCACGCTCATGCCACTTGAAGATGCCAGCCTGACGCCGGAACAGGTCAAAAGCATCGCCTACTCGGTGATGAACGCGGAACAGATCAGCGAATTCGAACACAAGCCGGAAATGAACCTGGCGATATCGGAAGACGGCATCGGGCGCTTTCGCGTCAATATTTTCCGCCAGCGCAACAGCATCTCGCTGGTGATCCGCAACATCAAGACCGAGATACCGAACTGGGAAAACCTGGGACTGCCAAAGACATTGACCAATGTCATCATGGAAAAACGCGGCCTGGTACTGTTCGTCGGTGCCACCGGCTCGGGCAAGTCCACCTCGCTGGCTTCGCTCATCGACTATCGCAACAGCAACAGCGCCGGCCACATCATCACCATCGAGGACCCGATCGAGTTCGTCCACAACCACAAGCGCTCCATCGTCAACCAGCGCGAGGTCGGCGTCGACACCGAATGCTATGAAGACGCACTGAAAAATACGCTGCGCCAGGCGCCGGATGTCATCCTGATCGGCGAGATACGGGACCGCGACACCATGGAGCATGCCATCGCGTTCGCCGAGACCGGGCACCTGGCCATCTCGACTCTGCATGCCAACAATGCCAACCAGGCACTGGACCGGATTATCAACTTTTTCCCCGAGGACCGGCGCAACCAGTTGCTGCTTGACCTGTCGCTGAACCTGCGCGCATTCGTGTCGCAGCGACTCATCAAGACCGTCGACGGCAAGCGTGCCGCCGCGATCGAAATCCTGCTCGGCACGCCGCTGGTACAGGACATGATACGTCGCGGTGACGTGCATGAGATCAAGGAGGTCATGGAAAAATCCGAGAGTCTGGGCATGCAGACCTTTGACCGGGCGCTGTATTACCTGGTCAAGTCCGGCCAGCATCAGCATGGACGAAGCCATGAAAAACGCCGACTCTCCCAATAACCTGCGCCTCACCCTCAGCCTGGACAGCAGGCAGCCGGACGCGAAAAAAGCCCGCTCCGGCTTCAGCCTGATCGACAAGGAAGAGCACGACGAGGAAAACGGCAGCCTGCAGGCGGAAGCCTGAATGACGCCCATCAAGGCGCCTGTCTTGGTATCATGCCCTCCCGGCAATCTGGATAGCGAACAGCATGGAAACAGCAAACGGCAAACTGGCCCTGGTCACGGGCGGTGCCGGCTTCATCGGCTCTCATATCACGGAGCGCCTGCTCGCGGAAGGCTACCGGGTCCGCATACTGGACAACTTCTCTACCGGCAAGCGGGAAAATATCCCTGAATCTCAGCTGGTTGAAGTCATCAGCGGGGATGTCGCGGAATTCGAGACCGTCCGGAAAGCCATGGAGGGAGTGGCCATCGTGTTTCACGAGGCAGCCATTGCCTCGGTCCCGGAGACCGTAGGCAACCCGCTTGCGAGCGAACGTGTGAATTACCGCGGCACACTCAACGTCCTGGAAGCCGCACGCCATGCCGGTACCCGGCGCGTGATGTTTGCCTGCTCGGCCGCCGTCTACGGGGACCTGCCGGAACTGCCCAAGCAGGAGGACATGCCGACCAGGCCGCTGTCACCCTACGCGGTGGACAAACTCGCCTCCGAGATTGCCTGCCAGATGTACTGGCACCTGTATGGACTCGAGACCGTCTCCCTGCGTTATTTCAATGTCTTCGGCCCGCGCCAGGACCCGTCGTCCCCCTACTCCGGCGTGATCTCGATATTCGCCGACTGCCTGCAGCACGGCAAACAGCCTGCCATCTACGGAGACGGCGGGCAGACCCGGGATTTCGTTTACGTTTCCGACGTGGTCGAGGCCAATATGCGTGCCGCGACTGCGCCGGCCGCGCCCGGCAGGGCGATCAACGTGGCAACCAGCGGCACCATTACAATCAACGACCTGCTGCAAACCATCTGCAAAATCAAGAACCAGCCTTTTGCGCCCAGCTACCTCCCCGGCAGACAGGGAGACATCCGGCATTCCCGTGCCGACATCAGCACGGCCGCTGAAATCCTGGAATGGCAGCCCGCGGTCGGTTTCGAGGACGGCCTGCGCAAGCTTTTCGACGCCTGACGCGATTTCTCCCCGGCCGGCAGCTTTGCTATATTCCTGACTGCCAACTGCCCGCAACCAGCGACAATCGCCTGTCCTGAATAGCTGCCGGCGGTTGCACGCGCAGTTTTCAATCACGCCTTACCGAACAGTGGACCAAGCTATGCAGGCACCAGCCAGCCAGGCGCACCGCGACACGATCTTCGTCGAGGATGCCATCATCATTCACCAGCAAGCCTGGCCGGGAGAGCAGTACATCCTGCGGGTAGAGGCACCGCTGTGCGCGGCACATGCAGTCCCCGGCAATTTCGCACACCTGCAATGCGAACCCGCCCTGCCCATGCGCCGCCCCCTGTCCATCATGCGGGTCGACGCCGAAGCCGGCTGGGTGGATTTCCTCTACAAGGCTGTCGGCAGGGGTACACGGGCGCTCGCCACGCGTACCCCCGGCGAGACCATCAGCAGCATTGGCCCCATCGGCATGCCGTTTGTCCCGGACAGGTCGCGGCCACGCACCCTGCTGCTTGGCGGAGGGGTCGGGATTCCGCCCATGGTGTTCCTGGCAGACCGGTTGAGACAGGACCAGCACTGGCAACCTGTCGTCATGATGGGATCCGAGGTGCCGTTTCCCTTCGCACCACAGCCTTCCCGCTTCCTGCTTCCCGGCATGCCGGCATCAGTCATCGCCTCGATGCCGCTGCTGGAAGACTGGGGAATACCCGGCCGCCTCGCCAGCCTGCAGGGCTATCCGGGATGCCACGAGGGATATATCACGGACCTTGCCCGGCACTGGCTGGACGCGCTGACGCCGCAGGCGCGCGATGAAGTCGGTCTGTTTGCCTGTGGACCCCACCCGATGCTGGCGGCAACCGCCCGGCTGGCACAGGAATACGGCCTGCCCTGCCAGGTCTCGCTGGAAGAATTCATGGCCTGCGCCGTCGGCGGCTGTGCCGGGTGCGCGGTTCGGATAAACACGGAAGATGGACCGGCGATGAAACGGGTGTGCGTTGACGGACCGGTGTTTGACGCACAGTGCGTTGACTGGGGCAAGTAGGTGCGCCGTCCCCGGCGTGATCGCGGCCAGGAGGCCGCTCCTACAGGAGGATTATTGCAATGATGGGGTTAACAATCGCGGCAAAGGGTCTGGTGCTGCCGGCCTGCGCGGACACCTGAAAGGCACCCGCGCAGGCCGGGTTTCCTATTCCTGCTCCTGCAGGAAGACGTTGTCCATGGCGATCGCGTACTTGTCGACGTCGCCCTCGTCCAGCTTGACCATCAGGCGTACCTCGTTGGCGGAATCGGCATAATGCAGGGCGTCGTCGTAGGTAATCTCACCCGCCTTGTAGAGCGCAAACAGCGCCTGGTCGAAGGTCACCATACCCTGCTGGCCGGACTGTTTCATGATTTCCTTGAGCTTGTGTATCTCACCCTTGCGTATCACATCATGGACCAGCGGGGTACCCAGCAGGATCTCCACACATACCCGGCGACCCTTGCCATCCGCGCGCGGAATCAGCTGCTGGGCAAGAAATGCCTTGAGGTTCATTGACAGGTCCATGAACAGCTGCGGCCGCCGTTCTTCCGGGAAGAAGTTGATGATACGGTCCATGGCCTGGTTGGCGTTGTTCGCATGCAGGGTGGCCAGACACAGGTGGCCGGTTTCCGCAAAGGCGATGGCGTGGTTCATGGTTTCGCGGTCACGGACTTCGCCGATCAGGATGACATCCGGCGCCTGGCGCAGGGTGTTCTTCAGCGCCACCTCGTAGGACTCGGTATCGATACCCACCTCGCGCTGGGTGACGATGCAGCCCGCATGCTCGTGTACGAATTCGATCGGATCCTCGATGGTGATGATATGACCGGTGCCATGCTGGTTGCGATAGCCGAGCATGGCGGCCAGGGATGTTGACTTACCGGTGCCGGTGGCGCCGATGAATATGATCAACCCGCGCTTGGTCATGGACAGGTTCTTCAGCACCGGAGGCAGGTTCAGCTCTTCGATAGTAGGGATATACGCCTCGATACGACGCAGTACGGCACCGGCGTAATTGCGCTGAATGAAGGCACTGACACGAAAGCGTCCGAGCCCCTCTTCACTGATCGCAAAGTTGCATTCGTGGGTTGCCTCGAACTCGTCGCGCTGGGCAGGCGTCATCATGCTGTTAATAATTTCCATGGCAGCATCGGCGGAAAGTGGCTCCTTCGATACATGAACGGTTTTTCCGTCAACCTTGATAGTCGGGGGAACACCCACGGTAAGAAACAGATCCGAGGCTTTCTTCTCGTGCATCAAATTCAACAGTGCAGACAATTCCATAACCTTTCTCCAAATTCAGACGATTATCTGAAGGTTTCCTTCTGGGCTGCTTTCATGCGCGCATCCTGCTTGGTAATCAGGCCCTTGGACAACAGGTCCTGCAGATACTGGTCGAGCGTAATCATGCCTGCAGCCTGTCCGGTCTGAATAGAGGAATACATCTGCGCAACCTTGTCCTCGCGAATCAGGTTGCGGATGGCAGGCGTGCCGATCATGATTTCCCAGGCCGCGATCCGGCCACCCCCCACCTTTTTCAGCAGGGTCTGCGCTATCACGGCCCGCAATGACTCGGACAGCATCGAGCGCACCATGGTTTTTTCAGCTGCCGGAAACACGTCGATCACGCGGTCGATCGTCTTGGCAGCCGAGGTGGTATGCAGCGTCCCGAAAACCAGATGACCGGTTTCAGCCGCAGTCAGTGCAAGGCGAATGGTTTCGAGGTCGCGCATTTCGCCAACCAGGATAATATCGGGGTCCTCGCGCAGCGCGGAACGCAATGCCTCGTTGAAGCCCAGCGTATCCCGGTGCACCTCTCGCTGGTTGATGAGACATTTCTTGCTTTCATGCACAAATTCGATCGGGTCTTCGATGGTCAGTATGTGAGCATAGTGCTTGTCGTTGATGTAGTCGATCATTGCCGCCAGGGTGGTGGACTTGCCGGAGCCGGTCGGCCCGGTCACCAGCACCAGGCCACGTGGCGTGTCCGAGATATCCTTGAAAATGCCCGGCGTACCCAACTCCTCCAGCCCCAGGATTTCTTCCGGAATCGTCCTGAAGACCGCACCCGCGCCGCGATTCTGGTTGAATGCGTTGACACGGAACCGGGCCAGTTGTGGAATTTCAAAAGAAAAGTCAGTCTCGAAAAACTCCTCGTAATCCTTGCGCTGCTTGTCATTCATGATGTCGTAGACAAGGCCGTGCACGGTCTTGTGGTCAAGTGCAGGCACGTTGATCTTGCGCATATCACCATCGACCCGGATCATGGGCGGCAACCCTGCAGAAAGGTGCAAGTCCGATGCACCGTTCTTGACACTGAAAGTCAATAATTCAGCAATATCCATGCCTGCTCCCTTCTATCATATGTACTGGTCAACCTGCTATCGACTGCGCTTTTGGATACTTGAAAACCACCTTGCATATCGGCAACTTGCAAAATCACCACGGCACGTCTGGATACTGAGGCAGCCACCTCTCGCAACAGACGCCGGCAGTACGTCCTGTCGCAACCGGTGGCTGTCAGTATGCAGCATCCATCTGCTTTGGCAAGCCGACTGGCCAAAGAAATACCGCCATATTTCAGTCACATAATTCATTGACTGCACGGCACGCCGGCTACCGCGAACGACAGGAACATGCGCAATGCCGCAAGCGCGCGCATGTCTTGTCGCGCGCCATGGGCATCCTGTATCGTCAACATCATGAAAAACACCACACTTGCATTTATCGGTGGCGGCAACATGGCCAGCAGCCTGATCGGCGGCTTGATAGCCGACGGCTGGAACCCCGCGAGTATTCGCGTTGCCGACGCAGACTCCGGCCAGCTCGAACGCATCTCCAAAACCTACCCGGTCTCGACCTTTGCACAGAACGAGGCCGCGGCGGCCGGCGCGGACGTCGTCGTGCTGGCAGTGAAACCGCAGATAACGGGCACCGTTGCCCGGGAACTGGCGGACACCATTGCGCAGCAGCAGTCACTGGTTATCTCCATCGCCGCCGGTATTCGAGAGTCGGCAATGCGCAGCTGGCTGGGAGAACAGACTGCAATCGTGCGCAGCATGCCCAACACGCCGGCCATGGTCCAGAGCGGCGCCGCGGCACTCTATGCGAACCCCCTGGTAAGTGAGTCCCAGCGCAGTATTGCCGAGTCCATCCTCCGGGCTGTCGGTCTGGCGATATGGATAGATGACGAAGCGCAGATGGATGCAGTCACAGCGCTGTCCGGCAGCGGACCCGCCTATTTCTTCCTCTTCATGGAAGCCCTGCAGGATGCCGGCTGCGAACTCGGGCTGCCGCCACAAACAGCACGCCTGTTGACACTGCAAACCGCTTTCGGTGCGGCCAAGATGGCGCTGGAAAGCAGCGAGGACGCCGCCACGCTGAGAAAACGGGTAACCTCGCCGGGAGGCACCACGGAGAGCGCGCTGGCCGTGCTGCAGGAAAACGGCCTTGCCGACCTCGTGACCCGTGCGCTGCGAGCCGCAGCGAACAGATCACGGGAACTGGCTGACGAATTCGGGTCCCGCTCATGAACAGCACCTATCTCACCAATCCCCTCGAATTCCTGATCACGACCCTGTTCAGCCTGTATATCCTGGCCGTCATGCTGCGTTTTCTGCTGGGTGCGGTACGCGCGGACTTCTACAACCCGGTCAGCCAGTTCCTGGTGCGCATTACCAACCCGATACTCGTCCCGATGCGCAAGGTCATCCCCAGTGTCGGCAAATACGATACCGCAGCACTGCTGTTGCTGCTGTTGCTGCAAATCCTGTCCCTGGTCGTGATCGTAATGCTGCGGGGGACCAGCGTCTCCATCCCCGCGCTGCTGCTGTTCGCAATCGCGGAACTGATCCTGCTGCTGATCAACATCTTCATCTTCTCGATTCTGGTCCAGGTCATTCTCAGCTGGATAAACCCCGGCACCTATACCCCGGTTGGCGCACTGCTGCACAACATCACCAGCCCGGTACTGGCACCGATCCAGCGCGTCATTCCACCTGTCGGCGGTATTGACCTGTCGCCGCTGTTTGCACTCATCGGCCTGCAGGTGATCAAAATGCTGATCCACCCGCTCATTGGTGCTTAGGGCGTGAAGCTGCCGGCACACGGAGAATCCGCATCGCGCCTGACGCCCGCAGCACCCGGCTGCCGGCATAACGGCAACACCACGGCCGGATAACGAAGTACGCCATTGGCTGCGCCGTGGTTCCAATGGGATGGAGAAGACCTGCTGCTGGCCGTTCATATACAGCCCCGCGCCTCGGCCGATTCACTGGATGGCGCCCATGGCGAGCGCCTGAAGATCCGGCTGACCGCGCCTCCCGTCGACGGCAAGGCCAATAGCCACCTGATTCGCTTCCTTGCCAGGCATTTTGGTGTGCCGCGCCGCCAGGTTCATCTGCTCTCGGGTGAAAGCAGCCGTGCCAAACGGGTTCGCATTCAACGTCCCCGTCAGTTACCGGCGGGCATACCTGCCCGGCACCGCTTGTCGGGACGATCCGGGCAGTGACTAGCCCGCAGCCAGCACGAATCAGTCGCGGTGGCTGTGGATTACCACCCCGGATTCAATGACTTTCATGGCAGCTATGAAGACGCCGCACTGTCTGGAATAATCTATAGTTGGTATTAATGGCCACTTTGGAGGAAATAGAATGCGTCCAGAAAACTATCTGATTCCCTGGTTCCTGTTGCTGACAGTGCTGTTTTCGCCGGGCGCCCTGGCTGAGAACTCGCAGGACTTCGGGGACTATGTCATCCATTACAATGCACTGGCTACCGATATGCTGCCGCCTGCAGTTGCACGCGACTACCATATTACCCGCAGCCAGAACCGCGGCATGCTCAACATCACCCTGCTGAAGAAGGTCCTTGGCAGTCCCGGCCAACCCGTCCATGCGCGCGTGGAGGCCTCTGCAAGAAACCTCGCCGGCCAGGACCGCAGTATCAAGATGCGCGAAATCCGTGAAGGCAATGCCATCTACTATATCGGCGAGTTTGGCGTCGCCAATGAAGAAACCCTGAAATTCAGTGTACGCGCCCGCCCGCAGGGAGAACGGGATTTTTACGAGGTCGAATTCAGCCAGGACTTCTACACCCGTTGATGCGAGCAGCACCCCGCACCACACCGCCAGACAGGCATGCATGGCATGGTTATGAATTGCACACAGCAGCCTGACAGGCGCAGTACAAAATAGCGGGAGGCGGTATTACCAGTTTCGACAAGGCCGGCACACGCAGCTGGCGTGAAGCCATTGCGATCTACCTGAAACCGCGCATTGTCGGGATGGTATTTCTGGGTTTCTCCGCCGGCCTGCCGTTCCTGCTGGTATTTTCCACCTTGTCCGCATGGCTGAGCACAGCCGGGGTCGACCGGACAACCATCGGCTTCTTCAGCTGGATCGGCATCACCTATTCCATCAAGGTGTTCTGGGCGCCGGTCGTGGACCGGCTGCCATTCCCGCCACTGACCCGGGTATTCGGCAAACGCCGCGGCTGGATGCTGGCGGCACAATTGACCATCGCCATCGGATTGGCCGGCATGTCACTCACAGCGCCCGGAACCGACCTGACACGGCTCGCCCTGTTCGCGCTGCTGGTCGCGTTCGGTTCCGCCACCCAGGACATCACCATCGACGCCTGGCGCATTGAGGCCGTGGACCGCAACCTGCAGGGTGCCATGGCCGCCGCCTACGTGCTCGGATACCGGCTGGCGCTGCTCACGGCCGGCGCCGGCGCCCTGCATCTGGCGAATATCACCTCCTGGTCACTGACATACCAGGTCATGGCCGGCCTGATGGGCATCGGCATGCTGACAACCCTGATTATTCGCGAACCGCGCCACGCACCCGATGCGCGGGTTCAGACACTGGAGGCAAAGCTGGAAGCCTCCGCAGGCGTCTACGGCAAGGCCGGCGGATTGGCGCATCTGGTCGCCTGGTTTTCTGATGCGGTTGTCAGCCCGTTCGTGGAATTCTTCCAGCGCAACCGCGCCACGGCAGTGTTCATCCTGCTGCTGGTCGGCTGCTACAAGCTCAGTGACATCACCATGGGCGTAATGGCGAATCCCTTTTATATTGACCTCGGTTTCGGCCTGGACGAGATTGCCAATGTCACCAAGGTATTCGGTTTCTTCATGACCATAGCCGGTGCCGCGCTGGGCGGGGTGCTCGTGGTCCGCTACGGTATCCTGCGCCCGCTGCTGGCCGGCGCCATCCTCATTGCGGCAACCAACCTGCTGTTCGCCTGGCTGGCCGTCAATGAACCCAGGCTGGCCACCCTGGCAGTCGTGGTCAGTGCGGACAACCTCAGCGGCGGCTTCGCCACGTCGGCATTTATTGCCTACCTTTCCAGCCTGACCAATACTGCCTACACCGCCACCCAGTATGCCCTGTTCAGTTCACTGATGACCCTGCCGGCCAAGTTCATCGGCGGATTTGCCGGCTGGATGGTCGATATCACGGGCTATGCCAGTTTCTTCCTGTATGCCGGTCTGCTCGGCGTCCCGGCAATCCTGCTGGTGCTATACCTGCTGCGTCATGAACAAACCATGCAGTCGCACAATCCCGGCGCTGGCTGAACCTGGACCGGGGCATTGCCCCGTGTTGCCGGGAGCCAGCAGGCCAGTCGGTTGCGCATCGTATCCATACGTAGAGGAATGCTTTTTTCTACTCGTCCCGGCCCGCCGCCCCGGCAACTGCCACACAGGTCAACAGGTTTTTATGGCTATCGGGATTGCATAAACTAGGCTTGTCAGAGGAGAGGTCGTATGCAGGTTAAACGCACAAAAGGCAAGCGCCGCTGGGATTCGTACCCGGAGTTTCCGCTGATGGACAACACCGGCGTCATCGTTATCAGTGACCGCAGGCGCATCAGTGACAGGCGGCTGGATAACACGTCACTCGAAGACCGCCTGCTGATGCTGGCCGAAATGCCCCCGCCCAACCCCGGGACGGGAACGGGAACGGCTACAACGGATAGTCGTAATCCATGATGAGGGGCGCGTGATCGGAAAAACGCTTGTCCTTGTAGATCCGCGCACGCTGTATGGTTGCCGCAATACCGGGCGTCGCCACCTGGTAGTCGATGCGCCAGCCGACGTTTTTGGCCCATGCCTGGCCCCGGTTTGACCACCAGGTATATTGCTCCGGCGCCTGGTTCACCTCCCGAAAGGTATCCACGAAACCGCTGGCGCCGAACAGCTGGTCCATCCAGGCACGCTCTTCCGGCAGGAAACCGGAATTTTTCTGGTTGCCGCGCCAGTTCTTCAGGTCGATTTCCTTGTGGGCGATATTCCAGTCACCGCACAGCAGGTATTCACGGCGCTTCAGTTTCAGCCGGCGCAGGTAGGGCATGAAGCGCTCAAGAAAACTGAATTTGATGGCCTGGCGCTCCTCGCTGGAAGACCCCGACGGCAGGTAAACCGAAACCACGCCCAGGCCACCGAAGCGGGCTTCGATATAGCGGCCCTCGGCATCCATATCCGGCCAGCCAAGCCCCGTGATGACCTTGTCCGGCTTGCGCCGGCTGTAGATAGCGACACCGCTATAGCCCTTCTTCTCGGCGTCATGGTAGAAGGCATGCCAGCCGCGCGGCCAGAACACGGCATCTTCCAGTTGGGCCACCTGTGCCCGGGTTTCCTGAATGCAGACCACGTCTGCCTGCTGCCGCACCATCCAGCTGAAGAAACCCTTCCTCGCGGCGGCACGAATACCGTTCACATTGACCGTTATAATGCGCATCATTTTTCCCGGCGTGTATGATAACGACCCTGACAGGATTTAACGACCGGTAACCACCGATGAAAGACTACCAGCATGACTTTATCGACTTCGCCATCCGCGCAGGCGTGCTGCGTTTTGGAGATTTTACCCTGAAATCAGGCAGGACCAGTCCGTATTTCTTCAACGCCGGCCTGTTCAACACCGGAGAACACCTGGCACGGCTGGGCCGCTGTTACGCGCAGGCTATCGTCGACAGCAACCTCGATTTCGATGTCCTGTTTGGCCCTGCCTACAAGGGAATCCCGCTCGCCGCGGCAACCAGTATCGCCCTGGCCGACCACCATCATCGCAATGTCCCGTGGTGTTTCAACCGCAAGGAATCCAAGGACCACGGCGAGGGCGGCAACCTGGTCGGCGCCGGCCTGCAGGGCAGGATCCTTGTGATCGACGACGTCATTACAGCCGGAACCGCCATCCGCGAGTCTGTCGACATCATTCAGGCCGCAGACGCTGAACTCAGCGGTGTGGTCATCGCGCTGGACCGCCAGGAGCGCGGACGCGACCAGCGTTCAGCCATCCAGGAGGTCGAGGAATCCTACGGCATCAGGGTGACGAGCATTGTCAGGCTGGAACACCTGCTGGAATATTTGCAGGCAGAACCCGGACGCAACGAGGAAGTTGTGAAGATTCAGGCCTATCGCCAGCAGTACGGCGTGTAAGACGCAGACGCCATAGCGCCCCGGGGACGTGTTCAGCCGACAATCAGCTTCACGCCCACCAGCAGGGTCACAATCTCGAATGCCCGTTTGATCCAGCGATTGCCAGACCTGATGGCCAGGTGTGCCCCGAGGTAGCCGCCCAGCAGGGAGCCCAGCAACAGCGCAGGCAACCATGCCCAGCGGATCTCCCCCAGTATCCCCAGTGTCAGTGCGCCACTGCCATTCCAGAAGACACCGACCAGTATCAGCGTGTAGGCAATTGCGCGCCGGTAATCAAGGCCAAACCAGCGCACCAGCCAGATCGTGACAAACAAACCGGTCCCGGAAGTCAGGGACCCGTTCAGGGCGCCGATCACGAACAGCACCAGGCCACCAATCAGATTGCCACGACGATCCCTGTTTGCCGGCTGCACGGTTTGCCCCAGGCCGGGGTTCAGCCAGGAATACAGACCCAGCCCCGCCGTCAGGATTCCCAGCGCGATCTCGGCCGCCCTTTCCGGTACACTCAGGATGATATTCGCCCCGGTCACGACACCCGGGAGACCGAAAACGAGTATGGTAGTAACCAGGCGGCGCTCCAGCGCCTCCTCTCTCAAGTGCCTGATAGTAGCGCCGATACCCAAGGCAACGCTGGCTACCTTGTGAGTTGCCAGCGCAACGGCAAAGGGCAATCCCAGGAATATCAGCACCGGCAGCTGGATCAACCCGGCGCCCCCCCCGGAGAAAGCGGAAAACAGGTTTGCCACCAGGGACACCAGGAAAAGGACAAATTGATCCATGTCGTGCAACTTTAACTCCCGGGCAGTTCAATTGGTATTTACATGAACGCACGACCACCTAAAATACAGCCTGCCCCGGTCGACTGCCCCGCATTATGAAAACCATCTGCCAGAAAACCTGCCGCCTGCTGTTACTGTCTGCAATATTCCTGTCCGGAAACGCGCTCGCTGAAAAGCTCTACAAGTGGGTCGATGCAGAGGGCCAGGTCCATTACAGCAACCGCCTGCCGCCGGAAGCCGCCAAACAGAAGCGCGAGGAAATCAATAAACAGGGCCGGACAGTGAAAGTGTACCGGGCCCCCCTGACTGCCGAGGAAAAAGCCGAGGAGGCACGCCTCGAGCTACTGGAGCAGAAGAAGCGCAAACTGGCCGAGAAGCGCGCAATCCACGACCGCAGCCTGCTTGCCACTTATTCAAACACGGACGACATGCATGTTGCCATGCAGGGAAAGCTCGAAGCCGTTGAGTCGCTCATCAAGCTGACGAACAGCCGCCTCAATTCACTGCAGAACCGTCTGCTGGAACTCACTGAAGAAGCCGCGAGTTTTGAACGCAGTGGCAAGCAATTACCTGACAAGCTGCAGCGCCAGATATCAAACCTGCGCGACCAGATAGCCCAGAACAAGGCCTTCGTGGAAGACAAGAAACTGGAAATGGATGATATCAGGCTGCAGTCCCAGGCAGATATCCGGCGTTTTACCGAACTGACGACCGATAAATCGGATACCGCAACGACAGAAAAACAGCTGTCTGCACTGGAAGCCGCGGAGGCAAACCCGGAAATCGAGCTGACCCGGCATGACCGCACCCTGCTCGCAACCTATGCCAGCGAAGAAGACCTGTTATTTGCACGCGACCAGGAGATCAGCAACCTCAACGCGGCCATCAACGACACCGCAAGCCGTCTCGACACCATGCAGATACACCTGGCGGAACTCTCGGACAATGTCGATGAGTATCAGTCACGCAATGAAATCCCGCCGGACAACCTGGTTGAACTCATGAAAGAGCTTATCAGGGAAATCGCAGGAACCCAGGCGACACTGGAACAGACCCGCAGCGAGAAGCAGGCGCTGGATGACAAGTTCGCCAACGACCTCACCCGTTTTCGCAGGCTGACAGCCAGCCACCCGCAATGATGGTTCCGCTGGCTTGACCGCAAGCACGCTGCGGCAGGCTCCGCTCAGGAGCGGATCAGCGTACCCACACCCTCGTCGGTAAACAGTTCCACCAGGACGGCGTGCTCCACACGGCCGTCGATGATATGTGCGGCATTCACGCCGCTGTTGACTGCTGACAGGGCGCATTTGATCTTTGGCAGCATCCCGCCATGAATGGTGCCATCGGCGATCAGCCTGTCGACCGCCGCGGCACTGAGGCCGGTCATCAGCTTTCCGTCCTGGTCCAGCAAGCCCTCGGTATTGGTCAACAGCAGCAGCTTCTCGGCACCCAGCACCTCGGCCATGTGGCCTGCCACCAGGTCGGCATTGATATTGTAGGAGCGTCCTTCCGCACCGACGCCGATCGGTGCGATCACCGGGATAAAGTCACCGCTTACCAGCAGGTTGACCACGCTGGCGTCAATGCTCTCCACTTCGCCGACATGGCCGATGTCGATGATCTCCGGTGCATCGTCAAGTTCCGGTGAATTGCGGCGCAGGGTCAGCTTGCGGGCCCGGATCAGGTCACCATCCTTGCCCGTCAGCCCGACGGCACGACCGCCATGCCGGGTTATGAGATTAACGATTTCCTTGTTGACGAGCCCGCCCAGCACCATTTCCACAACATCCATGGTCTCGCTGTCGGTCACCCGCATACCATCGACAAACTCACTTTGCTTGCCGATCTTCTCCAGCAATCTGCCGATCTGCGGCCCCCCGCCATGCACGACAACAGGATTGATACCCACCAGCTTCATCAGCACGATATCCCGTGCAAACCCGCTCTTCAGTTTCTCGTCGACCATGGCGTTGCCGCCATACTTGATGACCACGGTCTTGCCGCTGAAGCGACGGATGTAGGGCAGGGCCTCGGTGAGAACGTGTGCGACGTTTCTTGCCGAGTCGGAAGTCAGTGACATGGCGGTAACTCCGGTTGCAGCCGCGACTCGCGCGCCGCGGCGGCTATCAGTAACAGGTCAGTCTCAGCCACGGGCAGCATACACATCAGAAAGGCAGCTGCAGACCGGGTTCTGCCTGCAGCATGACGCGCCGGAATTCATCCATGATGCGCGCCAGGGCGGCATCATCGTCAGCCTCGAAGCGCAGCACCAGCACCGGCGTGGTATTGGATGAACGCACCAGCCCCCAGCCATCATCGAAATCGGCACGCAAGCCGTCTATGGTAGAAACGGTCGCGCCCTCGAAGTGCGCGTTCTCCAGCAACCGCTGCATGAAAACCGGCGGTTCACCCTCCTGCATGGCCACGTTCAATTCCGGCGTATTAACGCTGTCGGGAAGTTCAGCAAAGACCTCGCTGCTGGAACGCGCATCCCTGGCAAGAATTTCCAGCAGGCGCACACCGGCATACAGACCGTCATCGAACCCGTACCAGCGTTCGTTGATAAAGATATGCCCGCTCATCTCGCCGGCCAGCAGCGCCCCGGTCTCCCTGATTTTGGCCTTGATGAAGGAGTGCCCGGTTTTCCACATCAGCGGCGTACCGCCGTGCTCTTGAATGATTGAGTCCAGGAAACGGGTGCACTTGACATCGTAGATGATCAATCCGCCCGGGTTGCGATCCAGGATATCGATTGCATACAGCATCAGCACGCGATCCGGCCAGATTATCCTGCCATCCGCTGTCACCACGCCAAGCCGGTCGCCGTCACCATCAAAGGCAAGGCCCACGTCCGCCTGCTGCGCCTGCACGGCGGCAATCAGGTCCTTGAGATTTTCCGCCTTGCTGGGATCCGGATGATGGTTCGGAAAATTGCCATCCACCTCGCAGAAAAGCTCAGTCACCTCGCAACCGATCGACCTGAAAAGTTGCGGCGCCACCTTGCCTCCCACACCATTGCCGCAATCGATCACCACCTTCAGCGGCCTCTCCAGCTTCACATCGTCGCGGATGCGTTCAATGTAATCAGGGACGATATTGACGCTCTCGACCGTGCCCTGCCCGGAAATAAAACTGGCGGCCTCGATCCGTTCGCGCAGTGACTGGATCGATTCACCGGAGAGTGTCTCGCCATCTATCACGATCTTGAGACCGTTGTAATCCGGCGGATTATGGCTGCCCGTGACAATGACGCCCGTCTGGGTATCGAGATAATAGGTTGCGAAATACAGCACCGGCGTCGGGACACAGCCGATATCCTTGACATCGCAGCCAGTCGAGATGATTCCCCTGATCAGCGCGCTGGACAGGGTCGGCCCCGAGAGGCGGCCGTCACGGCCGACCACGACGGTATTGCGCCCACGCTGCAGAGCCTCGCTGCCGATGGCACGTCCGATCAGCTCCACCGCCCGGGCCGTCAGCGTCTGGTCGACGATGCCGCGAATGTCATAGGCACGGAATATCGTGGGATCTATACCACCTGCCTCATCTTCGGCCTGAAAATCCAGCGGCCCTTCTTCAACAATCAGATTACCGCTGCCAAGACCCGCCCCGAAGTCTGCGGGCATCCCGGTTTCGAAATCCCCCGCGTCGACTGCTTCCTCCAGCGGCTCGTCGGGGATATCCGGCGATACTTCCTGTCCGGAACTCACTGCCGTGAACTTGCGGGTCGTGTGCGCGTTCGCCAGCTGGGTCATGAACTGCAGGGTACCCTGCAGTTCGGCGAGGCCACTCGGGTACTCGCGCCGGGCATGCCCGGCCCGAAAATCCTTCAGCAGGGTCACCATACTGACTTCGTCTACACGCAGGGCATTGCTGATCTTGCGGAACAGCATGATCACCAGGATTACCAGCAGTCCGGACGCCACGCCCAGGGCAGCCAGAACCCAGCGACCGATGCCACCCAGGTAAACCACGGGACTGACGGCCGGCCAGTAGGCAACCTGCCAGCGGCTGCCGGCAATCGGAACCACCGTGAGGGGTTCGCCGCTGCGATATTTCCGGTCGCCTTGCGTGGCCACCAGGACCGGCAGGCCTTTCGATCCGGCCTGCTGCAACTCAATATAGCCATGCAATTCCTGCAGATCGTCCAGTATCTCCTGCAGGACATCGTTCGACAGCGAAAGCATGATATGCCCGACAACCCCGCTGCCGGCCGGGTCCATGATCCGCCGCACGATATTGACATGTTGTTGCGGCGTATTGAACAGGTGCACTTCCATGGGCGGCACCTCGGTGCCCGCTTCCGCCAGCCGCATCTGCGCAATGGCCGCATAGCTCAGGGGCGGCGAGGTTTCCATGTCCACCTGGTCAAGACCGGGCGGCAGCAGCTGCACATTGATGGCGGTGGGGAAAACATAGCGCAGGGATTCTTCCCTGGCGCGCAGCGGTGCGGCCTCACCGGCATCCAGCAGGGCGGAAATTTCGGGATCCTTGGCAAGCAGGGCGGTACTGGCGCCGTAGTACTCGACCATGGACGCCACCCGGGCCGCCACCTGTTGCGTCGTGATATTGGTTTCGCGATCGATCGCGCGGGTGATGTAGATCGACATCAGCTGGAAAATGAAAAACGCCAGCAGCACCAGCAGCACCATGGCACCGAGCAGGATACGGTTGCGCACCTTGTCCAGGCTTGCAGGCTTTGCATCGCCGACCGGCTGCGGCATGGCTGGCCGGGCGGCATGCGCCCTGCTGAGTTTGGGGAAACCGGGTAAGGTAAACTTCATGACTGTACTTTACACTGCGCGGGTGCCGTAATCATGCCAGATTAGCGCTGAATGCGCCCGCCTGAATGTCGGCTGACCGGCGTGCAGCATGCCTACTTCCGGCCAGTATGCCCGAACCCGCCGGCGCCCCGTTCGCTGTCGACAAAATCGTCGACAATCTCGAAATCGGCATGTACCACCGGCACGATAACCATCTGGGCAATGCGCTCGCCGGGTTCGACGGTAAAGGGGGTGGCGCCGCGGTTCCAGCAGGAAACAAACACCTGCCCCTGATAGTCCGAGTCAATCAGCCCCACCAGGTTTCCCAGCACGATGCCATGCTTGTGGCCAAGCCCTGAACGGGGCAGCAGCATCGCGGCCAGCCCGGCCTCCTCGATATGAATTGCGAGACCGGTCGGTATCAGGTGGGTTTCACCGGGAGCGACAACCAGCGGCGCATCCACGCAGGCGCACATATCCATCCCGGCGGCACCGGCCGTGGCATAGTGCGGCAGGGGGAATTCATTGCCCAGCCGCGGGTCGAGAATCTTAAGCTGTATCTTTTGCATTCAGTGAAACCACCTTTGTTCCGCGGCCTTTGCCGGCATACAGTCTGGCAATAACCTCAACAAGCTGGCGAGCCAGCCGGGACTTGCCGGTTCTGGCAAGCTGCGTTTCCCCATCACGCCAGTATACCTGCAGGGCATTGTCATCCCGGTCGAATCCCTGGCCGTCGGCGACATTGTTGGCAGCAATCATATCAATCCCTTTCGTGGCCAGTTTGTGACGGGCATTGGAATCCAGGCTGTCGGTTTCCGCGGCAAAACCCACCGT
Source organism: uncultured Gammaproteobacteria bacterium (assembly GCA_963701455.1). Classification (GTDB taxonomy): domain Bacteria; phylum Pseudomonadota; class Gammaproteobacteria; order UBA9214; family UBA9214; genus UBA9214. The sequence continues at coordinate 195,718 of CAVPAE010000004.1, forward strand.
GAACGGGGCTCCGGGCAAGCCGGCCACCGCCGCCAGGATGTCGGGGTTGGCCTGCAATTCCAGGTTCAGGTCCGCGGTGGATTTTTTCAGCTTGCGGGGCGCTACGCTGACCGGGCGATAATCCGCAACGGCGGCGACACTGATAAAGATATCGCAGGCAGCGGCATGCTCCAGTACCACGGCATACATCGCGGCGGCGTCCTCGACATCGATACGCCTCACCCGCGGCGGTGTCTGCAGCGCAACCGGGCCGCTCACCAGCGTGACCTCGGCACCCGCCTCGGCCGCCGCCGTGGCCACGGCAAAGCCCATTTTCCCGGAACTGCGGTTGCTGATGTAGCGTACCGGATCGATGGCCTCCCGGGTCGGGCCGGCAGTCACCAGGACGCGGCAACCCGCGAGGCTGCCTGTCTGAAACAGCGCGGACAGCGCCTCCCGCAGCTGCTCCGGCTCCAGCAACCGGCCGGGGCCAACCTCGCCGCAGGCCTGCTCGCCCTGCGCCGGCCCCATGATCCGGATGCCGCGCCTTCTCAGGGTGTCGATATTTTCCACGGTGGCGGCATTTTCCCACATGGCGCGGTTCATCGCGGGAGCGACGGCAAGCGGCGCTTCACAAACCAGGCACACCGCGGCCAGCAGATCGTTGGCGCGGCCCTGGGCCAGCCGCGCGATGCAATCCGCGCTGGCCGGCGCCACCAGCACGGCATCCGCCCAGCGGGCCAGTTCGATATGCCCCATGGCGGCTTCCGCGCCGGCATCCAGCAGTTCACTATGGACCGGGTGACCGGAGAGTGCCTGCAGGGTCAGCGGGGTGATGAATGCCCCGGCGGCCTGTGTCATGACAACACGCACCTCGGCTCCCGCATCCCGCAACAGGCGCACCAGTTCGGCGCTCTTGTAGGCCGCGATACTGCCGGTCACGCCGAGCAGGATATGTTTTCCGGATAACTGTTTCATTGTGCGGCAGTTTAACAGATGACCCGGGCGCCCGGCCAAGGTTGAAATGCAGCCATAGCCGGCAGGCGCCTACAGGCGGTTGCGCCATTATCCACTGGTGATCCTGTCCCGGCCGGGGCGAACATCCGTTCATGCATTCCATCCGGGACTGGCCCGCCGACGAGCGGCCGCGCGAGAAACTGCTGGAACGCGGCCCGGCCGCGCTTTCCGATGCCGAGCTGCTCGCCATTTTTCTGCGCACCGGCGTCCCGGGCAAGACCGCGGTGGACCTGGCGCGCGAACTGCTGCAGTCCTTCGGTGGCCTGCGGCCGCTGCTGGAAGCCGAGCGCGGCCGCTTCTGCGCCCACCACGGGCTGGGCCAGGCCAAGTTTGCCCAGTTGCAGGCAGTGATGGAGATGGCGCGCCGCCATCTGCAGGCGGAACTGCAGCGCAGCGACAGTCTCGAAAACCCCGAGGCCACGCGCCGCTTCCTCTGCAGCCGGCTGCGGCATCATCCCTACGAGGTGTTCGCCTGCCTGTTCCTGGATAACCGGCATCGCGTGATCGTGTTCGAGGAACTGTTTCGCGGCACCATCGACGGCGCCAGCGTCCACCCGCGCGAGGTCGTGCGCCGCGCGCTGCAGCACAATGCCGCGGCGGTCATCCTGGCGCACAATCATCCTTCCGGGGTGGCGGAGCCCAGCCGGGCCGACATCCAGCTGACCCGCCGCCTGAGCGATGCGCTGGCCCTGGTTGATATCCGCGTACTGGATCACCTGGTCATCGGTGACGGCAATGGCGTTTCCATGGCGGAACGCGGCCTGCTGTAGCAGGCAGGAAATTCGGACACCATCGCGGTCAGGGGACCGCTCCTACACCAACCGGCAATACCGTAGGAGTACCCCACTGGGCATAAACGCCGCCCTTCGGCGCGATTGTTTGGAGACAAAATCGCGGTCAGTACCCAAAGAACGGGCATAAAGAGACCGCTCCTACCCTACACGTAGCACCTGTAGGAGTGCCGCCCTCCGGCGCGATTCACCAGCGTGCAATGGCATGCCAAAAAAGGCTACCGCATGGCTTCGGCCAGCGGCCGGAACTGCAGGGTGTAGAACATTTCCAGGTAGCGCTGGGTTTCGGCACGCTCCAGGTCGGTAACGTAGCGCCAGAAGCCGTACACCCGCGACAGCGTCATGAGCCGCTCCGCGTAGCCTTTCCAGGTGTAGCGCGCATTGACCCGCGCCAGCGCGGCGCGTGAAATCCGGGTCCAGGTCTCCGGATCCTCGCGGCAGCGGGCGAAGAAATCCACCATGCGCTGCGCCGCCCGGGCGCCATGGTTGGGATCGATATGAAACCCGGACACCCCGTCCTCGATGATTTCCATGGGGCCGCCGAAGTGGGTCGCGAAGGTCGGTAGCCCGGTGCCCATGGCCTCGATGACCGTCAGGCCGAAGGCCTCGAACAGGGCGGGCTGGACGAAGGCACCGCCGTGGTCGGCGATCACGCGGTACAGCTCGCCGGCGAATCCCTTGTCGAGGTGCATGCCAAGCCAGCGAATCTGTCCGTCCAGCTGATACTCGTCCATCAGCCGGTGCATGAGCTCGACCTGCTCGCGCTCCTCGTTGTCCGACGCCGCTCCCGGGTCGACGTGCCCGGCAACCATCAGCAGGTTGGCACTGTCCCGCAGCTCCGCGCATTCACCGTACCACCGCACCAGGCCGGTAATGTTTTTTATCTGGTCCATGCGCGCCATGGTGAACAGGATGGGCTTGTCGCGCTCCGCCAGCACCCCGCGAATATCGTGGCGCGTCTCCTGCCCGAACAGCAGTTCCTCGAACTCGGGATGCAGATGGCTCAGGCGCCGCTCCGTTTCAGTGGCAGGAAAATAGACATCGGGGTCGGCCCCCGGGGAAACAATGTTGAACTTGGGATCGAAGACGTCGATGCCATGCACCACGCGGTACAGGCCGGGCATGGTGTAGGCGCCGTGCGCCTCGTACTGGCCGACGCTGTTCCCGGTGCCGGCAATTTCCTGGTAGGTCGAGGTAATAATGAAATCCGCCTTGTTCATGGCAATGAGGTCGGCCGTGAACTGGCAGGAAAAATGATACTGGTGCTCGTTGGCACGCCAGTAGAGATCCGAATACAGGTACTTGGTTTTTTCCAGGGCATGCGCGATGTTGCACTGGGTCACGCCGAGGCGCTGCGACATGATGGAGGCCACCAGGTTGCCGTCGGAATAGTTGCCGATAATGAAATCCGGGCGGCCGCCCAGTTCGGCCAGCACTTCGCGCTCCGCGTCCAGGCTGAAGCGTTCCAGGAAGGGCCACACCTCGAACCGGGAGATCCAGTGCGGCAATACCTCGCCGGCCGCGTTGACGAACGGCACCCGCAGGATATTGGCATGGCGGGTCCCGGTTATCGGTTCCATGCGCTGGTCACAGCTGGTGCCGTCGGCCTCGGGTATCAGGCGCGTCACCACCATGATCTGCGGTTCGATCTCCAGCCCCTGCTCCACCAGGCGGCGGTGCATTTCCTGCTCCAGGGCGCGCACCTGGTCCAGGATGTAGACCACCTGCCCGCCGGTATCCGGACGGCCCAGCACGTCAGACTGACCGAACCAGCCATGCGGCGAGAGGATCACGATGGAAAAGATCATCGGGATGCGCGCCAGGAAACGCTCCAGGTTGTCCGGTGACGGCGCCTCCAGAATATCGAGCAGCAGCTGCATGGTTTCGCGCATCCGCCCGACATCACTGCCCCAGCCGGGCTCGAAGCCCAGGGTACGCAGTTCGGAGCTGACCTGGCTGTAGTCCGCGGCGGACTCCTTGCCGCTCAGGTATTCGTCCGCGGTCCGCAGCGTCGACCGCAGCCCGGCCACATCCCTGACCACCTCGTTCAGCATCAGCTGCTGACCACGGTGATTGTGGACTCGCAGAAAATCCAGCAACCGCTTGTCGCCCTTGCCGAGATCTTCAAACAGCCGGCTGGAGAGCCGCCGGTTCAGGAATTCGACACCACGCCCGATGGAGCGTGACTCGTGCATCTTCGGAAACTCGCGGGAGAATGGCTCCAGGTCGATTTCCAGCGGCCAGGCTGTCTTCGACTGCGTGCCGTTGACCAGGCGTTCCTTGAATTTCAGAAACAGGCTGACGCTGATCCGTTCCGGAATCATGGTCTCCAGGTGAATACGCACATAGGCCCAGCGACCGACCCGCACACGCAGGGCCAGGCAGACCCACGCGGCATCCACGGCCGCCTCCTGTACCCAGCCCAGCAGCTTCCCCAGCGGCGTCGCCCGCAGGACAGCGCCGTCGGGTTCGGCGCACAAATCTTCAAAGGCATCCTGCACATCACTGCGCAGCAGGAAGGTGCGCTCCAGCCCCTGCAGGTGATGCAGCACCCGGTGGACCTGCTTGCGCTCCTGCTGCATGTATTCCGTCAGCGCCAGGAAAAAATGATCATCCAGCATCAGGACAATCCCCACTCCTGGATGAACGGCCGGTAGAAAGCCGCGTCATTCACGGTGGCGCCGCGCACCCCGACAATCGCGGAAGCGAACTGCTGAGCCCGCTCCAGCAGCAGCGGCAGGGGCCAGTTATGCGCCTGCCCCAGCAGCACGACACTGGTGAAGGCATCACCGGCCCCGACGGTATCGGTGACCTGCGCCACACCCCGGGGTGCAACCTGACATTCCTCACCGGCAGCGGTGACTGCGACGGCGCCTTTCGAACCCCGCGTGACTAGCAGCAACTGCAGCCCGTAATCCTGCAGCAGCTGCGCCATCGCGTCTGCAGGATCGCTGGCGCCTGCAGCCAGCAGGACGAGTTCATGCTCATTCAGCTTGACCCAGCTGCCGCCCTCCAGCAGTTGCAGAATGCTGTCCCGCTGCCACCAGGGATCCCGCAGGTTTACGTCCACCAGCACGCAGGGCGTATACATCCTGCGGATTTCTTCCAGGGTCCGGCGCGACACCGCGTTGCGCAGGGCAAGGCTGCCATGGTAGAGCACCGCGCCCTGTTGCAGCGGCGGCACGGCACCGGCGTCGATAAAATCATAGGCCTGGTTGTCGATGATGTCGTATTCCGGCTCACCGTCAACAAAGCGGATCTCGACCTTGCCGGTGGGGTGGGCCGAATCGAGCTGCAGTCCGGAGGTGTCCATTTCCCAGGCATGCATGGTGTCCCTGATCCGGTGGCCCAGGGCGTCATCACCGACCCGCGAGATAAACACGGGCGCCATGCCGAATGCCTGCAGATGCCAGGCAACGTTAAACGGTGCCCCGCCCAGCACCACGTTGCCATCCGGAAAGCAGTCAAACAGGACCTCTCCGAAGATGATTGGCCTGGTTGTCGACGTGTCGTTCATGTTTGCGGTCCTGCCTCCCGGGGTACTGTCGCTGCGCCGCTAAACGGGCTGCCCGAGATCACGAGGCAGCTGCGCTGCAATTGTTAAAGAAGTGGTAATGTTCGATCGCCTCGAGAATGCCGGCGGCATAGGGCTGCTTCGCAAAGTAGATGTGCTCGATATCGGTCAGGGCGGAAAGCTCCTCGTGGTGCCGGTTGGCCACCACGACAGCCATGGTATTGCCGCGCATCATGTCCTCGTCGGCACCGGAACCACCCGCCACCAGGATGTGCTCCAGCGAGATTCCCCACTGGTCCGCGAACCAGCGCAGGGCAAAGCCCTTGGAAGCCCGCACCGGCGTCACGTCAAGGAACTGCCCGAAAGACAGGGACACCGTGACCGCCTGCTCGTGCTGGTGCAACAGGCTGTTGATCTCGTCCACACCTGGCGCCAGGGACGGGTCGATGTAGTAGCTGAGCTTGAAGCGACTCTGCTCGGATTTGGCCTGCTGGCTGATCCCCGGCAGGTCCGCAAGGATGCGCCGAACTGCCTTGGGATTCCACAGGTGATCGATATGCCGGGCCCAGGCATAGTCCGCGGTCAGCCTCGGTGCATAGTGGATTTCCGTTCCCAGGCTGGTGATCAGGACATCCGGCTGCGGAATACCGTACTGCTTCATCACCCGCAGCGCCGCATCCAGGCGACGTCCCGTGGCAATACCGAAGGTGGCACACTTGCGGTTCTCCCGGATCACCTCGATAAAGTTCGCCAGCGAATCCGGGTCACTCAGCAGATTCTGGTCGAGATCCGAGAACAGCGCCCGTTCATGATACAGCGAGGGACGCGCCACCTGCGGGACTCGCTGTGTCGGGACCGTCCGCGCCACGATTGGATGCAGGACCTCCAGGTAGCGTTCCACGTGCGCCTGCCAGGAATAATGCTGGTTCACACCCTCGATGCCGTTGCGTGACAGGGTCCGCCAGGTCTGGGTGTCACTGAGTATTTTCAGCAGGGCCTTTTCGATATCCGACTTGTCCAGCGGATCGATCAGGTAGCCGTTGTTGCAGTTTCTGGTGATATCGCGGGGTCCGCCGTCCTCGGTCGCGACGATCGGCAGGCCGCTGGCCGCCGCCTCGATCAGGGTCAGACCGAAGGGCTCCGTCAGCGCCGGATTGATGAACACCCCGCGGGAAGTCGCGGCCAGCCGGTAGAGGACCGGGACTTCATCCAGCTGATGGTGCTTCGGGTAGGCCACCTTGCCATAGAGATCGTAGTGATCAATGCCCAGCAGCAGGTCGGTCAGCACCTCCTGCGGGCGGCTGTCCATTTCCCGGATGTCATCGCGGTTACCCGCGACCAGGACCAGGTTGGCAGCCCGCTGCAGCGCCTTCGATTCCCCGTACACTTCCAGCAGGGTCGACAGATTCTTGCGCGCATCCGGGCGTGACAGCGCCAGAATTATGGGCTTGTCCGGCTGCGCCAGGAAACGTGACAACTCTTTCCGGATTGGCGCCTTCAGCTCCTCTCCATCCGGCGGAAAGAACTGCGTCAGTTCGGTACCCGGCGGAACCACGCTCATGCGCTCCGGCTGGTAGTGGTTATAAAGCCCGTACTGTTCCTCGATCTCCTGGTGGGTACTGGTGATCACCAGTTCGGCAGTACCCAGGACGTCCTCCTCCGCGACGATGCGGCGGGTGATGTTGTAGTCCCGCTCGATGTCGTCCCGCTTCAGGCCGCTGGCCAGCAGGCGCTGGCGCTTGACCCGACCCAGCGAGTGGCCCGTATGCACCAGGGGAATACCCAGCAGGCTCGAGAGCCGCACACCGACATAGCCGGCATCGGCGTAGTGGCTGTGGATCACATCCGGTTCCAGATCGTTTTCGCGCAGGTAGCTGAGGGCATTGTCGGCGAATCCGTCGAGGCTGTCCCAGAGCTGTTCCTTCGGGGTGTAGCCTTCCTCGCCGCAGTCGATGCGAATGATGCTGGACCTTGTCGCTGAGGCGCTCTTCCCGGCGCGCATAATCCGAACTGACCGCGGTATCCAGTACGCGCCGGGTCAGCAGGTCGACCCGCGCCACGTCGTCGCGTTCCCCCAGGGCACGCGCCAGTTCCACCACATAGCGGGACTGGCCGCCGGTATCGGCATCCCTTCCCAGTTCCAGGCGCGCGCCCCGGATCAGCCCGTGCACGCTGATCAGAACGATATGCAGACCTTCCTTCCCGGAAGAAATTTCCTGTTGAGATTTTGTCATGACGTAACTCGCGAGTATGTTAACATTTTCTCTCTACAAATCAATACTATATATCGTCACCGCAAATACGGGCCCGCAACCGGACGACGGACCAGACTTGCGGAAAGCATGGCAAACTGCTATAAAGCGCGCTCGTTTTTTGCCACATTCAAGTCGTAATACAGGAATTCCAGCAATGTCCAGAGTCTGCCAGGTCACGGGGAAACGCCCACAAAGCGGCAACAACGTATCCCATGCCCACAATAAAACCCGCCGTCGTTTTCTGCCCAATCTGCATGTCCATCGCTTCTGGGTGGAAGCTGAAAAGCGCTGGGTGAAGCTGCGCGTATCATGCAAGGGTATGCGTATCATCGACAAGGTCGGCATTGATACTGTGCTGACGGACATGCGCGCCCGCGGCGAGAAGATCTGAGGAGCAATACCATGCGTGACAAAATCAAACTCGTTTCCAGTGCCGGCACCGGTCATTTCTACACGACCACCAAGAACAAGCGCAACATGCCGGAAAAGATGGAGATCAAGAAGTTCGATCCCGTGGTGCGCAAGCACGTTCCCTACAAGGAATCGAAGATCAAATAAAACCTGCCCCGGCAGGTTACACAAAAACCCGGCACTGCCGGGTTTTTTATTGCCTGTATGGACGATGTACAGAGAGAAGGTGAGACCGCGTAGCGGTCGAGAGACTGGCCTGGGCCATGCCGGATGGAAAATGGGGACAGACCACGTTTTATGGACATCTTCTGGAAAAAAAGAAAATGGGGACTGAGTATAAAACGTGGTCTGTCCCCATTTTCTTCGGATTTCCGGTATCAACCCCGTTCCAGCAGCAGGTTGCCCATGGCATCGACCTGGCAGTGCCAGCCGGCCGGCAGCCAGGTTGTCGCTACCGTTTCGGTAACCAGCGCCGGTCCCGCGAATACCGCTCCCGACCCCAGCAGTGCGCGCGACCACACCGGCACGTCATCGCCGCAGCCGTAGACCCGGGCGCGGCGTGGGGCAACCGCACCCGGTTGCGCCGGCGGCAGCTCCGGCAGGCTGATCGGTGGCGCGGCACCCTGCAGGTTGCAGCGCAGGTTGACGAGTTCCACCGGCACGTCCAGCCGATGACCGTAACGCTGTTCATGGGCACGATGAAAAGCCGCTTCCGTCCCGGCGATCCCCTGCCACGCCAGGGTCAGCGTACTGGACTGTCCCCGGTAGCGCAGGTCCAGGCTGAAGTCCGCATGAATCTCTTCGCTCACCACACCCTCCGCCAGCAGTTCGGCACGGCCCGCTTGCGCCAGCACCTCCAGCTGTTGCTGCAGGGCGTCCGCAGCGAACGTTGTCAGCCCACCCGTCAGGGTGCGTGACAGCTGCCGCGCCCGCGGCGCCACCAGCATGCCCAGCGCGGACAGCACACCGGCCTGCACCGGCACCAGGGCGCGCCGCATCCCCAGGGCTTCCGCCAGCGCGCACACATGCAGGCCGCCGGCACCGCCAAAGGACACCAGCACGTGGTTGCCGGGATCGACACCGCGCTGCACCGAGATCACCCGCAGCGCCTGCGCCATGTGCTCGTTGGCGACGGCGATGATGCCCGCGGCCGCGGCTTCCGTCCCCATGCCCAGCATATTGGCAAGCTGCTGTACGGCACGGCGTGCCGCCGCGACATCCAGTTGCATGGCACCGCCGAGGAAGGCATCCGGCTGCAGGCGTCCAAGCACCAGGTTGGCATCGGTCACGGTTGCAAGTTCACCGCCCTGGCCGTAACAGGCCGGCCCCGGTACAGCGCCCGCCGATTCCGGACCCACCTGCAGCAGTCCGCCCGCATCGACCATGGCGATGGAACCGCCACCGGCACCGATGGTATGCATGTCGACCATCGGCACGGCCACCGGCCAGGGGCCGATGCTGCCCTCGCTGGTGAGGCGGATCTCACCCTCGATCAGGGCAACGTCCGTCGATGTCCCGCCCATGTCAAAGGTAAGCAGGCGATCGTGGCCGGCCTGCTGCCCGATGAAACGCGCGCCCATGAGGCCGCCGGCCGGACCGGAAAGCAGCAGCCGCACCGCCATGTCGCCCGCCACGGCAGCACTCACCGTCCCGCCCGCGCTCTGCATGACGGTTACCCTGGCCGGCGCCAGCTGCCGGTTGAGGCGCTGCAGGTAACCCGCCACCAGCGGCCCGACCCAGGCATTCAGCCAGGTGGCGATGCCGCGTTCGTATTCGCGGTATTCCGGCAGCACCGCGGAGGAACGGGAGACAAACAGGGAATCCGGCAGCCACGACTCGACAAGTTCCTCGTCCGCGGCATCGATGAAGGAGAACAACAGGTTGATGGCCACGGCCTGCGGCTGCAGGGCGGTGAGCCTGGCCAGCAGGGTTTGCCGGTCATTCTCGTCCAGCGCGGCGATCCGCTGGCCATCCGCACCGATGCGCGCCGCCACCTCGATGCAGAGTTCCCGTGGCACCGGCGGCGGCAGCGGCTCCGGCTGCAGGTTGTAGAGTTCGCGGCGCGCCTGGCGCCCGATGGTCAGCACGTCGCCGAGTCCCTGGTTGGTGATATAGGCGGTGCGCACACCCTTGCGTTCGAGCACGGCATTGGTCGCCACGGTGGAACCATGCACCACCTGCAGTCCGGCCAGTGACACGCCCAGTTCACGCATCCCCTGCAGGATCGCCTGCGCCGGGTCCTGCGGCGTGGACAGCACCTTGTGAATCCGCAAGGCGTTACCGTCGAACAGGACGAAATCGGTAAAGGTCCCGCCGGTGTCGATACCCAGCCAGCAACCGGCAACCTGTTTGTTATATTCGTCCTGCATTGCGGTTACCTGTTCCCGGAGATGTGCGCGGGTCCTGAAGAAATCATCCGCTGCGAAAGGGAAAAATGGGGACAGACCACGTTTTATGGGCACCTTCTGTTACAGGAGCATAAAACGTGGTCTGTCCCCATTTTTCCTTCTTTCATGACCGCAGCGCCCGGACTGTCATCCCGGACAGCGGCAGATAATAATAAATCGTGCGCCTTGTAATCACGAGCATAAAGGCAATAATAAGCGCCATGTCGAACCAAGAGCTGGTACGTATAGATCACCTGCATCGAGATTACGGTCAGATCCATGCCGTTAATGATCTCAGCTTCGAACTTGCCAGGGGCGATGTCCTCGGCTTCCTCGGTCCGAACGGGGCCGGCAAATCCACGACCATGCAGATGATCACCGGCAACCTGGCACCCAGCGGCGGGGAGATCCGGATCTGCGGCATCGACCTGCTGGACCAGCCGAAACGCGCCAAGAGCGGGATTGGCTACCTGCCGGAACAACCCCCGGTCTATCGCGAACTGACGGTGGACGAATACCTGTATTACTGCGCCCGCCTGAACCGGATCGCCCGCGGTCATGTCACCCGCGCGGTTGCCACGGCGAAGGAACGCTGCGGACTCGGCGATACCGGTTCGCGCCTGATCGGCAACCTGTCCAAGGGTTACCAGCAGCGCGTCGGCATCGCCCAGGCGATTATTCACAACCCGGCCGTGGTGATTCTCGACGAACCCACCGTGGGACTGGATCCGATACAGATTCGCGAAATCCGCGGCCTGATACGGGAACTGGGTGAAGCGCACGGCATCATCCTGTCGACGCATATCCTGCCCGAGGTACAGGCAACCTGTAACCGGGTGCAGATCATTCACCAGGGCAGGCTGGTCTTTTCCGACAGCACCAGCGGCCTCGAACAACAGCTCAACGCCACCGCACTGGTCGCCGCATTCCGGTCCGACCCGGACCAGGCCGCTCTGGCGCAACTGCCGGGCGTGACCGCTGTCGAGGTGCTGGAGGCGGGGCGGGTGCGGCTGCATTACAGCGATACCGACCCCGCCGAGGCACTGGTCGAGATGGCTGCCAACCGCAACTGGCGGCTTTGTGAACTGGTGCCGGAGCGCCGCACCCTGGAACAGATATTCATTGAGCTGACCTGTTCGGACGCACCGGCACCGGTAACAGCGGAGGCAGCCGCATGATGATCTTCACCATTGCTGCCCGGGAAATACGCAGCCTGTTCCTGTCGCCGCTTGCCTGGGCAATTCTTGCCGTGACCCTGTTTATCCTCGCCTACCTGTTCCTGTCCCAGATCGAGGCCTACACCCTGCTGCAGCCGCGGCTCGCGGCCCTGCAGAGCGCACCCGGCGTTTCCGACATCGTGGTCGCCCCGCTGTTGGGCGATGCGGCCGTGGTGCTGCTGCTGGTTACCCCGCTGGTCACCATGCGCACCCTCAGCGAGGAACGTCGCAGTCGCACCCTCAGCCTGCTGCTGTCGGCGCCCGTCTCCATGACGGAAATCATCCTCGGGAAGTACCTGGGGGTGCTGGCGTTTTTCCTGATCCTGATCGGCATGCTGGCACTCATGCCGCTGTCCCTGCTGGCCGGGACCGACCTGGACCTGGGCAAGCTGGCCGCCGGTCTGCTGGGCCTGACACTGGTCGTGGCCGCGTTTGCCGCCATCGGTTTATTCATGTCCTCGCTCACGGAACAACCCACGGTCGCAGCCGTGACCACGTTCGGCCTGCTGCTGTTGCTGTGGATCCTCGACTGGGCAGGCAACAGCGGCCTCGACAGCAGCAACCTGATGGCCTACCTCTCCATGCTGCGCCACTACGAACCCCTGCTCAAGGGCCTGTTCAACAGCACCGACGTCGCCTACTACCTGCTGGTAATCACCCTGTTCCTGGGCTTCAGCATTCGCCGCCTGGATGCCACCCGCCTGCCGCACTGAGACCATGAAAGTATCCCGCTACTCCCGCATTCTGCTGCGCCTGCAGGGCCTGACTTTCAGCCTGCTGTTCGCCGCCAGCATCGGCCTGCTGGCCTGGCTGAGCACCCAGTACGTCTACCAGGCCGACTGGACGGCCGGCGCACGCAACACCGTGTCGGCGGACACCCGCAAGCTGCTCGCCGAACTCGACCAGCCGGTACGGATCACGGCATTCGTGCGCGACGAGCCACAACTGCGCAGACAGATCAGTGACCTGGTGGGCAGCTACCAGCGCTTCAAGGACGACATCACGCTGGATTTCATCAACCCGGACACGGCACCGGAGCAGGTGCGGGAGCTGGGAATCAGCAGCGGCGGTGAACTGCGGGTGAGCTACCTCGGGCGCAGCGAGAATATCCAGACCCTCAGCGAACGGACCCTGAGCAACAGCCTGTTGCGTCTCTCGCGGCAGGAGGCGCGCTGGATCGCCTTTCTGACCGGTCACGGGGAACGCCCGCCCCTGGGCGACACCAATCACGGACTCGGAATTTTCGGGCGGGAACTGGAACGCAAGGGCCTCAACGTCCAGACCGTCAACCTCGCGGAAGCCGGTATACCGGTGAATACCAGCCTGCTGGTCATTGCCGGACCGCAGGTCAACCTGCTGCCGGGCGAGGTCAGCGCACTGCGCAACCACATCGAACAGGGCGGCAACCTGCTGTGGCTGGCGGAACCCGGGGACCTGCATGGACTGGAACCGCTGGCCGAACTGCTGGGGGTCGACTTTCTGCCCGGCCAGGTCGTGGATGCAGGCTCGCAGATGTTCGGCATCGACAACCCCACCTTCGTCGTCATCACCGAGTATCCGCAGCACGAGGTCACCGGCGAGATAGCAACCGTCACGGTATTCCCGGAGGCAGCGGCACTGGAACTGCGTGACAGCGACGCATGGACATCTCTGCCGTTGCTCACCACCCTGCCCCGCTCCTGGACCGAACTGGGTGAACTTGCGGGTGAAATCAGTTTCGATGCCGACACCGATGAACGCCCCGGACCGCTGGATATCGGCGTCGTCCTGACACGCAAGCGCCCGGCAGGCGAGGACGCGGAAGCAGCCGGTGAGTTGCCCGAGCAGCGGGTCATCGTTGTCGGGGACGGCGATTTCCTTTCCAACACCTATCTCGGCAATGCCGGCAACCTCGGGCTGGGGCTGAACATGGTGCACTGGCTGAGCCACGATGATGCCTTCATCGATATCCAGGTCCAGGGCGCACCCGACACCAACCTGGAACTGGGCAGGACGGCACAGGCCATCATCGGCCTCGGTCTGCTGTTCGGCCTGCCAATACTGCTGCTGGTCTGCGGCCTGCTGATCTGGCTGCGTCGCCGCCGACGCTAGACAATAGCGCCCATGTCATCACGCAGCCTGCTCAACCTCGCCATGGCCGGCATCGCCCTCGCCCTGGGTCTGACTGCATATTTCAGGCCCGGCCTGGAGCCTCCCGCGGCACCGCCGCCGATCACAGCGCTGAGCCCGGCACAGGTCAACCACATCCAGATCAGCCGCCTGCAGCGCCCTGAACTGCTGTTCACGCGATCGGCCGACGCCTGGCTGCTGGCCGGCGACCCGCCCCTGCCTGCCAGTCCATTCCAGGTAAATGCCCTGCTTGCCATCCTGCAGGCGCAGACGGAACGCCATTACCCAGCCGACACCCTGGAGCTGACGGAACTGGGACTGGACCCGCCGCAGGTCAGCGTCGTCCTGGATAACACGACGACACTCCTGATCGGCAACACCGAGCCGCTGGACAACATGCGTTACGTCCAGTACGGCGCGACGGTGTACCTGATCGATGACCGCTACCAGCACCTGATCAACGCCGACCGCACGAACTTCATCGAGCGCCGCCTGCTGGGCGAAAGCGCCGTTATCACCCGCCTGGTCCTGCCGGAGCTGACACTGGCGCAGGCCGCCGACGGCCACTGGGAACCGGCGCCCGAGAACGCGGACGTCAGCGCCGCTGCCATCCAGCAGCTGCTGACCAACTGGCAACAGGCCAGCGCCCTGTATATCCGTCCCTATGAACAGGGGTCTGCAGGCACAAGCATCACCCTGGAACTCAGCGGCAGCGACACCCCAATGGTCTTCGCGCTGGTATCACGTGCGCCGGATTTCATCCTCGCCCGGCCCGATCTCGGTATTCAATACCACTTCAGCAAAGGAGCCGCGGAACACCTGCTGGGAGTCGGGGCACCGGCTGTGCCCGTGGACGAACCCGTCAGCCACTGACGGCGCACCAGCAAGCCAGCCGGACAGCCAGCCGCGCAAACATGCCCGAACTGCCGGAAGTCGAAACCACGCGCCGCGGGATCAGCCCGCACATCAGCGGCAGAACCGTCAGCGGCGTCAACGTGCGCAACCCGAACCTGCGCTGGCCCGTCAGCCGGCGCCTGGCAGCTGACCTGACCGGCCAGACCATTACGGCCGTTGAGCGCAGGGGGAAGTACCTGCTGTTGCGCACCGACCAGGGTACTGCGCTCATCCATCTCGGCATGTCCGGCAGCCTGCGCATCGTCGCTTCCGACACTGCGCCCGGCAAGCACGACCATGTCGACATCCTGTTTCAGGATCGCGCCCTGCGCCTCACCGATCCCCGCCGTTTCGGCAGCCTCCTCTGGACGCGCCGGCCGCCCGGGCAGCACCGGCTGTTGCGCGACCTGGGGCCCGAACCCCTGGGACCGGCATTCAGCGGCGCTTACCTGTACGAGGCCTCACGCGGCCGCAAGGTTGCGGTAAAGCAGTTCATCATGAACAGTCACGTGGTGGTGGGCGTCGGCAACATCTACGCCAACGAGGCGTTGTACATGGCAGGCCTGAACCCGCGCCGCGCCGCCGGGCGCATCAGCAGGCAAAAGTACCTGCTGCTGGAAGAGGTAATCCGGGAAGTTCTCAACGATGCCATCGCGGAGGGCGGCACCACCCTGCGCGACTTCGTCAACGGCATTGGCGAGCCGGGCTATTTCCGGCTGCAGCTGAACGTGTATGGCAAGACCGGCGAGCCCTGCATCAGTTGCCGGGCCGCAATCCGGGAGATCCGCCAGGGACAGCGCGCGACCTTTTACTGCCCGGTCTGCCAGAAATAGAGGCAGCAGCAGGCCAGGCGCCGCCGCCCTTCGGCGCGATAGCTGAACACCGTATCGCGGTCAGAAGACCGCTCCTACCCCTAACAGCAGCACCTGTAGGAGCGCCGGCCTTCGGCGCGATAGCTGAACACCGTATCGCGGTCAGAAGACCGCTCCTACCCCTAACAGCAGCACCTGTAGGAGCGCCGGCCTTCGGCGCGATAGCTGAACACCGTATCGCGGTCAGAAGACCGCTCCTACCCCTAACAGCAGCACCTGTAGGAGCACCCTAAAGGGCATAAACGCCGGCCTTCGGCGCGATGGTTTTGAAACCGTAATCGGTGTCACCTGACCACAACCCATTATTCGGCACATCGCTCTCGCACATGGCCCAGGCCAGTCTCTCGACCGCTCCGCGGTCTCACCTTCTCCCTGCAGGCAAAAAAAAGCCCCGCCTTGAAGGCGGGGCTTTAGATGCCTGCAACAGCCAGGCGGTCGGCTTACATCATGCCGCCCATACCACCCATACCGCCCATGCCGCCCATGTCAGGTGCACCGCCATGCGCTTCATCCTTCGGCGCCTCGGCAACCATGGCCTCGGTGGTGATGATGAGACCGGCAACGGAAGCCGCGTTCTGCAGCGCGAAACGGGTCACCTTGGTCGGATCCAGAATACCCATCTCGATCATGTCGCCGTATTCACCGGTAGCGGCGTTGTAACCGAAGTTGCCCTTGTTGCTGGCAACCTCGTTGAGGATCACCGAGGGTTCATCACCGGCATTGGCGCAGATCTGGCGCAGCGGCTCTTCCATGGCACGCATGGCGATCTTGATACCCATGGTCTGGTCGTGGTTGGCACCTTTCAGGCTGCCGATCGTGGCCATGCGCACGGATCAGGGCAACACCACCACCCGGGACCACGCCTTCTTCGACGGCGGCACGGGTCGAATGCAGGGCATCCTCGACGCGGGCCTTCTTTTCCTTCATTTCGATTTCGGTGGCAGCACCGACCTTGATCACTGCAACACCGCCGGCCAGCTTGGCCATGCGTTCCTGCAGCTTCTCCTTGTCGTAATCGGAGCTGGAATCCTCGATCTGGGTGCGGATCTGCTTGACCCGTGCCTCGATGTCTTCCTTGCGGCCGGCACCATCGATAATCGTGGTGTTTTCCTTGGTGATAACGACGCGCTTGGCGGTACCCATGTCATCCAGGGTGGCCTTCTCCAGGGACAGGCCGACTTCCTCGGAAATCACCTGGCCACCGGTGAGGATAGCGATATCCTGCAGCATGGCCTTGCGACGGTCACCGAAGCCCGGCGCCTTGACGGCACAGACCTTGACGATACCGCGAATGCTGTTGACCACCAGCGTGGCCAGCGCTTCGCCTTCGACGTCTTCGGAGATGATCAGCAGCGGCTTGCCGGACTTGGCGACGCCTTCCAGCACCGGCAGCAGGTCACGGATATTGGAGACCTTCTTGTCGTGAATCAGGATGTAGGGGTCTTCCAGTTCGGCGGACATGTTTTCCTGGTTGTTGACGAAGTACGGAGACAGGTAGCCGCGATCGAACTGCATACCCTCGACGACGTCCAGTTCGTTCTCCAGCGAGGAGCCTTCCTCGACGGTAATGACGCCTTCCTTGCCAACCTTGCCCATCGCATCGGCAATGATGTTGCCGACCGACTCGTCGGAGTTGGCGGAGATGGTACCGACCTGGGCAATGGCCTTGCTGTCGGCGCAGGGCTGTGGACAGCTCCTGCAGCTTGTCGACGACCGCGATGCACGGCCTTGTCGATACCGCGCTTCAGGTCCATCGGGTTCATGCCGGCAGCAACCGACTTCATGCCCTCGCGGACCATGGCCTGGGCCAGCACGGTTGCGGTGGTGGTACCGTCACCGGCGACGTCGGAGGTCTGGGAAGCAACTTCCTTCACCATCTGGGCACCCATGTTCTCGAACTTGTCTTCCAGTTCGATTTCCTTGGCGACGGAAACGCCGTCCTTGGTGATGGTCGGGGCGCCAAAGGCCTTGTCCAGCACCACGTTGCGGCCCTTGGGACCCAGGGTCACCTTGACCGCATTGGCCAGAATATTGACACCCGCGACCATGCGGGCACGTGCGTCGTCACCAAATTTCACTTCTTTTGCCGTCATGACAAATTCCTCTAGATTCTGTTTGATTCAATACTGATGATTGGCCAGCGTGATTCGGAGCGTCGCTTTAGCCCTCGATCACACCCATGATGTCTTCTTCACGCATCACCAGCAGGTCGTCACCGTCGACCTTGACCTCGGTGCCGGAGTACTTGCCGAACAGGACGGTATCACCGACCTTGACGTCAAGAGGCAATAACTTCGCCACTCTCAAGGCGCTTACCCTTGCCAATTGCAACAACCTTACCACGCATCGGCTTCTCTGCTGCAGAATCAGGGATAACAATCCCACCAGCAGAAGTAGTCTCTTCTTCCATGCGCTTCAGAATCACGCGATCATGCAATGGACGAATGTTCATTCTGTTCATCTCCTTCAGGATGTTTATTCAATGGATGCTAACCGGCGCTGCTGAATTATTAGCACTCGCCCTTAGTGAGTGCTAATGATAGCGACGAAAAGCCTACTGTCAAGAGACAGCCGACCACGTAGATGGGGGCAAACGGGAAATATACAAGGCCTGAACAGGCTCAGCGGTCTTCGTCGTCTTCGCGACGGAACTCACCTTCCAGGGTTCGGGATGGATGCGCACCCGGCGACCGGCCCGGCTGGCCGGCCGGGTTTATCACCATGAAGCGCTTCAGGAACCACAGCGACAGCAGGCGCCGCGTCGGCGGCAGCAGGCAGGCGAACCCCAGCGCATCGGTGAAAAACCCGGGCGTCAGCAGCAACAGGGCACCGACCAGCAACAGCGCACCCTCCAGCATTTCGAAGGCGGGAGCCTCGCCGCGTGCCATGGTGGCCTGTAGCCGCTGTAGCGTCGCCAGCCCCTGGTGACGCGCCAGCGCGGCCCCGACGACTGCCGTCAGCACCACCAGCGCCACCGTCGGCAGTGCCCCGATGATGCCGCCCACGACGATCAGCAAATAGATCTCCAGCAGGGGTACCAGCAGGAACAGCAACAACAGGACGGGGAACGGAGCCATGCCCGCAAAATAACCGAATCGCCGCTGGAAAGTAAGAAGTGAGGGGTTAAAAGTGAAAGGTGAAGATCATCATTCCCGGATTCCGCTCGACAATTGCTCCTGCATTGTTCTACCACCTACATCCCTGTAGGCGTACGCTCTATCCGGGCTACTTACTTTTCACTTCTCACTTTTTACTTTTCACCGATCACTTTCACCAGCGAGTCCGGTATATTCTCTGAATGTCAGCTGACCTGCAGATTGTGCTGTGCACTACCCCGGACCGGGAAACCGCGGAGATGATCGCCGGCACGCTGGTCAGCGAACAACTGGCGGCCTGTGTGAATATCCTGCCGGGCGTGACGTCCGTGTATCACTGGCAGGGCGCCATCGAGCACAGTGAGGAACTGCTGCTGATCATCAAGACCAGCGAGACCGTATGGCCCATGCTGGCAGCACAGATCAAGGCGCTGCACCCCTACGAACTTCCCGAAATTATCGCAGTCCCAATAAAAACCGGAGAGGCCGAATATATTCAATGGCTAGAAAATTCCATCCCGTCTTCATGAGATACCGGCTTGTCCACGGCCTGTTGCTGCTCCTGCTGCTGGTTTCCCACGGTCCCGCACGGGCTGAAAATATCGAGCAGGAACTTTTGCCACCGGATGCGGCTTTCGCCTTCAGCAGCAGCGCCACCGGACCTGCAACCCTGCAGGTCAACTGGGAGATCGCGGACGGCTACTACCTGTACCGTGACCGCATCCGCTTCAGCACCGACACGCCAGGCGTGGTACTGGGGGAGCCGGCATTGCCGCCCGGCAAGATCAAGGACGATGAATTCTTCGGCAAGATCGAGATCTATCGCAACCGGGTAACGGCCACGATTCCGGTCACCCGGGCACCCGAAGGCAGCAACAGCATTGCTCTGCGGGCTTTATCCCAGGGCTGCGCCGACATCGGCGTGTGCTACCCGCCACACACCCAGCTGGCGCAACTTGAACTGCCCGAATCGCCGCCCGCCGCCACCGGGCCGGCCAGCGACACCCTGCAGGCGTTGCAGACACTGGAGCAGACTCTCGGCCTGAATTCGCCTGATGACGAGTTTCTGGAACCGGATGTCGCCTTTCGCGTGGATGTCAGTGAGACCGGCCCCACTGAACTGTTGATACGCTGGGACATTGCCGAGGGCTATTACCTTTACCGGGACAAGCTCGACATCCGGCTGCTGCCGGTTGCCGGCGTGACGGCAGGCCCGGTCTCCCTACCCGAAGGCGAAACCAAGCATGACGAGTTCTTCGGCGATGTGCAGGTTTTCCACCACGAGGTCGAGGCGCGCCTGCCGCTGCAACGGACCGACGCTGCCGCCACGGAAATCAGCCTGCAACTGGGTTACCAGGGCTGCGCCGAGGCAGGCATTTGCTACCCGCCGATCAAGAAACAACTGACGCTGTCACTGGCCGCGTATGACCCGGGCGAGGGGCCGCCGGGTGCAGCGATGGCCGGCAGTATCACCACAGCAAAGGCATCCGGCTCGACTCGGCCAGGACGATATTGCCCGGGTCCTGCAGGAAAGTGGCCTGGGGTGGATCGTCCTGTTCTTCTTCGGTGCCGGCCTGTTGCTCGCATTCACTGCCTGCATGTACCCGATGATACCCATTCTCTCCAGCGTCATCGTGGGCCAGGGCAAGACGGTAACCGCAGGCAGTGCGTTTATCCTGTCGCTGATTTACGTCGAGGCCGTGGCCGTGACCTACGCCGTCATCGGGCTCATTTCCGCGCAGGTCGGCGCCGGCGTCCAGGCCTTTTTCCAGAACCCGTGGATCCTGGGTAGCTTCGCCGTGATCTTCGTGGCCCTGGCGATGTCCATGTTCGGCTTCTTCCATCTGCAGCTGCCGTCCTCGCTGCAGGCAAAGCTCAGCGAAACCAGTCACCGCATGAAGGGCGGCAGCTTTATCGGCGTTGCCGTGATGGGCGTGCTCTCGGCACTGATCGTCGGCCCCTGCGCCGGCCCGGTGCTCATCGGCGCACTGATCTACATCAGCCAGAGCGGCGACTACCTGACCGGCGCGCTGGCCATGTTTGCCCTGGGTAACGGCATGGGCGCACCGCTGCTGGTCATCTGCACCTCGGGCGGCAAACTGCTGCCGAAGGCAGGCATGTGGATGAATACCGTCAAGGCGGTGTTCGGCGTGATTCTGCTGGGCGTGGCGATCCTGATGCTGGAACGCATCCTCCCGGGACCGGTTACGCTGCTGCTGTGGGCCCTGCTGCTGATTATTCCGGCGATCTACATGCGGGCGCTGGACGCCCTGCCGGCAGGCGCATCGGGCTGGATGCGCTTCTGGAAGGGGCTGGGTGTCGCGATGCTGGTCTACGGCATCATCCTGATCTTCGGTGCGACCACCGGCGCACGGGATCCGCTGAACCCGCTGCGCAATCTCAACACCGCCACCACCCTGCCCGGCACCACGGCAGGCCACACCTCCCCGCACCTGCAATTCAAGCGCATCAAGAGT
This sequence comes from uncultured Gammaproteobacteria bacterium, assembly GCA_963701455.1. Taxonomy (GTDB): domain Bacteria; phylum Pseudomonadota; class Gammaproteobacteria; order UBA9214; family UBA9214; genus UBA9214. The sequence continues at coordinate 216,736 of CAVPAE010000004.1, forward strand.
GTCGCGGATCTCGAACAGGCAGTGCAGGCCAGCAGCGCAGCAGGGAAACCGGTAATGCTCGATTTCTATGCCGACTGGTGCACCTACTGCATCAAGATGGAAGACTACACCTTCTCTGATCCCGGCGTGCAGGCAGCCCTTGCCGACGTCACCCTGTTACAGGCCGACGTCACCGCCAACGACGCGCAGGACCTGGCCCTGCTGAACCACTTCAACCTGTTTGCCCCGCCCGCCATCCTGTTCTTTGGCCCGGACGGCAGGGAGCTGGGTGATGCACGGCTGGTGGGGTTTCTGGATGCGGGGGAGTTTCTTGAACACGTGCAGGGGGCATTCGGAATTTAAATGACTGACTCACACAAGAGAAAGGATTTAGTGTACTCAGTAGAGTTCATGAGCAATTTGCCTTGACCCCGTCATTCCGGCGTATGCCGGAATCCAGACGCTTCACAGGATCTTGAATTGTACGGCTTAAAGTAAAACTATCTCGTCATAACAGATCAGGATACAAATCGCGCCATTTCGGATTCATTTCCTCAATCATTGTTATCTTCCAGGCACGTTTCCAGTTCTTTATTGCCTTTTCACGCCGAATGGCTGATTCCATCGTTTCATGTAATTCGTACCATACCAAAGTATGCACACCGTACTTTTTGGTAAAACCCTCTACAAAGTTATTCTTATGCTCCCAAATTCGCTTCGTCAAACTTGAAGTGACCCCGGTATATAAAGTGCCATTGTGCTTGCTGGCCAAGAGATAGACACACGGCTGTCGCTCCATTCCGGCCTCCTGCCATCATCCCTGGATTCCGGCATGCGCCGGAATGACGAGAAATGAATTAATCAGAGATTCCTAAAGGAAATTCTAAATAAATCGTCACCCCGGCGAAGGCCGGGGCCCAGCTTGTTGATTTCCCTGGATGATTCGCTGCGCTCACCCTGCGGGCCGCCCCCCCAGGCGTTCAACGCGCCTTGCGCTTTTGTCCGGCATACGCCGGAATGACTGAATCAGGACTTGTTCAGAGTTTCCTGAATTCTATTTTTCCGTGTTCTTCCGTGGATTCTGTGGCCATTAGCTTTTCTACTTAGGCTTCAGTCCAAACTTGCGCAGCAGGTCGTACATGGTCGGGCGGCTGATGCCCAGCAGGTCGGCGGCCTGGGATATCTTGCCGCCGACATGGTTCATGGCCCGCAGGATCGCCTGGCGGTCGGCACGGTCGCGTATCTCGCGCAGGTTGAAGGTCGCCAGTTCGTCGGGTGAATCCCCGCCCAGTTCAAGGTCACTCGCCGTTATCTGTTTTTGTTCCGCCATGATAACCGCGCGCTTGACCCGGTTCTCCAGTTCGCGGACGTTGCCGGGCCAGCTGTAGTTCTCGATTGCCGCCATCGCATCCTTGCTGAAGCGATGCCCCTGCTTGCCCTGCTGCTTGCTGATCCTTTCCAGGAAGACGCGCGCCAGCAGCAGTGCATCGCCCTCACGTTCCTTCAGGGCGGGGATCGTTATCGTCACCTCGCCGATACGGTAGTAGAGGTCCTCGCGAAACTGGTTGGTGCGGATCAGTTCCTGCAGGTCCTTGTGGGTTGCGCAGATCACGCGCACGTCAACCGGGATTTCCTTGCGCCCGCCGACCCGCTCGATGACCCGCTCCTGCAGGAACCGCAGCAGCTTGGCCTGCAGCGGCGCCGGCATATCACCGATCTCGTCGAGAAACAGGGTGCCGCCGGAAGCGGCCTCGATCTTGCCGGGCGTCTGTCTGGCTGCTCCCGTGAACGCGCCCTTTTCATAGCCGAACAACTCGCTCTCCAGCAGGTTCTCGGGTATCGCCGCGCAGTTGATCGCCATGAAGCGGTGGTCCCGGCGGGCACTGAGCTGGTGCAGCGAACGGGCCAGCAGTTCCTTGCCGGTACCGGACTCGCCCAGCACCATCACGGTCGCGTCCGTGGGCGCAACCTTTTCAACTGTGCGGCAGACCTGCAGCATGCTGTCGCTGCCGGTAATCACACCTTCCAGCGGCGACTCGACCTTCTGGGTGCTGAGGCGCCGGTTTTCTTCTTCAAGCTCGTAGACCCGGTAGGCGCGGTTGACGATCAGCTCCAGCATGTCCGCATCAATCGGCTTGTAGAAAAAGTCGTAGGCACCCATGGCCACCGAGCGGGTGGCATGTTCGCGTTCGTTGTTACCGGTTACGACAATGATCTTGGTATGCGGCGCTGTCAGCAGGATGTCTTCCAGCAGCGCAAACCCTTCCGAGGTGCCGTCTGCCACCGGCGGCAGACCGAGGTCAAGGGTGACGACCGGCGGCTGGTGCTGTTGCACTTCCGCGATCGCGTTCTTCCTGTCACCCGCAATCACGACATCGTAGCCTTCAAAACACCAGCGCAGCTGGGTCTGCAGGCCGGGGTCATCCTCAACGACCAGTAATTTCCTTGTGGGTGTATCCATCTGGTTGGGTATCGTTTTGAACCTGTTACAACTTTACGTGATTTTAAGGCGTATCGCTAATGGGCAGCTGGATCCTGAAAGTCGTCCCTTCACCGACCCGGCTGATGACCTCGAGTTCCCCACCGACCTTGTGTATGTAGTCTCGCGCCTCGTGGACACCGATGCCCATGCCGGCCTTGCCCTTGGTACTGTCAAAGGGCCGGAACAGGCGCTCCTTGATAAATGCCGGGTCCATACCGGTGCCGGTGTCCTGAACCTCGATAATGGCGCGGGCATTGCGCCGGAACAGGCGCACGATAATCCGGCCGTCATCGTCGGTTGCATCCTGGGCATTGCGGATCAGGTGGCCAAGCACCGCCTCGCAACGCTCCCGGTTGGCGCGGACATACAGGCCCGTTGCCTGGCAATCCAGGGTAGGCACAGGCCGGTTATTGGACATCAACTTGACGACTTCACCCAATGCCGCGCAAATCTCGATGGCCTCGGCCTGGGGAACCTGGACGCCGTCACTGCGCAGGTGTTCCAGCAGCCGGTTCATTTTCTGCACCGAGTTGTCCACCGTCGTGATGACATCATCCATGAAACGCGGATTGCTCTTGTGCTTGGCTGCGTTGGTAACCACCAGCGACAGCTGTGCAATCAGGTTCTTCAGATCATGCATCACGTAAGAGGTGAGGCGATTGCGGGCCTCGAACTGCTTGGCCTCGGCAAGCGCCTGCGATGCCTCCAGCTGCGCCAGATGCACCGCGACCTGCCGCCCGGCGGTCTTGACGAGGTCCGAGTCTTCCCAGTTGAAGGAGGTCTGTGCCGGAGAGCTTGCCAGGACCATGAAGCCGACCATGTGATCGTGCACGATCAGGGGAACGATCAGCCAGGCGAGCGCCATCTTCTCAAGCCAGTCAGGGAGAACGAGGTCACCGTACAGGTCGGGGTCACGCGCGAATTCATCAATATCGATCAACCATTCCCGCGCGGCCATGAACCGGACCAGGGGATGGTCAGCGGCAACGACATTATCGTCGGAGACATTCATCTGCCAGCTGGACACCGGCACGAAACGATTCATTTCGCGCATCCAGAGTATGCCGCCCGGGCTGTCGATGATTTCCGCGATCGAGTGAATGGCGCGCTCCCGCAGGCGATCGTCGGGCTGACCGGATGACAGGGTGTTGATGAACCGCAGCCATTCATCCCGGTAATCATACTTGTAATGGAAGAAATGCTTGTTGATAAACACCCGCAGTTTCGCCCTGACCTTGCCAGAGAAAAACAGCACCATCAGGACCAGGCCAGCGCCGAACAGGAAAATGATTTCCACGACGGTGCTCCACTCGCCGCCGTAGCTGCGGATGTAGTAGCCGCCCGCGCCTATCGCCAGCAGGTACAGCCCGGCGCCCAGCAGGGACGCCGTGTGGAACACCATGCGCCGCGACACAAAAATATCCAGCGACAGCCGCGGATCGCGGGCAATGGCAATGGCCAGCACGGGCACGGCCATGGCGTTGACGAAGCCGCGGACCTCCCAGATGGTGACATCCAGCTGCTGGAACAGCAGTGCATTGGAATACAGATAGAAATCGTAGGCGAAGATCATGCCCAGCCCGATGCAGAGGTACTTCACCGCCCGGCGCGATTCCACGTGGGCATTGCGCATCACCTGCTCGACCAGCACCAGGCCGGCAATGGCGACCACCAGCAGGCCGGCATACAGCAGATCAACCCCGAGAAGCAGCGTGACCTGCGGTCCGGCAAACATGCGGAACAACACCAGCCCCACCAGCACAGCGGTATAGAGTCCGGCAATCAGGGTTGCACTGCGGAATCGATTGTCTGCAACCCGGGTGTCGGTTACCGATGACACCAGCACATAACCCAGGAACAGCAGCCAGGAGAAGCTGCGCAGAGGCTCGATCAGGTAGGAGAAAAAGGATACGTCGTGATAGATCGTGAGCGCCGTAAACCCGAGCCAGACGGTACTGACCACGGAGGCGAACTTCAGTGCATTCTTGCGCGACCGCCCCTGCTGGCCGGTCAGCAGCACAAGGCTCAGGATCAGGAACAGCGCTGCACCAACGCCGAAGCTGATGATGCCGGTGTCAATCATTCAGGGGCATCCTGCAACCATTGCAACAATCGCTAACTGTAGGAGCGCCTTGCAGGCGCGAATCGCGGCTGAAAGCCGCTCCTACAAGACTGCGCTATAACGGGCATGAAATTTTCATTTAAGGAAACTGAGCAAATCCTTGTCCGTCATTCCGGCGAAGGCCGGAACCCAGGAAAATCTGCAAGCTGGACCCCGGCCTTCGCCGGGGTGACGACTTGTCCAGAGGTTCTCTTAATCCTGTAAAACATTATGCGACATCGGTTTCCAGGCCGGGATTTATGCAACTATCGGGTGTGCAGCAGTAGTGCAGAGACGAGGTGGCGTGCAGTACATATTGCGTGCCGCCTTTCACGCCCTGACCATCAATTAGCCGTCAGCTCCGCGTACACACGGCGCGCTTCATCCACGCCCTCGTACTTGTACTCATCGGCGACTGCGCCCGAGAGGATTTCCCTGGCCGCGCGGGTATCGCCCTGGCGGTAGTAGGTCATGCCGAGATGGTAGCGGAACACCGGGACTTTCGGCGCCTGTTCCACCACGCCGGACAGGACAGTCGCCGCCTGGTCATATTCACCCAGCCGGTAATATACCCAGCCCAGGGTATCCAGCAGGGCTGGCTGCTCGCTGTCCTTCAGCTTGAGGGCAAGTTCCTTGGCCCTGGCCAGGCTCGCTTCATCCTTGCGGTGGTCGGAGAGCAGTGCGGCCAGGTTGTTTATGACAATCAAATTCTCCGGTGCCTGCTCATGCAGCTGCTCGTATATCTTGATCGCGGCATCGTACTGCTGCTGGCGTTCACGAATTCCTGCAAGTCCCAGTGCCAGCTGCTGGTTATCCGGGGATTCAGCCAGACCCTGTTCGAAGACCGTGGCTGCCTTGTCTAATTCACCCAGCTCGGTATACATACCCGCCAGGCCGGTCAGCAACTTGGTGTCTCCCGGCATAGCCTCAAGCCCCTGCCGCATCGCCGCCACGGCGCCGTCGCGATTGCCCTGCCGGGCGCGTGCCGCAGCCAGCTGGGTATAGACCACGCTGCTCTTCGGGTTGATTTCAATTTGACTGCTGAAATGCTGCTCGGCAAGAGCAAACTCCTGCTTCGACACATAGACAATACCCAGCAGATCGTGCGCCACCGGGTGTTTTGGATTTTCCTCAAGCAGGCCGTCAAGCCGCGTTATGGCGCCATCCGGATTGCCCATGGCAATGTAGGTATTCACCAGCGAAGTCAGCGCAAGCAATGAATCCGGCTCACGCTCAAGCGCCTCATTAAAGGCTGCCAGGGCCTCGTCATATTTCTTCTGTGACATATAGAGACGACCCTTGCCGAAGGCACCGAGACCGGTTTCGGGAGAAGCCTGCTCCAGCTGGGTCAGCACCTCCTCCAGCTCTTCCACATTCCCCTGCTTGGCAAGCAGTTCTGCCTTGGCGCGCAACGCCATCACATTGGCCGGTTCAACCTCCAGCGCTGCATTGACCTGCGCCAGGGAGCCATCCAGATCGCCAGCCGCCGCCAGGAATTGTGCCAGCCTGATCCGGGCCTCGATATTCTTCGGCTGCACCTCGACGGCCCGCTGCAGTGTCTCCAGCGCCAGTTCAGTCTCACCGTTCGCCTGGTGGGCAGCGGCCAGCAGCGTCATCACCTCAGCCGAATCCGGCTGATCCTTCAATACCGAGCGAAACGAGGCAATTGCCTCCGTGTACTGCTTCTCCTGCAGTTCAATCCGCCCCTTGAGCAGCAAGGCCTTGCTGTCCTTCGGATTCTCTGCCAGCACCTCACCCAGCAGGGAACGTGCCGCGTCCATCTCGCCCTGCTGGACTCGCAATGCAGCCAGAGCCGTCCGGGCCGTCAGGCCATCCGGCTCCAGGCCCTGCTTGTCAATGACGCCCTGATAAACCGCCTCGGCCTTGTCGGCCTGTTCAGACTGCAGATACAACTGCGCCAGGGAGAACTGCAGTGCAGTCAGCTCGGGCTTTGCCTTGCTGGAATTTTCCAGCTCGGCGATAGCCTTTTCAGCACCAAACTTGTTCTTGTAAAAATCGGCAAGCAACAGGTAACGCTGCGCATCTTCCGGATCGGCCGCGATCGCCTCACGGAATACAGCCTCTGCCTTGTCGCTCTGATCTGTCTGCGCATAGTAGGAAGCCATCGTCACCCGATACTGCAGCTCCTCCGGATGATCGCGAACCAGCCCCAGCATGATCGCCTCGGCCTTCTCATTTTCCTTCCTCTTCAGATAGGTCTGGGCGAGTCGAAACTGCAATGCCACGCTATCCGGGTTCTGTACGACCGCGGCTTCCAGCACCTGCAACGCCTCATCGTCCTTGCCCTGTTTCTCGTAGAGTGCTGCCAGCAACGACGTAGCGCCGAGATGCCCCGGCGTTGCAGCCAGTACCTGCTGCAACAGTGCAACCGCTTCTTCTTCCTTCTCCTGCCGCACCAGGATTGAGGCCTGCAGCGTCATCGCATCAGCATTCTCCGGCTCCCTCGCGAGCGCCTCATCAGCCTGCTCACTGGCCTTGTCGATTTCACCGGCCAGCACATAGAACCGCCCCAGGTGGATGCGCGCATCAACCAGTTCGGGATCCAGTTCGACGGCCTTGCTGTAGTTGCCAAAGGCCTTGCGCCATTCCTGCTCCTTCTCTTCGATCTGTCCCAGGTAGAAATAGGGTGCAGCAGTCTTTGGGTCTATCTGGAGAACATTCTTGAATTCGACCCGCGCCTTCTCATAATTTTCTTCTTCAAAATAGGCCTTGCCGCGCTCCAGGTACTTCGCCTTGCGCTCCTCGGCGCCACCGCAACCACTCAGCACAATCGCAGCCAACAGCATTGCCGCCATAAAACGGATCTTGTTAACAGAAAAAAACATTGAATATCTCCAGGTAATAGCGCCGCATGAGGATATATGACGACAAAATGCCAAACAAGCTTAACTTATTGAATATACGATTTTTATGATGGTAATCGGCACAGCCATTTTCTCTTGATAACTGCCAGGACCTAATGAAGACTCTGAACAAGTCCCGATTCGTCATTCCGGCGCATGCCGGAATCCAGGGAAATCAACAAGCTGGACCCCGGCCTTCGCCGGGGTGACGACTTATTCAGGGTTTCCTTAAGCAGGTACACCCTTTTATCTCCATCCTACCAACCTTTAAAGCTTTTTAAATATATTTTTCCGTGTCCTTCCGTGGATTCCGTGGCCATTACTCTGTCTTCTTATCTCACTTCTTCACATCTCACCCTTCACTTTTTTACCTCATTCTCCAGATACCACTGATAAGTCCTCCTGATCCCATCTTCCAGCCCGATACTTGCGCGCCACCCCAGCCCATTGATCCGCGACACATCCACCAGCTTGCGCGGTGTCCCATCCGGCTTGCTCGAGTCGTAGACAATCTCGCCCTCGTAACCAACCACTTCACCCACAATCTCCGCCAGCCGGGCAATGGTTATATCCTCCCCAACCCCGATATTGACGATGTCCTCGCCCTCATAATTCTGCATCAGGAACAGACACGCAGCGGCACAGTCATCCACATGCAGGAACTCCCGCAACGGCTTGCCGGATCCCCACACCGTCACGGAGGGTGCACTCGCAACCCTGGCCTCATGAAACTTGCGAATCAGTGCCGGCATGACGTGTGAGGATTCAAGATCAAAATTATCCTCCGGCCCGTACAGGTTCGTCGGCATGGCGGAGATGAACTTACTGCCATACTGCCGCTGGTAGGCCTGACACAACTTGATGCCTGCAATCTTCGCCACCGCATACCATTCATTGGTCGGCTCCAGCGGACCGGTCAGCAGGTACTCTTCCTTCAGCGGCTGCGGCGCCATCTTCGGATAAATACAGGTACTGCCGAGACACAGCAGCTTGTCTACCTCGTACAAGCGTGAACTCTCGATGACATTCGCCTCGATCATCAGGTTCTGGTAGATGAAATCAGCCGGATAGCTGTTATTGGCAAGAATACCGCCCACCCTGGCTGCCGCCAGAAACACATAATCCGGACGTTCTGCTGCAAAGAACTCCCGAACCGCCGCCTGCTCACGTAGATCCAGCTCCTTGCTGGTAGCCGTAACCAGGTTGACAAAGCCTTCCTGTTGCAACTTCCTGACTATCGCTGAACCCACCAATCCCCGGTGACCGGCAACGTATATCTTCGATTTCTTATCCATAGATCAAATAGCCACGGAAGCACACGGAATAAGACGTAAAAATAAAACCTTTCATAGCTTCTCTCTCTATAACAAGGCGCTTAATGGTTGCCCTTAGGTAAGCAAAATTCACCAGCATCACGACCTGGTGTCTGCGGCCTTTAGATAGTTCAATAATTGCGCTTCACTTACCTTCGAGAGCTGCTGGCGAGCCTTGAGTCCGGGCCGCGCTGTTCGCTATGCGTTACTTTGACTTGAGTGGAAATCGCTCAGGATGTTCTATTGTTTCAATACCAACATCTACATCTAAATCAGGCCAATAAAAATGGCCTGGGGTTGGCTCCTCCACATTGAGTATTTTCCCGATGGTCACATTCTTGAACCATGGAAAATCATCATAGGACATGAAAAACTCTCTATCACTAGCGAGCAGCCAAACCCCGTTACTTGAGATATTTGTGACCTCAGCCGGAGAAGTGTTGCTTCCAAGCGGTTGCGAGCTCATCGTAATGCACCTCAATAAGTTCTTCAATCTGCTTCAATTGTAGCCCAGAAAGACGGTAATTTCTTGCCAATTCTATTTCCGGCTCCAACCAATATTTGGCTTCACCCTCGCCACAATACACATGAACATGCATCCTGGATTCTTCCCTTGAAAAGAAGAAGAAACGATAACCTCTTTCACGAAATATTGTAGGACTCATTATTTACTATTCATTCTTTCAGGCTCTTTCGTAGCCATTTTTATTTACAGAATTTATTTTCCGTGCCCTTCCGTGGACTCTGTGTGCTTCCGCGGGCAAACGCTAGCAGCGTAGTCTTTTGCGGTTCGGGTTAAAGCGTATTGTGATGACTGCTAGCGTTCTCCACGCAGCAATCCAGCCACGCTCAGATCTTCATCTATTTCAGGCCAATGCATGCCTTCACCATCACCCATAAGTTCGTAATTCTCTAACTGGCTTTTCGTTGCCCTTGATAAACGAGGAAACCACACCAAGGGAACTGTCACCTTTCGCCCATCCATCAATGACACGATCAAGTCGTCATCTGTGAACACGACACTCTGAGCCAGAGGATGTATTTCAACTGCCAATGTGCTCATTCCACGCCTCCAGAAATATTTTCCTGTTTTCTTCAACATGCTGCTGTATCGATCGCAACTCGTGCGAAGCGAACCCCTTTGAACCCGCCAACGCAACAGGGTTTAACCAAAATTTAGCAAGAAACCGCTCGCGCTGCACATGAATATGACGCGTATCAGTGAGAACCAGCGAACAACTTGAACACCCCGCACCCAACATTGTTATATGTTTAAACCATTAGTTGCATAAACTCGGGGCTGTAATCCGGTTTTGGGAGGTGATTTACAGGATGAAATATATCCTGGTGTATTGATTCTGGAATTCACCGATAGCGAGGTCCTGGCTCCATCCTGTAGGAGCGCCGTCCTCCGGCGCGATCGCCGCCAGGTGGACGCTCCTACAGGAGATTTTTGCAATGATTGGGTTAATTTTTCCGTGTTCTTCCGTGGATTCCGTGGCCATTATTCATTGTAATCGAACGTCCGGAACCCCTCCCGCCTGCACAGTTCATCCCGCTCGGCAATCTTGAGATCTTCCCGCACCATCTCTGCCACCATCTCGTCCAGGGAAATCTCCGGCACCCAGCCGAGCTTCTCCCGCGCCTTGCTGGAATCTCCCAGCAGTGTCTCTACCTCGGTTGGCCGGAAGTAGCGCGGATCGACCTCTACCAGCACCTTGCCACTGGTCTTCCTCGATGCCTTTCTCATCAATCACCTTCACCTTCCCAGCGCAGCGAAATACCCACTTCCTTGCAGGCCGCATTCACGAAATCACGCACCGAGTACTGCACACCCGTCGAGATACAGAAATCCTCCGGCTCATCCTGCTGCAGCATCAACCACTGCATCTTGACATAGTCCTTGGCATGCCCCCAGTCACGCAGGGAATTCAGGTTGCCAAGAAACAGCTTGTCCTGCAGCCCCAGCTTTATACGCGCCACCGCCCGGGTAATCTTGCGCGTCACAAAGGTCTCACCGCGAACCGGCGATTCATGGTTAAAAAGAATGCCATTACAGGCATAGATCCCGTAGGCCTCTCGGTAATTGACACAAATCCAGTAGGAATAAAGCTTGGCGACCGCATAGGGACTGCGCGGATAGAACGGTGTGGTTTCCTTCTGCGGAATTTCCTGCACCTTGCCGAACAATTCACTGGTAGACGCCTGGTAGAATTTTGTCTTCTTTTCCAGCCCCAGAATCCTGATCGCCTCCAGCAACCGCAAAGTCCCCAATGCATCGCAGTTTGCCGTGTACTCGGGAGTTTCAAATGAAACCGCCACATGACTCTGTGCAGCAAGGTTATAGAGTTCATCCGGCTGCACTTCCTGAATGATGCGAATCAGGTTGGTCGAATCGGTCAGGTCACCATAGTGCAGGATAAACCGCACATTACTTTCATGCAGGTCATGGTACAAATGATCAATACGATCCGTATTAAACGACGACGCCCTGCGCTTGATACCATGCACGATGTAGCCTTTATTCAGCAACAGCTCAGCCAGATAGGCGCCATCCTGCCCGGTAACGCCCGTTATCAGCGCGACCTTCCTGGTTTCTTTTTGATTACTCATATACTCGTTCCCATTAGCTCCAAGGTAGCCCTCATTATTTCGTCATTCCGGCCGCAGCGTAGCGGAGAGCCGGAATCCAGTTCTTTGAATTCATTTCCGCATCTTATTCGTTATTAGATTATTTACAGATCTTATCTTTCCGTGTCCTTCCGTGTTTTCCGTGGCCATCAATATCTTTGTTAAACCCCGCACGCTACCAACCTTAGAGAAAATTCAACATCGCCCCGCGCACACTAATGATCAACAAAGAAGCCAGCACCGACACCGTGAATACATTCCAGCGTTTTTCCATCCTGTTTAAAATCACCTCACAACCATAAAACAGAATGATTGTCTTCAATGCTATCGCCATCGTCCTGGATTCAACAGCCCCTTCCCTTATCAGTACGGCAATACCAATTACCACGAGAGCCACCAGAAAATCCATTGGTGTAACCTTGAAATCGCCAACATCCTTGAGACGAATCGACAAGGCTATGGCAGCAACAAGCACTCCAAAAAAGATATAGGTAAACGGATCAATAGCCTGACAGCTGGGCAGGCTGATAGGTATTGAACAAATACACGACAAATACAACCGTGACATAGGCAAGCAGCCTGAGCGGCAAATACCATACACGCGCCCCCATCACCAGGCGCAACACCAGCAACACAAGCAGCCCGGTTGCCGCCAGAGTGAAATCTACAGGAATGGTGGTACTTACCAGTGCGCCAGCAACCAGGAAAGCGGATATGCCGTAAAAGACCACGCCAAATGGGATAGCCAGCAGACCTGGACTATGGGTAGCTGATTGAATCACCTTATCCAGATGGAGCAACCTCATTCACCGGTCGCAGACGCCATCCACCACGTTCCGCCAGATAGAGAAAAACAAACACCGCCGACACCACCACAAGATAGGTCAGCAGAATGGATGCATCCATCGCATAAGGCATCAGCACGGCACATAACACCAACAAGGCCTGCACTGAATAGACCACAATCACAGACTCGTAATGATGGAATCCAAGATCGAGCAGACGATGATGGATATGATTCTTGCTCGCCCTGAACCAGTTCATCTTGTGATAGATACGCTGCGCAAACACAGCCAGGATATCCGCGATTGGCAGGCCAAGCAGGAGCAGCGGCAAGGCAGGGCTCAATACCGGGTTAACCTCCTGGGTCAGCAACACGGCCAAAATCCCAAGCGTGTAACCAAGAAACTGGCTGCCGCCATCCCCCATAAAGATCCTGGCCGGGTAGGTATTAAACCGCATAAAGCCGAGCAGGCCACCAGCCGTTGCCAGGGAAATCATGGTGACAGTCGTACCACCCGCCAGCCAGGCAAGATAACCAATGCCACCCAGGCTCAGCAGGGATTCCCCCCCGCCAGGCCATCCAGTCCATCCGAATGGTTGATCGCGTTGATCATTCCTACGATTGCAATCACCGTAAATGGCTTACCGACAAGCGCAGATACAGGTTCACCACCCATGAACGGCAGCAAGCTGACATACACATCCCCGTAATAAACGACCGCAATGACGGCAATAAACTGACCTATGAACTTCACATAGTGGCCCAGCTCCTTGCAGTCATCCATGACCCCGAAAGCAAACAACACCAGTGCGCCAAAAAGGTACGCCACCAGTGTCTGGTCTATAGGCAGTAAAAGAACAATGGGAATCAGGGCACCGAAAAAGATACCGACGCCACCGACACGGGGGATGGGTATCGCATGCACCTTGCGCGGATCCGGCTTGTCCATCATTCCCAGCCGTGGCGCGAGCCGCACCATGATCGGAATGATGACCATACTTAATACCAACGCAGCAATCAGCGGCAGAATAAAAGTCAGGGGACTTCCCCTGGCCCCGTCGGCTACGGCTTCCGCACCCAATTGAAGGTCAATGATAGGATCGTGAAAAATATCGTGCACAGGAAATCCAGTGGGTAGTCAGGCTAATAGGTACAGTGTCTAATGAAACTCTGATGTGTCGTCTTTGCAATGACGAGGACATTTCAACTTAAGGACACACTGAATAATCGTCACCCCGGCGAAGGCCGGGATCCAGCTTGTTGATTTCACTGGATTCCGGCATGCGCCGGAATGACGAATCGGGACTTAATCAGAGATAGTTGTATGTTAAATGCAATTCAATCAAACACTAATCCGGAATATAGTCAGAAAGATAAGGAAACACGGTATTGGCAAACTCAACCAGTCGTTCATCCGCAACCGCCACATCCTGCCCCGGAAGAACAAAAGCCGTCAGCCGAACCAGGGCACCATCGGTACGATTGCGCGTCATTGAATCCCAGAACAGATACCACTTCACCATCCATTCATTGGTAATATTCCGACCGCGCTGCTGAAACCAGTAATAGACTACCTGGGTATACTCCCCTTTCTTAATGAGCAGGCGATTCACCATCAATGGCGTCGGCCAACGCCGGCAGACTCTCGGCGAGCGCGGCGCGCAGGGCTTCGGGATCGGCATCACCGAC
>CAVPAE010000005.1:0-453879 GCA_963701455.1 uncultured Gammaproteobacteria bacterium
ATCCTGCCAATCGACCACCTCGCCACCCGCGTCTACAGCCAGAACCGGGAAGTGGCGCTCCTCGAGTGGCTGTCGCTGTCGAGCTACTACTACTGGGGCTCCTTCGATATCAGGGACCAGAACTCATCCACGAATGTCACCAGGAGCGTGCATCATGCCAGTGAGCTGCGCAGCCCGGCCAAGGTATTCACCGCGAATAACACGCCCTATTTCGTCAACCACCTGACCCGGCTGCCCTCACCGACCGAAACCTTCGTCCGCAACTACGGGCCGCGGCTGCATCATATTGCGCTGGCGGTCCGCGACGGCGAAACCGACGGGCTGGAAAATATCGAATATGTCGTCAAGCACATCGCCGCACAGGGGCGTGATTTCCTGCTCGATGTGATTGGCTCCCGGGAGCAGGGGCTGAAGCAGATATTCTCCAGCGCCTCGGAGCATTCATCGCTGATTATCGAGTACGTGCAACGTTTCGGTGATTTCAACGGATTTTTCACCGCGAGAATGTCGCCGAACTGACCCACGCAGCCGGCGTGGAAGAGGAGTTGCTGGAACTGCAGGCCAGTGCCACCGGCAGCCAGGGGGCAAAACATTGACCGTATTGCGCAGTCACTGGACAGCGTGCAAACTCGCACGCCGTAATGACAGCAAATCTGAATTTTATTGATGGAGGCGATGTTTCATGAAAAAACGGATGCTCAAGACCAAACCGGTCTGCAAGGTCACATTTGAGCTGCCGGCGGCGGCGGCCCCGGCGGCGACCGCGGTCAACCTGGTCGGCGATTTCAATGACTGGGATACCGGCGGGACGCCGAATGAAGCGCCGCAAGGATGGTTCCTTCAGCGTGACCATCGACCTCGATACCGACCGCGAGTACCAGTACAAGTACCTGATTGACAGCCAGACCTGGGAAAACGACTGGGCCGCTGACAAGTACACCCCCAGTCCGCTGGGCGACGGTGACAATTCCGTGGTCGTCGTCTAGCCCGACAAGCCAATCCGAGCGCACCCCGGCGTTTGCCAACATCGGGTTGGATCATGCGCTTGTATGGATGGAATACATGCCATACTGGCTGTCGACTACAGTTCCGTAGTCTGACTGAACAGGTACAGAGCCGGTGGCCATACGAATCGCAATCAATCACAAGACCGAGTATCACTACGAGCGACCGATAAGCGTATCGCCCCATGTCTTGAGGCTGCGTCCGGCCCCGCACAGCCGCACGCCGATCGAGGCCTATTCCTTACGCATTCAGCCGGAACCGCATTTCATCAATTGGCAGCAGGACCCGTTCGGCAACTTCCTGGCCCGGGTCGTGTTTCCGGAAAAGACCCGGAATTCAGTTTCGAGGTCGATCTGATCGCCGACATGACGGTGATCAATCCCTTTGACTTTTTCGTCGAGGACTATGCCGAACACTACCCCTTTCGTTACAACCCTGAGCTGCGCACTGAACTGACGCCCTATCTGGAAATCAACGAGGACGGTCCTCGGTTGCGCGACTGGATGAAGAGGGTCGAGCCGGACTAAAGCGCCGATTGTCGATTTCCTGGTTGGCCTCAATCAGCAGCTGTACGAGGACATTGCTTACAACATTCGTATGGAGCCTGGCGTACAGAGCTGCGAGGAAACGCTTGGCAACGGCACTGGGCTCGTGCCGGGACTCGCCTGGCTGCTGGTGCAGATCCTGCGTCACCTGGGTTTTGCGGCGCGCTTCGTTTCCGGTTATCTGGTGCAGCTCGACGCCGGACGTCAAGTCCCTGGATGGCCCCTCTGGTACCGACCAGGATTTCACCGATCTGCATGCCTGGGCCGAAGTGTATATACCCGGCGCCGGCTGGGTCGGACTTGATGCGACCTCTGGATTGTTTGCCGGCGAAGGTCATATTCCACTGGCCTGCACGCCGCATCCTGGCAGCGCGGCGCCGATCACCGGCGCGACCGGCAAGTGTGAGGTTGAATTCAGCTTTCAGTAACACGGTGCAACCGATCCACGAAGATCCGCGCGTCACCAAGCCCTACAGCGATGCCCAATGGACCGCCATCAATGCACTCGGGAACAAGGTCGATGACCGATCTGGAACGGCGATGTGCGCCTGACCATGGGTGGTGAGCCGACGTTCGTCTCTATTGACGACATGGAAGCGGCAGGAATGGAACACTGCCGCCGTTGGGACGCACAAGCGCAAGCTTGCCAGGCGAACTGCTGCAACGCCTGCGGACAGACTTCGCGCCCGGCGCATTGCTGCACTATGGCCAGGGCAAATGGTATCCCGGTGAACCGCTCCACGTTGGGCGCTGACGCTGTTTCTGGCGCGCGATGGCAAGCCGCTCTGGCAGCGACCCCAAACTGCTGGCGGACACGACGCGTGACTACGGCATCCGGGCCGATGCGGCAGCGTTTCACCACCCGGCTTGCACAGCAACTCGGTATCGACACCGAGCTACGTCTGCCGGCCTACGAGGACCGTTGCACTACCTCTCTGGCAGGAGAGTCAGCTACCGCTGAATCTCGACCCGCTGACGAACCGGCATCGAAAGATCCAGCCGAACGTCGCCGCGTTGGTCGAAAGCTTACTGGACAGGGCTTGGATAATCCGGCGGCTACGCCCTGCCCCTGCACTGGGATGAAGACAGACAGCTGGCGCAGCAGCGCTGGGATTTTCGTCGCGGTCATCTGTTTCTGGTGCCGGGTGATTCACCCATGGGCCTGCGGCTGCCACTGGATACGCTACCCTGGGTCGCACCCGAGGAACGCGAACCTCAGCATCCGCAGCAGCCTGTTCGCACCGCTTGCCGACCGCTGGGCGATTTCTACGGCGAGGTCACGCGTCGCTACAGCCAGCTCTGCCGGCCGAGGACTGCCGCACCCGGAAATCAAACGAGCAGGCAGTCGGCGTGACGACGGCCGCCGAGACGCGTGACGTCAAGGTGCCGCACACGGCGATCTGCGTCGAGGCCGCGCGGACCGGCTGCATGTCTTCATGCCGCCGCTGACCCATCTGGAGCATTACCTCGATCTGGTCGGCAGTCATTGAGGCCCTGGCCGCCGAGCTCGGCATCGCCGGTGGTGCTGGAAGGCTACGAGCCACCGCGCGACTATCGCCTGCGTAAGTTTGCCGGTCACCCCGGACCCGGGCGTCATCGAGGTCAACATCCACCCGGCTCGGCAACTGGCAGCGGATCTGGTCGAGCACACCGACAATCCTCTACGAGGAAGCCCGTCAGGCCCGGCTGGGCACGGAGAAGTTCATGCTCGACGGTCGCCACACCGGTACCGGCGGCGGCAATCACGTCACCCTGGGCGGTACGACGCCGTCCGACAGTCCGTTGCTGCGCCGCCCCGATCTGCTGCGCAGCCTGATCACCTACTGGCAGCATCATCCAGGACTCTCCTCTCTGTTCTCCGGGCATGTTCATCGGTCCGACCAGCCAGGCGCCGCGGGTGGACGAGGCCCGCGACGACAGCCTCTACGAGCTGGAGATCGCCTTCCAGCAGATGCCCGAGGGCGAAGTCACCGCAGCCCTGGCTGGTGGACCGGCTGCTGCGCCATCTGCTGGTCGACGTCGACCGGCAACACCCACCGCGCGGAGTTCTGCATCGACAAGCTCTATTCACCGGACTCCGCCACCGGGCGCCTCGGACTGGTGGAATTCCGCGCCTTCGAGATGCCGCCGCATGCGCGCATGAGCCTGGTGCAGATGCTGCTGCTGCGCACCCTGATCGCGCGTTTCTGGAAAAAGCCCTACCGGCACACACTGGTGCGCTGGGGCACCGTCACTGCACGACCGCTTCATGCTGCCGCACTTCGTCTGGAGCGACATGCAGGACGTGGTCGGCGATCTGCAGCGTGCCGGTTACGCCTTCCAGCTCGACTGGCTGGCGCCGTTCCAGGAATTCCGCTTCCCGCACTACGGTGCGGTCACCGTCCAGGGCATTCGCCTCGAGCTGAACGCGGCCCTCGAACCCTGGCACGTGCTGGGCGAGGAAATGAGCAGCCGGTACGGCGCGCTATGTCGACTCCTCGGTGGAACGCGTGCAGGTCAAGGTCACCGGACTGACCGACACCCGCTACGTGGTCGCCTGCAATGGCCGCCGCGTTCCCCTGCGCAATACCGGCACCACGGCGAGTATGTCGCCGGCGTGCGCTACCGCGCCTGGCAACCCGCCCTCGGCGCTGCACCCCACCATCGGCGTCCATGCGCCGCTGGTGTTCGACATCATCGACACCTGGAACGGTCGTTCGATCGGCGGCTGCACCTACCATGTCGCGCACCCGGGCGGACGTCACTACGATGTCTTCCCGGTCAACGCCTACGAGGCCGAGGCCCGCCGCATCAGTCGTTTCCGCGGCGACGGCCACACTCCCGGTACGCTGCGGCCGCCCCCCGGCACGGATGAACTGAGGCGCCACGTCATTGTCGATCCGCCCCGCGGACCGATGGCACCACCCCCAGAGGAGGTCAATTCGGAGTATCCTTGCACCCTGGACCTGAGATACCGACCCGGCTGCAGCCAGGGCCTGTTAACACAATAAATTATGGGTAAACCCGACATCACCCCGGTTACCTGTCCCGGCTATACCCCGCCGCACGGCGCCTATGACGAGATGTGCTCCCGCAGCGAGGGCGTGCGCCAGCACTGGCGCTACCTGATAGATTCACTGGCCGCGATGGGCCCGGACGTGCTGAGCCAGCGCCAGCGCGACACGGTGCGCATGCTGCGCAGCGACGGGGCAACCTACAATATCTACAGTACCCCTGACGGCCTGAACCGCCCCTGGGAACTGGACCCGGTGCCACTGCTGATCAGCAGCGCAGAATGGGCCGACATCGAAGCCGGGCTGGCGCAACGGGCCGAACTGCTCAACCTCATCCTCGCCGACCTTTACGGGGCACGCAACCTGGTGCGCAAACGCCTGCTGCCCGCGGAACTCGTCTACGGGCATCCCGGCTACCTGCGCTCCTGCGTGGTCACGGACCAGCGGCCGGTGCCGACTCTGACGCTGTACGCTGCCGACCTGGCCCGGGGAGCCGACGGCGTGATGCGGGTCTTCAACGACCGCAGCCAGGCCCCGTCCGGCGCCGGTTATGCGCTGGAAAACCGCACAGTGATGTCACGCCTGATCCCCAGCCTGTTCCGGGATTCCCACCCGCACCGGCTGGCGACGTTCTTCCGCCTGGTGCGCGCGGCGCTGGCAGACCTGGCGCCGGACGGCCGGGAAAACCCGCGCGTGGTGGTGCTGACGCCGGGTCCCCTGAACGAAACCTATTTCGAACATCTGTACCTCGCCAACTACCTCGACTACACCCTCATCGAGGGAACCGACCTCACGGTGCGTGACGGCCGCGTCTGGCTGAAGGCGGTTACCGGGCTGGAGCCGGTGGATGTCATCCTCAGGCGCGTCGATGACCTGTTCTGCGACCCGCTGGAACTGCGGCCCGATTCGCTGCTGGGCGTGGCCGGGCTGGCCGAGGCGGTGCGCCGTGGCCGGGTAGCGGTTGCCAATCCGCTCGGTTCCGGGGTGCTGGAAAGCCCCGGGCTGCTGGCATTCCTGCCCCGCCTGGCGAAACATTTCCTTGGCCAGGAACTGCGCCTCCCCTCGGTCGCGACCTGGTGGTGCGGGCAGACGATGGAACGGGACTACGTGCTGGCCAACCTGCACAAGCTGGTACTGCGGCCCGCACACCGGCTGGGCGGCGAGCATTCGGTCTTCGGCAACCTGCTGAGCCGCGAGGAACTGGAAGCGTGGCGGGAGCGGATCAAGGCCCGGCCGCATCACTACGTTGGCCAGGAACTGCAGACCCCGTCAGCCGCACCCACCCTGAAAAACGGCCTGCTGGAACCGCGACCCGCGGTATTGCGCAGCTTCCTGGTCGCCAGCCAGGATACCTGGGTAGTGATGCCGGGCGGACTCACCCGCGTCGGCAACGAACCCGGCAGCCGCATCGTGTCCAGCCAGGCAGGCGCCATCAGCAAGGACACCTGGGTGCTGGCATCGGAACCCGAGGCGACGGAATCCATGCAGACACTGGCGCTTCCGGGCTTCCCGGAAAGCCGTGAAACCCTGCCCGGGGTTGCGGCGGAAAACCTCTACTGGGCCGCGCGCTATGCCGAGCGTGCCGAGGCCATGATTCGCCTGCTGCGCGCCATTCATCAGCGCACCAACGAAAGTCTGCAGCTGGCAGACCCGGTTTACCGGAACACCCTTGAGGTCCTGCTGCGCGGCCTGACCCACATGACCGTTACCTATCCGGGTTTCGTGGGTGCCGGCAGTGCGGAACGGCTGCAGTCACCCTGGATGGAAATCACCGACCTGGTCATCAACACGCAACGCAGCGGATCGCTCGCGGCCAACCTGGCGGGATTCCTGAAGGCCGCCTACGCGGTGCGCAACCTGGTTACAACGGATACCCGGCGGGTGATCAACGACATCGGGGACGAGATTACCGACCTGAAGCAGGTTGCCACAAACGATGCACAGTTCCTGCAGGACGTGCTGGATCGCATCATTACCGCGTTGATGGCAATCGCGGGGGCGACCAGTGAAAGCATGAGCCGGGAACTCGGCTGGCACTTCCTGCACCTTGGCAGGCGCATCGAGCGTGCACAGCAACTGACCGCGCTGTTGCGTGCAACCCTGGTCAACAGCATGCCGGCGGAAGTCGAGGCACTGCTGCTGGAGTCGGTGCTGAACGTAGCGGAAAGTCTGACCCTGTACCGGCGCCGCTATCGCGACCGGCCGCAGATCGACACCACACTGGACCTGCTGCTGCTCGATGACAGTAACGCCCGCTCGCTCGGTTTTCAGGTCAATGATATCAAGCACCACCTCGATGCCCTGCCGGGACAGGGTGTCCGTCCCTACAAGCAGGAACTGCGGCTGGTCATGGAATCACGCACCCGCCTCAGCCTCGCCGACGCTGCGCTGCTGGCACAGTCAGATGGCGGCGTCCGCGGCGAACTGGAGTCCCTGCTGGCCGGTCTCGGGCAAGCGCTCGGCACCGCTTCCAGCGCACTGGCAGACACCTATTTCATGCACGCGAAAGTACCCCATCAGCTGGTGGGTAACGGACCGGAAGCTTCATGAAGTACCGGGTCACACACCGCACCGAGTATTTCTACAGCGGCACTGTGAGCCAGTGCCACAACCTGGCGCACCTGCGGCCGCGCGACAGCGACCGGCAGCAATGCCTGCAGCACCAGTTGCACATCGACCCCGCGCCAAACGATGTTGCCGAACACATCGATTTCTTCGGCAACCACATGAGCTATTTTTCCATCCAGCAACCGAACCAGTCCATGACAGTCACTGCCAGCAGCGAAGTCGTCCTGCACGAGGAAGCCGGGCAGCTGCCGCTCTATAACGACGCGCCCTGGGACAAGGTGCGTGACTCACTGGCGGCACCGCAGGCAGCGGATACAAGCGAGCAACGCCAGTTCACATTCGACTCGCCGCTGGCTGCTACCGCCCCGGAACTGGCAGACTATGCCGTAACCTCCTTTCCCACTGGCCGCCCCCTGATCGAGGCCGTGCATGACCTGATGCAGCGGGTGCATACGGACTTCACCTACCATCCCGGCTTCACCACCATCTCGACACCGCTGTCCGAAGTGCTTGCCAGCCGCCGCGGCGTCTGCCAGGACTTCGCCCACCTCGCCATCGCCTGCCTGCGCAGCCTGGGACTGGCGGCGCGCTACGTGAGCGGCTACCTGGAAACCCTGCCCCTGCCGGGACAGCAGAAGCTGCAGGGTGCGGATGAATCACACGCCTGGTTCTCGGTGTACCTGCCTGACAACGGCTGGGTGGACTTCGATCCCACCAACAACCAGATCCCGCTGGACCAGCACATCACCACCGCCTGGGGCCGGGATTTCTCCGATGTCACCCCGCTGAAAGGCGTCATCTACGGCGGAGACCCGGGGCACCAGTTACGGGTTTCGGTGGACGTGGAGCGCCTCGACCAGAGCTGACACGCAACCGCTGCGATGGGCCGCGAGCTTGCGCGGACTGATTACCTTGAAGAACAACGCATGCTGCTTAACCGATTGACTCTCCTCACAAGTCAGGCCTCAGGTCGTCTTGCACCTCATGGGACAAGCAATGGTCGGTTGAGATCACAACCCTCATAAAAAATTCGCGGATTCTTACCTGGTTTTATCTACCAGCCTCAATGCCGCAACCGTCACGCGTGGTGCATTAACCATCAACGATAATGGAAGTACGAATATCATCACCGACTCGTTGAACAACCTTGAGTGGCTACGCCTCGATGTCCTGGCAGATCTTGCTTATGCAGAAAACCTGGCTATTCTCGCAACACAGGATGGCGGCGGCTGGAGTATCGCAGACAGTACCGAGGCCATAATGTTTCCTGACGCCTTGCTCACACACATACTTGCACCTCGAGTACTGTCGGCTACACGACATGCGGCACACTGTCCACCCGGGTCGACGGAGACTTCGGAGACAACATAGCACTTATTGATCGCAGACATGCTCGACTGATTTGTCAGGATCGTTGGTCTGCCCCACAAACGGCTGCATTGGCATCAAACCACTCATCATTTTCCCGCATTCCACTATTTTCTGGATATCCGGATCTCCAGCGACCTCCTGGCCAAAGCTCACGGCCTTCTGCTGTGCATCATCACGCTTGCCGCTCGCACACAAGGATTTCACCTCAGCCTCTATCTTGCTTGACCGCTGCTCGAATTCCTGTAGTCGGGATTGATCTACACCCTGCATGCAGGTTTGCATTTTCTGCATCTGCAACATCATGTTTTGCGTATCGCCTTCACTCATGCCGGGGTAGTTCTGTGCAGTGGCCATGAAGGGTAATAACAGTGTAAGAATGCCCGTTAATATTTTCATGATCTCTCCTCCATGTGTAGTTTGTCGATATACATTACCGTGTTCGTCCGAACTGTATCAGGCAACCGAATGCTGCACCAGATCAGGTAAAAGGTCCTGTCTATCTGCACCGGGGAGATAATATCTGTACCCGCCGGCCTTCGGGTCGCCATTTTTCTTTTGGCTAAAGGTCCTGTTGTGGTCGGCACCCCCGTTTGGTGACGACCAATACAAGCGTTAAACGGCGGGAGTCGCCACCCAACCCGGTCGTACAGGTGTTTGTTTCCAGGTTCCGCAACGTAGTCGGACATTCAAATTCGGATGACCATTAGTAGTCCCGAGATTCTCCCCTGTATATTAATCATTTTTGATCCTTCTCATTGTTGTACAGGCTGGAATGCATTATCCATACAGGTAACAGAGAGAGCCTTATGTTAGATACAACACGATTAAATCTGTTATTGGGCAGACTTGGCATCCTTGTAGCTGTGCTCTTGCTAAGCAGCTGCTATGTGGGACCTGGTACTGTTGCTGCTTTATCAAACGATGCTGGTCCTCACGTTTACAGGTTATACCCTGGGAGGGCGCTGGCTGAGTCCGAGATCGCCAGGGTGAATATGACTGATGCCTATTATGCCAAAATTGATGGTTTTAAAGTTGAGAGGGCGGATTATCAACAGGTACTGCTATTGCCGGGAAAGCACGAAATTCGCTGGGGTAAATGGTTCGCAATCAGCGTCATGGTTGATCCGTCCATGCTTCGTGAAGGCGAGGGAGAGGTGGTTGCAGATTTGCTTGCCGGGCACACCTATGAGTTGCACGCGGACAGGACTACAGGACATGGTTACAAAATGTTCTTCTGGATAGAGGACGCAGAGAGTGGGGAAGTGATTGCAGGTACAAGGAAACCATGAGCATCAACAATAAGTTCATATGGTTTGCAACAAGGTTGATAGAAATCATTGTTGTGCTGTCAATCGTTGGCTGTGGCGTAGGGGTGCCCACCAGGGCTGAAATAAAAGTCATGCGGACGCAAGATATGCAGATTGATGATGATGACATAGTTACTATGGCGCCACGAAGAATACTTGAAGCAATAACCAGGGAAATCGAAAAAACATATAAAAATATAGAGCTGGTTGATGGTTTTCTTTTCCGGGATACGGCATTTTCCGAAGGAGGCTGGAGACTGAAAAAGTTGCTGATGCCTGAGATCGGCGGGAAAGTTAGTGAGCAGCTGGGCGTAGATTATCTTGTGGTGGTGGGAGCAATAGAAGCATCCCAGGGTGAAGCAAAAGGGTTCATGATTCCACCAGTTCTGACAATAGCATCAGGAGAAGGAATCTCAACAATTACTGCCCTAATCATAGACTTAAAGTCCGGGTTACTGGTTTCCAGAATTGTTTGTGAAGCACGTGGCACGACACATATTTTTCACTATGTAATTCTGGTGGCTGGCAATGAACCGCAAACAGAATCAGGCGCAATGGAAGGATTAGCCAGAGAGATCGGTCGTGTAATCACTGAGTCAAACCAATCGGGTACGGCACGACTTGCAATTCTGGGACTGGAAGACTTTGAAGTGTCTTACGATCCGGATGATTGGGAATCCGATGAACCGGATTTTAAAAATGAACTGGCTCTGGAGATATTGCAAGAAAGGGCTGCGCAAGGAGATCAGGATGCGCAATGGGTGCTCTATCAGGTGGAACCCAATGCGCAAAATATTGCCTGGCTGTGTCTTCATGCAGATCAGGGCAAGACAAGAGCCCGTAGTGAACTCGCCAATCTGTATTTCTACGGCTCGGATAAATATCATAAAATGATGAGCGTCCATGTCCCGGCCGACATTTCGCGTGCCTGTGTGTGGTTTCATCTTGCTGGACAGGCCGAGATTACCAGGCAGGCGGAGACAAATGGTGCCGGGCAGATACCAGTACCGTACGACAGCCCTGAAGTCGAACGCACCTCCAGTGTCATGACAGCAGATGAACTTGCTGAAGCGGAGCAGTTAATCCAGGCATGGAAGCCGGGTCAATGTGATCGTGATTTTTCAGGACATATGTTTACAGAGTATGCAAAGGACCCGGCGCTGGCAAGAATCTGTACAGCTGCAGATCAAGGGGATTTTGCAGCCAGGGATGAACTGGGACGAATATATTTCCTCGGCTCCAGAGGCGTCAAGGAAGACCTGCCTCGTGCCTATATGTGGTATCGCCTCGCAGCAAAAGTTCACGTTCCGCCCGACACGAAAGGTGGATACATGCAGACTATTTGTGACGCGATGACCCCGAAGCAGCGAGACAACGCCTTGCAGCTTCTGGAGGCATGGAAGCCAGGTGAATGCGAGCGGGATTTACTTCAAAAATAAACAATAGTCACTAAATTATAAAAGGCTGCACGTCTTGTTTTGTCCAACAGCCAGCGAAGTGCGATAGCGGGACGGGAATAACGACTATTGCTGCTACCACGACATCCACAGGACTTCAGCGAACTGAAAGTAATATCCCCACTCAACTTCAGGCTAACAGTGCATAGAACAAATCAACCTTGCAGCCTGACCAGGACTGTATCAATAGTCTGTCTTCCGGAAATCCGGGATTGGTTGCAGGTCAAAGCCACAATGCTTCTCTACAGCTATCCCGAGCAGATGGTTGTAGCGTTTCGTCAACGCATTAACCTCTACTTGCTCCGCCTTGCTGATATCCATAAAAAACAAGGGTACCAGCAGGAAAATACCAGCAACACCAAGCTGTGTGTTTTTGTCTGCCTTGTCGGTCTGCGGCAAGAGCGCAAGGATATCCTCCCCGATCAGCTCGATTTCTCTCTCCAGCGCATCACACGACCTTCCCTCATCACCATGCTGGTACACCATTACCGGATTTGCCGGCCGGCCGGCACAACCCATGAGTATCAGCGCAGCCAGCGTGATACTACATGCGACATCATTATTCCTCCCCATGCGCATCCCCGAAATATGCCGGCCACACAACCCGGGTGCAGAGGCCGCGCCGAACTATGGACCGGCCGTTTCGACTCTAGTCTGTTTTGATTCCCGTAATATTGACCTTCAGGTCAGCTACCAGATCAGCAGCCACGTCTTCGAAGATCTCTTTCCAGGCGCCTGTCGTGTAGCCACCACCGGCATCCACCGAGCGATTTGCCTGTGCCGTGGCATCAACATTTCCCTCGGCATCCAGCAGCAGCGCTTCAATAACCAGAACCGTGGAGCCATAACCCGGCCACAGCCAGCGCTTGAATGCATCACCCTTCCGGTACTCAATGATACTTACATTCATGGTAACCAGGTCGCGCGCGCCTTGCTGCCCAAGCAAGTTCTCTTTTGCAAGTTCGTTAACCATGGCATCCCTGAGCATAGCCTCGATATCGATATCGAAGGATTCTCCGGTCTTATTGGCCACCTCTCCTACCAGGACCTTCGTGGCAACCCCGAAGGCTTGCGGGTCTTCCACTCGGACACTGTGTTCTACAGTGCCGCAAGCGACCAGAAACAGAAGCGGGAATATATATAGCAGCGATTTCATGCATATCTCCTTTGCATCATCGTGATAAATCAGCGCGTTCATGCTATCAAGCATAAAAATATCCAGCATTGAGGTACGTCAATCCAGGGTGACTATTCAGCGACTTGTACGATTATGTCCGATTGACCGGAAGTGGCCCGTAGACAGACGTTTCCTGGTTGCCAGGCAACAACTCGCCTTTGTGAATCGGGTAACTTGTATACTATGAGTGAAAATAACGGGGGGTTACATACGATGTTTATGATTGAGTATAAGGAACCAGGCTGGTGGTACTGGGTAGTAACGGCAGGACTTCTCACGGCAGGGGTGACAGGAAATGAGATAGGATTCATGCTGGCCATGGGGCTTACCGTATTCCAGCTGGCGCACTTTTTCTTGCGCGAGCACAGCATCACGGCCTTTCCAATACAAGTGCGCTTCTGGTACCTGATACTCCTTATTGTCGCGTTCCCGGAACCACTACGCCTGATTTACTGGATACCTACCATTGGAACGTGGGCTCAGGTGATATTTGGCTATTGCACCATGGCACGTTGTGTTTCTTTATTTCCGTGGAATCGTAGTGAGCGGTTTTCACTTAACTTACTGAAGCGGACATTTTTATCTGCGCCGGTAAAAGGGAACGTAATGCAGGGGCTTCCACCTGCATAGCCATGCGATAGTGACAGGTAAAAGTTTTCCGTCCAGCGGCCAGAGAACTGAATGCCTGTTTGTGTCATACCCTGTTTCTCCAAATCCTTAATTAAAACACAGGGTATTGCACTGACCAGTTGAATCCACCGTATACTGACCCATGATGTAGACCTTCTTAAAGAGGGAAGATAGACGCAATGAAGTATCTGAATTTTGGATCTCTAGTGTGTCTGCTGGTCTTTCCAGGGCTGGCTTCAGAAGTTTCTGCAAGCTCATGGAAATGCCAGAAAGGCGAGCTTACCCGGCAAGTGGTTGTTTTCTACCCGGAAGCGCCTGCGCGATTGCCGTGCAAAGTGTTTTTTGCCAAGCCAAATGAGAATGTCTTGCCCCGTGCATTGTGGGAAGCAAAAAATACGCAGAATTATTGCGAACACAAGGCAGCGGAGTTCATTGAAAAATTGGGTTCATTGGGGTGGCGCTGTATTAGCGACGATCTCGAAAAATAAACCAGCACGTTAGACAGTTATGTAAATCAGCTTTCATGGCTTCTTCCACCCGCAGCATCTGTACCAAAGGCCAATATCCCGCGCGGCGCAACCCTCCTATCCTGTTGAACATGGACAGGCACACAGCTACAGGCTGTCGCCCCCGTGAAAAGCGGTGTGCGGCTGCACGTGATCAGGACAGCAAGCATGCATGAGCAGAGAACCGGACAACGCCGCAACTACGCCGTCATCAGGACATTCCCCCTGACGGACGACAGGGGATGCATCGTCCCCTTTGACCGCAGCCGCGTACCGGACAGGCGACTGAACAACCTGAAACTGGCAGAAACCGAAGCGGAGTTTTTCCACCAGCTGCGAATAACACGCTAGCGAGCAGACTCTTTCATTATGCCGGGTGTGGGCGAATACAATACCCTTGGGGAATAAGTCCGCCACTCACTGTTGAGAAGGTAGTTAGCACCCGGCTCCCTTTATTGCTTTGCCAGCAGCGGCACAATGTGCGGCTGGTGTTTTTCAACCTGATAATGATGGCCACGGAATCCACGGAAGGACACGGAAAAACTTCTGTTGAGTGTCATTTCTTTCTGTGTTTTTCCGTGGGTTCCGTGGCCATATCAAGGCGCGAATCGCGGCTGCAAGCCGTTTATGCCCTTCAGGGTGCTCCTGCGGCAGGATTTTTTGCAATGACCGGGGTAGCCGGCAAGCGTCGGTTATTTTCCAGCTGGAAGACTACTGGCCCGCCGCCGGCACATCATAAAGAATGTCATCGAAAGGATGCCGGTAGAGCGGCATGTTGAGGCGCTTTTCGTCGAGGATGTGGCCGATGAAGCCGATCGAGCGTCCCAGCACGAAGAACGCATTCAGCGTGCCGGACTCGATGAACTGCTCAATGTCGCTCTCGGGATAACCGAGTCCGCGCCACATGTCCACCATGAGCACACCCACGGCGCCGTCCACGTTGAGAATGAGGTTGTCCTTCTTCCGGGTGGTCAGCTGCTCCACCTCCTGGGCGTAGTCCAGCAGCCGGGTTTCCGGAAAATGTTCGCGGGCATAGCGCGTGATGCCCTCGACCCGCAGGTCGGGATTGCGCAGCGACTTGATGCGGTGACCGATGCCCGGAATGAAGCGGCCCTGCCCGGCCATGTAGTCGACGAAGTCCGCCGCCGGCATGCCTTCAGCCTGGCCGTGGCGGAACCAGCGTGCCGCCCCGTCGATGGCGCCGCCGAAGCGCGGCCCGATGGTCAGCAGGCCGGTAACCAGCGCGCTGATCAGGTCCTTGCCGGCACGCGCCGTGACCCGCGCATTGTGCGCACCGCTGACTGCCGGCCCGTGGTCGGCAACCGTCTTGATGACCGTCTCCAGGAATTCGCTGGCCCACTGCGGGTAGCGCCGCTTGAACCACAGCAGGGTAATGACGTCACCGATGCCGTAGCCGGTCTCCGGGGTTGCCACCTGGCTGATGGGCAGGCCGGCATAGGTGGCTTCATCGCCACGGTCATCCGAAATCGTACAGGTAAAGTGCGTCCCCTTGCGCACGCGTCCGGCCGCCAGTGCCGTCTGGCAGTTTTCCGGCAGCGGTGTCACCAGCGGCTCGATAACGTCCTCGATCACGCCCTCGGCATGCAGTTCCCGGTAGACGGCGTTGATGATCTCGGGCAGGTCGTTGAAGCTTTTCGGCACGTGGATGCCGGCCGCGCGCATGGCTGCATTCTTGCTGACGGCGGTTTCCAGGTCGCTGCTGGCGCTGGCGCCGGCATGGCCGAACTGCACGCCCGTGGAAAAATGCTGCGCGATGGTGCCGATACACCAGCCGATCACCGGCTTGCTGATGCGACCATCCCTGACGGCCTCGATGACACGGTATTCCTCGGTGCCGCCGACTTCCCCCAGCAGCAGCAGATACTTGATCCGCGGATTGCGCTGCATGCGCAGCAGGTGATCAAGGAAGCCGGAACCGACGAAGCGGTCGCCGCCGATGGCGACACCCTCGGCAATGCCGTCGGCGTTCAGTGCGATGGTATGCGCCAGCTCGTTGAACAGCCCACCGGAGCGGGTCACCAGACCGCAGGAACCCGGCCGGTGCAGCTTGCTGGCCAGAATATTCTCGACCGTGCCGCCGATATTGGCGGTCTTGAAAGCACCCGGCACGATGGCACCCACCGTGGCCGGCCCGATGAGGGTCTTGCCCAGCGCGCGGGCGTGCAGCTTGAGTGCGCGGGCATGACGCTCCGGTATGCCCTCGGCCGTGATCATGATGGTGCGGATACCCGGCAGTTCCAGCGTATCGCTGGTGACGCGGGCAGCCCGGCGAAAGGAGGCAAAATTCAGCAGCACGGATGCCTGCGGGTGTGCCGCCGCCGCGGCATGCCTGGTCTTGTAGATCGGCAACAGCACTTCGCTGGTGCCGAAGAAATACTTGCCGAAGCGGCTGCCACTGGTGGGTGAAACGATGGCCGCCACCGAGGGCCGCTCACGCCCGATCAGGGTATCGTAATCCAGCATGCGCTGGATGGCCGCCTGGTGATTGTTCCAGAAAATTGCCTGGGTATCCCGGTCAAACAATACGGTCTCCGGGCCACCGGGAGCAGGCGAGGCTTCTGCCTGCGGTTTCACTGCAGCGCTGTCCTGACTAGGCACTCAGGGCCATCCTCGCGATATCCGTCATGTGGGTTTCGGGTCCGTAGACCTCGACAGGCAGGCCGAGATCAGCGGCTGCCTGCTGCAGATTGCGCAGGCCTGCCTCGTAGTTCGGTCCACCGCGGCGCACGTAGATGCGCACCCCGACTGCCCGCAACTGCTCGTGGTATTCGCGCAGGGCCTGGATGATACCGGTGAAGGTTTTCGCCACGTCGGTAAAGTTGGCGATGGCGCCCCCGATGATGAGGATCTTCTCCCGTCCCTGCGGGTCCGGGCTGCGGGTCATCAGGTCCAGCAGGGTGCGCGCATATTGACAGGTTTCCCGGGTCGTCGGGTTACCCGAGTACTCCCCGTAGTTGGCGAGTTCCCCGGCGCCGATCAGGTCGGCGATGGTGTCCGCGTACACCACCGAGGCGCCGCCGCCGGCAACCAGCGTCCAGATGGTCCCCTGCGGGTTCAGGATCGTGAGCTTGAGCGAGGCACCGCTGTTGTCATCGATTTCCTTGATGGCCTTTTCTTCCGGCCCGGGTGCTTTCATGCCGAAGGGCGTCGGGAAATACAGCGGTCCCCAGCGTTCCTCCATGAGGTGGCCGGCCGTATCATCCACTTTCGCCACCAGGTCCAGCAGGTGCACGCGTTCGCCCGCCAGGGAAAACGGGTTGATCTCGAGATAGGCGAATTGCAGATCGCGGAAGAAGCGGTAGAAGTCACTGGCAAACAGCGCGAACCGCTCCCGGTCCGCGGCGTCTGCCGGAACGGCGGCGCTGATCAGGTCCAGCAGGTCGTCGCCGTCCGCGTCCACCGGGATCTCGACGATGCTCACCCGGTCCCAGTTGTCCTCGATGTTGACCCCGCCGTGCGTGCTCAGGGTCAGGACATCCGCCATGTCACCCAGCACCGCGGATATGTAGTACTCGGCATCGCCCGCATGCGCCACGAACGGCTCGACGATGAAGCGGCTGAGCACGCCCTGCTGGCCGCTGCGCAGGGTCGTGGTTTCCGCACGCCTGGCATCGATCCACTGCGCGGCGTCCTCCAGCCGGACATCGCCCGGCTGCCCGACCTGGTAATAAACCAGGCCATTGAGACCGCGCTTGCCGAAGATCATGTCCGGCTTGACCACCAGCGGCCCCTGCAACAGCCACTCATAACCTTCTCCGGCGGCCAGGGCGCGCAATTCGTCGCCGCTGGCCACCGAAGCCGCCTGGAAATCATAGTGAAACTGGCCGAAGTAGCGCGACCAGTTGTGCGCGAAGATACGTTTGCCTTCGTATTCGCGTATCGCCCGTTGTGCCATGGTGTCGTCTTCCCGCGTAGTTCCCGGGTACCCGGTGGTACCGTCTGCATGGACACATGCAGGAATAGTGCCTGTTTGTATAAAGGGTTGTTTACTGGAGGTTGCCCCGTCGCGGGGCAAGCATGTGCAAACCGGTCACGCACCGTCCTGGTGCCCAACACGGCGTGCGCGCACCGCGGTGGCACATTTTCCCTGCGGGATTACCCTGCAGACAGGGCCGGGCTATACTGGCTGCCGCAACCATTTCACCGCGGGGCCGCAATGCAAATACCCACACCTCGAACACTCTTTCTGCTTGGCTTTCTGGCGTGCATCGCCATGATGGGAACCGCGCTGGCCTATTTCCAGTACTACCTGCAGCTGGAACCCTGCCCGCTGTGCATCATGCAGCGCGGCGTCGTCATGAGCATCGCCGCCGTGTTGCTGGTGGCGACTATCCACAATCCGGGAGGCTGGGGCATCCGCGTCTACGGCGTCCTGGTCACGCTGGTCGCGGCCGGCGGCGCTGCCATCGCCGGACGCCACGTCTGGCTGCAGAACCTGCCACCGGACCAGGTCCCGGAATGCGGTCCCGGCCTGGACTATATCCTGGAGGTCTTTCCCCTCAGCGAGGCGCTGCAGATGGTGCTGCACGGTTCGGGCGAATGCGCCGAGGTCCTGTGGCGCTTTCTCGGCCTCAGCATCCCCGGCTGGACGCTGGTGTCCTTCAGCGGTTTCATCCTCTACGGCCTGTTTATCGTGATCCGGGGATCACAGCGAGGATTTCGCCAGGCCCCGTAGGCTGGCAGCGCAATACCGCATGCCGCGAGCTAACCGAAAACCCGCGGCATTTCAGGTAACCCTGGCGCGCGCCGCCCATCCGGAAGCAAATTGATCCATGTTAATGACGCTCCCCGTCCCGCGGCCTATAAACATGGCAACCTGGCAGGGTGTCGCAAGACACCCGATGACCCCGGACCCGGCCCGTCCGCAACTTCCCGACATGACCGGAAAAATCATTCTCCAGCACCCGTTTTAAAATGATTTCACTCGCTGCAAGCTGCCCAACCCCGGCTCCCGGGTCGACCCGCGAAGACAACCGGCAACAGGTGACGCTCTCAAGCCACGTCAACACCTTCGGGCGCGCGATGCTGCAGCGTTACGGCGAGCGGGTGCACAAGATCGCCATCGATGCCAGTTTCACCTGCCCCAACCGGGACGGCAGCAAGGGCCGCGGCGGCTGCAGCTTCTGCAACAACGTGTCCTTCAGTCCCAATGGACGCACGCCACCCTCAATCACACAGCAGCTTGCCGCGGGCCGGCAGGTCATCCGCAAGCGTACCGGCGCCCGTAAATACCTGGCCTACTTCCAGGCTTACACCAACACCTACGCCGACATCACGCGGCTCCGGCAGCTCTATGACGAGGCGCTGGCCGAAGCGGATGTCATCGGGCTTGCGGTGGGCACCCGGCCTGACTGTGTACCCGTGGAGGTCCTCGACCTGCTCGCTGGCTATCAGCAGCAGGGCCACGAGATCTGGCTGGAACTCGGCCTGCAATCCGCCTTTGACGATACATTGCGGCGGGTAAACCGCGGTCACGGCTTCGGCGAATACCGCACGACACTGCTGCAGGCGCGCTCGCGCGGACTCCAGGTGTGCACCCACCTCATCATCGGCCTGCCCGGCGAGACTGACGCGCACTACCAGGAAACGCTGGAGCGCGTGCTGGAACTCGGTGTGGACGGCCTCAAGCTGCACCCGCTGCATGTGGTCAAGGGCACCCGGCTGGCCAATGAATGGCGGCGCGGCGAGTACCGGCCACTGGCGCTGGACGATTACGTCGCCACTGCCGTGCAGCTGATCCTGCAGACGCCCGGGGAAGTCATCTATCATCGCGTGACCGGCACCGCGTCACGCAGCATCCTGCTTGCCCCCGGGTGGTGCTCGCAGAAGTGGCTGGTGCTCAACCGCATTGCCAGCGAGTTGCACCGCCAGCAGCCGGCCTGCTCCCCGCACCCGCCCATCGCCGCCACCCCGGAGACACCCGCATGGAACTTGTCTGTCCTGCCGGCAACCTGCCCGCGCTGAAAGCCGCCGTCGACCACGGCGCCGATGCCGTCTATTGCGGCTTCCGCGATGACACCAACGCGCGCCACTTCCCGGGACTGAACTTCGATGACCGGCGCCTCGCCGAAGGTATCCGCTACGCCCGTGAGCGTGGCACCCGGGTGTTCATCGCCATCAACACGTTCCCGCAGCCAGCCGGCTGGCCGCGCTGGGAGGCGGCCGTGGACAAGGCCGCGGCACTCGGCATCGATGCCCTGATACTCGCCGATATCGGCGTCATGGACTACGCGGCCCGGCACTGGCCGGAACTGCGGCTGCACCTTTCCGTGCAGGGTTCTGCAACCAGCGCGGAGGCGATTCGCTTCTACCACGAGCACTTCAACATCAGGCGCGCCGTGCTGCCGCGGGTGCTGTCCATCAAGCAGGTCAGCATGGTGGCCCGGGACAGCCCCGTCCCGCTCGAG
The DNA here is from genome assembly GCA_963701455.1 of uncultured Gammaproteobacteria bacterium. Lineage (GTDB taxonomy): Bacteria > Pseudomonadota > Gammaproteobacteria > UBA9214 > UBA9214 > UBA9214. Next base: position 19,988 of record CAVPAE010000005.1, read on the forward strand.
GTATTCGGCTTCGGCAGCCTGTGCGTGATGGTGGAGGGACGTTGTCTGCTGTCTTCCTACGTCACCGGCCGCTCGCCCAATACCTACGGCGCCTGCTCGCCCGCCAGCGCGGTGCAATGGCGGGAAACCCCCGACGGCATGGAAACCCGCCTGAACAACGTACTGATCGACCGCTTCGACCATGACGAGGCTGCCGGCTACCCGACCCTGTGCAAGGGCCGTTTCCAGACCTGCGGGCGGACCGGCTACGCCATCGAGGAACCCGTCAGCCTGAACACCCTGGCCCTGCTGCCGGAACTGCAACGCATCGGGATCGGCGCCATCAAGATCGAGGGCCGGCAGCGCAGCCCGGCCTACGTCGCCAGGGTCACGCAAATCTGGCGCGCCGCCCTGGATGCCAGCCGGCAGGATCCGCAAGGCTACCAGCCGCAACCGGACTGGCTGGCCGGACTGGCGGCCGTTTCCGAAGGCAGACAGACGACGCTGGGCGCCTATGAACGCTCCTGGCAATGAGCGTCGGCACGCACAGGATCACACCATGACACTCACCACACCCAGACTCTCGCTTGGCCCGCTGCCCTACTACTGGCCGCGGGAGGAGCTGCTGGATTTCTATGCGCGCATTGCCGCAACCCCGGTGGACATCGTCTATCTCGGCGAGACCGTGTGTTCCAAACGCCGCAGCCTGGGCGGCGCGGAATGGCTGGAACTGGCGGCCCGGCTGCAGGACGCCGGCAAGGAAGTGGTGTTGTCCACGTCTCACCCTGCTGGAAGCCGGCTCCGAAATCGGCGGCCTGCGGCGCCTCTGCGAACAAGCAGACTTCCTGGTCGAGGCCAACGACATGGCCGCGGTACAGCTGCTCTCCGGGAACCGGCCGTTCGTGACCGGACCCTCGCTGAATATCTACAACGCCCGCACCCTGGCCATGCTGGCGGAACTCGGCCTGCAACGCTGGGTGCTGCCGGTCGAGCTGTCGCGCGCGGCGCTCGCGGACATGCAGGCACAGCGCCCGGCCGGCGTGGCTACCGAGGTGCTGGTCTACGGGCGGCTGCCACTGGCCTGGTCGGCGCGCTGCTTCACCGCACGTGCCCATGACCTGCCCAAGGATGACTGTCAGTTCCGTTGCCTGGACTACCCGGACGGCCTGCTGCTGTCCACCCGCGAGGATGAGGAGTTCCTGATACTGAACGGCATCCAGACCCAGTCGGCCCGCACCCTCAACCTGATCGCTGAACTCGAGGACCTGGTGCAGCTCGGGGTGGACGTGCTGCGTATCAGTCCGCAGTCGCGGCACACCGAGGCCATCATCGAAAACATCCATACCGCCCTGCGGGATCCTGCGGCCGCCGCCCGGGCCGCTGCGGAACTCGACGGCTACATGCCCGTCGGCCCCTGCAACGGCTACTGGCGCGGCGATGCCGGCATGGCGCAGCAGCCATCGTGATGTCACACACTGCCAGATACAACGACCTGCGCGACTTTCTCCGCGACCTGGAAGCACGCGGCGAACTGCGGCGCATCCACCAGGAGATCGACCCGCAGCTGGAAATGACCGAGATCTGCTATCGCACCCTGAAGGCAGGTGGCCCGGCCCTGCTGTTCACCCGGCCGAAGGGCGCCACTATCCCGGTGCTGGGCAACCTGTTCGGCACCACGCAGCGGGTCGCGCGCGCCATGGGTACCGAATCGCTGGAGGGGCTGCGCGAGGTCGGCCGCACGCTGGCCTTCCTCAAGGCACCGGAACTTCCCGGAAACCTCGGCGAGGCGCTGGCAAAGCTGCCCGCGTTCGGAAAACTGCGGGACATCAACCCCCGCGTGGTGCAGCGCGCACCCTGCAGGGAAAACCTCATCGAGGGTCCTGACGTCGACCTGGGATCACTGCCCGTACAGACCTGCTGGCCCGATGACGCCGGACCGCTGATCACGTGGGGCATGGTGATTACCCGGGGGCCGCGCAAGCAGCGGCAGAACATCGGCATCTACCGGCAACAGGTCATTGCACGCAACAAGGTGATCATGCGCTGGCTGCCACACCGCGGCGGCGCCCTCGATTTCCACGAGTTTCAGCAGCTGCACCCGGGAGAGCGCTTCCCGCTGGCCGTCGCGCTGGGTGCCGATCCCGCCACCATGCTGGCCGCGGTCACCCCCATCCCGGACACCCTGTCCGAATACCAGTTCGCCGGCCTGCTACGTGGTGCCAAGACCGAGGTCACGCCCGCACTGGGCGGCGGCCTGCAGGTGCCGGCCAGCGCGGAGATCGTACTGGAAGGCCATATCGAGCCGGGCGAAACGGCCGACGAGGGCCCGTTCGGCGACCACACCGGTTACTACAACAGCGTGGAGCGCTTCCCGGTGTTCACCATCGAGCGCATCACCCACCGGGACAACCCGATCTACCCCGGCACCTACATGGGGCGCGCGCCGTTCGACGAGCCGTCGGTGATGTCCATGGCGCTCAACGAGGTCTTCATTCCACTGCTGCAGAAACAGTTCCCGGAGATCGTCGACTTCTACCTGCCGCCGGAGGCCTGTTCCTACCGGGTCGCCGTGGTCAGCATCCGCAAGGCCTACCCGGGTCACGCCCGGCGCATTATGTTCGGGGTGTGGTCCTACCTGCGGCAGTTTGCCTATACCAAGTTCGTCATCGTGACCGACGACGATATCGACGTGCGCCGCTGGAACGAGGTGATCTGGGCAATCAGCACCCGCATGGATCCCGCACGCGATACCCTGCTGGTGGAAAATACGCCCATCGACTATCTCGACTTCGCCAGCCCCGTCTCCGGGCTTGGTTCAAAGATCGGCTTTGACGCCACCAACAAGTGGCCGGCCGAATCCAGCCGCCAGTGGGGCCGGCCAATCCGCATGTCCGGGGAAGTGAAACAGCGCGTGGATACCCTGTGGGATTCGCTGGGCATCGGCTGAAGCAGCGTCCGTACCGGACGTAGGTTGGGCTGAACAACGTGAAGCCCAACATGATGCCTGCGGGGTTGCCGCTCGTTGGGCTTCGCAGGCTCAGCCCAACCGACGCGTTGCTGTATGCGTGTCGTCAGAACCAGCGCTCGTACAACGGCAACGCCCGCTGCAGGATGGTTTCCATTTGCCGGGTCAGCCAGCGTTCCTCCATATCCTGGGCAGCGAGGAAGTTTTTCAACGCGAGCCCCAGTTCCGTATCCCCTTCCATGCGCAGCCGCCGCTGGAAAAACAGGGTATCGGGGTCCGCCCGACGCGCGGCCATCAGCATAAAGGCGTGCAGGTTCCCGGTGATCGACAGGTCCGCCGTCGTGGTCTGCTGTGCTGCCAGCCGGTCCTGCGACAGCGTCACGCAAAAACCCAGTTGCATGTCCTGAATCGCAATGCGCAGACTGCGACCCTGCATGAAATCCAGCTCGCCCTCACGCAGGGCAACGGCAAAGATGCGGTTCAGCGCGACCACCACGGCACGGCCATGCAGGGCTTCCGGCAGCAGCGCGAACGGCAGCGACAGCGGGCGTGGAAATACCGGCAGGCCGGACCCGGAAGTCTTGCCTGCGGCCGGCAGCAAGCCCGTATTTTCGTAGTGTTTCATTGATGCACCTCGCTACCTTCCGGAAAGGTTTGTGTATCCACAGTCTGTCATTTCAGCAACTGCGGCACGTCACCCCGACAGTTGCATAATTTACGGCCTGACAATCCATTTCACCCCATGATTTACAGGATGCAATGACTATTTCATGCTGTTTCTGAAATTCACCGCTGGTGAGCTTCTGGTCCGGTCTTGCAGGAGCACCCTGAAGGGCATAAATACCCCGGTGGGCACAAGCGCCTTGCAGGCGCGGATCGCGGCTGAAAGCTGCTCCTGCAGCAAGATTTTTTTTGCAATGACAGGTTACCTCAGGCCGTCGCAATCATCTTGGCGCCGGCAATCACCAGCACCACGCACAACACCTGTCGCAGCCGCCAGGGCGCGAGTTGCCGCACCCCGAGTTCCGAACCGAGCAGCGCCCCGGCGAACGGCGGTCGCCACCAGCAGCGGAATGCCAGGCGGCCAGGCTGCGGACGTGCGTTGCGTAGCCGGCCAGCCCGGCGATGGAATTGAACAGGATGAAGGCTGCGGCAATCGCGGCGCTGCCGCGCATGGTGGTCCAGTTGAACAGCAGCAGCAGCGGGCTGAGGAAGATGCCGCCACCGACGCCTGTCAGCCCCGACACGAAGCCGAGCACCGCGCCGACCGGCACCGCGATCCAGGCGGAGGGTGGCTGCACCCGGCCACTGTCCGCGCCCGGCCAGAGCAGGCGCCAGGCTGGCCAGCAGCAAAGACAGGCCCACGATGACCCGGTAGGCCGATGCGTTCAGGGTCAGGGCACCACCGACAAACGCCAGTGGCAGCGAACCGGCAGCGAACGGCAGGAACAGCCGCCAGTTGAAATAGCCGGCCCGCGCCAGGCGGGCAAGTACCAGCGTGGTCACAAAGATATTCATGGTCAGCACGGCCGGCTTCATCATCGCCGGTTCCATACCGAACAGCGCCATGGCGGCGAGGTAGCCAGAGGCGCCGCCATGACCCACCGAGGAATACAGCACCGCGGCAATGGCGATCAGCGACCAGCAACCAGATCGATATGGCGGGATCAAGCAGACAGGATGTGTCTAACCGCCGGTCATCGACATCAAGCGCACCACCTGGCCGGGCTTCTCCTGGAACTCGTGGCGTTCCGGTTTCAGCGTCAGCGCCTCGATAATGGCATCGCGCAGACCGGCGTCGCTGATCCCCTGGCGCAGCAGCGGCCGCAGCGGATACTGGTGGTCCTGCCCGAGGCACAGGTAAAGCGTGCCATCCACCGCCAGCCGCACCCGGTTGCAGGTCGCACAGAAGTGCTGCGAGATCGGGGTAATGAAACCGATGCGCAGGTCGGTACCCCGGACCTGCACGTAGCGCGCCGGTCCGCCGCCGGGCATGACGCCGGGCAGCAGCTCGAAGCTCTGCTCCAGCTGCCGCCTGACCGTTTGCAGGTCGAGGTAATGGTCGCTGGCGCTGCGGCCGGTGCTGCCCACCGGCATGGTCTCGATGAAGCGCAGCGTGAAATCGTGTTCGAGGCAGAACGCCACCATGGCCTCGAACTCGTCGTCGTTGATATCGCGGAGCGCGAGCATGTTGATCTTGATGGGTGCAAACCCGGCCGCCTTTGCGGCCATCAGGCCTTCCAGGACCGGCGCCAGGCTGCCGCCGGTTATTTGCCTGAAGCGCTCGGGACGCAGCGAATCGAGGCTGACATTGATACGGCTGATACCTGCTTCCCGCAGGTCGCCGGCATGGCGCTGCAGCAGGGTGGCATTGGTGCTCAGCGACAGGTCCTCAACACCGGGCAGGTCCGCCAGCCGCGACGCCAGCTGCGGCAGGTCCCTGCGCACCAGCGGCTCGCCACCGGTGAGCCGCACACGGTTTACGCCCAGATCGGCAAAGGCCGCGACGACCCGTTCGATTTCGTCGAACCGCAACCAGTTGTCCGGCTCCTCGAAGTCCCGGAAGCCTTCGGGCAGGCAGTAAAAGCAACGCAGGTTGCACTTGTCGGTCACCGACAGGCGCAGGTATTCCACCCGTCTGCCGAACGGATCGACCAGGCCGGTTTCCCGGTTGCCGCCAGTGTCAGTTTCCAGTGTCATGCGGTGACTCTATTTTCGAGCCTCCCTCAAGAAGCTCGTAGGTTGGGCTAAGCTTGCGAAGCCCAACGAGCTGAAATTCAGTCAATGCCGCCATGTTGAGCTTCACGTTGTTCAGCCCAACCTACGACTGCAGTCGTTTGCTCCATCCGGGCGACAGCAGCCTGCTAGCGGCTGCCGATCACTGCCGTGGGGTCTACATCGTGCATGTCGGGCAGGGAATGCGCAATGCCCTTGTGGCAATCGATGCAGGTTTCGCCTTCTTCCAGGCCGACGGAGTGCTGCGCCACCGCGCGGCGGCCCTGGGCCGGGAAGTCCATGGAGTCGTAGTCATGGCAGTTGCGGCATTCACGCGAATCGGTCTTTTTCATCACGTCCCGGACGTGGCTGGCCAGCTTGAGCCGCTTGGCCACGAATTTCTCGCGGGTATCAATGGAACCAAGTGCCTTGTTTGGCTCGATTCTCCCGCGAAACAGTGTGCCCGGCATTAACGTAGATCAATGATTGGTAATATGCCGACATACCGCGCCACAGGCCTTGTCGCAGGCACGCGCTTGTGTTTCGTACAGATTGGTATATTCTGATACCTGATACGTAACTGATTGATATTCAGTATTTTATTACTTTAGCAACTACTAACCCCCGCAGAGGGGTTGCAGCAGGAGGAGCATGAGATGAGCGTAAAAGCCGCTTTGGGGAAAACCTGTATCTGGTGTGTCATGATCGCCGCAGGCCTGTTGTCGCTGCTGGCCGTGGCCTGGATGGTAATCCTGGCCGGTTCACCCGGCTAAACCGGATACCTGCAAGACAAGCACCGCTGCCGGAAACACCCGGTGGGCACAAGCACCAACCACCGGCGCAATTGCTTCAAGACAGCATCGGGGTCAGAAGACCGCTCCTACGGGTGAATACATTCGGTGTAGGAGCGGTCTTTGTTATGCCCGTTCTTTGGGTACTGACCGCGATCCCGTTGCGCCACAACGTGAAGCCGGAGGCCTCCCGGCCCGGACTTCCGTATCCTGTTCGAGGTACCGCTGCATCCTGCCAGGCTGCTACAATCCTGCGCCAGGCAAACCCTGAATTTCGCACCACCCAGCCTCGCGGCCATCTCACGGCAACCATTGAGCTGCCTTGCCTGGCAGCCACGCTCACGCCGCCAGGACAACGCTGAACCAGCACACCGGGAGTTAACTGAACCATGAAACCCAGGACCGACCGTGAATTCATCCCGGTGCGCATCGCCATTCTGACCGTGTCGGACTCGCGCACGGAAGCTACCGACACCTCGGGCCAAACGCTGGTTGAACGGCTCGCGGCTGCAGGCCATGTGCTTGCCGAGAAGCGCATCGTCCCGGACAACATCTACCAAATGCGCGCCGTGGTCTCGAACTGGATCGCGGCCCCCGAAGTCAATGTCATCATTACCACCGGCGGCACCGGCATGACCGGCCGCGACAGCACCCCGGAAGCCATACGTCCGCTGCTCGACAAGGAACTGGAAGGCATCGGTGAACTGTTCCGCTGGCTGTCCTACCGCGACATCAAGACCTCGACCGTGGCCTCGCGCGCCCTTGGCGGCGTGGCCAACGCGACTTTCATCTTCTGCCTGCCCGGTTCCACGGGTGCCTGCCGCACCGGCTGGGACGAGATCATCGAACCGCAACTCGACTACCGTAACGCGCCCTGCAACATGGTCGAACTGCTGCCCCGGCTTACGGAGCAATAGCCATGTCCGCGAACGATCCCTGCTTCGACAAGCAAAGCGGCATGCTCAGCGTCGACCAGGCCATCGAGCAGTTGCTGTCGCAGGCTACAGCGCTCACTGAATCGGAACAGCTCGACCTGGCAGCCGCCGCCGGTCGGGTGCTGGCGCAAGACCTGACGTCACCCATCGACGTTCCCGGTTTCGATAACAGCGCCATGGACGGCTACGCCCTGCACAGCCGGGATATCGAGGCCGCACGCGCCGCCGGACTGCCGGTCACCCAGCGCATCACCGCCGGCAGTGTCGGGGAACGACTGCAGCCAGGCTGTGCTGCACGCATCTTCACCGGCGCCCCAGTGCCCGATGGCGCCGACACCGTGGTGATGCAGGAACAGTGCCGGGTCGCAGACGACCGGGTATGGATCGAGACCGCGGCAACCGCCGGGGCGAACATCCGGCCGCGCGGCAACGATATTGCCACCGGCAGTATCGTGCTAGCGCGCGGCACCCTGCTGCAGGCGGCGCACCTGGGCCTCGCGGCCTCCGTCGGTATCGGCACGGTCGAGGTGCTGCGGCGCCTGCGGGTCGGCGTCTTTTCCACCGGTGATGAACTGGTCGAACCGGGCAAGCCGCTCGCGCCCGGACAGATCTACAACAGCAACCGCTACCAGTTGAATGCCCTGCTGGCGGCACAGGGCTGCGAGGTGATCGACCTCGGCAGCATTGCCGACGACTTCAACGCCACCCGTGAAACCCTGCTGCAGGCGGCCGCGCAGGCGGACCTGGTAATGACGACCGGCGGCGTGTCCGTGGGCGAGGAAGACCATGTCAAGGCCGCGCTCGCCGCGGTCGGCGCGCTGCACCTGTGGCGCATCAAAATGAAGCCGGGCAAACCGCTGGCCTTCGGGCGCATCGGCGACACGCCGTTCATCGGCCTGCCGGGCAACCCGGTCTCCGTGTTCGTGACCTTCCTGCTGTTCGCACGTCCCTTCCTGCAGGCAATGCAGGGCCGGACCCATGCCGGGCCGCGGCGCTACCCGGTCCGCGCCGGCTTTGACTACCACGCAAAGCAGCGTCGCGAATACGTGCGCGTGCGACTGCATGCGGATCCTGACGGCATGCCGGTCGCGGAGACGTTCCCCCGGCAGGGCTCGGATGTCCTGAGTTCCGTGGCATGGGCGGACGGCCTGGCGGAAATCAGCGAGGACTCGAGCGTGCAGGCAGGCGAGATGGTCAGTTTCCTGCCCTTTGCAGAGTGGACACGATGAGCCGCCTGTCGCATCTCGATGCCAGCGGCAACGCGCGCATGGTGGACGTCAGCGACAAATCGGCCAGCCTGCGCATCGCCAGGGCGGAGGCCTTTGTCAGCATGCGGCCGGAAACCCTGCAACTAATCGCGACCGGCGGCCACAAGAAAGGCGATGTCCTGACAGTCGCACGCATTGCCGGCATCCAGGCCGCGAAACACTGCGCCGATCTCATCCCGCTGTGTCACCCGCTTGCATTGACTGGCATCGACGTCGACATCGTGCTGGACGAGGCCGGCAACCGGGTACACATCACCACCACCTGCCGACTCACGGGTTCCACCGGCGTTGAAATGGAAGCACTGACCGCCGCCTCCGTTGCGGCCCTGACGATCTACGACATGTGCAAGGCCGTCGATCGAGGCATGACCATCGAGGGTGTACGCCTGCTGCACAAGTCGGGGGGACGCAGCGGCGAGTGGCATGCGGACAGCGAGGCCTGAATGATTCAATTGCGCTATTTCGCCAGCCTGCGGGAAACCCTGGGGACCGCGGATGAACAGCTGGAACTGCCCGCGGGCATCAGGAACGTCGGCGACCTGGGCCGCTGGCTGCGGGAGCGCGGCGGCGACTGGGACAGCGCACTGGCCGACCGGCAGCTGCATGTTGCCGTCAACCAGGTCATCGCCGGCCCCGACTCAACGATCAGGGACGGCGACGAAGTCGCCTGGTTCCCTCCTGTCACCGGGGGTTAGCCACATGATCCGCGTGCAGACGGCAGACTTCGATCCGGGTGCCGAGCTTGAACAGCTGCGCCTGCAGAACCACGGCCGCGCCGGTGCGGTGGTGAGTTTCACCGGGCTGGTGCGCGACCTGAACGATGGTGAAAAAATTGCACAAATGACGCTGGAGCATTACCCCGGCATGACGGAAAAGGTGCTGGCGGACCTGGAGCTGGAAGCGCAGGCGCGCTGGGAACTGACAGCCACGCTCATCATCCACCGTGTTGGCCCGCTGGCGCCCGATGACCGCATCGTGTTCGTCGCCGCCGCCAGCGCCCATCGCCAGCAGGCCTTTCGTGCCTGCGAATACCTGATCGACACGCTCAAGACCCGGGCCCCCTTCTGGAAGAAGGAAACGACGCCCGAGGGTGAACGCTGGGTCGCCGCTGGACCGGAGACGCCCCCGAATCAGACTGGTTAAACAACCGGAGAAACGGGGGACAGACCCGACTATTTTTTGCCGCGCGCCTGCTTGCCGATATGGATGGCGCGGCCGTCTACCGACAGCGCCGCCTCGTGCAGCGCCTCGGACAGGGTCGGGTGCGCGAACACGGTGCGCGCGATATCCTCGCTGCTGGCATCGAATTCCATCGCCAGCACCGCCTGGCCGATCAACTCCGAGGCATGCGTCCCGATAATGTGCACACCCAGTACGCGATCGGTCTCGGCGTCGCTCAGCAGCTTCACCATGCCGTCGGTTTCCCGCATGGCGCGGGCGCGACCGCTGGCGGCAAACGGGAACATGCCGGCCTTGAAGTTCACGCCGTTCTGCCGCAGCGCTTCCTCGGTCTTGCCGACCCAGGCGATTTCCGGCTGCGTATAGATCACCGCGGCAATGGTGTCGTAGTTCAGGGCTGACTGCTGCCCGGCAATGCGTTCGGCGACCATCACGCCTTCCTCGGAACCCTTGTGCGCCAGCATCGGGCCGCGCACCACGTCGCCGACGGCATACACGCCGGGCAGATTGGTCGCGCAGTAATCGTCCACGTGGATGTAACCGCCCTCGTCCAGCAGCAACCCGGTTTCCGCGGCGGCAATGTTCTCGGTACAGGGGCGGCGTCCAACGCACACGATCAGCCGGTCCACCGTCAGGGCCTGGTCGCCGTCCCCGTCACGGTAGCTGATCTCGACACCCGCGTCCGAAACGTGTGTCGATTTCACCAGCGCACCCATACGGATATCCAGCCCCTGCTTCTGGAACAGCTGCAGCGCGGACCGCGCGATCTGCCGGTCCGCCATGGACAGGAACTGCTCCTGCGCCTCGATCAGTGTCACCTCGGCGCCCAGCCGGCGCCACACACTGCCCAATTCCAGCCCGATGACACCCGCACCGATAATGCCGAGGCGCGGTGGAACCTCGGTCCAGTCCAGGGCACCTGCCGAATCGACGATGCGGCCTTCCTGCAGGGGAGCCGCGCTGATCGCCACCGGTGAAGAACCACAGGCGATGATGACGTGCCCGCACGCCAGGGTGCGGGGCTCGCCGTCATGCCCGGTAACGCGGACGCGGCGCTCCGGCAGCAATTGCCCGCGACCGGGCAGCCACTCGATACCATTGAAGCTGAACAGTGTCTCGATGCCCTTGGTCAGGTCGCGCACCGTCAGGTCCTTGTTCGCGATCATGGCCGCAACATCCAGTTCAACATCGTGCGCCGTGATGCCATGACTGGCGATGCCGTTGTGCATGCGCTCGTAGAGTTCCGAACTCTCCAGCAAGGCCTTGGAGGGAATGCAGCCAGCGTTGAGGCAGGTGCCACCCGGTGCCGGCTTGCCGTCCTTGCCGATCCAGTCATCCACACAGGCGGTCTTCATCCCCAGCTGGCTGCAGCGGATGGCCGCCACGTAGCCGGCCGGTCCGGCGCCGATAACGATTACATCGTAGTCTTGTTTCATGTCTGTCCGGTCACGGTATGACTGCTGTCACAGGTCCAGCAGCATGCTGGCCGGTTCTTCCAGCAGGTCGATGATGGCCCTGAGAAAGCCCACTGCGCTCTTGCCGTCGACGATGCGGTGATCGTAGGTCAGCGCCAGGTACATGATCGGCCGGATCACGATCTCGCCGTCGACGACGACCGGGCGTTCCTTGATGCTGTGCATGCCGAGTATGGCGCTTTGCGGCGGATTCAGGATCGGTGTCGACAGCATGGAACCGAAGACGCCGCCGTTGGTGATGGTAAAGGTGCCGCCGGTGATGTCATCCATCGCCAGCTTTCCGGATTTGCCCTTCTCCGCGAACTCGAGGATATCCGTCTCGATTTCCGCGAGGCTCATGTACTCGGCATTGCGCAGAATCGGTACCACCAGTCCGCGCTCCGTGCTGATGGCAACCCCGATATCGCAGAAGCCGTGATAGACGATATCCTCGCCATCGAGGGAGGCATTGATGTCCGGGTAGCGTTTCAGCGCCTCGGCCGCCGCGCGCACGAAGAAGGACATGTAACCCAGGCGCACGCCGTGGGTTTCCGCGAAAGACTTGCCGTGTTTTTCCCGTAGCCGCTTGACGGGCAACATGTCGACCTCGTTGAAGGTCGTCAGCATGGCTGTACCCAGCGATGCCTGCAGCATGCGCTCCGCGACCCGGGCACGCAGGCGCGACATCGGTACGCGTTTCTGCGGCCGGTCTTCCTGGATTTCCGGCAGGCCGGGTGTCGGTGCCACCGGCGGCGGGGCTTCAGTCACGGGCGGTTTCGCTGCAACGTCTGTCCCGGTCACCGCCTCCGCGGCAGGTGCAGCGGGATGTTCCTGCTGCGCCAGGTAGGCGAGTACATCCCCCTTGGTCAGGCGCCCGCCCTTGCCGGTGGCGGGAATCTGCCCGGGCTGCAGCCGGTGTTCGGCCAGCAGCTTGCGTACTGCGGGCCCGAGCGGCTGTTCCCGGCTCCTGGTCCGTGCCAGCGGGAGTTGCCGGCGCTGCCCTGGCACCGTTTGTTCTGATCACGCCGATAACCTGGGCCGCCGTCACCTGCTCGCCTTCGGCGGAAAGAATCTTTTCGAGGATACCGTCCACCGGTGCCGGCACCTCCAGCACCACCTTGTCCGTCTCGATATCCACCAGCGCCTCGTCGCGCTCGATGGCATCGCCCGGCTGCTTGTGCCAGACCACCACGACACCGTCACTGACAGACTCCGGAAGGGCAGGTACTTTGACTTCGGTCGTCATGGCATTCTCTATCCCTGTCACTGCGGTTTACGGGTGCCGGTAACGCGGGTTTGCAGCCGCAGCGTGCGCCACGCTCACAGACCCAGCGCCTGGGCTACCAGGCTTTCCTGCTGCTGCACGTGCAGACCCGCATAACCAACGGCCGGTGCGGACAGCGCCTCGCGGCCAGTATAGATAAGTCTGTTTTCAGCACCAATGATTTCCTCGAACTTGTGGCGCGTGGCATACCATGCGCCCTGGTTCTTCGGTTCTTCCTGGCACCAGCAGAACTCCCTGATGTTCGCATAGCGCGCCAGTTCCTCGCGCAGCAGGCGCCACGGGAAGGGATACAGCTGCTCGATGCGCACCAGCGCAACATGCTCCAGTCCCTCGGACTGCCGGCGTTCCAGCAGATCGTAGTAGACCCTGCCGCTGCACATGACCAGCCGCGATACCCGCGAGGGATCAGCGGCCAGACTGTCACCGATCACCGGCCGGAAACCGCCCTCGGCCAGTTCGTCCAGGCTCGATACCGCAAGCTTGTGGCGCAGCAGGCTTTTCGGCGCCATCACGATCAGCGGTTTGCGCAGGGGACGCAGCATCTGGCGGCGCAGCATGTGGAACACCTGCGCCGGCGTGGTGGGATTGCACACCTGGATATTGTGACCGACACACAACTGCAGAAAGCGTTCCAGCCGCGCCGATGAATGTTCCGGTCCCTGACCCTCATAGCCATGCGGCAGCAGCAGGGTGAGCCCGCACAACCGGCCCCACTTGGCCTCACCGGACACGATGAACTGGTCGATCACCACCTGCGCCACGTTGGCGAAATCACCGTACTGCGCCTCCCAGATAGTCAATGCATGCGGCTCCGTGGTGGCGTAGCCGTACTCGAATGCCAGCACCGCTTCCTCCGAGAGCAGCGAATCGACCACCAGGAAAGAGGGCTGGTCTGCTGCCATATGCTGCAGCGGTGTCCAGGTGCCGCCGGCAACCTGGTCGTGCAGCACGGCATGCCGGTGGAAAAAGGTACCGCGTTCGCTGTCCTGGCCGGAAAGGCGGATCGGGAAACCCTGCGCCAGCAGGCTGGCATAGGCCATGGTCTCGGCAAACCCCCAGTCCACGGCCAGCGCGCCCGCCGCCATCTTGCGGCGGTCATCCATCACCTTGGCCACCCGCGGGTGCAATTCGAATCCCAGCGGCAGCTGCTGCAGCTTCGCGGCCAGCGCCCGCAGTGTTTCCATGTCGATCCGGGTGTCGCAGGGTTCGTCCCAGTGGTGGCCCACATAGGATTTCCAGTTGACCGCGACCCGCCGGTCCACCAGCCGGTCCTCCGAGATGGCGGGGGTTACGCTGCTGCCGGTATCCAGCAGGTCACGGTAGCTGCGCGCCATCTCGTCGGCCATGCCGCTGGCGATAATGTCCTGCGACTCAAGGGTCTCCGCGTACATGGCACGCGTTGTTGGCAGGGCGCGAATGTCCCGGTACATGCCCGGCTGGGTGGCGGCCGGTTCATCCGCCTCGTTGTGTCCGTGGCGGCGATAGCAGACCAGGTCGATAACGACATCCTTGCCGAAGCGCAGGCGGTAATCCAGCGCCACCTGGGTAATGAAATACACGGCCTCGGGGTCATCGCCGTTGACGTGAAAGATGGGCGCATTGACCATCTTCGCGACGTCGGTGCAGTACAGCGTCGAGCGGGAATCCTTGGCGTGACTGGTGGTAAAGCCGATCTGGTTGTTGACGACGATGTGGATCGTCCCCCGCGTTGTATAACCGCGCAAGCCGGACATGTTGAAGGTTTCCATTACCACGCCCTGGCCCGCGAACGAGGAATCACCGTGTATCACCACCGGCAGGATGCGACTGCCCGTATGGTCGCGGTGACGCCGCTGGCGTGCGCGCACGGCACCGTGGACGACGGGCGACACGATTTCCAGGTGCGAGGGATTGAAAGCCAGCGCCAGGTGCACCTGCCCGCCGGGCGTGTTGATATTCGAGGCAAAACCCTGGTGGTACTTCACGTCACCCGAGGCATAGCGCCGGTCATGCGAATCCTCGAATTCCGAAAACAGCTCCGAAGGCAGCTTGCCGAGGATATTCACCAGCACGTTCAGGCGGCCGCGATGCGACATGCCGACCACGATCTCCCGGATGCCGGCAGCGCCGCCGCGGTTGATCACCTCACCCAGCAAGGGGATCAGGCTCTCCGCCCCCTCGAGTGAAAAGCGTTTTTGCCCGACATACTTCGAATGCAGGTAGCGCTCGATGCCCTCGGCGGCCGTGAGCCGCTGCAGCAGCCAGGTCTGCATTTCGCACGGCAGGTGCGGATGCGACTGCACCGTCTCGAGCCGCTGCTGTATCCAGCGCTTTTCTGCGGTCTCGGAGATATGCATGTACTCCGCACCGACCGTGCCGCAATAGGTGCGGTTCAGCGCATACAGTATCTCCGCAAGGGTGGCCTCTTCCGGGCCGACCAGGGAACCGGTCTGGAATACCGTATCGAAATCCTGTTCACCGAGATCATGGTAGGCCAGTTCGAGCTCCGGCACAGGGTCGGTGTCGCGGTGGCACAGGGGGTCTGTCCTGGCGTGCTGGTGCCCGCGAAAACGGTAGGCGTTGATCAGCTGCAGCACGCGGACCTGCTTGCGCTCCTGCGCCAGGCGCGCCCCGGTGAGGCGGGCGAGGCGTTGTCCGCGCAGACGCCCGGTCAGGCGCGAGAACTCGCGGCGCAGCTCGGAATGCAGAATATCTGCATTTTCCTGACCATCGACTTGCGGCAGTGCCGCGAAGTATTCACGCCAGTGCGGTGCAACGCTCTCCGGGTTGCGCAGGAAGGATTCGTACTGTGACTCGAGGTAGGCACCATTGCCGCCGTCCAGCAGCGACGTCTGTTGCAGCACTTTCATGTCATGCCTGTACATCACTGGACGACTCCTGACAGGCAGAATAAGCGGCACCGGTTCCGGCACCTTTGTCTACGCCCCCTGGTAGTAATGAGACTATCGTTAATCCCGGAAGTTTTCTTTAGGCAACCTGTACCTGCCCGCACCAGCTACGCCCCCCGGCGAATCCGGCCATGGTCAGCGGCATCATAAGTAGCCAGCCAGGCGGTGTAAACAGCCGGATTCAACACTGGGGAATCAGGGTTGCCTGCCGATATCAGTGAAGATTGGAACTGCCGGCGTGGTGCATCAGTGCAACCGTGCTGTTTCTGCATGATGACGTGAAGTCTGCTCTGACAAGCTTGTGAATAAAGAAAAACATGGAGTTACTGCCTTGAAAATAACCAGCGCCTATCATGCCACCCCGTTTGCACGGGATAGCAGGTCGCGGGATGTCATGCCATGACGCGGGTTCCCCTGTCACTGCGACTGACGATCGGGCTGGTACTCGTCATGATCGGCACCCTGCTCGCCGGTGAAATGCTGAACCACCACTACGAGCACCTGTTAATCATCATCACGCTGATCACCCTGCTGGGATCCGCGGTCTCGCTGTTTATTGTTTACCGCAGGCATCAGCACATCGACCTTGCTGATGTCGCCCCGACCCTGCTGCGCTCATCCCTGAATGCCCTCACCGAGGGTGTGCTGCTGCTCGACAAGCAGGAGCGCATCATCATGGCGAATAACACCTTTGCGCAAATTGTTGGCATTACGCCCAGGGCACTGAACGGTATCTCCATCTCGCGGCTGGGATGGAAATTCTCCAACAGCTACGACAACGAATTGCCATGGTCAGTCACCATTCGTGACGGCCGCCAGCAGACCAACCGTCAAATGTGTCTCTCCGACCCTGCCGGGGACAGGAAAATCTACCTCGTCGACAGCGCTCCCGTGCATGACAACTACGGCAAGAAAAGCGCTGTCATGGTGACATTCAGCGACATCACTCAGCTGGAAGAAAAAAATGACCAGCTGGAAGGCATGCTCGGCATGCTGAAAAAATCCCGCGACGAGATTCGGCGCCAGAACGAGGAGTTGCAGGTCCTGGCGACACGGGATTCTCTGACCGATTGCCTGAACCGCCGCTCCTTCTTCGAAAAATTCGAAACCGTCTTCAGGACTGCGCAGCGCGACGGTCACAAACTGGCCTGCATCATGGCGGATATCGACATGTTCAAGGCTATCAACGACCGTTACGGACATGCCCGCGGAGATGATGTCATCCGCAAAGTGGCGGAATGCCTGCAGCTCTCGCTGCGCGCCACCGACACAATCTGTCGCTACGGTGGTGAAGAATTCTGCGTCGTGCTTCCTGGCATGGACCTCGAATCTGCTCTGGAAACCGCGGAACGCGCCCGCACCAACGTGCAGATGCTGCGGGTTGCCGGGACAACCGGCGCCTCAGCCATTTCGATAACATCAAGCTTTGGCGTTGCATCCCTGGCAGATGGTGCCGCGACACTTGGACAGATGATTGAGCAGGCTGACAAGGCGCTTTACCGTGCCAAGAATACCGGGCGCAACCGGGTGGTCGCATGGAACGCGGAACAATATGCGGAAGCTGCACCCCTGCATGGCGACTTCATCCCGGGCGTCACATCAAACACTCCGGCACCATCCCCGCTGGACCAATTACGCCCCGACGCACGCGCCGTGCAATCGGAAAATGGCCTGGAAAACCAGGAAGTACCACCCGGCCACGACAGTGTCACCGGGCTGCCGAACCGGAAACTGTTTACCGCCAGCATCGTCGCGGCACTGCAGGACTGCCGCAGCAACGGTCATTTCATTTCCGTCATGATGCTCGACCTCGACATGTTCAAGCGCATTAACAACGCGCTGGGATACAATGCGGGCGATCAACTGCTGAGGACCGTGAGCCAGCGCCTGACCGCATCGCTGCGCAACAGTGACTCGCTATCCCGACTGGGCGCGGAATCCACCAGCAACTCCATATTTTCCCTCGGGGGCGACGAGTTCGGGATTCTGCTGACCGGGCTCGACTGTACCGAGTTCACCGACCAGATCGCCACCAGGATCATCGAAGCCGTCACCGAAACAACCGAAATCGACAGCAACGAGATACACCTGACATGCAGCGTCGGCATCAGCCTGTATCCCGAGGATGGTGAGGAGGCAGATATCCTGCTCAAGCACGCAGGCACTGCCCTCTACCATGCCAAGCTGCACGGTCACAACAGCTACCAGTTCTACGACGAAAAATTGCACAGCGCCACGCTGGAAATCCTGAAACTGGAAAATGACCTGCGCCACGCACTGGCTACCGAGGCGCTGGAACTGTATTACCAACCCAAGGTCGACCTCGGCAGCGGCAGTGTCAGTTCAGTCGAGGCACTGGTGCGCTGGCGCCACCCGGAAATCGGCATGATTCCACCCGGCGAGTTCATTCCGATTGCGGAGGAAAACGGCCTGATAGTGCCAATTGGCTACTGGGTCCTGATGACTGCCTGTCGGCAGATCAGCGCCTGGCAGGCCGCCGGTCGCAAAAATGTTTCCGTGGCAGTCAACCTGTCGGCGTCCCAGTTCCGTCAGCATGATCTGCTGGAACAGATACTGCAGATCCTCAAGGAAACCGGCATCTGCCCGCATCAACTGGAACTGGAAATTACCGAAAGCACGATCATGGACAACATCGATGCGGCGGCCTCGACCATGCGCGCCCTGCACTGCGCCGGCATTCGCATCTCGATCGACGACTTTGGCACCGGCTATTCTTCCCTCAACCACCTGAAGCGCTTCCCGATCAACACCGTCAAGATCGATCGCTCCTTCGTGCGGGACATCACCACCGATTCCGATGATGCTGCCATTGTCGGTGCCATTATCTCGATGGCGCACAGTATGGATCTGAAGGTCATTGCCGAAGGCGTCGAGACCGGGGAGCAGCTGGAGTTCCTGCGCAAGCTGCACTGCGATGAAATCCAGGGGTTCCTGTTCAGCCCGCCGGTACCGCACCAGGAAGCAGGCGAACTGTTTGACCTGAACATCACAGCACGACTGGAGTCGCCGAAACCCGAACGCATGGCTTCCTGAGCGACGCATCGCTCCCGCGCATGGCCCAGGCCAGTTTCTCGACCGCTTCGCGGCCTCACCTTCTCGCGCTAGCTACATCCGCAAAAAAAGGGCTGCATGAAGCAGCCCTTTGTATGACAACTGTAGCCAGCCTGTTACTGGCTCTGGCTTACCATGTAGTCGATTGCTGCTTTCAGGTCGGCATCCGAACAGGCCATGCACAATCCTTTCGGCGGCATCGCATTCAGGCCATTGGTCGCATTGGCAACCAGTGAATCCATGCCCTTTGCGATACGCGGCGCCCAGGCGGCGGCATCTCCCAGCTTGGGTGCACCGGCGGCACCCGTGGCATGGCAGGCCATGCAACTGCCGTTGTAGATTTCCTCGCCCGATTTCGGCCCGGCAGCGGCACCCGCGTCTGCAGTCATCGCAGCAGGCTCCGGCTCGGACTCACCGGCCACGTAGACCTGGCCGACCGGCTTGATGTTCTCGATCACCACGGCTTCCGGCTTGTACTCGGACACCTCGCTGGTCAGGCTGGTCGCGGTAATAACCAGAATAATCGCAAGGACGGCCAACCCGGCCATGATCACAAAAAAGGTCGTATAAAACTGTTTATCCTGACTCAATGTCTTCTCCTGTTAGCTTGAACCCGTAACCGTGCCGTGCGCTCCGGCCCTGACCCCGTCACTACCGGCCAGAAATTGCCGCCGAATTATACTGGTAATGATTCGGCACGGGAAATCCGCAGGGAATATCAGGAAAATCAATGGCATTCACAGGCATGGACCTGTCACACGGCACGCGCTATCCTACCCAACCCGCAGTTCGCGGCGGCACAACACGATGCCGTCCACCCGCGTTCTGCGCCCGTAGCTCAGCTGGATAGAGTACCGCCCTCCGAAGGCGGGGGTCACAGGTTCGAATCCTGTCGGGCGCGCCAAACAGCAAGGCCCGTACTTTATGTGCGGGCCTTTTTCATTCCGGCAGGTCGATTCAGGCACCCGGTTAGAGACTGGCATCAAGATATGCATCCGTTACATTTACAAGCACCTTGATGAACCGAATTGTCTTTGCCAATTCGTCACGCTTGATTAAATGCGGAACTGGCGAACCATTGTTGACAGGCCTGGAGTGGTGCAAAGCATCACCTCGTTTGGCGATCCATTCGTTAAGAAGCTTCTTTGCTCTGGCGGGTTCGGTATTTGCCCACCGCCATCCATGAGATACATCGACTTCAAGATATTCTGAAAACAATCGTTTGGTCTTTTCTGCCGTTGGATTGTGGAACTGCTTCAGGTCGAGTTGCAGTCTCTTCTGGATAAAGGCACCTGCATAACTGCCAGCGACTATACTGAGTTTCTTGTCGAGGGCTTCTGACACACGATCTTCGACGCAGGTTTCCCGGGCCGTCAAGGCCATCACCAGGCCAGCTCGTTTCAGAACTTCCGCATTTTCTGGCGGTGGTTGGGTATTGATAGCGTCAAAATGTCCCGGAAGATCTTCGGCATCCTGGATTCCATACTCAAAAGAGGTCTTTGCTTCGGACATACTTAAGGAAACCCTGAACAAGTCGTCACCCCGGCGAAGGCCGGGGTCCAGCTTGTTGATTTCCCTGGATGATTCGCTTCGCTCACCCTGCGGGCCGCCCTCCGGGCGTTCAACGCGCCTTGCGCTTTTGTCCGGCATTCGCCGGAATGACGAATCGGGACTTGTTCAGGGTTTCCTTAACCTTTAACGCATTGGTAGCAACGGACGTGCAGCCTGCTGCTAACCCGGTGAGCAACGCGATTTATATTGACATCTATGCTACGTATTTCCACTCTCATCCAAAAAAGCATGCATATTCATCTTGGTCCACGAGAGTCAGGAACTCCTGCAAAGATGAAACCTCCGGGACAGGGTCGTATCGATGCCACTTTAAATCAGCCCTTTGCCAAAAGACTCTCCAGATTTTCCGATCCTTGACGTAAGTGGCTTTTGCCACAGCTTCCTCGATTTTCTTTTCCGGATTTCTCCAAAGAGGGCGAATCTCGAATATTTCGACACTCTGTCCTTTCAGACGAAACCCAAGATCCAGTTCATCACGAAGATGGGGCGGCGGTCTGCGTTTTTCTACAAACGCACGCACTTCCCTTTCGTATTTCTTCTGTTCGAATTCGCTCAGTGACATTTTTACACACGACGTCTGAATTGAGCGGCGCGCGTCAGCGCGTCCGGCCCCGAAAGGGCGCACTCGAATTTACCAGAAGCTTACTCACCATAAGCTTCACTAGTGCTCTCAAAAGCATATTCATGCAGATTACTTTCTTCTTCTGAAGAGATTAGATTTCCACAGCAATCATCAAATACTATCCGCGGATTATAGGATTTCCCATTAACTCTAATCTCTTCTTGATCATGCAGCATCGCAAAATCAAACGCGAATTCTCCGACGATTTCTTTCGCCAAGTCATTTTCGACATCGAACTTACCCAGCTTTTCCTTGAGTATCGCAATCATCTGATGCTGCCATTCGATAGCAAGCTGCTCGTATTCGTCAGATGTTTTTAGTTCCATGCTATTTCTCTATTTGCTTCCAACGTCATCTTATTTAGCCTAGCACTGCTGTCCCATAAACAGGGAGTAAAAAAGGCTTAAACCTCAATCAGATGTTACAATGGTTGTGCTAGCAAACACTGTAATAGAAGGAGATTTAAGCCTTGGCTCACGATAATACTGTGTTCTCACAAATACTCAAATTAATCCCGAGACATGAATTCGAGTCCCTGGCTCGGAAGCACCATCAGGGCCAGAAACTGCGCAAAATGACCCGCTGATCGCAGTTCGTCAGTCTCGGCCTGGCGCAGCTTGCCGGTCGTGTAAGCCTGCGCGATGTCGTCAGCAACCTCAAAGTCCAGGCCAGCAAGCTCTATCATCTCGGCTGTAGTGACGTGAACCGGTCTTCACTGGCGCGTATCAACGAACAGCAGCCGCACGAGCTGTACGAAGCCCTGTTTGGCAAGCTGCTGGCCCGTTGCCAGGCCTTGGCCCCAAGACATGGCTTTCGCTTCAAAAACAAACTCTACTCACTCGATGCATCCACCATTGACCTGTGTCTTTCCGTGTTCCCCTGGGCGAAGTTCCGCACCACCAAGGGCGCGATCAAGCTCCATGTCGGGCTGGATCATGAAGGCTATTTACCCACCTTCATGCAGATTACCGACGGCAAGGTGCAAGAGGTCAACATGGCGCGCACCCTCAACCTGCCCAGCGGCAGCCTCGTTGTCTTCGACCGCGGCTATACCGACTACACATGGTATAACCACCTGATTGGGAATAAAGTTTATCTCGTTACCCGGCAGAAGAAGAACGCCTGCTACACCGTGATCGAACGCCATTCTGTATCCGGAAAGTCAGGCATCACCTCCGATCAGACGATTCGCCTGACCGGCACCAAAGCCGAACAGTGCCCGGCCTTGCTGCGTCGTGTCGGCTATCGGGATTCCGAAACCGGCAAGCACTATGTCTTTTTGACCAATGCCTTTCACTTGTCTGCCAAAACCATTGCGGCCATTTATAAAGAGCGTTGGCAGATTGAGCTCTTCTTTAAAATGGATCAAGCAGAACCTGAAATGGATCAAGCAGAACCTGAAGATCAAAAGCTTCCTGGGCACATCACGCAATGCCGTACTGACGCAAATCTGGGTGGCAATGTGCATATACCTGCTACTTGCCTATATCAAATTCATGAGCCAGCCCGGCCTTGGCATGCAACAGATACTGCGCCTGCTCCAACTTAACTTGTTTGAACGCCGCGACTTGCAGAGCCTGCTCCGCGGGGATCCTCCTGAACCGAAAATATCGCCTCTGCAAACGCGGTTGCAACTCGCGTAAAATTTATGGGACAGCAGTGATCCAGAACGTACTTCACCAGCAGTCCCACGGCTGTCCCGACCAGGATGGAAAGGGTGATATCGAAATGCCCCTGGTACAACCTGATGGTAATGTCCTGGCTGCCGATGTTGGCGAGGGTTGCGACGATTGCAAACAGGGTGTACCAGAAAGTCAGCTTCATCATTTACCGCAGGTTTCCATACAGTCCGGCAATTGCTTCAGCTGTCTACCATACCCTGTGACGGATAATTCTGAAAACCTGCCGCGCGCCTGACCTGCAGGCGTCCGGGAAAGACACGGTGTACGCACCGGTCGGCTTCCGTAATAATATGATCCGTACAGGCAGACTTTCACCGATGCCTTGTAACCGTGTCATGTGCATATCCATATTGCGCAGCAACCAGTCAATACCGGAGAAGGGAAAGAAACGATGTCAGCACCCCACACAGTTGAAATCGATGCCGCGAGCCATCCGCTCACCGGAGTTCTGGTCAAACTGCTGACTCGCTCATGAAGTACATCAACCTGGATGAAGCCAGCGCGTGTCAGGCACACGCCTCGCTCCACCACGACAACACCAGACTGGCAGCGGTCATCACCGCCACCAGGGCGGCGCTCGCGGCAGGACCGGTGACCTGGCAGGTCACGATTACACCCCGCAACGTGCACTGCATCGAAAGCCTGCTGCTGCTGGCGGGCATCACCGGCAGTTCGCTGGCAGTTGAACCCGCGCCGGAACTGAGTGAACGGGAACGCAACTTCCTGGACGATGTCCTGGAGCGCTACCAGCCACCCGGCACAGTGGAAGCAGCGTCCGGAACGGACAGCGGCCTCTACCTGGACTTCGCACGTGAATGTCTGAAAAACCTGCCTGGCATGCTGCCCGCCGCACTGCGCCGCCGCAAGGATGTGAGCGGCCGGCAATTCCGGCATGCCACGCTGATCGGCATCTACGGCGGCGAACATGTTGGCGATATCGCCAGTCTCGGCGGCGTTCTGCTGCGCCTGCACCGGCAGTTCGGGGTGCAGGAAGCCTGCCTGTTCAGCCACCGCCCGGAATATACCCGGCGCCTTGCAGCACATCTGGATACGCCCGTCACGCTGGAAGTGCAGCCCGGGCAGACTGCCCTGGTGAAGCGCGAACTGAAAACCACCGGGGCACTCGTCTGGGCAGGCGGCCCGGTCATGGACCTGCCGCCGGTACTGGTCCGGCAGCTGGGCGCCATCTACTCGCTACGCCGGCGCGGCCGGCCCGTCCTGCTTGAAGGGGTCGGCGTGGATCCCTTCCGGCACGCCCCCAGCCGCTGGGTTGCGCACCGTATCGCCCGGGCTGCCGACCGCATCGTGGTGCGCACCTCCGGCGCAGCGCAAGACCCGATCCTGGCCGACATGGATGTCAGCATCGGCCAGGATCCCGCCTTCGACTACCTGGAGACACGCGGCAAACTCACAAGGCTGGTTGAACATGACCGCGAAACCGTGGATGCCCTGCTGAAAAATACCGAGGGGCATATCATCGTTGGCATCAACCTGCGTCCGATCCGGCATTTCCGGAGCGCCGGTGGCGAGGCCTGGTCGCGCACCATGGAAGAACGCTTCTTCCAGCACCTGGCGGTCGCCATGACCGACTACGCCCGCCTCGCACCCGCACCGGTGACCTACATATTCTTTCCCATGAACCTGATCCAGGACGGCTATTCAGACCTGGCCGCGGCCTGGCGCCTGCACCGGCTGCTGCACCGGGGACTCGACCTGCGCATCTGGGAAGCCGACCCGGACATCGACACGGTGCTCTATCTGCTACGCAATCTGGACATGGCGCTGACCATGCGCTTCCATGCCTGTATTTTTGCCATGTCACAGGGGCTGCCCACCATCGGCATCGACTACGACACGGGCGTGGGCGGCAAGGTCGAGCAACTGTTCCGCGACCGGGAACTCGTCGAGGACGTACGCTGCCTGGACGAAGCGGATATCCACTTCATGGTCGAACGCCTGCTGAAGAACCAGCCCGGGGGTAATAACCAGCCGGAGAGGTATCCCTGAGTACCCCGGTTTCACATCTCGCGACAACATCACATCACAAGACTGGACTGGCGGCGATCCTTGACAATAATGGGAGCTCCCCAGGCGCCCCGCGCAAAGGATGGCCCAGTGAGCAGTAAAGCAAGATACGTACTTGCCGGCGATATCGGCGGCACCAAGACCCGGCTGGCCGTCTGCGAGGTCGCCGGCACACAGCTGGAGACCCTGGCAGAGCACAGCTATCCCAGCCAGGACTATGCCACCCTCGAGGATGTCATCGAGGCCTTCCTGGATACCCACGACCACCGTCCGGAAACCGCCTGCTTCGGGGTCGCCGGCCCGGTGCGCGACGCCGAATGCCGCATCACCAACCTGCCCTGGCACATCAGCGCCGCCGCTATCGCCAGCCGCTTCCGGCTGCGACGCACCAGCCTGCTGAACGATCTGGAGGCGACGGCCTGGGGCATCCAGGCGCTTGGCGAGCAGGATTTCCATACCCTGAACCCGGGCAGCACCCATGCCACCGGCAACGCCGCCGTGATCGCCGCGGGCACCGGGCTGGGTGAAGCCGGCCTGTGCCGTGCCGGCGACAGGCTGGTACCGTTTGGCACCGAGGGCGGGCATACCGATTTCAGTCCCGGCAGCGAACTGGAAATCGAGCTGCTGCGCTACCTGAAAGCACGGCATACCCATGTCAGCTGGGAACGGGTGGTGTCCGGCCCCGGGCTGGTGATGCTGCATGACTTCCTCTGCCAGCACGATGCCACGCAGTCACCTGACTGGCTGCAGGCGGAGATGCAGTCCGGCGACCCTGCGGCGGCCATAACCGCGGCCGCGCAGTCCGGCCGTGACACCCGCTGCGTAGCCGCGCTGGATCTGTTCGTGCACCTGTATGGCGTCGAGGCCGGCAACCTGGCGCTGAAAATCATGGCGACCGGGGGCTTCTACATCGGCGGGGGCATCGCGCCGAAAATCCTCCCGCAGCTGGCCGGCGGGGACTTCATGGCCGCCTTCTGCGCCAAGGGCCGCATGCGGCCTCTGCTGGAGCAGATGCCGGTGCGTGTCATCCTGAATGACCGCACGGCACTGTTCGGACCCGCGATCGTGGCCGCCGCCGATGGCTGAGCGCGCAAGCCGTGATGCGCAGCAGATGAATCAATAAGCATTAATGATCATCCCGGCGCCAACATACCGCCGGGAAACTGTGTACAGTGATGACCGGAAACAGAACCTGCCAGGAGGACAAGACATGCAGATTGGTTTGATGGGTTTGGGACGCATGGGCAGCAACATGGTGCGACGCATGATGCAGGCCGGACATGAATGCGTGGTGTACAACCGCAGCCCCGGCCCGGTCGAGACCATGGAGGCCGAAGGTGCCATCGGCAGCCGCAGCCTGGCGGAACTGGTGGAGAAACTCACAGCGCCGCGCGCCATCTGGCTGATGGTCCCGGCCGGAATCGTCGATCGCGTGATCGACGACCTCGCCCCCCTGCTGGAACCCGGCGATGCCATCATCGACGGCGGCAACTCCTGGTACAAGGATGACATCGCGCGCAGCGAACGGCTGGCGCAGCAGGACCTGCACTACCTCGACATCGGCACCAGCGGCGGGGTGTGGGGACTGGAACGCGGCTACTGCCTGATGATCGGCGGTCCCGACAGCGTGGTGGAACGACTCTCGCCGCTGTTCGCAGCGCTGGCGCCGGGACAGGGCGATATTCCGCGGACCGAGGGACGCAGCGGCGAACCCGCGCAGGCGGAACTGGGCTACCTGCACTGCGGCCCCGCAGGCGCCGGCCACTTCGTCAAGATGGTCCACAACGGCATCGAGTACGGCATCATGGCGGCCTACGCTGAAGGCTTCAACCTGCTGCGGCATGCCAACATCGGCAAGCAGGACCACAGCCACGACGCCGAGACCGCACCGCTGAGCAATCCCCGCGATTTCCAGTACGACATCGATACCGCCGCGGTCGCCGAGCTCTGGCGGCGCGGCAGCGTCATCTCCTCCTGGCTGCTGGACCTGACCGCCAACGCCCTGAGCAAGTCGCCCGGACTGGAGGAATTCTCCGGCCGGGTATCGGATTCCGGCGAGGGCCGCTGGACCAACATCGCCGCCATCGAGGCGGGCGTGCCGGTGCATGTGCTGAGCGCGGCGCTCTATGACCGCTTCAACTCGCGCAGCGAGGCCGACTTCGCCAACCAGCTACTGTCGGCCATGCGCTTCGAATTCGGCGGCCACCACGAAAAATCCGGAGGCGACAAATGACCGTGGCAGGCTCCTCGAAAGTCGCCAGACCGGCACCTCCCGGGGTGATGGTGATATTCGGCGCCGGCGGCGACCTGGCCAAGCGCAAGCTGATACCGGCGCTGTATCACCTGACCGCTGACAAGCTGCTGTCAAAGCATTTCGCGGTCATCGCGCTTGCCCGCCACGAGCATAACGACGTCAGCTACCGGGAATACCTGGATGCGGAATCAAGGCGGTTTCTCGGTGACGACATGGTGCCGGAGATCTGGGAAGACCTGCTGAGCCGCGTCCATTACCTGAACGGCGATTTTATGGAGGCCGACACCTACCAGCATATCAACGCGATGCTGGCCGAACTCGACGCGCAGTACCAGACGGAAGGCAACTGCCTGTTCTATCTTTCCACGCCGCCGCAGTTCTTCGGCGATATCGCGGGGCAGCTGCAGGCGGCCGGGCTGGCGACCGAGACAGGAGAACAGTGGCGCCACCTGGTGATCGAGAAACCCTTCGGTCGCGACCTCGATTCCGCACGTGTGCTCAACGCCAGCCTGCAGGCCGCCTTCAAGGAAGACCAGATCTACCGCATCGATCATTACCTCGGCAAGGAAACGGTGCAGAACATCCTGATGTACCGCTTTGCCAACAGCACCGTGGAACCCATCTGGAACCACCACTACATCGACCACGTGCAGATCACCGTGGCGGAATCCATCGGGGTGGAAAAACGCGGCGCCTACTATGACCAGACCGGCGCCCTGCGCGACATGCTGCCCAACCACCTGCTGGCGCTGCTGTCCATCGTTACCATGGAACCGGCCAGTGCGCTCGACGGCAACGCCATCCGCGACGAGCAGGCGAAGATGCTGCGCTCAATCCAGCCAATCCTGCCGGAACAGGTCCTGACGCAAACGGTCCGCGGCCAGTACGACGAGGGCGTGATGCCCGGCGGCGAACTGGCGCGTGCCTACCGCGACGAGGAGCGGGTCGACCCGCGTTCCATGACCGAGACCTACGTGGCCATGAAGCTGAAGATCGACAGCTGGCGCTGGGCCGGTGTGCCGTTCTACCTGCGCACCGGCAAGCGCATGCCGGGCCGCTACACCGAGATCGTGGTGCAGTTCAAGCATGCCCCGAACATGATGTTCCGCGACTCCCTGGAACGGCGCGAGAATGTCCCGCCCAATACCCTGGTGCTGCGCATCCAGCCGAACGAGGGTATCGGCATGTCCTTCAACGCCAAGGTTCCGAGCCCGGTGCCGCAGCTCAGCCCGGTGGAGATGGACTTCAGCTACAGTGATTACTTCGGCAACGCACCTACGACCGGCTACGAAACCCTGCTGTATGAATGCATGAACAGTGATCCAACCCTGTTCAAGCGCGCCGATGTCATCGAGAGCGGCTGGGAACTGGTGCAACCGATCCTGGACGTGTGGGGCGCGCTGCCGCCACGGGATTTCCCGGATTATGCCGCCGGCAGCTGGGGTCCACCGGAAGCGGCGGAACTGCTGGCACGTGATGGCCGCAACTGGCGTGCCTGCGGCAGCAGCACGCGCAAGCATGGCTGCCGCTGAGGCAAGGCCTGACTGGCAATACCTGCCCGACGCCGCTGCCGTCGCAGCCGCGGCGACTGCCCTCATCCTGTCCGCCGCCGACGCGGCGATTGCAGAGCGCGAAGTCTTCCGGCTGGTACTGGCGGGCGGCACCACGCCGGACAGGGTCTACCGGCAGCTCGCAACGAGCAGCGCTGACTGGACGCACTGGGAAATCTATTTCGGCGACGAACGCTGCCTCCCGGTGAAAGATCCCGAACGCAACAACACCATGGCTGCCACGGCCTGGCTGGAGCATGCCGGGATACCGCCCGGGAATATCCACCCCATCCCCGCGGAACTCGGAGCGCAAGCGGCCGCGCAGCGCTATGCACCGCGGGTGGCGGCCGCCCGCCCCTTTGACATGGTGCTGCTGGGCATGGGCGAGGACGGCCATACCGCCAGCCTGTTTCCCGGCCATGTCCATCCCGCCGGCGAACAGGTGCATGCCGTCAGCAATGCTCCCAAGCCACCGCCCGAGCGCGTCAGCCTGAGCCGGGAAGCCCTGAGCGACAGCCGCGACGTGCTGATCCTGATCACCGGCGCCGGCAAGCGGGAAGCCGTGCAGCGCTGGCGTGCAGGCGAGGACCTGCCGATTGCACACATCACCGCCCGCGACCACCTTCGGGTCCTGATCGACCGGGCCGCCGGCGATGATGCAGTAGTGGATTGATGCCGTATCAAATCGCGGTCAGCAGACCGTTCCTACCCTGCTAAAAGCCCCCGTAGGAGCGGTCTGCTGACCGCGATACAATTCCGGATAATCGCGTAACTACAAGATTAACGTGCATTTTTCGAGTGTCTCGATTCATGCAGCCACCTAAACCCACTTAATATATGCTTGACCATATATACGTTCACCCGTATATTTGCAGCATGAACCTGGACGCCGACACCCTGTTCCGCCTGCTGGCCGACACTACCCGGCTGCGCGTGGTCATGCTGCTGCAGCAGGCCGGGGAGCTGTGTGTCTGCGAACTCACCCATGCGCTGGACCTGTCCCAACCGAAGATTTCCCGGCACCTGGGGCATTTGCGTGAGGGCGGTCTGCTGCTGACCCGCCGCGACGGGCTGTGGATGTACTACCGCATCAACCCCGACCTGCCCGGCTGGGCGCAGGACATCCTGCAGGCCACCCTGGCGGGTAATGCCGCGGCTGACCTGTTTCAGGATGACCAGCGCGCGCTTGCCGACATGCCCAACCGGCCCGGCGCGGCCTGCTGCGCCTGAGCACCAAACAAGGAGACACACCATGAGCCGCTTGCACGTACACATTTCCGTGGATGATCTCGAGCAGAACATCCGCTTCTATTCTGCCCTGTTCGGCAGCACGCCCAGCGTGAGCAAGGACGACTATGCCAAGTGGGACCTGGCGGAGCCGGCCGTGAATTTCGCCATTTCGAAGCGCGGCGCACAAGCCGGGCTCGATCATGTCGGCATCCAGGCGGAGAACGCTGAAGAGCTGACTGTGCTGCAGTCGCGCCTGCAGGCCGCCGGTATCAGCGGCGTGGAGCAGAGTGGCACTGCCTGCTGCTACGCACGGTCCGACAAGTACTGGACCCGCGACCCGCAGGGCATCGCCTGGGAGGCCTTCCACACCCTGGATACCATCCCGACCTTCAATGAACAGGAGGCAGCCGCAGCACCCGCCAGTGGCTGCTGCGTACCTGCCATTCCCGGCTCGAGCTGCTGCTGACCATGAACATACTGTTTCTCTGCACCGGCAATTCCTGCCGCTCGCAAATGGCCGAGGGCTGGGCACGGCACTTCGCCGGGACCACCTTCGGCGTCCAGTCCGCCGGCATCGAGGCCCACGGCAAGAACCCGCGCGCCATCAGCATCATGCAGGAAGCCGGGATCGATATCTCCGGGCAGGAGTCGACCCGCGTCACGCCCGGGATGCTGGAACAGGCCGACCTGGTGGTGACGGTCTGTGGCCACGCCGATGAACACTGCCCGGTACTGCCGCCGGGTACCCGCAAGGTGCACTGGCCGCTGAACGATCCCGCCAGGGCCACGGGTACTGAGGAGGAAATCCTGCAGGTGTTCCGTGCCAGCCGCGATGACATTCGTGAGCGGGTGAAGAGCCTGCTGGAGGAGTTGCAGCAGCAGGCGGCGCAGCAATAACTCAATCGCGGTCAGGAGACCGCTCCTACACGTGGTGATAGCACCCGTAGGAGCGGTCTCCTGACCGCGATATCTGTTAATCATATTCCATACACCCAGGACAAGCAGCATGAGCGCACAATGTGAAACCACCGCGAAAAAATCCGTCGGTGCGGAGATGGGCTTTTTCGAACGCTACCTGACCGTCTGGGTATTCGCCTGCATCATTGCCGGCATCGCGCTGGGCCACTGGTTTCCGGGTATGTTCCAGCAGGCCGGCGCCATGGAAGTCGCGCAGGTCAACCTGCCGGTCGCGGTACTGGTGTGGCTGATGATCCTGCCGATGCTGTTGAAGGTCGACTTCCACGCCCTGCACGAGGTCCGCAAGCACATGAAGGGCGTCGGCGTCACCCTGCTGGTGAACTGGGCCATCAAGCCGTTTTCCATGGCATTGCTCGGCTGGCTGTTCATCCGGGTTCTGTTCGCCGACTGGCTGCCGGCCGACCAGGCCGACAGCTACATCGCCGGGCTGATCCTGCTGGCAGCAGCCCCCTGCACCGCCATGGTGTTCGTCTGGAGCCACCTCAGCAACGGCCACCCGGGCTTCACCCTGTCGCAGGTCGCACTCAACGACGTCATCATGGTGTTCGCCTTCGCCCCGATCGTCGGCCTGCTGCTGGGCATGGCCTCGATCACCGTGCCGTGGGATACCCTGGTGCTGTCAGTGGTGCTGTACATTGTGCTGCCGGTGATCGTCGCCACACTGTGGCGGC
The DNA here is from genome assembly GCA_963701455.1 of uncultured Gammaproteobacteria bacterium. Taxonomy (GTDB): domain Bacteria; phylum Pseudomonadota; class Gammaproteobacteria; order UBA9214; family UBA9214; genus UBA9214. The sequence goes on from CAVPAE010000005.1 coordinate 51,103, forward strand.
GCTGGCTGCTGTCCCGCGAACACGGCGTTGCCCGGCTTGCGGCCCTGCTGCAGCGTCTGCATCCCCTGTCCCTCACCGCGTTGCTGGCCACGCTGGTGCTGCTGTTCGGCTTCCAGGGCGGCCAGATCCTGGGGCAACCGCTGATCATCGTGCTGCTGGCAATCCCGATCCTGGTGCAGGTCTACCTGAACTCGGGGATTGCCTACCTGCTGAGCCGCAAGCTGGGCGTGGCCCACTGTGTCGCCGCCCCTTCCGCCCTGATCGGCGCCAGCAACTTCTTCGAGCTGGCGGTGGCGACCGCCATCAGCCTGTACGGCCTGGACTCCGGCGCCGCCCTGGCGACTGTGGTCGGCGTACTGGTCGAGGTCCCGGTGATGCTGTCGGTGGTACGCATCGTCAACCGCACCCGTCCCTGGTACGAGCAGGCGCTGAGTCACTGAATCTTCACCCGACAGTGCGGTCAAATAACCGTGGCTGCTACCGATAACAGCCATAGTCCTTGATTAACCTGCCAATACGGGTCTACTCTGTTACACATGCGCCGTCGCCTGCACACACTGCTGCTGATCCTGGTCACGCTCTCCGTGGCCCTCGCCCCGTTGCGCGGTGCCTGGGCGCTGCCGGATGATGCGGGCACAACCGCTACCGAGTCCCACTGTGCCGACATGCAGCAGATGAACCATGACGCCGACCCGAGCGGCAAAACAGACAGTCAACCGCACAAGTGCAAGTCCGGCTGCAACGGTTCCTGCTGTGACCAGGGCTGCACCGCCTGCCTGCACGCCACGGCAGCAATTCCGGTGAGCGTGATCATTTTGCGCGATTCACCCGCCCCCACGCACAGTCTGCCACTGGCAGGCAGCTTTCCCGAACGTCACCTGAAACCCCCGCTGCGACCCCCGCTCGCACTCCATAGCTGATACGGCGCACGCCGGCCCGCCTGCCGTCCAGCGGCAGCCGCATGGCGTGCTGTCTTCCATCTGTATTGCTATGGAGATGCACCATGTTTCATTACCGGAATTTCGTTCGGCCTGCCGCTCAGGCCCTGGCGCTGCTGTTGCTGCCGGGACTAGCCCTGCTGCCCGGCGGCGCGCATGCCGCGCTCGATCTGGACGGGGCGGTCCTTATTGCCCTGGATAACGACCCGGCCAGCGCCGCCAGCCGCGCCAGCGCCCGGGCGTACAGCGAGAACGCCATCGCCGACGGCCAGCTGCCGGACCCCATGCTCAAGACCGCACTCGTCAACGTGCCGGTGAACGACTTCGACATCAACAGCGAACCGATGACGCAGCTGCAGCTGGGCATCGAGCAGGCCTTCCCGCGCGGCGACACCCTGCACTACCGCCAGAAGCGCGCCGAATCGCTGGCCGGTGTCGAGGATGCGAACGCCGCAACCACCACCTTGCAAACCGTGCGTGATGTGCGCCGGCATTTCCTGGAACTCTACTACCAGGAACAGGCCGCCGCGATCGTGGCCGCGACGCGCAAGCTGTTCGCGCAACTCGTTGACATCACCCAGGCGCACTACGGCAGCGGCCGCGTCAACCAGCAGGACGTGCTGCGCGCCTCGCTGGAGCTGGCACGCCTCGATGACCGGGCGACGCGCATCGCAACCGCTGCCGACGAGAACCGCGCCGCGCTGGCGAAATGGCTGGATGCCGCGGCCGACCTGCCGCTTGCGGATCGCTTTCCGGAACTCCCGATCCTGCCCACAAAGGCGCAGATCGATGCCGCCCTGCTGCAACACCCGGTACTGGATGCGGAAACCGCGCGGGTAAATGCCATGAAGCAGGGTATCCGGATCGCACAGGAGCAGTACAAGCCCGGCTGGAGTGCCGGCATCGATTACCGCAAGCGCTTCGGGGAGAACCCGAACGGCAGTGACCGCAGCGACATGATGGCCGCCATGCTCAATGTGGAGTTGCCACTGTTTACCGGCAACCGCCAGGACCGGCGGCTCGCCGCCAGCATCGCCGAGACGGAAGCCGCCGAACTGCGGCGCGACGACAAGCTGCGCGATTTGCGGCGCATGCTGGCAACAGACTACGCCGACTGGCAGCGGCTCGGTGAACGCGCCGAACTCTACGAGGCGAAACTGCTGCGCGAGGCAACCGCCAATGCCGACGCCTCGCTGCATGCCTACCAGAGCGGAGTCACCGAGTTCACCACCCTGATGCGCGCGCGCATCACCGAGCTGGACGTGCGCCTGGACGAACTGCGCATTCGCGTCGATCGCGCCCGGGCGCAGGCCAACCTGCTGTACCTTGCCGGAGAAGACCTGTGAACAATCACTGCAAATATATCCTCAGTATCGCCCTGCTCGTCACCGTCGCACCGCTGCTGCCGGCAGTTGTCACCGCGGACGAGGCGGAAGTCCTCTACTGGGTCGCACCCATGGATTCAAACTACCGGCGTGACAAGCCGGGCAAGTCCCCGATGGGCATGGATCTGATCCCGGTGTACGCCGAAAGCGCTGACAACGGCGATGGCGGCATCTCCATCGCGCCCGAGGTCGTGCAGAATCTCGGGGTGCGTACGGCCATCGCGGAACGCTCGCGGCTGTGGCGCGGCATCGACACCGTCGGCTACGTCGACTACGACGAGTCGCTGGTCAGCCACATCCACCTGCGCACCGAGGGCTGGATCGAGAACCTTGTGGTGCAGTCCGAGGGCGAGCGCGTCAGCAAGGGCGATCGCCTGTTCGACCTCTACTCGCCGGACCTGGTGAACGCCCAGGAGGAATTCCTGCAGGCACTGAAGCTCGATAACAAGGGCATGCAGCAGGCCTCGAAGGACCGCCTCGCCGCGCTGGGGGTTTCCGCCGGCCAGATCCAGGCGCTGCAGAAATCCCGGCGCGTGCAGCAGACGGGTGGCGGTGTACGCACCGCAGGATGGCGTGGTCTCCACCCTGCCGGTGCGCGAGGGCATGTTCGTCAAGCCGGCCGACCGTGTCATGAGCCTCGCCGACCTCTCCAGCGTATGGCTGCTGGCGGAAATCTTCGAGCGCCAGGCGGACTGGGTCGAGGTCGGCCAGGACGCGGAGGTGGTCCTGCCCTACCAGCCGGGCACGCAACTGGAAGGCCGGGTCGAATACATCTACCCGGGACTGGACCCGAAGACCCGCACCCTGAAGGTGCGGCTGCGTTTCGCCAATCCGGACGAGACCCTGAAACCGAACATGTACGCCAACGTGAAAATCTACGGCGGCGCACGCAATGACATCATCGTGATCCCGCTGGAGGCGCTGATCCGCACCGGGCGCGAGGAGCGCGTGGTGATCGACCTGGGTGAGGGTCGCTTCGCCAGCCGCAAGGTGCAGGCCGGCATGGAAAGCGGCGACTGGGTGGAGATCATCAAGGGCATTGAGCCCGGCGACCGGGTGGTGACCTCGGGACAGTTCCTGATCGACTCGGAGGCCAGCCTCAAGGCCAGCATGACGCGCATGCAGCCGGCGCGCGGCAAGGTGACGCGCCATGATCAACTGGATCATCGACTGGTCGATCCGCAACCGCCTGATGGTCATCCTGCTGGCGCTGCTGCTCACGGGCTGGGGCCTGTATGCCGTGAAGCACACGCCGCTGGACGCGATCCCGGACCTGTCGGATGTGCAGGTCATCATCAAGACCAGCTATCCCGGCCAGGCACCGCAGGTGGTCGAGGACCAGGTCACCTACCCGCTGACCACCGCCATGCTGTCGGTGCCGCGCGCCGTCAACGTGCGTGGCTATTCCTTCTTCGGCGACTCCTACGTGTACGTCATCTTCGAGGACGGCACCGATCCCTACTGGGCGCGCTCGCGGGTGCTGGAATATCTCAGCCAGGCGGCCAGCAAGCTGCCGCCAGAAGCGCGCCCGGAACTCGGACCGGATGCAACCGGCGTCGGCTGGGTGTACGAATACGCGCTGGTGGACCGCAGCGGCACGCATGACCTGGCGCAGCTGCGCAGCCTGCAGGACTGGTTCCTGAAGTACGAACTGCAGACCGTGCCCGGCGTGTCCGAGGTCGCGACCATCGGCGGCATGGTAAAGCAATACCAGGTGGTGCTGGACCCGAACAAGCTGCGCGCCTACGACCTGCCGCTGGCGAAGATCCGCGATGCCATCCAGCGCGGCAACCAGGAGATCGGCGGCTCGGTGATCGAACTGGCCGAGGCCGAGTACATGGTGCGCGCGACCGGCTACATCGATTCGCTCGAAGACCTGAAAGCACATCCCGCTGGGCGTGAACGAGCGCGGCACACCGATTCTGCTGCGCGAGGTCGCGCAGATGCGGCTCGGCCCGCAAATGCGGCGCGGCATCGCCGAGCTGGACGGCGAGGGCGAGGTGGTCGGTGGCGTCATCGTGATGCGCTCCGGCGAGAACGCGCTGCGCACCATCGAGCGCGTCAAGGCCAAGCTGGCCGAACTGGCACAGGGTCTGCCGGCCGGTGTGGAGATCGTCGAGACCTATGACCGCTCGGCGCTGATCCAGCGCGCCGTGGCCACACTGCAGCGCAAGCTGGTGGAGGAATTCATCGTGGTCGCGCTGGTGTGCACGCTGTTCCTGTTCCACCTGCGCTCGGCGCTGGTGGTGGTACTGTCGCTGCCGCTCGGCATCCTCGTTGCCTTCATCGTGATGGAGCGCATGGGTATCAATGCCAACATCATGTCGCTGGGCGGCATCGCGATCGCCATCGGCGCCATGGTGGATGCCGCCATTGTCATGATCGAGAACGTGCACAAGCACCTGGAGAAGACCACGCTCGACGACGAGCAACCGCTGGGAGATCATGCGCGAGGCCGCACGCGAAGTCGGGCCGCCGCTGTTCTTCTCGCTGCTGATCATCACGCTGAGCTTCCTGCCGGTGTTCACGCTGCAGGCGCAGGAGGGCAAGCTGTTCGCGCCGCTGGCCTACACCAAGACCTTTGCCATGGCGGCCGCCGCCGGCCTGTCGATCACACTGGTGCCGGTGCTGATGGGTTACTTCATTCGCGGCCACATCATCCCCGAGTCGCGCAACCCGATCGACCGCGTACTGATCGCCGGCTACCGGCCGGTCATCGGCATGATTCTCAAGGCACCTGGCACGGTACTGGCGGTCGCGCTGCTGCTGACCGCTGACCATGCTGTGGCCGGCCACGCGCCTCGGCTCCGAATTCATGCCGGACCTCGACGAGGGCGACCTGCTGTACATGCCCAGCACCTTCCCGGCGGTGTCCATCGGCAAGGCGCAGGAGATCCTGCAGCAGACCGACAAGCTGATCCGCGACCGTGCCCGAGGTGAAGCGCGTGTTCGGCAAGATCGGCCGCGCCGAGACCGCGACCGACCCGGCGCCACTGACCATGGTCGAGACCACCATCCAGCTGAAGCCACACGAGCAGTGGCGCGCGGGCATGACGGTGGAGAAGCTGAAGCAGGAACTGAACCAGCGGGTGCAGCTGCCGGGCATCACCAATGCCTGGGTCATGCCCATCAAGAACCGCATCGACATGCTGGCCACCGGCATCAAGACCCCGGTCGGCGTCAAGGTCGCGGGGCCCGACCTGAACGGCATCCAGGCCATCGGCCAGCGATATCGAGAAGGTTCTGAAACAGGTGCCGGGCACGGTCTCGGTGTATTCCGAGCGCGTGGTCGGCGGGCGCTATGTCACCGTGGACATCGATCGCAAGGCGGCGGCGCGTTTCGCACTGAACATCGCCGACGTGCAGGAGGTGGTGCGCACCGCGCTCGGCGGCATGCGCGTCACCCAGACGGTGGAGGGGCTGGAACGCTACCCGGTCAACATCCGCTACCCGCGCGACGTGCGCGACTCGCTGGAAAAGCTGCGCAACCTGCCCATCGTGACACCCGGCGGTGCGCACATCCCGCTGGCAGAGGTCGCCGACATCCGCATCGACGACGGCCCCGGCATGATCAAGACCGAGAACGCGCGCCTCAACGGCTGGATCTACGTCGACATCGAGGGCCGCGACCTCGGCACCTATGTCGCCGAGGCGCAGCGCGTGGTGCGCGAACAGGTGCAGCTGCCGCCGGGCTACTCGATGGCCTGGTCCGGGCAGTACGAGTACCTGGTGCGCGCCAGGCAGCAGCTGGCGACCGTGCTGCCGGTGACGCTGGCGATCATCGTGCTGCTGCTGTATCTCAACTTCCGCCGCTTCACCGAGGTCGTTCATCATCATGGGCACGCTGCCGCTGGCGCTGGTCGGCGGCTTCTGGCTGCTGTACCTGCTGGGCTACAACATGTCGGTCGCGGTCGGCGTCGGCTTTATCGCGCTGGCCGGCGTCGCCGTGGAGATCGGCGTCATCATGCTGGTGTATCTCAACCAGGCGCTGCAGCGATGCCAGGCAGCCGCTGATTCCGGGGGCAAGCCATTGTCCATGGAAGACCTGCACAGCGCCGTGGTCAACGGTGCACTGCTGCGGGTACGGCCCATCATGATGACCGTCGCAACCATTATCGTCGGCCTGCTGCCCATCATGCTCGGCAGCGGCACCGGCTCCGAGGTCATGCGCCGCATCGCCGCGCCCATGGTAGGCGGCATGATCAGTGCTACAGTATTAACACTGGTGGTGATTCCGGCCGTGTTCCTGATCTGGAAACGGCGCGCTGCAGGAGCTGCCTCCTGACCGCGATCGGGTGATCGAACAATCGCGCCGAAGGGCGGCGTTTATGCCCATTGGGGTACTCCTACAGGTGCACCTGGCAGGGGTAGGAGCGGTCTTCTGACCGCGATATGCGCCAGGCGGCAATTTGTAAAACCGGCGACCGACAGGAGTCCGTCCTTATGAAGACCCAGACAATCGACCCCGTCTGCGGCATGACAGTATCGCCCGATACCGAACTGCGCCACGCGCACGCCGGTACCGAGTACCTGTTCTGCAGTGCCGGCTGCCGGGAGAAATTCGTCGCACACCCGGAGCACTACCTGAAAGTACCCGAACAGCCAGCGGCAGAACTGCATGACCCCGTCTGTGGCATGAGCGTCACGCCACAGAGCGAACACCACCACGCATACCAGGGCAGCGACTATTACTTCTGCTGCAATGGCTGCCGCGAGAAGTTCGCGGCTGATCCGGAACGCTACCTGCATCCACAGGAAGCACAGGAATCTGCCACCTGCCCCACCGGCGTGTGCGACAGCAACAGCCAGACCTACGTCTGTCCCATGTGCCCCGAGGTGCGCAAGCCCGGACCGGGCGCGTGCCCTAGTTGCGGCATGGCACTGGAACCGGAAACGCTGCAGGCATCCGCAACGCGCACCGATTACACCTGCCCCATGCACCCGGAGATCGTGCAGGACGCGCCGGGCAGCTGTCCGAAATGCGGCATGGCGCTGGAGCCGCGCACGGTCACGGTCGCGGAGGAGAACCCGGAACTCGCCGACATGACGCGGCGCTTCTGGGTCAGCACGGCACTGGCACTGCCGGTATTCGTGCTGGCGATGGTCGCCGACATGGCCCCGAACCTGCTGCCCGAGGCACTGCCGATGCACACCGTGCAGTGGATCCAGTGCGTGCTGGCGACCCCGGTAGTGCTGTGGGGCGGCTGGCCTTTCCTGGTACGCGGCGTGCAGTCGGTCAGGACCTGGAACCTCAACATGTTCACCCTGATCGCACTGGGCGTGTCAGTCGCCTGGATCTACAGCCTGGTCGCCCTGCTGGCCCCGGAGATTTTCCCGCCCGTCATGCGCCACGCCGACGGCACGGTCGCCGTCTACTTCGAGGCCGCCGCCGTCATCACGGCGCTGGTGCTGCTTGGCCAGGTTCTGGAGCTGAAGGCACGCGGTCAGACCAGCGAAGCGCTGCGCCTGCTGCTGGGACTGGCACCGCACAGCGCGCGCCGCGTGAACGCTGACGGCAGCGAGACCGACATACCGCTTGAACAGGTGCAGGTGGGCGACCTGCTGCGGGTGCGGCCCGGCGAGAAGATCCCTGTTGACGGTACGGTCACCGAGGGCACGAGCAGCATCGACGAGTCCATGGTGACGGGCGAACCGATCCCGGTGGAAAAGGGCGTGGGCGCGAGCGTCGTTGGTGCCACCGTGAACGGCACCGGCAGCCTGCTGCTGCGCGCCGAGAAGGTCGGCGCCGACACCCTGCTCGCGCGCATCGTGCAGATGGTCGGCGCGGCGCAGCGCTCGCGCGCCCCGATCCAGCGGCTTGCCGACGTCGTCGCCGGCTGGTTCGTCCCGGTCGTGGTGGCAATCGCCGCCGTGGCCTTCGTGGTGTGGTGGACCTGGGGACCGGAGCCGCGGCTGGCGCACGCCATCGTCAACGCCGTGGCCGTGCTCATCATCGCCTGCCCCTGCGCGCTGGGGCTGGCCACGCCCATGTCGATCATGGTCGGCACCGGCAAGGGCGCAACGCTGGGCGTGCTGATCAAAAACGCCGAGGCGCTGGAGATCATGGAGAAGGTCGACACCCTGGTCGTCGACAAGACCGGCACGCTCACCGAGGGCAGGCCGGAACTGGTCGCCGTGCTCACCGCGGAAGGCTTTGAGGAAAACGACGTGCTGCAACTCGCGGCCAGCCTGGAACGCGCCAGCGAACATCCGCTGGCGGCCGCCGTCGTCAAGGGCGCAGCAGGACAGGGGCATCGAACTCCTGCCAGTGAGCGATTTCGACTCGATCACCGGCAAGGGCGTGACCGGCAGCGTCGACGGCCGCCGCGTCGCGCTGGGCAACCGCGCCCTGCTCACCGACCTCGAACATCGATCCCGGCAAGCTGCCACAGCGCGCCAAGAGTGCGCGCCGCGAGGGCCAGACCGTGCTGTTCGTGGTCATCGACGGTCAGGCCGCCGGCCTGCTGTGCGTCGCAGACCCCATCAAGGCATCCACGCCCGAGGCGATCCGTGCGCTCTACCGGGATGGCATCGTGGTTGTCATGCTCACCGGCGACAACCAGACCACCGCCATGGCGGTCGCCAACCGCCTCAGCATCGACCGCGTCGAGGCCGAGGTGCTGCCGGAGCGCAAGTCCGAGATCGTCCGGCAACTGCAGGCCGAGGGCCGCATCGTCGCCATGGCCGGCGACGGCATCAACGACGCCCCGGCACTGGCGCAGGCGCACGTCGGCATCGCCATGGGCAGCGGCACCGATGTCGCCATGGAAAGCGCCGGCATCACCCTGGTGAAGGGCGACCTGCGCGGCATCGTGCGCGCCCGCCACCTGAGCCGCGCCGTGATGCGCAACATCCGCCAGAACCTGTTCTTCGCCTTCATCTACAACTCGCTCGGCGTCCCCGTCGCCGCCGGCGTGCTCTACCCCTTCTTCGGCCTGCTGCTCTCCCCGATGCTCGCCGCCGTCGCCATGAGCTTCAGCTCGGTGTCGGTGATCAGTAATTCGCTGCGGTTGCGGAGGAAGGAAATATGAAGGGAAAAAGGGAGTAAATCCATGAAAAATATTATGCATGTTGCAGTGCTACTGACACTGCTCGCAGGGAGCTTGCCTGAAGTAGCAGCCGACCCGCCACCGGCCTATGAGGGGAGAAGGCTGTATGTTTCCTACTGCCAGTTATGTCATGGTACCGATGGCAAGGGGGATGGTCCTCTCGCAAGGACGATGCATATCAGCCCGGCAGACCTGACGACTACCGTACGCTCCAGGAGCGACACCATCCTCAAGAAGATCATCACCGGCGAGGGTCGGCAGACCATCACGGGTCGTGATCGTCACAACCTGCTGAGTGACGTCATGCCGGAATGGAAGGATATCTTCAGCGATGCCCAGCTCGATGCCTTGATCGCCTACCTGCGCTTTCTGGGCAGATCCAGGCATGAACTGATGGGTGACCCCGAGGTCGGCATGCGGCTCTACCAGACGTACTGCCAGGTCTGCCACGGCGTGGAGGGTGACGGCGAAGGCATCATGACGGAACTCATGGGGATAACGCCGATGGATCACACCAATCCGAACGTGACCAACGATCTCGATAATGCAGAACTGGTCAGGAGCATCCGTGATGGCAAAGATCGGTATATGCCGGCCTGGCGCGGCATCCTCAGCCAGCAGGCGCGCTCGCCAACCCGGCCGACTGCCTGGATCAGGCAAACGCTGCACCTGGCATATTGACGGTTACGCACGACAGGCGTAGCGTCCTGACGCCGTACGGCATGACTTCATGTTACTGCCTGTCCACCACCCGACGGTAAACACCCCGCCGCAACATCCTTCCAGGGGGCACATATGGAATTCTTCAAGACTGACACACACATCGATTTCATGGGCAAGCGCCGGCTTATGGCCGTGGTGCTGGCAGCGCTGATTGCCACCAGCCTCGGGGCGCTCTTCATTCGCGGACTGGTACTGGGTCTGGACTTTACCGGGGGCACCCTGATCGAGGTCAGCTACACCGCACCGGTCGACCTGGTGAATATCCGGGAGACATTGTCACAGGGCGGCTTCGGCGATGCCATGGTGCAGCATTTCGGCTCGCCACGCGACGTGATGGTGCGGCTGGCTCCGCGCGACGGCGAGGACAACGCGGAACTCAGCACCCGTGTCCTGGCCGTGTTGCAGCAGTCCAGTACCGACCCGGTGGAGATGCGCAGGGTCGAGCATGTAGGTGCGCAGGTCGGCGACGAGCTTACCGAGCAGGGAGGCCTGGCCATGCTGTTTGCCCTGATCGGCATCCTGATCTACGTGGCGCTGCGCTTCGAATGGCGTTTCGCACTGGGTGCGGTACTGGCCACAGTGCACGACACTATATTCACGCTGGGGTTTTTCGCGCTGTTCGGGATCGAGTTCGACCTTACCGTGCTGGCGGCAGTGCTTGCCGTCATCGGCTACTCGCTGAACGATACCATCGTGGTGTTCGATCGCATCCGCGAGAACTTCCGCCGCATGCGCACCGGCACGGTGGCCGAGGTGATGAAACGTGTGTCCATCAACCAGACCCTGTCACGCACCATCATGACCAGTGGAACCACCTTGCTGGTCGTGGTGTCCCTGTTCGTCTTCGGCGGGCAGGTGATCCATGGATTCGCGCTGGCGCTGATCGTTGGCATCCTGATCGGCACCGTTTCCTCGATCTATGTCGCCAGCCCGCTGGCGCTGTGGCTGGGCATCAGCCGCACCAACCTGACCGCCAGTAAACGGCCCTGACGAGGAGACCGACACCGGGCCCTGAATCTCGCCGTCACAGGGCTGGACCGGCGCAGCGGGCAACAGCGGCATGCACAATGAGGTGAGACTCGAGTGAGTCAGGTAAGGGTGAAAGACAGGCCACCAGAACGGTTAACTCCATCTGATTGGTCTCTTCTTGCAGTTCGGGCTGGCCGCGATACTGGGGTTTCTAATCGGCCTTGAGCGGGAGATGCGCAACGACCAGAGTGTCACGCTCGGCATTCGCGATTTCGTGCTCTACGCGCTGCTGGGTGCCCTGTGCGGCTACCTGTCCACAGAGTATGGCAACCCCTGGCTGGTCATAAGCGGCCTGGCTACCCTGCTGGCCCTCATATTGTCCAGTTACTGGGCGAATCGCGATCATGGGCCAGGCATCACCACCGAGGCAGCGGCTGTGCTCACCTTTTTTCTCGGGGTGCTGATCATGCACGGTGCGAGCGAGATCGCCATAGCGCTCTCCATCGTCACCCTGACTGTCTTGTTTACGAAACCGCAGATCAAGCGTTTTCGCGCAAATGTGCAGACACACGAACTGCGCGCGGTGGTACTTTTCCTGACTATCACTTTCATTGTACTGCCAGTGCTGCCGAGGCACCCTTTGGACAGCTACCTGGGCTTTACAGTGGCCACGCTGACCAATGTAGATGCCGACCTGGGGCTGGTCCAGATGGAATTGCTTCCCGACAGGGAGGTCGAGGTCGGTGAGCTGCTCGATCTGGTGTCCCAGGGCCGTGAAAAACTGGGGAAGGCAGAGGTGAGCACGGTGGACGGCAGTGCAGTCCAGGCCGTTCTCAAGGAGAAACCTGTCGCAGGACTGAGATCTGGCGTGATGGCACGTCAACCGCTGGACATAGAGTTCCTGCAGATCATGCTGTCGGCGCTTAAACCCTACAAGATCTGGCTCATCGTGGTACTGGTTTCCTTCGTCAGCTTCATTGGTTATGTGCTGATCAAGAGTATCGGCAGCAGGGCGGGTATCGGTCTCACCGGCCTCATCGGCGGCCTGGTTTCCAGCACGGTGACGACACTGAGCTTCGCACGGCGCAGCAAGGAAAACCCCGAGGCCAGTCGACTGTTTGCAATGGCGGTGATTCTTGCCAGCTCCGTGATGTTCCCGCGGCTGGTGCTGGAAATCGCGTTCGTCAACCAGGCGCTGATGCGCAACATTATGGTGCCCCTGGGGATTATGGGGCTGACCGGTGCCCTGCTCGCCTTCTACCTCTACAGAAAGTCCCGTGACATGGCGGCTGGCGGGGTGTCGGTACGCTTCGACAACCCGTTCAGTCTCAAGTCCGCAATCAATTTCGCCCTGGTGTTCGCCACCATCCTGATGGTCACGCGTCTTGCGACCTCCTACCTGGGAAACGAATGGCTGCCACTGGTGGCCATCGTCAGTGGTCTGACCGATGCAGACGCCATCGCATTCTCCCTCAGCAGCCTGGAGCATAACGGGCTGATACCGCTCGACTGGGCGAGTTTCAACCTGGTGCTGGGAGCACTGTCGAACACCTTTATGAAGTTGTTGCTGGTATTCAGCCTGGGACACCGGGATCTTTTCAGGCAACTACTGCTGTCTTTCCTCGTGATCGGTGCCGTTGGGCTGGTAACGATGTTTCTCTATTACGACCTGGGCAGGATGAGTCAGTGCAGCCGGTCCTTGCCGGAGAGGAAACGTTCCCGCTCCTGCTCCGTGGGGATTTCCCTGGCAAGCAGCTGGTAGAGCTGGTCGAGGCTGCTGCTTTTGCGCATGGCACGTTTTACCAGGACACACGCCATGGGCCCGATGATGAGGGCCAGCTGCTCCTGGACGATCTGCAAGATCCGCTCATCCAGGTCAGCTGCGAGCGGCGGCACTGCAGCCGCCCCGCCTGCCTCTGTATTGTCTGCAACAACGACACCGGTGTGCTCACCGTCCTGGTGTGCCAGTACCTCGTAGACATCATATTTGCGCACATGCTTGTCATTGTGTACGCCGATGTAGGCAAACATTTGCGGATTCCCCTCCGACAGGCAACTGATCACGTCATAGTAGGCGCGTGATACCAGCAGTTGATTCGGCTGGGCAAAGCTCATGATCCGCTGGGCGGCATTGATCCCGTCACCGATGGTGTTGCGCTGGCCGTTGATGTCTTCGAGAATCTTGACCGGGCCGAGATTGATACCCAGGCGCACGCTGTAGCAGGTCCCGCAGATCGCGTTGACATCAACAAAGGCATCACGCAGGCCGACTGCAACATAGAGAACGTCTTCGGGAGCGCCCAGGTAGCACATGGCAAGGCCGTCTCCCGTATCCAGCTTGATGCAATCCTCGTTGGGAAGGCTGCGCAGTGAATCGCTCACCAGGGTGCTGAAATTCTGCTTGACCATCATCTGCTGGTCCACGGAAAGCTTGGAGTAGCCGACGATATCCATGAACAGCACCGTGCACAACCAGGTGCGATTGTTGCGCGGCATACCCGTTTTTTTCTGTTCTTCAGTCATGCTTTATTCATCCAGCATCTGCATCGCCTTTTCCAGGCTGCGACGCATGCGGTTGAAGGAGCGGCTCAGGTCCGCGATCTCGTCCTTGCCTTTCACACTGAATTCCGCACCCTCCATGTGCCCGGTGCTGATTTCGTCCGCGGCATGCGCCATTGCCCTGACCCGTTTCACCACGATCTGGCCAAGCATGATGTTGATCACGATGAATATCGCCACGAATATCGCGATCAGCGAAGCCATGAAAATCACGAACTCCTCCCGCGCCTTCGCCAGTGGCACCGACAGCGGCACGCTGACGACCTGGCTGCCCACGACTTCATCCAGCTGCCAGCCGAAGCCGTTTGAGGAACCATACAGCTTGATCATGGTTTCTGGCGCGGCATCGGCGGTGCTGTGGCAGGTCAGGCAGTTTTTGTTGGAGATCTTTATCGGACGGGCATAGTAGAGTGATTTCCCCAGCGGGGTTTCACGCTCGCCACTGAGCTCCCTGGTCTCCGGGTCATTCCTGAATATCTGGATGATATCGGTTTCCCAGTCAGTCGCACTATCCCGTGGATTGGTGGGGTTCAGCGCCGCTTCCTTGTAGGTATATTCAGGATACATTTCCCTGACGCTCTGGAAGTTCTGGGTTGCGGCGTAGGATGGCACCGACTGGGGCAGGAATTCGCGTTTCATCTGCAGCGTCAACAGCGGCCTGATCTCCTTGACCGTGTAGCTGCGAATCGCCATGGCCGCCTCCATCATCATCCCGGCATGGGTGAGAACCTCCTCACGGGCATGCTTCTGCAACACCGTATGGGAGATATAGCCGGCAATCGCCAGACCGAGTGAAAACACGGCGAACAGAACGAGATTGAACCTGGTGGTCAGTCGCATCGCTACCCCCCCGGCTGCGAAGTCTTGCTTATGATGGCAGCTTGCTGCTGCACCCCTGGTAGTCGTTGTACGCCCGGGTAAACCCCGCCAGGCTGAAGCGTGCCTCGTAGCGCTGCGTGGCCGGGTATGTGGGCCAGAAGCGCAGGTACAGTATCACCGAGTTGCCCCGAATAAACTGTTCGACGAGGGCTTCTGTGCCGGAACTGAACAGCACGTCCTTCTCATCGACCACGGCATCTGCCGCAATGAATTCCTTGCCATCCACTGCAAGCCCCACGTCATTGAAGCTGATATCGATATTGGAATCCGTCTTTACCCGCAACGCACCGTCGCCAAGAGTGAGCCGCAAGCGGGTATCCTGGTAACCGTCGAAGAGGCTGATCTCATCCGTTTCCAGTATGCATCCCTTCATACCCGGGGGCGTTTCTCCGAGAGACCACCCGGCATATGCTGCAGGCGGCGCGACACACAGCGCTGCCAATATGAGCACCCGGCCCCACACAGTATTCCGAGAAAACACTCCCGACAATTCCCTGCCCCCTGTTGTGCGTCCCATCACAACCGTCCTTTGAATGAGTCTAGCACACCGGTTTGAGATCGCACGCCACAGAAAACAGGACAGGAAACCACGGTTTCTTCAGCTTGAATTAATGTAGCGTCCCTACACTCCTGTCCAGCAATCACAGGACACGAGCCATGCATACCGACAACCGGGGGGTCCGCATATGGGACCTTTTGATCCGACTGTTCCACTGGACTCTGGTAGCGGCCTTTTTCACCGCCTACCTCACCGAGGACGACTGGATGAGTCTGCACGTGCTGTCCGGCTACACTGTGGTGGGCCTGCTGCTATTTCGCTTCGTCTGGGGCGTGATCGGCACCCGCCACGCACGCTTCACCAGCTTCGTGTGTTCACCGGCCAAAACACTGGTCTACCTGAAGGATGCAATTGCCTTCCGCGCCAGGCGCTACCTGGGACACAACCCGGCCGGCGCCGCCATGATTGTAGCCCTGCTCTTCAGTCTCTCTGCGACTGCCGTTACGGGGCTGACCCTCTATGGCTACGCGGAGTTCTCCGGTCCCCTCGCGGGCTTGATGGGCCGCACGCCGGGGTGGCTGGGCGCTACGCTGGAGGATGTGCATGAATTCTTTGCCGACTTCACCGTACTGCTGGTGCTGCTGCACCTCGCCGGCGTGATCCTTACCAGCCTGCAACACCGCGAAAACCTGGTGCGCAGCATGTTCACCGGAATCAAGCAAAAGGAGCTGTCATGAAAACATCCGTGCTGCCTGGCGTCCTGCTGCTCGGCGCCGCCAGCGCCGGCCTGCAGGCTGCCGACGTCAATGATGTACAGAACCATTACCGAGACCCGGGTGCCGGCCCGTTCAGCTTCGACCGCGGCGAAATGCTGTGGAACAGCCAGTTTTACGAGGGACGACAGTGCGCGACCTGCCATGCTACAGACCTTACCCGTAACGGCCGGCATGAGCGGACACAGAAGCCTATCGAGCCCATGGCACCGTCGGTTAACACCACCCGCTACAAGGATCTGAAAGAGGTGGAAAAGTGGTTCACGCGCAACTGCAAGTGGACCTGGGGCCGCGAGTGTACACCCCAGGAAAAGGGCGATCTGCTGGAATACCTGAAACGACTTTGAGGAAACAACCATGAAAACCACGAGAAACCGGATCATCGGCGGCCTGCTCGCTGCAGCCGGAATTACTGTCACCGTCCTGGCCATCGGCAGTCCCTATGAACGTGAAGACGGATGGCGCGGGGCCTACGCTTACCGCTATGCACCTGTCCGGCAGGATGTTGCGCCGGTGCAGTCAGCCACCTACCAGGAGGAATGCGGCGCCTGCCATTTCGCCTACCAGCCCGGCCTGCTTCCCGCGGCCTCCTGGGACAGGATCATGGACGGTCTGGCCGATCACTTCGGTGAAAACGCGGAACTCGACCAGGAAACTGCCGATCAGTTGCGCGCCTACCTGATCGCCAATGCCGCCGACCGTGTGGGCACGGGTCGCTCGCCAGGCATCGCCAACTCCCTGCGCGGCAACGCACCGTTGCGCTTCACCGAGACCACCTACTTCCGGCGCCAGCACCACGAACTACCCACTCGCGTCGTTCAGGGTAATCCCGAAGTCGGCAGCTTCAGCCGCTGCGACGCGTGCCACAGCAGCGCAAGTGAAGGATCCTACGATGAACACGGTGTCAGGATTCCGGGCTTCGGACGCTGGGATGATTGATACCGGTAGTGAAGCCAGACAAGTAAAGGGTTCGGTGGCAAATCACTGCCACTGGCCACCGAACCCTTTCAGGAACAGGCTTTAGATTTTTCTGGATGATGCGCTTCGCTCACCATGCAAGCCACCTCTCATGTGCTCAACGTAGCATGGACTTTTGCCCGGCTTCCAGTGGAATTAGGTACCGGGACTTGCTCAGAACTTCCGTAAGTTAGATCGCGCGAATGCTGGCGCATCGCTTCGAGAAAACATGGACTGTCTCTATATTCCTAGCCTGGACCGAAGCCCAGCCTCGATTCGTTGATAAGGAGCCCACCGACGCCGTGCGCATCTCCCAGTAGTTTCACACTGATATTCAGCTTCCCCATGCTCAGCGCGCCGATGACGTCGGCCAGTGTAATCCCGGCCTGCAGGTCGAAGATGATTCCCAGTGATTCATTCGGCTGGATGCCGTTCTGCAACGTATCGGGATCATCCGTGCTGCATTTGGCTGCCTGGTAATTACTGGAGTCATGGTACGGGTCCGGTACAGACTGCTGGTCTCCCGAACAGGCTTCTATGGAACATGCCGGCGTCCTGACCTCACCCGGGCCCCTCGCGCTCTGCACGGAGATGGAAAACAGGTCGCCATCGGCAAAATAAATATCCGAAATGGTGCAGGGAACCGGAGCCCGGTTGTAAAAGGTGATCTTTAGCTGACGCTCACGAATATCGGTAATATCCATGAAGAAGTTTGTCTCGCCAAGGCAATCACTTTCACGCTCGCTGCCGGTGACCGGCTTGAACCCGAGCGTGATTCCGGTGGCCGGGCGGGTAGCTCCAGCGGAGAATATAAAGGAGCGTGGTGCGCTCAAGAGCCTGGATCTGGACATTTCAGAACATGCCTGAGGTTGTCATGCACACTTTCCTGTACTCCTGCTGTGCTGGTTTAAACGTAGCACGCCGTGACCGGCGCGACTATTGTGGTTTCTACCTAGTCAACGTCATAGTTATATGACCCTCCCTGGCAGCCGCTTTACAGACTTGCTGTCGGATTACCGCCCGCGCGAGCGTCCTTCCGGCCGCGACCACACCGGGACGATTCGCTATACTGCGGCCTACACACTTCATCACCACGGCACAGGCAGCAGATCCGCTCACATGAAAACTTTCCTTGCCCTCCTCATCGTGGTCCTGCTCGCGGCCGGCCTGGTGTTTTTCAAGAGCGCCGAACAAGCCAGCGATGCGCCCGTGACCGGACTGCCCTGGCAGATAGACAAGCTCCCGGACGGCGCCACACGCGTGTTCGGCATTACACTCGGACAGACCACGCTTGGTGCGGCCATCGAACTGCTGGGCGACGATATGGATCTCGGGATCATTGCGGCACCTGACGAGGCCGGCAACCTGGAGGCCTATTACAGCCACTATTCTGCCGGCCCCATCACGGGCAAGCTGATTTTGATACTGGATCTCACGCCGGATGTGCTCCTCGCCCTGCGCGAACGCGCCTTCCAGGACGGCGGCACGCGCCGCTATCACCTGCATCCTGATGACCTCCCGGTCGCCTATCGTGCGCCTGTCCGGGTCATCACATTCCTGCCGAGCTTCAACCTTGACGAGGAGATCGTGCAGACCCGCTTCGGCATGCCCGCCGAGGTTATCCAGTCCCATCCGGAACAGAAACATCTGCTCTACCCTGACAAGGGACTGGACCTCGTTCTGAATACCGACAGCAAGGAACTGCTGCAGTACCTGCACCCGCATGCTTTCAGCGCGCACCGCGCCACGTTGCAGGTGGAACCCGCAGATGGGGAATAACCGGCACCGGCAGGTTGCGTCATGGAAGACGAGAGTTAAACCGTTTCTATCCTGGAGCATGCAAGCCGGCCCCGATTACTACCGGGCACCGGCGGCGTGATCAGCCCAGCAGGCCGACGACCTGGTTGACCGTCTTCTTCAATGCGGCCCTGGTGAAGTTTGCCTTGCCCATGACCATCATGCCGTTCATGGTAGTTGCAATGGTCGTGGCCGTTGCGGCCGTATCCAGGCTTGCCGGGAGTTCATTGGCCTTTTTGGCACGCGTCAGCCGTGACTGCAGCGCATTTTTCAGGTCGTGAATCGTCTGTTGCATCGCCGCCTGCGACTTCGCATCGTGCTGCCCGCTTTCCAGTACTGACAAAACCACCAGGCAGCCACCGGGATTATCCTCGTCGAAGTGTATATTGAGTGCGCCGTTCAGCAGGCGCCTGACGCCTTCGCGAATATTCGGCGCGCCGTCCATGTCGGCCAGCAGGGCCGCCATGACAGACTCCTTGTAGCATGCCATCACGCGCTCGAATAGCGCGCGTTTGTTGCCGAAGGCATTGTAGATGCTGGTGCGCTTGAGCCCCATCGCATCTTCCAGGTCCTGGATCGAGGTCCCCTCGAAACCCTTCTCCCAGAACACCAGCATGGCAGACACAAGTGCCTGTCTTTCGTCGAATTGTCGGGTTCTCGCCATGGCAGTGCCGATTGTCAGCGCCGGGGTTATTTTATAACAAGCAGTACAATATAGCTTGACGGCATTAGAATTATCGCATATACGTATATTGTACTGATCGTTACACAATCCAATGGAGCTTGCCATGACTGATATTGCAGAGAGACTCGACGCCCGCGGCATGAACTGTCCGCTCCCCATCCTGAGAACCCGCAAGGCCATTAACCAGCTTGCCAGCGGCCAGCTGCTGGAGGTCATCGCAACCGACCCCGGCTCCCTGAAGGACATGGCGTCCTTCTGCACCCAGACCGGCAACCGGCTGGTATCCAGCAACGAAGCGGACAACTGCTTCGTATTCCTGATCGAAAAGTCTTAACCGGGGAGGACCAGAAATGTCGACTGCTGCAGAAAACACCCTGGACAATGACCGGCTTGACGCCTGGCTGAACCACCGGCTGGACGAACTGCTGCCGAAACGAATCGCGGACATCGAGGCATCCCGCACGCCCTCCATGGCCATCATCGCCACCAAGGGCACGCTGGACTGGGCCTACCCGCCGTTCATCCTGGCCTCGACCGCCGCCGCGCTGGGCTGGGACGTGGACATGTTCTTCACCTTCTACGGCCTGTTGCTGCTGAAGAAGGATCTCGACGCCGAGGTCAGTCCGCTGGGCAACCCTGCCATGCCGATGAAGATGCCGTTCGGACCGAAATGGTTCCAGGACTATTCATGGCCGATGCCCAACCTGCTGATGGCGGGTGTACCCGGTTTCGAAAAGCTGGCCACCGGCCTGATGAAGAAAACCTTCAGGAACAAGGGCGTTGCCACGGTCGAGGAATTGCGCGGCCTGTGCCTCGAGGCCGATGTGCACATGATTGCGTGCCAGATGACCGTCGATGTTTTCGGCTTCGACAACAGCGACTTCATTCCCGAGGTAACTGACTATGTCGGGGCCACCTCGTTCCTGCCGGTCGCGCGCAAGTCCGATGTCTGCCTGTTTATCTAGGCGCCGACAGGCTGGTGGAGCTTTTTCAACTTGATGATGACAAGCATTATGGCCACGGAATCCACGGAATAACACGGAAGGAAACAATACCCGTTAATACTTTTCCGTGTCCTTCCGTGGATTCCGTGGCCATAGAGAAAAAGTTGAAGGAACACCAGCCCTGAATTCAGCTTCAGTTCAGGTACGGCTGCTAACCTGTTTGCAACTGTAGCAGGGACACCGCTGCGTATTCCTGAAAACCTCCCCCGGTAAGCGGGAATTGGTGTCCGACAGTTATCTCCCCCTAGTTGGCCGGGATTCACTCCCGGCCTTTTTTATGCGCGGCTGCCGAAGGTGATGCAAACCTGCAGACCGCCCAGTGATGGCGATGCCTGGAACTGCAGTGTTCCGTCCAGTTCCTCCACCAGGCTTTTGACAATCGACAGACCGATTCCGTGGCCGGGAATATCCTCATCCTGGCGCATGCCGCGTTGCGCCAGCAACTGCAGACCCGCGGCATCAATCCCCGGGCCGTCATCCTCAACGAGAATCCGCCATGTCGTGTCGTGCTCGACCGTCAACAGCACCGTGGAGCGCGCCCATTTCCAGGCATTGTCCAGCAGGTTGCCCAGCAGTTCCATGCCATCCTGCTGTTCGAGCGGCAGCGAACCGGACTGGCCGATGTGCTGCCGAAACACGATCGACTTGTCCCGGTGCAGGCGGTTCAGGGTATCCACCAGCGGCGGCAGGTCCGTACGCAGGTCGAAGTGACTTGTGCCCAGACTGTCCCCGGCCAGGCGGGCGCGACGCAGTGACTTGTCGACCTGTTCATTGATCTGGCGGCCATAACGCTGCAGCTGCGCGTGTGCCTCCACATCGTCAGCCGGAATTTTTTCACTGCCAAGCTGCTGCAAAACCGTCAGCGGAGTCTTGATGCCGTGCGCGAGGTTGCCCAGCGCCTCACGCGAACGCTGCAGGCGCTGCTGCTGCCGCTGCAGCAGCTTGTTGATCGCCACCACCAGCGGGTGCACCTCGTCCGGGACCCGCTCGTTCAGCGCACTGATATCGCCCTGCTCCAGCCGCACCACATCATCAGCAGCGGCGGACACACTGCGCAGCGAGCGTACCACGATATAGCGCTGGATCAGCAACAGCAGCAGCAGCAGCGCCAGCGACCAGGCGGCAAGCCGCAGCCGGAAACCCCGCATGGCTGCAAGCATGGCATCCAGCTCCTCGGCCACGGCAATCTGTACCATGCTGTCCTGCTTGCGAAATCCGCGCGTCCACAACAGCAGCGCCTGCTGCTGCGGGCCGGTGATAAAGTCCACCCGGGTTTCACCGAGCGCCACGTGCGGCGTCAGTAACACCTCATCCCACAGGGATCGCGAGCGCAGCACCTCGCCCTCGACATCAACCTGGAAATAATGCCCCGAAAAAGGCTGCTGGTAGATTCCCTGGATGCGCCGCGCATCCATCACCGGATTGCCAGCTGCATCGACAGTCAGGCCACCCAGCAGGGATTCGGCATCATGTGCCAGCCGCGACGCCAGCTGTTCTTCCATGAGGATGCGGACCGAGATGCCGACGGTCAGCCACAGCAAGCCGATCATCACCACCAGGCTGGAAACCAGCCCCAGCCCGAGGCGGGCACGCAGCGACGTCATGCAGGCTTGCCGAACACGTAGCCCTGCCCCCTGCGGGTAGTGATGATGTCCTTGCCGAGCTTTTCCCGCAGCCGCTTGATATAGACCTCGATGACGTTGCTGTCCTTGTCGGCGTCCTGCTCGTAAACGTGCTCGGTAAGCTGTGTCTTGGAGAGGATGCGGCCGGGGTGCAGCATGCAGTAGCGCAGCAGGCGGAACTCGATACCGGTCAGTTCCCAGCGCTGCTCGTCCCGACTGACCGACTGGGTCTCCTCATCCAGCACCCAGCCATCCACCGTCAGTGACTTGCCCACCGTACCCGTGTTGCGCCGGATCAGCGCCTGCAGACGTGCCAGCAATTCCTCTTCCTGGAACGGCTTGGTGAGGTAGTCGTCCGCGCCCTGCTGCAGACCCTGGACCTTTTCCTGCCAGGAACCACGCGCGGTGAGAATGAGCACCGGCGTCTTCACTTCAGCCTTGCGCCAGTTCGCCAGGACCTCAAGCCCCGGGCGCTGCGGCAGGCCAAGGTCCAGCACGATGGCGTCATAGGGCGTTTCACGGCCGTTGAACTCGGCGTCCACGCCATTGTGCACGGCGTCGACGGCAAACCCCTGCTTGCCCAGGTAGCGTTTCAGGCGCAGGCTGAGATCCGGGTCGTCCTCGGCTAGCAGCAGGCGCAACTCAGTCCTCCTGTTCTTCCCCGAGCAGTTCACCACTGCGGGCATCGAACTTCATTTCCCAGACCTCGCCGTTGGCATCGAGTATTTCCACTTCGTAAACCATTCCGCCGCGACTCTCTTCCAGTTCGGTTTCCAGAACCCGGCCGGCATGCTGCTGCCGGGCAGTTTGCAGTATCTGTTCCAGCGACAGGATATCATCGGCTCCGGCCATACCGCGAACCGCTGCATGTTCCTGTTCTTCATGCTCATCCGCATCATGCTCGCGGGGCTCGCTCCCGCCGCCGCCCAGGCCGGTCAGCAGCAGACCGGCAGTTCCTGCCAGCGCAATGGCGCTGAAGACAATAACCTTGATATCCATCAACCGTTCTCCTTGCATCACATTCAGGCCCGCTTGCGACCGTTCCACATCGACTTGACGAGGTTTTCATGTTGCAGCCGGCTTTCCACGATCACGCCGATGATGTGCACCACCACCACCAGCACCATCAGATTGGCGAAAAACTCGTGCACCTCCTCCAGCATTTCCCTGGCCCACTCCGGGGAGCCCGCCAGCATCGCCAGCGGCCCGGCACCAGCCTCTATGCCATAAAAGGCAATGCCGGTCAGCGAGGTGATGAGCAGGCTCAGCAGCATCACGATAACCATCGCGCCGCCCGCAGGGTTGTGCCCGAGATAACGCTTTGCACGCTGCCTGAGGGTGTCCCGCAGAAAGCCCTGCACCTCTGCCGGTGGATAGACGAAATCACGAAAGCGGGCATGTCGGGTGCCGATAAAGCCCCACACGATGCGCAACAGCACCAGGCCCAGCACGGCATAGCCGGCATTGTTGTGGAGGACTTTGAGTTCTTCGCCGCTGATATAGGCAACGGTAAAGGTCAGCACCAGCGACCAGTGAAAAATCCGCACGAACGGATCCCAGACCCTGACTTCATTTTGTTCCATAACTGCATACTCCCGGGATAAACCACTGGAGTAAACATACGTGGCCAAGCTGAATTGCTGCTGAATAAACGGAACACGCCGGCGTGCAGCCGGCAACGGCCAGGGACGTGGATCAGCTGCCCAGCCGCACGGATTCCGGCAGGGTGATTTCCATCTCGATGGGCAGGTGATCGGAGAGTGAATAATTCAGCACCCTGACGTTATCCACCTGCAGCGTCGGCGTCACCAGGATGTGATCGATATTGCGCTGCGGACGCCAGCTCGGGAAGGTGTGCATTTCGTGAATCGGTTCGCTCATCAGGGTGCGGTTGATGAGGTAGTCCATCTCGACGCTTTCCGAGGGACAGTTCAGGTCACCCATCAGGATCACGTGGCGGTACTCGTTGACGATCTCGCTGATGTAGTCGAATTGCCGCAGCCGCGCGCGCCGACCCAGTGCCATGTGCAGGATCATCACGACCAGCGAATCATGTTTGCTGCCGTAGCGTATCAGCAGGGCGCCGCGCCCGGGTATGCGTCCGGGCAGGCGGTGCTCGACAATCTCGGTGGGGTGAAAACGGCTCAGCAAGCCGGTGCTGTGCCGCGCGATGCGACCGATGCGCCGGTTGGTCTGGTCGTACCAGAACGGCAGCCCGGATTTTTCACTCAGGTATTCCGTCAGGTTCACGTAACCGCTGCGCAGGCTGCCGGCGTCCAGTTCCTGCAGGCCGACGATGTCGTACTCCTTCACCAGATGGCCGATGCGATCGAGGTTGCTGAATCTCTGTGCATGCGGCAGCACGTGTTTCCAGCTGTGCGTGATGTAGTGGCGGTAGCGGGCGGTGCTGATTCCGGCCTGAATGTTGTAACTCAGCAAGCGGATTTTCTGTCCCATACAAGCTTCCAGGCGGGGTTGTCGACTGTCAGCCGTGTGCTGCATCACGGACATGCTCAGGTCGGACATACCAGGGTTCCCATTTGCTCCGTCAGTTTGATGTTTTCGCGGTAATCTACCGGGCAGTCGATGACGCTCACCGTATCACTGGCAAGCGCCTCCTCAAGTATAGCCGGTAAATCGGCAGCGCTCTCCACCCGGTAGCCCTGCGCACCGAAGGACCTCGCGTATTGCACGAAATCGGGATTGCCGAACCTGACATTCGAGGGACGCTGGTACTGGTTCATCTGCTTCCATTCTATCAGGCCGTAACCGCCGTCGTTCCAGATCAGGATCACGATCGGCGCCTTGCAGCGCATCGCCGTCTCGATCTCCTGCGAATTCATCATGAACCCGGCATCACCCGTGACCGCAACCACCTTGCGCTCCGGGTGCACCAGCCTGGCGGCGATGGCGCCGGGCACGGCGATGCCCATGCTCGCGAAACCGTTGGAGATGATACAGGTGTTCGGATGCTCGCAGCGGAACATGCGCGCCATCCACATCTTGTGCGCGCCCACATCACACACGACGATGTCGTCCAGCCCCAGCGCGGTGCGCAGGTCCCAGATGATTTTTTGCGGCTTGACCGGGAACCCGGCGTCGTTGCGGTGCTGGTTCATCTCCGCGATGAGCCGCTCGCGCAGGGGTCGCATGTGATGCCCCTGGTGCGGCCTGGCCAGCGCGGCAATGCGCTGCAGGCTGTGGCGGATATCACCCTTGACGCCGACGGCCACCGGGTAATGCGCATCCACCTCCGGCGGCGATTGATCGATGTGCACGATAGTGCGGTCGCGGGTCGGGTGCCACAGGTAGGGATGGTATTCGACCAGGTCATAGCCGATGCAGATGATGACATCGGCGTTATTGAAACCGCAGGCGATATAGTCGTTCGCCTGCAACCCCGCACTGCCCAGTGCACAGCGGTGGCCGAAGGGAATGACACCCTTGGCCATGAAAGTGTTGGCAACCGGGATGTTGAGGCGATCGGCGAACTTCGCCAGCTGCGTCCAGGCGCGTGAACGAACCACGCCATTGCCGGCCAGTATCAGGGGATGGATTGCCTTGCTGATTGCCTGCGCGGCCTGCTCGACGGTCGCGTTCGTCGTCTCCGGGTCCGCGGAGCAGCTCACCGGCAGCGGCTCGGCCTCGACCTGCTCCGCTGCGATGTTTTCCGGGAATTCGATGAAGGTCGCGCCGGTCTTTTCCGTCTGCGCCACCTTGAATGCCTTGCGCACCACTTCCGGAACGATGCCAGGCTCCAGCAGGCTGGCCGAGTACTTGGTGACCGAGTCGAACATGCGGGTCAGGTCCAGCACCTGGTGGGATTCCTTGTGCAGCCGCGTGGTAGCGGCCTGACCGGCAATCGCCACCAGCGGAGCGTGATCGAGGTTCGCATCCGCCACGCCCGTGACAAGATTGGTTGCGCCGGGACCCAGCGTCGCCAGGCAGACACCCGCGCGCCCGGTCAGCCTGCCGTAAACGTCCGCCATGAATGCAGCGCCCTGTTCATGGCGGGTGGTGATGAAACGGATGCGGGAATCCAGCAGGGCATCCATGACTGCCAGGTTCTCTTCGCCCGGGATGCCGAAGATGTACTCCACACCCTCGTTTTCCAGGCAGCGGACAAACAGTTCTGATGCCTTCATGAGCAGCCGTCTTCCCTGCCGCTGGCGGTCACTGACCGGCTTAATTCACGACCAGGCCTGCCGGCGCTGCCGGTGCGGCGACGTGCTCCTGTTCCACGAGGTAGTCCACGACTTCGAATACGCCCTCGTTGCTGCCGGCCAGCTTGGCGCCGGTGCTGTACTTGCCGTTGACGATGACCGCGGGCACGCCGCTGATCTTGTAGCGCCGCGTCATCTGCCGGGAATTATTCATCTTCACGGCAACGGCGAAGGAGTTGAAGGTCTTTTGGAAATCTTCCGCGGACACGCCCTGGTCGACGAAGAATGCCTGCAACGCCGCCTCGTCATCGATTTTCATGTTTTTATCATGCAGCGCTTCAAACAGGGCAATGTGCATTTTGTCACTGATGCCCAGCAGCTCGGCCGTGTAGTAGGCCTTTGCCAGCAGTTCCCAGCGCGGGCCGACGATGGCGGGCATGCGCACCAGCTCGACATAGTCCGGCTTGCGTTCCAGCCATGCCTGCACCGCTGGTTCCAGCTCATAGCAGTGCGGACAGCCATACCAGAACAACTCCACAACCTCGATCTTGTCACCGGTCGAGGTGGGCTGTGGACTGGAGAGCAGCAGGTATTCCTTGCCTTCCTGATATTCCCCCGCCTGGGCCAGGCCCGGCTGTACAACGGCAAAAAGTATCGCCAGCAGCAGTGTAGTGACAGACTTCATAACAGAACCACTCCCGAGTATTTAATGACCATAACCTGATTGATGCGCACGCCTGTTAGTGCGAGTCCACACATAGTAACGCACGCGGCTGAAAAATGGGTGACATGCCAATATGACCAGTTGCTGCCGACTTGGTTCTGGCGCGATGGCCACAGTGGCCTGGGTGCCTCAGATCCGGAATCACTGGGTGGAGAGGAGGCTCACATCTGCAGGCGCCAGTCCGGCGGTGTGAGCAACCACCCCGCCCGGTGCACGGGCGGGGCGTGTAACTTGACGGGTTTAATGCAGGCCCTGGATATAGCTGGCGACTGCGCGGATTTCCCGGTTCGTCATGCGTGACGCCAGAATCTGCATCATCTTTACAGCATTCTCGTTGACGCGCTTGCCTTCGGCGAAGCCGTGCAGCTGGTTCTCGGTGTACTTGGCATGCTGACCGCGTAGTGCCGGGTACTTTGCCGCCGGGTTGCCCGCACCGTTCGGGCCATGGCAACCCATGCAGGGCGCAATGCCGCTTTCCGGGTTGCCGCTGCGATAGAGCTTTTCACCCAGCGCGACGAGTTCGGGATCGGCTTTGCCCGGTGAAACCGTCTGGCTGGCGTAGTAGGCGCCCAGGTCTTCCCGGTCCTGCTCCGACAAACCACTGGCCATCGGCTTCATGGTGGCATTATCCCGCTCGCCGTCAGAAAAATAGGTCAGCTGCTTGACGATATAGGTTTCGTGCTGCCCGGCCAGTTTCGGCCATTCCGGGTTCATGCTGTTGCCATCAGCGCCATGGCAGGCCGCACAGGCGGCCGACTTGGTCTTGCCGGCATCCGGGTCGCCGGCCGCCTGCACTGTCATCTGGGCAGCCGAAATAAGGAAAGCCATTGTTATTACTAGCCAATTTTTCATTTCAAGGGTACTCCTGTGTCCACCTGCCCGGATTTGTGCAGATGCTGCGCATGCGCCGCAGGCTTCACCATGTGATGCATGCCGGCAAAAAGGGTCCTTTTTATACCCGCCGTGGCGCAACGGGTCAACTGCACCCACTCGAAACAACACGCCAACTTCACCTTGCAACGGCCATGGACTCGCGTCTAATGTGCAGCAGCCCATGAAAAACCATTATCAGCAAACCCGCTTTCTCCTCGGCACTCCCGATATGCGCAGTGCGCCTCCGGATAATGGCGCAGAAGTCGCGTTTGCAGGCCGTTCCAATGCCGGTAAATCCAGTGCCCTCAATGTCATCACCAGCCAGCGATCACTCGCGCGCATCAGCAAGGCGCCTGGCCGCACCCGGGAAATCAACTTTTTCGTGGTCAGGGACGATCTGCGCCTGGTCGACCTGCCCGGCTACGGCTATGCGAAGGTATCTAAGGCGATGCAGAAACAGTGGCAGGCGCACATTGCACGCTACCTGGAAACCCGCCAGTCGCTGGTCGGGGTGTTCCTGCTGATGGATATTCGCCACCCGCTGAAGGATTTTGATCAGCTGGTCCTGCGCTGGTGCAATAGCGCCGACCTGATGGCCCATGTACTCCTGACCAAGGCCGACAAGCTCAAGCGGGGTGCCGCCAATACTGCCCTGTTACAGGTGCGCCGCCAGCTCCATGATCTGCATCCCGGTTCCAGCCTGCAGTTGTTTTCCTCACTCACCCGGGACGGTGCTGACACCGCACGGGCAAGACTTGACGACTGGCTCGGGATTACAGCCGAGGTACCGGATGATCTGACAGCCGACTGATTGTTCTGCCAGCACGCCTCGCCGTTTCGCGCAGGCATATTTCATCCAGCAATAACGCATAAAAAAACCCCGGCTCAAGGGGAATATCAGCCGGGGTTTTAAGGGTACCCGACTTTATCAGCCGGGTTGGAGGAATCACCGCTCAGGGAGGGGAGCGGAAGCACCTCCGTGCTCATTTTCTGTGACCCTGAACCTATCCGGAAGTTCACTACTTTATCCACCAGGAATCGGGCAGTCCTGCCTGCACTCTCCAGGGTACCAACTGCAGCCATGTCTGGCGGCATCAGATGCCCCGGAATGCATGCAAGGGATTATTTGTCTGCCCTTGCAGTCGTGTGACTGCTGCACGCCGCTTTTATTACATATTGCATGATAAATAGGGAAAACACTATATAAAAGTATATTGTATTCAGTAAGATATCATTTCATTGTAACGACTTGAATGCACTTTTTAACGTGCGAACAGAATCACCCTGCATAGCCACTCTCACAGGATGTCAGGCCATTGGTACCCAGGATTACATAACGAGCGTGCGTATATGTAAGGTGTAAACCACAACTTGATTTCTTGTTATTTATATAAAAATATAGCTCACTGTATATATAAATCACTGATATCAAAGAATATCAGTCACTGTTACTTTATTAAGCTTAATAGCAATCGTTGTGGTGCAGTCAGGCAGTTGTAGCCTGGATGGAGCACGGCGGAATCCGGGGATGCTGGATTTCCACCGTCCGGACCTGCACCCGGGCTAGTGTGCCTCGTCCCAGTTGGCACCGGTACCGATATCCACCACCAGCGGAACCTGCAGGTCAGCCGCTCCCGTCATGCACTCGGTCACCGGGGCTCTCAGGCCCTCACAATCCTCGCTGGCCACCTCGAACACCAGCTCGTCGTGGACCTGCATGATCATGCGGGCATGGATATGACGATTCTCAGCCAGCCAGTGGTGCACGCGTATCATGGCGCGCTTGATGATGTCCGCGGCCGTCCCCTGCATGGGCGCATTGATTGCCGTCCGCTCCGCGGCTTCACGGCGCTGGGCATTACGCGCATTGATATCCGGCAGATACAGGCGGCGCCCGAAGACCGTCTCTACGTAGCCCTGGCTCCGCGCCTGTTCGCGGGTCGCTTCCATGTAGGTCTTGACGCCCGGATAGCGGTCGAAGTAACGCTCGATATATTCCTGGGCCGCCCCCCGCGCGATGCCCAGCTGCTTCGCCAGCCCGAAGGCCGACATGCCGTAGATCAGGCCGAAATTGATGGCCTTGGCCGAGCGGCGCTGTTCACCGCTTACCTGTTCCGGCGCGACCCCGAACACTTCGGCCGCCGTGGCGCGGTGCACGTCCTCGCCGGCGGAAAATGCAGCCAGCAGCCCCTTGTCCGACGACAGGTGCGCCATGATGCGCAATTCGATCTGGGAATAGTCCGCCGCCAGCAGCAGGTTTCCCGGCGTGGCGATAAAGGCCTGGCGAATGCGCCGCCCCTCCTCGCTGCGGATGGGAATGTTCTGCAGGTTTGGATCGGATGACGACAACCGGCCGGTCGCCGCCACCGCCTGGTGATAGGAGGTATGGACCCGCCCGGTGCTCCGGCTGACCTGCTGCGGCAGCTTGTCGGTATAGGTCGTCTTGAGCTTGCTCGCGGCACGGTAGTCGAGAATCAGCCTGGGCAGCGGATAGTCCAGCGCCAGTTCCTGCAGCACGGACTCGGCAGTGGAAGGCGCGCCCTTGGGGGTCTTCGCGCGCACCGGCAGCTTCAGCGTGTCGAATAGCAGGGCCTGGATCTGTTTTGGCGACCCCAGGTTGAACGGCTGCCCGGCCTCACGGTGCGCCTCCTGCTCGATCTCGGCAATGTGCGCGGCCAGTTCCCGGCTCTGGACGGCCAGCAGCCCGGTATCGACCGCCACCCCGTTCCGCTCCATGTCCGACAAAACCGCGATCAGCGGCGCCTCGATCTCGGCGTAGATCCGCTCCAGTTCGTGGACCGCGGCAAGTTTCGGCCACATGGCTTCATGCAACCGCAGGGTGATATCGGCATCCTCGGCGGCATAGGGTGACGCCGTCTCCAGCGGGACTTCGTTGAATGACAGCTGCTTTGCACCCTTGCCGGCGACGTCCTCGTACTTGATCGTGGTATGCCCCAGGTACTTCAAGGCCACCGAGTCCATGTCATGCCGGGTCGCCGTGCTTTCCAGTACGTAGGATTCAAGCATGGTGTCATAACGCACTCCGTCAAGAATAATGTCATGATTAGCCAGCACGTTACGATCATATTTAAGGTTATGACCAATTTTCAGGTATTCTTTACTCTCTAGCAGTGGCCGCAGCAGCGACAGCACCGCGTCACGATCCAGCTGCTCCGGCGCACCCGGGTAGTCATGCGCCAGGGGGACGTAAGCGGCCTCGCCTGCCCTGACGGCAAACGACACCCCGACAATGCGCGCCTCCATGTAGTCGAGACTGGTTGTCTCGGTATCGAAGGCGAACTGCCCGGCCTGCTCCAGACGCTGCAGCCAGTCATCCAGGCGTGCCCGCTCCAGCACGGTTTCATACTCGGCAGCGGCCTTTGCGGCGGCAGCGCTCGCGGCCGGGGTGGCCGTGTCATTTTCCAGTTCTTCCAGCCAGCGCCTGAAATCGAGCTGCGTGCACAACTCGCGCAATGCCGCCTTGTCCTGCAGCTGTATCTCCAGTGAGCCGGGCGCGGCCTCCAGATCCACATCACAGCGAATTGCCGTGAGTTCACGGGCCAGCGCCAGGGTCTGCAGATTGGCGCGCAGGCTTTCCCCGGCCTTCCCCTTGATCTCGTCAGCATGTTCTATGAGCGCATCCAGTGACCCATAGGTCGTCAGCCAGCGCGCCGCCGTCTTCGGACCCACACCCGGAATACCGGGGATGTTGTCGGAGCTGTCACCGGTCAGCGCCAGGAAGTCGATAATCAGCCCGGGCAGCACCCCGAACTTTTCCTCCACACCGGCGATATCCAGGGTGGTCTGCGACATGGTATTAACCAGGGTGACATGCGGGCTGACCAGCTGGGCCATGTCCTTGTCCCCGGTGGAGATCACGGTCTCGATGCCCTGCTCCGTTGCCTGGCTTGCCAGCGTGCCGATCACATCATCAGCCTCCACGCCGCCCACCTGCAGCAACGGCAGGCCCATGGCACGCACCATGGCATGCAGCGGCTCGACCTGGACGGCCAGGTCTTCCGGCATGGAAGGCCGGTTGGCCTTGTATTCCTTGTACATATCGTGGCGGAAGGTCTTGCCCCGCGCATCGAAAACCACGGCCATGTGTTCCGGCTGGTACTCGGCAATGAGGCTGCGCAACATGTTGATGACACCATAGACCGCACCGGTCGGCTCACCGTCGGCATTGGTCAGGCGCTGCAGGTTGGGCACGTGGTAGGCACGGTACAGATAGGATGAGCCATCAACGAGCAGCAGGGGCCGGGAATTTTTTTCGGACATGGTCAGGTTCTTGGTTTTAATATGGTTCCAGCAGCCGCGGCGGCACGGACTGCACCCGGCGCCATGGTATCATTGTTGGCGTGGCTGACTGGCCTGATACGTCGACAGCTTCGACGAGGACAGCGCGGATTTTAGAAACCGTTCGCGACAGTCAGGCGGTCGTGAAGGCATTTTTCGATTATGATTAACGCACGGGTTTTCCAATCGCATGGCGGCAATGCAACGACCGCCGCAACGCGCAGAGCAGGCATAATGAAAAAACTATTGATAATCCTTGTGTTTTTATTCTCCACCCCCGCCATGGCCGAAGCGCCGCCGGTACTGGAACCGCTGCCTGACGAAGCCACGCTGCCGGCGCCCACGGGTATGAGTGATGAGGATCTCATGGAACCCGAGGTCACAATCACCAAGCGGGATGATGCTGTGGTGCACGAATACCGCATGAATGGCCAGCTGTACATGGTCAAGGTCATTCCCTCCCGCGGCTATCCCTACTACCTGATGGACAGCGATGGCGATGGTTTGCTGGAATCACGCTACAGCCAGATTGACCCGGCCCTGGTGGTCCCGCGCTGGATGATTTTTCGCTGGTAGCGCAAGGTCAGTCACCGCCTTGTCTCCAGCCGGGTTGTTACAACTGGATGCACGCTGACAGATGTGGCCGCCATGCCACAGAACAACCATGAATAACCGCGGCCTGTACAACCGGCTGGAAGGGATTGCCGCACGACTCGATCGTATTGCCGAACTCACCGGCCGCAGCATTGCGTGGCTGACGCTGGGCATGGTCCTCATCACCTTCACCGTTGTCGTGCTGCGCTACGGACTGCAAATCGGCTCCATCGCGCTGCAGGAGTCGGTAAACTACCTGCATGCCATCGTCTTCATGCTGGGCGCTGCCTACACGCTGAAACACGACAGCCATGTCCGGGTGGACATTTTCTACCAGAAGGCGTCTCCCCGGACCCGTGCCTGGACAAATCTGCTGGGCACCCTGTTCCTGCTGTTCCCCACCTGCGGCTTCATCTTCGCCAGCAGCCTCGACTATGTTGCGTCCTCCTGGTCGATCCAGGAAGGCTCGCGCGAGACCGGCGGCCTGGATGGTGTATTCCTGCTGAAGACCGTTATCCCGGTCATGGCGCTGCTGTTGCTGCTGCAAGGTTGCTCCCTGGTGCTGCACAGCGCGCTGCTGATTGCCGGACATGTGCCTGCACCGGCCGATGCGGCAACAGCGGACAGGGAGCCCTAGTCCGTGGCCGACCTGATTCCGCTGGCCCTGTTTCTGACAGCCTGCCTGGTGCTGATGGCCGGCTACCCGGTCGCCTTTACGCTCGCCGGCACCGCCCTGGCGTTCGCCTTCGTCGGAGAACTGACGGGAGGATTCGACACGGCCTTTCTGGGCGCGCTGCCCAATCGCCTCTTCGGCATCATGACCAATACCACGCTGCTGGCGGTCCCGCTGTTCGTCTTCATGGGCGTGATGCTGGAACGCTCGACGGGTCGCTGAAAACCTGCTGGACACCATGGTCGCCCTGTTCGGGAAGCTGCGCGGCGGACTGGGGTATTCGGTCACACTGGTCGGCATGCTGCTGGCCGCCAGCACCGGCATTGTCGGTGCGACCGTGGTTACCATGGGCCTGCTGTCACTGCCGACAATGCTGCGACACGGTTACGACCCGCGCATCGCCACCGGCACCATCTGTGCATCGGGCACGCTCGGTCAGATCATCCCCCCGTCCATTGTGCTGGTGCTGCTGGGGGACGTGCTGTCCTCGTCATACCAGCAGGCACAGCTCGATATGGGCATCTTCTCGCCCGACACCGTGTCGGTCGGCGACCTCTTCAGCGGCGCCCTCCTGCCCGGGCTGCTGCTGGTAGCGCTGTATCTGCTCTACCTTGCGCTGGTAGCGACATTCCGGCCGCAGGCCATGCCCGCCGCTGCCTCCGGTCCGGCGGATGGCGGTGTGAAACGCAGCCTGCTGCAGCGGGTACTGCGGGGACTGCTGCCGCCGCTGCTGCTGATCGTCGCCGTACTGGGATCGATCATGGGCGGGTTCGCGACACCCACGGAAGCCGCGTCGGTTGGCGCAGTCGGCGCCATCCTGCTGGCAGCCAGCCAGCGCCAGTGTACCTATGCCATCCTGCGAGAGGTTGTGCTGAGCACGACCCGCGTCACCTCGATGGTATTCCTGATTCTGATCGGCGCATCGGTTTTCTCCCTGGTGTTTCGCGGATTTGGCGGCGACGAAATCGTGGCCGACCTGCTCACCGGCCTGCCCGGCGGCAAATTCGGTGCCATGCTCGCGGTCATGCTGCTGATGTTCCTGCTTGGATTTGTACTCGATTTTATCGAGATCACGTTCGTCGTGGTGCCCATTGTCGGGCCGGTGCTGCTCGCCATGGGGCTGGACCCGGTCTGGCTTGGCATCATGATCGCGCTCAACCTGCAGACCTCGTTCCTCACCCCGCCATTTGGTTTTGCGTTGTTCTACCTGCGCGGGGTCGCACCGCCCGAGGTCAGCACACGGCATATTTATCAGGGAGTTATCCCCTTCATCGGGCTGCAACTGCTGTTGCTCCTGCTGCTGGCCGCGTGGCCGCCACTGGCAACCTGGCTGCCGGGCGTGGTATTCGGCCCCTGAACGCCGGTCGGCGTCTGGCATCCCGACCGGCTTCGTGAGAAAATCGCTCGCCATGTCTTTAGTATGGTGTAAGGAATCGCAGATGAAGCCAACAAGTCTCTTGCTGACTATCCCGCTCCTGCTGCTGGCGAGCATGGCAATGGCCGGTGCCAACGGCAATGGCAATCGCTGGTTCGATGCGATTTCACTGACACTCGGAACTGACGAGGACTCGCTTGAGGCGGATATCTACCGCATTGGCCTGCAGAACCGCTGGGCGCGCACCTGGTTCAATGGCGGCGCCTGGAATGTGGGTGGCTACTGGGATGCGGAACTCGCCTACATCGATGCCGATGATACCGTCTCCGGAGAAAACGACGACCTGTTTGACCTCAGCCTGACACCGGTATTCCGGCTGCAGCGCGACACCGCCCTGTCCAGCGGCGTATCTCCCTTCGCGGACGCCGGCATCGGTGCCCACCTGCTCTCGGAAACGAGCCTGGGAGACAAGGGCTATTCAACGGCATTCCAGTTCGGCTCGCTGGTCGGGTTCGGACTCGGGTTCGGCAAGCACGGTCAGTACGAACTGGGATACCGCTTCCAGCACATCTCCAATGCCGGCTTCAAGAAACCCAACGACGGACTGAACCTGCACATGCTGCGCTTCGGGTACGCCTTTGACTGACGGACCCTGCAAACCGGCTTACGCGGCCCCGTGACTCAGCCCCCCCGCACGTTGAGGTAGGCGCGTTCCGAGATATCGTGCCAGGCCGTGACCTGACGCTGAAAGCTGCGGTAAGACTGGAACACCCTGGCCGCCAGCGGGTCCTTGCCGGCGACTTCCGCAACAACCTCGTGTGACAAGGCCAGCAGCTTGCTGAGTACATCCCTGGGAAATTCGCGCACATCGACGCCATGGTCGTTGATCAGGCTTTGCAGCGCGGTGTTGTTACGGGCCGTGTATTCCGCCAGCATCTCTCCGTTCAGGACCCGGCAGGCATTACTCACGATACTCTGCAGGTCAGCGGGTAATTCCGCATAGGCGGCCTTGTTGAGCAGGCACTCCATGGTCGTGCCGGGCTCGTGCCAGCCAGGGTAATAGTAATATTTCGCCGCCTTGTACAAACCGAAAGCCAGGTCGTTGTAGGGACCGACCCACTCGGTGGCATCAATGGCACCGGACTGTAATGCCGTAAAGATCTCGCCGCCCGCCACCTGCACGGGGGTACCTCCGGCACGTTGCAGCACCTCGCCTCCCAGACCCGGGAATCCGCATCTTCAGGCCCTGCAGGTCATTCAGGCTGTTGATTTCCTTGTTGAACCAGCCACCCATCTGGACACCGCTGTTACCCGCGGCCATGGGCAGCACCCCAAAAGGCTCGTAGACTTCCCGCCACAGCTCCATGCCCCCGCCGTAATACAGCCAGGCATTCATTTCCTGTCCCGTCATGCCGAAGGGCACGGCTGCGAAAAACTGCGCCGCTTCAGTTTTGCCTTTCCAGTAATAGGCCGCCCCGTGCCCCATCTCGGCTGTCCCGCCGGCGACAGCATCAAATACCTCGAAGGGGGGAACCAGTTCGCTTGGCGCCATAGACCTTGATAACGATTCGGCCGCCACTCATCTCCTCGATCAGGCTGGCAAGCCGGTTGGCGCCGGTACCCAGGCCGGGAAAATTCTTTGGCCAGGTCGTTACCATTTTCCATTGAAATGATTGCTGTTTTCCCGAACCGGTCACCACGTCCACGCCCGCCTGCTGCCTGCACCCGGCAAGCAAGCCGCCTGTCAGCAAGGTACCGGCGGCGGCTTACCCAGAAAATTCACGTCGTTTCATAACAAACCCTGTGGTGTAGAACGATAGCCGGCTATTGTACTGCGCAAACGCGGGAACACCGACACCCCGATGCAGCGCCCGCAAGTCAGGACCCAGATATCGCGAGTACCCTTGATATTACGTGCAGTTATATCATAGTATTCAGCGATCGCATTCGGTATGGATGCTAGTTCACTAAATTCTAAAAATATAAATTTGCAGCACGTTGGCATTATAAAGCGCTGAAACATACTGCGAATCGGCGAGGGGCGGAGCGGAAAAGGACTATGCTGAGTGATCTCAATGGTATTCGAGCCCGCTTGATCGTGTCTGATTACAACCGGCCTATTGCTGGCTCCGCTGGCCGGACTGGCCAGTGCCGTGCTGTTTGGCCTGATAACAGCCGCTGAACTGCAATCGCTGCGGACGCTCGCCATCCTCTCGGGCTTCGTGGGCCTGGTAACCTGTCTCGCCGACATCCATTTTTCCCGTTACTTCCGCAACCGGGTACCGGACTCCACGCAGCGCAAACCCCTGCCAGAACCTGTCCGACCCCCAGCAGCGCCAGCTGGCACGCTTCGGCCGGGATTACTGGAGCTTCTTTCTGCTGTACGCCCTGGCAACGCCCGCCCTGTTTTTCGTCGCCGTGGGCAAGCCGATCGCTGCCGAACTGGGCACGTTCCTGCAATTGCTGCTGCTGCAACTGTCGGTCGCTGCCCTGGTCGGCCTGCCAACCTACCAGCTGGCCCTTGACCAGATAGGCAAACTGGCCGGTCACCTCAGCCTGCACCGTTTTCAGGTCAGCCTCAAATCCAGAGATCATGCTGCTTGGCGGGTTCGTTCCCCTGCTCTCCTACAGCGTGCTGATGAACTACCACTGGCTGCAGACCGGCAACCTGACCGCCGGGCATATGGCCATCTGGCTGACACTGGTCTGCATCACCGGCCTGGTCACCCTGTTCTCGGTGCGCAGCGTGGCACAGGCACTGCAGCCTTTTCAGGCCCTGTTCGAACGCAGCGGCGCCTCACTGCATGCCGAACTTGCCCGACTGCAACCGCAGTCTACCGATGAAATCGGCTTCATGACACAGACGCTGGGCAAGCTGTTCCGGCGCCTCGGCGAGCAGGAATCACAGATGCGCGCCGTCGTGGAAACGGCCGCCGAAGGCATCATCGTCGTCAATGCGCGTGGCCAGGTGGATACCTTCAATCCTGCTGCGGAAAAACTCTTCGGCTACCTGGCCTCTGAAATTCGTCAACGTCCGGTCAAGTGGCTGCTGCCGGATCTGCTGGATACGGAAAACCGCCTGCAACACTGCGATCCCGATTGCGAACTCGTCGGCTACCATCGCAACGGCACGCCGATGCAGGTGTCGGTACGCGTCAGCAACATGCAGCACGGCGGGGAACAGCTGTATACCTGCCTGGTTGCCGACATCACCCGGCGCAAGGCGGCCGAGGACCGCCTGCGCGATGCCGAGAGCCGCTACCGCGACCTGGTGGAAACGGCGCATGACATGGTCTGGACCATGGACACCCAGGGACGCCTGACCTACCTGAACAGCGCCTGCGAAAGCATCTACGGCTTGCTGCCCGCGGAAATGCTGTTTCACCGGCTGCACGAATTCCGCTCGCCGGATCACCCGCCGCATGACCAGGAAGCCATCAACGACCTGCTGCTGGGTGAAGACAGCGTGCAGTTCGAGACTGTACACCTCGATAATGAAGGCAAGCCGCATTTCCTGAGCTTCTGCGCCAAGTCGCACAAGGATACCAGCGGACAAGTGATTCGCATCAGCGGCACCGCACGCGACATCACCGAGCAGAAAGCCTTTCAGCACCAGCTTTCCTATCATGCCGAACACGATCCGCTGACCGGCATGTTCAACCGGCATTATTTCCAGGAAGAGCTGGAACGCACGGTCGCACGCGTGGCACGCAGCGGCTCGGACTGCGCGCTGTTCTTCATCGACCTGGACCAGTTCAAGTACATCAACGACACGCTCGGGCATGCCGCCGGCGATCGCCTGCTGGTGGACATAGCCGCGCTGCTTGCGGCGCACGTGCGCGACGGTGACCTGCTGGCGCGCTTCGGCGGTGATGAATTCACGCTGCTGCTCTACAACATCAACCAGCATGACGTGCTGCGTGCGGCGGAAAACTTCCGCGCCCTGTGCGACGACTACACGTTCACGGCGCAGGACACGTCATTCAACATCAGCTGCAGCATCGGCGTCGCCATGATCGACAAGCTCACGACCTCGGCCGAGGAACTGCTGTCGCATGCCGACCTCGCCTGCAACATCGCCAAGCAGCAGGGCCGCAACCGGGCCAACCTGTATGACCCGACCGATCTCGACAAGGCCGACATGGCCGCGGACATGGGATGGGCGGCGCGCGTGCGCGAGATGCTGGAACACGACCGCTTCCAGCTCGTCTACCAGCCGATTGTCGCGACGGAGGACGGCGCAGTGCTGGACTACGAGGTGCTGGTACGCATGGTCTGCGACGACGGCCAGATCATCCTGCCAGGCGGCTTCATGCCGGCGGCGGAACGCTTCGGCCTGATCCACAGCGTCGATCGCTGGATCGTGCGCCGCGCCATACAACAACTCGCCCACCTGCATGCCAACGGTCACCGCACCAGCTTCTCCATTAACCTGTCCGGCAAGGCGTTCGAGGATGCCACCCTGTTGCCGATGATTCGCGACCTGCTGGCAGACTCCGGGCTGGATCCGACCTGGGTTACGTTTGAAATCACCGAAACGGCCGCTATTGCGAACCTCACCGCCGCCGAGGAATTTATCACCTCGCTGAAGGACATCGGTTGCCAGTTCGCGCTGGATGACTTTGGTTCCGGGTTCTCCTCGTTTGCCTATCTGAAACACCTGCCGGTTGACAAGCTCAAGATCGACGGCGGCTTCGTCAAGGGCATGGCCCATAGCTCCGTGGACCAGGCCATGGTGGAATCCATGAACCAGATCGCACACGCGCTGGGCAAGCAAACCGTCGCGGAATGCGTGGAAAACGAGGCCACCCTGGAAATGCTGAAAGAGATGGGCGTCGACCGCGCCCAGGGCAACTACATCGGCCGTCCCAGCACGATACCGGTCAGCATGATCGGCAAGAGCCCGACACTGAAATCTGTCGCGGAGACACACTAGCCCGCCCCGGCAATCACCGCATAACAATCCGGTGACTTCCCGGCGATCGCAAGCATCGAAGTCTGTAACTGACTGTCACCGGCGAAGAGAGCTGCAAATGTTTCGGAAAATCCTGCTGCTGTTACTGCTGTGCTGCCCGCCCGTTCTGGCTGCCAACGCCCCGCACACCCTGGATGACATCCGGAAATCGGGTACGATCCGCATCGCCCATCCGGAGCATGTTCCACCATTCAGTTTCATGGAAAACGGCGAGCCGACGGGTTACTCGATCAACCTGTGCCGCCAGGTCGTCAGCCACATCGCGAAACAGCTGAACCGTGGAGACATCAGGATCCGCTGGCGCAGCGCCAGTACCGCCGAGGCACTGCGGCTGGTGGCGGACGGCGTCGTCGACATGGATTGCGGAATCACCAGCATCACCCTGTCACGCCAGCAGCGGGTCGATTTCAGCAACGAAATTTATGTGAACAGTGGCGATGTGCTGGTGCAGGCCGGCTCGGACATCAAGCGCCTCGCCGACATGCAGGACAGGAAGATCGCGGTGATTCGCGGCACGACAACCGACAAACGCCTCGCCGACGCGCTCAGGCTGCAGGGACGCAACGCAAGGCTGTTGCCGGTCAAGAACATGCAGGATTGTCTGCTCGCCCTCGATACCGGCAAGGTCGATGCCTGCGCCGGTGACCGCACCGTGCTGCTCGGCCAGGTGGCTGCCGCGGAGAAACCGGCTCGCTATGCGCTGCTGGGTGAAATCTATTCAACCGAACCCTACGCGCTGGTACTGCCACGCGGTGATCCGGACTTTCGCCTCGCGGTGAACCGGGCCTTGTCCGAGATCTACCGCAACACAACGCTGGAACAAATCTACGGTCGCTGGTTTGGACCCGATGCCGCGCCATCCCTGTCGCTGCGGATGATTTACATCCTCAACAGCTACCCTGATTAATCGATCGTCACACGCCGACGTTCTCCAGGTTGGCATAGGCGAGTACCAGCCACTTGGTGCCGGACGTGGAAAAGTTGACCTGCACGCGGGCACTGCTGC
The DNA here is from genome assembly GCA_963701455.1 of uncultured Gammaproteobacteria bacterium. Lineage (GTDB taxonomy): Bacteria > Pseudomonadota > Gammaproteobacteria > UBA9214 > UBA9214 > UBA9214. The sequence goes on from CAVPAE010000005.1 coordinate 91,624, forward strand.
CCTGCCCTTCACAGTTGAGCACCACGCCGTCACCGAACTTGCGGTGCCGCACATGCTGACCAAGGCGCAATCCGCCCGCGGCATGTTCCCTGAAGCCGCCGCTTGCGGTGGGCTGTGGCTGGTGGCGCGGCAGGCTGACACCGGGGCGCGGGCGGATTTCTTGCAACAGCTCCCGGGGTATTTCGTCAATGAAACGTGACGGCAGGCAATAGCTGTCGGAACCGAACAGGCGGCGGCGTTCCGCGCAGGTCAGCACCACCTGCTGGCGCGCGCGCGTGATGCCCACATAACAGAGCCGGCGCTCCTCCTCCAGCCGCCCCGGTTCCTCGATGGAACGCTGGTGCGGAAACAGCCCATCCTCCATGCCGCAGAGGAACACCAGCGGGAACTCCAGCCCCTTGGCGGAATGCAGCGTCATCAGCTGCACGCAGTCCTCCCAGGCATCGCCCTGCCCCTCACCGGCCTCCAGTGCTGCATGCGACAGGAATTCGGACAACGGCTCCATACCGCTGTCGGGGTCGCCCTCGAACTCGCGCGCTGCATTCACCAGTTCCTGCAGGTTCTCGATGCGCGCCTCGCCCTTTTCGCCCTTTTCGCGCGCGAAGTGATCGACCAGGCCGCTCGGGTGCAGCACGTGCTCCACCTGCTCACCCAGCGACAGCGTGCCCATACCGGTGGACAGCTCATCGACCAGGTGCAGGAACTGCAGCAGCGCATTGCAGGCACGCGCGGAAACCAGCTTGTCATTGACGACCGTGACAGCGGCCTGCCACAGCGAGGTGTTGTAGTCGCGCGCATGCTGGCGCACCGCATCCATGGTGCGCCCGCCAATCCCGCGCGGCGGGTGATTGACCACGCGATCGAAGGAGGCGTCATCGTCACGATTGCCGGTCAGGCGCAGGTAGGCGAGCGCATCCTTGATCTCGGCGCGCTCGAAGAAACGCAGGCCGCCATAGACGCGATAGGGCACGCCGCACTGCATCAGGCGCTCCTCGAACATGCGCGACTGGGCATTGGAACGATACAGGATAGCCATATCGCTGCGCGGCATTCCCTTGTCGATCTGGTCCTCGATGCGATCGATGACAAAGCGCGCCTCATCCTGCTCGTTGTAGGCGGTATACAGCTGGATCGGCTCACCGTCATGCCCGTCCGTCCACAACTGCTTGCCCATGCGCTCGGCGTTGTTGGCAATCACCGCATTGGCCGCCTTCAGAATGTTCGCCGTCGAACGGTAGTTCTGCTCCAGGCGCACGACAAGAGTATTCTTGAAGTCCTGCTGGAAGCGCTGGATATTTTCCACGCGGGCGCCGCGCCAGCCGTAGATGGACTGGTCGTCATCGCCAACCACCGTGATCCTGCCGGCGTCGCCAGCCAGCATCCGCAGCCAGGCATACTGAATGGCATTGGTGTCCTGGAACTCGTCCACCAGGATGTGGTGGAAACGCTGCCGGTAGTGCGCCAGCAGGTCCGGCTGCTGCAGCCACAGTTCATGCGAGCGCAGCAGCAACTCGGCGAAATCGACCAGGCCGGCACGCTGGCAGAGTCCCTCGTAGGCTGCGTAGATCTCGAGCTGGCGTTTCAGGTAGGGATCGTTGCCGGGTTCAATATGCTGCGGCCGCCGGCCTTCATCCTTGCAACTATTGATAAACCACTGCAACTGCTTCGCCGGCCACCGGGCCTCGTCGAGATCCATCGACCTGAGGACGCGGCGGATCATGCGGTGCTGGTCCTGCGAGTCCAGGATCTGAAACCCCTGCGGCAGCCCGGCTTCCTGCCAGTGGCTGCGCAGCAGGCGGTGCGCCAGGCCATGAAAGGTACCCACCCACATGCCTGCCGCAGGCGCCTGGATCATGGGCTCGATACGCCCGCGCATCTCGGCCGCCGCCTTGTTGGTAAAAGTCACCGCCAGAATGGTATACGGTGACAATCCCTCGACGTCGATCAACCAGGCAATCCGGTGTACCAGTACCCGGGTCTTGCCACTGCCGGCACCGGCCAGCACCAGCAGGGGATTATCCGGAGCGCAGACCGCCTCGCGCTGGGCATCATTCAGGGACTCGATAATTCTGGAAACATCCATGGCGTGGCATTTAGGGCCTGTTAACACCTATATGATCGTCGCGACGGCGGCCATTTTTTCGCAAGCCAAGGCAGCGCGAGTGCCGTGTAGTTGCGCTACTCAAGCGAGCGCTAACGCAGGATTGCGGGAAAATGGCCCCGTCCCTTCGGGTTGCGCCTGAAATCAGGCCATCCGGCGTTGCTCGTCGTTCATTTGGAATAACCAAACTTCTCTCCTCGCGCCTCGCCTAAAGCGCCTACTGTGGTGCCTGGCCTGATTTCAGGCAGCAACGCGGCGATCATATAGGTGTTAACAGGCCCTGGCAAAGCGGCGCGCCCCTGACTGAACGGCCTGGCATATCATTTTGACTGGCAGCGCTGCCAGCAGCGGGAAATGCAGGCGCTGGCTGTCGCGTTTGTGCAAACTGTCTGAAACTGACTGGATTTTCCGCCGCAACCGGCCGACAATTCAGAATAAATCACAATCAAGGAGTGATTATGGCCAGAATTATCGTCCTGCTGCTGATTATCGTGGTTATTGCGGGACTGGTTTGGGCCCTGCGCAGGCGTGGCGGGAGCACCGGGCTGAAAAGCAGGCTCCTGGGTCGCGCCAGTCGTGGCGGCGCTGGTGATGCGGCCGCCAAACCCGGCGGCATAGAGAAACTGCGCGACAATCCGATGTTCTGGGGCGTGGAAATGGGTCAGCCTGGTTGCGAGGCGGCCCAGGCATTGCTGGGCCAGCAGTTCCCCTTCGATGAAGCCCCGCAGCTACCCCTGGAAGGCTGTAATTCCGCCAACTGCACCTGCCAGTTCAAGGGCCTTAAGGATCGCCGCACCCATGCGCGGCGACAACAGGAAGATCGCCGGGAGGCACTCCGTTTTGACAAGGATCGTCCCCCCGACCGCCGCTCACGCAAGGACCGGCGCCGCGGCAACGTCTGGGCAGACCACGACTACTGAAGCCGGTTGGCTTCGGACTCAGGCCACCTCGGCCAGCAACTTCTTGTTTTTCGGTGAATTCAGATTGACCATCTTGGGCTTTGATCCACCCAGGTAGGCTTCCAGCGTCACCATGGGAATCTTCGCCATGTCGACCAGCGGATGCATGGTGCACTTCTCGCAGGCAATCAACTTCGGGGGCGCACCGGCAGGTGCCTTGCCGACAGGCCGTTCCCGCAGGTTCTTGCAGGTGGTGACACTCAGATAGGCCTGCTGGGGAATGCAGTAAAACATCGAATCCTGATCCAACTTTCTACTCCTTGCTGCCCGCCACAAGTTGCGGGCAATGCGCGTTTTGCAAACCGCGTATCATACACGCGCACCAGGAAGAATTCAACTATGTTTTTATTTTCATATAGTTAGATGGAAGAATCTGGCCTGTCGCTATTCCACGGTGACGGACTTGGCGAGGTTGCGCGGCTGGTCGATGTCGGTCCCCTTGAGGACGGCGACGTGATAGGCAAGCAGTTGCAGCGGAATCGAGAATACGATGGGGGCGATGCTGTCTTCCGTGGGCGCCACCGGCAGGACCGTGACCCCGGGTTCGCTGATCATGCCGACATTGGCATCGGCGAACACGATCAGCTCGCCGCCACGCGCGCGCACTTCCTGCAGGTTCGACTTGAGCTTTTCCAGCAGTTCGTTGTTCGGCGCCACCACGATCACCGGCATGCTGGCGTCCACCAGCGCCAGCGGGCCGTGTTTCAACTCACCGGCCGGATAGGCCTCGGCGTGGATGTAGGAGATTTCCTTGAGTTTCAGGGCACCTTCCATGGCAACCGGGAACTGCGCACCGCGCCCCAGGAACAGGGCATTCTGCTTGTCGCCGAAATGCTCCCTGGCCAGCGTCCGGATCTGTTCGTTCAGCGTCAGCGCATACTCCACCTTGGAAGGCACGCTGCGCAGTTCATTCACCAGGCTGGCCTCGGTCTCCGCCGACATTCCATGGCGACGGCCGAGAATGATGGTCAGCAGCAGCATCGCCACCAGCTGGGTGGTGAATGCCTTGGTGGAAGCCACGCCGATCTCCGGCCCGGCATGCGTCATCAGCACCAGGTCCGATTCACGCACCAGTGAACTCTCCGGCACATTGCAGATGGACAGGGAATGTCCATAGCCCAGGCGTTTTGCCTCGCGCAGGCCGGCAAGCGTGTCGGCCGTTTCGCCGGACTGTGACAGGGTGACGATCAGGGAGTTCTTGCGCACCACCGGATGGCGGTAGCGAAATTCACTGGCAACCTCGACGCTGCAGGGTACGCCTGCGATTGATTCAAGCCAGTAGCGCCCGACCATGCCAGCGTGGTAACTGGTGCCGCAGGCGATGATGTGGACGCCGGCAACCGTGTCGAGGATTTCCGCGGCACCCGCACCCAGTGCCGCTTCCAGCACCCGGTTGCTGAGGATGCGCCCTTCCAGGGTGTCGGCGGTGGCGCGCGGCTGCTCGTAGATCTCCTTGAGCATGTAGTGCGCGTATTCACCCTTGTCGGTTGCACTGGCGGTGACCGTGGAGGTGCGCACCGGCCGCTGCACGGCGGCACCCGATGCGTCATACAGCGTCATGCCTGCCCGGGTGATGTCGGCAACGTCCCCGTCCTCGAGGAAGACGAACTGCTGCGCCTCGGTCACCAGCGCGGCGACGTCCGACGCAATCAGGGTGGCGTCTTCGCCGAGGCCGATCACCAGCGGACTGCCGCGCCGCGCCGCAATCAGCCGGCCCGGCTCGTCCCTGCTGATCACGCCCAGAGCAAAGGCCCCTTCCAGGTCCGCAACCGTCGACTGCACCGCCGCCAGCAGATCCTGGCCCTGGTCGAGGTAGTGATGGATCTGGTGAACGATCACCTCGGTATCGGTCTGCGAGGTAAAACGGTAGCCGGCCAGCTTCTGCTGTTCGCGCAGCTGGTCATGGTTCTCGATGATGCCGTTATGCACCAGTGCCACTCGCTCGTGACAGACATGCGGGTGGGCATTTTGCTCGCTGGGTATGCCATGTGTCGCCCAGCGGGTGTGCGCGATACCCGTCAGGCCGCTGATCGGGGTAGCCTCCAGCGCCTGCGTGAGCCTGGCAACCTTGCCGACCGTGCGCACCCGCTCCAGCATGGACTGTTCCGACTGCACCGCGACGCCGGCGGAATCATAACCGCGGTATTCCAGCCGCCGCAGACCCTCGAGCAGCACCGGTATGACATTCCGCTGTCCGGCGACACCGACAATTCCACACATATCCCTACTCCCTGGTCTGCTTTACCGGCCGTTTCCAGCCGGGTCGGGTTTGCTGCGGTGCACGGCTGAGCGTGAGTTCATCGGCCGGCGCGTCGCGGGTAATGGTGGAACCCGCCCCGATGGTCGCACCTGATTTCACCTCGACAGGTGCGACCAGCTGCGTATCCGAACCGATAAAGACGTTGTCGCCGATGACGGTGCGGTGCTTGTTGGCGCCATCGTAGTTGCAGGTGATGGTCCCGGCACCGATGTTCACATTGCGGCCGATGGTGGTGTCGCCGACGTAACTCAGATGGTTGATCTTCGAGCCGCTGCCGACATCTGACTTCTTGACCTCGACGAAATTACCGATGTGCGTGTTGTCGGCGAGCCGGGTCTCCGGCCGAATGCGCGCAAACGGGCCGATGCGGCTGCCGGCACCGATCTCGGCATCCTCGATGACGCAGTTGGCAAGAATACTGACATCGTCTGCAATCGTGGCGTTGCGAATCACCACGTTCGGGCCGATGGTCACCCGGTCACCCAGCCTGATGTCGCCTTCCAGCACGGCATTCACATCGATCACCACATCACTTCCGGCCAGCAGCCGACCGCGCAGGTCGAAGCGTGCCGGGTCGATCAGGGTTACGCCTGCCTGCAGGCAGGCGGTGGCCTGGCGCTGCTGATAGTCGCGTTCCAGCCGTGCCAGCTGGATGCGGTCGTTGACGCCCAGGGTTTCATCGGGATCGCTCGTGGTGACGCCCCGGACCGCTACGCCGTCCTGTACCGCCAGGGCGATCACATCGGTGAGGTAGTACTCTCCCGAGGCATTGTCATTTTCCAGGGCGGCGACCCAGTCATGCAGGCGCCCGGCGGGTGCGGCGATAAAGCCGGTGTTGATTTCACGGATCAGGCGCTGCGCTTCAGTGGCATCCTTTTCCTCGACAATGCCGCAGATGTTGCCGTCAGCGTCATGCAGGATGCGGCCGTAACCGGAAGGCTCCTGCAGGTGCGCCGTCAACAGCCCGACCGCATCCTGCGAAGCAATCACCTGCAGTGCATCCAGTGTCTGCCGGCGCACCAGCGGGACATCGCCGTACATTACCAGGACAGTGTTTTCGCGCGGCACCTGCGGCAACACCTGCGCCACCGCATGCCCGGTTCCCAGTTGTTCCACCTGCACCACCCAGTGGACATCGACCCGGTCGAAATGCTTGCGAACCTGTTCGGCACCATGTCCGATGACGACGTGGATATCCGCGCCCATAAAGGCATGCGCCGTATCCAGGACATGTTGCAACAGCGGCTTGCCGCCGACGGGATGGAGTACCTTGGGCAGGCTGGAACGCATGCGTGTTCCCTGGCCGGCCGCCAGGATGATGATGCTCAGTGACATAATTTAGGGCCTGCCAATACCTGTATCTGTTGCCGGAATTCATGCCCGGAACAAGTAGACTTATCGGCAGTGGCCGTCATTGTTATAGCAGGGGATGCTGGTTGCGGGGATGCGGATGCCGTGAGTTGCACAACGCATACCGGGGGTGGATTCAGTGCAATACCGGCATGGCCATCGGCTCGACGCCGTTGCTGACTTCATCCGGCGTTGCATCCCGAATGCCGACCACCTTGATGTTGAAGATGATGTGCTTGCCGGCCATGGGATGGTTGCCATCTACCGTCAGCTTGCCATCCTCTATCCGGGTAACCTTGAATTTCCTGGAGTCGCCCTTGTCGTTCATCATCTCGACTTCCGCCCCGATGCGGCGAAACTCCGCGGGAACATTATCGACATCATCGGTATAGGTAAGGGAGGGATCATGCGGACCGAAGCCTTCCTCGGGTGTCAGCTTGACCTGCACGACGTCGTTCTCGACGCAGCCCTCGAGTTCCTGCTCGATCTTTTCAAACAGGTCGTGCTTGCCGCCATGTACGTAGCTGATGGGCAGGTCCGACTGTTCCAGGATTTCCCCGCCCTCCTCCATGATGGTATAGGTAAAGGACACGACCTTGTTGCTAACCACGAACTGCTCCGTCATCTTGCTCTTTGACGCAACTTGCGGATGGCCGCAAGCTGCGCCATGGACTGGGCCAGTTCCACCTGTGCCTTGGCATAGTCGATGTCCGCGGTCCTGTCCGCCAGCAGCTTCTCGGCCCGTGCCTTGGCTTCCATGGCATGCGCCTCATCGATATCGGCCGCGCGGATGGCGGTATCCGCCAGCACCGTGACGATGTGCGGCTGTACCTCCAGCATGCCGCCGGAAACGAAAAACGACTGTTCCTCGCCTTCCTGTGGCTGCACCCGGACTTCGCCGGGCTTCAGCCGGGTCAGCATCGGGGCATGGCGCGGTGCGATACCGACCTCACCCATCTCGGCGGGTGCGAATACCATCGTTGCCGTGCCCGAAAAGATTTCGGCCTCGGCGCTGACGATATCGATGTGCAGGGTCATTGCCATGTTATAGCACCATTAGAGGGTCTTGGCCTTCTCGGCCACTTCATCGATGCTGCCGACCATGTAGAAGGCCTGCTCCGGCAGGTGGTCGTACTCACCATTCACGATACCCTTGAAGCCGGCGATGGTGTCTTTCAGTGACACGTACTTGCCGGCGGTACCGGTAAAGGTCTCGGCCACGAAGAAAGGCTGTGACAGGAAGCGCTGGACCTTGCGCGCCCGGTTGACCACCAGCTTGTCTTCTTCCGACAGCTCGTCCATGCCGAGAATGGCGATGATGTCCTTGAGTTCCTTGTAGCGCTGCAGCGTACCCTGAACCAAACGCGCGGTATCGTAGTGGTCCTGGCCAACGACCAGCGGATCAAGCTGGCGACTGGTGGAATCCAGCGGATCCACGGCCGGATAGATACCCAGCTCCGCGATCTGGCGCGACAGCACCAGCGTGGCGTCGAGGTGGGCGAAGGTCGTCGCCGGTGACGGGTCGGTGAGGTCGTCCGCCGGCACGTACACGGCCTGGATGGAGGTGATGGAACCCTTCTTGGTGGAGGTGATGCGCTCCTGCAGAACACCCATCTCCTCGGCCAGGGTCGGCTGGTATCCCACCGCGGACGGCATGCGGCCCAGCAGCGCAGACACCTCGGTGCCGGCCAGTGTGTAGCGGTAGATGTTGTCCACGAAGAACAGCACATCGCGGCCCTCATCGCGGAAGTACTCGGCCATGGTAAGGCCGGTCAGCGCAACGCGCAGGCGGTTGCCCGGCGGCTCGTTCATCTGGCCGTAGACCAGTGACACCTTGTCGATAACACCGCCTTCCGTCATTTCGTGGTAGAAGTCGTTGCCCTCACGGGTACGTTCACCAACGCCGGCAAACACCGAGTAGCCGCTGTGTTCCACGGCGATGTTGCGGATCAGCTCCATCAGGGTCACGGTCTTGCCAACACCGGCGCCACCGAACAGGCCCACCTTGCCACCCTTGGCAAACGGGCAGATCAGGTCGATGACCTTGATACCGGTTTCGAGCAGTTCCACGCCGGCAGCCTGTTCCGCGAAAGTCGGTGGCGCGCGGTGGATCGGCCAGCTGGCCTCGGCACCGATGTCACCCTTTTCATCGACCGGGTTGCCCAGCACGTCCATGATGCGGCCCAGTGTCTTGGTACCGACCGGCACGGTAATGGGTGCACCGGTACTGTTGGCCGCCAGACCACGACGCAGTCCATCGGTCGAACCCATGGCGATGGTGCGCACAATGCCGTCGCCCAGCTGCTGCTGCACTTCCAGCGTGATATCCGCGCCGTCGATTTTCAGCGCGTCATACACCTTGGGCACGCTGTCGCGCGGAAATTCCACGTCGACCACAGCGCCGATGATTTCAACAATGTTGCCAGCACTCATGATGTCATCCTCAATTCTCTAATATTGTTGGGGGACAGCATTGAATCCTGCCCCATGCTGGATCTATACCGCCGCCGCACCACCGACAATCTCGGAAATTTCCTGGGTAATGGCCGTCTGGCGCGCCTTGTTGTAGACCAGCTGCAGTTCGTCAATCAGGCTGCCGGCATTGTCGGTGGCCGCCTTCATTGCCACCATGCGGGCCGCCTGCTCGCAGGCGACATTTTCCACCACGCCCTGGTAAACCAGTGATTCGATATAGCGGATCATCAGGGCATCCATCACCGGCTTGGAATCGGGTTCGTAGATATAGTCCCAGTGGGTCTCCAGCTCCTTGTCCACCTCACCCTGTACCGGAATCAACTGTTTGGTGACCGGTGACTGGGTCATGGTGTTGACGAACTGGTTGTGTGCCAGATACAGGCGGTCAATTGTCCCGTCCTCGTAGGCATCCAGCATCACCTTGACCGTCCCGATCAGTTCCACGATAGACGGGGCATCGCCCAGGTGGGTGGCCGAAGACGCGATGTTCTTGCCGAGGCGCTTGAAAAATGCGTTGCTCTTGTTGCCGATCAGGGTGAGATCCAGCTCCAGGCCGTCCGCGTCCCATTGCCTCATGGCGGTAATCACCGACTTGAACAGGTTGATGTTCAGGCCGCCGCACAGACCCTGGTCTGTGGAAATGACGATCAGGCCGACGCGTTTCGCCTCGCGCTCGGCGAGATACGGATGATGGTACTCCGGATGCGCGTGCGCCAGGTGCGAGATCACGTTCTGGATCTTGTCGGCATAGGGCCGGGTCGCCAGCATGCGGTCCTGCGCCTTGCGCATCTTGCTTGCCGCGACCACCTGCATCGCCTTGGTGATCTTCTGCGTGTTCTTGATGCTCGCAATCTTGGTGCGGATTTCCTTCGCGCCTGCCATATCGTTTTCCCGTCAGTCCCGCTACCGTTGCCTGATTCCTTGTGTCCTACCAGGTGCCGTTTGCCTTGAAGTCCTCGACCGCCTTGCGCAGGGCTGCGACAACATCATCATTGTAGTCACCTGACTCGTTGATGCTGTTCATCAGGTCCACCGCATTGCTGCGCATGTAGGCATGCAGGGCGTGCTCGAAATCGACGACCTTGGTCAGTTCGACATCGTCAAGGTAGCCCTGGTCCGCGGCAAACAGCGAAATCGCCATCTCGGCGACTGACAGCGGCGAATACTGCTTCTGCTTCATCAGCTCGGTCACGCGCTGACCGCGCTCCAGCTGCTTGCGCGTGGTTTCGTCGAGATCCGAGGCAAACTGGGAGAAGGCCGCAAGTTCACGGTACTGCGCCAGGGCCAGGCGCACACCGCCGCCGAGCTTCTTGATAATCTTGGTCTGGGCCGCACCACCCACACGCGACACCGACAGGCCGGCGTTGATGGCAGGCCGGATACCCGCATTGAACAGGTCGGACTCCAGGAAAATCTGGCCGTCGGTAATGGAAATCACGTTGGTGGGGACGAAGGCCGACACGTCACCGGCCTGGGTCTCGATGATCGGCAATGCCGTCAGGGAACCGGTCTTGCCCTTGACTTCGCCCTTGCTGAGCAGTTCCACCTCGTGTGCGTTGATACGCGACGCACGCTCCAGCAGACGTGAATGCAGGTAGAACACGTCGCCCGGATAGGCTTCACGACCCGGCGGACGACGCAGCAGCAGGGACACCTGGCGATAGGCCCAGGCCTGCTTGGTCAGATCATCATAGATGATCAGGGCATCTTCGCCCCGGTCGCGGAAATACTCGCCCATGGTGCAACCGGAATAGGGTGCGATGTACTGCATGGCAGCCGACTCGGCGGCCGCGGCGGCGACGATGATGGTGTGCTCCATGGCGCCATGCTCCTCGAGCTTGCGCACCACGGTGGCAATGGATGAATTCTTCTGGCCGATGGCAACATAGATACACTTGATGCCGGTACCCTTCTGGTTGATGATCGTGTCAATCGCCACGGCAGTCTTGCCGGTCTGGCGGTCACCGATGATCAACTCGCGCTGACCGCGGCCAATGGGCACCATGGCGTCGATGGACTTGAGGCCGGTCTGCACCGGCTCGTCAACCGACTGGCGCGCGATAACGCCGGGCGCAATCTTCTCGATCGGGGAAGTCGCGGTCACCGCGATAGGTCCCTTGCCGTCGATCGCATTGCCCAGCGAATCCACCACACGTCCCAGCAACTGCTCACCGACGGGCACCTCGAGGATGCGACCGGTGCACTTGACGCTGTCGCCTTCCGTGATGGTCTTGTAATCGCCGAGAATAACCGCACCCACGGAGTCGCGCTCCAGGTTCAGCGCCATACCGAAGACGTCGCCGGGAAATTCCAGCATCTCGCCCTGCATGACATCGGCCAGCCCGTGAATCCTGGCAATGCCGTCAGACAGGCTGACCACCGTGCCCTCGGTACGGGCCTCGGACACAGCGTCGAATTGTTCGATGCGGCTCTTGATCAGCTCGCTGATTTCAGTCGGATTGAGTTGCATAGTATGTTTACCTTGAATAATCCCTAGTAATTCAGTGGCTCAGCGCGGAACCCAGACGCTCCAGCTTGCCCCGCACGGAACCGTCAATCATCAGGTCGCCGGCGCGAATGATGGCGCCGCCAAGCAGCCCGGCATCGGTGGAACAGTTCAGTTCGATATCCTTGCCGAGACGCCGGCGCAGGCTTTCGATGATGCGGGCCTGCTGTTCATCCGTCGCCGGATAGGCGGAAACCAGTTCCGCCTTGATGATCCCCTCGGCTTGCTGGCGCTGGATTTCGAACAGTGCCGCGATATCCGGCAGCAGCTCCAGGCGGCGATTGGCAGAAAGGACGCGCACGAAGTTGGCACTCTCGTCGCTCAGCCGGTCGCCGCAGATGTCGAGGATAGTGTCGGCCAGCTGTTTTTCGGTCAGGTGCGGACTTTCAATCAGGCGGGCCATGTCAGGATCTACGGCGACCGCCGCCAGCAGCGCCAGCATATCTGACCACTCGCGCAGGGACTGCTGTTCGGCGGCATACATGAATGCCGCCTGTGCATAGGGTCGGGCAACCGTGATCGTTTCAGCCATCAGATTTCAGCTGCCAGCTTGTTCATGAGTTCGTTGTGCGTGGCGGCATCTACCTCCCGCTCCAGCACCTTGCCGGCACCCTGGAGTGCGATGTCCACAACCTGTGTCCGCAGGTCGTGCTTGGCCCGGTTGATCTCCTGCTCGATTTCAGCCTGGGCGGCAATCAGCAGGCGCTTGCCCTCTTCCCTGGCGTCACCCTTGGCCTCGTCCACGATCTCGGCGCCGCGCTTGTCGGCACGAGCGAGTATTTCGCTGGCCTGTTCCTTGGCCTTGCGCAGGGTTTCCCTGGCGCGCTCCTCGGCAAGCTGCTTTTCGTGCTTGCCGCGGTCGGCCGCCGCCAGGCCATCGGCAATCTTTTTCTTGCGTTCTTGCAGTGCGTGCATAATCGGCGGCCAGATGAACTTCATGCAGAAGACGACGAACAGGAAGAAAGCGATCGCCTGGCCTATCAGAGTGGCATTGATATTCATGACAGAACCTTCGCGGGTGTTATCTGCAGGCCGGCCTTATCCGCCAACCACTGCGAACAGGATGTAGAGCGCGATACCGACCGCAATCATCGGCACGGCGTCAACCAGACCCATGACGATGAAGAACTGGGTACGCAGCATCGGGATCAGTTCCGGCTGGCGTGCAGCGCCTTCCAGGAAACGGCCACCGAGAATACCGATACCGACCGCGGCACCCAGGGCGCCGAGGCCCATCATCAAAGCACCAGCGATGTAGAGTAAAGCGTTTTCCATGAGTCTCTCCTAAGTAAACGACTTGTTTTGAATTAGTGGTGTTCCTGATGCGCCATGTCCAGGTACACGATGGTCAGTGTCATGAAGATGAACGCCTGCAGGGTGATAATCAGAACGTGGAAAATGGCCCAGCCGATCTGCAACAGCCCGCCAAAGGCGCCCATGGCCCAGCCGGCGCTGTACATGATAGCGATCAGAATGAAGATCATTTCACCGGCATACATGTTGCCGAACAGACGCAGTGCCAGTGATATCGGCTTGGCAATCAGGCCGACACCTTCCAGCACCAGGTTCGCTGGCGCACCCAGCTTGCCGAACGGCTGAAATGCCAGCTCACCGACAAAGCCGCCAACGCCCTTGATCTTGATGCTGTAGTAAAGGATCAGGAAGAATACGCCAAAGGCCATGCCCAAGGTGGCGTTGGGATCGGCGGTCGGCACCACCCTCATATAGGGGATACCCGCCAACTGCGCCAGATGCGGCAGGAAGTCGACTGCGATCAGGTCCATGAAATTCATCAGGAAGATCCACAGGAAGATGGTCAGGGCCAGCGGTGCGACCAGAGGGTTTCTGCCACTGAAAGACCCCTTGACACTGTCTTCGACGAATTCCACCATCCATTCCACGAAATTCTGCAGGCCGCCCGGAACACCGGCGGTCGCCTGCTTCGCCGCCTTGCGGAAAAAGTACAGGAACAGGACACCGAGGCTTATAGAGAAGAACATGGTATCGAGGTGAATGGCCCAGAAGCCCATCTCCCTGGCCTGCTCGGCGCCGTGGGCAATACCCCAGGAGCCATCCGGCAACTGACCCCAGGTCAGGTGCTGCAGGTGGTGCCTGATGTACTCTGCGGAGGTCTGAACTTCACCCGACATAGCTAATCCGTTTTTCCAGTTCCAGTCATAATCAGGGCTGCCTGCCCCACGATAAATCCGCTCAACAACGCCAGCGGTTCCAGTCGCAGTACACCCAGCGCCAGTGCAAACAGGGTGGCGGCCAGCACAAACCGCTCCAGCGCCGTGCGATACAGCAGCCGCAGGCTTGCCGCAGCACTCAGCGCAGGGCCCTTGTCAGCTGACCGGCGCCGCCACTCCAGCAACAGCAGGTTGGCCGTTGCGATGGCGCCGCCAAACCAGACCGATCCCGCCTGCATGGCATCGCCGAGCGTGAAAAAGACAATCGAGGTAACCGCGGTCAATGCCAGCTGCAATCCCAGCCGCTTGCGGATTCCGCTCGCCAAAAACACAAATTTCGATTGAATTATCAGTTAATTATACGCAGCCAGCCGGTTACCAACAGGGCGGATATTTCCCGCATGCCGCACGCGGCAGCGCCACGAAGCCGCCCGGGATTATAAGGAGCCTGCATGCGAAGGGTCAATCAAATCAGGGAAAATAACGGAAAACACCCCGGCCATGACTATTCTGAGCCGGGTGTTACCACCTTGGTTGTTTCTTCCTTCTCCAGGTAGGGAATTCCGACGAATTTTTTAACGGTTACCTTGGCGCCATCCTCACGATAGTAGCTGTGTGTTGTACAACCGGCAGCAGTCAGCATGCACAGCTGCAGCAGAATAATTACAGAACGTGGAACTGGCGCCATCGGGGTTTTCCTATTTGATGTGGTCAAGGATGCCATCGAGCTCATCGAGACTGTTATAGCTGATTTCCAGCTTGCCCTTGCCGCCCCGACCCGGGCGCAGCCGGACACTGGCGCCCAGCCTGTCGGCGAGGCTGGATTCGAGCTGCTGGATGTCCGGGTCCTTTTTCACCGCCACGGGCCTGGCTGCGGCCGGGCGCTGCAGCGACTTCACCAGTCCCTCGGTCGCCCGCACCGTGAGGCCCCTGGCAACCACCTGGCGCGCCGCCTCGATCTGCCGCCCGCCACTCAGTGCCAGCAGGGCACGGGCATGCCCCATTTCCAGTTCGCGGTGCTCGACCATCTCCTTGACAGTCTCCTCGAGGTCCAGCAGGCGCAGCAGGTTCGACACCGCTGCGCGGGATCGGCCAACGGCATGTGCGGCCTCTTCATGAGTAACCTCGAATTCATCCACCAGGCGTTTCAGGGCCCGCGCCTCCTCGATGGGATTGAGGTTTTCACGCTGGATATTCTCGATCAGGGCGATGGCAATCGCGCCGCGGTCATCCACCTCGCGCACCACCGCCGGGATTTCGTGCAAACCGGCCAGCTGCGCGGCACGCCAGCGGCGTTCGCCGGCGATGATCTCGTAGCGCCCTGCCCCGATGCTGCGCACCACGATGGGCTGCACCACGCCCTGCTCGCCGATGGAATCCGCCAGGTCCTGCAGGGATTCCTGGTGCATGTCCATCCGTGGCTGGTATTTGCCGCGCTGAATAATGTCGACCGGGAGGTTACGCAAGGCGTTATCGCTGGCAACGGGTTCCGCCACCGCGGCATCAGCGGGTACGGCGCGGAGCTCCGGCGCCGTTACGGGCGGTGCGTCTTCCGCTGCCGGCCTTGCCGCCTGCCCCAGCAATGCATCCAGTCCCCTGCCCAAGCCTCGTTTCTTTGCTGCCATTATCGTTAACCGTATTGAATCAGGTATCAAAGGGTTGAAGTGCTGGACTCGGCGTGCCCGGCACGCTCGGCCCCGCGGGATTCCGGCGCCGGCGGCGGCGCGTGGCGGCGCAGGTATTCACCGGCCAGTGCGAGGTAGGCGGTGGCTCCGCGCGAGCTCTTGTCGTAGCGCAATACCGGCAGGCCGTGGCTGGGCGCCTCGGCCAGGCGCACATTGCGCGGAATGATGGTGCGGTAGACCCTGTCGCCGAAGTGTTCCTGCAACTGCGCGGACACGTCGTTGGAGAGATTGTTGCGGGCATCGTACATGGTGCGCAGCAGGCCCTCGATTTCCAGCTCGGGATTGATGCTGGCACGCACACTTTCGATGGTATCCAGCAGCGCCGACAGGCCTTCGAGGGCGTAATACTCGCACTGGATCGGTATCAACACACCATGCGCGGCCGCCAGGGCATTGACCGTCAGCATGCTCAGCGAAGGCGGGCAATCGATCAGGATCAGGTCATACTCATTTTGCACGTAGGCCAGCGCCGCCCGCAGGCGCCGTTCCCTGTCACCCTTTTCCAGCAACTCGATCTCGGCGGCGGTCAGGTCACTGTTGCCCGGCAACAGGTCATAACCGGCTTCCGGCGCATAGACGATCACCTCGCGAATATCGGCATGGCCCATCAGCACATCGTAACCGGTGCGCACGATCTCGTGCTTGTTGCAACCGCTGCCCATGGTGGCGTTGCCCTGCGCATCCAGGTCCACCAGCAACACGCGGCGGCCGGTTTCCGACAGCGATGCGGCGAAGTTGACGCTCGTCGTGGTCTTGCCGACGCCGCCCTTCTGGTTTGTGACTGCAAGTATTTTTCCCATCACGGCTTCCTGTTGGGCTAGCGACTCTCGCCTGCATGCATACTGACGAGGTGACGCTCCGCATCCAGGCCGGGCACCTTCAGTGCGATCACTTCATCAATGATTGTCTTGTCAGTCATGCATTCAATTTCGGTCATCGGGTAAACGCCCTTCATCGCCAGCAGGCGGCCACCGGGATTGCACAGGTGTGATGCATGGCTGTAGAAATCCGGCAGGTCCGAGAATGCCCGGCAGATGACGGTGTCAAACAACACCTCGGGCTTGTACTCCTCGACCCGTGCATTCTCCAGGGTCACGTTGTCGAGCTCCAGAATGCCCAGCGTCTGCTGCACGAAACGCAGCTTCTTGCTGCTGCTGTCGAGCAGCACGAATTCCCTTTCGGGACAGGCAATGGCCAGGGGAATGCCCGGCAGGCCCGCGCCGGTACCGATATCCAGCACCCGGTTGCCCTGCAGGTACGGCAACACCGAGAGAGAATCCAGAATGTGGCGCGTCACGATATCCGTGGGCTTGCGCACCGAGGTCAGGTTGTAGACCCGGTTCCAGTTCATCAGCTCGGTGACGTATTCCATCAGCAGGTCGTCATCACCGCCAAGCAGTTCCTCCAGTTCAAGATCCAGAAGACCGTCCTCGAGCAGGACACGCGGGTCGACGAAGCCGGTACTGCGCCCCTTGCGATTGCGGTTATAAAGTCCGGTATGCATGGCCTCTCATTGTATTATGCGCGTTTGCGTGCCAACTGCTGTTTTTTGATGTGAATCAGCAGCAGCGAAACCGCGGCAGGCGTAATGCCCGGTATGCGTGCGGCCTGGCCGATGGTCTCTGGCCGGACCGCCTGCAGCTTTTCACATGCTTCATTGGAAAGCCCCCGAACCGCATTGTAATCGAAATCCACCGCCAGTGTCTGATCATGATGACGATCGCGACGCACAATCTCCGCCTGCTGCCGTTCGACATAGCCGGCATAGCGCGCCTGGATCTCGACCTGCTCTGCAACACTGCTGTCTGTAACACCCGGCCCCAGACCCTCGACCGCTGTCAGCATACGGTAGCTGATCTCCGGCCGACACAGCAATTCCGCGGCAAACTGCTCGCGGGCCAGCGGCTTCGGCAGGCTGGCTGACAGCGCCCTGCCCTGCACCGAGTCCGGCCGCACCAGCAGTCCACGCAGCCGCTGCTGTTCCTGCTCGATCGCATCGCGGCGTTGCGTGAATACCTGCCAGCGCTGTTTGCTGACCAGTCCCAGTTCAAATCCGGTCGGCGTCAGGCGCAGGTCGGCATTATCCTGGCGCAACAGCAGCCGGTATTCCGCACGGCTGGTAAACATGCGGTAGGGTTCGCTGGTACCGAGCGTCACCAGGTCGTCGACCAGCACACCGATATAGGCCTGGTCACGCCGGGGCGTCCAGGGCGCCCTGCCCTGCACCTGGCGCGCGGCATTCAGGCCCGCCAGCAGTCCCTGCGCCGCGGCTTCTTCATAGCCGGTCGTACCGTTAATTTGCCCGGCAAAGAACAATCCGGAAATCACCTTGGTTTCCAGTGAATGCTTCAGGTCGCGGGGATCGAAAAAGTCATATTCGATGGCATATCCCGGGCGCGTGATGTGGGCCTGCTCGAATCCGGCAATGGAATGCACCAGCGCTTCCTGCACCGCATAGGAAAGGCTCGTCGAAATCCCGTTGGGATACACCTCGTGGCTGTCCAGCCCTTCCGGCTCGACGAAGATCTGGTGCGATGCCTTGTCCGCAAAACGCACCACCTTGTCCTCGATCGACGGGCAGTAGCGCGGCCCCGTGCCCGCGATCGCACCGCTGTACAGGGGAGAATCCGCCAGCCCGTTGCGAATGATGTCATGCGTGTGCGGATTCGTATGGGTAATGTGGCAGCACACCTGGCGCGGATGATCCGCAGCGGAACCCAGGTAGGACATGACCGGCAGCGGTTCATCGCCGGGCTGGATCGCCAGCCGCTCGAAATCTATGCTGCGCGCATCGATGCGCGGCGGCGTGCCGGTCTTGAGCCGGTCTACGCGCAAGGGCATCTCGCGCAGGCGCGCGGCCAGTGCATTTGCCGGTGGATCACCGGCACGGCCCGCGGCGTAATTTGCCGGGCCGATATGGATGCGGCCGCCCAGGAAGGTACCGACGGTAAGCACCACCGCCGGGGCATGGAAGCACAACCCCATTTCGGTGACCACCCCGGTGACCCGCTCACCCGTCACTATCAGGTCCGCGACCGCCTGCTGAAACAACTGCAGATCCGGCTGGTTTTCCAGTGCCCGGCGCACCGCCAGGCGGTACAGCTGCCGGTCGGCCTGGGCCCGGGTGGCACGCACGGCCGGCCCCTTGCTGGCATTGAGAACGCGGAAATGGATGCCCGCCTGGTCGGTCGCCTGCGCCATCAGGCCACCCAGCGCATCGATCTCCCTGACGAGGTGGCTCTTGCCGATACCACCGATGGCCGGGTTGCAACTCATCTGACCCAGCGTATCGATATTGTGTGTCAGCAACAGGGTCCGCGCACCCAGCCGCGCGGCAGCCAGCGCGGCCTCGGTGCCGGCATGCCCGCCACCGACCACAATGACGTCATAAGTTGTTGGACTGGTTGCCATCTTCAAGTTGCTGCCGTAAAAAATGTGTCCCGAATTCTACGCCTGTGAAGGATTTCAGGACACCATCCGGATCCATGCCGCTGGAGCCTGGCAAAAATACTTCGTGTTGGTATATCTTGTGGTAAGATACCGCGATCTCCACTATATAAGGTTATGGGCATGAGGCTACTGGAATTCAACCGGGATGATGGAGGTGCCAATCCGCAGCAAGCGGTGCGGAGTCAACCCAGGCGCAAGGCGCCAGCCGCACCGGTTGAACGGCCTCGCAAACCCGCCCATGCCGCCCCGGAATTGTTTGCCAACCGGCAGGCAAAGGTGTTTCCGGTGAAAACCAGTACGACCCGCAAACCAATCCGGCGTGGCCCGATCGACCTCGAGCAGCTGCAACACCGCATCGCCATGCTGGAGCACCGCATCCAGACGCGCGCGGAACAGCCCGGAGAGCACCCTGCCGTCAAGGATCTGGCGCTCCTGAAGCAACGTATGAAACTGCTGGAACGCAACCTGGAAAACGAGCTCTGGGCCGCCAGGCAGCGGGAACATACCATGCTGGAAATACTCAGCCGCCGGCCATTAAAGATTGTTCTGAAACAGAAAGTTATGCACTTCTGGCGAGTACAGCTTCCGGCCATGGGACGCTGGCTGCAGGCCGTCGCCAACGAGTGGTGGGACGACAACCAGCCGCGCTGGTGGCAGCACGTTGCCGAGGCATGGCGGGAATCCCTGGAAAAGGCCCGTCACTGATACTGACCAAAAGTCCTCCCAACCCCTCCCTGTGACCGGTTTCACAAACCGGCAGCATTCTTCACGATCTTAAGATTTCCTTAAGACAGGCTCCCTATACTCACTGGCAATCCTCAAACCGGGGCCAGTGAGTCATGCAAGCACGTCCAGAATCGCAACTGAATACAGCTTCCTCTGCGGAGCTGCATATTAATACGGTCCCCGTAGCACAGCCGGAGCGCCTGCAGCTGCACCTCTGGCAGGCTGGCGACCCCCAGCGCCCAGCCGCAGAGGCCTTTATCCGCGAGCGCTTCCACAATTCCTACGCCGCCGACGTCTGCGTATTCCATCCCTACCTGCTCGGGGTAACCCGGGGCGACCAGACCATCACCTCGGTGATCGGTTTCCGTCCTGCCAGCTGCGGACAATTCTTCCTGGAAAGCTACCTGGACGGGTCAGCGGAACAGCTGCTGGCAGATGCTACCGGCGAGACTATCAAGCGCAACCAGGTGGTGGAGGTCGGCAACCTGGCGTCCTCAGACACCGAGTCCTTCCGCTTTCTCATGATCGGATTGATAACCCTGCTGGATCGCTTGCCGGAAACACGCTGGATGGTCTGCACGGTGGGTGAAAAACTGATCCGGCTGCTGCAGCGCACCCGCTTCTTCCCGATCGTCATCAACCAGGCCTCGGCCGAACGCCTGGCACCCGAGGACGGCAAATGGGGCAGCTATTACCGGCATGCCCGCAGCGTGGTTGCCGGCAATGTTTCCTATGGCATGCGGGAACTCAAGCGACAGAACATCTGGCGCCCTGAATTCGCCGACCGCGTCAAGCGCATCATTCCGGGCAGACTCGACAACCCGTCATGATCCTTGCACGCCTGGCCGAGCTTGGCAGTCAGCACCCGGAGCGCACCGCCCTGCAGGATGCGCTTGGCCAACTCAGCTACACGGAACTGCATGCGGCGGTAACAACTACCGCAGCCACCCTCCAAAACAGCGGTATTCGTACCCTTGGCCTGCTGCTGGACAATGGCCCTGCCTGGGTCATCATGGATCTGGCTGCACTGCATGCAGGTATCCGCGTCGTTCCCCTGCCGACATTCTTTTCCAGGGAGCAGACCGCGCATGTTATCCGCGATGCGGGAATCGATGCCCTGTGTACAGACAGTGAACATGCAGATGGCTGGCCGGGCTTCATACAGCACGCCTCCCCTGTGCCAAACACCGTGCTGCTGCAGGCGGCGGCTGCATCCGTTACGGACGCATTTCCGCCGGGTACCGCCAAGGTCACTTTCACTTCGGGTACCACGGGACAACCCAGGGGGGTTTGCCTGGGTGCCACCGCCATGCACAGCGTCGCCGAATCCATCGTAACGGCAACGGCTGACCTGGATATAGAACGGCACCTCTGCCTGCTGCCCCTTGCGCTGCTGCTGGAAAATATCACCGGCGTCTATGCGCCGTTGCTGGCGGGCGCCACCGTCATCCTGCCATCGAGCCGTGAACGGGGTTTGCAGGGCAGCCAGCAACTCGACATCGAGCAGTTGTTCACCTGCCTGCACACCTGGCAGCCACACAGCCTGGTACTGGTTCCGCAAATGCTGAAGGCGCTGACGATTGCCGCCAGCCAGGGCATGCCGATTCCTGACAGCCTGCGCTTCGTCGCGGTCGGCGGTGCGCGCGTTTCACCGGAACTGCTCGTGGAAGCAAGGCAGGCCGGAATCCCGGTTTACGAAGGCTATGGCCTGTCGGAATGCACTTCCGTTGTGTCCCTGAACCGCCCCGGAGAGGATCGTGCCGGATCCGTCGGCAAGCCCTTGCCACACGCAAGACTGCGCATCACCGCGGACGGTGAGATCCAGGTCTCCGGCGCCACCCTCCTCGGCTATGCCGGCCAGGCACCGCAGGCGGATTCCTGGTTTGCCACCGGTGACCTGGGCTTCATCGATGCAGACGGTTTTCTGCATCTTACCGGCCGCAGCAGGAATGCTTTCATCACGGCGTATGGCCGCAACGTCAATCCGGAATGGCCGGAAAGCGAATTGTCGCGGTTTCCTGAAATCGCCCAGGCGGTCGTCTTTGGCGAGGCACGGGAGCACAACGTGGCCATCATTCAACCGGCCGCGGCAGACATTTCCAACGCGGCCATCAGTGCACGTGTTGCCGCGGCCAATGAACTGTTGCCGGACTATGCCCGTATTCATGACTGGCTGCGCAGCGGTGCGGCATTCAGCATTGCGAACGGCCTGCTTACCGCCAGCGGCAAGCCGCGACGGGATGCGGTCTGGGCGCATTACGGGGCGCGCTTCGAAACGCCTGCCGCGACCTATGTACAGAACATTCGAGGGACTGGATAGTGGAATTCTTTGCAGAGCTGCAGGCAGCAACCGAGTCAGAACGCCAGGTGTTTCTCGGCATACCCGTCATTCAGCAAACCATGAATGGTGTCGTGACACTGGCGACCTACCGTGCCTTCCTGGGCGAAGCCTACCATCACGTCAAGCACACCGTGCCCCTGCTGATGGCCTGCGGCGGGCGCCTGCCGGAACGGCTCAACTGGCTGCGCAGCGCTGTCGCCGAATACATTTCCGAGGAAATCGGCCACGAGGAATGGATACTCAATGATATACGCGCTACCGGCGCGGACGCGGAAGCCGTGCGCAACGGACAGCCGGGCACGGCCACGGAACTGATGGTTGCCTACGCCTATGACACCGTGATGCGCAACAACCCGGCAGGTTTTTTCGGCATGGTGTTCGTGCTTGAAGGGACCAGCATCGCCCTGGCAACACGGGCGGCAGCAATAACCCGCGATGCCCTCGGGCTGCCGCCGCAGGCATTTTCCTACCTGACGTCTCACGGCTCGCTGGATCAGGAGCACATGCAGTTTTTTGAAAAGCTGATGAACCGGGTAGACGACGCGGCCGACCGTCGCGCGATCATTCACGCCGCGCAGGTCTTCTACAAATTGTATGGCGACATCTTCCGCGGGCTGCCAATCGCGCAGCCAGTTCAGAATGCGGTTTGAGGCTATGTACAGCGGTGGTATCGGCGGCAGTGGCTAGCAATGCGCCATGCACCACCCGGGGAAACGAGTATGAGTAAAGACTACAGCATCCTGTTGACCGGCGCCGCCGGCGGAATCGGCAGCGTTATTGCGGAGTACTTCGCCGCCAGTGGTGCACGCCTGTTGCTTACCGACCTGAACAATGCCGCAGTTACCGGACTGGCGGAAAACCTGCACAAGCAACACGGCGTTGAGGTAAAGACCGTCGCCGCGGACCTGACCAGCGAACAGGGACGCAACCGGATCGCTGCAGCGGCACAGGCGTTTCAGGCAAACGTCCTGATCAACAGTGCCGGCTATAACCGCTTCGGTATGCTGGATGACATCAGTGACACCGATGTCGAACGGATATTCGCCATTAACGTGTTGTCGCCGATCCTGTTGTGCAAGGCCCTGTTGCCCTGGCTTACGACACAGGAATCCGCGCACATCGTGAACATCGGCTCGACCTTCGGCTCACTTGGCTATGCCGGTTTTACCAGTTATTCGGCCAGCAAGTTTGCGCTGCGCGGCTTTTCCGAAGCGTTGCGCCGCGAACTCGCCGACACCCGGGTAAAGGTACATTATCTCGCGCCACGCGCCGTTCGTACCGCGTTCAATGAAGACGCCGTCAACAAGATGAATGCTGCACTGGGTGTCGCCATGGATGCCCCGGATGTGATACCCGGTGCGATCGCAAAAATGCTGAAGCGCGACCAAAGTGAACATTACATCGGTCGCCCCGAACGCTTTTTCGTGAAACTCAATGCCCTCTTCCACAAGGTGGTTGACCGGGGCCTGTCCGGGCAGCTTGCAACCATTCAACAACATGCACGCAGCGCAACCGGTCACGCACCTGCAGCCACTCACAACCCTCACACCAGCAAGGAGATGCAACCATGATAACCATCCGCGGAATAACAGGCACCTTACTCTCTGCCCTGCTATTCCTTATGACTGCCAACCTGTATGCCGCTGGCATGACCGATGACATCAAGGCACTGCAACACGAATGGGCCGTCATCAAGTACCAGACCAGTGAGTCCGGGCAGGAAAAGCTCTACGAGGCGCTGGCAACGAAAGCCGGCACTGTGACTGCACGCTATCCCGGCAAGGCGGAACCACTGGTGTGGGAAGGCATCATCCTGAGTACCTGGGCCGGCGCCAGGGGCGGTCTCGGCGCCCTCTCCCTGGCCAAGGAATCCCGCAAGCAACTCGAAGCCGCCATTGCCCTCGATCCCGAGGCATTACAGGGTTCCGCCTACACCAGTCTTGGCACCCTGTACTTCAAGGTGCCCGGTTGGCCGATTGGCTTCGGGGATAGCGAAAAAGCCGAGGAACTCCTGAAGCTGGCGCTTGCAATCAACCCGAACGGTATCGATCCGAATTTCTTTTATGGCGAATTTCTGCTCGAGGAAGATCGCTATGCCGAATCCGTTGCTGTCCTCAACAAGGCGCTACAGGCAGCCCCGCGGGCTGACCGGCCGATAGCCGATGCCGGTCGCAAGGCCGAAATCAAGGAAGTCCTTGCCAGGGCGCGCAAGGAACTCGATTAACACCAGACTATCTGGTTTCATCCCCCTTGGGCCTGCTTCGAGCAGGCTCTTTTTTTCCGGGGTAGCAAGCGGATTATTTACCTACCCTGCTCTGCTCAGCGCGGCGCCTGCTTTACGGCCACGACTCGCAGGCCTTCCCAGAGAATCACCAGCTGCTGCCGGTACATGGCACCGATGGCCGCGGCATTGCCATGCTGCATGGCCAGCGGCACACCGTAAAAAATCGAAACCAGGGCGACCATCGCCGCGGATATCGCAGTATTTCCCGGCAACTCACCGGCATCGATTGCTGACTGGAGCGCATTTCTCAGCAGCGTCTCGAGGCTGTCGTCCGGCAGGTTCTCGATACCCTCGAGGTCCGCAAAGGCCAGCATGCGCTCCGCCAGGGTAATTGTGGGACCGGCCTGGCGTTCCCGGGCCCGGGCCTCGTGAGCGATGATCTCCCCCATCAGTCCCGGCTTTTTCTGTATCTGGATGGCGGTGTAGCGAAACAGTGCCTCGATCACGGCCAGCCCCTGCTGCTGCCGGGCCGCCTGCTGCCCGTACCAGTTCAACTCCAGGGTCCAGAGATGATCCAGGTAAACGATCAGGTCGTCCTTGCGGGGGAAATAATTGAAAAACGTGGCCTCGGATATTTGCACTCGCTCACACAGTGCTTTCACGGACAGGGTTTCAAAGGCAGCCGCTTCCAGGTGATTCGTGGTGGCCTGTGCCAGTGCCAGCCGGGTGCGAGCAAATTTTCGTTCCCGCAGCGTAGGCTTTTTGATCATTTCCATAAATAAAGAATACTAAAAAAATATATTCTTGTGTAATAAAAAATATTATTCGTTTACAGCATGTTGCATCACCGTGACTAGCCCGCAACCCTTGGCCACAATAAACCCACAAAATATCCATGGAATGCCTCTGGGAATGGGGTATTTGGCGCAAATCGCTGCAATTGAACTGCCCTGCCTGCCTGGAAATCCACCATTAATACTAATTAAACCATCACGTAACGATATAAGTAACCTGAACATTAAAATTATAGTTTTCTCTAGTAAATACCCTTGATTCCCGGCCAGCCTGACTGATTGGGCCCTCATGCACCACATATTTGGAGTTAACCTCAATTCGATAACAAGAAGACGTTAGCGTCAGTCTGCTGGATATATTGATTGTCCGGGAAAGTCCCGATTCGTCATTCCGGCGAAGGCCGGGGTGACAACCAGTTCAGGGGTTCCTAAAACAGACTACGCCAGCTGCAGGATAATCAGGCGGTAACTTTTGTATTTCTGAAACGTGGCTGCATTGCGATGACCCGACAGGTATTTGTATTTGAGCTTCGCCAGCTTGCGCCGTGCCAGCCACTTCAGCACTTTGCTGGAACGCGGGTACTGGTCCTGCAGGTAACGATCGATGCTTCCAGCCGCAGGGACCAGGCGCTGCGTCAGCCACTCGTCCAGCAGCTCGATATTCGGACTGATTCGGGGAGTGAGATCTTCATCCAGCACCTTGCGGAAGGGACTGTCGGGCAACAGTCCATAGAACTGGCCGAGGAGGTGGCCGCCACTGAAACTGCGGTCACCCTCGGCACCGTCACCGTGGGCGTCCGTCTTGAAAAAATCACAGATAACCACGTGGCCGCCATGGCGCAGTAACCCCGGCGCCTTTTCAAAAAAGGCCGGCATCGGGATATATTGAAAACTTTCACTGCACAGCAACACGTCATAGCGGCCCTGGCACGCGGCATGCGGCATATCCTCAAAGGTGGATTCGTACAGGGCAGGGGAACCGGCCAACTCTCGGGAGAAACGCGCCCGAACCTGGCGATTCAGATAAGGCGACGGATTGACAGCATCAGCCGCATAACCGCTAGCGACAAGCTGTTCCAGCATGTGACCGGTCCCGCAGCCGATATCCAGGATTCGCGGCTCGGTACTGTCAGCCGCCAATCCCTTGATATGTGCCAGTAATAAATCCGTGTAGCGCTGCTGGGCGCGACTGAAGTTGGCCATCGAGACCGGCAGATCCGGATCCCAGAGGCCGAAGTGCAGATCCTGTACTCCCAGCAACTGCTGCGCCAGAACCAGGCCCAACTCTCTTGATGTCATTTTTTCAGCGTCGGGCATACCCATATCCATCGTGAGCGGACAATAAAAACACATTACAATACAAAACGATATGCATATTACTGGTGTAATATATAAGTTTATATTTAACTTAACATTTATTCCTTGCTACAACTCAGACTGGAGAACACTGCGCCGTCATTACTTGCCGATGCAGAATACTTTGGGAAGTATTAGTTTCCGCACTCAGTATTAGGTCTAATAATAATCTCGTGAAACCATCTCTTATAGCCTCATTTTGAAGAAACTGGCTAGCCAACTTACTATGGGTCTGCAGACTATCCATGACAGCATCCTGAACCGCGGCAGGGTAGTCACCGATCATTACCTGGTCAGGTGTGTTGTTCTCCAGCTGTTGTACGACCTTCCGGTTTTCTAATACCTTGTCCTTGATGGTGTTCATGTAGTTCACGCGATCCATATCCGTCAGATTCTCGCCGGCAAACAGTTCGTTCAGGCGTTCAATGATCCGGGACAGGGCTTCCTTTTCGGGGTCATACGGCCTCCCGGAACCCAGGTTGGATGTTGCCGTTAAACGTGCGTCGCCATCGTTCACGCTGAGCTGGTGTTCGGCAATCTTTTTCAGCCGGTAGCGACTTAACACTACATCAGACAGATCGATTTCTTCGTACAAGCGTTCTTCACGGAGGAGGGGGCGCAGGTGGCGTGCATAGACGCTCAGTTTCTCCAGCTCGCGGTCGTCGTAAGGCACGATCTGGGACATGAACTCGTAGAAGCGAACGAAGGTGCCCAGGTCGTTCTTGAACAAGTCCAGCGCGTCCTTGTATTCACCGGCTTGCTTCAGGTCCTTGCGCGCGTTTTCGACCTGAACGGTGTCACCGGATACCTTGGCATCATGATCCGCCTTCCTGGCTTGCTTGATGGCCGCCACGGCCTGCCTGTAGCGATCCCTGAATCGCTCCACGGCCGGCCGCGTGTGGTAACTGAGCTTGTCCTGGGTCTGTTTCGGATCAAAGAAGACTGCCGCAACTGCGTCCACTTCGGTCCAAAAGAAAATTCGTGCCTCTTCGAGCTTGTCGTGCAGGTCATAGACCAGATTGGGATCCGAGACATCGGCCAGCTCGGCGGTGCGGTAGTACGGCAGGAAGGCAGCCAGCATGTCATCAGGGTCGTTGAAGAAATCGAGCACGAATGTCTCTTCCTTGCCCGGATAGATGCGATTCAGGCGCGACAGGGTCTGCACGCAGTCGACGCCGCCGAGCTTCTTGTCCACGTACATGGCGCAGAGCTTGGGCTGGTCGAAGCCGGTCTGGAACTTGTTGGCGACGATCATCACCTGGTAGTCGTCGGTGTCGAAGGCCTTGCGCATGTCCCGGCCCTTGAGGCCGGGGTTCATGCTGCGTCTCGGTGAACTTCTCGCCGAGCAGCCCTTCGACTTGGGGTCGTTGGCGCTGAAGTCACCTCGCCGGAGAACGCGACCATGGCGCTGAACGTCCGTATAGCCCTTCTCTGCGATGTACTTGTCGAACTCCAGCTTGTAGCGCACGGCCTCTTTGCGGGAGCCGGTCACGACCATCGCCTTGGCCTGACCGTCCAGCAGCCCCATCACCGTGTCGCGGAAGTGCTCGACGATCACCACCACCTTCTGGGCGATGTTGTAGTCGTGCAGGCGCACCCACTGGTTCAGCTTGACCTTGGCCTTCTTGCTGTCGACCTCGGCGTCGGCGCGGCTCGACCCTGTTGGCCAGGTTGTAGGCCACCTTGTAGCTGGTGTAGTTCTGCAGCACGTCGAGGATGAAGCCCTCCTCGATGGCCTGCCGCATGCTGTAGACATGAAAGGCTGCGGGCATGTTGTCTTCGAGGGCGGCTTCGCCGGGTTGGGCAGCCGGCCGAACAGCTCCAGCGTCTTGCTCTTCGGGGTGGCGGTGAAGGCGTAGTAGCTGAGGTTGGCGGACTGCGCGGCGGGCCGCCACGCTGGCATCGAGCATGTCCTCGGCGCTGATCTCAGTCCTCTTCGTCGCAGCTGCTTCCGTCGTCAGCACCTCCTTGAGCTTGCGCGCGGTCGCGCCGGTCTGCGACGAGTGCGCCTCGTCGGCGATGATCGCGATAGCGGCGCTCCTTGAGGCTAGCCGCTGTCTTCGATGGCCTCGAGCACGAAGGGGAAGGTCTGGATGGTCACGATGATGATCGGCTGGCTGCTGTCCAGGCGCCTGGGCGAGCTTCTCGGACTTGGAGCCTTCGCCTTCCTCGCGGTTGATGCGCCCGACGACGCCATCGGCGTGCTCGAACTGGTAGATGGTGTCCTGAAGCTGGTCATCGAGCACGGTGCGGTCGGTGACCACGATGACCGAGTGGAACACCTTCTCGCCCTGCTCGTCGTACAGCGAGGAGAGCTGGTGCGCGGTCCAGGCGATGGAGTTGGACTTGCCGGAGCCGGCGCTGTGCTGGAGCGAGGTACTTGTGCCCGGGGCCTTCCGCGCGGCTGGCCTGCGACCAGCCGGTTGACCAGATCCCACTGGTGGATAGCGGGGGAAGATCAGGGTTTCCTTGGTCTTGCGTTTGCCCGTCCCAGTCCTCCTTCGCGTCTCGATCTCCAGGTGGATGAAGCGGCCGAGGATCTCGAGCAGGTTGTCGCGGGCGAAGCACCTCGTTCCACAGGTAGTCGGTGGCGTAGCCGTCCAGGTCCTGGGCAGGTCGTTGCCCGCGCCGCCGTCTTGGTGCCCCGGTTGAAGGGCAGGAAGAACGTGTCCTCGCCCGCCAGCCGGGTGGTCATGCACGACCTCGTACTGAGCTGACGGCGAAATGCACCAGAGCGCGCCGCTTGAAGGTGAGCAGCGGCTCGCTTTTGCTGGTCTCGGGATCTTTGGGCAGGCGCGGTCTTCTGGTACTGGCCTGATGGCGTTTTCGACCGCCTGCTTGAACTCGCTCTTCAGCTCCATCGTGACGACGGGGATGCCGTTGACGAAGAGCACCAGGTCGATGCCGCGGCTTGAGCCTTCGACGGGAATGGGGCGCGTAGGGGAGACCAGCTCGCACTACCCGCAGGATCGATTGCCCTGGTACCGGACCAGCGTCTCGGGGTTCAGGCCATGCTCGGGCTTGAACTGGCAGAGGCGCAGCTTGGCGCCGCGATCCTTGAATCCATGGCGAAGGAGCATGCTAAGGAACCGTGCTTATCCATCTGTTCGAGCGGCGACGCTTGATGATCATGCTGATCCGTCTTGTCGTGGTAGAACTTGGTGTAGCTTCTCGATGGCCTCGGGCTGGGTATTCGTGGACATATGCCAGCAGGTCTTCAGGATACAGGGCCAGCTCGCGGTCGTAGTGTTCGGCCGTGCCTTCCAGCCAGGTGTTGTCAGTTAACGAGTCAACGATGTCTTGTTGAAAGACTGATTCCTTCGCTTTATCCACGGAGTCTCCTAGGCACTGGTCGCTGTGACGGTTTCTTCGGATTCGGGTGTCTGCGAACCGCGCACGTCGATCTTGCCGGTGACTGCAGATGAGATAAGCGAAACTCTATGCTCCTTCAGCAGGCCAATTTGATGTTCAGCTTTATCAATAAGAAGATCAAATCTTGCAAGCTGCTCATCAATATATCGGCAGATTGCTTCTTGCTCATCCATCGGCGGAACAGTGGTGGTCAGCGATTTCACATCATCCATACCGATAGTCTTGATGGTGGCCCCGAAAGTAAACCGGTCCAGTTCATCTTTCATGGCATTAAAGACTCTAAGCAAAAATAGCGACGTAATCCGATCCCGAGGGAGCCATGCAATCAGGTGTTGAGACACCGCCATTGCACGGGAAGTAATCGCCGTCAGCCCGATAGTTGCATCCCGAGTAAAAACAACGGCGCCAAGTGGCAACAGGCGAGCCGACGACCCAGCCAGACCCTTCTCATTGATCTGAACCGCGGTATCGGAAATGTAATCAACATGGGCAAGTTGTTTTGAGTCATTCAGCGAGACCCATGGAATACTGCAATCTACCCAGTACTCTTCGACTTGCTTGCTTGGGGTATGCCCACTCTCTAGCTTGGCAACAAACTTCACTCTCGCCACATCCCAATGCACCGGCACCTCACCCAGCCACTCCACACCGGAGTCTTTCATCGGCACGTGAGGGTTGAGACCCTTGGTGACGGCATGGGATATCACCGCCTGTCGCTTTTCCTTGAGCAGCTCGATCAGCCGCTCCTGCTTGGCTATCAGCCGGTCGATCTTGGTGGTTTCGTGGTCGAGGAAGGTGGCGATACTCTCCTGCTCATTTAGAGGCGGCACTGATACAACCAAATCAACAATGACATCTAATGTGATTCGTTTTAAAGCTGCTCCAGCAAAGTAACTCTCTATTTGACGCATGCCATTCGGCGACAAAAGAAGATATTTCAAGTACTTTGATTTTAAATGCTTGCTGCCCGGGCGTAAGATTGCAAGGCTAGATAAGACCACAAAATTGTCTTCGGTTACGAGAGCGACCTTCCCAATTGTGCCGTCTTTAGAGAACAGTACGTCACCACATTTCGGACGACATCCACTGCGCTCCAACTCGTGGAATGCTTCCTCGCTAATCTTTTCTGCATTGCCCGTGTCAACAATGCCGTCATTTAGATTCCGCACTGTCACGTAGGGACGTCCAACATCTTCCGTCTTCGGTGAAAAATGGCTCCCATCAGTAATCTTCGTGCAGAGCTGTTTCAAGCTGGCTGTTGCCCAATGCGTGGGGAGTTGCTTCCACCACTCAGACTTCATGTGCACATATTCAGAATACTGTTGGTATCTGCCCATCAGGCATGCACCTCAGCCAGCTTCCCCACATCCCAGATTTCATCCGCCAAGGCCCGATATAGCTCATGCCTTTCGTCCAAATCCGTCACCTTAAATTCCTTGTGTGCGTGGAAAAGCAGTCCGCTTTCCCTAACGTATGAGACAAACCCCGGGTTTCGCTGGTAGCAATTCTTGTGGAGCGACCTGGCCAGCAGATTCTGACTGTTGTAGTGCTCCAGTTTCTCTTCGTAAGGCAGGTCACCGTAGCTGGCATTGAACTTCTTCGGTAGCAACAACAGTCCGCCGAAATAATTGCGGTAGTCCGCAAAATCCTTTTCGGATTCAAATTCATCAACATGTCGCTCGAAATGGTTTGCCCAGATATGCTCCACCTCATAGCGACTGCGTCCTCCTGCCAGATACTTCTCCAGACTGGATGGCATACCGGCCTGCTGTTCCAGGTAGTCAGTCATTCGCGCCAGCAATACCTTGATGTATCGCTTGGACCATTGGTTGAGCGCAAATTCCGAGAAGCCGGACCTTCGTCCATCCCGCGCCCCATCGAAATCGCATTTCACCTCATCAAGCCTTTGCTGCAACAAGCCAGGCAACTTGTTCAGGCCAACACCTCTGATAGCCACCATCACCAGGAAGGTTGCGTACGACATGGCCCCATAGGTCATGGACAGGTAGTTGACGGCACGGCGGGCAAGCAGGATATCGAGAAAGGTCGCCACCAAGCGGATTTTCCGGTCGACCACATCCGGCTGGTCATCAAGTAGAAGCGGGGCGAGCAGGACAGGGTACTGGAGCGTAAAGTTAAAGCAGGAGACATGGTAGACAGGCTCCAGGCCCTCTACCTGCTTTACCGATGCCTGCCGCAGGCGCTCGTACTGGCGGGTGTAGAAATCAAACTCACGGTGAACAAAGCGGAAATAGTCCTCGCTGGTTTTCAGGCCGATTGCCGCCGCATGTTCACCGACCCAGCGATGGAACTCCGTGCCGATACGCTCGAAGTCCTTGTTTTCCGCACCACGACCCCGTTCCCGCACGCTTTGTGCGTAACGTGCCCTGAGCCAGGTTTTAACCGCATCGGAATCCTCGTCCTTGCCCAGGTTGCGAAGAGCCTCGATGCGGTCACGCCATACCTTGGCTGCCAGGTTACGTTTGTCTCCATCACTGATGTTTGAAAGGAGATAGCCCTTGAGCATATCCAGCGGCGACAGCGACAACCCGCGGTCATTCATGGTCTCGAAGACAGTATAGGCATCCTCATCGGTCGAGGCAGTAATCTCCACCAGGTGTACGTTCTCGATCAGCCAGTCAGCGAAATAGGGCAGCGCATCACCTGCCAGATCATTCGGGAACAGGTCATCCAGTTCCTGATAACGCGCGGTTATATTCTGGACTGATTCACTGAGGTGATTGGCCTCGAAATCTTCGCCGGAGAACAGCGCATCCATGCAAGGCAGGCGCTCAGGAACATCTATATTGAAAGACTTCCGGCCATACTTTTCTGCAAATATCAGATCATCCAGTTTTACCCTGTCTTCGCGGTCACCCTGAAGATTATGCAGGTAGATCAGCAGCAAGGTGAGCGTGGTTAGCCGCTGCTGGCCATCCACAATGAATGTCTTGCTATCACGCTTGCTCAGAATGACTGAGCCTAAAAAGTAGTGCCCGTAATCCTGTACCGCATCACGTTCGTCATCTGGCGAGTAGGAGTCCTGAAACTGGTCGGCCAGATCATCAATCAACTCTTTCAGTTGTTTGTATTGCCAGCGGTACTCTCGCTGGTAGTAGTCAATTGCATAACGTTGCCCGGACAGCAACTCACGAATGGTCTTGGCGACACCATCAATCCTTTTCATGCGTGCACTTCCCTGAGCAGTTCCATTATTTCACGGCTCACCTTGTCCAGATCGGCATCGATTTCTTCGAGCGGTCGTGGCGGGATGTATTTGTAGAAATGCCGGTTGAATGGTATCTCGTAGCCGATAATGCCCACTTGACCATCAAGTGGATCAGTCTTTGATGTATCAATCCAGGCATTCGGGACGTGGGGCAGTACCTCCCGACTGAAGTATTCGTGGATGTCCTCACCCAGTGGCACATTCTCACTATCGCGCAAATCAGGATTGGGTTCGACCTTGCCGTTGGTCTTGCAGATTTCTGCTTTGTCGTCATGTTCGCCCAGATGTTTTTGTAACAGCTTGAGGACAGGTGTTGACAGCTTTTCACCATCCATGTGGACCTTGAGCCATTTCTTGAAGGTGGAGCGGGAGAGAACCCTGTCTTCCTCGAACCTGGGTAGTGCATCGAGGATGGCCTGCTGCAGCTTTTCATTCAGCTTTACCCAGCCCTTGTCGGCCTGCAAGGTTTCCAGGCGGGCGGTATCCTTGGGGTAAAAGGCGAGCTGCAGGGGGCGTTCGACAGTGATCCGGCGGTAGCCGAATGCAGTGGTCTCGAACAACTTGCAGGTATCGCCTTCGGTAAAATCGCCATAGAGTTGCACGATGGCTTCGATGCTGTCCTCCGTGAGGTACTTGCGCTTGGAACCCAACGATTTGCGCATCTTGTCGCCCTTATCAGAGGCATTGATTAGCTGCACCTTACCTTTGCGCTCGGCGCTCGTCTTGTTGGACAGCATCCACACGTAGGTGGCGATGCCGGTGTTGTAGAACATGTCGGGGGCAGGGCGACGATGGCTCGAGCAGGTCGTTCTCCAGGATGAAGCGCCGGATTTCGGACTCACCGGAGCCGGCGCCGCCGGTGAACAGGGGCGACCCGTTGAGGATGATGCCGATGCGTGAGCCGCTCAGTGCTGTCGTTGGCATCGTAATCGCGCATCTTGCTCATCAGGTGCATCAGGAACAGCAGCGAACCGTCACGACACCCGCGGCAGGCCGGGGCCGAAGCGTCCGGCAAAGCCCTTGAGCTTGTGCTCATCCTTGAGCTCGCTTCTGGACCTTCTTCCAGTCCACGCCGAAGGGGGGATTGGAGAGCATGAAATCAAACTGGTCGGCGTAGAGCTGGTCGTCGGACGAGGGTGTTGCCGAGCTTGATGCTGTCACCTCGTGACCCTTGATGAGCATGTCGCCCTTGCAGATGGCGTAGGACTCGGGATTCAGCTCCTGACCGAAGACGGCGCATGGCCTGCTCGGAGATGGAATCGTGGATGTACTCCTCGCCCGTCGGACAGGAAGCCGCCGGTGCCGGCTGTGGGGTCGTACATCGGTGACGATCTTGCCGGGGCCGATGCTGGCCTGCTGGTCTCGTGAAAAGCAGCGGCGGTGGTGAGGTGAACGATGTCGCGGGGCGTGAAATGCTCACCGGCAGTCTCGTTGGAGGATTCTGCAAAGCGCCGGATCAGCTCCTCGAACACCAGCCCCATATGATGGTTGTCCAGGGCCTTGGGACTGAGGTCCATGCTGGCGAACTTCTGCATGACCAGGTAGAGCAGGTTGGCCTGATCCAGCTTGTCCAGAAACTCATGGAAACCAAAGTTCTCGAAAATCTCCCGTGCGTCCGGGCTGAAACTGCGGATGTAGGTGTCCAGATTGTCGAGGATTTGTGTCTCGCCCAGTGAAGACGAGATTCATGGGCGAAGTGTTGTAGAAGGGCAGCCTGGCGGCCTTCTTCAGGAAGGCATCCAGCGGCAGGTCCGAATCCTTGCGCTTGTCAATTTCCGCCAGCACTTTGGCCTTGGTGGGCGCCAGCACGCACTCCAGACGGCGCAGCAGCGTAAAGGGCAGGATGATGCGCCCGTACTGGGACTGCTTGAAGTCTCCCCTCAGTAAGTCTGCTACCGACCAGATAAACGCCGCCGTTGTGGAAAAGTTTTCAACCATGTCGGCTCCCCATGCGTCCTTGTAGTTATTTTTCAGAGAGCTTAACGGTTGACTGCCCTGTTGAGCAACTTACGAGACTACCGGCGTGATCATGTCAATCATTGCCGCTGCCAGGTGGCTGGTCAAATTTAAAGCGGTCACAGACATCATCCGGATTTGCAGGCTTGACACCCGGAGTATACAAATCCAGGTCCGGGTAGATTTCTCCTTGATGGTCGATCGTACAGATATTGCCGAGAGGACCATCCAGCATAAAGTCTGTTGGCTGACGAATGAAATAGCGGCAATGCCAGCAACAACGACCTGAAGCCAGGCGTTCTTGCTTCGATTTATATATCCCCATTGACATATTCCTTGCACGCTCGCAGCACTTCTGGCGTGGTTTACTTCCCAATACAGAAGCTGCTGAATATTCTGCCAAGCAGGTCATCGCTGCTGACGGCGCCGGTGATTTCACCGAGTTCCTGCTGCGCCAGCCGCAGTTCCTCGGCAAGCAGTTCACCGGCCTGCAGTTCCTCCAGTTGCCGTTGGCCGGCAAGCAGGTGCAGCTGCACCCGCTGCAGGGCATCGAGGTGGCGCCGCCGGGCGCTGAAACTGCCTTCCACCTGTTCACCGTAACCAACGCAGTGTTTCAGGTGCGCCCGCAGTGCATCCATGCCGGCGCCGGTCTGGACGGAGAGGGCAAAGCCCGGTGCTGTCCCGGTTTCCACCAGGCCGGACGCGCGCCCGCTCAGGTCGATCTTGTTGAAGACCAGGGTATGCGGCACACCGGCAGGCAAGTCGTCGAGTATCGCCGCATCGGCAGGGGTATAGCCGGCCTGGTCATCGATCAGGAGCAGCAGCCGGTCGGCACTGTTCCATCGCCTTGCGGGCACGCTCCATACCCAGCTGTTCCACCGGGTCGTCGCTGTCGTGCAGGCCCGCGGTATCGATGACATGCAGCGGCATGCCGTCGATCTGGATGTGTTCCCGCAATACATCACGCGTGGTGCCCGGGATCGCGGTGACGATGGCGGCATCGCTGCCGGCAAGGGCGTTCAGCAGGCTGGATTTACCGGCATTCGGGCGACCAGCAATCACCAGCGTCATGCCATCGCGCAACAGTTGACCCTGGTGCGCACGCACCATGATGTCGGCGAGATCATCCTGCAGGTCCTGCAACATCTGCTGCAGCCGGGTATCGTCCGAGCCAGTCGATTTCCTCTTCCGGAAAATCGATGGCCGCCTCGATGTAGATGCGCAGTTGTGTCAGCGCTTCCAGCAGTGACTGGACACGCCCGGAGAAGTCACCCTGCAGTGAACGCACTGCGGCACGCGCCGCCTGCGGTGGTGTCACTCTCGATCAGGTCGGCAATGGCTTCCGCCTGGACCAGGTCGAGCTTGTTATTGAGAAAGGCACGCCGGGAAAATTCACCGGGACGGGCAGGGCGCGCACCCAGCGATAGCACCCGCTGCAGCAAGCTGTCCATGACCACCGGGCCGCCGTGGCCGTGCAGTTCGAGCACGTGTTCGCCGGTAAAGGAGGCGGGTGCCGCAAAGTACAGCACCAGGCCGGCATCGATCAGGCTGCCATCCGCCTCCGTGAAATCATGCAGTTCGGCGCGCCGCAGCCTGCGGCAGACGTCCCAGCAGGGCAGTGGCAATCCGGCAACGGCGCTGCCGGAGAGCCGCACGATACCGACACCGCCCCGGCCGGGCGGTGTCGCGATCGCTGCAATGGTGTCGTTATCCGAGGCCATGCAGACCGCGGCGGCAGGGAGTTATTTCTTACCGCCGCGCTCGATGCGCCGGGTAATCACCCACTGCTGCGCTATGGAGAGGGTGTTGTTGACCACCCAGTAGAGCACCAGTCCGGACGGGAAGAAGGCGAAGAACACCGTGAACACGACGGGCAGCACCATCATGACCTTGGCCTGGATGGGGTCCATCGGTGCCGGATTCAGCTTCTGCTGAATCAGCATGGTCGCACCCATCAGCAACGGCAGGACGTAGTAGGGATCCGGTGAGGACAAATTCGTAATCCAGAGCATAAAGGGCGCCTGGCGCAGTTCGACGCTCTCCAGCAGTACCCAGTAGAGTGCAATGAACACCGGGATCTGCACCACGATCGGCAGACAGCCGCCCAGTGGATTGATCTTTTCTTTCTTGTACATCTCCATCATGGCCTGGTTGAGCTTCTGCCGGTCGTCGCCGTAGCGTTCCTTCAGCGACTTCAGGCGCGGCGCCATCTTGCGCATGTTGGCCATCGACTTGTAACTGGTCTCGGACAGCTTGTAGAACGCCAGCTTGATAACCACGGTCACCAGTACGATTGCCCAGCCCCAGTTGCCGACGAACTCGTGAATGGTCTTCAGCAGCCAGAACAGCGGCTGGGCCAGCACCGTAAGCAGGCCGTAGTCGACTGTCAGTTCCAGGCCGGGTGCAACCTGCTTCATTTCGTCCTGCAGTTTGGGACCGATGAAAATCCGTGTCTTGAAGGTCGTGCGGAATCCCGCCGGAACCGTGCGGGCAGGGGAGATCATGCCGATCACGTAACGCGCGTTGCTCAGCGTCTTGGTGTAATAACGCTCGGGCTCATCGGTCGCGGGGATCAGGGCACCCAGAAAATAGTGCTGCAGCATGGCCGCCCAGCCATCGGTGATGGTGCGGTCGAGGTCCTGCTCGGTCATGTCCTCGAATTTGATCTTTTCGTACTTTTCTTCCGGGCTGTAGATCACGCCACCCATATAGGTATAGATAAAAGTGCTCTGACCGGTCTCGGCGATCTGGGTGCGCTGCAACTGGCGGTACTCCCGACCGTGCCAGTCAGCGCCGCTCCGTTGCGTACCTCGTGCTCGCAGGTCGACCACATAGCTGCCGCGATGGAAGGTGTAGCGCTTGATGACCTCGACACCTTCCGGGCTGCGCCAGGTCAGGGGAATCTGCAGGGTGTCGCTGGATGCCGGCATGCTGTAGCGATTTGTTCTGTGCACTGTAATCGATATGGTGCGTCGGTTCCGTACCGATGGTGCTGCGCAGTCCGGACTGCATGCACGAACAGGTTGGGCAGGCTGTCGTTAAGCAGGCGAAAGGGCGGGGAATCCGCCTTGGTGGTTGCCGGGTAGTCCAGCAGGTCAACCTGGCGCAGGTCCCCACCGGTGGTGCTGATCTGTATCCGGAAGAGGTCGGTTTCCACTTCTACCGCCTCGCCCTGCGCAAGCAGCTCGGTATCAGGCAGAGCGGCTTCCGGGGCGCTGCTGGCCGTGGCTGCGGCCGGAATATCTGCACCATCGGTTACCGGTGCGGCATCACCCGCCGGTGCAGTGACCCCGGCGGAATCCACTACCTGCGGTGGCAGAACCGTAATCCTCGACCCATGCCTGCCACAGCAGCAGCATGACAAACGACAGGGCGACAAATAAAAACAGGCGTTGATTATCCATGACTATGTCCGGTCTCCTTCTCCGGTACCTCGTCGATGCCACCTGCGTGCCACGGATGACAGCGCAGCAGGCGGCGTATAGCAAGCCCGCTGCCGTGCAGCAGCGCCATGACGTTCTATCGCTGTTTGCGCATAGCATGAACAGGTCGGATAGAAACGGCAGTTGTTACCCAGCCAGGGGCTGAGCAGGAGGCGGTAAGCGCGAATTAGTTGGATGACGAGCCAGCGCATTTTTCTATCAACTGTTCCCAGAGTTGTTCCAGGGCCGCATTCAGTACCTTGCTGGATTGTCCGGCAATGCCCGGCCGACCCAGCATGACGATATCAAGTGACCCGAGGCGCATTTGCCAGTGGCGAAAACTCTCCCGCATGAGCCGCTTGACACGATTACGTGTTACCGCGTTGTGCACCACCTTGCGGGACATCGCCAGACCAAGGCGAGGATGATTGCACTGGTTGCGCGCTGCAAGCAGCGTCATCCAGCGGTTACTCAGCCTGTAGCCGCTGTGTTTGAATACCCGCTGGTAAGCGGCCGGTTCAGTCAGCCGTACCCGCCTCGGGAAACGCGTCGGGCCGGAGTACAAGGGCGTAAATCAGACTGACAGGCTGTGGCGGCCCTTGGCACGACGGGCATTGATTACGCGACGGCCATTCTTGGTACTCATGCGGGCACGAAAACCGTGGGTCCGCTTGCGCTTCAGATTACTGGGTTGATAAGTTCTTTTCATGGCACGTTACGTTTCTGAATGATTCCTGAAAAACAAAACACGCCTGACCCGGCGCGAAAGGGCGCAAAGATTACTGTTTCTCGGGCCCAAATGTCAACTCTCCCGGGATTCAATAGCTTGCAAACAGGGTGTGGATAACTTTTTACGACAGGTATAGACTCCCCGTCCTTGGCTACAGCTGTTCAATACAAAAAATCGATTTCCGGGGGAATAACAGTGGAAGTATCGCTCTGGCAACAGTGTCTGCTCCAGCTTGAAAATGAACTGCCAGCGCAACAATTCAACACCTGGATACGCCCACTGCACGCCATAGAAAACGGCGAGAACCTGCGCCTGCTGGCTCCCAACCAGTTTGTACTCGACTGGGTCAGGAAGCACCATTTCGACACGATTTCACAAACCGTGCATGACCTCGGGCCCAATCCCGCTACCCGGGTCCAGCTGGACATCGGCAGCAGCAAGAAAATCATCGATCGGCCGCCACAACCCGCGGCTCCCGTTGCCGATCCAGCCAGCGCGGCAGAGGCCGCGCCGGTGCAGCATAAGAGCAATCTGAATCCCGACTTTACCTTCGACAGCTTTGTCGGCGGCAAATCCAACCAGCTGGCACGCGCGGCGTCGATGCAGGTCGGGGAAAATCCCGGGGGTGCCTACAACCCGCTGTTCATCTACGGTGGCGTCGGCCTCGGCAAAACCCACCTGATGCATGCCGTCGGCAACCTGATTTTGAAAAACAAGCCCACGGCGCGCGTGGTGTACTTGCATTCGGAACGTTTTGTCGCGGATATGGTGAAGGCGCTGCAGCACAATGCCATTAACGAATTCAAGCGCTTCTACCGGACCGTGGATGCCCTGCTGATCGATGATATCCAGTTCTTCGCCAACAAGGAGCGATCTCAGGAAGAATTCTTCCATACATTCAATGCGTTACTTGAAGGTCAGCAGCAGGTCATCCTCACCTGCGACCGCTATCCCAAGGAAGTGGACGGACTCGAAGACCGGCTCAAGTCACGTTTCGGCTGGGGTCTGACCGCGGCAATCGAGCCCGCCGAACTGGAGACACGGGTTGCAATCCTGATGAGCAAGGCCAGCCAGAGCAATATCGAGCTACCTCATGATGTCGCCTTCTTCATTGCCAAGCGCATCCAGTCCAATATTCGTGAGCTGGAAGGCGCCCTGCGCCGCGTCATCGCCAGTGCCCGCTTTACCGGACATCCGATCAGCCTGGAACTGGCCAAGGACGCCCTGCGTGATCTGCTGGCACTGCAGGACAAACTGGTTACCATCAGCAACATTCAGAAGGTAGTGGTCGAGTACTACAAGATTCGCGTCGCAGATCTGCTGTCAGCGCGCCGCAGCCGCAGTATCACCCGGCCGCGCCAGATTGCCATGGCGCTTGCCAAGGAACTGACCACGCACAGCCTGCCGGAAATCGGCGACGCCTTTGGCGGCCGTGATCACACGACGGTGCTGCATGCCTGTCGCAAGGTGGTGGA
The DNA here is from genome assembly GCA_963701455.1 of uncultured Gammaproteobacteria bacterium. Classification (GTDB taxonomy): domain Bacteria; phylum Pseudomonadota; class Gammaproteobacteria; order UBA9214; family UBA9214; genus UBA9214. Next base: position 132,224 of record CAVPAE010000005.1, read on the forward strand.
GTTGCGTGACAGTGACAACCGCATCAATGAGGACTACAACAACCTGTTGAGAACTCTGACGACATGAGCTGGATAAGCTGTGGATAACTTTCAGGGTTGTTTTTATCCCGGGTTATCCACAGCATACCAACATCTCTTCAGAAGGCCGGGCGTAAGGTTATCATTTCTTCAAGATGCTGATAAAATTGGGATATTTCAGGTTACCCACAGCGTGGGGGCGGCTTAATAACTACAGCAATTTAAATATTAACTTAATTTAATTTATTTAATCATGAAACTGAGTATTCAGAGAGAAGCGTTTCTTAAACCCCTCCAGCAGGTCATTGGTGTCGTGGAACGTCGCCAGACATTGCCGATTCTCGGGAACGTGTTGCTGAACGCGTCCAGGAAAAGCATCCGGCTGACAGCCACCGATCTGGAAGTCGAACTCCAGGCTGAAATTGCCGCACCGGTCACCGAGGTTGGCGATATCACCTTGCCGGCACGCAAGCTGCTGGATATCTGCCGCACCTTGCCTGACGAAGCGCAGCTGGATATTTCGGTAAAGAATGACCGCGCACTGCTGCGCTCGGGGAAGAGCCGTTTTACCCTGGCGACGTTACCGGCCAGCGAATTTCCCGCTATCGACAAGATCAAGAGCGCCCGCACCTTTGTGTTACCGGAAAAGGATCTGCATGCCCTGATCGAACGCACTGCATTCTCCATGGCCCAGCAGGATGTGCGCTATTACCTGAATGGTCTGATGCTGGAACCGGGTGACGGTATCCTGCGTGCCGTGGCGACCGATGGCCACCGGCTGGCGATGTGCGAACTCGTGGCGGACATCAAGGAACCAGCCGAGCAGCAGGTCATCGTACCGCGCAAGGGCGTGCAGGAACTGCACCGCCTGCTGGAAGAACGGGATGCGCAAGTGCAGGTGGAAATTGGCACTAATCATATCCGGATTACGACCGACGATTTGCGTTTCACTTCCAAGCTGATCGATGGGCGCTTCCCCGATTACCAGCGAGTGATTCCCAAAAATGCCGACAAGCGCCTGCTGGTCGACCGCAACATGCTGCGCCAGGCGTTGACCCGAACCTCTATCCTCTCGAATGAGAAATATCGGGGGATTCGCCTGGAGGTATCTAAAAATAACATTAAAATTCAAGCACATAACCCTGAGCAGGAAGAGGCTGTTGAAGAGATCGATGCCACTTACAACGAGGAGGGCATGACGGTTGGCTTCAATGTGACCTACCTGCTGGACGTATTGAACTCCATCGACACTGCTGACGTGGAGATCTGTCTGAGTGACGCCAACAGCAGCGCCATGATCAACCGGCCGGGTGCCGAGGACTGCCGTTACGTCGTCATGCCGATGCGCCTGTAGCTTGCGTTATCCAGGCATAGCAGCAGTCAGGCAGTGATCACAGTCGGCAAGCCGCACCGCTAGTATTTATTGCATGGGACTCCAGTCACTGGATATCCGTGATTTTCGGAATATCCAAAATGCGAGCCTCACATTCTCATCCGGCCTGAATCTGATTACCGGTGCAAATGCCGCGGGCAAAACCAGCCTGCTCGAAGCCATCTACTGTCTCGGCAGGGTACGCTCGTTTCGCACCAGCATCGTTGATGAACCGGTGCGTTATGGGCAAACCGCCTACCGTCTTGTGGGACGGGTGCGACGGGAGCAGGGGCGTGTCGTTCCCGTCGGTATCGAACGGCAGGCCAGCGGGCTACAGGTACACCTTGACGGACAAGCCATACGACGGCTGTCGGACCTGGCGGGTTCCTTTCCCGTGCAAGTCATGAGTGGTGACACGGACAGTATCCTGGAAGGTGGACCCCGTTACCGCCGTCAGGCGATCGATTGGGCATTGTTTCACGTGGAACATCCGTACCGCGAACACTGGCAGCGTTACACACGGGCGCTGCGTCAGCGGAATGCCGCCTTGCGGGCAAGAGTCGCGATTGACCAGGTAAGGGTCTGGGACGCGGAAATGCTGGAGACCGGTGAGCAAATAGATAAGTTGCGGAAACAGTATTTCGCGGCACTGGAGCCAAAACTGCAGGCGATGCTGTCAGATCTGCTTCCGGGTATGACGGCCAGCCTGCATTACCAGTCAGGATGGCCTGCGGGCCTGGCTCTGTCCGAAGCGCTGGAGCGGTCGATGGAGCGCGATCGAATCCGCGGCTACACACAGCCCGGTGTACACCGGGGAGATTTCAGAATTCTGGTAAACGGGCGCGCTGCCAGGGCGCACTGCTCGCGTGGACAGCAAAAGGCAGTGACTGTTGGTTTTATGCTGGCCCAGATCGGATTGCAACAGGATCGTGACGTGGCGCTGGGGGCCTTTTTGCTGGACGACTTTGCCAGCGAACTGGATGAGGCGCACCAGCAGCGGGTGCTCTGTGCATTACAGGATTTACAGGCCCAGGTATTTGTCACTGCGATCGAGGGTATCAGGACAAACCACGCAGCCTGGCATGATACGCAAAGGTTTCACGTGGAACATGGCGAGATTCAGGAAGTGGTATAATGCCTCGCTTTATACCGGGACACGGACATGGCAGAGAAAAATAGCTATACATCATCCAATATCAAGGTCCTGAAAGGACTGGATGCAGTACGCAAGCGCCCGGGTATGTACATCGGTGATACCGATGACGGGACTGGCCTGCATCATATGGTCTTTGAAGTCGTCGATAATTCCATCGATGAGGCGCTGGCCGGGCATTGCAGCGAAATATCCGTAACCCTGAACGAAGACAATTCAGTCACCGTACGGGACGACGGCAGGGGCATCCCTGTCGACATGCATGAAGAGGAAGGGTGCTCCGCTGCCGAGGTGATCATGACCGTGCTGCACGCCGGCGGCAAGTTCGATGACAACTCCTACAAGGTCTCCGGCGGTCTGCACGGAGTCGGCGTCTCGGTCGTTAATGCCTTGTCTGAAAGCCTGAAATTGACCATTAACCGGGATGGCAAGATTCATACCCAGGAATACCGGCGGGGCGAGCCCGTGGCACCGCTGGAAGTGAGCGGTGACACCACGGCAACGGGAACCGAAATTCGTTTCCTGCCCAACCGGGAAATCTTTACCCTCACGGAGTTTCATTACGATATTCTCGCCAAGCGGCTCAGGGAACTGTCCTTCCTGAATTCGGGCGTAAAAATCAGGTTGACGGACAAGCGCACGGACAAGGAAGACGTGTTCGAATACCAGGGCGGAATCCGGGCCTTTGTCGAACATCTGAATCGCAAGAAAACACCCCTGCACGCGTCAGTATTCCATTTTATGACGACGAAGGACGATGTCGTGGTCGAACTGGCCATGCAGTGGAATGATTCCTATCAGGAAAACATTTTCTGTTTTACCAACAATATTCCGCAACGTGATGGTGGGACCCATCTGGCCGGATTTCGAGGCGCCCTGACGCGTACGCTCAACGTGTACATGGAAAAGGAAGGCCTGATGCGCAAGGCCAAGGTTGCCGCAACCGGGGATGATGCGAGGGAAGGCCTGACAGCAGTCCTGTCGGTCAAAGTACCCGATCCCAAGTTTTCATCGCAGACCAAGGAAAAGCTGGTTTCATCTGAAATCAAGGGAATCGTCGAATCTACCGTGGGTGAGAACTTTCAGACTTACCTGCTGGAAAACCCGGCTGAAGCCAAGGCGATCACCAGCAAGATCATCGATGCGGCCCGGGCACGCGAAGCCGCCCGCAAGGCACGCGAGATGACACGGCGCAAGGGCGCCCTGGATATTGCCGGCCTGCCAGGCAAACTGGCTGATTGCCAGGAGCGCGACCCGGCGCTGTCGGAACTGTTCCTGGTGGAGGGTGATTCCGCCGGCGGCTCAGCGAAGCAGGGCAGGGATCGACGCACCCAGGCCATCCTGCCACTGAAGGGAAAGATCCTCAATGTCGAGAAGGCACGCTTCGACAAAATGCTGTCGTCAGCCGAGGTAGGGACGCTGATTACCGCGCTGGGATGCGGTATCGGGCGAGACGAATTCAATGCGGACAAATTGCGCTATCACCGCATTATTATCATGACCGACGCCGATGTCGACGGCTCACATATCCGCACCCTGTTGCTGACCTTCTTCTACCGCCAGATGCCGGAGCTGATTGAGCGCGGCTACATATATATAGCCCAGCCACCGCTGTATAAAGTAAAAAAAGGCAAGCAAGAACAATATGTTAAGGATGACACCGCGCTGAATTCACTGTTGCTGTACGGCGCGATCGACAAGGCTGAACTCGTGGTAAACCCGGATGCGCCCCCCCTGAGCGGACAGGCGCTGGAGGCCCTGGCAAATGATTACATGGCGGTAATGGCCACCATCCGCCGCCTGGGTCGGCGCTACGATACCGACCTGCTGGAACGCATGATCTACATGCCTCCGATGAATGAGACGCTGCTGCAGGATAAGGCTGCGCTGGGCGACTGGTACGCTGAACTGGCAGCCCGCATGAATGCCGGCCTGGTAAGCGGGCAGCGTTACGAGGTCGAAATGAAAGCCACAGGCGACAACGGCGAGAATTGCGCGGCGGTCTCCAAGTGGACGCATGGCATTGTGGCCAGCGAACAAATCTTTACTCCTGATTTCTTCTCCAGCACAGAATACGCACACATGGTTGGCCTTGGACAGCAACTCGACGGGCTGCTGAGCGAGGGGGCCTACGTACAGCGAGGTGAGCGTAAAGAGGAAGTTGCCTCGTTCAAGCAGGCACTGAACTGGCTGCTGGATGAAGCCAAGCGTGGTCAGCACATCCAGCGTTACAAGGGTCTGGGCGAAATGAACCCGGATCAGTTATGGGAAACCACGCTGGATCCAAACACCCGCCGCCTGCTGCGGGTACAGATCGAGGATGCCGTCGGTTCCGATGACATCTTCACCACCTTGATGGGGGACCAGGTCGAACCACGCCGGGAATTTATCGAGCAGAATGCACTCTCGGTATCCAACCTGGATATCTAGGGAACCTCTGATTAATTCGTCATTGCGAGGAACAAAGTGACGAAGCAATCTGTAACTCATTGATTCACTGGTTACGAGATTGCTTCGCTTCGCTCGCAATGACGAGATTCATGAATTAATCAGAGGTTCCCTAGCCCGCATCGTACCGAAAGTCTTCACCGCGGTGCCGGAGCCTGACTCCAGCACCGCGCGCGGTGGTTCACCCGTCATATTCTTCACGGCATGGTGCTTCGAGTCATGCCGGCGGTCTATGGTGAGCACATGAGAGTGATGAACAGCCTGTTCAACCAGGCGTATAACTCATATCCCTCTGCTTCGATGTTATTGATGAAACAAGACGTTTTTGTTATCTAGCTGTTATTTATAACATAAATATTATATAAAACCCTAAATATAGGGTTTTATATTAAATGACGGCCATGCATCTCTGCAGTACTGACCTGGTGTGAAGCCGCATGGATCAATCAAGCCGCTTGCTTTCCTGCCGGGTTGAAGTTCAGCGCAGGGTAGTGATTTCTGCCATTCGATCCTCGATCCAGCCGGAGGCCTCTTCGAGTACCTGCTGGGCGGATTTGCCATCCCCGCTGATCGGTGCACCGATGCGTACCTGTATCACGCCAGGGCGCTTGATGAAGCTGCGGCGCGGCCAGTATTCACCGGCATTGTGTGCCACCGGGATGATGGGATAGCCGGATTTTTCCGCAAGGATGGCACCCCCGATACGGTACTGCCCCTTTTGCCCTGGCGGTATGCGAGTGCCCTCGGGAAAGATGACGATCCAGATGCCTTCATCGAGGCGTGCCTTGCCCTGCTGGATGAGTTGCTTGATAGCAGCGCGACCGGTGCCGCGCTTGATTGCGATGCACTTCATCAGCGCCAGCCCCCAGCCGAAGAATGGCAGCCACATGAGTTCACGCTTTGCGACCCAGACCTGCAGCGGAAATATGCGCTGCAGGGCGATCGTCTCCCAGGTGGATTGATGCTTGGCAAACACGATGGCAGGTCCCCTGGAGATATGCTCCAGGCCCTGCACTTCATATTTCAGCCGGCAGGTGACTTCGAGCCACCAGAGAATGAATTTCACCCAGTGCTGCAGCAATGCCCAGCGGCTTGCCAGAGAAAAGGGAAAGGTAAACAGCAACAGGGTGGCGAACAGCACGATGGAGACCGGGAATACGACCCAGAAGGCGAGGGAGCGTAACCACAGGACCGGATAGGATGTTTCGCTGGTGTTGTTCAATTGAGGTTACCCTGGATATCAGATTTTGAACTGGCCGCCTTCAGCAGTGCATCCACCGCACTGTAGAGGTCGTCGTAAACCCGGACATCCGGATCAAGCTCGGGATTGCTGACGGTACCAAAACCCTTGCCGGTCTTGACCAGTATCGGACGTGCGCCGGCAGCTGCAGCCGCCTGCATGTCACGCAGGGAATCACCTACTGCCGGGACCCCCTCAAGGCTGATGCGCAGGCGCTCGGCAATATCATGGAACATGCCGGGTAGGGGCTTGCGGCAGCTGCAGTTGTCATCCGGCCCATGGGGGCAGAAAAATACCGCGTCGATCAGGCCACCGGTTTCCACAACCCGCTGGTGCATGATCTTGTGGATCCGGGCAAGGGTGTCGAGATCGAACAGTCCGCGTGCGATGCCTGACTGGTTGGTGGCGACGATGACGCGCCAGCCGGCACGATGCAGGCGGGCAATCGCCTCGAGGCTGCCGCGTATCGGTTTCCATTCTGACGGGGACTTGATGTATTCATCGGAATCCGCGTTGATGACACCGTCACGATCCAGGATGATGAGCTGCATCAGGTATCCCGGAATTCGGAAACGCGGATCCGGCCCTTGATCATGCGGGATTCACGCTTGTCCAGCTGCTGCATCTTGTCCCAGAAGGCCGTATTGAGATCAAACTCGCCGGCAATCGCGGTGCCCAGTAACAGGATCAGCAGGTCCGCACATTCCTCTGCCAGCTCGGCAGTTTCCTTTCCCTTGGTGACACAGGCGGAAATCTCGCCGAGTTCCTCCGTCATCAGTGCCACCCGGTAGGCCATCTCCTCACCGCCGGTATTCCTGAAGTCGTGCTTGTCGTGAAACGACTGTACGGCTGCGAGCATGGTCCGGTAGGAATCGGTGTCGGTCATGTTAGTACTCCTTGCAAGCGCAGAGGTTACCAGCTTGTGCGTTTGTCGATTGGCGCGAACCCGGGCGCATGGTTTATCCCTGCAGCAGGGAAATATCCGCAACCTGCAGAAACAGCTCCGACATGGCATTCAGCAGGGCCAGCCGGTTGTCACGCAGCGCCTTGTCGTCAGCCATGACCATCACGTTGTCGAAGAAGGTATCTACCGGACCCTGCAAGGCTGCAAGCTGGCACAGTGCCCGGGTATATTCACGCCGGGCGAACAGGGGACGTACCTGTGTTTCCAGATCCCCGAGCGCCACCGCGAGATCCTGTTCTGCCTGTTCCTGTAGCAGGCTGGTGTTGCAGGTGGCCGGAAAGCTGATAGCGGCTTCGTGCGCCTTGCGCAGGATGTTCCGGATGCGCTTGTTGGCAGCAGCGAGGCTGTCTGCCTCGGGCAGTTCGCGAAATGCGCGCACGGCATGCATGCGCTGATCGAAGTCAAGCGGGCGCGTCGGCTGCCGCGCCATAACAGCATCGAAATCCTGCGCAGTAAAGCCCGCTTCCAGGTAGTAGGCGCGCAGCCTCTCAAGGATAAAGTTCAACAGCGCGGGGGCGGCCTTGCCGGCCTGCAGTTCGGCCGGGAAGTTTGCCGCTGCCGTCTCGATCATGTCCTGCAGGTCGAGATCAATCTGTTTCTCGACCAGGATGCGCAGCAGTCCCAGTGCCGCGCGCCGCAGGCCAAAGGGATCCTTGTCGCCCGTCGGTGTCTGCCCGATAGCAAAGATACCGGCGAGGGTATCGAGGCGCTCCGCGATAGCGAGTAGCTGGCCGGTTGCGCTGGCCGGCAGGGTGTCGCCGGCAAACCGCGGCTGGTACTGCTCGTCCAGGGCGGCGGCGACTTCGTCAGCCTCGCCGTCGTGCAAGGCGTAGTAGCGTCCCATCACGCCCTGCAGCTCGGGGAATTCGAAGACCATGCTGGTGAGCAGGTCGCACTTGCCCAGGGTGGCGGCACGCTGCACCGGTCCCGGATCAATGCCGAGTGTCTTGGCCATGGTGCTGGCGATTGCGGCAACACGCTGCTGCTTGTCTCCCAGGGATCCCAGCTGCTGCTGGAAGGTCATGGCATTCAGCTGCGGAATCCGGCTTGCCAGGGTTTGCTTGCGGTCCTGGTCCCAGAAAAAGGCCGCATCTTCCAGGCGCGGTCGAATCACGCGTTCGTTGCCCGAGCGTACCTGATCCGGGTCCTTGCTGATGATGTTGGCGACCGTGATGAAGTTCGGCATCAGCTCGCCGTCAGGCTGCAGCACCGGAAAGAATTTCTGGTGGTCCTGCATGCTGGAAACCAGGGCCTCTGCCGGCACCTCGAGAAAACGTCTGTCAAAGCTGCCGGTGATGGCGACCGGCCACTCCACCAGCGCGGTGACTTCGTCCAGCAGGTCGGCATCGATGCGCGCGCTTCCGCCCAGGGCTGCACCGGCCTCGACAACCTGGGTGCGAATGGAATCGCGGCGCTGGTCCATGTCCGCCATCACCTGTCCGCTGGCGGCAAGGGTGTCGCAGTAGTCGGCAGCATTGTTGATGGCGATCTTCTCGTTGTGATGGAAACGGTGGCCGCGCGTATAGCGGTCACAATCCACGCCGAGGATCTCGGCAGCAACGGGTTCATTTCCCAGCAGCAGCACGGCCCAGTGCACCGGGCGGACAAACTCGACGCTGGAGCTGCCCCAGCGCATGCGCTTGGGAACCGGCAATGCCTTGAGTGCCTTTTCGATCAGTTCCGGAAGAATTTCCGCCGCGGGCCTGCCGCTTTCCGTGGAGCGCCAGACCAGCCAGGCGCCCTTGTCGGTTTCGAGGCGATCGAGGTCGGCAACATCAACCCCGCAGGAACGGGCAAAACCCTGCGCCGGTTTGGTCGGGTTGCCGTCCGCGTCGAAAGCCGCGCTGATCGCGGGGCCGCGGCGCACCACTTCGCGGTCAGGCTGGGATGTGTCCAGATCCTTCACCAGCACCGCAAGCCGACGCGGGGTGGCATAGGCATGGCTGGCGCCATGGCCGAGGTGATTGTCATGCAACAGCGTAATCAGTGAAGCATGCAGGGAATCGCGCAGCCGGCGCAGTGACTTGGGCGGCAGTTCTTCCGTCCCGATTTCAAACAACAGGTCACGTGTCGTGCTCATGATGCTGCACCGGTGCTTGCCAGCATCGGGAAACCCAGTGCTTCCCGGCGTGCAAAATAGGCCTCGGCCACCTGGCGCGCGAGGGTGCGTACGCGCAGGATATAGCGCTGTCGTTCGGTCACGGAAATAGCACTGCGCGCATCCAGCAGGTTGAAGGTATGCGAGGCCTTGAGCACCATCTCGTAGGCAGGCAACGGCAGTCCTGCCTCGATCAGGCGGCTGCTTTCGCGTTCACAGGTGTCGAACCACGGCAGCAGCGAGTCCACATCTGCCTGTTCGAAGTTATAGGCGGACATCTCAACTTCGTTCTGGTGGAACACGTCGCGGTAGCTGACCGGGCCGTCCGGGCCATGCGTCCAGACGAGATCAAAGACGCTTTCCACCGCCTGCAGGTACATGGCGATACGTTCCAGTCCATAGGTGATTTCCCCGGTCACCGGCCGGCATTCCAGTCCGCCAACCTGCTGGAAGTAGGTGAACTGGGTAACCTCCATGCCATTCAGCCAGACTTCCCAGCCCAGTCCCCAGGCGCCCAGGGTGGGTGATTCCCAGTTGTCCTCGACAAAGCGGATATCGTGCACCAGCGGATCAATACCCAGTTCGCGCAGGGAGTCGAGATACAGTTCCTGGATGTTGAGCGGGGACGGCTTCAGCACGACCTGGTACTGGTAGTAATGCTGCAGGCGGTTGGGGTTCTCGCCATAGCGTCCGTCAGTGGGCCGCCGGGACGGCTGAACGTAGGCGGCACGCCACGGTTCCGGGCCGATGGCGCGCAGAAAGGTGGCGGGATGAAAGGTACCCGCGCCTACCTCCATGTCATAGGGCTGCAGCAGGGTGCATCCCTGCCGGCTCCAGTAACTCTGGAGCGCGAGGATCAGGCCCTGAAATGTTTTCGGTGTGTCTGCCACGGCTGTGTGATTCGCTGCTGTTGTTGCAAGCCGGACATTATAGCCTGCACAACAGCAAATATCCCGAATGCCGCGGCTGCGGGTGAATTTTCTTCGCGCCGGCGTGACATTGTGCAAATCGCTATGCTAAACCTGAGACAGGCCTGGTGTTGCGGGCGCCTCAAGCCCCGGCTGCAGGCGGTCGACAATCTGTGTGTATCCCGGTGGAGGCAGAGCATGGCACAGCTGATACTCGAACCCACGCCCCAGGCACAGTGGCAGGCGCTGGTACAGGAGGCACAAGCCGCCTGCGACCACCACCTTGATGAAACACTCGAAAGTTATCTCGTTTTCCTGCTGATGCGCTTTGCGGACAAGCCGCACTGTACCGCCCGCATCATGGCCGAGGATTTTCTCGGCTCGCAGCACCTGCGTGGCGAGCAGCGCGCCGATTCGCTGCGCCAGGTCGGGGATCACTGCCTGCTGTTTTCCGGACTGTTTCCACAGCTTGCCGAGCGGCGCCTGGTGCGCATCAGCTACTATGTGAACATCGGCCGCTCTTCCTACTGCCAGCTTGCGGATGTGCTCGACCGCAGCTGGTCCAGTGTTTACCAGAACCTCTCGGATGCCTTCATCATCCTGATGGATATCCTGCATGCGATGCGCGGGCTGGATGGTGAGTCCGTACTGACACCACTGCAGGCAATGGACCTGTGGCAGGAGACGGGCAGCCGGCGCTGCTACCGGCAGGTCTGTGATAGCGGCCGGGTCATTCCCATGGGGACGCGGCAGGAAAAACACTAGATTACTGGGTTTTATTGCTCTCCCGGCCCGGGCTTGGGTTAGAATGCGCGGGATTCCGGCAACTTTGATCCTCCCCCTCTCCCATGTCCAGACAACCCCGTGCTGTTGCACTGATATCCGGCGGCCTTGATTCGCTGCTGGCGGCACGTGTGGTAATGGAGCAGGGCGTGCACGTGGAAGGCATCAATTTCTATACCGGCTTTTGCGTCGAGGGTCATACCCATGCGATTCGCAAAAAGGACCGTGCCCGGCCGAAGCGCAACAATGCATTGTGGTCGGCGGAGCAGCTGGGGATCAAGCTGCACATCATCGACATCATCGACGAGTACAAGGACGTGGTACTCAATCCCAGGCACGGCTATGGCAGCAATCTGAATCCCTGCCTCGACTGCAAGATCTTCATGGTAGAGAAGGCACAGGAGTGGCTGGACGCCAACGACTTCGACTTTATTGTAACCGGTGAAGTCATCGGTCAGCGCCCCATGTCACAGCGGCGCGATACCATGCCGGTGATTGCGCGCGACTCCGGTGCCGCTGACCGGCTGGTGCGGCCGCTGTGCGCCAGGAATCTCCCCGAGACCCTGCCGGAACGTGAAGGCTGGCTGGACCGCGACCGCTTGTATGATTTCAACGGGCGTTCACGCAAACCGCAAATGGCACTGGCCGCCAGCTTCGGTTTCACTGATTATGCACAGCCTGCGGGCGGTTGCTGCTTCCTCACTGACAGGCAGTATTCGGTAAAACTCGCGGACCTGTGGCAAAGCCGCGGCAAGCGTGATTACGAGCTGGATGACATCATGCTGCTGAAAGTCGGGCGCCACCTGCGCCCGCGTCCCAACTTCAAGATCATCGTTGGCCGTGAAGAGGGGGAGAACAAGTTCCTCGAAGGTTATCGCAAGCGCTTTGTACACATGTTTCCGCTCAGCCATACCGGTCCGCTGGTGTTGCTGGACGGCGAGCTAGCGGCGGGCGACCTGGAACTGGCAGCGCGCCTGACTGCCCGGTTCAGCAAGGGGCGGGACGCAGAACGCGTGACGGTGCACGTCGGCGATCTGGATGGTAATGTACAAACGCTCGAAGTGGTGCCGTTGCCGGGTGAAGAGATTCCTGCGGACTGGTACCTGTGACGGATACGCTTCTGGATGCACGCACGGCTGCTGTGCCCGCTGCCGGTCATTCGTACCCAGGATGCGATTGCAAAGCTGCAGGCCGGACAGACCCTGAGTGTCTCGTGTACCGACCCCGGCGTGCTCCACGATATTCCCGCCTGGTGTCGCGTGCACGGGCACGAGGTCCTGGAGATCCGGGAACAGGAAGACGAAATTGTCATTCGCATACGTATCTGTAATGCCGGGTAGCTGAACATGGCACACGCACATCATCACCACACTCCTGATCCCATGGACGCGCGCTATCGCGAGGTACGCAAGGTGACGCTGGTCGGTGCGTTGGTAGACTTGCTGCTTGGCATCGTAAAGATCCTGGTTGGTACGACCGCAAACTCGCAGGCACTGATTGCCGATGGCGTGCATTCGCTGTCCGACCTGGCAACCGACTTCCTGGTGCTGTTTGCGGCCAAGCATTCCCACCGGGAGGCTGACGAGGAACACCCGTACGGCCACGGCCGCATCGAAACGGTGGCAACCGTTATCCTCGGTGTGGCCCTGGCGCTGGTTGCAATCGGCATTTGTTACGATGCGCTGCACCGCATGCGCGATCCGGATCTGCTGGGGCACCCCGGCATGCTGGCGTTGCTGGTGGCGCTGGTTTCCGTTGCCTCGAAAGAAATCATTTACCACTATACCGTCAGGGCAGCTCGCCGCCTGCGTTCCAACATGCTGCATGCCAATGCCTGGCACAGCCGCAGTGACGCGATCTCCTCGGTCATTGTCGTCATCGGTGTGGCCGGGACCATGTACGGATTCACCTACCTCGATGCCATCGCCGCGGTTGCCGTCGGCGTGATGATTGCCAAGATCGGCTGGGATCTGCTCTGGAAGAGTCTGCAGGAACTGATTGACACCTCCCTGGAGGAGGACAAGGTGGTCGCCATTCGCAAGGAGATTCTGGAGGTGGCGGGAGTACGCGCGCTGCACATGCTGCGTACCCGCCGCAGTGGCAGCGATGCACTGGTGGATGTGCACATCCTGGTTGACCCGGGCCTCAGTGTGTCCGAGGGGCACATGATTGGCGAGCGCGTGCGCACCCGGCTGATCGGTGAAATGGATGATGTGTCCGATGTCACGGTGCATATTGATCCCGAGGATGACGAGGTGGCTTCGCCATGCACGCACCTGCCGCTGCGGGATGAAGTCATGCACCGCCTGGAAAAGCGCTGGGCGACACTCGATCCGGAACCCGACATCGAGAAGGTGGTCCTGCACTACCTGGACGGGAAGGTGCATGTCGATATCTTCGTGCATCCGGTGGACGCGGATGCGGCTGGCAGGGAGAAACTGGCGGGCATGATTCGAAAATCCGCGCGCAAGGTGGATGACATCGGTAATGTGGAGGTGTATTTTCGCTGATCCCGGCGCATCGATTTTGTGCAACAACTGTAATTATGCACAATAATGGTGCGCACCAATTGCGGGCGATATTTGCAAAACAAGCATAATCAGCCGGTTAATGGCTTTCGTACAAATGGCACAATTCGTGCTAATGAAAGCTCAGAATCGAGAGATTTTTATAGTACGCCGTTGTTCATTCGAGGCGGCGTGTGGAATTTTTGCGTAAATTGATCTGGAGGGGTTGTAATGTCAGTAGCTAAAGTAACCAAAATGATGAAGGACGGCGGCGTCAAGTATGTAGACCTTCGGTTTACCGACACCATTGGCAAGGAACAGCATGTCACGATGCCAACCAGCCAGATAAATGCCGATTTCTTCAAGAATGGCAAGATGTTTGACGGTTCCAGTATTTCGGGCTGGAAGGGGATCAACGAATCCGACATGATCCTGATGCCGGATACCACGACCGCAGTGCTGGATATCTTCACCGATGAGCCCACTATCAACATCCGCTGTGACATCCTGGAACCAACCACGATGCAGGGTTATGACCGCGATCCGCGTTCCATCGCCCGCCGTGCCGAGGCCTACCTGAAGTCCACCAAGATTGCCGACACCGCCTACTTTGGTCCGGAGCCGGAATTCTTCATCCTCGACGACGTTCGCTGGGGCTCTGACATGAGCGGGTCCTTCTGCAAGGTCGATTCCGAAGAGGCATCCTGGAACTCGGAACGCGTCTTTGAAGACGGTAATATCGGTCATCGTCCGACGGTCAAGGGTGGTTACTTCCCGGTGCCGCCGGTTGATTCCCTGCACGACCTGCGTGGCGCGATGTGCCTGGCACTCGAGGAAATGGGCGTCGAGGTAGAGGTGCATCATCACGAAGTGGCGACGGCCGGCCAGTGTGAAATCGGCACTCGCTTCAATACGCTGGTTCAGCGGGCCGACTGGAACCAGATCCTGAAATACGTCGTCATGAATGTTGCACACGGCTACGGCAAGACGGCAACCTTCATGCCGAAGCCGATCGTCGGTGACAACGGCAGCGGCATGCACGTGCACCAGTCGCTGGCCAAGGGCGGCAAGAATATCTTTGCCGGCAACAAGTACGGCGGGCTGTCACAGATCGCGCTGTACTACATCGGCGGCATTTTCAAGCACGCCCGTGCCCTGAATGCGTTCACCAATGCCAGCACCAACAGCTACAAGCGGCTGGTGCCGGGATTTGAAGCCCCGGTCATGCTGGCCTACTCGGCGCGCAACCGTTCCGCGTCGGTGCGTATTCCGTACGAGCCCAACCCGAAGGGAACCCGCGTCGAGGTCCGCTTCCCCGATCCGACCGGCAACCCCTACCTGGCCTTCGCGGCGATGATGATGGCCGGTCTCGATGGCATCAAGAACAAGATCGATCCGGGTGGCCCGATGGACAAGGACCTGTACGACCTGCCGCCGGAAGAGGGAAAGAAGATTGCGACCGTTTGCAGTTCACTGGATCAGGCGCTGGATTGCCTGGATGCCGACCGCAAGTTCCTGACCGCGGGCGGTGTCTTTTCGGACGACATGATCGATGCCTATATCAGGCTCAAGATGGAAGAAGTCACCCGACTGCGCATGACCACGCACCCGGTCGAGTACGACATGTACTACAGCCTCTGAGCAGCACGTACACCTGCAGTAGTTCAAGCGCCCCCTCGGGGGCGCTTTTTTGATGTACAGGGAAGTACAAATGTCGCGGGAGGCAGGATGCCGGGAGCGACGGCCTACAGGGAAGGTCGCTACGGGCATGGCCCAGGCCAGTCTCTCGACCGCTTCGCGGTCTCACCTTCTCCCTCGGTAGTTGCGTCCTGCACTGCCCCGGGGCCGACCAGCGTTGCGGTATCCGCGATGATCTGTATTGCATGGCGGATACAAGGCGGCTATTGTAATTGTTATGAAGCGGATCCTGATAATCCTTCTCCTGCTTGCCTGTCAGGCACATGCGGAAATCTACAAGTCCATCAATGCCGACGGGGAAGTGGTCTACAGCGACACCCCGACACAGGGTTCCGAGCGGCTGAAAATGCCGGAGTTGCCGACCTATACACCGCCACCGGTAGCGGCACCCAGCTTCACTCCGAAGCAGGCCCCGGAGAAAAGTGATTATTACAAGAGCTTTGCATTTGTCTCGCCGGCCAACGAGGAAACCGTCAGAAACAACCTCGGTATCCTCAATATCCAGGTAGGCTTGACCCCTGCGTTGCTGGGCAGGCTCAGGCACCGGGTGCAGTTCTTTCTCAACGGTGAGCCGTACGGAACGCCCGTTGGCAACACCAGCCTGACCATCAGCAACCTGGATCGCGGTGAATATACCCTGTCCGCTGCCGTTGTGGACACGGATGGCAATGTCCTGATTTCAACCGGTGACATCGTCGTTTACATTAAACGGCATTCCATTCTCAATCCCCCGAAGCCAGCCCAGCTGCCATCCGCGCCACCGGTAAGTCCTGGCCTATCCTGATGCGCACCAATATGGTGCGCCCTGTTGATCCGCGCTATACTTGGATCACTGCATTTGACTTCAAACGTCGTCGGGTACTCAGCCCGATAATTTTCTATCATATTGTTATTTAAAAGATATTCTGGCGCCCCCTATCTGTGGCTGCAGTTATGGCAAAGCTGGTTTGGTTTTTGCATTGGTGTTATGGACAACACAGGGAGAGGAAGTGGACTCAGAACAATTTGCCGAGCGGATCCTGGGGCATATGGCCACGGCGGTCATGGTGTTTGATGTGCAAATGCGCCTGGTCTACATCAATCTCGCGGGGGAAATCCTGCTGGCGCGGAGTGCTCGTCATGCCTGCGGACGTACGGTGTATGAGCTGGTCGCGAACGCGGAGGAAATGGTGGAGCAACTGGCAAGTGCCATCACCACGGAACAGGTCATCTCGCAGCGTGCCTGCCATATGGAGCTGCCCGACATGCAGGCACTCAGGGTCAATTGCACGTTTACCCCCATGCAGGGCAGTGACGGCGTGGACGGCATCCTGGTCGAGATCCGGCAGATCGATCGTCAGCTGCGCATCGAGCAGGAGGAAATGCTGATTTCACAGCAGCAGGCGACGCATGCCCTGGTTCGGGGGCTCGCACACGAAATCAAGAACCCGCTTGGCGGCCTGCGCGGGGCGGCACAGCTGCTGGAGCGCGAGATCGATGACCAGTCCCTGAAAGAATATACCCGGATCATCATCGGGGAGGCGGACCGACTGCAGCAACTGATGGATCGCATGCTGGGCCCCAGCAAGTTGCCCAAGATACAGGCGGTCAACATTCACCAGGTACTCGAGCGGGTCCAGGATCTCGTTATGGCCGAGGCGGGTGCTGGCTTGAAGATCAGCAACGATTACGACCCCAGCTTGCCTGATTTGCAGGCGGACCCCGACTTGCTGGTGCAGGCGCTGTTGAATATTACGCGCAACGCCTGCCAGGCAATGGACGGCAAGGGTGAAATCACCCTGCGAACCCGCGTACAACGGAATTTTACCATCGGCCCGCAGAAGCACCGCCTGGTCGCGCGCGTCGAGGTAATTGACAACGGTCCGGGGATCGATGAAGAGCTGCGCAGGAAAATCTTCTACCCCATGGTAACCAGCCGCAGTGACGGCACCGGTCTGGGTCTGTCAATTGCACAGGCGCTGATCAGTCGACACCAGGGCTTGATTGAATGCAGCAGCCAGCCCGGCGAAACCGTGTTTACCATACTGCTGCCACTGGATACCGGGGCCTGTTAACACTTGTATGGTCGCCGCGTTGCTGCCTGAAATCAGGCCAGGCACCAACAGTAGGCGCTTTAGGCGAGGCGCGAGGAGAGAAGTTTAGTGATGCTAAATGAACGACGAGCAACACCGCATGGCCTGATTTCAGGCGCAACCCGAAGGGACGGGGCCATTTTCCCGCAATCCTGCGTTAGCACTCATTTGAGTAGCGCAACTACACGGCACTCGCGCTGCCCTGGCTTGCGAAAAAATGGCCGCCGTCGCGGCGACCATACAAGTGTTAACAGGCCCCAGCAATGAGTCATAGTGAAAAAGTCTGTGTCATCGATGATGACAGTTCCATACGCTGGGTGCTGGACAAGGCACTGCAAAAGGCAGGACTGCCGGTAGTCTGTTTCGAGTCGGGCGAGTCAGCGCTCGCCGCCATTGCCAGGGAAGAGCCGGCAGTGGTCGTGACCGACATCCGCATGCCGGGTATCGACGGACTGGAACTGCTGGAGCGTATCAGCAGCCAGTATCCTGAATTGCCGGTCATTATCATGACCGCACACTCCGACCTTGACAGTGCAGTCGCCGCCTACAAGGGCGGGGCGTTTGAATACCTGCCGAAGCCCTTTGACGTGGACGATGCGGTGGCGCTGGTCAACCGTGCACTGGAAGTTCGGGCACAGCAACCGGCACAGGATGTCACCTCGATGCCCGAGGCAGTGCCGGAGATCGTGGGCAAGGCCCCGGCCATGCAAGAGGTGTTTCGCGCGATCGGGCGGCTGGCCAATTCCAACGCCTCGGTATTGATCAACGGTGAATCCGGTACCGGCAAGGAACTGGTGGCGCTGGCATTGCATCGTCACAGCCCGCGATCTGACAAACCGTTCGTGGCGCTCAACATGGCGGCCATACCGCGCGACCTGCTGGAATCAGAATTGTTCGGTCACGAGCGCGGTGCCTTCACCGGTGCACAGAACCGTCGTGCCGGTCGTTTCGAGCAGGCCAACGGCGGAACGCTGATGCTGGACGAGATCGGTGACATGCCGGCTGAACTGCAGACGCGGTTGTTGCGCGTGCTTGCCGATGGCGAGTTCTATCCGGTTGGCGCACACACGCCAAAAAAGGTGGATGTCCGCATCATTGCCGCGACGCACCAGGATCTGGAGCAGCGGGTGCGCGACGGACAATTCCGTGAAGACCTGTTTCACCGCCTGAATGTGATTCGCATACAGATACCGCCGCTGCGCGAGCGGCGTGAGGACATTCCGCTGTTGCTAAGGCATTTCCTTGCGCAGGCCGCACGGGAACTGGCCGTGGAGGCGAAGAGCCTCAGTCCGGAAGTTGAACAGCGGCTGCAGCGGCTCGACTGGCCGGGGAATGTACGTCAGCTGGAGAACTTTTGCCGCTGGCTGACCGTGATGGCACCGGGGCAGGAAATCCGGGTTGAGGATCTGCCTGCAGAACTGTACGAGACATCTGCAGCAGCGAATGCACCCGGCAGTGACTGGCAAACCCTGCTGCGCTCCTGGGCGAACCAGCAACTTGCCAGCGGTTCGGTACGCCTGCTGGACGAGGCACTGCCCACCTTCGAGCGGACCCTGATCGAAACAGCCTTGCAGCACACGGGAGGCAGGCGCCAGGAAGCCGCGCGATTGCTTGGCTGGGGACGCAATACCCTGACACGGAAGCTGAAGGAACTGGAACTGGAAAGCTGACACTGACCGCTGTTGTGCCGTGGTGCGCCCGTGTTGGACGCAATCCGGCTACTGTGTTTCAATCCGCCATGCCGTAACGAGCGCGCGCCTTCTGTGCCGCGCCTGTTGCGGTTTGCCTTGTTCACAACAGGATACATGCGCGGATGTACGATGCGGCTTGAGTGCCTGTTCCTGCCAACACGACGGGCAGGCGCACTGCTGACGGTATTACTGTGGGCCTGCATTCCGGTGCCGGTAGCCGGCGAGGTGTACCAGGACAGGTTGATCGAACCGGACGCTGCCGGCGAGACTGCCACCGATGCCTGGGATCTTGAGGATGTCGAGCCGGAAGGCCGGCGCTTCTACAGCGTCGAGTACCAGCATTACCGGGACGATTATATCGACGACTCGAATGAAAACGGCCTGTTGTTCCAATGGCGCCGTGAAACCCTGGATTACGGTGAGCTCAGTCTTGATGCCACCGTGCGCAACGGCAACGGGGACGACCTTGCGCGCAACTCAACGAGCGGTCAGTTTATCCTGCGCCAGCGCGGCTTTGCGCTGGACGAATCCCATAGCATGGACAATACGGCCGGGATCCTGCGCAGCATGGGTGATTCCATGATCAACAGCAGTTTTCGCCTCAACCTGCCGTCCTCGCTGCTGGGTGGTGTGTACAGCCACATCAGCGGTCCGCGCGATGATATTTATTTCGGTGCCGGGCGCATCGGTCGACTCGACCCGACGCAGATCCAGGGATTTGAGGACACGCAAGGCGACCTGTTCTCCCTGGGGTACAGCCGCTCACTCCGGCAGGGCTGGCGGGCGGGCACACACCTGGTGCATGTGACGGGTTCCGGTGACGTGATGGACCATCAGAGCCTGGCGAGTGCTGTGCAATTCCAGACCCCCGACCAGCGTCAGCAATACACCGGGCATGTGCTGCTGGACAGTGAAGGCAACAATGGCCTGTGGCTGGACGGGGATTCCAGTGCCGGCAACTGGCGGCACCGCTACGGCCTGTTCCGGATGGAACCTGACCTGTTGTGGACGGATACTTCGCCGACTGACGACCAGCGGGGTGGCTATGTACGCTCCGAAATGGCACGGCTGCGGTTCAATTTCTCGGCGGGAATGGACCTGACGCAAACGAACATTGATGACCGCGACGACCGATCCGGCATCGCTCTCTACAATGCCTTCATCAACACTAACTGGCGCCAGACTTCAAGGACCAGCCTGGGCAGTTCGCTGTCGGCGCGCGCCAGCGAACCGCGCAACGGTATCCGTGTCGAGAAATCACGTGATTACCTGCTGTCCGGCTATGTCTCGCATGGCTTTCCTGTGGGCACCTCGCGCCTGCAGCTGACGGGATCCCGGCTGGAACGTGACGGCGAGAACGGGCATGGCGTCGGCATCGTCTGGGACCAGGAGTGGAACATCGCACGCAACCTGAGTCTGGCGAGCACCCTGTCACATGACAGGGAAACCGGACTCACGAATGCGGAAGAGATCAGTACGGCGGCGCTCCTGGTGCGCCATGAGCCGAGTTCCAGGTTCTCCTGGAATGGCGATATTTCCTATTCGGTTATCGATACGGAAAATATGGATTCCCACAGCAATATGTTCGCCTCGCTGGCGCTGTTCTGGCGCTTCCTGCCTGGCTGGGATGCCAGTCTGCGTGCGACCCATAACCGGGTGGATGCGGCTCCGGTCAGTGTCGCTGCGGGTGTCGAGGAAGATGAAACGACCCTGCTGCTGACGCTGCGTTACAGTCGCAGCAGCGGTCGTCCCTTTGCCGTCATGGGACAGCAGGCTGAAGGCAAGGGCTATGGCGAGATCAGCGGCGTGGTTTTTTACGACGCCAACGACGACGGCGTCCGGCAGGCAGGCGAGGCAGTTGCCAGCGGCATCTATGTTTACCTGGACCGGCGTTATGAAGCGGTTACCGACAACCAGGGACGCTACAGCTTTGACCCGGTTGCCAGCGGGCCGCATGAGGTGACCCTGGCCATGGAAGACCTGCCGCTTCCCTGGGGGCTGCTGGACGAAACGCCCCGGCGGGCAAGCGTCAGTGTTCGGCAGCGCAGCGAAGTGGATTTTGCCTTGCAGCAGATCAATCAGTAACAGGCGCTTGCTCGACGCGCGCATCGACCGGTATTTTCCCGGTCAGCCACTCGATAGTGCCCTGCATCTCCAGCGGTGCCAGCAGTGCTTCCTCTGCTGCTTCCTCCACCAGGGTTTGCCGCAAGGGAACCTGGCGTGTCTGGCCCGGCAGGATGGGCAGTGCGGCGACAGCGAATTCCAGGCGCTTGCCGCTGGCGTCCGTGGCATCGACAAATCCGGCCGTGCGGGCGGTCGCGTTACCCTGGTTATGAATCACCGCAACCGGTAACAGTTGACCGTTGACCTCCGCAAGCCGCAGTTCCTGCAGCTGCAGTTCCGCCCTGGCGTCACCGACGGCAACATAGATCACGACCGCGATTCTGCCCTGTACCGGAATGCTGAGGGCATCGGCCCTGGCCATGACGGCTTCATCCTCGGGTGCCTGCAACAGCAGCGCCAGCCGGCATTCGCCAGCGGGTGCATCCGCGGGAATATCAATCTGCAAGCGGTAGCGCTTGCTCGCCAGCGCCGGCAGGCGCAGCTTGTGGCGCTCGATGCGTGCCCACGGTCGGCAACTGCCCGGCTGCAGTTCGGGCGGGTAAAAAGTCGTGGCGCCCGTCTCGCTCATGTCCCAGTCGGCGGTGCGCAGTTCCAGTGATATGGGCCGGTCGTCCGGGTTGCTGATTTCAATATGATCG
Source organism: uncultured Gammaproteobacteria bacterium (assembly GCA_963701455.1). Lineage (GTDB taxonomy): Bacteria > Pseudomonadota > Gammaproteobacteria > UBA9214 > UBA9214 > UBA9214. Next base: position 153,938 of record CAVPAE010000005.1, read on the forward strand.
CGAATGACCTCTCCCGGCTTGCCGGCCAGTTCCAGGCGTGGCGGTGATACCAGCACGGAGAAGCCGCTTGCGGTTGCCTGCGTCGCAGCCAGCAACAACAGCCACAGCGCGACGCGGAGGGTTTCAGGGAGTGATGATCTCGATTTCATAAACAGGTTCCAGTCGCAGGGCCTGGTGCAGGTAACGTGCATCCAGTTCAAAGGTGAAGGTCATGGTGTCTCGCATGACCGGTTGCGTGATCTGGCCTTCGAAGATCAGTTGTCGGTTGCCGGGTGTTACCCGGCCTGCATTGAACAGGCCGCCGGTGGTCCAGGACAGTACCAGGCTGGACGGGTTGCCGAGGCCGCGAACCAGGATCGGCAATTCCAGAAAAATGCGCGCCTCGCTGCCGATATAGGCCGACGTGTCGAGGCGGGTGTCGAGGTTCCTCGCCTGTGCCGTGAGGCTGTTGAATTCAGCATCACTCAGCGTGTCCGGATTCCCCGGGTGCTGCCATACCAGGTCCAGGTCGACTTGCTGCCGCGGCGACAGGGAATCGTCGAGCCGCTCGGCCAGGACCTGCCCCTGCAGACCCGCAAGACAGAACAGAACCAGGAGGAGGCGATTCAGGGTGCTGACCATGTGTAGGTAATCTGGCCGTTGTAGGTGCCGGGGTCGTAGAGGGCATCGTTGGCGAAGGTAAACGTATGTGTGTCGGTGATTCTTGCGGAACTGGGGAAACTGGCCAGCAGCTGGTTGGCGGTACCATTGAAGCTGCCGGCAGGGATGCTGCCGTCACTGGCGGTCCAGCTGATGCTGGTCAGGGGAATGCTGCCCCCCGCCCCGTTGCTCAGCGGTACGGAGGAGTCAACGCTGAGGAAACCGGTCAGGGGGTTTGACGCCGGTGCGCGAATCACCAGGCGTATGTCGATCTGCTCGGAACCGGTAATGGGCGTGCCGTCAGCGGTGTTGGCGGCAGGCACATCAAAGGTGACGGTACTGATATTGCCACCGCCGATGCGGATGCTCAGGGAACTGTTGCCCGGGTCATTCAGCGTGAATACCGCGGCTGCAGCAAGGCCGGCATGACAAGCGGCCAGACCTGTAAGCAGTGGCAGCAGGGTATTTCGGAAATCGGACAGGCAAGGGATGGCTCCGGTGATGAACGCAAGTGAAATCAATGCTAGCGCCTTCGCCTGCCGGGTCAAGGTATTCCTGGCCTGGGCCGGGATAAAGCCAAAAAAATCCCCGCTCGAGGCGGGGATTCAGGTCGTTCGATCCGCTGAGCCGTTACGGCATGCTGGCCGTGTAGGTGATCTGTACATCATAGGTGCCGGCTTCGGGCGTCGTTGTATTGTCGTAGGAATACACCCAGGTACTTGACTGGTTGGTGACCTGACTGGCGCCACCGTTCAGCGCGGGCTCAGAGGTGTTGCCGCCGGCGTCGCTCAGGGTCGGCGTCGGCAGTGAGGCGTTGGCAGTGTCATCCACGCTGATTTCACTCAGGGAAATATTCTCGTCATCACCATCGCTGAATCCCGAGCCGCCGCCGTTATTGGTCTCGGTGATGGTGATCTGGCCGCCGTTGCCGCGTACCCGCACCGAAGCACCACTGCCACTGGCGGCATTGCCGCCGGTACCGCTGACCGCCGAACTGTCGCCGACATTGCCCGCTGCCGGTGTGAAGGTGATGGTATCGATGGTACCGGTGCCGGCATTACCGACCTGGAACTGCAGGAATTGCGGAATGACCACGCGCAGATTCAGTCGCGCATCTGCGGAATAGGGTGCCGAGTTGTCGCTGCTGGATTCGGCCTGCACGCCGAGGGGCAGGCAGCACATGCCGGCGAGTATTGGTGTAACAATTTGTTTCATATAAATATTCATGGCTAATACCGTGTTGCTGTAAGCTCGCCACTTCATGCGTGGAGCCTGCAAGTAAGTGTGTATGTATATCCGTATACGTATATCTACGTACTCTTCTCTCGGGGGAAATATCGATTGGAAGTGGAGAATCTTTAGAAGTATTTAAGGAAACTCTAAACAAGTCCTTGTCCGTCATTCCGCGAAAGCCGGACAAAAGCGCAGGGCGCGTTGAACGCCCCAGGGGTGGCCCGCAGGGTGAGCGAAGCGAATCATCCTGGGAAATCAACAAGCTGGACCCCGGCCTTCGGGGTGACGACTTGCTCAGAGTTGCCTTAAGGCGCCGGCATCCTAACCGGCGGGAGGCGGCCACTGCCTGGCTGGCAATGCCGTTGTTCTTGAGTCGATTTATTCCCCGCTGCAGCAGGGGGCAGGCATGGCCTGGTTGAGCGACAGGCTGCCGCTGAGTTGCCGGGTGGAAGGCAGGTTGTGGCGCTGCAGGTAATCGAGGATGCCGCGATTGAGCTTGCGGCAGACCAGCGGGTCATAGAACAGGGCCGTCCCGATACCGACGGTGGTGGCGCCGGCAATCATAAATTCAATGGCGTCGCTGGCCGTGGTGATGCCGCCCTGGCCGATGATGGGAATGCCATGGGGTTTGCAGACCTGGTGCACCTGGTGCACCTTAAGCAGGGCGACCGGCTTGATGGCGGGTCCGGACAGACCGCCCTGGTTGTTGCCGATCACCGGGGTACGGGTCTCGATGTCGATGGCCATGCCCATCAGGGTGTTTATGACTGCGAAGGCGTCGCTGCCGGCATCGATACAGCGGCGCGCATTATCCGCGATATCGGTCTGGTTCGGCGATAGCTTGGTGATCAAGGGCTTGCGGGTCACGGCACGGCAGGCGGCGACCACGCGTGCCGACATGTCCGGGTCGTTGCCGAAGGCCACGCCGCCTTCCTTGACGTTCGGGCAGGAGATATTGATCTCGATGGCATCGATGGGCGAGTCGTCAAAGCGCCGTGTCACCTCGGCGTACTCCTCGACGGTAGAGCCCGACACGTTCGCAATGAAGCGGGTTTCGGTAAAATCCAGTCCCGGGAGAATCTTCTCGACAACATGTGCAACCCCCGGGTTTTGCAGGCCGATGGCGTTCAGCATGCCGGCGGGTGTTTCCGCAACCCGGTGCGGTGGATTTCCCAGCCGGGGTTCGAGCGTGGTGCCCTTCAGGCAAACGGCGCCGACATCATGATTGGAAAAGCCGGCGACCCGTGTATATTCCTCGCCAAAGCCGACACAGCCCGATAACAGCACCAGTGGGGTGGCCAGTGACAGGCCGCAAAAGTCTACAGCCAGTTGTTGCCGCTCAGTCTCGGTCAGTGCATTCACAGGGTTGCTTTCCAAAGGTTCGCCAATGTTTCATGTCGTCCTGTATCAGCCGGAGATCCCGCCCAACACGGGGAATATCATACGCCTTTGCGCCAATACCGGCAGCGCCCTGCACCTGATTCACCCGCTGGGCTTCGAGCTGGATGACCGCAGGTTGCGCCGTGCCGGGCTGGATTACCGCGAGTTCGCCGCCGTGCGTGAGCATGAATCTCTGCAGGCATTTACAGCAGGCGTTGCAGCCTCCCGCTATCTGGGCGCTCTCCACCCGCGGCAGCCGTTGCTATACCGCGGTCAGCTATCGACCCGGTGATGCCCTGCTGTTCGGTCCGGAAACCCGCGGCCTGCCGGCGGAGATGCTGCAGACGCTCGGGCAGCAGGCAGTGCTGCGCCTGCCCATGGTGGCCAACAGCCGCAGTCTCAATCTCTCGAATGCCGTGGCTGTAGTGGTTTACGAGGCCTGGCGCCAGCAGGGATTCAGCTCGTCAACACTCTGACTTGATATCGCGTGCCAGCAGATTGTGCACCGCTTCCTGCGGTGACATGCCGGCATGCAGGACCTGGTAGACCTGCTCGGAAATGGGCATCTCGACCTGGAAGTCGCGCGCCAGTTGCATCACCTCGCGTGCGGTATTGAAGCCTTCCACGACCTGGCCGATTTCCGCGACCGCGGCTTCCAGGCCGGTCCCGCGGCCCAGCGCCAGCCCGAGGCGCCGGTTGCGGGACTGGTCATCGGTACAGGTAAGAATAAGATCGCCGACGCCGGACAGGCCCATCAGGGTTTCGCGCCGGGCGCCCATGGCATCACCCAGCCGCATCATTTCCGCCAGCCCGCGGGTGATCAGTGCCGCGCGGCTGTTGGCCCCGAAATGCATCCCGTCGGTAATGCCTGCGGCGATGGCCAGTACGTTCTTGACCGTGCCGCCCAGCTGGACACCCAGAACGTCGTCACTGGTATAGACGCGCATGACATCGCCGTGCAGGCGCCTGGCCATATGGGTTGCGAAGTCAGCATCGTGTGATGCCACGGTCAGTGCTGTTGGCAGGCTGGCCGCGACTTCCATGGCAAAAGTGGGACCCGACAGGACCGCTGCAGGGATGTCATTGCCGAGGACTTCATGCAGGACCTCGCTCATGAACTTGCCGCTGCCGTGTTCGAGGCCCTTGGTCGCCCAGGCAATGCGGGAATCCGCCCGCAGAAAAGGGGCGGCGTTGGACAGGACTTCCCTGAAGGCGTGGCTGGGCACGACAAGCAGTATGTCGCGACTGTGCGTGACGGCCTGCTGCAGGTCGGGCTCGATGATCAGGTTGTCCGGGAAGGCGACGCCGGGCAGGAACTCGCTGTTTTGCCGCTCGCCGGCCAGCCGTGCCATGAAATCCGGTTCATGCCCCCACAGCAGGGTGCGGTTGTGATTGACGGCCAGCCGAACTGCCAGCGCGGTTCCCCAGGAACCGGCACCGAGCACGCTGATCTCACTGTCCTGCGTCATGTGTGAGTCTGTTGCTGTTCGCTGCTGCACCGGTACGGACGGGCGACGATGTCATGCCTGTTGCGGGTCCGGCTGCGCGCTTTCCGCGGCCGCGTTTTCCTTTAGCCGGTTGACGCGATCGACGTACATTTTTTCGAAGTTCAGGGGACTGAGCAGCAGCTGCGGGAAACCTCCCCGGGTAACCAGATCGGAGACTGCCGCAGAGGCGTAGGGGTACAGGAAGCGCATACAGTAGATGTTCTGTTTCATATGCAGGTCCTGCGCATCAAAACCCTGCATGACGAAAATTCCCGCCTGGTGTACCTCGGCAAGATAGGCGGTCTCGCCTTCAACCGAAGTTGTCACGGTCAGGGAGACAACAACTTCATACAGGTTGGTGTCGATTTCCCTGGCGGAATTCTGGAATTCAACCTTGATTTCCGGTTCCCACTTTTTCGTGAAGATTTGGGGTGAGCTGGGCGTCTCAAAGGAGACATCCTTCAGGTAGATCTTTTGTGGCTGGATTGTTTTTTGCTCACCGTCCTGCGGTGCGGCATCTGCTTCGTTTTCAGCCATGCGTGTTCCCCTGTATGTGTGTTGGCCGGTCGCTGTGTGTAGTGACTGTCGGTCTGGTTTGTCCCGATGGTGTGCTATGTACCTGGGCCGTCAATTGCGCCCGCCGTGTACTGCCTTGTCTAGTTGTCGCGGCTCAAAGGCAGCCCGGCTTTTTGCCAGGCCAGTACGCCGCCTGCCAGGTTGTAGACAGAGGCGAAGCCCTGCTTGCGCAGATTGCCGCAAAACTTCACGGAGGTATTACCGCTGCGACAGTAGACGATCACGGGGCGTTCGCGGAATTTTTCCAGTTTTTTTATGGCATCGCTGCTGCTGGCAGGCGTATGCACGGCATTCACGATATGACCTTCACGATAATCCTTGTCCTCGCGCATATCAACGAGAACGGCATTGTCATGATTGAGCATGCGGGTGGCATCACCCGGGCCGATTTCGTTGACGCCGCTGAGGCGTTGCCGCAGTTCGCCACCGACGAGCATGAAGAGAATGGCGGCAAAGGCTGCCAGCAGCAGCGGGTGATTGCCTGTGAATTCGATCAGCTGGTTGATATCCATTAGTAATTATCCGTCGCCGTACCGGGCGCTGCGGGTTTGCCCGGCTAACTGCGAGCCCTGTGTGTGTGAGTTGTGTTCAGGGTCGGGTGCAAAACACCTCGCGCATCATGCTGATGAGGCGCAGGGTGCGTGCGTCGCCGACGCGGTAAAAGACACGGTTGGCATCCTTGCGTGAGGCGAGTATGCCCTTGTCGCGCAGGATGGCCAGATGCTGCGAGATATTGCTTTGCGAAGTACCGACGCGTTCCACGATATCCTGCACGCTGATTTCCTGGTCGCCCAGGGTGCAGAGAATTTTCAGGCGCAACGGGTGTGACATGGCCTTGAGTGAGCGGGATGCCCGGTCAATGTCCTCGTCGCGGGTGATTAACGGTTCAATGATTGTTGCCATCCTTCAGCCCCTCATGCCCCTGATATGGTTATGTAGTTATAGGTTACTGCATTCATTACTAAAACATTATACAATAATAAACCATTCGGGCTACTGCTGGTATCGCGGGGATTTCCCGTCAAACCGGTTCCGGGAGCGGCCGTCCGGCTGAGGCCTTCAGCGGGTGGCGTACCGGTGACAACATGTTTAGAATCTTTCCAGTTTTATGAGCAAGCAGCAGCAACAATCGCATGCCGCGCATCAGGACGTCCCGCGCCCGACCGTCCTGTTGATCCTCGACGGCTGGGGCTACAGCGAAACCCCGCAGCACAATGCCATCGCAGCCGCCAGCAAGCCGGTCTGGGACAGGCTCTGGAATGAATATCCCCATACTCTGGTGCGCACGTCAGGTGCTGCGGTGGGGTTGCCTGCGGACCAGATGGGCAACTCGGAGGTCGGCCACCTCAACCTGGGTGCAGGGCGGGTGGTGTACCAGGAGTACACGCGGGTCAGTCGCGCCATCAAGACCGGTTCGTTTTTCACCAACCTGACGCTCACCGACGCCGTGGACCAGGCGGTAGACAACGGCAGGGCCGTGCATATCCTCGGGCTGCTTTCCCCGGGCGGTGTCCACAGCCATGAAGAGCATATCCATGCCATGGTGGAGCTTGCAGTGCAGCGCGGGGTGCAGCAGGTATACCTGCATGCCTTTCTGGATGGCAGGGACACCTCGCCGCGCAGTGCAGCGGCTTCCATCAAGGCCATGGAGGCACGGTTCGAACAACTGCAGGGCGGCCGCTTTGCGTCGGTTATCGGGCGTTACTACGCCATGGACCGGGACCATCGCTGGCCACGAATACAGGCCGCCTATGACCTGATTACCCAGGGCAAGGCCGACTACCGGGCGGAAGATGCCAAGAGCGCGCTGGACATGGCCTATGCGCGTGACGAAGGGGATGAATTCGTCAAGGGAACCGTGATCGTGCCGGCAGGTACAGAGCCGGTGCGAATGCAGGATGGCGATGTCGTTATATTCATGAATTTCCGTTCCGACCGGGCGCGGCAGATTACACGACCGTTTATCGAGGACGATTTCAGCGGCTTTGAACGGGAAGTCTGTCCACGGTTGGGGAGCTTTGTCAGCCTGACTGAATACAAGGCGGATTTTGATGTCCCGGTCGCCTTTCCCGCCGAGCGTCTCAAGAATGTGTTCGGCAGTTATATTGCCAAGCACGGGTTGCGGCAGCTGCGGCTTGCGGAAACCGAAAAATATGCGCACGTGACTTTCTTTTTCAACGGCGGTGTAGAGGACCCGTTCGAGGGAGAAGAACGCATCCTGGTCAAGTCGCCCATGGTGGCGACCTACGATCTGAAGCCGGAGATGAGCGCGCCCGAGGTGACCGACAGGCTGGTCGAGGCGATCGATGGCGGTGCCTACGATGTCATCATCTGCAATTATGCAAACCCGGACATGGTCGGCCATACCGGAAAATTCGATGCGGCCGTGAAAGCCATCGAGGCAATTGATACCGCCCTGGGACGCATTGTCGCAGCCCTCAAGCAGGCGGGTGGCGAGATGCTGGTTACCGCCGATCACGGCAATGCCGAGCTGATGCTGAATGACGAGACCAGCCAGCCGCACACTGCACACACCACCAACCTGGTGCCGCTGCTCTATATTGGCCGGCCTGCACGCATGGGCGAAAACGGCGCACTGTCGGATATTGCTCCCAGCCTTTTGTACATCATGAACATGGAAATACCGCCGGAGATGACCGGCACGCCCCTGCTCGAATGGCTTCCCGCGACGGAAGCGGATGATGAGCAACCGGCGGCAGCCCTGGAATTACATGGCTGATGTCCAGTGCGCAGGCCGGACCGGCCTGTTTGCCTTCCCTCGAAAGCGCCTGCCAGCCGCACCCGTCCTGCTGCTTGTGGTGTGTCTGTTTGGCATGGTGCTGATTTCTGCACCAGGTGTCGCGCGGGCCACGGATGCCGGCGAGCAGCAAGCGAAGCTGCAACAGTTGCGGCAACGCATCCAGGCGGTCAAGCAGGACCTGTCCGGTATGCGCGGCGAGCGTGATACGCAGCAGCGTGAGCTGGAACAGACCGAAAAGGAAATCGGCAGCGTTTCCGCTGCGTTGCGCAGGCTCGAACGGCAGGCCGGGGAGGCGCACGAAAAAATTCTGGAACTGGACCGGCAGCGCGACGGGGAGCAGGAGAGTCTGCAGGCCATGCGTGCCGTGCTTGCGCAGGAGCTGCGCACGGCCTACCTGACGGGTCGGCAGGAACGGATCAAGTTGCTGCTCAATCAGGAAGATCCCGCCTTTCTCGGTCGCATGCTGGTCTATCATGGCTACTTCACCCGGGCGCGCGCGGCGCGCATGCAGGATATGCGCACAGCACTGGCACGCCTCGATGACATCGAGCAGGCGCTGCGCGAGCAGCAGCTGGAAATCGACCGGCTGCAGACCGTGCAGCGCGACAACTCCACCCGGCTGGCCGCCGAGCAGGAAAAGCGGCGCGTCATACTGGCCGGCTTGCAGGCCGGGCTGAAGGAAAAGAGCTCGGAGCTGTCGGTTCTGGAACAGGACGAGCAGCGTCTGCAGCAGCTGGTGCAATCACTGCAGCAGGCGCTCATCGATAACCCGGCGGCCGGCGGCGACTACAAGTCGCTGCGCGAACTCAAGGGGAAATTGCGCTGGCCGGTGGCGGGTAAAATCGTCAGGCGCTACGGCTCCAGTCAGGCTGCAGGAAAGATAAGTTCGCGCGGTGTGCAGATCGCCTCGGTCGACGGTGCTGATGTACATGCCATTGCCAGGGGTCGGGTTGTATTTGCCGACTGGCTGCGTGGCTTCGGTCTGTTGCTGATTCTCGATCATGGCGGCGGCTACATGTCGCTTTACGGACATAACAGCAGCCTTTACAAGGAAGTAGGCGAATGGGTGGACGGCGGTGATGTCATCGCGGCCGTGGGCAGCAGCGGCGGGCTGGCGCTGGCGGGATTGTATCTCGAACTGCGCAAGAACGGCAGGCCGTTTGATCCTGCCGCCTGGTTCAAGGGCAACCCCGTAGCGCTGCAGGCGGTTCGCTAGCGTCGTCTTTGTGGTTGAATTTTGCTTCCATCACGCGGTCTGTAATGTAACCTCTGCCGGAAAACTCCCGCATGGCAAGTTTTCTCCAACAACGCCGATACCGCTGTTGGCAACGCTGTGATAATGTTGCACTTTATCGTCAACAGCCGCACTGGGCGGTGTGCCGTAAATGGCTGTAACCAGTTGACGCTGCATGGAATTGACTCATGAAACCCAAATCACAAAATTATTTCCTGCTGCTTGCCGGCCTGTTTGCCGGTGTGCTGCTCTCGATCGGCCACGGTGTATTTGCCGAAAAGGACGAGGTTCGCGCAACCCTGCCGGTCGAGGAATTGCGCACCTTCAGCGATGTCTTCGGGAGGATCAAAAACGATTACGTTGTCGATGTCGATGACAAGGAGCTGATCGAAAACGCAATCCGCGGCATGCTGTCGGGGCTGGACCCGCATTCCTCCTACCTCGACGCCGAGGAATTCACCGAGTTGCAGGTCGGCACCACCGGCCAGTTTGGTGGCCTGGGTATCGAGGTCGGTATGGAAGACGGCTTTGTAAAGGTCATTGCGCCCATCGACGACACACCCGCGCAGCGCGCCGGCGTGAAGGCAGGTGACCTCGTCATTCGGCTCGATGACACGCCGGTCAAGGGCATGACCCTCAACGAGGCCGTCAAGATCATGCGTGGCAAACCGGGTTCCACAATCGTGCTGACAATCGTGCGCGAGGGCCTGGATAAACCGATCAAGATCAGCATTACCCGCGACATCATCAAGGTCAAGAGCGTGCGTGCCCGGATGCTTGACCCCGGTTACGGCTACCTGAGGATCTCGCAGTTCCAGTCGAAGACCGCAGACTACATGGTCGACGCGATCGAGAAGCTGAAAAAGGAAAACGAGGGTACGCTCAAGGGCATGGTGCTGGATCTGCGCAATAACCCCGGCGGCGTGCTTAATGGCGCGGTTGCCGTTTCCGATGCCTTTCTCACCAAGGGCATGATTGTTTACACCGAAGGCCGGATTGCCGATTCCCGCCTGCGATTTAACGCCACGCCGGACGACATCCTCGACGGTGCGCCACTGGTCGTGCTGGTCAACCAGGGTTCGGCATCCGCGTCCGAAATCGTTGCCGGTGCGCTGCAGGACCACAAGCGCGCGATCATCATCGGCGCCAAGACTTTCGGCAAGGGCTCGGTTCAGACCATTCTGCCACTGAGCAGTGATTCAGCACTGAAACTGACCACGGCACGCTATTACACCCCTTCGGGTCGTTCCATCCAGGCGGAAGGCATTACCCCGGATATCGAGCTGGAGACCATCGAGGTCGCACAGGTTGAAACGAACATTGAGCCACTGAAGGAATCCGACCTTTCGCACCACCTGGAAAACGGCAACTCCGATGGTTCGGATGCTGACAAGGATGCCGGCAAGGACGAGAATGGCAAGGGAAAATCCCTGGTGAAGGATGACTACATGCTGTACGAGGCACTGAACCTGCTCAAGGGTCTGGTGATCCTCCAGGACCGGATGCTCTGACAACCCTGTTGTAAATGCACCTGTATCCAGCCATATGGCGTTACGTATTCGCACTCTGGCTGGCAGGTGCAGCTTTCTCTGCCGCTGCTGACGAAGGCGGCAAGCCGGTTGCCGACAACCGGCGCCCGGCCATCGCCCTCATTATTGACGACATGGGCAACCAGCACGCGCAGGGCCTGCGCGTGATTGATTTGCCCGGCCCCGTCGCCTGTGCTTTTCTGCCCTATGGCGCCTTTACCAACGCACTGGCGCGGCGCGCGCATCTGCGACGCAAGGAAGTCATGCTGCACCTGCCGATGCAGGCCGTGGAGCATGCTCATGGCTCGCAGCAGGAGGGCATACTGACGCTGGATATGACCCGGCAGCAATTCCAGTCCGAGTTCAGGCGTGCCATTGGCGCGGTGCCGCATGCCAGTGGCCTGAATAACCATATGGGCAGCCTGTTGACGCGGCATCCCGGCAGCATGGCCTGGCTGATGCAGGCGATCGGTAGTCGCGGTGACCTGTTTTTCGTCGACAGTCGCACCACCCGGGCAACCGTTGCGGAGCAGCTGGCAACGGAATACGGTATTCCCAACATCGCGCGCAAGGTGTTTCTCGACAACGAGGACGAGACCACGGCGATCCGCGCCCAGTTCCGGCAGTTGCTTGCCGAGGCAAGGCGCGAGGGTACCGCGCTCGGCATCGGGCATCCCCGACCGGCAACCCTGCAGGTGCTCGCGGAAGAACTCGCTCATCTGGAAGAACAGGGCATACAATTACTCCCGGTAGCACGTTTGATCGAGATTCAGGCAAACAGGAGGTCAACATGGCAAGCGTCCTTGTCCCGCTAGCGCAGGGTTGTGAAGAACTCGAGGCCGTCACAGTGGTTGACCTGCTGCGGCGTGCCGGGATAGATGTCGTGACGGCAGGTCTCGATGCGCAGCCGGTGCACGCGTCCCGCGGCATGGTGCTGTTGCCCGACATGACGCTGGAGCAGGCACTGCAGCGGGACTACGACATGGTCGTGCTGCCGGGAGGACTGCCCGGCGCGGACCATCTCCGGGATGATGCGCGTGTCATCGACCTGCTGCGGGAAATGGCGGCAGCCGGCAAGTACACCGCGGCTATCTGCGCCGCGCCCAGGGTGCTCGCGCGTGCCGGCCTGCTGGATGGCAAGCGTGCCACCAGTTACCCGGGTGCACTCGATATTGCGGCGGTTCCCGGCCTTGATTACCGCGAGCAGGCAGTGATCACCGATGGCAAGGTGGTAACATCGCGCGGTCCCGGAACCGCCATGGATTTTGCACTGCAACTCATCGAACTGCTGGCGGGAAAAAAGCAGCGTGATGCGGTTGAGGCCGGGCTGCAGCGAACCTGATATCTGCCGGTCAGCATGCGTTGGTGCGACAACATTCTGCAGCTACCTGACCACGCGGCAACAAACCTGCCCGGTACAGATTTATGCGTGTAATCGAGATAATCGCCGATGCATCCCACCTCGATACCCTGACCGGGATTGCCGAGCAGCATCAGGTTGCGGAGTTCTGGTACGGAGATGCGCTCGAGGACGGGCGCCGGGTTCTCCGCATGCTGGTGGACGATGAATCGCGCCAGGCCGTGGTCGATGCACTGCAGAGCCAGCTCGGCGGGAGCGATAGCGCGCGTATCATTATCATGCCAGTCGACGCGGTCCTGCCAAGGAAAGAGGAGGCGGATGAAGCAGACAAGGCCAAGGCCGCCAGCGGCAGCCAGACGCGCGAAGAACTCTATAATGGCATCGAGCGTGGTGCGCGCCTCGACAGCACCTTTCTGATGCTGGTCTTCCTGTCCACGATTGTGGCGTCGATCGGGCTGATCGAAAACAATATTGCCGTCATCGTCGGTGCCATGGTGATCGCACCCCTGCTGGGGCCGAACATTGCACTGGCCTTCTCCACCTCGCTGGGTGACCGGGAACTGATGTGGCAGGCGCTGCAAACCAACCTGGCAGGCCTGTCGCTGACCCTGGGCATGGCCGTCGCCATCGGCATGATCTGGCCCACCTACCTGAACAGTTTTGAAATTCTCGTGCGCACCGATGTCAAACTGGATGGCATCGTGCTGGCGCTGGCCTCGGGCGCGGCGGCGGTATTGTCACTGGCGACCGGGCTTTCAAGTGCGCTGGTCGGCGTGATGGTTGCCGTGGCACTGCTGCCGCCGACTGCCACGCTGGGCATGATGTTGGGCAGCGGCCAGTTCGACCTGGCGCAGGGAGCCGCGCTGCTGCTGGCAGTGAATGTTGTGTGTATCAACCTGGCGGCGAAGCTGATGTTCCTGATCAAGGGCGTCAAGCCGCGAACCTGGCTGGAGAAGCGCAAGGCGCGGCAGTCGGTCACCCTGTATGTCCTGATCTGGGTCGTCACCCTGGTAATACTGCTGACAGCGATACTCGCGCGCCAGCAACTGGTTGGCTGATCCGCCTGGGCTCAGGGCGGGTTGCGTCCGCCGGGCCAGTTGTAGAGCAGCAGGAACACGCCGGTGCATCCCGTTATCCAGGTGAGCAGCGGTGCGCCCAGCAGCATGGTCGGGGCATAGCCGTCGAGGCCGTAGATGATGGCGGCGGTGATCACCAGCCCGGTGCCGACAATGGCGCTGACGGTGCGGCGGTTGGCCAGTTGTACTTCCCTGCGCAGCTTCTGCACTTCCCGGGATGTCCACTCCACGCGCAGCTTGCCACTGGTTGCCTGTTCCAGGTATCGCCAGGCAAGCGTCGGCAGTTCCGGCAGGTGCTCGTTCCACTCCGGCAGGTTCTGCCTGATATTGCGCAGCAGTGACCTGGCACCCAGCTGTTCGCTCATGGTGCGTTCCAGGAACGGTTTGGCGGTCTGCCACAGGTCAAGGTCCGGATACAGCTGGCGGCCCAGTCCCTCGATGTTGAGCAGGGTCTTTTGCAACAACACCAGCTGCGGCTGGATGACCATGTTGAAGCGGCGCGCGGTCTGGAACAGCCGCAGCAGCACGTTGCCGAAGGAAATATCCTTCAGCGGTTTTTCAAAGATCGGTTCGCACACGGTGCGGATGGCGGACTCGAATTCATCCACGCGGGTGCCGTCCGGGACCCATTCCGACTCCACATGCAGCTCGGCAACACGCCGGTAGTCGCGTCTGAAAAAGGCCAGGAAGTTCTCCGCCAGGTAGCGCTGGTCGACCGGGTTGAGGGTGCCCATGATGCCGAAGTCGACTGCCATGTAGCGGCCGTCGGTGCCGACGAAGATATTGCCCGGGTGCATGTCGGCATGAAAGAAATTATGCTGGAAAACCTGGGTGAAGAAGATCTCCACACCCCGTTCGGAAAGTGTTTTCAGGTCGATGTTGTGGGCGCGCAGGCCGGCGATATCGCTCACCTGGATGCCGTGGATGCGTTCCATCACCATGACCTCGGGGCGGCAGTAGGGCCAGTGCACCTCGGGTACGTACAGCAGGCCGGATTCGCCGAAGTTGCGCCGCAGCTGCGAGGCATTCGCGGCCTCCCGCAGCAGGTCGAGCTCGTCGTACAGGGTCTTTTCGAACTCCGCGACAACTTCCCGCGGCCGCAGGCGGTGCCCGTGTTTCCAGTAGCGTTCCGCCATCCAGGCAATGGTATGCAGCAGTTTGACGTCGCGGGTAATGTACTGGCGCACGTTCGGGCGCAGCACCTTGATGACGACCTCGGTGCCGTCCTTCAGCTGCGCGGCATGGACCTGGGCGATGGAGGCCGAGGCCAGCGGGATCTCGTCGAACTTCAGGAATACCTCTTCGACCGGCTTGCCGTAGGCTGCCTCTATCTGTGCCTTTGCAACGCTGCCGGGAAACGGCGGCACATCGTCCTGCAGGTGGGCCAGTTCCAGCGCAATGTCATCCGGCAGCAGGTCCTGGCGGGTCGACAATATCTGCCCGAACTTCACGTAGATGGGGCCGAGGTCCTGGAGTGCACTGCGAATCCGTGCCCCGCGCGGGCCGCGCTTGCGTGGCAACCAGTTCCAGGGCGCCAGGTAATACAGGAAGCGCAACGGCCGGAACAGGTGAGTGGCGAGGATGATCTCGTCAAGGCCATGGCGGACCAGGACGAAATTGATGTGGATCATGCGAATGATCTGTGCCGGGCGGATCATCGTCGGTCAGCCTTGCCGGGTGGCGTTTGCAGGCGCCTGACGCGGGCTGCCAGGCGGTCGGTATCCATGCCGAGGCGGGCTACGTCGGCACTGAAATTCTCGGTCTCGATGCGCGTCGGCAGCACCCGCAGTTCCTCCTGCAGGAATTCACCGAGATCCTGTTCCAGGGTGCGCCGCCCGTGCCGCAGTGCGCTGGCGGCACGGCGTGCCGTATTCCCCAGCTGGTGTGCGACGACGTCACCGGTGAGCCGGGAGAGCTGTTCTTCCCAGTCGATATCCATTTCATCGAGGATGGCCTTGAAGGCCTGCCCGGTTTCCACGTCACCCTCGATGGTTACGCTGCCCGAGAACAGGGTCTTGCCGCTCTGGCTGCCGAGGCCCAGCTGTGCCAGGCCCAGCGGGGTGCCGCGCAGCACCGTGTCTGGTCCGGACTCGACCTGCGAACGCAGCTGCACACCATTTGCACCGGGGACAACGTACAGGGTCAGCTGCAACGGCGTCAGTTCGATCGCGATACTGCGCTGTTGCAGCGCGGCCATGCGAACCATGGCATCCGGGTCCAGCCGCAGGTAGCGGTTCAGCGCGGCTTCCAGTCCGGCCAGCAGACTTGCGGGCAGGCTGATCATTTGGCGGCCGCCAGTTCCGCCAGCGTCAGGCGGGAGTCATCTTCCATGATGACCGCGCTGCCGGCCAGCTTGTCATGCAGGCCCTGCCGGTAGCGGTTCCAGCCGATGCGAAAGATACCCAGCCCGGCAGGCAATGCCGCCAGCAGCAGGGCCAGCCCGCGCCAGAGAGATTGCCGGCAGCGCAGGCTGCGGCCGCTGCGGGTATCAATAATCCGGCAGCCCATCAGGTGTTTTCCCGGAGTACCCTGCAGCCAGGCATCCAGGCAGCGTCCCAGGATGAAAAACCCCAGCGCAGCAGCACCGATGAGCGTCGGGGTTGCCGGTGCGTCCCAGGGTTGCGCGTGGCCGCTCAGGCCGCTCCATACCAGCAGTGCACAGACGAAGGCTGACCAGGCCAGCACGATATCCAGCAGCCAGGCGCCGAGGCGCCGCCAGAAGCCGGCATAGACTGGCGCGTCGGTATTCAATACTTGTATCCACGGTGGATCGCGACGATCCCACCGGTGAGGTTGTGGTAATCACAGTTTTCGAAACCCGCCTGCTGCATCATGTCCCGCAGTGTCTGCTGGTCGGGATGCATGCGGATGGACTCGGCCAGGTAGCGATAGCTGGCTTCGTCATTGGCCACCAGCCGCCCCAGTTTCGGCAGGATACTGAAGGAGTAGAAATCGTAGGCCGGGCGCAGCGCAGCGACCGGGCGCGAGAATTCCAGCACCAGCAGCCGCCCGCCAGGTCGCAGTACCCGGTAGATGGAATTCAGCGCCTGCTGCTTGTCGGTGACGTTGCGCAGCCCGAAGGCCATGGTGACCAGGTCGAAGCTGCCGTCGCGAAACGGCAGCCGTTCCGCATTGGCCTGGGCGAAGTCGACGTTGCCGGCAATCCCCTTGTCCAGCAGCCGGCTGCGGCCATTGCCCAGCATTGCGGCATTGATGTCGGACAGTACCACCAGGCCCTCGCGGCCGACTCGCGGCGCCATCAGCCGTGTCAGGTCACCGGTGCCGCCGGCCAGGTCGAGCACCCGTTGCCCCGGCTTCAGGTCCGCCATCCCGATGGTGAAGCGTTTCCACAGGCGGTGGACACCGAACGACATGAGGTCGTTCATCAGGTCGTAGCTGTCCGCCACGGAATCGAATACCTCGCGGACATGCCGCGCCTTTTCCGGCAGCGGGACATCACGAAATCCGAAGTGGGTGGTCTTGTCTGTCATTTCGGGTCTTGCCCTGCGTCGCGGCGTCAGTCCGGCTGCTTGCGCTGGTAGCCGGCGGCCTCCAGCTTCTGCAGGTATTCCTGCCAGTATTTGTCCCGGTTCTTGCCCATGTCGTACAGGGTTTCCCAGGAGTAGATGCCGGTATCGTGGCCGTCATCGAAATGCGGCTGGATGGCGTAGCTGCCGACCGGGTCGATCTGGTTGATCATGACGTTTTCCTTGGCCAGCTGCAGCACGCCCTGTCCCGGGCCATGCCCCTGCACCTCGGCCGAAGGTGAATGCACCCGCAGAAACTCGTAGCTGAGTTCGAAGTGCGTGCCATCCTCGAATTTGAGTTCCAGGATGCGCGATTTCTGGTGCAGGCTGATTTCGGTCGGTTTGGGGCGTTGCGGTCATGGTTGCCTCGAATTTCACGGTTGTTGTTGCGCTGCGGGCTGTTACCGGATTTAGAGTATATACCGGCTCAGGTCTTCGTCCTTCACCAGCGCGTTCAGATGCTCGTTCACGTAATCTGCGTTGATGGCGATGCTGCTGCCGGAACGGTCCGTTGCCTCGAAGGAAACCGTCTCCAGCAGGCGTTCCATGACGGTGTGCAGCCGCCGGGCACCGATATTCTCCGTGCGCTCGTTGATGACCGTGGCAATTTCCGCAAGCCGCACGATACTGTCATCGGTAAACTGCAACTCGACGTTCTCCGTGGCCATCAGGGCGCGTATATTGCTCGGTCAGCGAGGCATCGGGCTCGGTCAGGATGCGGACGAACTCGGCGGTCCCGAGGTCGTCCAGCTCCACGCGGATCGGCAGCCGCCCCTGCAGTTCCGGGATCAGGTCCGAGGGTTTGGAGAGGTGAAACGCGCCCGAGGCAATGAACAGGATATGGTCGGTCTTGACCATGCCGTGCTTGGTCGAGACGGTGCAGCCCTCGACCAGTGGCAGCAGGTCACGCTGTACGCCCTCGCGCGAGACATCCGGTCCGCTGCTTTCTCCACGCCGGGTGACCTTGTCGATTTCATCAAGGAATACAATGCCGTTCTGCTCGGCATTCTGCAGGGCGCGGTGTTTCAGGTCTTCCTCGTTGATCATTTTCGCCGCTTCCTCGTCACACAGCAGCTTGCGGGCGTCACGAATGCGCAACTTGCGGGTCCGCGTGCGGCCGCCGCCGAGGTTCTGGAACATGCCCTGCAGCTGGCTGGTCATTTCCTCCATGCCGGGGGGAGCCATGATTTCCACGCCGACCGGTGCTGCGGAAACCTCGACTTCGATCTCCTTGTCGTCGAGCTGGCCTTCGCGCAGGCGCTTGCGGAATTTCTGGCGGGTTTCGGATTCCGTTGCGGCTGGCTGTTCGCCCTGTGACAGGCTGCGGGGTGCCGGCAGCAGCACGTCCAGGATGCGTTCTTCGGCGGCATCCTCGGCCCGGTTGCGGACCTTCTGAATCTCGGTCTCGCGGGCCATCTTGATGGCTACATCCACCATGTCACGAATGATGGATTCCACATCGCGGCCGACATAGCCGACCTCGGTAAACTTGGTGGCTTCCACCTTGATGAAAGGCGCATTCGCCAGGCGCGCCAGGCGGCGGGCGATCTCGGTCTTGCCCACGCCGGTCGGACCGATCATCAGGATATTCTTCGGCGTGATTTCCGCGCGCAGCGGTTCTGCGACCTGCATGCGCCGCCAGCGATTGCGCAGGGCGATCGCCACGGCACGCTTGGCGGCGTCCTGGCCGATGATGTGCTTGTCCAGTTCCTGGACGATCTCTCTGGGAGTCATTTCGGACATGTTAGATACAATTCGCGGCTATTCTATCGGGTTTCTGGGATTTTGTGCTCGGATGGTTGCGGCTTATTCGCTCGCGTCCGGGCCAAAGCGTAATTCTTCCAGTGTCAGGTTGCGGTTGGTATAGATGCAGATGTCGCCGGCAATATTCAAGGCGGTCTCGGTAATGGTGCGTGCATCCAGCTCCGTGTTTTCCAGCAGGGCACGCGCGGCGGCCTGCGCGTACGGCCCACCGGAGCCGATCGCCATCAGCGAGTTTTCCGGTTCGATCACATCACCGTTGCCGCTGATGATAAGGGAAGTTTCCTCGTCGGCAACGGCCAGCAGGGCTTCGAGATTGCGCAGCATTTTGTTGGTGCGCCAGTCCTTTGCCAGTTCCACGGCGGCACGGGTCAACTGGCCGCTGTGTGCCTCCAGCTTGCCTTCGAACAGTTCGAACAGGGTAAAGGCATCGGCAGTGCCGCCGGCGAAGCCGGCCAGCACCTTGTCGTTGTAGAGGCGGCGCACCTTGCGCGCATTGCCCTTCATGACCGTGTCGCCCATGGTGACCTGGCCGTCACCACCGATCACCACGCTGTCATTGCGGCGTACGGAAAGAATGGTGGTTCCGCGAAACTGTTTCACTTGCCTGCTCCGGGGGAAAAGGGCGTAGATTGTACACCATCGCGGTGTGCCACTCCGACTGAATCGCAAGGGGTTTTATACCGCAGTGCGCGCAACTGACAGCAACGGGTCCCTGCCCCGCATTCGCGCATGGTCTGATGTCCCGGGAAGCTGCTGGTTACTTGTTGGTGAATACCCTAATAATAGATTTTACGCTGTATACGCAGATAACCCGTTAATATTTATAACTTCACCTTTCCGGGCGTGACCCGACAAGCTACCGGGTCTTGCGCGCGCGCGGGTGCGCGGCATCGTAGACCCGCGCGAGATGCTGGAAGTCGAGGTGGGTATAGATCTGGGTGGTGCTGATATCCGCGTGTCCCAGGAGTTCCTGCACCGCACGCAGGTCGCCGCTGGACTCCAGTACGTGACTGGCGAAAGAATGCCGCAGGGTGTGCGGGTGCAGGTCGCCCGGTATCCCCTTGCGCCTGGCCCACTGCTTGACCCGCTGCTGTACCGCGCGATGGCCCAGGCGTTTGCCGCTGCGCGAGGTGAACAGGGCCGTTTCACCGGCCGCCTGCTGGCGTGGCCGGACCCCGAGCCAGGCCTGCAGGGCGCTGATGGCCTTGCTACCGACCGGGACGACGCGCGTTTTCGCGCCCTTGCCGGTGACCCGCACCATGCGCTCGGCAAAATCCACGTCCCCCAGATCCAGGGACACCAGTTCCGCCAGTCGCAGGCCGGACGAGTAGAGCAACTCCAGCATGGCATGGTCACGCAGGCCCAGCGTGTCGTCGCTGCCGGCCATCAGCAGGTGGTTGACGTCGTCGACGTTGAGGGTGTCGGGCAGATGCTGTTCCGAGCGGGGTGCGCGCACATCCAGTCCCGGGTTGTGCTGCACTGCATGCTCCCGCAACAGGTAGTTGAAGAAGGTACGCAGTGCTGACAGGCGCCGCTGGATGCTGCGGCCACCCAGGCCGCGCCGGTGACAGTGTGCCGCGTACTGCCTGACATGGTGGGTGTTGAGTTCGTCCCAGCCGCGGATGCCCGCCTGGTCGCACCAGCCAGTCAGTTCGTCCAGGTCCCGCCGGTAATGCGTGCGGGTATTGGCCGACAGGCGGCGCTCGGTCTGCAGGTGTTGCAGAAAGTCTTTCAGCCAGTGCTGTTTGTCATGCGCCACGAAAGGGAGGGCGAGCGGCTGTTGCGGGATCAGTTCCCGGACGGGTTGCCGGGGTCGAGGTACTGCGCGAGCAGCAGCCCGATCAGTTCACCCAGGTGGGTCAGGAACAGCGTGCCCATGCCGGGATGGAAGCGGCTCGCATCCTGGCTGCCGATGGCCAGCAGGCCGTAGCTGCTCTTGTGGCCCAGCGGGACCAGGGCGACCGATTCGATCGCCTCGGCCTGGTCGCCGAACAGGTACTGCAGCTGCTCGGTCTTGAAACGGCCGCATTGCGGCCGGCAGGATTTGAGGAAGGATTCGAAGTTTGCCAGCTCTGCACCGGCGGGATCAAAGATATCGACGCCGCACTCGCGAGCCTGCGCCTCCGGGATGCCGGCCAGCCGCAGGGTGACGGTGTCCGCCTTGAATTCGCCCTGCAGGTGTTCGCGCAGGGTATCCAGCAGTGCGACCAGCGAGTTGGTATTGATCAGCCCCAGGGTCAGCTGGTGCATGCGTTCGTTGAGGCGGTTGTTGTCGCGTGCGACATGCACCAGGTCCATGAGCTTGCGCTTCAGCTGGCGATTCTGGTCACGCAGCACCTTTACCTGGTGTTCCACCAGGGAAACCGCGGGGCCGCAGGCATGCGGGATTTCCAGCGTCGCCAGCAGACTGGCATTGTTCTGAAAGAATTCGGGATTATCGCGCAGGAAATCCGCGACCGTTTTCTCCTCCAGCGGCAGGCCTTCCGGCTGTGTCTGCTGTGATGTCGTCATAGTCGAATACGTCCTTCGTAGACGGTGGTGGCAGGGCCGGTCATCATGACCGGGCGGCCTTCGCCGGCCCAGCTTACCACAAGTTCCCCGCCTGTCAGGATGACTTTGACGCGCGCTGCCAGCAGGTCCCACATGCGGCCCGCGACCACCGCGGCACAGGCGCCGCTGCCGCAGGCCAGGGTCTCGCCGGCGCCGCGTTCGTAAACCCGCAGGCGCACGGTTTCGGGATCGATGACCTGCATGAAGCCGGCATTGGTGCGCTGCGGGAAGCGCGCGTGATGCTCGATTGCCGGTCCCAGTGCAGCAACCGGTGCGCTATCGATATCGTGCACCTGCAGCACCGCGTGGGGATTGCCCATCGACACGGCCGCGATCTCCAGCATCTCGCCGGCAACCTCCAGCGGATAACGGGACGCGTAGGCCGGTGCGTCGAACGGAATCTCGCGCGGCTGCAGCCGGGGGACGCCCATGTCCACGGTGATCAGGCCATCGTCTTCCTGGATCAGCAGCAACGGGCCGCTGGCCGTTTCCACCCGCAGTTCCGACTTGTCGGTCAGGCCGTGTTCCCGCACGAAGCGCATGAAGCAGCGGGCGCCATTGCCGCATTGCCCGACTTCGCCGCCGTCGGCATTGAAAATCCGGTAGCGGAAATCCGCCGCAGGCGTAGTGGCGGATTCCACCAGCAGCAGCTGGTCACAGCCGATGCCAAAGCGCCGGTCGGCGAGATGCCGTACCTGTTCCGCATCCAGCCCGACCTGCTGGTTGATGGCGTCGATGACCACGAAATCATTGCCGAGGCCGTGCATTTTGGTGAATTCAAGCAGCATGGTTTGTCCGGGTCATGACGAAACTGTCGGGTAAAACACCGGCCGCTCAGTCCGGCAGCAGGTGCTCGCCGCGCACCAGGTCGTCGATGACCTCGCGCTCGCGGATGAGGTGGATGCTGTCGCCATCGACCATGACTTCCGCTGCGCGCGGGCGCGAGTTGTAGTTGGAGCTCATGCTGAACCCGTACGCGCCGGCCGAGCGTACCGCCAGCAGGTCGCCCTCGGCGAGTGCCAGTTCGCGCTGCCGGCCGAGGAAATCACCGGTTTCGCAAACCGGGCCGACCACATCGTAGGTATCGGCATCCACGGTGCGCGGGGCAACCGGGACGATGTCGTGCCAGGCGTCATAAAGGGCAGGGCGCTGCAGGTCGTTCATGGCGGCGTCCACGACGGCGAAATTCTTGTGCGCGGTGTGCTTCAGGTATTCCACGCGCGTCAGCAGCACCCCGGCATTGCCGGCAATGGCGCGGCCCGGTTCCAGCAGCAATTCCTGCGGCCGGTGCGCCATGCGCTCCAGCAGGGCGCGGGCATAGACGTCCGGCGGCGGCGGGGTGTCCTCGCGGCGATAGGGAATTCCCAGGCCGCCGCCGATGTCGATATGCGCCAGCGGAATGCCGGCGTCAGCCAGCCGGTCGACCAGATCCAGCACCCGGTCCAGCGCGTCCACGAAGGGGGCAATCTCGGTCAGCTGGGAGCCGATGTGACAGTCGATGCCCGTGACCCGGATATTGGGCAGCGCGGCGGCATGCTGGTAGGCGTGCAGCGCGATGCCGACGTCGATGCCGAATTTATTGTCGCGCAGTCCGGTGGATATATATGGATGGGTGCGCGCGTCCACATCCGGGTTGACGCGCAGGGAAACCGGCGCGGTCATGCCCATCTCTCCCGCGACCGCGTCGAGCCGCAGCAACTCGGGTTCAGACTCCACGTTGAAGCAGCGTATGCCGGCTTCCAGGGCGCGGCGCATTTCCGTTGCCTGCTTGCCGACACCGGAAAACACGATTTTCGCCGGATCCCCCCCGGCCCGCAGCACCCGTTCCAGTTCGCCGACCGACACGATATCGAAGCCGGAGCCCAGTCTGTGCCAGTACCTGCAGTACCGCCAGGCTGGAGTTTGCCTTGACGGCGTAACAGATCAGGTGCGGATGCGTGCCGAGCGCGGCATCGAAGACCTGCCAGTGGCGCTCCAGGGTGGCGCGTGAATAGACGTAGCAGGGTGTTCCGAACTGTGCGGCGATGTCCGCCAGCGGGACGGCCTCGGCATGCAGGCTGCCGTTCTGGTAACTGAAATGATCCATGCCGTTGCGCTGCCTCCGCTAACCCTGCTGCTCTTGCGGCTCTTCGTCGGGCAGGTACAGCGGCCCCGTCTGCCCGCAGCCGCCAAGCAGGATGAGACTCGCGAGAAGCAGTATTGTCAGTCGGGTTGTGCGCGAAACTCTCATGGCAGGCATCCTGTGAAATGCGGCAAGTATACGGTGTGCCTGCTGCAAACCCAATGCCACGCTGCCGGCGATGGTGCGCGTGTCAGTCCACGGAGACTGATGCATACTACGGTGCATGAATGCCCCCTTGCTCGATGCCGTTGAAATCAATCCCGTGCTGCCGCCGCGTGCCAGCGTCATCTGGCTGCACGGCCTGGGTGCCGACGGCCACGATTTCGAGCCACTGATACCCCAGCTGGATATCGTGGATACGCTGGGTGTACGCGTGGTGCTGCCGCATGCGCCGCGCCGCCCGGTAACCATCAACGGGGGCATGCTGATGCCGGCGTGGTATGACATCGCGGCAGCCGACTTCAGCCGTGGCCAGGACAGCGAGGGCATTCATACCTCGGAGCAGCAACTGCGGGCCCTGATCGCGCGCGAAGTCGGGCTGGGTATCCCGGCGGCGCAGGTACTGCTGGCGGGTTTTTCCCAGGGCGGCGCGATCGCGCTGCATACCGGGCTGCGCTACCCGGAGCGGCTGGCCGGCATTCTGGCATTGTCGACCTACCTGCCGCTGGCGGCACGCCTGGAAGCGGAAATGAGCACTGCCAACCGGACGATCCCGATCATGATGGCGCACGGCACCCAGGACCCGGTGGTGCCGCTGCCGCTGGCAGAAGCGTCACGCGCGCGCTTGCAGCAAGCGGGTTATCACATCGACTGGCATACCTATGTCATGCCGCACGCGGTGTATCCGGAAGAGATCGCGGACGTGCGGCGCTGGCTGGTGCAGCGGCTTAAATCGCAATAGCCGTACCACTCGGGCTGCGGCAGGCCTGCGCCAGCGCGGACTCGGCGCGCTCCAGGATGGAGGCCTCGTCATCATCTTTCTGGCACTGGGTGATGCCGTAGCAGGCCTGGACGGGATTGTCCGTGTCCGCGTTCATTTGTTCGAGATGCGCCGCCAGTTTCTGTACCAGCTGCTCCGCGGCGTCCCGGGTGGTTTCCTGCAGGATAAGGATAAAGTCGCGCCCGGTATTGCAGCCCACCAGGTCCGCCCAGCGCGTCTGGTCCCTGAGTAAATGGGCGATGCGGGTCAGCGTCTTGTCCATATCCGCGCGGGTGTCGATGCGCATGGTCACCACGGAGAGCGGGCTGTTGTAGCGCCGGCTGCGGGCGACCAGCGGCCGCAGCGATACCAGGACTCCGTGGCGGCTGAACAGGCTGCCCAGGCTGGCATCGTAGAGTGACTGCGCCTGCAGTTCCCGGGCCAGCGCGTCACGCTCCTGTTTGAGGCGCAGCTTTTCGGTGACATCGAGATAGAAGCGGACACTGCTGCCGGGTGCGTCATCGATCTCGAAGGTCTGCAGCGCCAGCCAGCGGGCATCGCCATCCGGCATGATCCAGTTGATGAGCGTGCCCTGGCCCAGCAGGGGTGCCAGCAGGCCGTCAGCCGGTGATTGACCTGCAAGCCGGTCTGCAGTCTCATCGATCATGGCCGCGAAGGCCTGGTTGCAGCCGCGAACCCGGCCGTCAGCACCGGTCAGCAGCATGGCTATTGGAGAGATGTCCAGCAGGGCCAGTGCCTGCTGCAGGGAAAGGTCTGTCATAGCGTCTTCATATCGTTTGTGTCGTACCCGGCAGTCGATGGAAAATGGTATCGGACGGGATCGGGATGTCTGCAGGCAGGGTGCGCGGCAAACACCGTTTCAGCGGGTTGCGAGCCGCTGCCTGGCGGCGGCCACGGCGCTGCGCACCTGTGACGGTGCCGTACCGCCGGTATGGTCGCGTGCCGCCATGGAACCCTTGAGCGTCAGCACCGCGTAAACATCGTTGTCGATGACGCCGGAAAATTCCTGCAGTTCGGCCAGCGTCATATCCGCAAGGTCGTTGCCGCTGTCGACCCCGTAACGCACGGCCCTGCCGACGATTTCGTGCGCATCCCGAAACGCGATGCCCTTGCGCACCAGGTAGTCGGCGAGGTCAGTGGCGGTAGAGAACCCCTGCCGCGCCGCCTTTTCCATGGCCTCGCGATGCACCTCGATCGTCGGCATCATATCGGCGAACACCCGCAGTGAACCGTGCAGGGTATCGACACTGTCGAACAGGGGTTCCTTGTCTTCCTGGTTGTCCTTGTTGTAGGCCAGCGGCTGGCTTTTCATCAACATCAGCAGGCTGACGAGGTTGCCGGTCACCCGGCCGCTCTTGCCGCGTACCAGTTCCGGCACATCGGGGTTCTTTTTCTGCGGCATGATGCTGGAACCGGTGCAGAAGCGGTCCGGCAGTTCAATAAAGCTGAATTGTGCCGATGACCAGAGTATCAGTTCCTCGGAAAAGCGCGACAGGTGCAGCATGACAAGGGCCGCTGCCGAACAGAATTCAATGACGAAGTCCCGGTCGCTCACCGCGTCCAGCGAGTTGGTGGCGGGCGCCTCGAACCCCAGCAGGTGCGCGGTATATTCCCGGTCAATCGGGAAACTCGTGCCTGCCAGTGCGGCGGCACCCAGCGGCATGATGTTGACCCGCTTGCGGCAGTCCAGGAGACGCTGATGATCCCGCTCCAGCATCGCTTCCCAGGCCAGCATGTGGTGTCCGAAACTGACGGGCATGGCCACCTGCAAATGCGTGAAGCCCGGCATGATGGTGCCTGCCTCCCGTTCGGCGAGATCGACCAGCGCGGTCTGCAGCCGGGAGAGGTCGGCGCACAGCGCATCGATTTCATCCCGCAGGTAGAGGCGCAGGTCGGTGGCGACCTGGTCGTTGCGGGAGCGCCCGGTGTGCAGCTTCTTGCCAGTGTCTCCGATGCGTTCGATGAGCCGTGCCTCGATATTCATGTGGATGTCTTCAAGGGCGACGGACCAGGCAAAGTCGCCGCGCTCGATATCCGCGAGAATTTCCTCCAGACCCTTCACGATTTGCGCGCATTCATCAGCCGTGAGAATACCGACGTGCGCCAGCATGCGGGCATGGGCCACCGAGCCGGCGATGTCATGGCGGTAGAGCCGTTTGTCGAAGTCAATGGATGCCGTGAATTCCTCGACGAAGGCATCCGTCGATTCGGTGAAGCGTCCGCCCCAGGGTTTTGATGCAGCGTCTTTATCCGTCATGTGGGTAACCGCAAAACTCGTGTTAGCCTGGCTGTTCCGCGGCCTGGTGCGACCGTGTTGCCCGGCAGGCAACCCGGGCCAGCGCAGTATAAACCAATCCGTGGCGGCGTTGCCTGCCTGGTCCGTGCCGCTGCTGCCAGGCGCCGGGCGGACTTGCATGCGCCGTGGGCAGGCCTGAAACTGCTTCCATGACCATGCAGCGCGCAACCGATCCGGGTGGTGTAGAAGGCATCGAGAATTACTTCCTGCCGAATTTCTGCAGCGTGCGCATGGTGTTCGCGGTGGTGGTGATTGCGGAGTTGCTGGCCTTTGTCATCACGCTGCTGAGCCCCGGAGTTATCGATGATCCCTGGGGCAATCTCGGCCTGATCTCCATGCTGGTGCAATGGATCGCGCTCGCCAGCGCGGCGCTGCTGTGTGTTGCCCGGCCGCTGTTGACACGCATGAGCAACAGCGCCGCCGCGCTGGCGAGCTACCTGCTGGTACTGCTGGTCACGGCCGTGGTGAGCGAGCTGGCATTCTGGCTGATGATAGAGAGCACGCTGTTTCCGGCGCTTAACGGCGACGACCACCCGGTGTTCCTGTTGCGCAACCTGACAATCAGCACCGTGGTTGCCGCGGTGATCCTGCGCCACCTGTATATCCAGTTCCAGTGGCGGCAGCGGCTGCAGTCGGAAGCCCGGGCGCGCATCCAGGCGCTGCAGGCGCGCATTCGACCGCATTTTCTGTTCAACAGCATGAACACCATCGCCTCCCTGACACGCTCTGACCCGGAAGCGGCTGAAACCGCCATCGAGGATCTGTCCGATCTGTTCCGTGCCTCGCTGAGCGGTTCGCACGAGCGGACCACGCTGGGTGATGAGATCGAACTGGCGCAGCGTTACCTTGGCATCGAGAAGCTGCGACTGGGCGAGCGGCTGGCGGTCGAGTGGCAACTGGACGACCTGCCAATGGATGCGCGGCTGCCGCCGCTGGTGCTGCAGCCGCTGCTGGAAAACGCGATATATTATGGCATCGAGCCGCTGCCGCAGGGCGGCACCATAAACGTGAGCGGGCGCCGTGTCGACGACCTGGTCGAGATCACCGTCAGCAACCCGGTGCCCGACGCCGTCGCCGGCACTCGCCAGCATGGCAACCACATGGCGCAAGAGAATATCCATCAGCGCCTGGCGATCGCCTTTGGTAACAGGGCGGGACTGCAGAGCACTACCGGTACGGGCAGCTACCAGGTCAGTATCCGGTTTCCGCAGGCAGGGGTGGCATGAAAATCCTGATCGTCGATGACGAGGCTCCGGCACGCGAGCGGCTGGCCCGCATGCTGGAGGCGCAGGAGGGCTGCGTGGTCTGTGGCGAGGCAGCCAGCGGCCGGGAAGCACTGGAGCTGACCGCGCGGCTGCAGCCGGATGTTCTGCTGCTGGATATCCGCATGCCCGGCATGGATGGACTTGAGGCCGCGCAGCATCTGCAGTCCCTGGAGCAGCCGCCGGCGGTGATTTTCACGACCGCCTATAACGAATATGCGGTGCAGGCCTTTGAAACCCATGCAGTGGACTACCTGTTGAAACCGGTGCGCCGCGAGCGCCTTGCTGATGCCTTGCAGCATGCGCGTCTGTTGACCCGGGTGCAGGCGAGCGCCCTGCGCGAAGCAAGTGAAGAACCGGCATCACGCCGGCGTATTTGTGCCAGTGTGCGCGGCAGCCTGCAGTTGATCGAAGTGGACGACATCCGCTATTTCCTGGCGGACCAGAAATATGTCAGTGTGGTTACGCCGGATTGCGAGATCCTGATCGAGGAAACGCTGAAGGCGCTGGAAGATGAGTTCGCGGAGCGCTTCGTGCGCATCCATCGCAATGCACTGGTCGCCAGGCGCTACATCACCGGTCTGGAGCGGGACGATGAAGGACACGGCCGGGTGCAGTTGTCGGGCATGGCCAGCACCCTGGAAGTGAGCCGTCGCCACATCGCGGAGATACGCCGGCTGGTCAAGGCGTTGCAGGACTGAGGGTGCTCGCCTTCGGTTGCAGCCTGCAACCCGGCAGGTGTGCCAGCCTCGAGGGGGCGCGAATCGTGTACAGCGCCGTATCAATGCAGTTATCCAGGTAGCCGCCATACATCTCCGGGGTATTGATCCCGACCATGCGTTCGGCAAGCTCGTTGCCATTCCCGTCCAGGAACAGGATGGTTGGCGTAACGTACACCTTGTAGCGGTCGGACAATTGTGTGGTTGCAATGCGTTCGCCGGCAAAGTCGATGACCCGGGAGCCGTTGTCCAGCAGCAGCCGACGGATCAGGATCCTGTCGGTGTATTCGCCGCTGATCAGCATGGGCCGCAGGAACTCGTCTTCCAGTTGCCGGCAGTATTCACAGGCAATCGCGGAGAAGGTCAGCAGCACGGGCAGCTGCGCTTCACGGGCCTGCCGGCCATCTGCCTGCAGGTCGGTGGCCAGCGGTATCTCGACTTCCGCACGCAGCCCGCTGGCCGCCAGCCAGAATAAACCGCAACCGAGCAGGGCAGACTTGTATAATTGTTTCATTATCATTTACTAGGTAACGGGGAAAGCATCCCATGTCAACCAGGCAACTTCGCATTGCAACACGAAAAAGCCCGCTGGCGCTGTGGCAGGCGGAACATGTGCAGGCACGCCTGCAGCAGCTGCATCCCGGGCTGCGGGTCGAGCTGGTGACCATGAGCACACAGGGCGACCGTGTGCTGGACAGTCCGCTGGCAAAGATCGGCGGCAAGGGGTTGTTCGTCAAGGAGCTGGAGCAGGGCATGCTGGCCGGGCGCGCCGATATCGCCGTGCATTCCATGAAGGACGTGCCTGTCGAACTGCCGGAAGGGCTGGAGATCGGCGCCATCCTGGAGCGCGAGGATCCGCGCGATGCCTTTGTCTCCAACAGCTTCGCCACACTGGCCGATCTGCCGCAGGGCGCCCGCGTGGGGACCTCGAGCCTGCGGCGCCAGTGCCAGCTGCGGGCCGTCCGCCCGGACCTGGAAATTCTCGACCTGCGCGGCAATGTCAACACGCGCCTGGCAAAACTGGATGCCGGTGATTACGACGCCATCGTGCTGGCCAGTGCCGGGCTGAAGCGACTCGACATGGCGGAGCGGATTACCCGTGCGCTGGAACCTGAAGACATGCTGCCGGCCATTGCGCAGGGCGTGATCGGCATCGAATGCCGCAGCGATGACGCGGTCGTCAAGGCGCTGATCGAGCCCCTGAATCATGCAGAAACGGCGCTGCGGACACGGGCGGAGCGCGCCATGAATGCCACCCTGGCCGGTGGCTGCCAGGCTCCGGTGGCCGGTTTTTCCACCATCACGGGCGACAGCATCGAGCTGCGCGGCCTGGTCGGCTGGCCGAACGGTAGCGCCATCGTGCGGGGCGAGATCAGCGGCCCGTCCAGTGCAGCGGCTGAACTTGGGCGAGCAACTCGCGCAGGACCTGCTGGGGCGGGGCGCCAGACCGATACTCGATGAATTGCTGGGTGGGTAGCGGGCGGCCGCGGGTACTGGTTACGCGGCCAGCCGGGCAGGCCGCCGGACTCTGCCGACTGGCGGAGGAGGCGGGCTACGAGGCCGTGCAGCTGGCGGCAATCGAGATCCGGGAACCGCTCGATCTCGCGGCATTGCAGGCGCTGGTCGGGGCGCTGCACCACTATGACCTTGCCGTGTTCATCAGCGTCAATGCCGTCACCTGTGGTCTGGACTATATCCTGGCGCGGCGCGACTGGCCGCAGCACGTGAAAATCGCCACGGTCGGCGCCAGTTCGGCCGCCGCCCTGCAGGAATACGGACTGGCACCGGACCTGGTACCGGCGCACCGCTTCAACAGCGAGGCCTTGCTGGCGCTGGACGCGCTGCAGGACATGCGCGGCAAGCGGGTAGTCATCCTGCGTGGCAACGGCGGTCGCGAGCACCTGCGCGAGACCCTGCTCGCGCGCGGCGCCGTGGTGGATTATGTCGAGGTTTACCGGCGCGCCTGCCCGGAGGTCGATCCGCAACTCATGCGCGCGTTGCTGCAGCCCGGTGCGCTGGATGTGGTCACGGCGACCAGTAACGAGACCCTGGAGAACCTGTTTGCCATGGCGGGAGAGGAAGGGCAGCAGCAGTTGCGTACCCTGCCGCTGGTCGTGGTGAGTGAACGCCAGGCACTGCTGGCGCAGGAACTGGGATTCGAGCATGCAGCCCTGGTCGCGGAGAACGCCAGTGACGCGGCGCTGGTCGAGGCATTGAAAACATTTGCCCCGGGCAGGCGAGGCGCCGCTAAGTAGTTACCACAATAGGAATTACTGGATTGTAGTGCTAGATTGAACCTGCAGTCTGGAAGTTGAGTTGTTGCGCAAGGGCTGTTTTTTTCATATCGACTCCTCACAGCGACCCGCGGTTTCCCCCCGGGTCCTTTTTTTGCGCGGCTTTCGTACCCACCGGGTGCAGGTCAGCCCTGCTGCAACCCCTTGATGCTTTCCGTGACCGCGGCATACTCAAAGGCGTCGGAAAAGAAGCGCGCCTCGTCCAGACCGTGTTGCATGAACAGGGAATGGCCGGCTTTCACCATCACCGGTGGTCCGCTCATGTAAATGTCGTGGCCGGACAGGTCAGGGTAGTGGCGGATGACGCTGTCGGTGACGAAGCCGGTCTCGCCAGACCAGTCATCATCCGGCAGCGGATCGGACAGTACCGGTGTGTAGCTGAAGTTGGGGTGGGTCTTGCACCACTGTGACGGCAGCGCATCCAGGTACAGGTCGCGCCTGGCGCGCACCCCCCAGAACAGGTGCAGCGGACGCTTGATCCCGATCTCGAAGGCATGTTCCAGGATTCCCTTGAGCGGGGCGAAGCCGGTGCCGCCGCCGATCAGGATGGCGGGGCGATCCGAGTCCTCACGCAGGTAGAAGGTGCCCAGCGGCCCCTTGATGCGCAACAGCGCCTTTTCACGCATATGGTGGAACACCTGGTCGGTGAACAGGCCGCCCTCGACGTAGCGGATATGCAATTCGACGAATTCGTCAGCGTGCGGCGCGTTGGCGATCGAGAATGCCCGCGGTTCGTGGCCCTTGATCAGGACATCAATATACTGACCCGCGAGGAACTGCATGCGTTCGCTGCTCGGCACCTTGAGGTAAATGCGAATGACGTCATGTGCCAGGTGCTCCAGCTTCTCGACCCGGCAGGGCAGGGTCTTGATCTCGATATCGCCGGCGGCATCAACCTCGCGGACGCGGATGTCCAGGTCACCGGCCGGGCGTGCCTGGCAGAACAGGGCCTTGTTGGCGGCGGCATCCGCTTCACTCAATGCCGGCGGCAGGCCGGCGGGATAGGCCACCTGTCCGGATGCCAGTTCCCCCATGCAGGAGCCGCAGGCACCATTGCGGCAGCCGTAAGGCAGTATAATCCCCTGGCGCAGCGCGGCGTCGAGGACGGACTCGCCCGGTTCGACCGTGAAATTATGTCCCGTGGATTCAATTGTGACCTGATATGACATGCAAGCAGTAAAAACCTATGAAAATGGTCAGGCATTGTCGCTGATTTGGCATGCAAGATAAACCTGATAACGCTGTGTTAATCGTTGGCTGTGGCGATGTCGGCCGTCGCGTGGCGGCCCTGCTGCAGTCATCAGGACGTTCGCCGACCTGTATCGTGCGCAGCAGCGAGAGCCTCGACGCCCTGCAGGCGGCAGGTTTTGATGCCCGCTGCATCGACCTCGATACAGACGCTTCCAGCAGTACCCTGACCGGCGGTATCACCGAAATTTACTACTTTGCACCCCCGCCACCTGCCGGAGACACTGACCCGCGCATGGCGGGATTTCTGCGGGGGCTGTCAAGTGCCAGGCCGCCACGGCGCATCGTCTACATCAGCACCAGCGCCGTGTACGGCGACTGCCAGGGGGCCTGGATCACCGAGGATCAGCCGCTGGTTCCGGCAACGGCGCGCGGCCGGCGCCGGCTGGACGCGGAGCGCCAGCTTATGGCCTGGTGCGGGGAGCACGGCTGCGCGTGGACACTGCTGCGGGTCCCCGGCATCTACGGTCCGGGGAAGCTGCCGCTTGCGCGGCTGCGCCAGGAGTTGCCGGTGCTGCGAGAGGCGGATGCGCCCTATACCAACCGCATTCATGTCGATGACCTGGCCGCGATCTGCGTGGCGGCGATGTCCAGCCGCCACAGCAACACCGTGTACAACGTCAGTGACGGCCACCCCAGCAACATGACGGATTATTTCTTTCGCGTGGCCGATGCCGCCGGCCTGCCGCGACCAGCGGAAGTCAGCCGGGAGGAGGCGCAGCGCGTGCTGTCTCCGGGCATGCTGTCGTTTCTGAATGACTCGCGCCGGATGGACAACACCCGGCTGCTGGAGGAACTGGAGATCTCCCTGCAATATCCCGACCTGGATGCCGGGCTGGCTTCCTGCTTTTAAATCAGCCCTGCTGCAGATTGTCGTGGTCTATACACAGAAAAGGCATCCAATAAAAATCTAATTATCAATGAGATATATAAGAATATATGGGGTTGACTGAATTCAGGGTATACCCTGAATGTTGAATTCCGCCACGACCGGCGTGTGATCAGAAGGCCGTTCCAGGCGGCGTGGTTCCTTGTCGATGCTGCAGGCGGTACAGCTATCCGCCAGGGGCCGGCTGGCAAGGATCAGGTCGATGCGCAGCCCCATGTTCCTGCGGAAAGCCGCCGCCCGATAGTCCCACCAGCTGTAGCTGCCGGCTTCCTGGTCGAACAGTCGAAAGGTATCAACCAGCCCCAGCTCCAGCAGTTGCTGCAGTGCCTCGCGTTCCGGGGTGCTGCAGAGGATGCGCTCGTGCCAGGCCTCCGGGTCATGGACGTCGCGGTCTTCCGGGGCAATGTTGAAATCACCCAGGGTGACGAAATTCGCGTGCTGCCCGAGCTGCTCCCGGACATGCTCCGCGACCTTTCCCAGCCAGTGCAGCTTGTGGGCATATTTGTCGCTGCCGACCTCCTGGCCGTTGACGACGTAGAGATTCAGCACCCGGACACCGCCGATAGTAGCGCCCAAAATGCGCCGCTGCGGGTCGTCCAGGCCGGGGATGTCGGTGAGGATGTCTGCTGCCGCTGTCCTGCTGAGGATGGCCACGCCGTTGTAGGTCTTCTGCCCCGAGTACACGCTGTGGTAACCGGCGGCCTCGATGGCCTCGACGGGAAAATTCTCGTCGGTAGTCTTGGTTTCCTGCAGGCACAGGATGTCCGGCTGTGCCGCAGCCAGCCAGTCCAGCACATGCGGCAGGCGCACCTTCAGGGAGTTAACGTTCCAGGTGGCTATTTTCATGCTGACCGGGTGGCAATCATTCAGGCCGCCAGGCCGCTGTGGCGCAGCAGGGCATCGATGCTCGGTTCGCGGCCGCGAAATTCGACGAACAGTTCCATCGGTTCGCGCGAACCGCCCTGGGCCAGGATCGTGTTCATGAAGCGGTTGCCGGTATCCTGGTTGAAGATGCCGCTCTCCTCGAAGGCCGAGAAGGCATCGGCGGACAGCACCTCCGCCCACTTGTAGCTGTAATAGCCGGCCGCATAACCACCACCGAAGACGTGGGTGAAGCTGTTCTCGAAGCGGTTGAAGGCGGGCGGCTGGATCACCGCAATCCGGGACCGCACCTCCTCCAGGGTGTCATGTACCTGTGCCGGCGAGGCCGGATCATAATCGCGGTGCAGGGTGAAGTCGAAGATGGAGAATTCCAGCTGGCGTACCATCTGCAGGGCGGACTGGAAATTCCTTGCCTGCATCATGCGTTGATACAGTTCATCAGGAATACGCTCGCCGCTCTGGTAGTGCCGGGCGAACAGGTCCAGCGCCTCCCGCTCCCAGCACCAGTTTTCCATGAACTGGCTGGGCAACTCGACGGCATCCCATGCCACGCCACTGATGCCGGATACGCCCGCATAGTCGATCTGCGTCAGCATGTGATGCAGACCATGACCGAATTCATGAAACAGGGTGATGACCTCGTCATGGGTAAACAGGGCAGGCTTGTCGCCGATGGGCGGCGAGAAATTACAGGTCAGGTAGGCAACCGGCACCTGGATACCATCCCGGGTACGACGGCGTGAAATGCATTCATCCATCCAGGCGCCGCCGCGCTTGTGCGGCCTTGCATACAGGTCGAGATAAAACTCGCCGCGCACCTCGCCGGCAGCATCCTGAATGCGGTAGTACTCAACGTCCTTGTGCCAGGTATCTATGCCGCTGACTGCCTTGATCTGCAGGCCGTAGAGTTTTTGCACGATGGCGAACAGGCCGGTGATGACGTGGGGCTCCGGGAAGTAAGGCTTCAGTTCCTCCTGGGAGATGGCGTATTTCTGCTGGCGCAGTTTTTCCGAATAGTAGGGTATGTCCCAGGCCTGCAGCTCCTGCTGTGCGTGTGTTGCCGCGGCAAAGTCGCGCACCTCATCCAGTTCCCTGACCGCCGCAGGCCGGGAGCGGGTCGCCAGGTCATTCAGGAAATCCATGACGTGTTCGGTGGATTCGGCCATCTTGGTGGCCAGCGAGCGTTCCGCATAGTTGGCAAAGCCGAGCAGCCGTGCGGCCTCGTGCCGCAGCGCCAGGATCTGCTCCATGATGTCGGCGTTGTTCCACTTGCCGGCGTTGGGCCCCTGGTCCGAGGCGCGGGTCACGTAGGCGGTGTAGAGCTCCTCGCGCAGCGCCTGGTTATCCGCGTATGTGATGACCGGGAAGTAGGACGGGAATTCCAGGTTGAATACCCAGCCATCCAGTTCACGCTGTTCCGCCTGCTGCCGTGCCAGTTCGCGCGCGCTTTCCGGCAGCCCCGCCAGCAGGGATTCATCGGTTACCTGTTTATACCAGGCATTGGTGGCATCCAGGACATTGTCGCTGTACCTCGAGGTGAGCGTGGACAGTTCCTGCATGATGGCCTTGTAGCGGTCGCGCGCTGCCTGGTCCAGCTCGATACCGGAGAGTCGGAAATCGCGCAGTGCATTGTCGATGACCTTGCGCTGTGCACTGTCCAGCTGCTGGTATTCCTCGCCATCCGCGATCTGCCTGTAGGCGCGATACAGGCCTTCGTGCTGCCCCATTTCGGTGCCGAACTCACTCAACAGCGGCAGGCAGGCATTGTAGGCATCCCGCATCGCCTCGGTATTGACGACAGAATTCATGTGGCTGACGGGAGACCAGGCACGGTTGATGCGGTCTTCCATGACTTCCAGCGGTTCTACCAGGTTATCCCAGGTGTAGCGGGTCTGCTCTGCCAGCAAGTGTCTCGACCAGCTGGCGACCCTCGCTCAGTAGTTGTCCGATTGCCGGTTTGACCTGTTCCGGACTGATGCGTGAGTAGGGCGGCAGGCCATCCAGATTCAGCAATGGATTCGACATTCGTGTTAGACCTCGAAGTAATGGAGTGTGGTGCAGAAACAGCGTGCGCTAACTCTAGCATGCACATCTTGCAACCGACTACACAATCCCGGAAACTTGCCCCTTATGACAGTAAGGAAATTTGAAAACATAGCACCGCGTATAGCCGCGACAGCCTACGTGGATGAGACCGCGCTGGTGATCGGGGATGTCAGCATCGCGGAGGATGCCTCGCTGTGGCCGCAGGTGGTGGTGCGTGGCGACATCAATCGCATCGAAATCGGTGCGCGCACCAATATCCAGGATGGCAGCGTGCTGCATGTCAGCCACGACAGCGAGTTCGCACCCGGTGGTTTTGCGCTGCGCATCGGTGCAGATATCACGGTCGGTCACCAGGCGATTCTGCACGGCTGTACCATCGAGGACCGTTGTCTCATTGGCATGGCGGCCACGGTCATGGACGGTGCCATCGTGCGTTCCGGGGCTATCGTCGGGGCCGGGAGCCTGGTGCCGCCCGGTCGGGATCTGGATGGCGGCTACCTCTGGGTGGGTTCTCCCGCCCGCAAGGTGCGGCCGTTGCGCGAGCAGGAAGCGGCGTTTCTTGATTATTCCGCCGCACATTATGTCGAACTGAAAAACCGCCACCTGGCTGCCCGTTAACCGATTGCCGCACGCCGGCACATAACAAGAGAATACAAAAATGATCGTTTTTATCGGCAATCTTCCAGCAGGATTATCAGAACGGGAGCTGCAGCATCTGGCCCAGCCGCCGGGCGGGGTGCCGGTACGCATCGTCAAGAAGCGGAACAGCAGCGGTAACCTGTATCGCTATGGCCTGGTGCATGCACGTTCGGATCGTGATGGTCTGAAAGTCATCCGGCGCGTAGATGGCAAGGACTGCATGGGTACGCAACTGGTCGCAAGGGAATTCGGACAGCGGCGGGTGGGCAACGAAAGGCGCCGGCTCGACTGGCGCGACGTGCCATGGACCGGTATGGAGCGCCGCCTCAGTGAACGTCGCAGGAGTGAAGGCTGGTAGCGGGAAACGGGAGCTGCCTGCCAGTTTCTGATGCCGGTTTAGCCCGGCTTGCGTAATGCGGCGATGACCGGTGCCGTATCGGGACGTACCTTGCGCCACAGGAAAAAGGATTCGGCCGCCTGCTCTACCAGCATGCCAAGCCCGTCCAGGGCGCGCGCCGCACCCCGGGTCTGCGACCAGTCCATGAACGCAGTCGGCCGGTCGCCGTACATCATGTCGTAGCACCAGCTTTGCGGCGTCACGATACTGCCTGGAAGCGCCGGCACCTCTCCCGACAGGCTGGCCGCGGTGGCGTTGATGATGATGTCGAAAGGCTGGCCCTCGAGGTCCGGCAGACCGCAGCCCTCCACGTGTCCCAGGTCACAGAAAGCCCGTGCCAGTTCGACGGCTTTTGCCGCCGTGCGGTTGGCGATAACCAGCAGTGCCGGTCTTTCCTGCAGCAGGGGTGCGATGACGCCGCGTGCGGCGCCGCCGGCACCGACCAGCAGCAGCCGTGCGTGCTGCAGCGTGGCGCCGTGATTGTCGCGCAGGTCGCGCACCAGGCCTGCACCGTCGGTGTTGTCGCCGAAATGTTCACCGTTGCCATGCAGCACCAGGGTGTTGACCGCACCGGCGCGTTCGGCGCGCGCGCTGCGCTGCGCCGTCAGCGCCCAGGCATCTTCCTTGAAGGGCACGGTGATATTGAGGCCACGGCCACCGCCGGAAGCGAATGTTGCGACGGCGTCTGCCAGACCGCCGCGTTCGACCAGGATGGCGCGATACTCCATTTCCTGCCGGGTCTGTGCCGCGAACAGCGAGTGGATTTGCGGTGATTTACTGTGGGCAACGGGGTTGCCCATGACGGCGTAATGGTCCATCAGGTGCGCGTGGGCGTCAGCCGTCCTGCAGCCAGTGGCCGACGGCCTTCGCGAAGTAGGTCAGGACCGCGTCGCTACCGGCACGCTTGAATGAAAGCAGCGACTCCATGACAACGGCGCGTTCATCAAGCCAGCCGTTTTGCGCGGCGGCCTTGAGCATGGCGTATTCACCGCTGACCTGGTAGGCGAAGGTGGGCACACCGAACTCATCCTTGACCCGGCGGATGATGTCCAGGTAGGGCATACCCGGTTTCACCATCACCATGTCAGCCCCTTCAGCCAGGTCCAGCGCCACCTCGCGCAGCGCCTCGTCGCTGTTGGCCGGGTCCATCTGGTAGCTGTACTTGTTGCCGCCGCCGAGGTTGGTCGCCGATCCCACCGCGTCACGGAACGGGCCGTAGAAGCTGGATGCATACTTGGCGGCATAGGCAAGTATCCGGGTATTGCGCTGCCCCGCCGCTTCCAGGGTATTGCGAATCGCACCCACGCGGCCATCCATCATGTCCGAGGGTGCGACGATATCGGCGCCGGCTTCGGCATGCGACAGTGCCTGCTTGACCAGCACCGCGACGGTCTCGTCATTCAGGACGTAGCCGCCGGCATCGATCAGGCCGTCCTGGCCGTGGGTGGTGAAGGGGTCCAGTGCCACGTCGGTAATCACGCCCAGTTCCGGCAGCTCCGCCTTGAGGGCGCGCACGGCACGCTGTGCCAGTCCTTCGGGATTGAAGGCCTCGCGGGCGTCTTCGGATTTCTTTTCCAGCGGCGTGACCGGGAACAGGGCGATGGCCGGAATGCCAAGGCCGTGTATTTCGGCTGCCTCCTGCAGCAGCAGATCGATGCTGAGACGTTCGATGCCGGGCATGGAGGCGACCGGCTCGCGCCGGCCTTCACCCTCCAGTACAAACACCGGGTAGATGAGGTCGGCACTGCTGAGTTCAGTCTCACGCATGAGCCGCCGGGAAAACTCGTCCCGGCGCATGCGGCGCATGCGAATGGCGGGATAACTGCCTGTTATCGTGCTGTTGTCGGCCACTGTCTCGCTCCCGTGGTAATAGATGCAACACATTCTAACCTGCCGGGCGGTGTACGGTCAGGTGCCGTGCCGCAGGTTGCCTCAATGTACCATTTGCGCCGGGGCGCGTGTAAGCTGAAGCGGTGCATGCCTGTACAGAAAACCGGATCCTGACGGCACCGGGAGCCATGATGACCGCGCGTGGTCTTGCCAGGGAGCAGGCATCGCTCGCGGCCTGGTACGGAGAGCCGCTGGCGTTCAGTGATGCGGGGCGTCTGTGTGCTGAAGCGGAACGGCTGCTGCGGTCACGTCTGTGCGCCGGCCGGCCTGTCTTCCAGTTGCAGGTCATGCAGCTGCTGGGTCGTTACTGGATGGGGTATTCCACCTCACTTGGTTACCTGCATCTGGCAGCCTCCACCAGCGCGCAGCGTGACCGGGCATTACTGGAAATTGTTTTCGGTCAGCTACTGATGAGTCGCAAGCAGCACCCGGCGCTGCGGCATCTCGACAGCGGCTTCAGGCTGGCCGCCGACCACATCGAAGCGGGTGACTATTTCCTCCTTGTCAGGCGGCATGATCTGCTGCGCCAGATCCCGCTGTCTGAAAAGGCGGCTGCGCCACAGGGGTTGCAGTCACTGCTGGCCGAGGCCGCGGTAATCCGGCAACTCCGGGGTGCAGAGCGGTACGCCTGTGGCGTGTCGCACCACGACACGCTCGGCTAGCCGTTCGTTGTGCAACAGGAGCCATTATGCCGTTACTGCTTGCCGCCGCGCGCCTGATCGCCAACCAGCTGGCACCCATTACGCTGCTGGGTGCGGTGGCCGCCTATCTGCACCCACCGCTGTTCCTGGTGTTCAAGAGCAGTTTCCTGTGGTTTTTTGCGGCGACCATGTTTGCCATGGGTATTGTGCTGGACGCCGGGGAAGTTCGCGAAACCCTGCGGCGTCCCGGCCGCATCGGGCTGGGGGTGCTGACGCAGTACCTGGTGATGCCGACGCTCGGCTTCACGGCGGCCATCCTCAGTCCGGTATCACCGGAAATCGCCCTGGGCTTCATTATCGTGGCCTGTGCACCGGGTGCAATGGCCAGCAATGTCATGGTTTATCTGGCAGGTGGTGCAGTGGCATTTTCCGTGGCCCTGACCACGGTTTCGACCATCCTGTCCCCCGTGCTGACACCGACGCTGGTGAAACTGCTGGGTGGTGTGTTCCTGGAGATCCCTTTCTGGCCGATGATGCAAACGATCCTGCTGACGGTGGTGTTGCCGCTGGGTGCCGGTATGCTGCTGCGCAAACCGCTTGGCCGGTATCTCGAGACGGCGCGTCTGCTGTCACCAGCGGTGGCGGCGCTCGCGATCGTCGTGATCTGCAGCTACGCGGTAGCAGCCAACCAGGCGCGCATCGCGGATGTGGGCGGCTGGGTGATCGCCTTGGTCATCCTCCTCAATGGGCTCGGCTACCTGGCAGGCTGGGGGCTGGCGCGCCTGTATGGTTTCGATGCGCTCCATCGCCTGACGCTCGCCATCGAGATCGGTATGCAGAATGCCGGTCTGGGTGTGGCGCTGGCGCTCCGGCATTTTTCGCCCGAGACAGCCCTGCCGGGCGCACTGTTTGCCTTCTGGTGCATTCTCACTGCTGCTGCGGCCAGTGCCTGGCTGCGCCGTCGCGTCGTGCCGGCGCCGGTATAAAAATTATAAAACAGTTGGTTAGTGCGTGTCCGCTGGCTACTGTCCGAGCGTTAATAAAATCCTAAATAAATCACCCTGGCGGCCGATAACGGTATCAACAGAACCCGCCAGTGTGCTCTGAAATGGATCCGGACAGGGTCAGGGATGAACGGGATCCATCTCAGAGAAGATCATGTCATTGCACTGGCACACCGTCTCCTCCGACGCTGAAAAGCGTTTAACCCGCCACCAGGCGGGTTTTTTTTGCCTACAGGGACGTAGGTACATCGCGGAGCGCAGGGAGAAGGTGAGAGCGCGAAGCGGTCGAGAGACTGGCCTGGGCCATGCGCGGGAGCGATGCGCCTACAGGGACGATGTACAGGGAGAAGGTGAGACTGAGGCTGGCTTGGGCAATGCGCGGGGTCGCTGCGCCAGGTCAGTCCGGCTTCATCGCCAGCCAGTCTTTGGGCTGGAGAAAGACCTCGTAGAGCTCGGCTTCGGCGGAACCCGGCTCCGGTTGCCAGTCATAGCGCCAGGTGACTTCCGGAGGCAATGACATGAGGATGGCCTCGGTGCGCCCACCGGACTGCAGGCCAAACAGGGTGCCGCGGTCATAGACCAGGTTGAACTCGACATAGCGTCCACGGCGATAACGCTGGAAGTCTTTTTCACGGTCTCCGTACTTCATGTCCTTGCGACGTTCCACGACTGGCAGGTAGGCCGGCAGGTAATGGTTGCCGATGCTCATCATCAGCGAACAGCAATACTCGAAGCCCCCGTGATTCAGGTCGTCGAAGAACAGTCCGCCGATACCGCGCGGCTCGCTACGGTGCTTGAGATAGAAGTACTCGTCACACCACTGTTTGTAGCGTGGATAGACCTCTTCCCCGAACGGCGTACAGGCTTCTTTTGCCAGCCGGTGCCAGTGCACTGCGTCTTCTGCAAAGCCGTAATACGGCGTCAGGTCGAAACCGCCGCCAAACCACCAGACGGGAGCGGCACCTTCTTTTTCGGCGATGAAGAAGCGTACATTGGCATGCGAGGTCGGCACATAGGGGTTGTGTGGATGGATGACCAGCGAGACCCCCATGGCCTGAAAGGAACGCCCGGCAAGTTCGGGGCGGGCAGCGGTCGCGGACGGTGGCAGTGCAGTGCCGAAGACATGCGAAAAGTTGACACCCGCCTTTTCGAATACTGCGCCTCCCTCCATGACACGCGAGCGCCCGCCACCTCCGCCATCGCGGTCCCAGCTGTCTTCCCGGAAGCCGGCTTTACCGTCGGCATCGGCAAATGCCGTGCAGATAGTGTCCTGCAGGTTCAGCAGGTAGGTGCGCACCAGTTCGGTGTGTGACTGATCGATGTGATTCTCAGGCATGCGGTGTTCCTCGTGTTAGCCGGGGCGCAGGATGGCACCCGAGATGCCATCGCGAATTTCACTGGGCCGGTTTGTGGCAACTGCCGGATCGTGCAACACGTAGTCCAGCTCGTCGCGAAATGCCTTGCGGACCGACAGCGGGCCGGTTGCAGGGCGCCGTCCATGGATATTGGCACTGGTCGAGACCAGGGGGCCACCCCAGCGATCGCAGAGGCACGCGGCAATCGGATGTGTGGTTATACGAATGGCAAGGCTGTGATGACTGCCGCGCATCCAGTAGGGAACTTCCGGGTGGCACGGCAGCACCCAGGTCACCGGCTGCCTGCCGGGGTGCATGACACGTTGCCTGGTCGCGGTGGGCATGGGTGCCAACAGGGATTCAACCTGCCAGAAGTGACTTGCGATGAGGATCAGCCCCTGCTCGACAGCTCGCCGTTTCAGTGCCAGCAGACGCAGCACGGCAGGGCCATTGAAGGGGTCGCAGCCAAGCCCGTAGAGCGTTTCGGTTGGATAGGCAATGATGCCGCCGGAGGCAATTCGGCGTACCGCTTCACGAATATGCCAGGATTCGCGCATTACCGGGTTGCCAGGATGCCTGCGCGAATGTGACTAATCCGCCGCCTGCGCCGCAGGCAGTGGTTCATCCCAGGGTTCCACGAACCTGCAATCCTGCTGCGGGCAGACGCGCTGGGTGCCCGAGCGCTTGGTGGTCTTGATCGTGGTGATCGGCCAGTGGCACTGCGGGCAGGGTATGGCGACCGGCTGGTTCCAGATCGCATAGTCACATTCCGGGTAGCGCGAGCAGGAGAAGAATATCTTGCCGCGGCGAGACTTGCGCTTGAGTATGCTGCCCTGCTTGCATTGCGGGCAGTGCACGCCGGTGTCTTCCGGTTTTTCCAGGGGCTCGATGTACTTGCAGTCCGGGTAGCTGCTGCAGCCGATAAACTTTCCGTAACGTCCGCTGCGTATGATCAGGTCTGATTCACATTCCGGGCATTTGCGGCCTTCAACCACCTCGGGTTCGCTGCTGCCGCCTTCTTCATCCACGTTGCGCGTGTAGTCACACTCGGGATAGCCGCTGCAGCCAACGAAACGGCCGCGCCGGCCAAGCCTGATATTCAGCTGCTTGCCGCACTTGGGGCAGGCCTCGTCCATGGCCTCGGTGGTAACGTCGCTGCGCGAGACGCTGGTTTCCTTGTCATCGACCAGCGTCTTGAAGGGTTTCCAGAATTCCTCCATGACAGGGATCCAGTCCTTCTCGCCACGCGAGACGGCGTCGAGCTCGTCTTCAAGCTTTGCGGTGAAGTCATAGTCCACGTAGCGGGTGAAATGTTCCGTGAGAAATTTACTGACTACACGACCGACATCGGTGGGGTAAAAGCGTTTCTTCTCAAGGGTGACGTATTCCCGGGCCTGCAGCGTGGAGATGATGGTGGCGTAGGTAGAGGGGCGGCCAATGCCGTGTTCCTCCAGCGTCTTGACCAGGCTGGCTTCCGAGAAACGCGGTGGCGGTTCGGTAAAATGCTGGTCCGCGCGGATGTCTTTCAGTGTGCAGCTGTCTCCCTTTTCGAGTGGAGGCAACAGGCTCTCGTCACCGCCCTCCTTGCTGTCATCCTTGCCTTCCTGGTAGACGGCCATGAAGCCGGGGTCGACGACGGTTGATCCGGTGGCACGGAAGCGGTTCCCGGCGCCGCAGGCGAAATCGACGCTGACCGTGTTGATGGTGGCGTGGATCATCTGGCTGGAGATGGTGCGTTTCCAGACCAGTTCATAGAGCTTGAGTTGTTCCGCACTCAGGTGCTGCTTGATTTCTTCCGGTGTGTGGCGGATAGAGGTCGGGCGTATTGCCTCGTGAGCTTCCTGGGCGTTCTTTGCCTTGGTCTTGTAGACCCGTGGTGTGTCGGGCAGCGCATGAGCGCCGAAGCGTTCCGGTATGAATTCGCGCAGTTCCTGCAAGGCTTCCTCGGCCAGGTTGACGGAATCGGTACGCATGTAGGTGATCAGGCCGACCGTTTCGCCGCCGATGTCCATACCTTCATACAGTTGTTGCGCCACCCGCATGGTACGACTCGCCGTGAAGCCGAGCTTGCGCGAGGCTTCCTGCTGCAGGGTTGATGTCGTGAAAGGTGCGGTCGGGTTGCGCTTGCGCTGTTTCTTCTCGACATTTTCTACAACCAGCTTGCCGCCCGCTGCCTGCAGTAATTCTGTCTTTGCCTGGTTGGCACTGGTGGTATCCGTGATGGAAAACTGGGACAGCTTTTTATCATGCAGGTATGTGAGGCGGGCGATGAAGTCCTGCCCGTCCTTGCTGAGGTCGCTCTCCAGAGACCAGTATTCGCGGGGCTTGAAATTCTCGATCTCGATTTCGCGCTCGACGATCATGCGCAGTGCCGGGCTTTGTACCCGTCCGGCCGACAGGCCGCGCCGGATCTTCTTCCAGAGCAGCGGCGACAGGTTAAAACCGACAAGATAGTCCAGGGCGCGCCGTGCCTGCTGGGCATTGATCAGTTCGGTCGAGAGATCCCGGGCGTGCTCGATGGCTTCATTGACTGCGCGCTTGGTGATCTCGTGAAATACCACGCGGTGTACCGGCTTGTCCTTGAGTACCTTCCTGTCCCTGAGCAGCTCACACAGGTGCCAGGAAATCGCCTCTCCCTCGCGGTCGGGGTCAGTCGCCAGATACAGGGCATCGGATTTCCGCATTGCCTTGACGATATTGTCGACATGCTTGGCGTTGCGCTCGATGAGCTGGTACTTCATGGCGAAGTCATGGTCGGTATCGACTGCGCCTTCTTTCGGGATCAGGTCGCGGACATGGCCGTATGAAGCCATGACCTCATAATCCTTGCCCAGGTATTTCTTGATGGTTTTCGACTTGGCGGGTGATTCGACGATTACGAGGTTCTTGCTCATGCGGCTTCGTTTGCGGTGCGGTGGTTCGGTTGCTGGCCGGACCGCCGGGCGCCTAGTGGAGGCAGTTGGTTATGTTGTCGAAGACCAGATCTTCGACCCATGCATAGGCGGCTTCTTCACCGGGCTGATTGAATAGCACCATTAGAATGACCCATTTGAGCTGATCGAGGTTGAAATCCTCGTTTTCAAGCGCCATCGCCCGGTCAATGGCCAGTTCGCGGCTGGTCGGGTTCAGCACGCCCATCTGCTCCAGGAACAGGATGAAGCCACGG
The DNA here is from genome assembly GCA_963701455.1 of uncultured Gammaproteobacteria bacterium. Lineage (GTDB taxonomy): Bacteria > Pseudomonadota > Gammaproteobacteria > UBA9214 > UBA9214 > UBA9214. Next base: position 198,844 of record CAVPAE010000005.1, read on the forward strand.
CATTCGGTATCAAGGCGATCCATCTCGCGGTCGGAGAACAACCGCAGCGAGCGTTCGGCCTGCATGGCTGGAGGCGCGGCCTCGCTGGCAAGATCCTCCATCCACTGGAATGCGCGGTCTATTTCCGGAGCCGGGAAGCCGGCCTTGCTGAGTTCCTGCTGCACGGATTCGCGATCCGGGGTGACCGGATTGTCGTCATCCATGTAATAGTTCTCAAACAGGTACATCAGAACGTCGAAGACGTTTTCTTTCATTATTAGCCCTTTTACTTCAATCGGTTATAAAAGCCCCCGTGGTTGGCGGCAATATATCCGTTCATTTCCAGCTGCAGGAGCATGGAGGAAACTTCGGCCGGCGTCAAATGGGTTGTTTTCACCAGCATATCAATTGAAGTGTTCTCAAAGCCAATGGATTCAAGTAATTGCGCGTAATCATCGGCGAGCTGCTGCGGCGGCTCGGGGTCTGTAGCGGTTGTTGCCGGGGTTGCAGTGAGATCGAAGGTGCCAGCAAGCGCGCCAAGTTCATCCATGATGTCCTGTGCGGTTTCGACCAGTTTCGCTCCCTGGCGTATCAGGTGATGGCAGCCACGCGCCAGCGGGTTGTGAATGGAGCCGGGGATGGCGAAAACCTCGCGACCCTGCTCCAGGGCATAGCGGGCACTGATGAGTGAGCCGGAGCGCATGGCGGCCTCGACTACCAGCGTGCCAAGACTCAGGCCACTGATGACCCGGTTGCGGCGTGGGAAGTGCTCCGCCCTGGGAGGCGTGCCGGGTGGGAATTCCGATAGCAGTACGCCGCTTGCGGCAATTTGCCGTGCCAGATCCCTGTTACGCGCCGGGTATACGCGGTCGAGACCGGTACCCATCACCGCGATGGTGGGTGAGCCGGCATCCAGGGCACCCTGGTGCCCTGCGGCATCGATGCCGAGCGCCAGGCCACTGGTGATGACGAGGCCGGCAGCAGAAAGATGCCGGGCAAAATCAACGGCGGTTTGCCGGCCTGCGGCAGTCGGGTTGCGGCTTCCCACCATTGCCAGCTGCGGCTCATGGAGTACCTCGACATTGCCGTGTATATAAAGCAATGGTGGCGGATCGGAAATTTCCTGCAGGAGTGCCGGGTAGTCGTGATCACGACAGGTCATGATCCGGTTGCCGGGTTTTGTTTGCCATTCGAGGTCGCGCTCGATAGACCGGGCGTCCGGCTGCCGCAGTGCCTCAATGGTGCTGTCGGACAGCCCGAAAAGATGCAGTTGCCCGCGACCTGCTTTCAGGATGTCCGCGGGATCACGGAATTGTTCCAGCAGCTGGTGGAATCTGGCTGGCCCAATGCCGGGTGCGTGGTAGAGGGCCAGCCAGTTGCTTAGGGTGTCTGCCTGTATGCCGGTGCGGGATGAAGCCACCATGGTGGCTAGTCATCCCTCGTCGTTGTCTGAATTGTCACTGTGTTCACCATCCTTGGCGGTTGCAGTTTTGAGCGGTTCTGTCAGGGTGTCCTGACGATATCATTAATATGAATTGCGCGGTGTGCTTCCATTACAAGACCGAGGCTCACTTTCTCAAAGGCGCTGAATACCATCAGGATGCCGGCTTCCTCGTCAGGGAGTTTGACCCTGTCGTTGCGCTTGCCGCTGATCTCGTCGCGGACAACCTTGCCTGCCTGGTAGATCTTCAGGACATGACCGGTTTCCATGCCTTCACGCGTGCCCCGGTTGATGGCCACAACATTATACTGGCCAATTTCCGTAACACCGTCGATTACCGAGATAATGCGTCCTTCCGTGCCGGGTGGTGCGGCATGCGGCTGGAAGTGGGTGACAGATCCGGTGCGCCTCATCGGTAACAGGCGATCACCGACGCGAACCTCGCGGGTAGTCTCTGTCAGCAGCAGGGTTGCCGGGTCACCGAATTGCTGCACTGGGCCGTTACCGACATACAGGGCCTGGTAGCCGAGGACTTCACCGGTGTCCGGGTCGATGTATGCACCACCTGGCTCGTAGAAATCGAACAGGGGCTCGGTGTCACCCTCGATGCCGCGGACATAGACACGATCGCCTGCACCGGTTACCACGTGCTCGCCTGCGCTCTGCAACACATAGGGGGCATCGTCCAGTTCATTTTCACCCACGACGATGGCGCGTGTCAGAAACTGCTTGATGGAGTCAATCGGAATAGTCGGGATGGCCTTGTCCAGGCTTTCTTCGCGGATTTGCGGCGACATGTTGACTGTCGGGTAACCGCGCGACATGCGCAGCTGGGGTTTGCCGTCCACGTAGACCAGGGTCAGGATATCGCCGGGGTAGATCAGGTGCGGGTTGGCAATCTGCGGGTTTACGTACCAAACCTCGGGCCACAGCCAGGGATCGCGCAGGAACATTGCGGAAATATCCCAGAGGGTGTCCCCCTTGACGACGACATGGCGATCGGGGTGATCCGGGTTGAGTACCACATCCGCTGCAAACAGTGAGCCAGCGAGCAGCGCGGCAATGACGATTCCGAACAATTTCTTGGTTGACATAGGCGTCCCTTTACGTCCAGTTTGTATCGATGCCCGGCCAGTTTGCAGCAGCTGCGAAATCCAGTTGGCCGGGGGAATCAGGTCAGTCGCGAGTTTAGCGGAAAATCCACACAGAACAAAACCTTTTGTCAGTTCCTGCAACAGCCACATGCACGTTTGTGGTACAGTATATCGACCTGATCAACATCGAATCGTGACGGCATTCACATGACTACCCTCGATATACTGCACTTCCCCGACCCGCGTTTGCGTAATGTCGCCCAGCCCGTAGCGCAGGTGGACGATGCAATCCGCAAGCTTGTCGATGACATGTTCGAAACCATGTATGCAGCGCCGGGCATCGGTTTGGCTGCCACCCAGGTCAACGTCGACAAGCGGATCATTGTCATTGATGTATCGGAAGAAAAAGACCAGCCTTTATGCCTGATTAACCCCGAAATCCTGGCGCGTGACGGAATCGAGGAAATGGAGGAGGGCTGCCTGTCGGTTCCCGGCGTGTTCGAACTCGTGGAGCGCGCCGACCATGTCAGGGTTCGGGCGCTGAACCCGGACGGAGAGTGCATCGAGATGGAGGCCGACGATCTTCTCGCCGTGTGCATCCAGCACGAGATCGACCACCTTGACGGGAAGCTGTTTGTTGATTACCTGTCGCCCCTGAAACGGGCCCGTATCCGTAAAAAACTCGAGAAAGAGCAGCGCCAGTCTCAGACGGGAACGGAAAGTCGCCCGGGTTCCCGGGCCATTTAGCAGGCGTTACCGCCTGCCTGTGGCCCCGCCCTCTTGATCAATCCAGCACCTGAAGCCGTGGAAGCCGCGGCGGCGGCACATGAACATCGTATTTGCCGGTACACCTGAATTTTCCGTGCCCGCGCTCCAGGTATTGCTGGACGGCAGGCATTCGGTCGTGGCTGTTTACACCCAGCCCGACCGGCCTTCCGGGCGTGGCCGGCGCACCCATGAAAGTCCCGTTAAACGACTCGCGCTGCAGGCGAAAATCCCGGTTTTTCAGCCGACCGGCCTTAAAGCCGCAGACGCACAGCAAGCGCTACAGGTATTGCGGCCGGATTTAATGGTGGTGGTCGCCTATGGCCTGATCCTGCCGCCGGGCGTTCTCCGGATTCCGCAACTCGGCTGTGTCAACCTGCATGCCTCGCTGTTGCCGCGCTGGCGGGGTGCCGCGCCGATACAGCGAGCCATTCTTGCCGGCGATTCCGAGACCGGCGTTTGCCTGATGCAAATGGAGGCGGGCCTGGATACCGGTCCGCTGCTTGCCTGCAAAAGTTGCGAAATTGAAAAAACCGAAACCGGCAGTCACCTTCACGACAAGCTGGCGCTACTGGGTGCAGGCTTGCTGGCGGACAACCTCGATGCACTGGAGAGCGGTTTACTCACACCGCAGCCGCAGGATGCGGCAAAGGCGACCTACGCACGCAAGCTGGTAAAGTCGGAAGCCCGGATTGACTGGTCCTGCACGGCAGTGGATATCGCGCGCAAGGTGCGGGCATTCAATGCATGGCCGGTTGCGGAAAGCCGCTATCTGGATCAGCAGTTGCGCATCTGGGAGGCGCAGCCGCTGGAAGGGGAGGCTGGCGCCGCGCCGGGTACTGTTATCTCCGCGGGCAGGGATGGCATCGAGGTGGCCTGCGGTACGGGAAGGTTGCTTCTGCAGAAGGTTCAGCTCCCGGGTGCGCGGGCGGTCAGTGCCGCAGATTTCATCAACGCCCACTCTCTGGAGGGCGTTTGTTTTGGCGACGCCTGATCGGCAGGCAGGGAACCCGGCATGACACAGGATGCCCGTGCCAGTGCGGCGCGTGTGCTCGCGCGGGTGGTTACAGCGGGACAGTCGCTGCCCGATGCGCTGGCGGTCGAACTCGGATCACTGCCTGATGCCAGCATGCGGGCGCTGGCGCAGGAGCTGTCCTACGGTACATTGCGCTGGTATTACCGTCTTGATGCCCTGCTGTGCCAGTTGCTGCCGAAGGCGCTCAAGGCGCGCGACGCGGACTTGCGCTGTCTGCTGCTGGCCGGTCTCTACCAGCTGGACAAGCTGGCGTTGCCGCAGCGCGTTGCGGTTCATGAAACCGTGCAGGCAACCGGGGCACTGAACAAGCGCTGGGCCAGTGGTCTGGTGAATGCCGTGTTGCGCAACTTCCAGCGGCGCGGCAGCGAGCTTGAGCCGGCAGTGGCGGGGACGGACCAGTCGAGGTATGCGCATCCCGGCTGGCTGGTAGAAATGCTCAAGGCTGACTGGCCGCACGCCTGGGAAACGATCCTGCAGGCAAACAATGAGAGACCGCCATTCAGCCTGCGGGTGAACCGGCTGCGCCAGACGCGTGGAGACTACCTGGCACTGCTGGCCGGGCAGGCACTGGAGGCAATGCCGCTGGCCCACACATCTCATGGTATTCTGCTGAAACGGCCGATCCCGGTGGATGGCTTGCCGGGGTTTTCCGACGGCCTGGTCTCGGTTCAGGACGGCGCGGCGCAACTGGCAGCGGGTTTGCTGCAACTTGCGACCGGCCAGCGTGTCCTGGATGCCTGCGCAGCACCAGGCGGCAAGACAGCCCAGCTTCTGGAAACCGCCCCGCGGTTGTCGGGTGTGACGGCGCTGGATATCGACCCGCAGCGACTGAACAGAACGGCAGTGACACTGGAGCGCTTGTCATTGCATGCGGACCTGGTTGCGGGTGATGCCTCGGAGCCGGCGACGTGGTGGGATGGCCGGCAGTTTGATCGCATTCTGCTGGATGCTCCCTGCTCCGCGACGGGTGTAATACGGCGCCATCCTGACATCAAGCTGCTGCGCAAGCGCGAAGATATAGGGAAGCTGGCTGCCAGGCAGGCTGAAATCCTCCGGGCGCAGTGGCCCTTGCTCGTCCCAGGCGGTATCCTGTTGTACTGCACATGCTCGGTACTGGCAGACGAAAACTGGCGCCAGGTTAAAGCGTTTCTCCAGCAGCACACTGATGCCGCAGAGGTGTCGATTGATACTGCCTGGGGACATCGCTGCAAGTATGGAAGGCAGATATTGCCAGGTGAGAATGATATGGACGGGTTTTATTTCGCATGTTTGCGCAAGACCGGCTGAGCGACGTCAGGAGCGCGCGCGTGCCATGCTTGCGTATGCTGTGGCTAATGGCTGTGCTGATCATGCTGGCCACCGGCTGGCCGGCTTTCTCCGCTGCAGATGAAGCCGGTGAATTCCTGGTCGAGGATGCGCATGCCTGGTCTGATGCCGGTCTGCAAATGCTTGACGCCCGGTTCTCGACCCGGTTGAGCTCCGGTGCGCGGGAGGCACTGGAAAACGGTGTTCCCCTGGTGCTCGAGTTTCAGGTGCAGCTGGTCAAGACCCACAAGTGGTTCTGGGATACTGTGGACGTCGACCTGACGCAACGCAGGCAGCTGGAGTATCACGCACTCAGCCGCAGCTACCTGGTCAAGAATCTCAATGCAGGCACACAGGGCAATTACCGGCGCCTTGAGGATGCACTGCTCGCGGCAGGTACCCTGCAGAATCTCGTGCTGACCAATGAAACGCTGCAGGCTGGCCGGCGCTACATTGTCAGGATACGGGGCAGTCTGGATATCGAGTCACTCCCCACACCGGTACGTCTGCTTGCCTATGTGTCTTCGGCATGGGACATGCAGAGCGAGTGGTACGCATGGCAGCTGGTACGCTAAGACGTTTCGGGCTCGGCATATGGCCGATGCTCGGAATGTTCGCGCTGTTGCTGGTTTCGCTCTCATTCATGAGCGATGCCACCCACAACTCGGAACGCTTTGGCCAGATGTATTCCCTGCTGCTGTTTATCAACGCCGCGGGGCTGGTGATTCTCGGGGCGCTGGTGGTGGCGAACATTATCAAGCTGCTGCGGCAGCAGCGCAGGAAGGTGCCTGGTGCGAGGATGACCCGGCGCCTGGTGGTGATGTTCATCGTGCTCGCCGTGGCCCCGGTGACTGTCGTTTATTACTTTTCCCTGCAATTTCTGCAGCGCGGTATCGACAGCTGGTTTGATGTCAGCATCGAGCAGGGCCTGCACGATGCGCTGGATCTCAGCCAGGCCGCGCTCGATGTGCGGCTGCACGAAGTCCTGAAGCTGACTGCCAGCATGGCGGACGAGTTGTCGGATTCGGGGCAGGCCACGCTGGCGCTGGCGCTCTATGATCTCCGGGTCAGGAGCGGTGCTCAGGAGCTGACCCTGATCGGGGGTGATGGCCGCATCGTGGCATCCAGCAGTGCAGACCATTCCAGTATCGTCCCCAACCAGCCTCCCGGCGAGGTGTTGATGCTGTTGCGCAACCGCCAGCATTACATCGGCCTGGACCCGGTCGGGGAGGGCGGGTTGTTTGCCCGGGCACTGGTGCCGGTACTGTCATCACGGGCTGACAGCGAGGTTTATACCCTGCAGGCGCTGTACGAGGTTTCCGAACGGTTCAGTATGCTGGCGGACGGAGTTCAGTCCGCATTCACGCGCTACAAGGAACTTTCTTACCTGCGCAAGCCGCTGAAGTTCAGTTATATCCTGACGCTCTCTATTGTGCTGGTTCTCAGCCTGCTGGCTGCCATCTGGGCGGCGTTTCATTCAGCCCGTCGCCTGGTCGCGCCGGTGCGTGACCTTGCTGCGGCCACGCATGCCGTAGCCGAAGGTGATTACAGCAAGCGCCTGGCGGTTGCCAGCACGGACGAACTGGGTTTCCTGGTGCGCTCTTTCAACGATATGACGCGGCGCCTGGCAAAGTCACGTGACCAGGCACGCCGCAGTCAGCAGTTGATAGAGCGCCAGCGCGCCTATCTCGAGGCGGTGCTTGCCAACCTATCTTCCGGTGTGATCAGCCTTGGCCAGGACGCGATGATCCGGGCTGTGAACCGCACTGCACGCCAGAGCCTGGGCGTGGATATCAACAGTTATCTCGGCAAGGACATGCAAGCCATCGTGGCGGATCATGCCTTCCTGAAGCCATTTGTCGATGTCATCAAGCGCTACCGGGACACGGGTAGTGAAAGCTGGCAGGAAGAGGTGTCATTGTTCGGTATGAACGGTCGTCAGGTACTGATGTGTCGCGGCACAGTCCTGCAGGGCAGCGGGAACAGAGGCAATGGCCTGGTCGTCGTGTTTGATGATGTCACGGCACTGATACAGGCACAGCGCGACGCTGCCTGGGGCGAGGTGGCAAGGCGACTGGCCCACGAGATCAAGAATCCGTTGACCCCGATACAGCTGTCAGCCGAACGCCTGCGGCACCGTTTCATGGAACGCATGGCGCCGGATGAGGCGGAAATACTTGACCGGGCTACCCGCACGATCGTCAACCAGGTCGAGGCGATGAAGACCATGGTTAATGCTTTCAGTGAATATGCCCGGGTACCCCGTATCAACCTGGAGCTGATGAGCCTGAATACCCTCGTGCGCGAGGTCCTGGACCTTTACCGCAGCGGCGACCTGAAAGTACAGATTGTCGAGCAACTGGAAGCGGAGCCTGACTGCATTGAGGGTGATGCCGGCAGGCTGCGGCAGTTATTGCATAACCTCTTCAAGAATGCACTGGAGGCAGTTCGTGAAACCCCGGATGCGCGTATTACCGTCGTGACGAGCCTGTTGCCGGAAGACGGCATGGACAGGCTGGAGCTGTGCGTCGGGGATAACGGCCCCGGGTTTGACCAGGGCGTGCTGGAAAATGTTTTTGAGCCCTACGTATCTACCAAGATGAAGGGTAGCGGACTCGGGCTGGCTATCGTCAAAAAAATTGTCGAGGAGCATGGCGGCACAATCAGCGCTGATAATTCCAGTTCCGGAGGGGCGCAGATCAGGATGCGCTTTCAGTCCTCGACCGTGGATGCCGGACTGGGGGCTGATGGCCAGCCCGTTCTCGATACGCCGCAGGTGCACAAGGGTGAGTTATAATTACCCCCGCCCCTCCCGGGATATCCCCATCCTGTCTTATTCTTGATCCCGGCTGCGGGATCGAACGGAACCCAGAAAATGACAAGCCGACATATACTCGTAGTTGACGATGAACCCGATATCAGGAACCTCGTTCAGGAAATCCTGGAAGACGAAGGCTACAGCGTGACAACAGCCGATGGCGGCGAGGCTGCGCGCAAGGCCTGCCGTGTCCGGCGTCCGGAACTGATACTGCTGGATATCTGGATGCAGGATGTCGATGGGATCACCCTGCTGCGCGAGTGGTCGGAAAGCGACGGACTTCCCTGCCCCGTGGTGATGATGTCGGGTCACGGCACGGTCGAGACCGCGGTTGAGGCTACCCGGCTCGGCGCCTATGATTTCATCGAGAAACCGATATCACTTGCAAAGCTGCTACTGACTATCGAGCGTGCCTTTGAGAGCGACCGGCTGAAGCGTGAAAATGTCGACCTGCGGGAGCATGGTCGTCCCATCATCATGCCGATTGGCAAATCCGAGGTCATGGAACAACTGCGGCAACAGGCGCGCAGGATTGCACAGCACAACAGTGTGGTCCTGATCAGTGGTGAAGCCGGCGCAGGTAAAGGTACATTTGCACGCTACATCCACGAACAAAGCCAGCGCAACGCGGGACCTTTCGTGGAGATCGCCGTTGGTTCGATAACCAGGGAGAATTCGGCCACTGAACTGTTTGGCAGCGAGGAAGGCCAGAGTGTTCATTACGGCCGCCTGGAGCAGGCCAATGGCGGGACGCTTTGTATCGGCGATATTGCTGATATGGATCTGCAGACCCAGGCGCGCCTGCTCAGTGTGTTGCAAACCAGTTCCTTTGTACGCCTTGGTGGCAACGAGGATGTCGAGGTGGACTTGCGCATCATCGCAACGACCCAGCGGAACCTGGAACAGGAAGTCGCCGAGGGGCGTTTTCGCGACGACCTTTTCTACCATCTGAATGTCGTTCCCCTGCATATACCGGCACTACGCGAGCATGCTGACGATGTGCACGAGTTGCTGAATTTTTATATCGACTATCTTGTGACCCATGAGCGCCTGTCCTATCGTCATTTTAGTGTGGCTGCACAGAACCGCCTGCGCAGCTACCGGTGGCCAGGCAATATCCGCGAACTCAGGAACCTGGTGCAGCGGCTGCTGATACTCGGGTCCGGAGAGGAGATCGAGGCGGACGAGGTTGAACGGGCAACTGGTGCGGATGTCGAGGTGGCCGGGGAGCGGGGTGGTCCGGCCATGCCGTATGACTTGCCATTGCGTGAGGCGCGCGAGCAATTCGAACACAATTACCTGCTGCACCAGTTGCAGGAGGTCGATGGCAGTGTCGGCAAGCTGGCCAAGCGTGTTGGCATGGAGCGTACGCATCTGTACCGCAAGTTGCGCTCGCTTGGAATTGACCTGAAAAAAGGTTCCGACTAGAACCGTGGCCAGTAATTCCTGCAGACGGGACGATTCCGGACTATGAAGATCATCATCCTTGGTGCCGGTCAGGTTGGCTCATCCGTTGCTGCCAACCTGGCAAGCGAGGCGAACGACATCACCGTTGTCGATGATAATGCCGTCATCCTGCAGGATTTACAGGACAGGCTGGATATTCGCACGATCAAGGGATATGCATCGCACCCGGATGTCCTGAAACAGGCCGGTGCTGACGATGCCGATATGATCATCGCGGTAACCCGTAATGATGAAATCAACATGGTTGCCTGCCAGGTCGCCTATACCCTGTTTCATACGCCGACCAAGATAGCCCGCGTACGCTCGGTTGATTACCTGAGATATACACGGCTGTTTTCCCAGGATGCGCTGCCGGTCGACGTGCTGATCAGTCCGGAGCAGCTGGTTACTGACTATATCGAGCGTCTAATCGAGTATCCTGGCGCATTGCAGGTGCTGGACTTTGCCGGTGGCAGGGTGCAGCTGGTGGCAGTTCATGCCTATCATGGTGGCCCGCTGGTTGGCCACGAACTGAGTGACCTGCGCAAGCACATGCCCGGCATCGATGCGCGCGTGGCATCCATATTTCGTGACGGCAAGCCGATCGTACCCCGGGGTGACACCATTATAGAGCTGGATGACGAGGTGTTTTTCGTCGCCGCGCGCAAACATATCCGGGCTGTCATGGGTGAGCTGCGCAAGAAGGATAAACCCGTCAAGCGAGTCATCCTTGCCGGTGGTGGCAACATCGGCATGCGGCTTGCGTCTGCCATCGAGGGGCAGTACCAGGTCAAGATAATCGAGCGCGATGAACAGCGGGCAAAACTGCTGTCGGAAGGACTTGAAAGGGCGATCGTACTCCTCGGGGATGCGGCTGACGAGGAGCTGCTGGTCGAGGAAAACATAGAATCGACGGATGTCTTTTGCGCGCTGACGAATGACGAGGAGGCCAACATCCTGTCGGCGATGCTGGCCAAGCGTCTCGGTGCGCGCAAGGTAATGTCGCTGATTAACCGTGCCTCGTATGTGAACCTGGTACAGAGCGATGTCATCGATGTTGCGATATCGCCGCAACAGGCGACGATTGGCAGTCTGCTGACTCATATTCGCCGCGGTGATGTCGTCATGGTGCATTCGCTGCGACGCGGAGCTGCTGAAGCCATTGAGGCTGTAGCGCATGGTGATCGCGATAATTCCAGTGTCGTGGGACGGGCAATAGAGGATATCAAGCTGCCGCGCGGGACCGCGATCGGCGCCATTGTCAGAGGCGAGGAGGTTATCATCGCGCACCATGATTCCGTGATCGAGACCGACGACCATGTCATCCTGTTTCTCTCCGATAAAAGCTGCATCCAGGAGGTGGAGCGGTTGTTCCAGGTCGGGGTAACATTTTTCTGAGATGCGCAGGCCTGCTCCAGTGCCCGCGACTTACAGCAGTTAGTCTCTTCCTTTAATGCATCTGCTCTCCATACAACGCCTGCTTGGCCTGTTATTGATCATATTCAGTGTCACGCTGCTGCCGCCGGTTATTGTGTCGCTGCTGTACCAGGATGGCCAGATGGAGGCGTTTCTGGCGGGTATGGTTGCCGTGGTCGTGCTCGGGTTCGTCATGTGGTTGCCTGCGCATCGGTTCAAGCAGGAGCTGCGTGTGCGCGACGGTTTCCTGATCGTTACCCTGTTCTGGGTGGTTCTGGGGCTTGCGGGTGCCCTGCCGCTGGTGCTTTCAACCAACCCCACGCTGTCGATAACGGATGCTATCTTCGAGTCTTTTTCCGGACTGACGACCACCGGTGCTACGGTTATCATCGGCCTGGATGATTTGCCGGCATCGATACTGTATTACCGCCAGCAGCTGCAGTGGCTCGGTGGCATGGGGATTATCGTGCTGGCAGTTGCTATCATGCCGATGCTGGGGATTGGCGGTATGCAGTTGTACCGTGCGGAAACGCCGGGACCGCTCAAGGACAACAAGCTTACGCCACGCATCACCGAAACAGCGAAGGCGCTCTGGTATATCTACCTTACACTGACAATTGCCTGTGCCGTGTGTTACTGGCTCGCAGGCATGAGCGGTTTCGACGCAATCAGCCACAGTTTCTCTACCATCGCCATCGGCGGTTTTTCCACCCACGACCAGAGCATGGGGTACTTCCAGAGTTCCACCATAGAAATGATCGCGGTGGTCTTTATGCTGTTGGCGGGTATGAATTTCGCACTGCATTTCACGGCATGGCGTTCGATGAGCCTGAGTCCCTACCGTTACGATTCCGAAGTAAAGGGATACCTCGCTGTGTTGACGATCGTCACGGCCATTACGGTTGCTTACCTGTACTACACGCACACCTTTGTTTTCTTCAGTGATGCCTTGCATGCGGGCCTGTTCCAGGCGGTCTCGATAGGGACGACAGCAGGATTTACCACGACTGAATATTTTGCCTGGCCGGGTTTTTTGCCGGTGATGTTGCTGTTCGTGAGTTTTATCGGCGGTTGTGCGGGGTCAACGGGGGGCGGCATGAAAGTGATTCGTTTCCTGTTGCTGGTCAAGCAGGGACACCGGGAAACGATGCGCCTGATTCACCCGAACGCACAAATCCCTGTCAAGATCGGCAACAAGCCGATGCCGGATCGTGTCGTCAGTGCAATATGGGGTTTCTTTGCGGCCTATGTAGGAAGTTTTGTCGTGATCATGCTGTTCCTGATGGCAACCGGACTTGACCAGATAACCGCCTTTTCCGCTGTTGCTGCCTGCATGAACAACCTGGGGCCCGGGCTTGGCGGCGTGGGGGCGAACTATGTTGACATTAATGATCCCGCAAAGTGGGTGCTCACCTTTGCAATGATGCTGGGTCGACTTGAAGTATTTACGCTGGTGATTCTGTTTACCCGTGCTTTCTGGCGTCGCTAGCAGGCATGGGAATGCGGGAAAATCTCGAGGCCATGCTGGCCGGTGGCGAGGACAATGCCATGCTGCGGTTTGCCCTCGGGAGTGCCCTGTTCAAGCAGGGTGATGCGTGCCAGGCTGCAGAACACTTGCACGAAGCCGTTCGCCAGGACCCCGAATACTCGGCGGCATGGAAGATCCTGGGCAGGGCGCTGCAGGCGCTGGATGATCCCGGTGGTGCTTGTAGTGCCTTTGAGCGGGGGATCGAAACAGCGGAGCGCAAGGGTGACAAGCAGGCGGCCAGGGAAATGCAGGTGTTTCTGAAGCGTGCGCAAAAGGCTGTGGCTGATGATGTCGGTGATTGTTGCTGATTCCACTCGGGCTGCATGAAAATCGGCGCCGTCATGCAGAGTCCAGTGCCAGTATTCACAACCCCGACCCGAGGTCAGGCATGATGGATATTGCGCCGCTGCTCGTAAAATGACGCTTCGCCAGCCGGACGAGTCCGAAACCGCCGGTAACTCCACTGGTACTGCGAAGGACATTCGCGGACGATCTGCTCGACTGCAAGATTAATTGCGGCAACCGCTTCAGCGATGTCTCCCGACCGGATTGCTGCGGGTGGCGTTCTGAAATGCAGGCGATAGCCGCGCCCCAGCGGAAGGCGCTCACACCAGGTAAAGATGACAGGTGCGCCGGTTTTTGCAGCAAGACGCCCGAGAAACACCATGCTGTAGGCAGGGATGCCAAAAAAGGGTGCGAATATGCCCGTTCCTCTCTGCGGTTCCTGGTCTGGCAGCATGGCGACCGCGCCTCCCCGATTCAGGGTTACGTAGAGCGTGCGTATTCCGCGGGCATTTGCCGGGACATAGTTGCCGCCAAGCCGGCTGCGCGCCTGCTTTACCAGGTGTTCCAGCCCGGTTATCTTCAGCGGGCGATACAGGCAGGTGATGTTGTACATGTGGGCACAATACAGGCCCGCCCCTTCCCAGGCGCCCATGTGCGGCGTGGCAAGAATGACGCCCTTCCCCTCCTGCATCGCCCGGTCGACCAGTTCATTGCCCTCGACTTCCCTGATCAGGCGCAAGGTGCTTTTCCCGTTGCGTAGCCAGAGTGCACTGGTCTCAATGATGGTCTTGCCTGTTTCCAGCAGGCTGCGGCGAACGAGTCTGTGCTGTTCGGCTGCCGACATTTCCGGAAAGCAAAGGCCGATATTGATCTCGCTGGTTTGCCTGGAGCGATTTCGTGTATGCAACAGGATCCAGCCGATGCACGTGCCAATACCGTGCAGGAGTGGCAAGGGAAAATATGCACACAGGTAGAGAATGGATTTTATAATGATGGTCTGCATTACAGGAATATCTGGCTAATCAGGTCCACTCTCGAGTAAATAATCCTGCATTTAGGGATAATAATTCCACAACATATATATGTTTACGGTAATGGTGAATATTCATGTTATTTACCAGGATAATCCATCTGGTGTGGGAATATTTGGCCATTCGGCTGGCTTTCCCGCTGTTGTTCGTGCGCCATGACAACTATCTGCTTCCGTGGCGCCGGTTTTCATCACCATCCCGCGTCCGCGGCTTTAAGGGCGCTTGACATGATTTCATGTCATGCGGATTTACACCAGTGTTCCCTGCTTTCGACGCAGCAGGCGTGTCTATTTGCCTCGCCGCCGGAATCACTAGAGAATGGCTGCTGAGTGAAGCGGGATTAATGCAGGAGACAAGGTCATGACACGCAAGGTAAAGGCGATCCCACCCGTGCAGGCCTGGGACCTGTTGCAGAAAAACCAGCGTGCAATATTGATCGATGTGCGCTCCAGCATGGAATACCTGTTTGTAGGACATCCGCAGGGAAGTGTCCATGTCGCATGGATAGATGAGCCTGAATGGATCGTCAATCCCGAATTCGTGACCGAGGTGCGCAAGGTGCTGCTGGGTGGCGTTGGACTGGAAGAGCATCGCAGCGATGCACCCGTGGTGCTCATCTGCCGCAGCGGGAAGCGTTCGCTGGAGGCTGGTAAGTTGCTAATTGATAATGGGTTTGTGGATGTCTATAACATCGACGAAGGTTTTGAGGGTGAACTGGATGCGGAACACCATCGCAGTACACTGGGTGGCTGGCGTTACCATGGCTTGCCCTGGGAGCAGTGCTAGCGGGTACTTCCATTGACCATTGAAGAATAGATAAATATACTAATACGTTAGTTCGTAAATCGCACGTGAGTGCGACACGATAACCGACCTGAATGTGTGAACCGCGGGATGTTCGGGACCACGCAGGACCTACTGCAAGGTAACAATCCATTCCTGGACATCCATAATGATGTTACAGGGATGTCCTTTGAGGAGAAGAAACATGTCAACGACAGCTGAAAATGCTCTGGATAACCCGCAAATGGATGCGTGGCTCAACAAGAAGCTGGATGAGCTCCTGCCGAAGAAACTGGAAGAGATCGAGACTTCCAGGACGCCTTCCATGTCCATTATCGCCACCAAGGGCACGCTGGACTGGGCCTACCCGCCTTTCATTCTGGCATCGACCGCCGCTGCACTGGGTTGGGACGTGGAAGTATTTTTTACCTTCTACGGTCTGCTGCTGCTGAAGAAGGAAGTGACCTCCAAGGTCAGCCCGCTGGGCAACCCTGCCATGCCGATGAAGATGCCGTTCGGCCCGAAATGGTTCCAGGATTTTTCCTGGCCGATGCCGAACCTGATCATGGCCGGCATACCCGGTTTCGAGAATGTGGCCACGGGCCTGATGAAGAAGACCTTCAAGAACAAGGGCGTGGCTTCCATCGAGGAATTGCGCGGTCTGTGTCTCGAGGCCGATGTCAAGATGGTGGCCTGTCAGATGACAGTCGATGTGTTCGGGTTTGATTCCAGTGATTTCATCCCCGAGGTCACGGATTACGTCGGCGCAACCTCGTTCCTGCCGGTTGCGCAGAAATCCGACGTGTGTCTGTTTATCTGATAACCGGACGCGGTCGTGTTAACTCCTGACCGGGGTTGCACATGATCTGAAGGGCGTGCAGTTGCACGCCCTTTTTGTTTGAGGCAACCTTTTTTCGGTAGGTATATCCATGCTGCAACTGTTTCCACCGATCAAGCCCTACCTGACGCATGCACTGCCGGTATCCGGCGGTCATACCCTGCATGTCGAGGAATGCGGCCGGCGTGACGGGATTCCCGTGGTGTTCCTGCATGGTGGCCCGGGCGCGGGTTGCGAGCCGTATCACCGCCAGTTTTTTGATCCTGACCTGTATCGCATTGTCCTGTTCGACCAGCGTGGCTGTGGGCGTTCGCAGCCGCATGCCGGTCTGCAGCACAATACAACGGCGACCCTGGTTGCGGACATCGAGCTGATTCGCGAGCGGCTCGGTATCGACAAGTGGCTGGTTTTCGGGGGCTCCTGGGGATCAACGCTGGCGCTTGTGTATGCGGAAACCTGCCCGGAACGGGTGCATGGGCTGGTCCTGCGCGGTATTTTCCTGTGCCGCAATCGCGATATTCACTGGTTTTACCAGGATGGCGCATCCAGTATCTTGCCGGATTACTGGCAGGATTACGTGGAAGTCATTCCGGAAGCGGAACGTGAAAATATGGTGGCTGCCTATTATCGCCGGCTGACCGGTGCTGATGAAGTTGCCAGGATGGCGGCGGCGAAGGCATGGTCAGTGTGGGAGGGGCGCGCCTCGACCCTGCTGCCCAGGGCGACGGTTATCGACCACTTCGCGAATCCGCTGACGGCACTGAGCCTGGCAAGGATTGAATGCCACTATTTCATGAACAACAGTTTTCTTGAGAACAACCAGATATTGAAGCAGGCAGAACGCCTGCACGGGATTCCCGGCGTCATCGTCCATGGGCGCTATGATGTGGTTTGCCCGCTGGAGCAGGCCTGGTTGCTGCACGAGGCCTGGCCGCAGTCAAGCCTGGAGATCATCCCGGACGCGGGTCATTCCGCAACCGAGCCGGGAATTGTGGACGCGTTGTTGCGTGCCACCGGTGATTTCGCGCAGCGCCTGCGATGATAGCCCTGCTGCAGCGTGTGCTGAAGGCGCATGTTGAAATTGATGGTGAGCGCATTGCTGCTATCGGCCCGGGTCTGCTGGTCATGCTGGGTATGCAGCGGGACGACGGCGAGCAGCAGGCGGAGCGCTTGCTGGAGCGGCTGCTGGGTTACCGGGTATTCCCGGACGCGGCCGGCAAAATGAACCTGAACCTGTCACGGGCAGCAGGCGGCCTGCTGCTGGTGCCGCAGTTTACGCTGGCCGCGGATACCCGCAGCGGCATGCGGCCGAGTTTTACCCCGGCGGCGGACCCCGGGACCGGGCGGCACCTGTTCGAATATTTCGCACGGCGTGCCCGGGAATTGCACCAGCCTGTAGCCTGTGGCCGGTTCGGGGCAGATATGCAGGTTGCGCTGGTAAATGACGGCCCGGTGACTTTCTGGCTGGAGGTTATTCCCCCACGCTAAACTGTTAGTATATATTTGTTGCAGTTAACTATTTGAAAACGGAAACCGCTTTATGTCACAACGGCAGGCAGAAGTTAGCCGGGACACGCTGGAGACTCAAATCAGCGTTTCCGTCAATCTCGATGGAACAGGCAGCAGTGTTTTCGAGACCGGGGTACCCTTTCTCGATCACATGCTGGATCAGGTGTCCCGTCACGGGATGCTGGATCTCGAGGTCAGGGCGCAGGGTGACCTGCATATCGATGCGCATCACACGGTAGAGGATATCGGTATCACGCTGGGCCAGGCCATCAACAGGGCAGTTGGTGACAAGCGCGGCATCCGCCGCTATGGTCATGCCTACGTGCCGCTTGATGAGGCGCTGTCTCGCGTGGTCATGGATTTTTCGGGACGCCCCGGCCTTGAATATCATGCCGGGTATCCGCGAGCCCGCATCGGGGATTTTGATGTCGACCTGCTGCACGAGTTCTTCCAGGGCTTCGTCAACCATGCGCAGGTAACCATGCATATCGACTGCCTGCGCGGCGACAACGCCCATCATATTGCGGAAACCATATTCAAGGCGTTTGGCCGTGCCATGCGCATGGCGCTTGAATATGATACTGGCCTGGGAGACAGGATGCCCTCAACCAAGGGGAGTCTCTGACAGTCCCCTTGTGCCGGGCTGGCCGGCAGTTGCCTGTCGCACGTGTTAGCTACTATGACATCTATTGCAATCATTGATTACGGAATGGGTAACCTGCACTCCATTGCCAAGGCAATGGAGCACGTTGCCGGCAACAACCGGGTAACGGTAACCAGCAGCCACAAGGAAATCCTCGCGGCGGATCGCGTGGTTTTCCCCGGTGTCGGTGCGATCCGCGACTGCATGCAGGAACTCGGGAAAACCGGGCTGGACGACGTCATTCGCGAAGTGTCGGCAAGCAAGCCGTTGCTGGGTGTCTGCCTGGGTATGCAGGCACTGCTGGATGAAAGTGAGGAGAACCAGGGCGTGGCTTGCCTGGGCATTGTACCCGGCAAGGTCGTGCGCTTTGCGGAGAAATTACAGTCCGCCGGCTCTGACGAGACCCTGAAAATTCCTCACATGGGCTGGAACCAGGTACACCAGCGTCACACCCATCCGCTGTGGCGGGATATTCCCACGGACAGCCGGTTTTACTTTGTCCATAGCTACTATGCTTTGCCCGATAATGATGCGGATGTGGCTGCGACGACGCCCTATGGCATAGAGTTCGCATCTGTGATCTCCAGGGAAAATATTTTCGCAGCACAATTTCACCCTGAAAAGAGCCAGCATGCCGGACTACAGCTGCTGTCCAACTTTGTAGACTGGAACGGAGAGTCCTGAATCATGTTGTTGATACCCGCAATTGATCTTAAGGATGGTCGCTGTGTGCGCCTGCGGCAGGGGCGCATGGAAGATGAAACGGTTTTTGGTGACGATCCTGTCGAGGTTGCCAGGCGCTGGGTTGATGCCGGAGCGCGGCGTCTGCACATGGTGGACCTTAACGGTGCGTTTGCCGGCAAGCCTGTCAATGCCGGAGCGATCAAGGCCGTTGCCGAGGCCTTTCCGGATTTGCCGATACAGGTTGGCGGCGGAATCCGTGACGAGGAGACCGTACAGGTTTATCTCGATGCGGGTGTGCAGTTTGTCATTATCGGCACCAAGGCCGTGAGTGCGCCGCATTTCGTCAACGACCTGTGCCTGGAGTTTCCCGGCCACATCATCGTTGGTCTCGATGCGAAGGGCGGCAAGGTGGCAATCGACGGCTGGTCGAAGCTCTCTCATCATTCGGTCATCGACATGGCACAACGCTTTGAACAGGATGGCGTGGAGGCCATCGTGTTTACCGACATTGGCCGCGACGGGATGATGAGCGGTGTCAATGTCGACTCCACGGTGGAACTGGCGCAGGCAATCACCATCCCCGTGATTGCCTCTGGTGGTATCACGAGCATGGATGATATCCGTGCCCTGTGCGCAGTTGCCGACGAGGGGATTATCGGCGCGATTACCGGCCGTGCAATCTACGAAGGCACGCTTGATCTTGCCGAGGGGCAAAAACTGGCGGATGAACTGACGGCGCAGCAGGGAACCTGAGAGAGTCATGGGCCTCGCCAAGCGCATAATCCCCTGCCTGGACGTGGATGCCGGGCGTGTCGTCAAGGGCGTTCAGTTTGTCGATATCCGTGATGCCGGCGATCCGGTTGAGGTTGCGCGTCGCTATGACGAGGAGGGCGCCGACGAGATAACCTTCCTCGATATTACGGCAAGCTCGGACCAGCGCGACACCATGGTGCATGTTGTGGAACAGGTGGCGGGCGAGGTGTTTATACCGCTGACGGTCGGTGGCGGGATTCGTGAAGTTTCCGACATCCGTCGCATGCTCAATGCCGGTGCCGACAAGGTAGGTATCAATACCGCGGCGGTGTTCAACCCGGAATTTGTGCGCGAGGCGGCAGAACGCTTTGGTTCACAGTGTATTGTTGTCGCCATAGATGCCAAGCAGGTCAGCGCCGCGGGTGAACCGCTGCGCTGGGAAATATTCACCCATGGTGGTCGCAAGCCGACGGGCATCGATGCAGTCGAATGGGCGCAGCGCATGGTGTCACTGGGCGCCGGCGAGATCCTCCTGACCAGTATGGACCGTGACGGAACGCGTGACGGCTTTGATCTGGCGTTGACGCGCACCATCAGCGAGGCCGTAGCCGTACCAGTGATCGCGTCCGGCGGGGTCGGTAATCTGGAGCATCTTGCCGAAGGCATCCTGCAGGGCAAGGCTGATGCCGTGCTGGCTGCGAGCATTTTTCATTTCGGCGAATACACCGTGAACGATGCGAAGCAGTATATGGCGGGTCGGGGTATCGAGGTCAGGCTGTAGGGGATCCTGAATACCATGACATGGGTGGATGAAATAAAGTGGACCGCTGACGGCCTGGTGCCGGCGGTTGCGCAGGATGCAGCTGACGGCAGTGTCCTGATGGTGGCCTGGATGAACCGCGAGGCATTGCGGCTTACCGCAGAAACGGGCAGCGCGGTGTACTGGTCGCGCTCCCGGCAGAAACTCTGGCACAAGGGCGAGGAATCAGGGCACCGGCAGATCGTGAAAGAAATCCGGCTCGACTGTGACAATGATGTGATACTGCTGCAGATCGAGCAGCTTGGCGGGATTGCCTGTCACACCGGGCGCCGCAGCTGTTTTTACCAGCGGCTGGATGGCGATCGCTGGGTTGCGGTAGAACCGGTGCTGAAAGATCCGGAAGCCATCTATGGCAAAAGCTGATGGCCACGGGCCACGGGCGGGATGCAGATGAGTGATGCACTGAACAGGCTGGCAGCAGTGATCGAGGCGCGCAAGACGGCAAGCGCACGGGATTCCTACGTGGCCGGGTTGCTGGACAGGGGCATGAATGCCATCCTCAAGAAGGTCGGCGAGGAGGCGGCGGAAACCATCATCGCGGCGAAGGACGACGATGACGCACAGCTGGTCCATGAGACCGCTGACTTGTGGTTTCATACCCTGGTCATGCTGGCCGCGCGAGGCCTGGGGCCTGCGGACGTGCTGGCCGAACTGGAACGCAGGTTTGGCGTATCGGGGCTGGAAGAAAAGGCGGCGCGCAATAAATAGCGTCTATAATGTAACAACATGAGACCCTGCACTAATGGCAGAGGTGGAGTTGAATTATGGGTATTAGTATCTGGCAGTTATTGATCATTCTGGCAATCGTGCTGCTGCTGTTCGGTGCCAAGCGGCTGAAGAACCTGGGGCCTGATCTGGGAAGCGCTATCAAGGGCTTCCGCCAGTCCATGCGGGAAGGCGAGGACGAGGCAGCGGGCGGGAAACTGGACGACAAGGACAGTGGTCGCGTGATCGATGCCGAGGTAAGCAAGCACGACAAGGACAAGGTTTAACGGCACAGCTCCTGCGCCTGTCTTGCTGACGCAGCCATGTTCGACATCGGTTTTTTTGAAATCGTTTTTATTTTCATTGTTACCCTGCTTGTCGTGGGGCCGGAAAAGCTGCCCCGGGTAGCCCGTACTGCCGGGCTCTGGTTGGGCAAGCTGCGTGGATTCGTCTCGTCGGTGAAAGCCGATATCGATCGGGAAATCGCCTCCGAGGAACTGAAGAAGGCACTGGAACGGCAGGCGGCGGTCCCGGAACTTGAGGAACTGATCGACGAGGTTAGTGGCAAGCCACTGGCGGCAGGTGAGCGTACTGCAGTCGCTGCGCCCACAACGCAGGATGCAGCAGGTTCAACTGCGGTTTCCGAAGCGGCTGAAGATGACAGACAAAAATAACCAGGAAAGCGTGTCGGCCGGCGATACCGAGCAGCCGTTCATCTCTCACCTTGTCGAACTGCGTGATCGTTTGCTGCGCGTGGTGCTGGCGGTTGCGGTGGTTTTCCTGGTGCTGTTCCCCTTCTCCAACACCCTGTTTACCGCTCTGTCCGGGCCACTCATGGCGCACATGCCGGAGGACAGCAGCATGATCGCCATCGAGGTGGCGTCCCCCTTTCTGATCCCGTTCAAGCTGACGCTGTTTCTCGCGCTGTTTATTGCCATCCCTTTTGTGCTTTACCAGTTGTGGTCCTTCATTGCACCGGGACTTTACCGGCACGAGCGTCGCCTGGTGTTTCCTTTGCTGGTTTCAAGCACGCTGCTGTTTTATGCCGGTGCGGCCTTCGCCTACTTCGTGGTGTTTCCGCTGGTGTTCGCATTTTTCACCAGCACCGCGCCGGAAGGCGTGTCAGTGATGACCGATATCAGCCGCTACCTGGATTTCGTGTTGACCCTGTTCTTTGCGTTCGGCGCCGCTTTCGAGGTGCCTGTTGTTACCGTGCTGCTGGTGTGGACAGGGATGGTGACGCAGGCCGAGCTGCGTGAGAAGCGGCCCTATATCATCGTCGGTGCGTTTGTCATTGGTATGCTGCTGACGCCGCCTGATGTGATATCGCAGACATTGCTGGCAGTGCCTGTCTGGCTGCTGTTCGAGCTGGGGGTGTATTTTTCAGGCTGGTTTATCAAGCGTACAGACACGGGTGATGGCAGCAGCAACGATGCCTACCAGCCGTTGAGCGAAGCGGAAATGGATGCGGAACTTGACCGGATTGAGCGGGAAGACAAAGACAGCGGCTAGCTGCTTGCCGTTGCTGATTTCAGTAGCAGGGGCTCGTCTGTCTCACTGCTGTCGATGTTTACCGGGTCACTGAACAGGGCTATCTCGATGGGGGCGGGCCTGGCAATTGCGTAGCCCTGCGCATAGTCGATTCCGACTTCACGGACAGCCTGCAGGGTTTCCTCGTCCTCGACGAACTCGGCAATCGTCCTGATATTCATGGTATGGCCGATATGGTTGATCGCCTTGACCATGGCGTGGTCGATATTGTCCGCGACCATGTTCTTGACGAAGCATCCGTCCAGTTTCAGGTAGTCCACGGGAAGATTCTTCAGATAACCGAAGGAACTGAGGCCGACACCGAAGTCATCCAGCGCGAAACGGCATCCCATGTCGCGCATTTTCGAAATAAGCCTGGATGCGTTGCACAGGTTCGCGATGACAGCGGTCTCGGTTATCTCAAAGCACAGCAACTCCGGTGGCACGCCGCTGTTCCTGATTTCATCAACAAGAAAGTCAAGGAAGCGCTCGTCGGAAAGCGACTGGCCTGACAGGTTTATGCAGCAGCTGCTGACGCGTTCGACAACCCTGTCCTTGTCGAGCATCAGCATCCTGAAGGTGTTGGTGACTACCCAGCGATCAATTGCCGGCATGATCAGGTAGCGTTCGGCGGAGGGAATGAAGGCGCCGGGACCGACAATTTTTTGCTCATCGTCCAGCATGCGGATCAGCACCTCACCATGCATGGTATTCCTTTCGCCGGGTTCGCGATGCAGCTTGGCAATAGGCTGGAAAAACAGCCGGAAGCGATTCTGTTCCAGCACGTGCTGAATGCGTTGCACCCACTGCATCTGGCCGTGGCGCTCCATCAACGCCTCGTCATCAGGTTCGTAGATGTGGATGCGGTTTCTGCCCTGATCCTTCGCGACGTAGCAGGCTGAATCAGCCGCACTGAGCACATCAGTGAGTGTGCCGGATTCACTGGTAATTGGTACCAGACCGATACTGACACCTACCCTGAATGCTGTATTGTCCCAGACAAAACGGAAATCCTCGACGATCTTGCGCAGGGTTTCAGCCGGCTCCTTCGCATGCTCTATGGAACAGCCTTCCAGCAGAATGCCGAATTCGTCACCACCCAGTCTCGCGAGTGTGTCCGCTTCGCGCAATTCAATGCGCAACTTGATAGTCAGCTGCTTGAGGAGTTCGTCGCCCGCGATATGGCCGCTGGTGTCATTGACGACCTTGAAGTTGTCGAGGTCGAGGTAGCACAGGGTATGGCGTACACCTTCAGTATGAGCGTGTTCAAGAGCCTGATTGATGCGGTTCTCGAACTCGCGTCGGTTGATCAGGCCGGTGAGAGAATCATGAGTAGCCTGGTAGGACATTTTCTTCGCGAGTCCGCGCAACTCGGTTACATCGTGGAATACCAGGACGACACCGGAGATATCCGCGTTGGAATCCCGAATGGGCGATGCATTCACTTCAACCGAAAGCCGCTGGTTACGGTAGCGGTGTATGAGCAGCAGGTTGCCGGCAAGCATGCTGCTCTTGCCTTCCTGCAGACACAGGGTCGCCGGGTTGGGTGGTGATTCCAGGGTCTTCTCGTCGAGTATGTTCAATACTTCAGGCATGGGCTTGCCGCGTGCGTCTTCCAGTTTCCAGCCGGTAGCCTGTTCGGCCACGGTGTTCATATACTCAATGTCTCCATTGAGGTCTGTGGTAATCACGCCGTCGCCAATGGAACGCAGGGTAACCTGGGCACGCTCCTTTTCCTGGTGCAGGGCTTCCTTGGCATGCTTCAGCGCGGTGATATCACGAATCGTGCCCTCGATGCCCGTGATGTCGCCATGTTCATCGTACTTGTAGTGGGAATTTTCGGATATCCAGATATGCGAACCGTCTTTGTGAATCAGGCGTGTTTCAAAATGCTGTAGCCTGCCATAATTGATATCAAGACCATGTTTTAGATCATCATAATCGGATTCGCAGGCATAAAAACTCTTGATGTTTTTATCAACGGCTTCCTTGACGGTGTAACCAAGCAGGTGTTGTATTGATGGTGAAACCCAGAGAATGTTGCCGTTGGTGTCGGTCTGGTAGATGGTGTCCTGCATGCTCTCGAAGATCGCACTCATGCGGTGTTCCGAGGAGCGGATGCGTTCCTCGGCGAGCTGCCGTTCCTTGATCTGTTCCTGGAGCTGTATGTTGACTTGCTCGGCATACTTTTTCGACTTCTCGGCTGCTTCCCTGGTAACGACGAGATTTTTGATCAACGCGGTGTTATGTGAGCCGAGGTTGAAAGATTTCGCGAGAATGTTCCGCATCGCCCGCGCCGAAAACAGCATGACAATAATGAACAGAGCAGCCAGTGTGCCGAGTGCAAGGTGCAGCGTGCCACCGAGGTAGAAGAACCATCCCATCGTAGGTAACAGGGCGGGCAAGATGAATGCCGCCATGGTTTTCGGGGAGGATTGCATGGAAACGTACGCGGTCAGTGAGATACCCGCCAGAACAACCAGCGAGAATATCTGGTGCACGAGTTCACCGTAGATTGCCGCGATGATTCCCAGCGAACCCCAGCAGATACCGGACAGCATTGCACCGGCGAGGTATTGTTGCCCCCAGACACTGATTGAATCGATGCTGTCTTCTCTGTTTCTACCTGAAATAAACAGGGAACGACCGCCAACGGTCAGGATGATGGCGATTGTCCAGCCCAGCAGCAAAGCCGGCGGTGCCAGTTTCCAGAAAACGGTGGATACGATGGCGGCGACGAGCATGCTGATAATCAGCTCGGTCTGAACCTGCTGGTACACCAACTGGACCTGGTCAGCACGGAACTGCCAGCGGTTCATGGTGCGACGTTCGATAAACTCCGGTGGCGCGGCATTGGCCGACGATACCTGCTGCGCTTTCAGTTGGTCGGGGTGGCTACTGCCTTCGTAGTCTTCATACATTGCTGGGGTCGGCCCTTGCTACTGTTTCGTGTTTTATCTGTAACGGGTTGAAAAACATGCGACATACGAGCATGACGGGTAAGCCGTCCTCTCAGACAACAATCGGGCCGGGCAGTACAAACTTTAATAATGCGTGCCTGTTTTTTCTTTATATTCAGTGGATTATCGGCTGGGGGCGGCGGGAGGCGGGCAATATATTATGTGAATCAGATGGTTATGCGGGGTTGATGCAAGTACGGCAGAATATGCTGTCTTTATGACGAGGGCTGTTGCGTGGTTATGACATGAAGGGGCTCAAGAATTGTGTTCGCGATCAAGAACGTTTGCCGCAGCCTTGGTGGCAGCGACTTGAATACAAGGATCCGCGTTCAGGTGAGCGAGCACTGCAGTTTTCAGCAGCGCTCGCAGCCTGTTGAATGGCGTTCAAATATGAACCGAATCAGTCTCGCCAATAAATTGAAAACATAAAATGGCTGCAATGATCCTGGAGCCAATCAAGCCTGCAAATACAGTAACTAATCTCACAGTTGACCTGTGTTAATGCAGTGTTTTCATGGTGCGGGTAAAAATTCAATCTTTCTTGCATCCAGTAGAGGGGGGGGTGAACAATGGATGACAAACGAGCACGGATCAGTGACAGACGCCAGATTAAAGACATGCCCAGAGTTCCATTCAAGGACAGTAAAGGGGACACCATAAAGGAATGTCGCAGGAATAAACCAGATCGGCGTTTAGGCAACATCCACCTTGAGTGGATCAGTGATAACGAGACCTGGTGAGTACAGGTACTTTCACCAATCCGGCTATGCCGGGAGAGGGTGCTGCGAAAGTCTTGTGTGTGGTACTCGTACCAAAGGCCAATATACAACTGCATCGCCCGGCGCTAACGTGATAGTCAGTGACTCGGGCCAGCTAATAACAACTCCTCCGTATTGAGTCACTCGCATACCCCGACACTCCTGTGGGGGTGTGCGTTTTTGTTGCCGGGTGAGATGCAAAAAAAATCAAGTTATTCCATAGGCATGTTGTTGCATGGAAAGGCTTCCTGAAGCGCATCAATTACCAACCCTTCTGCATTTAAATGCAGTTTCTCGGGATGATCTGACAGGTACTTCTGAACGACAAGGGTTGCTTGTGAGTGTGTGGCATTAACAGGGAGGCATAAAACATTTATGTACTCCATAACACTCATGACCCCGGTTACATATCCGATGCACATACCGTCACCTGCGTTGGATGGTATGTCAACGTAGGATGCACAGATATTCTTCAGGCTGGCACCGCTCAAACCTTCGAATTCTGCGGCGACATGACTTGTCATGAGACTGCCTAGTAGTAATGTTGCGCCGACTATTATTGTTTGTTTCATGGCAGGTACCCCTTGTTATTACCAATAATAACTTACCATAGTGTGATGAAGATGTGGCTCTGGCCCATGATTATAATTACTGCCTCGATTTGCAGAGGGTTCTGACAAGGCGGTTAGAATGAAAAATATACCAATAGGCCAATGGTCGGCTGGCATATGTAATGCAGTCGCTTTAGCATGTTGTTGCTGAAAGTGGCACACATGCTTGCAATGAGTGGATTATGCTGGATGCAATTCAACAGTCATAGCGTGCGTTGATCGGCTGACCGCAGACGTCGCCGGCGGGCCAGCATGTCCCTGATCTTCATTGCCAGTATTGATGTCGACAGTGCCAGGGTGATTCCGTTGGCAAGGATGATCGGCAGCGCATGCAGTAGAATCCCGTAGATCAGCCATAGCAACACACCGCAGCTGAACAACAGGAACATGAACAGGGAAATATCCTCTGCCGAGCGTGTCTTCCATGTTCTGACAACCTGGGGTATGAAGGCAATGGTCGTCAGGCCACCGGCCAGCGATCCGGTTATATTCACGATGTCCATGCTGCAAGATCCTCTATGTCCGTTGCCCTTTACCCCGACAGGGAGGCCGAGACAAGGAAGTGCTCATTTACCCCTGTATGCGTATCAACTGAAAGGGGCTTTTTTGTTTGGCGGGTAACACGGGACTCGATGGTTGGACGTGCAACGAAACGTGGCCCTGTTGACTTGTAACCAAACCAGACACATCGATCGCACAGCATATTTATGCACCAGTCTGGTTAATATGTGGAGAAATAGAATACCAGAGATGGTCAATATCTCCGGTGACTCTTATTTCGTAAACCAACAGGCTGCAACAGCCAGCCAACTGATAACGAGCAGCGCCCAGGGCAACCAGTGCTGCCTGTAAGTAACCTTCTCATGAACCTCGACTTCGTGTGCCTCAGGTGATGCGAGCTGTTGCCTGACCTTCTTAAGCTTCTTGTCCAGTTCCCGCGCCTTGGCGTTTTGTTGCTTCTTGTATTGCTCAATACCCTTTTGTACGCCCTGGGAAATGAGCTTTGTTTGTTCTTTGGTCTGCCCGGGTCGTTGAGTGCCGCGAGCAATCCGCATGGCTTCATCTTGGCCCGAATTCGAGAGTTTGTGCTTTACTGGATGCTTGGTCATGGTATTCCGTAGTCGATCAAGATTGCAGTGATATATCGAAGAAACAATTACTGGTTTGTCGATATTTCCTCTGCCGTGGCCAGAAATACAGCCGCTTACCCTTCAGGATAAATCACAGCCAGAAAAGTGCGTGCCGGCGGTTACCTGATGGTGTATTCCGCTGTTAGCCGATACGCTTCGCCGGCCGCGATTACCACTGTCTCCGGACCGGCGTTGGCGGTTTCAACGCAGAGCATGCACCGGTAATCGTCGTCATCAAGATCTGCCATGGAAGCGGCAATCTTGACCCAGGGATTCCACACCACGGCGGTGCTGCAGCCGCTTGATGCAATCACTATCTTGCGATCAAGCGATCTGTCGTCGATGGTCAGGTCTCCCGTGACGTCCGTGTAGATGCGATCAACCTCACCGCTGATTGTTACGGGCCCTGATTGCGTCATGCGGGCGGAGTCATTGGCCTTGTCGAGGTATTGAGTACCGTCCAGTCCGAGTATGCTGACCTTGCCGATGTCACCCACCCGAAAGTAGGTATGCAGTGCCTGGCTAATGGTGATGCTGTCAGTGCCGGTATTGTGCGTCACCAGTTCCACCTTGAGTGAATCGCCGACTGTAATCTCGATATCCAGCCGGAACGGGTGCGGCCAGAGTGCGCGCGTTGCGTCGTTGTCTGTCAGGCTCATGACAATTCTTGTGGAACCGTCCGCAAGTGACTCGCTGCCGGTTACCTGCCATTGCCGGTTGCGGACAAAGCCGTGAGCGGGCCTTCCCTGATTTTCAGGGTCCGCGCCAAACCAGGGCCAGCAAACCGGAATGCCGCCCTTGATTGCCTTGCCGTCCTCGTAATACGCCTTGTCGCTGACAAACAGCAAATCGTCCTGCCGGTCTTTTGGCCGGTACGACAGTACCTGGCCTGAATAGGTTGAGACTGTGGCATGCGCCCTGGCATTGTTTATTTCGGCATAGATAAATCCATGTTCAATCTCGATAAACTGGAGTTCACCGTCAATTTCGTATTGACTCAATTGGTCTGAAATCATTATTGCCTCTGTGCAGGATAGGGTTTTGCCTAAGTTACACCATTTACGCATTATTGTTGTGCGAAAAAATGAATATATGCCGGCCCGTGCCGGGTCAGCCGGGTTGCATCAAGCGGGTTTTACGGCCGGCCGGCATAGTGTACTGAATCGTTTATATAAGCGGCTAGACGGCAATAACCGGCCAAACAAAGACCTGCAAACAGAAGCAAGAGGGACCAGCAGGATGCCTGATATGAGCAGGCGCTCGCCAGCATGCCAGAATCAGCGCTCCGGGTTCCAATCCTGTGCGTCAGAGGAATAACCACTCTCGCCGGGAGATTTCAGGCTGTTTGCTGAGCGGGGAATTGTCCAGTGTTTGTATCTTGGCGGGGTGTCCCATTGCTGGTTGATCGGGGGGATTGTCCAGTGCCCGTATCTTGGAGGGACACCCCATTGCTGGTTGATCGGGGGGATTGTCCAGTGCCTGTATCTCGGTGGGATACCCCATTGCATGGTGTTCGCATTGCGAACATTCTGGTTCCTCTGCTGTTCATTGACGGAGTCATCGGCGAACGCGGCTGGAGATAAGATAATCAAGGCTGGTATCAAGTGTGCGAGTATTGCACCCGATAGTTGCGATTTCTTCATGGTGACCCACCCTAGGTAAATATTTACCAGTCAGATTCTTCTTGCTGATGGCCCATTATCGTCTTTTATAGCGTGCGCATGATATTGGCCAAAAGTATGAAATGGCTCGACTAGTAACTAACTGGCGTCACAGGTCATGACTCCGTCGAGACATTACCGGTCGGAAAGTCGAGCGAGGTACAATCGCCAAAGTGGAATTTTTGCCCTGGCGCGATGCCACCGGCCTGGATTCATTAGGCGGGCATGGAACAAGGTGCTGGATCTTAATCGACTCGACCTTGTTCCATGCAGCCGCAAATTCACTCACAACTCTCCAGGGCGTAACTTTTCGACATGGAGAGTGCGGCAACCGACAATCGCCAACCCGAAAGATTGACGTTGCCGGAGCGCCACAGACCTGGATCAGGATTTCAGAGCTGTATCAAGGTCAAAGCGATCGAGGTTCATGACCTTGGTCCACGCAGCAACAAAGTCGCGCACAAACTTCTCTTGCGAGTCGTCAAATGCATAGACTTCTGCGACAGCGCGCAGCTCGGAGTTGGACCCGAAAACAAGGTCTACGGGGGTTGCGGTCCATTTGAGCTTGCCCGTACCGCGATCACGACCCTCATAAACGCTTTCGGATTTTGATGACTTTGTCCATTGCGTGGACATGCCGAGCAGGTTTACGAAGAAATCATTACTCAACGTTCCTGGCCGGTCGGTGAATACACCACTTTCAGATTGTCCGGCATTTGCATCAAGGGCCCGCATGCCGCCGATCAGGACGATCATTTCAGGAACGGTCAGGGTCAGCAGGTTCGCCCGATCGACCAGCATTTCCGCCGGTGACCTATAGTTACCTTTGCCGAAGTAGTTGCGGAACCCGTCTGCGGTCGGTTCGAGAACGGCAAAAGAGTTCACATCGGTCTGCTCTTGTGATGCGTCAGTGCGTCCCGGCGTGAAAGGAACCAGTACATCGTACCCGGCGTCCTTTGCGGCCTGCTCAATGGCTGCTGATCCGCCCAGAACGATCAGATCGGCGAGTGATACCTTCTTTCCGCCCGATTGTGCGCGGTTGAAGTTATTCTGGATACCTTCCAGGCGCTTCAGAACCTTCGCCAGTTCCTCCGGACTATTGACTTCCCAGTCCTTCTGCGGAGCCAGTCGGATACGGGCACCGTTCGCCCCACCGCGCATGTCGCTGCCACGGAAGGTGGAGGCCGACGCCCAGGCGGTCCTGACAAGTTCGGGTACGGTCAGCCCCGAGTCAAGAATCCCTGATTTCAGCCTGGCGATGTCTCCTGCGTCGATCAATTCATAATCGACTGCGGGAACGGGGTCTTGCCAAAGCAGTACCTCATCTGGAATCTCGGCGCCAGCATAACGAGCGCGCGGGCCCATGTCGCGATGCGTCAGCTTGAACCAGGCCTTGGCGAAGGCGAGCTCGAATTCCTCGGGGTTGTCAAGGAAGCGCTTCGAGATCTTCCGGTAGCTCGGGTCGAACTTTAGCGAAAGGTCTGTCGTCAACATGACAGGCGCATGCCGCTTCGACGGATCGTAAGCATCCGGTACCAGTGCTGATGCGGATTCATCTCTCGGGATCCACTGCACGGCACCGGCCGGGCTCTTCGTCTGTTTCCACTCGTAGGCGAACAGGTTCTGAAGATAGTTCATACTCCACTGAACCGGGGTCACAGTCCACGCACCTTCCAGGCCACTGGTGATCGTATCTTCGGCATTACCTTTTCCACACTTGTTCTTCCAGCCGAGACCCTGCTCTTCGATACCGGCGGCTGCGGGTTCCGGGCCCACGCAATCGGCCGGCCTGGCAGCGCCATGGGCTGTACCGAGAGCGTGCCGCCGGCAATGAATGCGACGGTCTCTTCATCGTTCATCGCCAGGCGACCAAACGTCTCGCGAACACTCCCTGGCTGCCGCAAGCGGATCCGGGTTGCCATTGGGACCTTCCGGATTTACGTAGATCAGGCCCATCTGCACCGCGGCAAGGGGATTTTCCAGCTCCCTGTCACCACTGTAGCGCTCATCCGCGAGCATCTTGACCTCAGGCCCCCAGTAAACCAGGTCGGGTTCCCAGTCGTCCTCACGCCCGCCGGCAAAACCGAAGGTCTTGAAGCCCATTGATTCCAGCGCGACATTGCCCGTCAGGACCATCAGGTCGGCCCATGAAACCTGCCGACCGTATTTCTGCTTGATCGGCCAGAGCAACCGCCGTGCCTTGTCCAGGTTCGCGTTGTCAGGCCAGCTGTTGAGCGGATCGAAACGCTGCTGACCGCCGCCGGCGCCGCCGCGGCCGTAAGCTACACGGTACGTGCTTGCACTGTGCCAGGCGATACGAATGAACAAACCACCATAGTGACCATAGTCTGCTGGCCACCAGTCATGTGACGTCGTCATCAACGTCTCGATGTCCTTCTTCAAGGCATCGAGGTCGAGACTCTCAAATTCCCTGGCATAGTTGAAGTCATCGCCCATCGGGTTGGACTCGGCAGCGTGCTGGCGAAGAGGGCTGAGGTCCAGCTGTTCAGGCCACCAGAATTGACTGGATTTCGGCTCGCCCCGAGCAGTAGCCGGGCTTGATGGCATTTGCGAGAAGGTAAGGGAGTTTATTAAGATAAATAGAATCGCTATAGTTGTGGGATCCGGCGGTGATTTTTTACGGTGCCTTGTCTTGTTGCAGTGAATGCATGCAGCGACGATGTTGGCCTCTGTGTCGGGTCCGCCGTCTTGCCGTGCCAGCAAGTGTTCAGCGGTGCATTGCAATCGAGATACATCCCCCTCGCTGATTCTGAATCTGGCGGTGAGTTCTGCTGGGTGCTTCAGCCACATAGGTAGTCCGCAGTAATAGCAACGGCCATTCTGGCGTTCGAATGCGGCAAGGCGGTGTTTGGCTTTGGCACTGGACATGATCGTCTCCTTGAGTAGTTAAAGGATGTCCGATCACTCCATCACGGAGTTGAAGCGGTGGCCGGTCGAGCATTCGACTTGGCCAAAACGAAGCTGGCCCTGTGTTGGGTCCAGCCACAGTAAAGTCTATATCAGGCTTTACTGGGTTAAATATTCAATGGGCTGCTTTGAAATGTCAAGACGCACAAGATTCGTGGCAGGTTTGCGTGCGTCGATATGGGCCAGCCGAATTCCGTATCTCCGCATGTGAGGCCGTATCATTCCTTCAAAGTAACGACCTGAATATCTGCTGCTATACCTAACACAGGAGGGTGAAAAGAAGAGAGGGCAAGCTTCGAGAGTTTGCCGGAGCCATAAGGGCAACGATAATTCACCCTGCGGACGCCTCGGCAGGCACGTTACTCGCAAGAGCAGTCAGGTGGTCCTGTTCCACCGGCGAGATCGCCCACTACCGGGGCGTTTCTATATTTCCACAAGGGCTGAACGACACCCCCAGGGAGTCGTTAGAGTTTACGTCGCCGTCATTATGGTGTGGGTGCTGAGTAACCGTACTGCTTCATCATTTCCTGTTGCATTTTGTACATCTCGCCCATGCTGGTGTGGTTCATCATGTCTTCCTGCATTTGAGTGTCCAGTGCCTGATCTTCTTTTTTCCATTGCGCACCCAGCTGTTCTATTCGCTGTTTTGCAGCCCATTCAGATGCAGCATGGGGATCGTAAAATGGACCTTGTGTTGCCTGTTCCGCCTTTGCCCTGGCGAGTTCTTCCGCGTAAATCTGGTCGACGATCGTTTTGCGTTCCAGGTCCCTTTCTTTCTTGATGTTGTCGTACTTGGCCTGGAACGCCTGCATGTCCTGCATATAGGGGTTCTGGTCAAGCATCGCCTGGGGATCCGGTGGCTGACCATAGGGTGACTCTGCAAGGACATTCTGCGCGGGTGAAGCAAGAGCAGTAAGGACTATGCCGAATACAACGCAAGACTTCATTGGTAGTTCCTCCCCAAGGGCTGAAAGGTGGTAACGGGATTATGGTGCCCACACTGTTTACGTCCCGGGGCCAGAGCGTTGCGGGCTTTAACCAGTATAGGTGAGAAATTTCAAAAAATGGATTTTCTTAATATGATTTCAGGGCTGGACTCAAACTGCCGACAGGAGCGCTCGTCGAAAGAGAGGGCAACCTCCGGTAGCATCTTGCTGGTGCGGCACAACGCGTCATCCCGTAAACTTTGCTTCGGCAATAACTGATAGGAGCACCTGATCATGCGTATCATCACTGCAATCGTTCAACTTACCCTGGCGGCACTTCTTGCCTCTTGTGATCAACGGCACTCCGCCTCAGATGTTGATCCCATGCTGGGACGCGAATGCTATGAGAGCCATCGCGCCTCACTTCCGCCGGGAGCCCAATATGAAGGAATCGATAAACACGCTGAGAATGGGATCACGATAAAGGTCATGAATGGAGTGGATGTGGTGACGCTGGATTGCGGACTGAATCCGGACGGAACTTTGCAGGGCGCCGGCAGATGATTGCCGGGAGGTGTTGATGATTACCCCGCACACGCTATCCTTGGTTCTGGTAACACCTGAGGTTAATCAGGACTCTTTACTCTGCACGATAGCGTGCACAGTCTCTTTGGCGTTTTCCAGTTGTCGAACACGTTTCCACAATTTGTCGGGAGCATGCTCATAGATTTCGAGTAACCCACGCCCGGAAACCCAGACCAGTTCACGACGTTTCTTGAACCGACTGACCGTGTCGGTCTCCCACTCCCGATTCAACACGTCGATATCACGGTACGGAAATTCGATAAAGAACGTTAGCCACTGCTTGGGGTGGAGAGGATCTCCAGGTGCCCGTCTACAACACCATTCCGGGTGGGCCGCCAGTGTCTCATCAAAAAGTGCTTCAACGATGGGGATCTGATTCTTGACGCTTTCAACAGTTCGGCTTGCCTGCTGTATGTCATTGGAGAAATACATTGTCTCGGTCTCTTCGACAAACTCCCGTATGGCGGTTTCCCGATAATCTTCACCCACACCCAAGCCGCCGCCGAAGTCAATGAAATAGCCGACCTTTCTGCCTGTAAATGTTTTTTGGAACAAGAAGTATACTTCGTCATCGATAACAGCAAATGGTATTACACCAGCACCCATCAAGTGTTCCCCCACCCTATGTCTAATGCCTGATATATATTCCAGGTTGATCTGTGTTGTATGGAGTATAGGTCAGATGCCTGCCTGCGGGGTTGCTGGTACTTGCGCCTGTGGCGCCGCTCGGGCAGATACTCTTCACTGGATCATGCTCCATAAACTGGAAGTTTACCCAGGTGCTGTCCGTAAATGGCGAGTTCGGCATGAGTCCATCCAGGCGGCGACGGACAAGTCACCCCGCCACGCGGACTCGAACCCGGGACCAAGGGATAATAGGCAATAGATAATTGCTAAGTGAGCAGCACATAGGCCACTGCGATGCCGATGCCGATGCCGATGCCGATGCCGACGGCGACGGCAATCAGATATCTGACTAAATGGCTTTCTTGTGGGGGCGGTGTATGGGCTGCGTTGACGGCTCTGGCTTGCCGCACCAGTTCCTCAATGGCTGCCTTGTGTTCGGCCATTTGTTCCCTGGCAATCTCACGTTTTATCTTCGCTTCTCTGGTGACGGCCTCACAAGCCAGATGGAAGCGTATTTCGTCCTCGTCCTCGTCCTCCTCCTCGATGTCATTTTCTGCCGATGCCCATTCATCTTCCAGGTATAAAATTTGGTTGTCTTCCCACGTATTGATCGCAACTATCTTTTTTTCGTAGACATGTTTGCACCATTTGTCTATGGCATCACCATGACCGCCTTCTGACCAGGCAATCAACTCGTCGGGCGCAAAAGTAAACTTGGACGCTGTTCCGTCCGGGTCTGCGGGATCGATATAGAGGTGTTTCGGGAGTACCCGTTCTGATGTGTTCATGCAATGCAGTGGGTAGTTGTCTTACTTTGGATTTGCGTTGTTCAGCAAGGCAATGATTTATATAGCTTCTGGTTTGTTTTCATCGCCTCTCGACAGGTTTTATTTGCCCATTTCCGGGCAGCATAAGCCGATATCGGCAGTAAGGTAAACAGTAGCCCGAAAATGATTATAGGAATGAATAATCCAGTTGCCCATAAGCCCTCTAGCGTATCCATATTCACCACTCCTGTTTGTGAAACCAGAGCGTATCAGACGGGGCTGGTAGGGGTGTAGCTACTAATTAGTATTCGCGAGATGTATCAGGTAGAGCGTAGCGAATCCCGCAGTGATATAAAGATAAGGCATCGCCTCGAATAACCATTCGAGCTTCCGCCTGGTAATTACCTTCCGCAGGTTTGAGAATATTTCCGGCACAACCATGGTGTCGGCTAGATGCCTGGAAGGTTGAAAGAGGGTGCGCCATGACCTTCGCCAGGCGCCCACGGTTGAGTCACACCGATCGGTCACCCGAGTCGCCCCACCCCTCGTCGGACGCCCCCGGAAATCCCCGCCATGAGTGACACCGAGGTGCTCCGATCCCTTGGCCCGAATTCCATAACGCCATGATTTTTATGGGAGGTGGTGGGCCAGCCAGGACTCGAGCCTGGTGGCCTCGGATGATGCAGTCTGCAGCCAAAGTCAAAGGGCAAGCTTACATTCGCGGTCTGGCGAATACTTGTGTCCAGTAAATCGGGTAATCAGAACCATCCACGCTGTAACTTACCGCGCCGAACTCCGTATACACCGAGTGCATGATATTTGCACAATGCCCAGGACTATCCAGCCAGGCAGCTATCACTGAGTTGATCGTTTGCTGGCCGGCGGCAATATTCTCCCCTACGGCAGACCAGTCGTATCCCGCGTTTCTGACTCTATCGCCCGCCGTCAGGCCATCAGATCCGGTGTGGCTAAAAAAGTTGTAGTCACCCATATCCCGGCTGTGCGCATATGCAACATCTTCCAGTATGCATTGCCAGCTCAGGGCAGCAGTGGCCGGGTAATTCTCGCTGCCGCAATTGCGGGGCTGCGACCTGGCGGTATTGACCTGTGTCAGCATCTGCTTGTCATCTTCCGACATACATTGATCGATAACGTTCTGGCTGGTATCGCCGAGGTTGTATGATGTATTGCCGCCGGTTTGTGGGGGAGGCGGTGCCTGCCGGGCTTGCGTGATGTCTGCTATCTGGCTGTTTGACAGGACGTCCGAACCGGACGATCCACCACAGGCGGCAAGCAAAGCAGACAGGAGGCCGATGCATGTGATTGCCGGCAGTATCCGCAAGGGCCGGTGTCGCCCGGATACCGATGCCCCGTTAGTACGAGTGAATTTCGGAAAGTATCGTTTCATTGAGCAGAACCCCATGTTTTTCCAAAGTAGAGCACAGGTACCACTCGCGCTGTGTGACGTCTCTCGAGAATTGAAGAATCCCGGTAACGGAGTTTCGTAACACATCCGGTTCTATCTGGAGAATGCCTGGCAACCTTTCCTGCAGAAACCGTAACGGCTTCAGACGTGGGATTGTTAACTTATTTTCCGCGCTCGTTGTTGCAGAAGGAGGCCTGTTTGCCGGAGCGTTATTCCGCAGGGTTTTCCGCTGCCAGCAGAAACAGCATGGGGTGCTGCTTCCGCCGTTCCCCACCTCGGAGCCTCCGGAATGCGCCGTCAATGCCCCCTATGGGTGACACCAAGGGATTCCGATCCCCTGACCTCAGCATCATAACTATAAGAATTTTATGGAGATGGTGGGCCCGCCAGGACTCGAATCTGGGACCAAGGGATTATGAGGCACACTAACTCGCTGTTATTGCTGTAGAAACCGCAAGAATCTTGGCCGGTTTTCCGGTGGCTCGACCGAGCGCCGACCGAAACCGACCGTATACCGAACCTGCCGGCGCCTCCGTGTCCGGGATGTCACGTCTTGGCGGCGGCGGGGTTCGTGACGCTGGATCAGAAAGCTGAACAGCACAGGCACTATTCTGTAGGCCTCTTTACTTGTCTGCCGAAATTGAAATCCTTCCGAAGCTTCCCGAGTTTTCGATGCCGAAAATGCAGCATTAGTGGCTGAAAAATATTGAAGCTCATCGAGTTATGTCTTGGGCGTTCGAGCCGTCCACCGAACGAACGATACAGGCGGCGCGTGCGGTGGGGCGGGTCACCCCTTGATTCGGGGTCAGGTCCGGGGCGGGAACGCCCGAGAGCGTGCCACTCCGGAGCAGAGACGGGCGTCCGTGGCTCCGAGCCAGGCCACTCCGGGTCGACCCGAGGGCGACGGGTCGCCGAACGGTGGGAGAAGGTGCCATTCCGAATGACTGCTTCGGAGCGCAAACCGGTCATTAGCAGACAGCTACACGTACATTATTAAAACCTTATAAACCCTTGCTCTTCATTATTGTGTGGTATCCGGCAATGCCGGTGCGACAGTCCATCCCAATTTCTCAAGAACATTCATCTCACGACCGACAAATCTGTGTGACTGACGAACCCGGATTACCCTGACTTGTCTCGATCCGGCAACCCGCATTGTTCTCAGTGGACGGTAACAACCGCGATATGAAAAGAAACCCTGTTCCGATGCTGGCGTATGTGCTGACTATCAGTCTGGGGACTCTGTTGTTCCCGGTAGTTGCGGGCGCTATACCGGACAATCAGGCCCCATTAATCGTCGCAACAGAATTTACTCCTGACTATCGCAGCAGCAACCCGACAGTAATTACAGAGGCGAAGACGAGCACCGAAGAAAATGAGGTGCGTCAGGACAACTTATCCTTCGCAAGCAATATATGCTGGGAGGATCCTGACGGCATAGCGCCAATTGAGTACAGCACCAAGGGTAAGTCGTGCGTCGATCCTTCCGATACGAAGCAACGTTTCTCGATTCAGCTTGGCCGTCGCATCGGTACCGACGGTGAAATTCTCGGGGAGTTCGACGGGGTACGTATGGATTACCGGTTGAGCGACAGACTGACACTGAATGGCATCGCTGGTTATCCGGTACTTACGCCCGGGGATATGTTCAATTTCGACCGGCAGGTGTTCGGAATCAGCGTTGCCACTAACCGGTTAGGACAGACATGGGACCTGAACGGTTTTTTCATCGAACAGCAGGACAACGGGCAGACAACCGGTAAATCCATGGGCGGTGTCATGCGTTACCTGCAGACGGGACGATCATTGCTGGCCTATCTTGATTACGATGTTACCGATAATTCATTGGGTACGCTCATGGCGTCAGGCGCCTGGAGGCTCCCATTCAAAACCACGATCAGTGCGACATTCGACCGTCGCAACCGCCAGATACCAGGCCAACAGCAGAAGTTCCTGCAACAATCCATGACAGTGACGGAAGGATGGAACTGGATACTGCCCGCAGACCGGCTTGCACATTACACCGGTGACGGTTGCGATGAAGTCAGTACCCTGGCCTTTGGCCTGTCACATGCGCTATCACCGCGCATCAAACTGAGTGGCGATGTCGCTGTGCTGGAAACCATGGACGGCGCGGATACGGCCCCTGTGACATCTGCCCAGTCGAGCGAATACTCATATCGTTTCAGGTTTACCGGAAAAGACCTGTTGATGCCCGGTGATCGCAACAAGCTTGACTTGAGATACAACGTAACTGAGGCTGGCCGGACTTCCAGCGCTGCCTTTGATGCCAAATATCCCATCAACCGATTCTGGAACATCATGCCCAAATTGCGCGCCGACTACCACAGGCCGGTACCAGAAAGCTCGTCCCGATGGGTAGCCTCTCATATGGTGAAAATGGAATACCGCCAGACAAAACAATCCAGTTTCAAGATCGAGGTCGGAGGCGAGTGGGCGTCCGGAATGAAAGCCATCGCAGATGATAGCCGATCCTCTTATTTTGCAAGCCTGGGATACCAGGCGAAATTCTAGAGCGATTAAGAGAAAGTGAACAGTGGGTCGGAAGTCACCGTTTAGCTAAAAGTTCTGCTGGATGGATCAGGCCCGGACCGGGAACGTCCGGTGGCGTGACACTCCGGAGTAGAGGCGGGCGTCGGTGTGCCCGAGCCTGGCCACTCCGGGCCGACCCGAGGGCGACGGGTCGTCGGGTGCATCGGGTCGGGAATAACCGGGAGAGGGGGCCATTCCGAATGACTGCTTCGGAGCGCAAGTCGGTCATCGGAAGACAGCGATCAGTGCGAGTGTGATGATGAATTGTATTCCTTCTAATTGTTGCAATGTCCCTGACAGGGTGTGCAACACCATCAAGATTTCATGCGGCAAACATACCTCCTGATTCATTGCTTCAAAGTAACGACCTGAATATCTGCTGCTATACTTAACACAGGAGGGTGAAAAGAAGAGAGGGCAAGCTTCGAGAGTTTGCCAGAGCCATAAGGGCAACGATAATTCACCCTTCGGACGCCTCGGCAAGCACGTTACTCGCAAGAGCAGTTAGGTGGTCCTATTCCACCGGCGAGATCGCCCACTACCGGGGCGTTTCTATATATGCATCCAGCTTAATCAATACTCTCCCCGCGTCCGAGGCGAAACCCGGGAACTGTCAGCGATCTGGCGAGGCTGGGGGAAGGTGTCTATATTGATCACAAAATCAATTTTCCTGAAATGGGAAAAGTTTTGCTGCATGTCACACTCTTAATGAAAAGAATCAATGCGGTACGTGATTTTAATGCTGGTTGCGATGAACTGCGCTTACTTCAGCTGGCAGGTCTTCCTGAACGTGCCGATGAAGCCGGTTGAGCGTTCGTTCCCCCCGCTGCCTCAGGATGTCAGGCGACTGGTAACACTTGAGGAAAGAGCTGCGCGGCAGTCTCAATCTGAAATCCGGGAAATCGAAGAGCTGACAGCAACGCAACCACCGGGGGCGGTTTTGCCGTTGCACTGTCAGGCTCTCGGCCCGTTTCTGACGGAATCGGAATTGAAGCCATTCGAGAAGCATCTTGACGGGTTTGGATTGACCGCTAAACCACATATCCGCTATCAGCGGGAACAGATCGGTTACACCGTCCTGATACCGTCTGTGGAATATGAGGAAGCTTTACGGGTCAAGCGCAGGTTGGAAAAGGAGAACATCGCGGCCAACATTATCGGCGCGGATAATGCGCTTTCCCTCGGGGTCTTCAGGGACAAGTTGCGTGCCGAGGAGACTTTGGCGCGCGCGCAGGCGCTAGGGCTTGATCCACACCTCGAACCGGGTTACGCACGACGCAGCACCTACTGGCTGGTATTCCAGAGGACTGATAAACAGGACGAAGGGCTGGCAGGATTAACCAGGAAAAATTCTGGTCTACGGGTGGAAACTATGGCCTGTCCATAAGGAAGAACTAGCTGCAGCATTCCATTCATTTCATCAGAACACACCCCGGTAGGCTTTACAGCACAGGCACTCGAGCGACCGAGGCGAAAGCCGGGAACTGTCAGCGATCTGGCTATGCTGAGGGAGGGCGTGGGTTTTATGCTCATTCCCGGGAGCAATATTCAGTAATTGCGGCGTCTGCTACAATTGAGGTGAAAATACTTCGTTATCGTGGCAGCTAAAATGACAATAGTCGGAGATAGAAGATACATACCTGATCGGCGCACCCGTATCCAGCCGTCGAGTTTCAATCGCCGTGTGCGACCTGACCGCCGCCTGAATAGTATTATCGCTGAATGGATTCCCAATGACGAAGTCGTGTTAAACCCGTACTTGTTCAAGGCATACATGAAGACCAAAAACAGAAAATAAGCACCCTGCCTTTGCCGTCAGGGTGTGCATCATTATCACAATAGCAGCTTATATATAAAAAGTATGGAAAGGAGAAGGACAAAGGACAGGCGTGCTAATGACCTGAAACAGGATCAGGCATTTCCGCACAATCGCCGGTATCGCCCCTGTCGCCGTCTGAATAATATTTCAGTCGCGGAAACACCCGATGAATATTTCATCCGCCATCCAATTACCTGGCTCAAATTCCTCACGCTGGGCTATCGACGCCAAAAATAGCTATAAGGCCATCTTTAGGGCACCTACTTATTATTGACAAGCCCCCCAACGAAATCGAGAGCTGTGAATAGCCTGCGATCTGGCCAGGCAGGGGGGTGCTGCTTTAATACTCGTACCAAAGGCCAATATACAGCCGCACGGTCTGGCGATAACGTGATAGTCAGTGACTTGGCTTGCTAATAAGAACTCCTCCGTAAATAGTCACTCGCACACCCCGATCCACTCCTTTGGCGGTGTGCGTTTTTATCAAGTTGTGCAGCGATAATATAAATATGCGAATACAGATGAATACCATGACGTGTAAGAGACAAGTAAAGGACAGGCGTGCTAATGACCTGAGTCAGGATCAGGCATTTCCATGCAATCGCCGCTATCGACCATGTCGTCGGCTGAATAATATTTCAGTCGAAGAGGTTCACATGGATACTTTCGTCCGCCACCCATCTCTCTGGGCTAAATTCCGCCACCTGGGTTATAAGCAGAGCTTCCTTAAATTAGCCGATTAGGCGTTTGAGAGCCAGGAATAGTCAGCGATCTGGCTACCCGGGAGAGGGTGCGACTACTAAAGACTGACCGTGTTGTTCACTAGGTAGAGTGCAGCGAATACTACAATTACATAAATCATATAAAGATAAGGCATCGCCTCGAATAACCATTCGAGCTTCCGCCTGGTAATTACCTTCCGCAGGTTTGAGAATATTTCCGGCACAACCATGGTGTCGGCTAGATGCCTGGAAGGTTGAAAGAGGGTGCGCCATGACCTTCGCCAGGCGCCCACGGTTGAGTCACACCGATCGTGCCCTCGAGTTTCGCCGCCCCTGAGTCGACCACCTCCGGATTCGCCGCTATGCCTCACACCAAGGGACTATGATCCCTTGGTCTCAACGACATAAGGCTATGAATTCTATGGGAGATGGTGGGCCCGCCAGGACTCGAACCTAATGACCTCGGATAAGACAGCCTGCTCGGGCAACTGAGTCGTGCCGCCCTGAGTTGGCTCTGATGGCGTGTCCCTCGTCTGCGACTTGATCGTGCGCTGTCCGCCAGGGAAGAGAGTAGTGGCAGCGATTGCTCAAGGGTGTGATTTACAGGGAAAATAGCGTTAACTCAGCCTATACACAAATCCCGAGATTACCATGCCCCCGACGATACCTGGCCTGGCTGCGCTGCCTGTCCTGCCAATCAGTGAGGTACTGCCGCAACTGCAAAAATCATTGGCTCAACATCATGAGCTAGTGCTCGAGGCTCCACCCGGTGCGGGTAAAACCACCCTGGTACCACTGACACTTTTATCTGAATCCTGGCTGGCCGGCCAACGCATTATTATGCTGGAACCTCGGCGCATGGCTGCCCGCGCTGCCGCCCAGCGAATGGCATCACTTTTAAATGAAGAAGTAGGCCAGACTGTCGGCTATCGTATTCGGCAAGAAAGCCGCATCAGCTCGCGCACCCGTATCGAGGTCATTACCGAAGGTATCCTCACACGCATGCTGGTAGATGATCCCTCATTGGAAGGGGTTGCGCTGCTAATCTTTGATGAGTTCCACGAGCGCAGTATGGACGCCGATTTAGGCCTCGCCCTTGCACTGCAAAGCCGGGAGTTATTTCGCGACGCCAGTAAG
This sequence comes from uncultured Gammaproteobacteria bacterium, assembly GCA_963701455.1. Classification (GTDB taxonomy): domain Bacteria; phylum Pseudomonadota; class Gammaproteobacteria; order UBA9214; family UBA9214; genus UBA9214. The sequence continues at coordinate 241,863 of CAVPAE010000005.1, forward strand.
CCTTTGCGACTGATGGTGATGTCGGCCACCCTGGATGGTGATGCCGTCGCCAGCTTATTAGGCAATGCCCCGCTTATCCGCAGTGCCGGTAAAATGTTCCCGGTCACCATTCACTATGGCCAGGCCCAGCGCCCGGATGACAACATTGTCGAGTGTGTGCTCAACGCACTACCTGGAATTATCCGTAAGCACAGCGGTAGCCTGCTGGTGTTCCTGCCCGGCCAGGGTGAAATCAATAAAGTCATGCAACATCTTGGCGGTCGACTGTCTCCAGAGGAATTACAGGAAATCGATATTCAACCTCTCTATGGCGCCCTGCCGCTGCGGGAGCAACAACGCGCCATTGAATCAATGACGGCTAAACGAAAAGTTGTACTGGCCACCGACATCGCCGAAACCAGCCTCACCATTGAGGGCATTAATGTCGTGGTTGATGCAGGCTTCTGCCGTGAACCGCGCTTTGACCCCGCCACTGGCATGACCCGCCTGCAGACTCGGCGCATCAGTAAGGACTCAAGTGTCCAGCGTATGGGCCGCGCCGGGCGGCTGGCCGCTGGTCATTGCTACCGACTGTGGAGCGAACAGCAACAGGAACAATTAGCGCAGCAATCAATGCCGCAAATAATGCAGGCGGATCTCGCCCCGCTGGTAGTGCAATTAATTGCCTGGGGCGTTGATGACATTAATCAATTGCGCTGGCTGGATCCGCCACCATCTGGCCCCATGAGCCAGGCGTTGGACTTGTTGCTGCGACTGGGTGCTATCAAGGGTGAACACCCAGGCCTGTCCTCGCCTACCCTGGGCAGCTGCTCACTCAGCCCCCACGGAGAATTAATGGCCAGGATGCCTGCCCACCCGCGCCTGGCACATATGTTAATTACCGGCGCCGCCCGGCAACAAAGTAAATACGCTGCCGCGCTTGCGGCTTTGCTGGCAGATCGAAGCCCATTGGCACGCGACCATGGCGCCGATCTGTCCGGGCAACTTGCTGTGCTCCTGGGAGAACAAGCCTGTCACAGCCAATATAAAGGCTGGCTCAAACGCACGCAGCAGCAGGCAAAAACATTTGAACGATTAGTGCAATCCAGACAGCCTGACCAGGGCACAACAGACAATCCGCTAAACCCGGGTAACGCAATCGGCTTCCTGTTAGCCTGCGCCTACCCCGACCGTATTGCCCACCGTAAACCTGACCGCCAGAACCACTACCTGCTAAGCAACGGTCGTACCGCCACACTCGCTCAAGGCGATGCACTGGGTAATTGTGAGTGGCTGGCAGTGGCCGAACTGGGCGGTACTATGAACGGGGACGGCAAAGGGAGTAACGACAGGATATTTTCGGCCTGCGCACTGGATCCTGCACTGTTTGATAATCAACTCAGTGAATTAATCTGCGAAAAAGACACCCTGCACTGGGACGATCAAACTGATCGCTTTAATGCTGAACATATTCGCACTATCGGAAAACTGGTCATCCATCGACAGCGAATTGAAAAGATCCCGGTCGAGGCCAGGCGTGATGCACTGATTGAACTCCTTAAAAAACGTGGCTTGAACTTACTGCCCTGGAATCACTCAATCCGCCAATGGCAGTCACGGGTGATGTTATTGAACAGGCTGGGGCCGGAGCTGTGGCCCGATGTCTCGGACCAATACTTGCTAATGACTATTGAAACCTGGCTGGCCCCCTTCCTGGATCCCATCAGCAAGCTCAGTGACTTCCAGCGACTCGACCTGCAAAGCATACTGTCAGGCTTGCTACCCTGGCCTTTGCCAAAGCAGTTAGAGGAACTGGCACCCAGAACAATGACAGTACCTTCGGGCTCCAACATCAGAATCGACTACACACAATCGCCCCCGGTACTTAGCGTCAAGCTACAGGAAATGTTTGGTTGCCTGAATACTCCCACCATCGCCAACGGCAAGATCAAACTCATGCTACATCTGCTCTCGCCCGCCCAACGCCCACTGCAAATCACCCAGGATCTGGCCGGGTTTTGGAAGAGCAGTTATAGTGAGGTTAAAAAAGAAATGAAGGGGCGCTATCCCAAGCATCCCTGGCCGGACAGTCCGGAGCAGGCATTGCCGACGAAATATGCAAAGCGGCGTTCGTGAGGAATTTCTGAAGCACCACGCACGATAGGCCCCAGGAAAAACACATCGGCTTATGGGCGCTCCAGCCAGTAGTTTCTTCCACTAAGGTCTTCGGTGGATTTGAAAGTGATCACGTTGGGGGTCCTCCAGGATTGTTGTAGACGAAGAGGCCCGTCGGCGTCTTCATATAAGATGCCGAAAAAGGCGCGATTTGAGGGCATGGAGAAAGCCTGCCGATCCGGATTGAAGGGCGGGTGCGAGGGTGGCGAGCAGGGGTTCAGATGGAGGTGGGTAGAGAATACCCCCGGAATGCGCCGTCGACGCGCCCCGCTATGGCTGACACCAGGGGACTATGATCCCCCAATCAAGGGGGGTTCGATGCGATTAAAAGGATTGAAACTCCTCATCATCAGACCAAGACATGTTCGAATTAACCAAATCAGGGTCCGCTTGAAGGGTCCACTTGATGGGTATTCACCCGATGAAATTCTTCATTGTCAGACCACAGCATATTCGCATTCCTGTAGTCAGGCTTTTCATCAGCCGGAGCATTCACCTGATGAAAAACTTCATTATCAGACCAGGACATGTACTTGTACATGTACATGTTCCAATTAACCAAATGAGGGGTATTCACCCGATGAAATTCTTCATTGTCAGACCACAGCATATTCGCATTCCTGTAGTCGGGCTTTTCATCAGCCGGAACATTCACCTGATGAAATTCTTCATTGTCAGACCACAGCATATTTGCATTCCTGTAGTCACGACTTTCATCAGCATGAACGGTCCCAAAAACAAGTGGTAAAAAAGCAAGTTGTAAGAGTAACTTAGTCATAATATGTAACTCAACTAGTAGTATATTAGAATATTATTATAATGTGCTTATTAATAATGTCAATAACCTGATTCGGCCCGGCGTAGGCGCTGGTAGAAAGTGTCGATGGCGCCTTGGCAATCATCGGCCCAGGGCGAGGAACTGCATCTCGAAATCCGGGCATCGGAGAATGCGCCAGTGACTGCCAAGCCTCCCGTTTGCCTTGCGGTTTCTATATGCAAGCCGCCCGGTGGTGATGGGTTGGTACTTCTTGTAGTGCCATGCAAGCCCGGCCACGACTTGCTCCAGGTTCATGTCCTCACCGCCGAGAAGCACCTTGCTGAGGATACGTTCATATCCAAGTCCTTCCTGTCAGGAATGAGGCTGTATGAACAAGGTGAGTTGAGAGAGATATGTCGACCATTGGCATTGATGTAAGCAAGGCGAAGCTAGACTGTCTGTGGCTACGAGACAGTATTAGTCTGAAGGTCAATAGCAAGGTGTTTCCGAATGGCCGGATTTACTCGTAGAGGAATTTCCAAATGCCTACTAAGATGTATATGTCAGTAGAAAAACTGGCTTTCGCGAGAAAGGGGGGAATGTATGAGTTTAAAATCTAAAACGGGCAAGACCTGTGAAAAGACCTGTTGCTGGTGTGTCGTGGCAGTCATAGTCGCGCTGATTTTGCTGGCGCTTACCTGGACGGTGATCCTTGCCAGTAATACAAGCGTATTGGGCATGATCAAGATCATTTTTCCTGATTAATCGTGTTAATGCTTTAACTGTCGTTTGTTGACCACCCGTGTAGGGTAGGGGTGGGCCGTGCTCATGTAACTCTTATACAAGATTTCACTAATCGCTGGGTGCTGACCCAATTCGGGTATTCCTAGACTCCCGTAATGCCGATTCTGACCACTGATGTAAAACATTACATTCATCATCCTTGTAGGTGTTCAACGTCCTATTTATTGGAAATCAATGAAGCTGTTATTTGTTGATTTAGAACAATGATTAGAGCAGGCTACAGCTGATTATTCACGCATGATGCCTATTCGACCCATGATGAATCATCCATACGAAATTTTCCTTCGGCATCTCTTGCATGCGCTGGCGTGGCTTTTTGTGGGTGTGTTGATGACGACAGGGGCAATCAACACGGCTTGTGCCGACCCTGTTTACGACCTGGCTCAGAAGTATTTCCCGCTGGCGGACAGGATGGGGGAGTTTGCGGGCGAACCGCTGGCCGCACCAGTCTACGCAGGCGACCTCCTGCTGGGTTATGTGCTGCGTACCACGGATATCACGCCCATTCCGGCCTATTCCGGGAAACCGATTACCCTGCTGGTCGGGCTCGATCTCGATGGCCGGATTACCGGCCTTGAGATCACCCAACATTCCGAGCCCATTCTGGCCGCCGGGGTCTCCGAGAATGACCTGAAACACTATGTTGATCAGTACCACGGTGTGAGGGTCGATGAGCGCGTCAAGCTGGGGGGTGCAGAACGAAAGGGTTATGTGACTATTGACGGGATTACCGGTGCCACCATTACTGCGATGGTCATGAACGCAACGGTAATGAAGGCCATCAAGAAGGTCGCCGATTCGCGCGGCATCCCGTTGCAGCCCGATGGGGCCAGACAGGCGCAGCAGGCAATGCCCCCTGTTGAAATGTCAAACGGTCAACAAGCCCCTGTCTGGTGGCTGGGTGAGACAACCGAGCCGTTCTGGGCCTCCGTGTGGCATGCTCGCTGGTGGCAGGTTGCCGTCCTGTGTTTCGCGCTTGGCATCCTGACGCTCATACTGCTGTTCCAGGACTGGCTGACCCGTCGGCCGAAGCTGTTGAAATATATCCGTATCGGATACCTCCTGTTTACCCTGTTGTTTATCGGCTGGTACGCCCTGGCGCAGCTTTCAATCATTCATGTGCTGACCTTTATCAATGCCCTGCTGCATCAGTTCAGCTGGGAAGCCTTCCTGGTCGATCCCCTGATATTTATCCTGTGGGGATTTGTGGCGCTGACGCTGCTGCTGTGGGGGCGTGGTGTGTATTGCGGCTGGCTGTGTCCCTTTGGGGCGTTGCAGGAGTTGAGTTTCAAGATTGCCAGGCGTTTCAGTATTCCCGAGATTGCTATTCCTGATGTCGTCCATGAACGGCTGACGGCGCTGAAATACGTCATCTTTGTTGCCCTGTTTGGCCTTTCCCTGCAATCCATCGGCTATGCAGCCAGGGCCGCCGAGGTTGAGCCCTTTAAAACAGCCATTGTGCTGCACTTCAACCGTGAAGGTATTTTTCTGGCCTACGCCCTGGCCTTGCTGGTAATTGGTGTCTTCAATCGCAAGTTTTTCTGCAAGTACCTCTGTCCACTCGGGGCGGCCCTGGCCATCCCGGCACCGCTGCGTATCTTTGACTGGCTGCGGCGGCGCAAGGAGTGTGGCCGACCCTGTCAGATCTGTGCCCGGCAGTGTGAGGTACAGGCCATCCGGCCGACCGGTGAGATCAACCCCAATGAGTGTCATTATTGCCTGGATTGCCAGGTGACTTACTGGGACGACCATGACTGTCCGCCCCTGTCGGAAAAACGCATCAGACGGGAGAAAAGCAAGGCGGCACTGGATCGTATCCGGGCTACTGAACCGCCAAAAACAAGCCCCCCCTCCAGAAAGATGAGGCGCCATTTACTTACTCTCTGACTTTCGGATATTGATCCAGGTCAATTACAACCGGATTTACCTGCGTATCCTCGCAATGGGGCTATTTATTAATAAGGGGGGGTATGAAAAAATCAGCGATTTTACGCCTTGCAGTGGTTGGTCTGCTTGCACTTGTCACACTGGGTACCCATACCGGGTGTGATTCCGGGAACAAGGCGACTGATGCCGCCACGAATCCCGAACCCTCGGGCACCCCCGAAGCCACCCTGCCCACCGAAGCCACCGCGGGTTCCGATCATCCGGGAACGACCCCGGGTGAAATGGCCTACAAGGGCGCGCCAGTTCCTGAACAACTCGCTTCAAAGCAGGTGATAACACCCGGTGCCCCGCCCCTGACAGAGGCGGAATTTACAAAGGCAAAACAGATCTATTTCGAACGTTGTGCCGGGTGTCATGGTGTACTGCGCAAGGGTGCGACCGGCAAGGCGTTGACACCGGATATTACCCTTGGAAAGGGCACCGATTACCTGAAGGTATTTATTGATTACGGTTCACCGGCCGGCATGCCGAACTGGGGTACCTCGGGCAATCTCACCGCCGATGAAGTGACGCTCATGGCCAAGTACCTTCAGCATGAGCCGCCGATTCCACCGGAATTCGGTATGGCTGAGATGAAGGAGACCTGGAAGGTGCTGGTTGATCCCGACAAGCGCCCCGCCACCAAGATGAACGATTACAATCTTGAGAATATCTTCTCCGTGACGCTGCGTGATGCCGGTCAGATTGCGCTAATCGATGGTGATACCAAGCAGATCATCAATATCATCGATACCGGTTATGCAGTGCATATCTCACGCTATTCAACCTCGGGGCGTTACCTGTTTGTGATTGGACGCGATGCCAGAATCAATCTCATCGACATGTGGATGGAAACCCCTGATAACGTTGCCGAGATCAAGATCGGGATCGAGGCGCGTTCCGTTGAAACCTCTAAATACAAGGGCTATGAGGACAGGTACGCCATCGCAGGCGCCTACTGGCCGCCACAGTTTGTCATCATGGATGGCGAAACCCTGGAGCCGAAGAAGATTGTTTCCACGCGCGGCATGACGGTCGATACCCAGGAATATCACCCGGAGCCACGCGTGGCAGCCATTGTGGGCTCGCATGAGCATCCCGAGTTCATTGTCAACGTGAAGGAAACCGGCAAGGTGTTGATGGTCAACTATGAAGACATCGACAACCTCAAGGTCACCACGATCGGTGCGGCCCGTTTTCTGCATGACGGTGGCTGGGATTCAACCCACCGTTACTTTATGACAGCGGCCAACAAGTCCAACAAGATCGCGGTCATCGACTCCAAAAAGCAGCAGCTGACTGCACTGGTTGATGTCACTGAGATTCCGCACCCGGGGCGTGGCGCCAACCTGAAGGATCCGGAGTTTGGGCCGGTCTGGGTAACCAGCGCACTCGGTAATGAAAATGTAACCTTCGTTGCCACGGACCCGGAAGGTCATCCGGATCATGCCTGGAAAGTGGTGCGCACGCTGAAGGGCCAGGGGGGTGGGTCACTGTTCGTCAAGTCGCACCCCAACTCAAGTAACCTGTGGGTGGATACAACGCTGAATCCGGATGCCGGGATCAGTCAGAGTATCGCTGTGTATGACGTGAACAATCTGGACAAGGGCTTCGAGGTGCTGCCAATTGCCGAATGGGCCGGTATTGAAGGTGAGGGACCAAAGCGTGTCGTTCAGCCTGAATACAACCAGGCAGGCGATGAGGTCTGGTTCTCGGTCTGGAGCGGCAAGGAAGAGGAGTCTGCCATTGTGATTGTGGACGACAAGACCCGTGAACTGAAGCAGGTGATCAAGGACAAGCGCCTGGTTACGCCAACCGGCAAGTTCAATATGTATAACACCACCTATGATGTCTACTGACCCGGCAGACACCTGAAATCTGGGCGGGAAGAGGGCGTTCCTCTTCCCGTTTTTTCTCTCTTCAGATATCCCACGTTCTGACTGCCTTCGTCACGTCGAAGCCGGCTAGTTGTTGTGAGATTTCTTCGCGTCTGGCATCCAGGATATGACTCGCCATGGGCAGAAAGATGTCCTCCTCTTTTTCATGATGTTTTATCATCTGTTTTTCAAGGTGGACGAGGCACTCGAGAACATAGTCTGAATCCCTGGTTTTGATGACCCGTAGCATGTCCCGGACAAGACGGACAATCTGGTCATGCTCCTCCCGCAGTGCTTTGGTCGGGCCCTGAGGTGCCTCGGTCGTAGCTTCATAGGCAGGATAAAGCACCTCTTCTTCCAGGGCCATGTGCCGTTTCAGGTGTGTAACCAGTTCCCTGAATACATGGTCTGCGCCATCCCAGTCCTCTATTTCCACTGCATCCTGACATCTGGACAGCAGATTTTCATACAGTGAATGTTCGTGGACCAGCCAGTTGTCTGAACTGCTCATTTAGCTTGCTTCCTGGAGTCTGAGTATCACCGATGAGAGCCCGCTGGGCCAGGATAGTCAAGAGGAGCTTCCAGGATGAGCAGAAAAAACGCGGCGACAATAAATCAGGTTTTTGTTTGTTTAAACTTCCGGTATTGGCGTGCGCACTGCAAAGGCGGCGTTTCTCAGTGAGCGGGAATCCCGCCCGGCTGTTATGCTCCAGCCTGAGGCAACCCGATCGGTCGTGGAGGGGGTCTGAAAATGCCCTACTTCGAGCGGCGCTTTCGGTCCCAGGAGTTCGCCGCCATGGCATACACCAAGGACTATGATCCCTTGATCTCAACGCCATAACGCCATAACGCCATGATCTTGTTTATATTGGTGGGCCCGCCAGGACTCGAACCTGGGACCAAGGGATTATGAGTCCCCTGCTCTAACCAACTGAGCTACAGGCCCTGCAATCAGCGAGGTGAGTATAGCGGTGTTGGTCGGGGTGACCAACACCGCTGCAATGCACTAGTCGATTTCCAGGAAGCTGCGCAGGGGTTCCGAGCGTGTCGGGTGGCGCAGTTTGCGCAGCGCCTTGGCCTCGATCTGGCGTATCCGCTCGCGCGTGACATCGAACTGTTTGCCGACTTCTTCGAGTGTATGGTCGGTGTTCATGTCGATGCCGAAACGCATGCGCAGTACCTTGGCTTCGCGCGGGGTGAGCCCGGACAGTACGCCCTGGGTTGCTTCCTTGAGTCCTTCCATTGAGGCCGAATCGATCGGTGAGTCTATGTTCTGGTCCTCGATGAAATCGCCGAGATGCGAATCTTCGTCGTCACCGATCGGGGTTTCCATGGAGATCGGCTCCTTGGCGATCTTGAGTACCTTGCGGACCTTGTCTTCCGGCATGTCCATGCGCTCGGCCAGTTCTTCCGGCGTCGGTTCGCGGCCGATTTCCTGCAGCATCTGCCGGGAGATGCGGTTGAGCTTGTTGATGGTCTCGATCATGTGCACCGGTATGCGGATGGTGCGTGCCTGGTCGGCAATGGAACGGGTGATCGCCTGGCGTATCCACCAGGTCGCGTAGGTCGAAAACTTGTAACCGCGACGGTATTCAAACTTGTCCACCGCCTTCATCAGGCCGATGTTGCCTTCCTGGATCAGGTCGAGGAACTGCAGGCCGCGATTGGTGTACTTCTTGGCGATCGAGATCACCAGTCGCAGGTTTGCCTCGACCATCTCTTTCTTTGCGCGGCGTGCCTTGGCCTCGCCGATGGACATGCGACGGTTGATGTCCTTGATGTCTGCAATATCCAGGTGAGTGGATTCCTGCAGCGCGAGCAGCTTGTTCTGGTTGCGTACGATTTCGTCACGGTACTGTGCCAGCGCGGCGGAATACTTGTGCCCGCCGGTTGCCTCCCCGTCTACCCAGGCAAGGTCAGTCTCGTTGCTGGGAAAGGATGTAATGAAGTCCCGGCGCGGCATGCTGGCGCGCGTGACGCAGATATCCATGATGTTGCGTTCATGCGTGCGAATACGGGCAATGGCTGTGCGCAGGTTGCAGGTCAGGACATCCACCATGCGCGGTACCAGCTTGAGCTGCAGGATCTGCTCGGTGAGTTGCTCGCGCAGTTTCTGGATGCGCGCGACATTCCTGCCACTCTTGGCCAGCGCGGAAACCAGCTGATTGTAGATCTTGGCAATTTCGGCGAAGCGCTGTGCTGCTTCTTCCGGATCGGGACCGGTATCTACCGGTGTGGCAGCCGTGTCATCGTCATCCCCGTCATCATCGTTGTTGTCGGATGCCTTGTTATCGGTACTGCTGGCGACGACTGCCTGGGGTACCGGGATATCTTCTTCAACCGCGTTCGGATCGATGAAGCCGGAGATCAGGTCGTTGAGACGCATCTCTTCAGCCTGTACCCGCTCGTAGCCCTGCAGCAGGGTCGCAGCCGATCCCGGGTAGGATGCCAGGGCATGCAGCACCTGGTTCAGGCCGTCCTCGATACGCTTGGCGATCACGATTTCACCTTCGCGCGTCAGCAGCTCGACCGTGCCCATTTCACGCATGTACATGCGCACCGGGTCGGTTGTCCTGCCAAATTCACTATCGACCGTGACCAGGTTGGCGGCTGCCTCTTCGGCGGCATCCTCGTCGGCCGAATTCTTCGCGCTGGCGAGCAGCAGCGAGTCGGTGTCCGGCGCCACTTCATGGACCAGTATGCCCATGTCATTGATCATGCCGATGATGTCTTCAATCTGCTGCGGGTCTACGATGTCTTCCGGCAGGTGATCGTTGACTTCGGCATAGGTCAGGAATCCCTGTTCCTTGCCCTTTTCGATCAGCAGTTTCAGTCGTGATTGTTGGTCTTTATCCATAGTTATCCGCAGGCATTCAGTATGCCCGTCCGTCAAGTCTTTGAAATTCGTTAATCAGCCATCCAGTAGAGGAGGGGCAAAATTAATCGACCAGTATAGTCACTATATAGGGGCGCGCCAAGGTTAAAGCAAGAAGATTATCGGCATCCTGCTCGCCAGGCTAAGTCCCCTGGCGGGCTGCGTGGCTTTGTCGCAGCAATTCACCATATTCCCGGGTTTCCACTTCGTTGAGCTTGCGGCGGGTTTGTTCCTGGTTGAGAAATTCCAGCCTTTTATCAATGTGTTGGCGCAGAATGTCGTTGATGTGCCCTTGCAGGTCGGGTTGCAGATCGAGATTTTCCATCCCCGGTGACCAACTCGCCAGCCTGCTCAGATAACGTGCTTCCTCGCGACCGCGCCAGTGTTCCAGGATGGCGGCCGTGTGCAGCTCCGGGTGGCTGTCCAGCAGGTCCAGCAGTTCAAGCAGTAACGGGATGCCGGGCAGGTCGCATTGTTCCAGGAACGCCGGTCGCTGCAGTTTCGCGGCCAGCGACGGCTGGTGCAGAAGTAATTCAACTGATTGTCTTACGGCACTTTTCTTGTCTGTTTGCGGTTGGCGTGCCGGTGCTTTCCGGCGATTGTCAGGACTGGCTGGACGTGCCTCGAGGTGCCCCGCGAGGCGCCCGGGACCGGTATGCGCCAGTTCCGCCAGCTTTTCCACCATGAGCTGGTGGAACATGCTGTCAGGCAGCTTCGCCAGCAGTGGCCGCGCCAGGTCCACCAGCCGCGCCCGACCGTCGATGCTGTCGAGGTCGAGTTGCCCCGAGAGGCGCTCGAAGAAAAAATCCGACAGGTGCACGGCACCCGCGATGCGCTCTTCAAAGGCTTCCCTGCCGATTTTGCGTACCAGTGAATCCGGATCCTCGCCATCCGGCAGAAACAGGAAGCGCGCCTCGCGGCCATCGCGCAGCACGGGAAGGGTATTTTCCAGTGCCCGCCAGGCGGCCTCGCGTCCGGCCCGGTCGCCGTCGAAGCAGAACACGACTTCAGGGACGGTACGGAACAGGCGCTCCAGGTGTTCGTGCGTGGTCGCGGTTCCCATGGTGGCCACGACGTAGTTGATGTCGGACTGGGCCAGCGCCACCACGTCCATGTAACCCTCGACCACGAGGATGCGATCGAGATGCCGCACGGCCTTGCGCGCCTCGAACAGGCCATAGAGTTCCCGGCCCTTGTGGAATACCGGCGACTCCGGGCTGTTGAGATACTTGGGGGTGCTGTTGTCCAGGACGCGGCCGCCAAAGCCGATGGTGCGGCCGCTGCGATCGTGGATCGGGAACTGGATGCGGTCGCGGAAACGGTCGTAGGCACTCTTGCCGTCGTCGCGCTGGATGGTCAGGCCAAGTTCCAGCAGCGCCTTGCGCATATCGCTGTCAGCATGCAGCGCGGCTGCCAGGTTTTCCCAGCCGGGCGGGGCAAAGCCGATCTTGAAGCGTGCGGCAACCTCGCCGCTGAGACCGCGGTTTTTCAGGTACTCGACTGCGCGCCCGGCCTGCGGGTGGCTGCGCAGTTGTTCCTGGTAGTAGGCCGAGATGCGTTCCAGCAGTTCGTAGTACGACCGTGCGGCCGGGATCTTGTCCTTGTCGGTGCGGGCCTCATGGGGGACTTCGAGGCCGGCGCGGCGCGCCAGTTCCTCAACGGCCTCCACGAATTCCATGTGCTCGTAATCCATGAGGAAACTGATCACGGTGCCGTGTTCGCCGCAGCCGAAACAATGGTAGAACTGCTTGGTCTGGCTGACCGTGAATGACGGTGTCTTCTCGGTGTGGAACGGGCAGCAGGCCTTGTACTCCCGGCCCGCCTTTTTCAGGGGCACGCGTTCGTCGATGACCTCGACGATATCGGTACGGGTCAGCAGTTCATCGATAAAGGATTGTGGGATGCGGCCAGCCATGCGGACTAGGGTAAAAGGGATAACCGGGAAAGGGAAGAAGTCATATCTAGCGCCAAGGCACAACGGGTGGAATTGTCACGGGTGCATTTTTTAACTGCGAGTTTGCGTTGCGTGCGGGTTTCGCCCATTTCGGGCGAGGTAGGTTCTCTTTAGTGCCCCAAAGGATAGGGGCAGGTTTTTCCTTCTGAGTCTGATTTGAATTCGGATTTCGCCTTGACGGCGAGGTACTTTTTGCGAAGTCCATCCCTGGACTTCGCCCTTCGGGCCATCCTGCGGATGTCCCAATTCGCTCCCGGCGAATTGGTCTTGCTTGCCCAAGAGAAAGTACCCAAAGAGAAGGGCACCCGGTGGCTTGTCCGGGCATAAATCTGCGATTTATGCCCGGATATCCTGCGCTTCTCGGGTAAACCGGCGCTCGCGCAACTCGCGATCTCGCTGCGCTCGATTACGCTCAAACAGGGCGCGAGCTTCCCCCGGTTTTCCCTGCGATGCTCGGCTGCGCCAGACGGGGTTTCGGGGTGGTATGCCTGAATCCGTTGTCCTTGCCAGGCACTACTGGATCCCGGCATTCGCCGGGATGACGGGACAGGATCGCGCTCAGGAGAGCGCTCCTACAAAAAACCAGCGGGGTTGGAGCCCGTCTGGCGCAGCCGAGCATCGCAGCCATTTTGGGATTGAGCGAGCCGCCCTGTTTGAGCTGGATTTGCTAGCCGAAGGCGCGGCAAATCCTGCGAGTTCGGCGAGCGCCCAAAATGGCGAGAAGCGCAGGGTACCCGCGTAGCGGGCAAGCCTCCGGGTCCGCCTTTCTTTTGGATACTTTTCTTTGGCGGAGCAAAGAAAAGTATCTCGCCGAAAGGGCGAAACCGACTTCAAATTCCACTCAGAAGTAAGGAAATCTGAACCGTCCTTTGGGGCACGCAAGAAAAAGTACCTCGCCCAGCAGGGCGAAACCTGCAAAACATCAGCAATCAGTAATGAGGGGTGTCAGTGAAGATTTGTTACAAAACCCGGCTCAGCCGGTAAGACGTATCAGCCCAGCCGTGCCTTGATCAGCGCACTGACAGCAGACATATCGGCGCGGCCCTGCAGCTTCGGCTTCAGCTGACCCATGACCTTGCCCATGTCCTTGATGCTGGTTGCGCCGGTGGCCTGCATGGCGCTGTCGATGAGGGCGTTGATTTCATCATCGCCGAGTTGTTCCGGGAGGTAGGACTGGATGATTTCCAGTTCCATGACTTCCTGTGCGATCAGGTCGTCGCGGCCGGCTTTTTCGAACTGGCTGATGGATTCGCGGCGCTGCTTGGCCATCTTGTCGAGCACGACCGTGACTTGCGTATCATCCAGCTCGATGCGCTCGTCCACCTCGCGTTGCTTGATGGCAGCAGTGATCAGCCGGATGGCGGCCAGGCGCGGCTTGTCCTTGGCCCGCATGGCATCCTTGACATCCTGCAGGATGCGATCCTTGAGGGACATACCGGTAGGGGAGTGCGTGGCGTCAGTAGAGACGCACGCGACGCGCGAGTTCGCGGGAGACCTTTTTCTGGGTGCGCTTTACAGCGGCAGCCATCTTGCGCTTGCGTTCCTGCGTGGGCTTTTCGTAGAACTCGCGGCGGCGTACTTCGGCGAGGATGCCGGCCTTTTCACAGGAGCGCTTGAAGCGGCGCAGGGCGATTTCGAAGGGTTCGTTATCTTTTACACGGACATTTGGCATACAGGTTCCAGCGTCACTGCTCGTTTATATAAGGGACGCGCATTCTAAACATCTCGCGGGAAAAAGGCAAAATAACCTTGTGTAACAAGAACTGGCGACTACCATAGGCGGCATGGTCGTACTGGGCATAGAAACCTCCTGTGACGAGACCGGCGTGGCGCTCTACAGCGGCGAGCGCGGTCTGCTGGGTCATGCCCTCTTCAGCCAGATCGATCTGCATGCCCGCTATGGCGGCGTGGTGCCCGAGCTGGCCTCGCGCGACCATGTCCGCAAGCTGCTGCCGCTGATACGGCAAGTTGTTGATGAATCAGGAATTAGGGTCGAGGATGTCGGCGGTGTCGCGTACACCGCCGGGCCGGGTCTGGTCGGCGCGCTGCTGGTCGGTGCGACCCTCGGGCGTGCCCTCGCATGGACCTGGGGAGTCCCCGCGGTGGCCGTGCATCATATGGAAGGGCACCTGCTGGCGCCGATGCTGGAGCCTGATCCCCCGGCTTTCCCGTTCCTGGCGCTGCTGGTCTCCGGCGGGCACACCCTGCTGGTGGCGGTCAGCGGCGTCGGCGAGTACCGGGTGCTGGGCGATTCCGTCGATGATGCCGTTGGCGAGGCCTTTGACAAGACGGCCACCCTGCTGGGGCTGTCGTACCCGGGTGGGCCGGCGCTGGCGGCACTGGCGCTGCAGGGGGATTCCGGGCGGTATCGGTTTCCCCGTCCCATGACCGACCGGCCGGGGCTGGATTTCAGTTTCAGCGGTCTGAAGACGTTTGCGCTGAATACCTGGCGCGGTTCGGATCAGACTGACCAGGATCGGGCGGATATCGCGCGCGCCTTTGAGGATGCCGTCGTCGATACCCTGCGGATCAAGTGCCGGCGCGCGGTTGCCGCGACCGGGCTGCAGACACTGGTCGTTGCCGGCGGCGTTGGCGCCAACCAGCAGCTGCGGGAATGTCTTGCCGAACTTATGCGTGACGAGGGCGGCAGGGTCTGTTATCCACGCCCCGCCTTTTGCACCGACAACGGTGCCATGATTGCCTACGCCGGTTACCGGCGCCTGCAGGCCGGCCAGGCCGAAAGCCTCTCCGTCAAGGTGCAGCCACGCTGGTCGCTGGAGGAACTGCCCGGGACGGGTGTTGCGTAATCCCGGGTTCAGCGGGATCTCAGGCCAGGGGATCCCTGTTAAGTTGTTGTGGTTCGTCATTCCGGCGTATGCCGGAATCCAGTAACGGGTTGAATACAAATAACTGGATTCCGGGTCTGCGCTGCGCTACGCCCGGAATGACGGATTAATCAGAATTTCACTGTTTTTTCCCGAACGAAATCCTGCCTTCCGTGCCGTTGATGAGATTGGCGATATTGCTGCGATGCCGCCAGAAGAGCAGTGCGGTCAGTATGACCATGGCGACGATAATCGGGGTTTGCGGCAGCAGCCAGTAGAACCCGGCCGGCATCACCAGCATCGCCGTCAGTGCAGCCAGCGACGAGATGCGAAATACCAGCGCCATCACCAGCCACACCGCGGTCGTCAACAGGCCGACCGGCCAGTACAGTCCATAGATGACGCCCAGTGCCGTGGCAACACCCTTGCCGCCCTGGAAACCAAAGAATACCGGGTACAGGTGGCCGAGAAAGGCGGCCAGCGCGGTGCCTGCGAGTACCGTGGCATTGGCCTGCAGGGCGTGGGCGATCAATACCGGTATCAGGCCCTTCAGCAGGTCACCGGCCAGTGTCAGTGCCGCGGCCTTCTTGCCGCCGATGCGCGCGACGTTGGTGGCTCCGGGATTGCGCGAGCCGGTGGTGCGCGGATCGGGCAGGCCCATGAGCTTGCAAACAATGATGGCCGTTGAGATCGAGCCGAACAGGTAGCCGCCCGGCACCAGCAGGTAGGTGATGTCCATGGCGGCACATTGGAATCGTTATTGACCATAAGGTCAAGCAGTTGCAGTGCCTGCCTGCGCGGCAGGCTGGCCAATGCCGTGGCGAGGCTCTATATTGGATCGCCTTCAACCAGGGCTCGTTAATATGGACATCGTCTTCATCAGCGACTTGCGCATCGACACCCTCATCGGCATCTATGACTGGGAGCGGCGGGTGCGGCAAACCATCAGCCTGGACCTGGAAATGGGTGCCGACATTCGCAAGGCCGCGGCGACCGATGCCATTGAAGATACCCTCAACTACAAGGCCGTCGCCAAGCGCCTGATCGACTTCGTCGGCAACAGCGAGTACCAGCTGGTCGAAACCCTGGCGGAGGAAATCGCCGCCATCGTACTGAATGAATTTGCCGTCCCCTGGCTGAAACTGACCGTGCACAAGCCCGGTGCCGTGCGCGGCTCGCGTGACGTCGGCGTGGTGATCGAGCGCGGCAGCCGGGAGCCTGGCTGAATGGCGCAGGTCTACGTCAGCATCGGCAGCAACATCGAGCGCGAACGCAACATCGACATTGCTCTGCAGGCACTGGCCGCTGCCTACGGCGAGCTGCAGCAGTCTGCGGTGTATGAAAGTGCTGCGGTCGGGTTTGACAGCGCGCCGTTCTATAACCTGGTCGTCGGCTTCCAGACAAGCGATTCCCCGCAGGCCGTGCAGCAAACACTGCACCGCATCGAGGACAGCCAGGGCCGGTTGCGCGCCGGGGAACTCGCCGCGCGCACGCTGGACCTGGACCTGCTGCTTTACGATGATCTCGTTATCCAGGCAGGCAGGTTGCTGCTGCCCCGCCCCGACATCGATCGCTACGCCTTCGTGCTCGGCCCGCTGGCCGAGATCGCCGGCGAGCGGCGGCACCCGGTGAGCGGCGTGCGTTACGCGGACCTGTGGTCGGCCTTTGATACAACAGGCCAGGAACTGCAGCGCATCGACTGGCCGCCGGCGGGTCGCTGAAAGCCGGCCGCGCCGGAAACACCGTCACCTCACGCATGCACAACACCATCGATCTGCCGCAGCCCGCCAGCGATGCCATTGCCCTGAGCGAGACACTGTGTGCGCTGATTGCGCGCGAGATCGAGGCTGCCGGCGGTGCGATACCGTTTTCGCGTTACATGGAACTGTGCCTGTATGCGCCGGGCCTGGGCTACTACAGCGCGGGCCAGCGCAAGTTCGGCGCCGGCGGTGATTTCGTCACCGCCCCGGAGGTGTCTTCGCTGTTCGGACGTTGCCTGGCGCGTTGCTGCGCGGAGGTACTGCAGCAGACCGGCGGTGGCGACGTGCTGGAATTCGGCGCCGGCAGCGGCCGCCTGGCCGTCGATTTGCTGGGTGAACTGGATGTGCTCGGTTGTCTGCCGCGGCAGTATTTCATCCTGGAGCGCAGTGCCGACTTGCAACAGCGGCAGCAGCAGTTGCTGCACCGGGAGTTGCCGGCACTGTCCGAACGGGTGGTCTGGCTCGACAGCCTGCCGCCAGCCGGTTTTCGCGGGGTGATGCTGGCCAACGAAGTGCTGGACGCCATGGCAGTGGAGCGCTTCCACTGGAGCGGTGCCGCGGCGGCACAGTCTTTCGTGGCTCAGGGGGCTGCGGGATTTGAATGGCGGGAACGACCGGTCGAAACCCCCGCTCTGCAGGCGGCCATCGACAGCCTGGTGAAGGACTGCGACCTGCCCGCGGGGTATGTCTCCGAGATCAACCTGTCGCTGGATCCCTGGTTGCGCAGTGTCGCCGGGCGGCTCGAGGAGGGTTTGTTGCTGCTGGTTGATTACGGCTACGAACGTGACGAGTATTATCACCCGCAGCGCAGCAGCGGTACCCTGATGTGCCACTACCGCCAGCGAGCCCATGATGACCCGTTCCTGTGGCCGGGCCTGCAGGACATCACCGCGCATGTGGATTTCACCGCGGTGGCGGAGGCGGCGACTGCCGCCGGACTGGCGGTCAGCGGCTACACCAACCAGGCCTGGTTTCTGCTCGATTGCGGCCTCGAGAGCCTGCTAGCGGATGCCGGACCCACGGACACAGCGGCCTACCTGCAACTGGCGCAGCAGGCCAAGACACTGATACTGCCAGGGGAAATGGGTGAGCGTTTCAAGTGCATCGCCCTGACCCGGAACATTGAACAGGAACTGCCCGGTTTTCGCATGCAGGATTTTCGTCACCGGCTGTGATCAGGCCTTTTTCACCCGTGTATGGTCGTCGCGCTATTTGGAGGATGGAATGCATTCAGGGGTATTGATTCCGGAATTCACTACGTCCTGCAGGCGCGGTCTCTTTATGCCCGTTCTTTGGGTACTGACCGCGATATCTGTCCCGAATCATCGCGCCGAAGGGCGGCGCTTGTGCCCACCGGGGTATTTATGCCCCACCGGGGTGCTCCTACAGGTGCAACTAGTGAGTTTAGGAGGCCATCTGGCCGCGATCGCGTCCAGATGGCCGCTCCTGCGGGAAACTTGTGCCGCCTGGTTTTGCGGAAGAAATGGTTGCCGTCACACCGACCATAGAGTCGTTAACTGGCTTGGGATATAACCATGGATACCATGCATACCTTGATGCTGGCCCTGCTGCAGGGGCTGACCGAGTTCCTGCCGATCTCCAGTTCGGCGCACCTGATTCTTATGCCGCGCCTGCTGGACTGGCCGGACCAGGGGCTTGCCTTCGACGTGGCGGTGCATGTCGGCACCCTGGTCGCCGTGGTGACCTACTTCCGGCATGACATCACCCGCCTGCTGCTGGCCTGGCTGCAATCCTGTACCCGGCGGCAGATGTCGGGCGATGCGCGGCTGGCCTGGTTCGTACTGCTGGGTACGCTGCCCGCGGCGCTGGCCGGATTGCTGCTGCATGATTTCATCGAAACCTGGCTGCGCTCGCCGCTGGTGATCGCGCTGGCGACCATCGGCTTCGGTGTGTTGCTGGGGGTGGCTGACTGGCGCGGGCGCCAGCGACGTAGCGAGACCGGTTTGCGGCTCATGGATGTCGTCTGGATCGGGCTGGCACAGGCGCTGGCGCTGATCCCGGGCACCTCGCGCTCCGGCATTACCATGACGGCGGGACTGGCCCTGGGGCTGACGCGTTCCGCGGCGGCACGCTTCTCCTTTTTGCTGTCCGTGCCGGTGATCATGATGGCCGGTGGCTACGAAACCCTGCAGCTCATCAAGCAGGCCGGGCCGGTTGCCTGGGGTGACCTGGTGCTGGGAACGGGGGTCGCGGCGGTCAGTGCCTACCTCTGCATCCACCTTTTCCTGCGCCTGATCGAGCGCATCGGCATGCTGCCCTTCGTTATCTACCGGTTGCTGCTGGGCGGCGTGCTGCTGTGGATGTTCGCCTGAGATTCTGCCGGAAAGTTTTCAACTTTCTGTATTTAAAAGATTAATCCGTGACGCTCGGCGCATTGCCGGCGCCCTGCAGGCGCGGGCAGGGGTAAAAATAACTTGTAATTCAGCAAAAGATAATATACTAATATGCGCATCACTTTTGGGCATGCTTAGGAGATATGACGATGGACAATGTAGACATGAAACTGAAAGAGGGTGTCGTTCTGAGCGACAAGGATGTGTCTGATATGGCCGTTGCCTTGCGTTCAATTGGCTTCTACTTTTACTCCGTTTGCGGCGACGAGGAACATCCGGAGGAACTGCGCGAGGTGCTGAACGACGGTATCGAGGCGGTCAACCGCCTGTTCGAGTAAGTCACCGGCGACCAGATCCCGCACTGCTCAGGTGCGGGGGGTATGAAAAAAGGCCTGCCCTGGAAACAGGGCAGGCCTTTTCGTTTTCAGCCAGCGGTCGGCTGTGTACCCGGCCTTACAGGGATACCGCGGCGCCGACCATATCGCCCTCGAGGGAGTAATCTGCCTCCGTCAGGCGGGCATGCGCTGCCGCCAGCCGCGCGACCGGGACCCGCGGTGCGGAACAGGAGACATAGTTGAGGCCGATGTGATGGCAGAAGCGGATCGATGCCGGATGGCCGCCCTGTTCGCCGCAGATGCCGACCTTCAGGTCAGGCCGCTGCTTGCGGCCCCAGTCCACGGTGACCCGCATCAGCTGGCCGACCCCGTTCACATCCAGGACCTCGAACGGGTTGTCCTGGAGAATCCCGAGTTCATTGTAGAACGGCAGGAACTTGTTCTCCGCGTCCTCGCGCGAGAATGAAAAGGTCGCCTGCGTCAGGTCATTGGTGCCGAAGGAGAAGAACTCGGCGACCTCGGCCAGGCGGGTAGCGCGCATGCAGGCGCGCACCACCTCGATCATGGTGCCGAACTTGAAGTCGAGCGTCAGGTTGTAGGCCGCCTCGACCTTCTGGCGGGCCGTGTTGACCATGGCCCTGACATGCAGCAGCTCCTCGGAGGTGCAGACCTGCGGGACCATGATTTCAGCATGTGCCTCGATCCCTTCCTGCTGGCATTCCGCCAGTGCCTCGAGCACGGCCTGGATCTGCATGGTGTAGATCTCGGGGTAGGTGATGCCGAGACGCACGCCGCGGTGACCGAGCATGGGGTTGACCTCGGACAGCTCGCGCACCTTGTAGAGCATCTGCTCCTTCTTGGCGATGGCGGCATCGACCAGTTCCACGCCGACGTCACCGAAACCGGACGGGGTCGCCTGGCTGGCGGTGTTGGTATCCGACATCAGGCGCATGGCGCCGACCAGGTCATGCATGCCGGCAATCGTGCTGCGCAGCTGGTGCAGATGCTCCAGTTCGTCTTCGAGCTGCCGTTCGCTGGGCAGGAATTCGTGGATCGGCGGATCCAGCAGGCGCACCGTGACCGGGCCCGGGGCCATCACCTTGAGCAGGTCCTTGAAATCGCCGCGCTGTATCGGCAACAGGTGGTCCAGTGCGGCTATGCGGTCCTCGGTATTGTTGGCAAGGATCATCTTCACCACCATGGGCAGCCGCTCGGTCGCGTTGAACATGCGTTCGGTACGGCACAGGCCGATACCCACGGCGCCGTAGTCGCGGGCCTGCTGCGCGGACTCCGCCGTGTCGGCATTGGCCATGACCTTCAGTTCCGCCACGTCATCCGCCCATTCCAGCAGGGTGTTCAGTTCCGCTGAGAACTCGGGCTCGACCGTCGGGATTTCTCCAATGTAGACGCAGCCGGTGCCGCCGTCGATGGTGATGATGTCACCCTCGTGCAGCACCTTGTCACCGACCTGCGCCTGGCGGTTGCGAATATTGACGGTGATGCCTTCCGCGCCGGCCACGCAGGGCTTGCCCATACCGCGGGCAACGACGGCGGCATGCGAGGTCTTGCCGCCGCGGCTGGTGAGAATGCCCTGGGCCGCAAAAAAGCCGTGAATGTCCTCGGGCTTGGTTTCCTCGCGCACCAGGATGATCTTCTCACCGGCGCGTCCCAGCAGTTCTGCACGGTCGGCGTCGAAGGCGACGGCACCGGAGGCGCCGCCCGGCGAGGCGGGCAGGCCCTGTGCCACCGGCTGGACAGAGTGTTCAGGGTCGAGCATCGGATGCAGCAGCTGCTCCAGCTCTTCGGGATCGACGCGCAGCAGCGCCTCCTCACGGTTTATGAGGCCTTCTGTGACCATTTCCACCGAGGTGCGCACTCGCGCCGTGGCGTTCATCTTGCCGTTGCGGGTCTGCAGGCAATAGAGCGTGCCTTTCTCGATGGTGTATTCAAAGTCCTGGATTTCGCGGTAATGCGATTCCAGGCGGTTACGCAGGTCGACCAGCTGCCGGTACATCTCCGGCATTTCCTGTTCCATCTCGTGGACCGGCTTCGGGGTGCGAATGCCGGCGACCACGTCCTCGCCCTGGGCATTGACCAGGTACTCGCCGTACATGATGTTTTCGCCGGTGCCAGGGTTGCGGGTGAAACCGACGCCGGTGGCGCTGTCGGTGCCCATGTTGCCGAACACCATGGTCATGATATTGACCGCGGTGCCGTTCGCCATGTCGGCGGTAATGTTGAATTCATGGCGGTAGTCGATGGCGCGCTTGCCCATCCAGGAGTTGAAAACTGCCTTGACCGCGATTTCCAGTTGCTCGAAAACATCGTCCGGGAACGGGCGGCCGGTTTCCTGGCGTACCACGTCCAGGAAGATGTCGCTGATTTCGCGCAGGTTGTCCGCACTCAGACCGACGTCGGCCTTGACGCCCTCGCGTTTCTTGAGTTCCTCGAAGGGTTCGTCGAATTTCTCGTCGGCGATGCCGAGCGCCACCTTGCCGAACAGCTGGATGAAGCGCCGGTAGGCATCGTAGCCAAAGCGCTCGTTGTCCGTTTGCTTAATCAGGCCGGCAAGGGTCTCCGAGTTCAGGCCGAGGTTGAGAATGGTGTCCATCATGCCGGGCATGGAGAGCGCCGAACCGGAGCGTACCGACAGCAGCAGGGGATCCTTGGGGTCACCGAAACCCTTGCCGGTGCTCTTTTCCAGCTGGCTGATCTGGGTGCGCATGCTGTCGAGCAGGCCGTCGGGAATGGCGCGCTCGGGTGAGGCCAGGTAGGCCAGGCAGGCCTCGGTGCTGATCACGAAGCCGGGCGGCACGTTGAGGCCGATCTGGGTCATTTCGCACAGGTTCGCGCCCTTGCCCCCCAGCAGTTTCTTGTTGTGGCCGTCGCCTTCCTGAAAAGAAAAGACGTATTGAGTCGAGTTGGTCGTGGTATCCATAGGGGAGAAAGTTTTCCTGTTCGTGTGTGAGTTGGTTCAAAGCAAGCAGTTGGAGGCGCTGTTGGCCGGTAACCGCTATAAGGATTGGCTGGGCCATTGTTCCGCGCATGGCCGGGTTGATAAACAATCCCGCCATGATAGTAAAGTCACGCCACGTTAACCATGCCCTGTTAGGAAATGATTAGTGGCGCGGACTCAGGCCAGCAACCCTTTGATGGCCTCGATACGCCGGGCACGCATTATGACAGCAATTTCCGGGCCGTGTTTGCCGGCGGGAGCCTTGACCTGCAGGCAGGCCTGGCGCGCCTGCAGGACCAGCCGGGCCGGCAGGTACTCCAGCAGGGCGGGATCCCGGCTGCGGGCCTCGGCCTCGCATACCAGCAGGAAGTCATCGAGCCGGTCGGCCCGGCGCAGGGCATCCAGTGCCGTCAGCAGGTCCAGCATGACGGTAGGTGACAGGCCTGCAATATCATGCACCTGGCTGCGGTATTGCAGCGCCAGCAGCGCCAGTTCGCGGCAGGCATTCGGGCTGCGCAGGCGTTCGCACAGGGCAGTCAGGCGGGGCTTGTCGAGGGCTTTTGGGTCGGCATTGTCGATATCGCAGATGAGGGCGGCCCAGCGCACGGCCGCATCCTCGCTGAGTTCGACGGCTGCCTGCAGCACCGGCAAGGCGGGGTGAATCGTGGCCGTGGCGGCATGGCCGGCGGCCGGGTACAGCGGTTCCAGTTCGGGGAACAGGCGAGCCAGCGCACCACAACCGTGCAGTACCTCGAAAAAACGCACCGGAACAGGCCCGGTCAGTGCCTTCACGAGTTCCGCCCAGACGCGCTCCGGAACCAGCTGGTCGACCTCCCCGCTGGCGACCATGGCCCGCAGCAGCTTGTTGGTATCGTGCGCCACGTGGAAACCCCAGCGGGAAAAGCGCGCCGCGAAGCGCGCGATGCGCAGGATGCGCACCGGGTCCTCGGCGAAGGCGGGGGAGACATGCCGCAGGATGCCATTGTCGAGGTCATCCTTGCCGCCGTAGGGGTCGATCAGCTCGCCATCCGGGGTTTCCGCCATGGCATTGATGGTCAGGTCGCGGCGCAGCAGGTCCGCTTCCAGGGTGACATCGGGATCGGCGTGGACCGCGAAACCGGTGTAACCGGGACCGGTCTTGCGCTCGGTGCGCGCCAGGGCGTATTCCTCATGCGTTTCGGGGTGCAGAAACACGGGAAAGTCCTTGCCCACCGCCCTGTAGCCGAGCGCCAGCATCTCCTGCGGCGTCGCGCCGACTACCACCCAGTCGCGTTCCCTGACCGGCAGGCCCAGCAGCCTGTCACGCACCGCGCCACCGACGAGATAGACCTGCATGGGCAGCGCCTGCTCCCCGGTCCCGCTCAGCCGCGCCGCGCCTGCCGGCGCAGTGACTGGTAGCGGCCGCGGGAATTCCTGCCGGCAAGATAGCCGGGTACCACTGCCGTGATCGGGGCGGGTTTGATTCCCAGCGTGGGCAGCGCGTTGCTGCTGCAGACGCTGTCTCGCTGCAGGGAATGGTAATTGTCCATGCTGAACGGCTTGCCGGGGACCATGCCCAGCGCCCGTGCCTGCAGCCGCGACAGGGCATTACCCAGGCCGACGATCCGGCAGCGCAGGCCCAGCAGGTCGCGCGTGTACTCGACCAGTTCCCGCAGCGTGTAGACCTCGGGACCGCAGAGTTCCAGGCGTTCTCCGCCGGTGGCGTTGTCCAGCGAGCGGCACAGCGCCTCGGTAACATCCGTGACGCAGACCGGCGCGAAGCGGCTGTCCGGGCAGGCCAGCGGGAATACCGGTCCCGCAAGCCGCAGCAGGCCGGCAAAGCGGTTGAAGAAGCTGTCACCCGGGCCGAAGATCACCGACGGCCGGAAGCTGGTGACAATCAGTCCGTGTTCCGCCGCGGCATGTACGCTGTCTTCGCCCTCGCCCTTGGTCTTGAGATACAGGCTGTCGCGCTCGCCGGCAGCGGCGTTCAGCGCGCTCATGTGCAGCAGCCGGGTAACGCCGCTGGCAATGGCGGCGGCGGCAATCTGCTGCGGCAGCTCCACGTGTGCCCGGTGGAAGCCTGCCCCGCGCTTGCCCGTTTCATTCAGGATGCCCACCAGGTTGATGACCGCGCTGCAGCCGGCAAACTGCCTGCGCAGCACCTCCGGATCGTAGATATCGGCCTCGGCCAGCGTGATGTTCGGGTTCACGCCGAGCGCGCGGTGCCACTGCGGGCGGCGCGTCAGGACGCGCACCCGGTAGCCGTCCCGGGTCAGGCGATGAGCGAGATGGGTGCCGACGAAGCCGCTGCCGCCAAGTATGCAGATGGTTTCCTGGTTCATGTATTTCCCCGGTTCGATTGAGTTGTCTCGCGTCCCTGACGGGCTGGTGTCAGGACGCGGAATTTTCGTAATGTGAGCGCGGCATTACCACCGGCATGTGCTTGTGCAGGGGCGTAATCTCGCGCTGCATGCGCCAGTCGTAGATCGCGGCATAGGCCAGCACGCGCTGCACGTACTTGCGGGTTTCCGTAAACGGGATCAGCGCGATCCAGCTGGCGGCACTCTGGCTGCCGGTCTCCGGCAGCCAGCGCCGTACCCGGTGCGGGCCTGCATTATAGGCCGCCGAGGCCAGCACGATGCTGTTGTCGTACTGTTCCATGACCTGGCGCAGGTAGGCGGAGCCGATGTTGATGTTCTTGTCCGGCTCGAACAGGTTGCGCGTGCTGGCCAGCGGAATATCGTACTTGCGCGCGGTGGCCTGGCCGGTCTTCGGCATCAGCTGCATCAGGCCCATGGCGCCGGCACTGGAGCGGGCATCCTTGTTGAAGGCGCTCTCCTGGCGGATCACGGCATAGACATGCCCGGGGTCGAGCTGGCGGTTGCGTGCCTGTAGCTGTACGGCTTCCGAGAAACTCAGCGGGAAGCGCAATGCCAGGTCGTCGTAGTCGCCGCTGCGTGCGACGGTCAAAATGGCGCGATCATGCCAGTCCCACTGCTGCGCCAGGACGGCGGCCAGCTGCAGCTCCGTATCGGAAAGTCCCTGGATCGCCTGTTCCCATTCGCGCCGGGCATCAGTCAGCAGCTCCGCCCGGTAGAGTTCATGGGCGCGCACGAAGCCGGGGCGCTGCGCCATGCCTTGCAGGGCTTCCTCCGTGTACACGATTGGCTGGTTGGACATTTCGTAGGGCCAGCGCAGGTAGTCCGCCGCCAGAAAGCCGTGGTAGTCACGCAGCTTGGCCAGCTGCGCATATTCGTCCATGGACTGGATGCGCCGGTCGGTCTTTTCCAGTGCCACAGCCCGCCAGTAGCGCCATTCCTCCTGCCGCGCCTCATCAGGCGGCAGGGCCTCGACGTGCGTCACCACGGCGGCCCAGTCGGCATCGGCAATCGCGGTACGAATGCGCCAGGCCCGCACGGTTTCGTCGACGCCCGCGTCCGGCACCTCGACCAGCCAGGCGTGCGCCGTCGGCAGGTCCTGCCAGACGGCCGACATGGCGATTTTCCTGTCCACCTGCACGACCTCTTCCGGCGTGAAGGCATAGTCATCCTGCAGCGCCTGCCAGCGGCGATGTGCCTGCCCGGCATCACTGCCAGCCAGCCGCTGGATGGTGTAGAGCACGATCTCGCGGGTGCGCGGCGTGTCCTGCCTGAGTCTGGCGGATTCCAGGGTTTGCGCCGGGCGCGTGCGGGCCTCGCGCCACAGTGTGACCCAGCTGCGGTCGGCCTCCGGCAGGCGTTTCGCCAGGAAACCGGCCAGGCTGGCATTGCCGTTTTCCATCGCCAGCCCTATGCGCTGCCAGACCAGGTCATGGGTGATGTGGTCGTTGGCATACAGGTAGTCGAACACCGGGTCGCAGGCATCGGCCTGGGACTTGCCGACCAGCCAGAGCTTGACTGCCTCAGCCACGAAGGCGTCGGTTTGCGCGGGTTTCTGTGCCAGTTGCGCCTGCAGGTGGTAGCACTGCAGTTCGACGGGTTGGGCCCCGCGGTATACTTGCAGGAACTGCCGCCATTGCTGGTGCCGTGCCAGGTTATACAGCCAGGAGCGGCGCAGTCGCCAGCTGATCGACTCGCCTTCATAGCGTTCGATGAAGCCACTGATCTCGCTGGAGTCGGCACGGCTCAGGCGGGAGCGCAGTTCCTCGAACTCGAGGTAGCGATACAGCGGGTAGTCGGTCAGCCCGGCGGCAAGACGCCGGTAGTCATCGAGACGGCTTTCCTGCAGGGCCTCGCGTGCATCGAGGAACTGTTCGCGCTGTTTCGCGAGCGGGTCGGTAGCCGCGAAGCCTGCGGCAATGCACAGCAGGGAGACAATGGCGGCGAGCGATCTAAGATGCAGACGCATAATCAACTATAGTTAGTGAGTTTGGTGCTGGTAACAACACAGGAGGTTCCGAGTGGCATTCAGGTCCATCAACCCGGCGAATGGTAATACACTTGGGGAGACCGCGTCATTCACGGCGACGCAGCTCGAGGCCGCGCTGAACGCCGCGGCCGCCGCGGGCCCCCACTGGCGGGCACGGGCCTTGCCGGAGCGCTGCGAATTATTGCGCGCGGCCGCCGCGGTACTGCGCCGGCGCGCCGATGAACTGGCCCGTCTTGCCAGCCTGGAGATGGGCAAGCCGATCACGGAGGCGCGCGCGGAAATCGAGAAATCCGCGCTGGGCTGCGAATACTACGCCGAGGCAGCCCCGGCCTTTCTTGCGGACGAGGTGATCGAGTCGGATGCCGGGCGCAGCCTGGTGGCGTACCAGCCGCTGGGCACGGTGCTGGCGATCATGCCGTGGAATTTCCCGTTCTGGCAGGTGTTCCGCTTCGCCGCGCCGGCGCTGGCCGCGGGCAACACCGGCCTGCTGAAGCACGCCTCCAATGTCCCGCAGTGTGCGCTGGCGATCGAGGACGTGTTCCGGGAGGCGGGATTTCCCGACGGCGTGTTCACTTCCCTGATGATTCCGTCGATCATGGTGGCGCACGTCATCGAGGACCGGCGTGTGCATGCCGTCACCCTGACCGGCAGTGAGCCGGCGGGCCGCCAGGTGGCCGCGACGGCCGGTGCGCAGATCAAGAAGAGCGTGCTGGAGCTGGGCGGCTCGGACGCCTTCATCGTGCTGGAGGACGCCGACCTGGAGCAGGCGGTTGCCACGGCGGTGACGTCACGGTTTCTGAATTCCGGCCAGAGCTGCATTGCCGCCAAGCGCTTTATCGTGATCGAGGCCGTGGCCGGAGAGTTCGTTGCGCGCTTCAAGGCCGCGGTCGAGGCGCTGGTGGTTGGCGATCCCTTGCAGGAAAGCACGCAGCTCGGGCCGCTGGCGCGGGTGGACCTGCGCGACGAGCTGCACCAGCAGGTGGTCGACAGCATCGCGCATGGTGCGGTAGCCGTGACCGGCTGCAACCCCGAGTCGGGCGCCGGGGCGTATTACCAGGCATCGATACTTGATCACGTGAGGCCGGGTGTCCGGGCCTACCACGAGGAACTGTTCGGCCCGGTTGCCAGTGTCATTCGCGCGCTGGACGAGGAGGATGCCGTGCGCATCGCCAACGACAGCGTCTTCGGTCTCGGTGGCAGCGTCTGGACCCGGGACAGTGCGCGCGGCGAACGTGTTGCCCGACAACTGGAATGCGGCTGCGCCTTCGTCAACGGCCTGGTCAAGAGCGATCCGCGGCTGCCCTTCGGCGGCATCAAGCATTCCGGTTACGGACGGGAACTGTCCCGCCTCGGCATCCACGAGTTCGTCAATGCCAAGACCATCTGGATCCGGTGAGAATTATTTTTGCGATGTCATGCCAGAATATCCCTATATGCTGATGCGCTGAATAAGTAAATTTACGTATACAAATTTAACGCTGCCTCTGATAGTTTTCGGATTAACAGGAAAGGAATCAACAATAAGATTCTGCCTGTAATAAAAAACAGAATTTACGGAGGAGCACCATGCAAAACTATATTGTGCGCGTATATCGCGCACATCCTGATAATGTGGATTCGGTGTCAGGGTTTATTGAAGATAGCGAATCCGGCCAGAAAGAACCTTTTCACAGCATCAACGAACTACAAACCCTGCTGGCTCATTCCATTGGCAGAGGTCAGCTCGAGCTTCCCGAACTGGTGGACCAGAAGGCAATCACAAGCGATAAAGTTGCAGTAATTGCATAGTTTCAAGAATGACAATAACGATCTGCTGGCGGCGCTACTTCCTAAACGTCTTTTTTTACCTCGATCCCGGCCCGTTAATAAATAATGGAAAAAACTGCACCATGTGCAACTGCAGGGAAAAATAGTTCATCGTTCCTTTTGCATTACTATCCCAACTATTCCAGATCAATGGCGCGAATCGCTTGTTCGAGAAACTCGATGCGTTCCCTGACTTTATCCGGTGTCTCACTGCCGGCGGCAGCCAGGATGCTCCTGTCGCCTTCAAGCTGCCAGGAAAGCCAGCCGCGAACCATGACGTAATACCGCTGGTCATGTCCGAGGTCGGTGACGGCCTGCATGGCGTTCGCTGCCCCGGGTCTCTGTATCGCTTCACTGACTGCGAGAACCTTGCGGCCCAGTTCCATTGCCGTTTGATCGTTTGCTTCAGGCGCGGCACATGCCATGGAACCGGTGCTGCTGATGACGGCGAGGACGGCAAGCAATACGGCGGGCAGAGTCCGGGCCGCCGACCTTTTCGGGTTCGCTTTACCCGGTAGTTGCACAAATCCCGGTCTGAAAGCTGGTTTCGCTGCCTGTTTTACAGGATGAAATGAATATTTCGAATTGATTCTGGAATTCACCACTGGTGAGGTTCTGACACATCCTGTAGGAGCGCCGTCCCCGGCGCGATTCGCGGCCAGAAGGCCGCTCCTACAGGAAGATTTATGCAATGATCGGGTTTAGTTTCCCTGCACACGATAGCTGACCTGCAGGGCACCATTTTCGTCACGTAATTCCAGGCTGTCGGTTTTCAGTGTGTAGGTGCGCGCCCGCGCCAGGGCGTCGAGGTATTCCTGCTCCTGCTGCATGATGCCTTCCGGTTCTGCACAGTGCCTGCGCGTTGTCGCGGCAGGCCCGACAGTGAGCCGGTTGTCTTCAATCTGGTAAGTGGCTGTGAAGGTGTTACAGCCGGCGTTGCCACTGATCTTGTCGTTCGTAAACATCGCTGTCGCGAGGTGTGTGCTCAAGCCGGAAACTACGCCGCCGCGTCCGTTGTTGATGCCGCTGGCCTGCCAGTGCGTGTCTTCCAGCGCAGCAGGTTTGGCTTCGACATATTCCAGGATGGGCTGCTGGTCATTATCAAGCAACTGCATTGAATCGTCGTTTCGCTGCCAGGTGGCAACGAGCGGCAGCAGGGCAAGGTAACGCTGCTCCTGCCGGGAAATGGCTGGCGGACAGGCCATTTGGGTGGAACCGATTCCGGGGGCGAGCGTCAGTCGATTATCCGGTCCGCTGCTGTAGGCGCCGAAAAAGCGGTTGCACCCGGCGCTGCCCTCGATCCGGACATGACTGAAGCGGGCGTCAACAGTCGTTTCGGGCAGAACCTGTGTCATCTCTCCCGATTCGCCGAGGTATTGCCGGAGTTGCCAGTCAACGTTTTCCAGGCCATGGCCGGTTGTCCGGAGCAATACCGGTTTGCTCGTAATGGAAGCATCGCCTTCCTGCGGTGAAGGTGAGAAGGCAATCAGCCTGATTGCAGCCGGGGGAGGTTCGGGCAGGGTGATCTCGGTCTGCCAGGGACCTTCGGCAGCGATGTCGTCGCGTTTCATGGTGGTGGCGACCTGGGCGAGCTGCCTGCCATCCATGTCTTCAATTCGAACCACCACGTTGCCTTCAAACAGGCCTTTGCCCGATCCGCTGACGGCAATCGGCCCGCCGGGATCGATACTGTCATTCTCCCCGGGGGAGTGGATGCTGATGTAGCGGTCCGAGGCTGCGGTGAATCCACTGATGGACAGCATGAGCATGACAAGGATGAATGCTTTCATGGAAATACCTTCCGGGGTTGTTTGCAGGCAACAGCCGTTACGCCTGGCAGGCGCCCGGTCATCATAGCGCAGCCTCCTGCCCCGGCGCAGGGCTGGTATTGCAATCCGGGGCTCCGCAGGTTTCAGCTACAATCCCCGGCCATGGAATTGCTGGCCTATGTTTTGACCGGAGCACTGGCGGGGTTGCTGGCCGGCCTGCTGGGTATCGGGGGCGGGCTGGTGATCGTGCCCGCGCTCGCCATCCTGTTTGCCGACCACGGGTTCGGGGCGGCGAACCTGATGCACTTCGCGGTGGGCACCTCGCTGGCGACGATTGTGGCGACCTCGGTGTCTTCCATGCGGGCCCACCAGCGCCGCGGCAGCGTGCACTGGCCGGCGGTGCGCAGCCTGCTGCCGGGTATCCTGCTTGGCGGACTGGGCGGCGCCTGGCTGGCGCGGCAGATCAGCAGCCCGGGACTGGGGCTGTTCTTCGGCCTGTTTGAAATCCTGGTGGCGCTGCAGCTCCTGTTTGGTGCAAGCCCGCCGCCGCAGCGCAGGCTGCCGGGTGCCGGGGTGCAGGGGCTGGCCGGCACCGTGATCGGCGCGGTGTCGGCGCTGCTCGGCATCGGGGGCGGCACCCTGACGGTGCCCTGGCTGCTCTGGCACCGCATCGATATCCGGGTGGCCGTGGGTACGGCGGCAACCATCGGCCTGCCGATCGCACTTGCCGGTGCCCTGGGTTTTGCGCTTGGCGGGCAGCTGCTGGAAGACCGGCCGGAATACAGCACCGGGTTTATCTACTGGCCGGCCGTCGTCGGAATTATCCTCGGCAGCGTGCCGCTGGCGCCGGCGGGCGCGTGGCTGGCGCATTACCTGTCCCGGCGGCGGCTGCAACGCGGCTTTGCCCTGCTGCTGGTACTGATCGGCCTGAAGATGATCTACGCGGCCTGCTCAGGCTAGCCTGGAAAGGCCGGTGAAATGCCCTGTCGCGGGCAGGGAAAGAGCATAATTACATTACCGTATTCGGAAATGGTATTGAGAATAATTATCATTAAATACAAATATTTGCGCGGGGCGTCCTTTCCGGGCCGGTTAATAAGCTGGGTTTATTATTGGCAAGATTATTCTGGTTGGAATTTCGGGGCCAAATCAGTAGAGTAGCTTCCCCCACCGACGTGGGTATGCATGTCCGTACCGCAGGCCTGCAGGACGCGACGCGGTTCGACAAAATCAGAACTCAAGATCGCAGCATCGGAAGGAGTCTCATGTCTACTTTAGTTAAGCCACATGGCGGCGGTGAACTGAAACCGTTGCTACTCAAGGGTGATGCGCTGGCGGCCGAACAGGCCCGTGCGGCAAGCCTGCCGAAAGTCACTGTTTCATCCCGCGAAGCCGGCGACATCATTATGATGGGCATCGGCGGTTTCACCCCCCTGACCGGCTTTATGACCCACGCCGACTGGGAAGGTGTCTGTGACGGAATGAAGATGGCCAGCGGACTGTTCTGGCCGATTCCGATCACCCTGTCCACCGATGAAGCGACCGCCAACGGCCTCAGCGAAGGTGACTCTATCGCGCTGACCGATTCCGAATCCGGTGAAATCCTTGCCACCATGCAGGTCACCGAGAAGTACAGCATCGACAAGAAGCACGAGTGCATGATGGTCTACAAGACCACCGACGAGGAGCACCCGGGCGTCAAGATGGTGATGGATCAGGGCGCCGTCAACCTGGCCGGCCCGATCAAGGTGCTGTCGCAGGGCGGTTTCCCGGAAGCCTACGGCGACCAGTTCATGACCCCGACGCAGACCCGCGCCGAGTTCGAGAAGCGCGGCTGGAACACGATTGCCTGCTTCCAGACCCGCAACCCGATGCACCGCTCCCACGAGTACCTGGCGAAGATCGCCATCGAAACCCTGGATGGCGTGCTGATCCACTCCCTGCTCGGCAAGCTGAAGCCCGGCGATATCCCGGCCGACGTGCGCAGCGAGGCCATCGGCACGCTGATCGACAATTACTTCGCGCCCAATACCGTGATCCAGGCCGGTTACCCTCTGGATATGCGCTATGCCGGTCCGCGCGAGGCGCTGCTGCACGCCGTGTTCCGCCAGAACTACGGTTGTTCGCACCAGATCGTCGGTCGCGACCACGCCGGTGTCGGTGACTACTACGGCCCCTTCGATGCCCATCACATCTTCGACGAGATCCCGGCCGATGCGCTGGAGACCCAGCCGCTGAAGATCGACTGGACCTTCTGGTGCAACAAGTGTGGTGGCATGGCATCCATGAAGACCTGCCCGCACGAGGCAGCGGATCGCGTGCTGCTGTCCGGTACCAAGGTGCGCAAGATGCTGACCGATGGCGATGACCTGCCGGCAACCTTTAGCCGCCCGGAAGTGGCCAAGGTGCTCCAGGCCTACTACGCCACCCTGACCGAGAAGGTCGAGATCAAGATGAGCGGCCATTCCGCCAAGTAACGGCTCTAGAGACCGCTGCCGCCGGTTCGGGTCAGCGGAGTATTAACTGCAGTAACCATAAATAAGAGATGGAGAAATAACATGCCAACATTTGTACGTACAGAAAAGTGCGATGGCTGTAAGGGTCAGGACAAGACTGCTTGCATGTACATCTGCCCGCACGACCTCATGAAGCTTGACAAGGACGGTTCTGAGACCGGCCATGCCATGAAGGCTTTCAACCAGGAGCCCGATCAGTGCTGGGAATGTTATTCCTGCGTCAAGATCTGCCCGCAACAGGCCATCGAGGCCCGTCACTATGCTGACATCGTGCCGCTGGGCGGTTCCGTGCAGCCGCTGCGTGGTTCCGATTCCATTATGTGGACCATCAAGTTCCGCAACGGCACCCTGAAGCGCTTCAAGTTCCCGATTCGTACCACCCCTGAAGGTTCAATCGATCCTTATGGTGGCAAGCCGGCCGCTGATATGGCCAAAATCGAGGAGCCAGGCTTTTTCGTTCAGTGCAACGGTTTCCGTGCAGGCGATCGCAGCGAGCTGCTGAACGTTTAATTGGCTGAATAACCAGTATTACAAGCAAGAGGAATTTTATCATGGCAGGTGAATTTGGAAATCCTGAAGTCGTCGAAGAAGAAGTTGATATTCTTCTTATCGGCGGTGGTATGGCCTGTTGCGGCGCTGCTTATGAAGTCATGCGCTGGGCAGAAGGTACAGATCTTAAAATCAGGCTGGTGGACAAGGCTGCCATGGACCGTTCCGGTGCCGTGGCCATGGGTCTGTCTGCTATTAACACCTACATCGGCACCGAGCAGGACCCGGCTGATTACACCCGTATGGTCTCCAACGACCTGATGGGCATCACCCGTGATGACCTGGCTTATGATGTTGGCCGTCACGTCGACGAGTCCGTGCATCTGTTCGAAGAATGGGGTCTGCCGATCTGGAAGACCGACGAGAACGGTGAGCGTTTTGACGGTTCCAAGGGTATGACACCCCTGAAAGACGGCGGCAAGCCGGTTCGTTCAGGCAAGTGGCAGATCATGATCAACGGTGAATCCTACAAGTGGATTGTTGCCGAGGCGGCCAAGAAGGCGCTGGGTACCGACAACATCACGGAACGCGTGTTTATCGTCAAGCTGGTCAACGACAAGAACGATTCTAACCGCGTCGCCGGTGCTGTTGGCTTCTCGGTTCGTGAAGACAAGGTATTCGTCTACAAGGCCAAGGCCATCCTGCTGGCTGCCGGTGGTTGTGTGAACATCTTCCGTCCGCGCTCCGTGGGTGAAGGTCAGGGTCGTGCCTGGTACCCGGTCTGGAATGCCGGTTCTACCTACGCCATGGCTGCTGAAGCCGGCGCCGAAATGACGCTGATGGAAAACCGCTTCGTACCGACCCGCTTCAAGGACGGTTACGGCCCGGTTGGCGCCTGGTTCCTGCTGTTCAAGTCCAAGGCCACCAATGCGGTTGGCGAGATCTACATGGACCGCAACAAGGAAATGCTGGACGACTATCCTCCCTATGGCTCGGCTGCCGTACCGGCTTCCTGCCTGCGTAACCACCTCATGCTGAAAGAGATGAAGGAAGGTCGCGGTCCTATCTGGATGGATACGGTCACAGCCCTTGCCAATCTGCGTGAAACCCTGACACCGCGCGAAGTGAAGCATCTCGAGGCAGAAGCCTGGGAAGACTTCCTTGATATGTGTATCGGTCAGTGCGGTATCTGGGTGGGTGAGAACATCGAGCCGGAGAAGAAGAACTCCGAACTGATGCCGACCGAACCCTACCTGCTGGGTTCACACTCCGGTTGCTGCGGCATCTGGGTGTCCGGTCCGACCGATGTCGGCGCGCCGACTGACGAGGGTCTGGGTGAAGGTATTCCCGAGCACCTGCCGAAGGGCTGGAACTGGGGTTACCGTGCCATGACGACCGTTACCGGTCTGTGGACTGCCGGCGACGGCGTGGGCGCATCCGGTCACAAGTTCTCCTCGGGTTCGCATGCGGAAGGTCGTCTCGCCGCGAAGGCCATGGTCAAGTACTGCCTGGATAACAAGGATCTGAAGCCTGAGCTCGATACCTCGGTAGAAGACCTGGTTGCCGAGATCTACAAGCCGGTCCGTAATTACCTGGAGTTCAAGGACTACAGCACGGCCATCGATATCAACCCGAACTACATTACGCCAAGGATGCTGCAATTCCGTCTGCAGAAGATCATGGACGAGTATGTAGCCGGTGTTGCGACCTACTACACCACCAACTCCCACATGCTGGAAGTTGCCGGTGAAAAGATCGACATGCTGAAGGAAGATGCCGAGAAGATGCGTGCCAAGGACCTGCATGAACTGCTGCGTGCCTGGGAGAACTACCACCGCATCATTACGGCTGAAGCCCACATGAAGCACATCGAGTTCCGTCAGGAATCCCGTTACCCGGGCTTCTACTACCGCATGGACAAGAACTTTGTCGATGAGGAAAACTGGAAGTGCTTTGTCAACTCGATCTATGACAAGAAGACCCAGAAGTGGACCTGCTTCAAGCGCGCCCATGTTGATCTGGTCGACAAGTCCAAGCTGTTCAAGTAACACCCGAACAGTAGCATGACCCAAAGTCCGGGTGCCTGACGGTGCCCGGACTTTTTTAATTTTCTGTATCTAAAAGGGTACTGACCCCTTTTAATTAAAAGATAATCTGTAGGAGCGCTTTTCAAGCGCGATCATTTAATGACCATTGCATCGCGCTTGAAAAGCGCTCCTACAGGTTGTTTGAGTTGGAGTGTTTCGAGGTAAATATGATGTCTGATGACAAAAAACTAATTGAAGATTCGCCGATTCCGAATGCCCCGGTCATACCCAATCAATTACAGGGGGATGCCGTCATCCAGTTCCGGTGTCACAAGGACATTGACTGTTTCAATGCCTGCTGCAAGAACATCGATATCATGCTGACGCCGTATGACATCCTGCGCCTGAAGCAGCGTCTGGGTATCACCTCAACCGAGTTCCTGCGGCTGTACACGGAACCCTTCGAGTTCGGGAAGAACAGTATTGCCGGTGTCAAGTACAAGCCGAGGGAAGGCACCACCGAGTGCCAGTTCGTAACGGATGAAGGCTGCAGTGTCTACGAGGACCGGCCCACGGCATGTCGCTATTACCCCGTCGGCCTGCTGTCCACGCGCCGCCAGGACGAGAATTTCGACCGTGCTTCCTACGCGCTGGTCAAGGAAGATCATTGCCACGGTCATTTCGAGGATCGCAAGCTCACCATTGACGAATACCGCCAGGAGCAGGGGTTGGAGGAGTATGATGAGCATGGCCGCGCCTGGCGCCAGTTAATACTCAAGGTGAAGTCCGCCGGCCCGGCGATCGGCAACATGTCCAAGACCAGCCTGAAGTTTTTCTTTATGGCCTGTTATGACCTGGACCGGTTGCGCGAATTTGTCCGCAGCAGCGGTTTCAGCACCACCTACGATATTGACCAGGCGACCCGGGATGAACTGCTGAGCGATGACATGGCGCTGCTGCGCTTTGGCGACCGGATGATCCGCCAGATCATGTACGGCGAGGAGACCATTGCCCTGAAGAGTGATGCGCTGGAGCAGCACCTGGCACGCCGCGGCGACCACAAGTCAACCGAGCATGACGAGATGGAGCGCCCGAGCATGGCGGCCTACGAAATGCCGCTGGATGGTGAGGACGAAAAAAAGTCTGATTAATATGAAGGTATTGGATACAAGAGAATCCAGAACAAGTCGTCACCCCGGCGAAGACCGGGGTCCAGCTTGTTGATTTTCCTGGATTCCAGCCTTCGCCGGAACGACGAATCATAACTTGTCCAGAGGCACTATAAACGATTGCTGATCATAATGATCATTAATATTTAATATCATTTATGGTTTGGGCGCTGCAGAATACGCACCTCGGATTCATCGAACCAGTGAAGCTGCAGGTGTATAATTACCGGCCCCACGGGTTAGGCAAGCAAGCAATATCCAATCAGGAGAATCTTAACTATGGCTAAAAAATATGATGCGGGTGTAAAAGAATACCGCGAAACGTACTGGATGCCCGATTACACACCGAAAGACACCGACCTTCTGGCGTGTTTCAAGATTACCCCGCAGGCGGGTGTGCCGCGTGAAGAAGTTGCAGCCGCGGTTGCTGCCGAGTCTTCAACCGGTACCTGGACCACGGTCTGGACCGACCTGCTGACCGACCTGGACTACTACAAGGGCCGTGCCTACGCGATCGAAGACGTACCGGGTGATGATACCTGCTTCTACGCCTTTGTCGCCTACCCGATCGATCTGTTCGAGGAAGGTTCCGTTGTTAACGTGCTGACCTCGCTGGTCGGTAACGTCTTCGGCTTCAAGGCGCTGCGCGCCCTGCGCCTGGAAGACATCCGCTTCCCGGTTGCCTACGTGATGACCTGTAACGGGCCACCTCAGGGTATCCAGGTTGAACGTGACATCCTCAACAAGTATGGCCGTCCGCTGCTGGGCTGCACCATCAAGCCGAAGCTGGGTCTGTCTGCCAAGAACTACGGCCGCGCCTGCTACGAAGGCCTGCGTGGTGGTCTGGACTTCACCAAGGACGACGAGAACGTCAACTCGCAGCCGTTCATGCGCTGGCGTCACCGTTTCGACTTCGTCATGGAAGCCATCCAAAAGGCCGAGGCCGAGACCGGCGAGCGCAAGGGTCACTACCTGAACGTTACCGCGCCGACTGCTGACGAGATGATGCGCCGCGCCGAGTACGCCAAGGAAATCGGCGCGCCGATCATCAT
Organism: uncultured Gammaproteobacteria bacterium; assembly: GCA_963701455.1. Classification (GTDB taxonomy): domain Bacteria; phylum Pseudomonadota; class Gammaproteobacteria; order UBA9214; family UBA9214; genus UBA9214. The sequence continues at coordinate 279,618 of CAVPAE010000005.1, forward strand.
GCACGACTTCCTGACCGGTGGCTTCTCAGCCAACACCCAGCTGGCACAGTGGTGTCAGCGCAACGGCATGCTGCTGCACATCCATCGTGCCATGCACGCCGTGCTCGACCGCAACCCGCACCACGGTATCCACTTCCGCGTACTGACCAAGTGTCTGCGTCTGTCCGGTGGTGATCACCTGCATTCCGGTACCGTGGTTGGTAAGCTGGAAGGCGACCGCGAAGCAACCCTGGGCTGGATCGACATCATGCGTGACTCCTACATCAAGGAAGACCGTACCCGCGGTATCTTCTTCGATCAGGACTGGGGTGCCATGCCTGGCGTGATTCCGGTGGCGTCCGGTGGTATCCACGTCTGGCACATGCCGGCACTGGTCAGCATCTTCGGTGACGACTCCTGCCTGCAGTTCGGTGGCGGTACGCTGGGTCACCCATGGGGCAACGCTGCTGGTGCTGCTGCCAACCGTGTCGCGGTTGAAGCCTGTGTTGAAGCACGTAACCAGGGCCGTGAGCTGGAGAAAGAAGGCAAGGATATTCTTACTGCTGCTGCCAAGCACAGCCCGGAACTGGCTGCTGCCATGGATACCTGGAAAGAGATCAAGTTCGAATTTGATACCGTCGACAAGCTGGACGTCTCTCACAAGTAAGGGCGCTGTTGCCTGATACTACGGCCGGGCGGGGCCTGCGGGTCTCGCCCGGACAATCAAATTCAATGATTAATTTGGAGAGTCTAAAATGAGTAAAGTACAAGATTACAACTCGAGCCTGAGTGACGCCGCCCAGAGCCGCAAGTATGAAACCTTTTCCTACCTGCCGCCCTTGAGCAAGGAATCTGCTCGTGCCCAGATCCAGTACATTGTCGACAAGGGCTGGAACCCGGGTATCGAACACACTGAACCGGAAAATGCACGCAGTAACTACTGGTACATGTGGAAGCTGCCCATGTTTGGCGAGACCGACGTCGACGCCATCCTGGCCGAGCTGGAAGCCTGCCACAAGGCGCACCCGAAAAATCATGTGCGCTTGCTGGGTTTCGATAACTTTGCACAGTCTGCCGGCGCCGCCATGGTGGTTTACCGCGGGGTGTCTGTTTAGGTCGTACGGTCAGGAGCGATTGATCAAGGCCCCTGCCCGGAAACCGTACGGCCAGGGGCCTTTTTATTTACATGTCAAAACCACATACATACGTAGGGATCGACAATGATGTCCATGGTGCGATGACCACCATCGGCAAGATTATTCGTGATGCCTGGGTATTTGAATTGATTCCGGAAACGCAAACCTGCGAGGGCTGGAACCAGGGCCAGATTGATGTCCTGCTGGACAGGGTCAATGCCGAATGGGACAAATATGGCTGCATGGTTAGTCAGCTACCCGAAGCCTTGCGCGAGCGCCACCGGCGAATACATGCCAAGGCAGTCGCCGAGGCAAAGCAGGCCGGCTGGTCAGGCGAACTGGAAACCTACGATGACAAGTAACAACGACTGGAAAAGGGTGCGCTATGTCTGAATTAGTGAATATCGAACAGTACAAGATCAAGGCCGAGCCGTATTACCAGCCTGTAGGCAATGAGCTTGAGCTCTACAGCTCGGCGTACGAAGTACGCATGCCGATGATGATCAAGGGCCCGACCGGTTGCGGTAAATCCCGCTTTGTTGAGTATATGGCCTGGAAACTCGGCAAGCCCCTGATTACGGTTGCCTGTAACGAAGACATGACTGCCTCTGATCTGGTAGGCCGCTTCCTGCTCGACAAGGACGGCACCAAGTGGCAGGACGGCCCGTTGACCACGGCGGCACGTTTGGGTGCGATCTGCTACCTGGACGAGGTGGTGGAAGCACGCCAGGATACTACCGTTGTCATCCATCCGTTGACCGACCATCGTCGCACCCTGCCACTAGATAAGAAAGGTGAACTGATTGAGGCACATCCGGACTTTCAGCTGGTGATTTCCTATAACCCGGGCTACCAGAGTCTGATGAAAGATCTCAAGCAGTCCACCAAGCAGCGTTTCGGTGGTCTTGACTTTGACTACCCGGAAGAAAAAACAGAAATACAGATCGTGGCGAAAGAATCCGGTGTGGACGAAGCAACCGCACAAAAACTTGTGCAGATTGCCCACCGTGCACGCAACCTCAAGGGCCATGGTCTCGATGAAGGGATCTCGACACGCCTGCTGGTGTATGCCGGCCAGTTGATTGCCAAGGGTGTTGCTGCCGAAGCTGCCTGCAGCATGACCATGGTGACCCCGCTGACGGATGATCCGGACATGCGTGACACCCTGAATGCGGCCGTGCAAACGTTTTTCGGTTGAGCATTTAACCGGGTAATTGTCGGAGCGCTGACATGTCAGTAAAACTCGAAGACTACGACGAGGCCCTCAGGGACGCGGCACCCGAAATCCGTGATGTGCTGGAAGCGACGTTTCAGGAAGCCTCCCGGGTCATGTCACCTGCCGGCCTTGAAGCGTACCTGGATGGTGCCAAGGCCTTGTCAAACCTCGGCCGCGGCAGTGGTGTCGTAACCACGTATCTGCAGGAAATTCCGCTGGTTGCCAAGGAGTGCGGTGAAGACATTGTCCCGGATTGCCTGACCGCTGCGATGAAACTTTCATCGATGACCTCGGGCGAAGTCATCGTGTTGTTCTTCAACAGCATGCCGTCGGCTGCCCGCCGTCTCGGTGATGCCGAACTGTTCCGTGGCTATCTGACCCTGATCCACCAGATAGCATCAACGGCATCGCGCGGTGTCCGGCCGATGCTGAATCACATTGATGACCTGTTGTCGAAGCTGACGCTAAGCGGACTGCGTCGCTGGGCCAACTTCGGGACGCAGGCCTATCGGCGCGATTACGACAACCTGACGGCCTACTTCAACCTGGAGTCCAAGGACAGTCGTGCCATGCTGCAGAAAGAACGGCGCGGCATTCTGTTTGTGAACACCCAGCGTAAACTCAATTTCTACCTGCGCGCACTCTGGGGGCGGGATTTCTTTCTGCGTCCTACGGGTGCCGACTTTGCAGATTTTCGTCCCTATATAGAAACGCACGTGCTGCACATGCCGGATGCAGTCGATGACATTGGCGACATTCCCGGACTCGAGGTTTATCGTGCAACGGCCGCGCATATGGCCGCGCACATGATGTATACCACGTGCCGCTATCTCGGCCGAAGAGCTTTCGCCCGCGCAGATGAGCTTTATCGGGCTGCTGGAAGATGCCCGTATCGAGTATAAGGCCATCCAGGACTTTCCCGGTCTGAAGAATCTGTGGGGCTCGCTATTGTCGGTGCAATATGACGAGGCACCCGAGCACCCGGCTATCGTGGATGCTTGAACAGATGGCATTGATGCTGCTTGATTCCAGTGTTCGCTGTGATCAGCCCGCACTGAATGAGTTTGCTGATCGCTTTCACCAGCAGATTGAAGAACACCAGGATGATCCGCAATTCTCCTGGCACATGGGGCTGGAACTGTTCAATTACTTCTCTGAGCGCAAGGAAGTGCCCAGTCTGCGCATTCTGGAGCGCATCCGTATCCCGTACCGGGATGACAACCGTTTCGTGTGGGAGTTTGAGGAATTGACCTGGGACGTCGAGTATGAATACGTCCCCGCCAGTCAGCGCCAGGTCCGCAAGCAGGTCAGTGTCATCGAGATGGCGAACGAGGTTGATTGCGAGCTCGCCGGTGACGACGCCCAGGAGATATGGACCTGCTCCACCAATATGCGTCCCTATGAGGATGATCTGACCGATGAGCAAATCAGCTTCAATGATATGTGGGGCAAGGCGCCGGTCTCGGATCCCTTCCACTATCCTGAATGGGATTATCACATCCAGCTGGCCCGCCCGGACTGGGTGACGGTATACGAACGTCGCCAGCCCATGGGTGACCCGGATGATATTCACGACATTATTACCGAGTACAAGCCGATTGCGCATCGCATCAAGCAGATCATCGATCTGTTAACACCCGAGGGTGTCCAGCGGGTACGCAACATGGAAGACGGTGACGAAATCGATATCAATGCCGCTATCGATGCCATGGTTGCGATTCGCATGGGGCAGCAGCCCAATACCCGCATTACCATGCGCAATGTCCTGAAGGCTCGTGACCTGTCCGTGGTGCTGTTGCTGGATCTGTCCGAGTCCACCAATGAAACCATGAGCGGTTCGGACAAAACCGTGCTGCAACTGACGCGCGAAGCGGCGACCCTGGTTTCCACCGCCATTGAAGGCATCGGCGACCCCTATGCGATTCACGGCTTCGCCTCCGACGGGCGTCACGATGTGCAGTACTATCGATTCAAGGATTTCACCCAGCATTTTGATGATCATGCCAAGGCACGCCTGGCCGGTATGAAGGGTGGTCTTTCAACCCGCATGGGTGCGGCGCTGCGGCATGCGGGCCAGCATTTGCTGAAGCAGCCGGAAAAACGCAAGCTGATCCTGCTGGTGACTGACGGCGAACCGGCTGATATCGATGAACGTGATCCGCAGCATCTGCGTCACGACACCAAGAAGGCCGTGGAAGAACTCTACAGCAAGGGTGTGCTCAGTTATTGCCTGACGCTGGATCCCCATGCCGATGATTACGTGAAGCGAATCTTCGGCTCCAATAATTACACGATCATTGATAACGTCGACCGGTTGCCGGAAAAGCTGCCGACGCTGTTCGCCAGTCTGACAGCCTGACCGCGGCCAGTACCCAAAAGGCGGGCATAAAGTGACCGCTCCTGCAGGAGTCACCAGGAGTGTAGGAGCGCCGTCCTCCGGCGCGATTGCTTGAAGATGGCATCGCGGTCAGAAGACTGAAGCTGCAATCGCTAGTCGGTTTTCTGTGGTGTCGTCTTTGTGCTGGCCCGTTTTTTCCTGAACCATTCTATCCTGGCTTCCAGGGTTTCCCAATGTGCGTGTTCCATCCAGGAGATGATGTCGATGCTGCGTTGCGCCGCACCCGATTCAATGGTTCATAAGAATCATTTGATGTTGATGCATAAGTAATACTACTTAATTATTTTGAATGGCTATGCGGGGTGCTGAATGTCTAAAAAGTCAATTGAAACCCTGAAACTTGTTACTTTACTTGCAATGGTGGGCTACAATCATCACGAATATCAGATTGATATGACTGTATATTTTCTGCCTGTTTCAGGTTTCCGCCTGTGCTAAAGAGTCGTGGTGAGGAGATGGCATGAGAAATCTTATCGGTGTGTTGTTGCTGCCGTTTGTATTGTCGGCATGTATGTCTGCGGCTGACCATCGTCGTAGTGTTCAGGATGACAGCGGCGACCGACTGACAGTCGGTACCGTACAAAAAGAAATACGAGTGGGAATGTCCGGGGCCGAGGTGGCGGCAGTGCTTGGTTCTCCAAATATTGTATCTACTGATGAGGAGCGTCGTGAGGTCTGGATTTATGACAAGGTCGCGACTGACTATGTCCAATCCAGCAGCAGTGGGGGGATATCAGCCCTGGTTTTAGGTTTTGGAAGTTCCGGGGGTGGTTTAGGCAGCGGGGGATTTAGCAGTAACTCAGGTGCCGCTTCGCGTTCACAGCGTACGCTGACGATAATCATCAAGTATGATCTTGAAGGGAAAGTTCGGGATTTTGCCTATCATACTTCCAAATTCTGATGTCGGGTGTTTCCGAGGGTGGCTATGAGTAAGTCGATTTTATTTGTGAAGTATGTGCTCTTCGCGCTGGTGTTTCTGCTTGCTTTTTCCGGTTGTGCGACCGTTCCAGAAGATGCATTCAAGTTGTCTACAACTTCGCTGGAAGACAGGCAGATGCAAAGCCGTAAATTTACAACGCTGGATACGAAGCTATTGCTTTCATCCGGTGCCAGTGTGCTGCAGGACCTGGGTTATACCATTGACGAGTCAAATGTTGGTCTTGGTGTGCTGACTGCATCCAAGCAGGCAGATGCCACCAATGCAGGACAGATTGCCGGTGCTGTAATGCTGGCTCTATTAACCGGTACTGTCACTCCAACAGACGACGAACAAAAAATACGACTTTGTCTGGTTATACAGGAAGGGCTCAGTGATGAATCGTCCTCCGTCGCAAGAATCACAATGCAAAGGATAATCTGGAACACACAGGGGAAAATAGCGCGTGTAGAGAGCATCAATGCGCCAGAGATATATCAGGCATTTTTCGAAAAATTATCAAAGTCGACGTTTTTAGAGGCTAACCAAATATGAGAATTAGAATAAATGGATGGGTAACGATCCTTGTTGTGGTGTTGCTTGGAGGGTGCGCCACGCAAAATTCTCATGTGCTTTCTGATTCCAGCGCTGTTGAATTGCGTAGTTTTCAGACGCGAACCTTTGACACTACTGATGCACACCAGATGCTCCGAACAACAATTGCGGTGCTACAGGATCTGGGATTCATTATCGATAAAACCGATGAGGATCTTGGGATGGTCACTGGAACCAAGTTGAGTGGGTACCAGATTCGCATGACCATTATTGTACGGCCCAGAGGCGAAAGTCAGTTGGCTGTAAGAGCAAGCGCAATTTACAATAACAAGCCTATTGAGGATCCTATGCCTTACCAGGACTTCTTTACTGCACTGGAAAAAGGCATATTCCTTACCGCTCAGAAAGTTGAGTAGAACTTCAATCAAGCCGGCCGGAAAGGTAGCACGCTGGCCGTAACGTTTTCGCCGCGGCCCTCTTTCTGGATCGCCTCGTAGCGGTCCAGCGCCTTCGGGAATTCACCCATCAGGCGGCGATGAATCTCGTGGCCGTCACTGTTGTAGTAGATGATCTCGATGGGGACCGGTGCACTCAGGGAATCACGTGCACTGCGCAGCGCGACATCCCAGGCCAGCACGATGAGACGTCCGCCCTGTCCCTCACTGACTGCGTAGCCCTGGTTGTCCACGAAGATGATCTCGGAATCGTCGATGATTGCCTGGTACTGCATGCTGCGGATCGGGACGAAGGCGTGCCTGGTGGTGGCGTGATTCAGTGCCAGCAGGCAGCGATTGAAGAGTGGTGCCGGGAGGTTCACCCGTTCACGGGCTATTTCAGCGGGGCGGAAAAATGTTTCGGTGGAAACGCCCATGAGCGCTGCCGGCGCGGCTTAGCCCACGACTCCGGGATTGCAGTCCGGCATGCGTGCAGGTGCTGCGGCAGCCGCACTGATATGAAGTTGGTTACTGTTATCCATGACTGCTTGCACCGGCCGATGATGCCGCCAGCGGGCCGGTTGTTGCCGACTGGTTGTCGCGGCTCTCGATCGCGGCACGAATGCCCCTGGCGTCCAGGCCACATTCCGCCAGTTGCTGCGCGTGGGTGCCCTGGCTGATGAAGCGGTCCGGTATCCCAAGGTTCAGGATCGGCACGCTGATGCCGTCCGCCAGCAGCACCTTGTTGACGGCGGCACCGGCCCCGCCCTGCAGTACGTTTTCTTCCACGGTGACGATCAGGTCATGGTCGCTGGCAATCGTGGTGATCATTTCCGTGTCCAGCGGCTTGATGAAGCGCATATTCACCACCGTGGCATTGAGCTCTTCAGCGACCTCCAGCGCGGGGGTGACGCGGCTGCCAAAGGCCAGGATCGCGACGCGTTTGCCGCGCCGCCGAAATTCGGCCTTGCCGATGGGCAGGGTGTCCAGTTCCCGTGCGATCGCTACACCTGGTCCGGTGCCGCGCGGATAGCGCACCGCGGCCGGGCCGGCGTAGCGGTAGGCGGTCGTCAGCATGCGGCGGCACTCGTCTTCATCGGCGGGTGCCATGACGACCATGTTGGGGACACAGCGCAGGAAACTCACGTCGAACACGCCGGCATGGGTGGCACCATCGGCGCCGACCAGCCCGGCGCGGTCGATGGCCAGGGTAACGTCCAGGTCCTGCAGGGCAATATCGTGAATCAGCTGGTCATAGGCGCGCTGCAGGAAGGTGGAGTAAATTGACACGACCGGCTTGATGCCCTCGCAGGCGAGGCCGGCGGCAAACGTCAGGGCGTGCTGTTCGGCAATCCCGACGTCGAAGTAGCGTTGCGGGTACTGTTCGGAGAAGGCGACCATGCCGGAGCCTTCGCACATGGCGGGCGTGATGGCCGCCAGCTGCGGGTCCGCGGCAGCCATGTCGCAGAGCCAGTCACCGAATACCTGCGTGTAGGTCTGGGTCGTGCTCGATTTGTGCTGCTCGCCGGTCTCGCGGTTGAAGGGTGTGACTCCGTGGAAATTGCAGGGGTCGCGTTCGGCCGGATGATAGCCCTTGCCCTTCTGGGTCACCACGTGCAGGAACTGCGGCCCCTTGAGGCCCTGCAGGTTGCGCAGCGTGGTGATCAGGGTCGGCAGGTCGTGGCCGTCTATCGGGCCGATATAGTTGAAGCCCAGCTCCTCGAACAGCGTGCCCGGCATGACCATGCCCTTCAGGTGTTCTTCCCAGCGCCGCAGGAATTTTTTCGCGCCCGGCAGGTTGCTGAGGATGCTCTTGCTGCGCTCCCGCACGCCGGTGTAGAGACTGCCGGAGAGCAGGCGCGCCAGGTAGTTGTGCAGCGCGCCGCGGTTGGGCGAGATCGACATCTCGTTATCGTTCAGGACCACCAGCAGGTCGCAGTCGATGTCGCCGGCGTTGTTGAGCGCCTCGAAGGCCATGCCGGCGCTCAGTGCACCGTCGCCGATGACGGCCACCGTCTGCCGGTCGGAATGCTGCAGCGTGTTGGCCACGGCCATCCCCAGCGCGGCGCTGATCGAGGTGCTCGAATGGCCCGCGCCAAAGGCGTCGTATTCGCTTTCGCTGCGGCTCAGGAAACCGCTCAGGCCACCCTGGCGGCGAATGGTGTGCATGGCATCCCGGCGTCCGGTGAGTATTTTGTGCGGGTAGGCCTGGTGACCGATGTCCCATACCAGGCGGTCATGCGGGGTGTCGAACACGGTGTGCAGGGCGATGGTCAGTTCCACCGTTCCCAGGCCCGCCGACAGGTGGCCGCCGGTATTGGCGACAGATTCGATCAGGAATTCGCGCAATTCACCGGCCAGCTGCAGCAGTTGGCCGGTTTCCAGGCTGCGCAGGTCTGCGGGTGAATTGATCGTCGTGAGTAGTGGGTATGTGTTTTCAGGCATGGTCATTAACCGGGTAAAGAATTCTAGCAGAGTCCGCCCGTGTATGCGTTTCCGGCGGCAAATACCTGAGCGGAATGCTATGGAATCGGGGCTGGGTCCGGCTGTGGCTGGCCGAGAATGGCGCTGACCCGGGATTGCAGGGCCGGCAGGACCTCGGACTCGAACCAGGGATGGTTGCGAAACCAGCGGATATTGCGCGGCGAGGGATGGGGCAGGGGGAAGAACTCCGGCAGGTATTGCTCGAATTGCCTGACGGTGGCTGCCAGCGACTGGCGCCGGGTACCGAGGTAGTAATCCTGCGCATATTTGCCGATCAGCAGTTTCAGCTGCAGGTCGGGCAGTTCTGTCCAGCAGCCGCGGGTGCCACAGGGGCGCGCATTCCGGGCGCGGCGGCAGATCGCCCGAGGCGCCCTTGCCCGGGTAGCAGAAGCCCATGGGAATGATCGCGATGCGTGCGCTGTTATAGAACAGGGTACGGTCGAACTGCAGCCAGTCGCGCAGCCGTTCACCGCTGGGGTCGTTCCAGGGGATGCCGGTATGGTGGACCCGGGTTCCCGGTGCCTGGCCGACGATCAGGATGCGTGCCGTCGCCCCTGCGCGCAGTACCGGGTTGGGTCCCAGTGGCAGGTGCGCCGCGCAGGCCGTGCAGGCACGCACTTCACGCAGCAGGTCTTCCAGCGTGCTCACGCCTGCAGCATTTCACCCAGTTCCAGCGGTGCCCGGCGTTCCCCCTGCTCATGCCAGCGCCTGAAGACATCCTCACCGGCTTCCAGGTAGCGGCGCTCCTCCGCGTTGTCCTGGAAGCCCTGCAGGCGCTCGCTGATACTGCCGGTCTCCGAGACGGGCAGGTTGAAGTACTTGTTGACGAACATCACGAACACCGCGAGGGTTTCGGTCTCGTCCAGGTCGAATTCCCTTGCCAGGCAGCGGATGGCGCCGTAGTGAAACGCCATGACCTTGTACTGCTTGGCCGGGTAGCGCCCGAGGTCTTCCCGGTCGATGCCGACGATGGTTGCCGTGGTGAAGCGGTGCAGGATGGCAGTGGCCTGTTCGCCGGGTGACGGCGGTTTCGGGCGCTTGCGAAACATTCGGGTAAAGAGATTCATTCGCTCAGATCCAGCGACGCACGCGCTGCTTGTAGTCGAGATAGGCGTCACCGAACAGGCTTTCCAGGTAGCGCTCCTCGCGGCGGATGGCATAGCGGGATATCACGACCACCGAGATAGCGGCCATGGCCAGCACCCAGGCATTGTCGAACCACACGGCGGCGGCGACCTGCACCAGGGTCAGGCCGATATACAGCGGGTTGCGGGAATGGCAGTAGGGGCCGCTGGTAATCAGCGCGCTGTCCGGCCTGTCGGGGCGCACATCGGTATCCGCTTTGTAAAACTCACGCATGCAAAGGCCGGCCAGCAGCAGGACCAGTGCCAGGATGATCCCCGAATACAGCGGCCCGTGCAGGCCGAGGGGCATGGGTAGTGGCCACATGCGGTCGATCCCGATGCCGCCGAGGATGCTGGTGGCATAGATCAGCGGCGGGTGGATGCGTACACCGGGACCGTGCGGGTCGGGTTGCGAAGTATCGCTGTCAGCGTCGTGCATATACGGGCGTGGTTGCTCAGCGCTGCAGCAGCAGCTGGCGCTGGGCCGAGTAGAAGGCGGCCAGCAGTACGCCGCCGGTCAGCAAAAAGTTGAGTATATGCATACCCTGCAGGCCGGTGTAATCACCGGCAGCGTCCAGTTCCGGCCGCAGGATCGGCAGCATGACGCTCACCATGAGAATGGTCAGGTTGACGCTGCTCTCGCCCATGCCGATCAGCGGCGACAGCCGCGGCCGGAGCCACAGCAACAGGGCGCAGAGCATGCAAAAGCCGTAATAGGCAAACCGCTGCCCCGGGGCATGCAGTCCGGAGATGCGGAAATCCAGTCCCAGCAGGCTGTCCGCCAGCACGAACAGCGGGGTGCTGAAATAGTAGCCTCGTAACCAGTTGCTGTTCTGTGTGTCTGTCATGCGTGCTTTTTCAAATTGATGATGAAGAACATTATGGCCACGGAATCCACGGAAGGACACGGAAAAGTTGCTAGAACCTATCTCAAAATATGCTTCTGTAAGAACACTCGGTGTCCTATGTCCTGCTCCGCTGCTCATGTGCTGCTATGAATAAGCCTCAGCTCAACAAGCATATTTCGTCATTGCGAGCAAAGCGAAGCAATCTCCCGGCATGAAATCAATCAGTTGGAGATTGCTTCGTCACTTCGTTCCTCGATAATTGCTCCTGCATTATCTACCTCCTACATCCCTGTAGTCGTCGCAATGACGAGTAAATCTGAAACTGCGTAACGTCCGCCCCTCAAAGACATGCGACTTGCTGGGTGGCCTGTTTACAATTTTGAGATAGGTTCTAGTGAGTGGGTGTTATTTCTTTCCGTGTCCTTCCGTGGATTCCGTGGCTATCAAGAAATGCTGACACCCGGGATTCCGCTTGCTTTCATGAAATCTCCCCGGGTGCTTGACCGGTGGCCTCGGCCCTGCGGTGGGAGCGATTATGCAGCATGATATCCATGCCGGTCTTGAGTGCAACCAGCGCAACCAGCAGCCCCAGCGGTGAGCCCAGCCTGACCACCAGGAAACCGCCGGCGATGACGGCGATATGCATGACGACGATCCGCTGGTAGGGCGCCTTCATCAGCTCATTGACGTTCGTGTGGCGGTATTCCTGTTGTCCGATGAACAGCAGCAGAAAGGAACTCCCGTGACTGAGCAGCAGCGCGAGGCAGCCCCAGAGAAAGGCTTCAGGTGCAGCCGCCAGTACCTGCTGTATCAGGCCGATGAACATCTGCAGCAGGGCGAGCGGCCCCGGCCAGCTGGCGGCTGCGGCGGGGCTGCCCTGTTCTCCGGCAAACCGGGTCAACTCCAGCACGAAAATACCGTGGATGGCGCAGAAGCCGCCATAGTGGACGCAGAAAAACAGCATCCGGAACAGGGCGCCGGCCTTCCCCACAACCAGCATCTTGAGGAGGGTGAAGCCACCCACGATCAGGTTTTCCGCCCAGTAGAGCACGACGATCGAACTCGCATCCCAGTCGAGATACAGCACACCGAAGACGGGAACGAGGTTCGCCAGCAGCAGGGCATACTGCGGCAGGGACCAGGCTGCGGGCGGGGCGGGCAGGAGACTGTTCCTTTAGCGCCGGCGCGCCCGGGCCAGGAAGGCAAGCAGTCCGCTGACCGCCGGGAGCATGATGGCCAGTCCCGCGGCGATCAGTGCCCATTCGTGGTAGGGGAAAGCCGGCAAATCCGGGAGCAGGTCTGTGTCCGGGGTGAACAATTCGTACAGGCCCATCGCGATCAGCAGGGTCCCGATCAGGTCGAGCAGCAGCAGTCGCCAGGGGAGTTGCAGCGGCCGGTGTGCTTTCTCTGCCGACATCAGGCACGCCGGCGGCGCAGGCTGATGGCCAGCGCAAAGTAGCCGATGCCGGCCGATATCACTGACCCCAGCAGAATGCCAAGGCGGTCATCGGCCATTTCGCCGAGACCGATCTGCTCGGCGGCCAGGCCGCTGATGAACAGGCTCATGGTGAAACCGATGCCGCACAGGGCCGACACGCCGTACAGTTCCAGCCAGCCTGAGCCAGCCGGCAGCTTGCCGATCCGCAGCTTGATGGCCAGCCAGGAGAGCCCGAATACCCCAACCTGCTTGCCGATCACCAGTGCCACGGCGATACCGAGCGGCACCGGGTGCAGCAGGGATGCCAGTGTCAGCCCGGAGAGGTTGATGCCGGTATTGGCGAAGGCGAACAGCGGCAGAATCAGCAGGGCTACGTAGGGGTGCAGGGTATGCTCCAGAGTCTGCAGCGGCGATTCACCGGTCTTTTTGTCGCGCAGCGGAATGAATAATGCCAGCAGGACGCCGGCGAGCGTGGCGTGCACGCCGGACTTGAGCACCGAGATCCACAGTACGAAACCGACCAGGATATAGGGTGCGATGCGGGTGACGCCGCCGAGGTTCAGCAGCAGCAGGGCACCGATAGCGGCTGCGGCAACACCCAGCGAGAGCAGCGACAGGTCCCCGGAATAAAACACCGCGATAATGATGATCGCGCCGAGGTCGTCCAGCACCGCCAGCGTCAGCAGGAACAGCTTGAGTGCGTGGGGCACCCGGTTGCCGAACAGGGACAGCACACCCAGGGCAAAGGCGATATCCGTCGCGGTGGGAATGGCCCAGCCGGCAAGGGCGTCCGCATCCCCCTGGTTCATGCCGATGTAGATCAGGGCGGGGACGGCCATGCCGCCGACGGCGGCGATCGCGGGGAGCACAATTCGGGATGGATCGGATAACTCCCCCTCGATGAACTCGCGCTTGATCTCGAGTCCGATCAGAAAGAAAAAAACGGCCATCAGGCCGTCATTGATCCACAGCAGCAACGGCTTGTGGATGATGAGTGCGCCGAACTGGATGCCGACGGGGGTCTCAAGCAGGGTGTCGTAGAGAAACTTCAGGGGTGAGTTTTCGACCCCCATGGCGAGGATTGCCGCGGTGATGATCAGCAGGCCACCGGTGGACTCCTGCTGCAAAAAGTCCCTGATTGTCTGAACTGGCATGGAAACCTGCGTGGTCGCGACGTCTGGTTCACTGATTGTATGCGAGCCAGACCGCGCTATCCAGCCAGCCGGCCGCGATCAGGGTCAGGCACTGTTCCGTTTGACGGGTTTCCAGTTTTCACCATCACGGCTGACTTCGCGCCGCGCCCAGCGGGCAAATTCCCCGCGGGTGAGGACCCCCGATTTGCGCTTGCCGGGTCCGGCGATCACCTTGTAGACGATCATGTCCTTGTCGGGTGAGGCATGCGGTGACTCGTCCACAACCTGGCGAACGGACCACTCGTCGCCGACGGCGTCGTTGCTGTAAAAGTGGCCGAGGCTGATGTCTGCGGCTGCGAGGTGACGCCGCTCCGCCTGGCCGGTGGCAAGTTCGTAGATGCGCAGCAGATCGTTTTCCGAGACATCGATGAAAGAATCGATCTCGCTGAGCGCCACGACCAGGTCTTCATGCCGGATCGGTCCGATAGTGGCACTTTCGGTGGCGGCATCCGGCTGTTCGCCCCGCTGCGCCAGCCAGGCCGGGTAGCGGCGCCACTTGAATAAATAGTTGAACAGCACTGCGACCAGGACCATCACCAGCGCGTTCAGCAACACGGGGGTGAGGACGAACTGGTAGCCCAGTGCCCGGGTGGCTTCCCCGCCGATCACCGCGGTCAGCGCCGTGGCTCCGCCGGGCGGGTGGATGCAGCGCAGGTAGTACATGGCGCCGATTGCCAGTCCGACGGCGAGGCTGGCGGCGATGTAGGGATCCGGGAGCAGCAGGGCGCAGCTTACCCCGATGGCGGCGGAAATCACGTGCCCGCCGAGGACATTCCATGGCTGCGACAGGGCGCCATGCGGCACGGCGAACAACAGCACCGCCGAGGCGCCCATCGAGGGCACGATCAGCAGCATGTCACCTGCGCCCAGGAAGAACCGGCTGATATGGAAGATCAGCAGGATGACGATGAAACCGCCGAGTGCCGACACGACCCGCTCGGTATGGCTGGTGGTGCCGGCTTCGATGCCCAGTGAATTGAGGATGCGTGTCAACATGGTTGCAGGTTACCTCAGAGTCCGGTGAGTCTTGGTCCCCTATCCGCCCGAGCTGGACACTGCATCATAACGCAGGCAAAAAAGTGTGAAAATCTGAAGGTTGGTCAATTGTGCCGAGACGACTGCAGGCAGGGGACAAGTCCGGCGCATGCTTGCGGTCCAAGAGGCTGTGTAATCGGCACGTCCATAAGCTGCGTTTCATGATAAATTGCACATAATAAGCTAATATTTATGCTCCCTGGAGTCTCGCAGTGCCACCATGAACATTACCTTCCGCCAATTGAAAATCTTCGAGGCCGTGGCGCGGAATCTGAGCTTTACCCGTGCCTCCCGGGAGTTGCACCTGACCCAGCCGGCCGTGTCCATGCAGGTCAAGCAGCTGGAACATGCCATCGGCCTGCCACTGTTCGAGCAGTTGGGAAAAAAGGTCTTTCTGACCGAGTTCGGCCATGAATTCAGGCGCTATGCCGTTGCGATAACCACGCAACTGGATGAGCTTGACCAGGTTGTTGACGAGATGAAAGGTCTGAAGCGCGGCCGCCTGACCATCGCGGTGGCCACCACGGCCAACTACTTCGTGCCCCGCCTGCTGGCCACCTTCATTCAGCGCCACGGCGATGTCACGGTCAGCCTGGAAGTCACCAACCGCGAGCAGTTGCTGAAAGGGCTGGTGGAGAACCGCACCGACCTCGTGATCATGGGGCAGCCACCCAGGGAGATGGACCTGGTGGCGGAACGCTTCATGGAAAACCCGCTGGTCGTGGTCGCGCCGCCCGATCACCCGCTGGCGGGCAAGCGGCGGATTCCGCTGCAGCGACTCCGGGAGGAGATCTTCCTGGTGCGCGAGCAGGGTTCCGGTACGCGCTCCGCCGTGGAGCGATTTTTCAGTGCGAACGACATGGCGTTGTCGACCCCGATGGAAATGAGCAGCAACGAGGCGATCAAGCAGGGGGTGGAGGCCGGACTGGGACTGGGGATCGTGTCACTGCACACCCTGGCCATGGAACTGGCGCTGCAGCGGCTGGTGGTGCTGGACGTCGTGAAGTTCCCCATCATGCGCTACTGGTTCATCGTGTTCCGCGAGGGCAAGCGGCTGTCGCTGGTGGCGCAAAGTTTTGAGCAGTTCGTCAAGGATGAAGCGCTGAACCTGCTGGGCTTGCCCGAGATCCGGCCAGAAAGTCCTGGCGGGTAACGGCGGCGCAGGCCGCCGCGCTCAGGATGACAGCGCGCTACGGATTTTCCTGGAGATTTCGAGGGCGTTGCCGGTGTCCTCGGCCAGGCAGTTGACGTGACCCATCTTGCGGCCCGTGCGGGCCTCGTGTTTGCCGTAGAGGTGCAGGCAGGCCTGCGGTTCCCTGAGAACCGCTTCCCAGGCGGGTTCACCCTTGGCCCAGATATCTCCCAGCAGGTTGACCATGACCACCGGTGACAGCAGGGAGGTATCGCCGGGTGGCAGGCCGCACAGCATGCGCACCTGTTGTTCAAACTGTGATGTCACACAGGCGTCGACCGTGTAGTGACCACTGTTGTGCGGGCGCGGCGCCATTTCATTGATCAGCAGCCCGCCGTCCCTTGTGACGAAGAACTCCACCGCCAGGACACCGCAGTAATCCAGTGCCTCTGCCAGGCGCGTGGCCATGGAAATGGCGCTTTCCGCGAGCGCGTCGTCTACCCGCGCAGGAACGATGGTGGTATCCAGGATACCGTTGACATGCTGGTTCTCACCGACCGGGTAGATCGCGGTCTGGCCATCGACGCTGCGTGCCAGTATCACCGAGATCTCGCATTCCAGGTCCAGCATCTCTTCCAGGATGCATGGCTTGCCGCCGAGTTGCTCAAAGGCGGTACTGGCTTCATCCAGGGTATTGACCGGGATTTGTCCCTTGCCGTCATAGCCCAGGGAGGCGGTCTTCAGCAGCAGTGGCGTCTGCAGTTCGTTGCAGCGCTGCCTCGAGGTCGCCGGCATCCTCGATCGTGGCGAACTGCGCGGTATCCAGGCCGTGGTCGCGGATAAAACGTTTCTCGCGTATCCGGTCCTGCGCAATCTGCACGGCAGCAGGGGCCGGCCGCACCGGGCAGAGTTTTTCCAGGTACTCCAGGGTGTCCGCCGGGATGTTCTCGAATTCCGTGGTGACCGCGGCGCATTCGTCGCCCAGCAGCTGTAGTGCGGCATGGTCGCGGTAGTCGGCCTTGATGTGCCGGGTGGCGATATGCCCGGCCGGACTGTGCGGGTCGGGATCGAGCACCACGACCCGGTACCCCATGCTGAATGCGGCGAGGGTGAACATGCGGCCAAGCTGTCCGCCACCGAGGACACCGAGTGTTGCGTCTGGAAGGATCACGATTGCGGGGGGAGTTCCATTTGAAAGACGCTATGTTCCTGCTCTTTGCGGAACCGGTCAAGCCTTGCCGCAAGGTCGCTGTCCGCGACGGCCAGGATGCTGGCGGCATACAGGGCGGCATTGGCAGCACCGGCCTCGCCGATGGCAAAGGTGGCTACCGGGACGCCTTTCGGCATCTGCACGATGGATAACAGCGAATCCATGCCTTTCAGGTAGCGTGACGGTACCGGGACGCCCAGCACCGGCAGCGTGGTCTTGGCGGCCAGCATGCCGGGCAGGTGGGCGGCGCCGCCGGCGCCGGCAATGATGCAGGCCAGGCCGCGGTCGCGCGCCGTACCGGCATACTCGAACAGCAGGTCGGGTGTGCGGTGGGCGGAGACCACGCGGGCCTCAAAGGGGATGCCGAGGTTTTCCAGCATTGCCGCGGCGTGTTGCATCACGCCCCAATCGCTGTTGCTGCCCATGACCAGGCCGACCCGGGGTATATCACTCATGCATGCTGTCCGGTAATTATCAAAGCGGAAGCCGCAAATTCTAGCATTGATCCTGTTGACGTACTAAATTCGGGCAACCGCGGCCGTCGGGCAGGCCGCTGCTGCCCGTTCAGGCCGGGGGTGATTCCTGTACAATGCCGCCTTATTTTCCGACGGAGTCCCGTGCATGCTGGAAACCCTGTTTGAATCCACCCTGACAAGCCTGCCGCTGGTGGCCCGTGGCAAGGTTCGCGATATCTATGGCGTGGGCGACGACCACCTGCTGATCGTCACGACGGACCGGCTCTCGGCTTTCGACGTCGTGCTGCCGGACCCGGTCCCCGGCAAGGGTGCCGTGCTCACGGCGGTGGCGAATTTCTGGTTCCAGCGGACCCGCGATATCGTACCCAACCATCTTGCGGCGCTGTCCCTGGCCGAGGTGCTGCCGGACCCGCGGGAACGGGCGCAGGTCGAGGGGCGCGCCATCGTGGTCAGGAAACTCAAGGCCCTGCCGGTTGAGGCCGTGGTGCGCGGCTACCTGATCGGTTCCGGCTGGAAGGATTACCAGCGCAGCGGCCAGGTGTGCGGCATCTCTCTGCCCGCCGGCCTGCGCATGGCGGACAAGTTGCCCGAGCCCATCTATACCCCGTCGACCAAGGCCGCGCCGGGATCACATGACGAAAACATCGACTTCGAGGCGACCCGCGCGCTGCTGGGTGATGCCCTGGCCGCGCAGGTGCGGGATGTCAGCCTGGAAATCTATAGCAGCTGCGCGGCCTATGCCCGCGAGCGCGGCATCATCATCGCGGATACCAAGTTCGAGTTCGGGCTGGACCCGGATGGCGGGCTGGTGTTGATCGATGAAATCCTGACGCCGGATTCCTCGCGTTTCTGGCCGGCGGATTCCTATGCGCCCGGGCAGAGTCCGCCGAGTTTCGACAAGCAGTTCGTGCGCGATTACCTGGAAACGCTGGACTGGGACAAGACGCCGCCGGGTCCGCGCCTGCCGGCTGAGGTGCTTGAAAAAACCGCGGCAAAATATCGTGAGGCGCAGACGCGCCTGCTGGCATGAAACAGGGAGACAGATAATGTACGGTTTCAGTATCAATATAACGGGCGACATGGATACGCTGCGCGAGCGGGTCACTGCCGCGCTGCAGCAGGAAGGCTTCGGTGTGCTGACCGAAATCGACGTCGCCGCAACCCTGAAGAAAAAACTGGATGTCGACCGCAGGCCCTACCTGATTCTCGGTGCCTGCAACCCGGTGCTCGCCAACCAGGCGCTGCAAGCCGATCCCGATATCGGCCTGTTGCTGCCCTGTAACGTGGTATTGCGCGAGGAGGATGACGGCACCATCACGGTTGCCTTCATGGACCCGGCCGCCGTACTGAGCCTGGTTGACGTGGAAGGTGTCGAGGTCCTTGCAGCGGAGGTGCGCAGCCGGCTGGAACGTGTCCGGGACGCGCTCGCCGGTTGAGCCTGCCGGCAACGTGCGCTGCACGCGTAGCCGGGTTTAGTGGTTGTTTTCGCTGAGGTTACTATAACTGGCGCGGGTGCGGCCATGCCGCGGCAGTGGTTTTAGGCTATTATCAGGGCGGAATCACGGCACGGTTGAACGCCATGCAACTGCCAAAAATGTCGATCCGCTTTGAAGATGCCGAGGAGCCGTTGCGGCTGCGGGTGCCTACGCATGACGAGGAAGGCCGACCGCTGAGCGATTTCATGGTGCTGATTCCGGGGCTGCGCGACAAGCCGATGCATCTCATCGATGCCACCATCCAGGAGGTGCATCTCATCCTGACGCACTTCCGCCATGCCGTGGTATTTGCGGAATTCAATGTCAGGCTGAACCTGTTGTGGGTATCGATCAAGCCAATACAGGGGATTCGCTTCGATATCACCGGCGCCATCCAGGAACAGGTCCCGGAAGCGCGGCTGGTATCGCATATCTGAAACATCCGCCGAATAGCGCGGGCTGCCAGGGGGAAAGTATGGTTGTAACGCCACGCGGCAACGTCCTGGCGCGCGCGCGATCACCCGTGCCGGCAGCTGCAGGCAGAGTTTTCCCGTGATGATCCTGTCGCAATCCGGAACCCTGATTCTGCAGGGGTTGTCCGGCGCACTGGTCGGTGCGCTGCTGTTTTACCTGCTGGGCTCGCTGCTGCTGCGACGCTGGATACGCATTGAACTGTATCCCCTGCTGTTGTCGATGGCAGTGGCTTTCCTGGTCGCCATCGTCTGCGAGGTCTGGCTGGGCAAGCTGTACTACCTGCTGGTCGGCAAGCCGCTGTGGCAGTACCGGGTCTGGCCGATCCATGACGGCTACACCTCGGCGCTGAATTTCATCATCTGGCCCGTGTACGGCTATTACGTCTATTTCGTGCACCAGGTACTGGCTGCGAAGCGTGTCAATATCAAGCCGGCATGGCTGAAGGGGCTGGCCTCGGGCTTTGACGGCCCGCTGCTGGAAATTCTCGCCAACGGATTTTTTCTGCTGTTCTACGGCACCTTCTACTTTTACTACCTGCCGGGTGACCTGCGGCATTTCACCTCCATACAGGTGATACCGCTGTACATGGTCATGGGCGTGATCCTGTCGCTGGTGCTTGATCGCCTGCTGCTGCGGCCGCGCAGCTGGCATTACCCGCTGGGTATCTACCTCGCCGGTCTCGGGTTCGTGCTGGCGGGCTAGGCTGTACCTGCTGTCCGCCGTGCCGCGCCGCGTTACTGCGCGAAGTAATTCTCCAGGAATTCATCAAACGAGAGCCGGTCCGCGGCCTCTATGGCGCGCTGCTCGGCCAGCGAACTGGTCGCGCTGGCGTCAAAGGCCTGTGCCTGTGCGGGATCCAGTGGCAGGTCGAGGAAATACCGCTGGTGCTGCTGTGACATGCGCTGCGTGAACTGGTAGAAACCTTCCTCGTGTTCGCACATGGCCGCGAGAATGCGTGCCGAGGGAGTGCGCTCCGGGTCCCTGACGGCATCGACCTGCGCCTGCAGGGCGCGGCTGTAGGGGGCGTCGTCTGCAGCGGCGTCGAGTACCCCGGCAAAGGCCTGCATGGCTTCGCAGATTTCCCCTGCCCATTGCTGCAGGGGGACCGAAGTGCCATCGCGCTGCAGCTGCAGACCCGGCTGCCTGCCACGGTAGCCGACCGCGTCGAGGTTGTGGTCGATTTCACGGCGGCCTTCATCGCTGATGAGCGGGCTGTCATCGAGCAGGCAATAGGCCATCAGGGTTTCCAGGAAGCGGCACTGTTCGGTACTGATGCCCTGCGGATCGAATACGTTGATGTCCAGGGAGCGCAGTTCGACGTAACGCACCCCCCGGCGCTGCAGCGCCAGTGCCGGCTTTTCGTTCTCCAGCGGGATCTGCTTCGGTCGCACCGAGCTGTAATACTCGTTCTCGATCTGCAGGATATTGGCGTTCAGCTGGCGGTATTCGCCGGCGACCTTTACCCCGAATTCCTCGTGGCTCGGGCAGGGGGTCTCGGTGGCCCACAGCAGGCTTTCGGTATAGGCATCGAGATTGTCGTAGGTGGCCTTGAAACCGTCCTCGGCCTCGTGCGAGTTCTGGTAGCCAATGTCACAGATGCGCAGCGAGGTCGCATGCGGACCGTAATAGGTGTTGTCGTTGAACTCCTCGAGGATGGTCGGCTTGCCCCCGATGAAGGACATGCAGACCGTCGGTGATGACCCGAACAGGTAGGGCACCAGCCAGCCGATGCGTTGCAGGTTGCGGATCAGGTGAAAATAGCGGTCGGAGACATACTCCTGCAGGGGGCGCTTGTCTCCCTCGAGTTCCTGCAGCACGGGCCAGAGGGCGTCCCGGAATGAATAGTTGTAGTGCGCGCCGGCAATCACCTGCATGACACGGCCGTAACGATAACCGAGGCCGCGCCGGTAGACGGTTTTCATGAGGCCGCGATTGGAGTTGCCATATTGCGCAATCGGAATGCTGGCGTCGCCGGCCAGCACGCAGGGCATGCTGGAGCACCATAGCAGTTCGTTGTCGAGTTTCAGGTAGGCATAGTGCTGCAGGTCGCGCAGGTAGGCCACGGCCCTGTCCGGGTCGGCCAGCGGCGGGGTGATGAACTCCAGCAGGGCCTCGGAATAGTCCGTCGTGATCCAGGGGTGCGTGAGCGCGGAACCCAGTGCCGTCGGGTGGGGGGTTTGCGCGATACCCCCATCCGGTGCGACCCGCAGGCTCTCCTTTTCCAGCCCGGTGAGGCCGCCGCCAAGCAGCGCCGACTGGCCTGTCCTGGCGAGGCCAGCCAATTTTTTTTCAGCATTTGCAAACAATTAGGGTATCCTTGCAGGCTATAAACCCGGGATGCCAGTGTGACGGTCCGGTGACGGGTGTGGTAGTTTATAGGGAATGCCCCGGATAGAGAAATCTCCGCACCGGCATGCGCGCGGACGTGATAGAAAATTTTTCTGAAACGGGTTCAGAGGCCGCCAGTGGGGTTTGGGTGCGACCTTGAAGCGTGACAATAAGCAGAGACAGATTCCATGCCAGTGGAACACCGAAATGCCGCGTACCGATAAGCCGCTGAAACTTGAAGAGATCAAGGTCTCATGCAGAGACTGCAGTCTCACGGAACTGTGCCTGCCCCACGGCATGAGCGAGACGGAAATCCAGGAACTCGACAAGATCGTCAGGCACCTGCCTCCCCTGCAGTCCGGGCAGCATCTGTATCGTGCCGGTGACCGGGGGCGCTCGCTGTTTGCAGTCAGGTCGGGCGCCGCCAAATCCTATTGCATCACCGAGAGCGGTGACGAACAGGTGCTGGGTTTTACCCTGCCCGGCGAACTGGTTGGGCTGGATGGTTTGAGCGACGGTTTTTACACCAGTTCCTCGTTCGTGCTGGAGACATCCAGTGTCTGCGAGATGCCCTACGAAGGTCTTGAGGGGCTGTGCAAAACCCTGCCGGGTTTGAACCGGCAGATCCTGCGGGTTGCTGCCAGGGAAATCAGCGCCGACCAGCAGATGTTGATGCAGCTCGGCAAGCGCACCGCGGAGGAGCGGCTGGCTTCATTCCTGCTCAGCCTGTCATCGCGTTTTAATCAGCGTGGCCTGTCCGCGACCGAATTCAACCTGCCGATGTCGCGCCAGGATATCGGGAATTACCTCGGTCTTGCGATCGAGACTGTCAGCCGCCTGTTTGCGCACTTCCAGGAACAGGGCGTGCTGCATGTCAACAGGAAACAGATCACGATACTGGATCTGGCCAGGCTCAAGGCGATGGTCGAGGGCTGTGTCGGGTGGCGGCCCCAACCCGAGCGTTGAAGCCGGCGCTTCAGATTACCCTTGAAAAGCTGGTGCCGCTCTCCTTGAGGTAGCGGTCAAACACCATGCAGATATTTCTTACCAGCAGCCGTCCGGCCGGCTGTACCTCCAGGCTGTCTTCGGAAACTGTCAGCAGGCCATCTCCCTGCATGACCCGCAGCTGGGCTATTTCGGTCTCGAAATGTTCGTTGAAATCGAAGTTCCACTTCGACTCCAGCGCCCTGATGTCGAGCCTGAAATGGCACATCAGCAGGGTGATGATCTCGCGCCGCAGCAGGTCGTCGGGCTCCAGTTCGATGCCGCGTTCGAGCGGCAACTTGCCGGCCTCGAGCATTTTGTAGTACTGCTCCAGGGTGCGCACGTTCTGGCAGTAATTGTCACACACGCGGCCGATCGAGGACATGCCCATGCCGATCAGGTCGCAGTCGATATGGGTTGAATAACCCTGGAAGTTCCGGTGCAGGGTGCCGTTACGCTGCGCAACTGCCAGTTCGTCATCGGGTTTGGCAAAGTGATCCATGCCGATGTAGACGTAGCCTGCGTCGGTCAGGTGCTCGATGGTGTACTGCAGGATATCGAGCTTTGCATCCGGGGAAGGCAGGTCGGCATCGTTAATGCGCCGTTGCGGCTTGAAGCGCGCCGGCAGGTGAGCGTAATTGTAGACAGCGATCCGGTCGGGGTCGATGGAGACAGTTGCTTTCAGGGTCTCGGCAAAGGTCTTGACCGTCTGCAGCGGCAGGCCGTACATCAGGTCGATATTCAGTGAACCGAAACCCAGTTGGCGCGCCGAGTCGGTTACCGACCTGGTCATTTCCCAGCTTTGAATCCGGTTCACCGCCTGCTGGATATCCGGGTCAAAGTCCTGCACGCCCAGGCTGATGCGGTTGAACCCGACCTCGCGCAGGACCCGCAGCTTTTCATGGTCTACGGAGCGCGGGTCGATCTCGATCGAGTACTCGCCCTTGTCATCGCTGCGCAGGGTAAAATTATCGCGGATCCGGTTCATCAGCCGGCGAATGCCGGCGTTGTCCAGGAAGGTCGGGGTGCCGCCACCCCAGTGCAGTTGCTCGACCTTGCGGTCGCGATCGAACAGGCTGGCCTGCAGTTCGATTTCCTTGCAGAGGTGGTCCAGGTAGTCCGTTGCACGATCATGGTGCTTGGTGACCACTTTGGTGCAGGCACAGTAAAAGCACACCGTGTCGCAGAACGGGATGTGAAAATACAGCGACAGCGGCCGCGGTATCGGGTCCTCGTTGCTGTGTTTGGCCCACTTGCGATAGTCATCCTCGGTGATTTGATCGTGAAACTGTGCCACCGTGGGATAGGAAGTGTAGCGCGGGCCGCTCTGGTTATAGCGCCGGATCAGATCAGCATCAAAGACCAGTCGTGCACTCATGAGTGTGTCCAGGTGGTTACCGCGTTTATCGATGCTGTGCCTGAACGGAATGTCTTCCCTGTTGGTTGGTCTTCATTGCCGGGATCCGCAGGCTTATAGCGGCTTTATTCTTATCCGAATCGCCGGAATACGAATTGACATGGATCAAGGCAAGGCCACATTACGTCCGCTGAACCGGCAACACACTGCAATTGCCCTGCATTACGGGTGGGAAATCGACGTTGTCGGAGCGGCATGTGCCGTGAACATGGTCCTGCTTGCGCCTGTGCAGCCATGGCCGGGTCACGTATGGGGCGGGTGGGGTACTGTGCTGTCGCCGCCGTCAGCTACCCCGGTAGTAATCGAAGAAGAAGGCCAGCAGCAGACTGGCGGCGGTCAGTGTCGCCAGCATTACCGGCGTACCCATTTTCAGCCAGAGCACGGGTGAGATACGAAACGCGGGATCACCGGCACGTTCGGCTTCAGCTATACAGATAACGTTGGCGGTGGAGCCGATATGGGTGCAGTTGCCGCCCAGTCCGACCCCCAGTGCCAGTGCCCACCACAGCGGCATCACGTCCACACCCTGGGTCTGCAGGTGCGAGATGATGGGGATCATGGTCACGGTGAACGGAATATTGTCAACGGCGGCGCTGAGGAAGGCGGAGATCCACAACAGCAGCAGTGCGGTGAGCAGCAGTTTCTCAGGGTCACGCGCGATGACGACGAGTTGCTGGCCCAGCAGGTCGAGCAGGCCGGAACCTTCAACGCCGCCGACGATGATGAACAGTCCGGCAAAAAACACGAGCACGGACCAGTCCATTTCCCGCAGGAATTCCTCCGGGTCGGGTCGCAGCAGCGCCAGGGCAATGGCAACGCCGATCCAGGCAACGTACCCGGGAAACAGGCCGAAATGGTGATGGATGAAAAACAGCAGTATAACCACGGCGAGCGCGAACAGGATCGCAAGCAGGCCCCGGGTGTCCTTCAGCGCGCGGGTCTCGTCGAGATCGAGGACGTCCTGCATCGGCTGCGTCAGGTAGCTGCGAAACAGGTATAGCAACAGCAGTACCGTCAGCACCCAGATCACCAGGATGATCGGACCCATGTGCAACAGGAACTGGTTGAAATCGATGTCTGCGGCACTGCCGATCATGACATTGGGCGGATCGCCGACCAGCGTTGCGATGCCGCCGGTGTTTGCCAGGATGGCCTCGGACATGAGAAACGGGATGGGATTGAGTCCGAGCATGCGGGTGATGACGACGGTCAGCGGAGCGAATACCAGCACGGTCGTGACATTGTCCAGAAACATGCTGATCACCGTCACCACGGTGGCCAGATAGACCAGCAGGCGTTCCGGGCTGCCGCGGGAAAGCTTGGCTATGCGGATCGCCAGGTACTCGATTCCCCCGGTGGGTCGCAGCAGCACCACCATGGTCATCATGCCGGAGAGCAGGAACATGGTGTTGGCGTCAATGGCGTTGACCGCCGCAGCCTGGGAATAGAAGCCACCGGCCATGCCCGCCAGCACCATTGCCACGGCCCCGATGATACCGGCCAGGGTGCGGTGGATGACTTCAGTGAATATCAGGACGTAGGCCGCCACCAGGATCGCACCGGCCAGCCACATGCCCGAAGTAATGTGCGTGGGTACAGACTCGATCATCACGTGATACCTGTGCCCGGATCTGGTGCTGAGGTGAAGCTTGGCGCCGGCTGTGTTGCCGGGTGGTTCCTCATGCCGCTGTGTGTCCTGTTCAGGACCCGCTGCATTCTGTATCGATCAATCATCCAGGGGGAAGCATGACTGGTGGCGCTGCTCGCCCGCGGGACTTGTGTCGGCTTCCGTCTCCTGCTGCTGGATACACAACAGCATGCGGTGCGCGATCACCATGCGTGTCACCAGTCCCTTGTACGCGCCGTTGTCGATGAGAAAGACATAGCTGGTGTTGAACATCTCCATGATGGCCAGTGCCTTGACGATCGAGGAGCGCGGCGAGACGCTGGGGATGTTGTCGAGCAAGTATGTTTCTACAGGAAGTGCCAGGGTTTCGATGACCTTCATTTCCGGCAGGTCCAGCCTGTCGGTTTGATCGCCCAGCACGTGCGCCACCCTGATGAGATGGTCAGGGATCGCCATGTGCTTGTAGATGTCCCGGATCGAGATGCGACCCGTCACCACGTCCTGGTTGTCCACGTAAGGCAGGCCCGGCACGTTGCAACGTACGCATTCTTCGAAAAAGTTACGCAGGTTCATCCCCTTGCGCATTACACCCGTGGCGATGGAGATGTGCTCCAGTTTCATGTGCCTGGCCTCAGGTCATCCTGTCAGCTGCGATTGGGGCAAGGGTACCAGCAATGTCGCCTGGATAGAATGAAACGCTGGCCCGACCTGCTGTGACCGGTGCGGCCACGTACCAGGGCGCTGCGGGTGAGCGTGCTCAGCAGATCCGCGGCAGCGGGTCATCCTCGAGTTCTTCCAGCAGGCGTTCGCCGCCCAGCCCGGTTTGCAGCACGACGTGCTGGCGCGCCGCCGAGAGGTGTCCGATGCGGGCGGCCGCACTGCCTTCGGGCAGGCTGCGCCAGCTTTGCAGCAGCGCGTCGGCATGCGCGGCATCGATCACCGCAACGACGCGGCCTTCACAGGCCAGGTAGAGTGGGTCGTAGCCGAGCATCTCGCAGACCGACTGCACCGGGTCGCGCACCGGAACCTGTGCCTGCTGCAGGATCACCCCCATGCCGGTGGCGCGCAGCAGTTCCTGGCAGACGGTTGCCAGTCCGCCCCGGGTCGGATCGCGCATGAAGCGCAGCCCCGGCACCTTGGCGGCTGCCTGTGTCAGCGGCAGCACACTTGCGGCATCGGAGCGGAGTTCGCCGTGCAAGCCGAATTCCTCGCGTGCCAGCATCACCGCGATGCCGTGATCGCCTACCGGGCCGCTGACCAGGATGGCATCGCCGTCATGAATCCTGTCGAGTCCCAGCCGTGGCCCGCTGCGAATGCCGATCCCCGTCGTTGCCAGGTAGAGGCCGCCACCCTCGCCGCGGCGCAGGACCTTGGTGTCGCCGGCCACCACCTGTACCCCGATGTCCCGGGCGCTCGCGGCAAGTGACGCGATGATGCGCTCCAGCTGTGCGACTTCCATGCCTTCCTCGATGAAGGCATTCAGGCTCAGGTAGCGCGGAATGGCGCCGGCGACGGCAAGGTCGTTGGTTGTGCCATGCACCGCCAGCGAGCCGATATTACCGCCCGGAAATTCCAGTGGCTGCACCGTGAAACCGTCGGTCGTGAACATCAGGTCCTCGCCCCGCAGGTCGAGGGGAACGGCATCCGCCTGGACGTCCAGTCCGGGGTTTGCCAGATGGCGGGCGAAGATCTCCTCGATCAGCTCGCGCATGAAGCGCCCGCCGTTACCGTGCGCCAGCGAGATATGGGTATCTTCCAAGTGTCGGTTCCCGGTGGTGGTGCTCAGCCGAGCTTGCCGATGGCACAGCTGACGAAGGATTTCGCTTTGGCCTTCGCCGCCTGCAGACCCTCTGCGGAACCCTTTTCGGGATAGCCGTTTTTCAGCAGGTTTGCCACCAGCCGTTCCCGGTCATCCGTGGCTGCGGTGACGGTCACGCGGCCGTTTTCGATGTCGACGCTGACGTCGCTGACGCCATCGAGTTTTTGCAGGGAATGGGTGATGGTGTTGGCGCAGCCGCCGCACCTGATGTTTTCAACCTCGATGACATGTTCCATGCCGTTCCTCCGGGATAGTGATTCGATAGCTGGCGTACAGCGTAACGTAAACCGGACGGATTTTCCGTGGTCCCGGTGAGAAATCCGGGCTAGTTCTGTTCCCGGCTGCCGAACTCGATGACCTGTCCGTAGCTGATGCCGGCGTCGTTGATCGGGATGTGCTCCGGCAGGGTGACGTCGAAGCCGGCGGCTGCAAGCAGGCGGCAGGCGGTCTCCGTGAGGACGCGGTTCTGGAAGACGCCGCCGGACAGGCCGATGCGTTCGATGCCATGACTTTCCCGTGCCTGTAGCGCCTGCGTGAGCAGGGCATGTGCCAGCGTGGCGTGGAAACAGGCGGCCCGCAGCGCCGCCGGACGGGTTTCATCCAGCAGCAGCGGCAGCAGGGGTTCCCAGTCACAGACCCACAGGCCGTTGGCGTCCGGCAGCAGCGGCAGCCTGACAGGGTCGCCCGGTTCCTGTCCGCAGCGGGCTTCCAGCAGCATCGGTCCCTGGCCCTCGAAGCTGGCCGCGCTGCACAGACCGGTCAGGGCGGCGGCGGCATCGAACAGGCGGCCGGCCGCGGAGGTCTGCGGGGTGTTGAGGCGACGCTCCCAGGCATGCCGTGCCAGTGCGGCATCCTGCGGCAGGCCCGTCCAGTCATGCCCCGTTTCCCAGCAGAGTGCGGCGGCACTGCGCCAGGGTTCGCGCCCGGCACGCTCGCCGCCGGGCAGGTGAAAGGGACGCAGCGTGGCGAAGCGCTGCCAGGCGCCGGGACGACCGCGCAGGGCTTCACCGCCCCAGAGCGTGCCGTCCTCGCCATAGCCGACACCGTCCCAGGTGAACACCAGCCACTCGCCGCTGCCGGCCGCGCCGGCACAGACGGCCGCGGCATGTGCCTGGTGGTGGAAGATGCGCTGCAGCGGCAGGCCGCTGCGCGCCGCCCAGCGGCTGGTGGCATAGCCGGGATGGGCATCGCACAGCAGCGTGGTCGCGGCAATGCCGTAGAGGGCCTGCAGGTCGGCCACGGTTTGCTCGAAAACCGCCAGGCTGCGGGCATTGCCCATGTCTCCGATGTGCGGGGAAACCACGATGCGGTCATCCCAGGCCAGGGCGACCGTGTTTTTCATGTGCCCGCCGGTCGCGAGCACCGGCTCTGCCAGCCGGAACGGCAGCCCCTGTTCCAGGGGGGCTGCGCCCCGTCCCGTGCGCAGTGGCCGCGGTCTGCCCTGCAGCATGCGGTATACCGGGTCGTCTGCGGGGCGTGCAATGGGGCGGTCGTGGTGCAGGAAGGCATCGGCCACGTGGCCCAGCCGGGCTTCGACCTCCGCGTTGTCGGTGAGTACCGGCTCGCCGCTGATATTGGCCGAGGTGGCGATGAGCGGTCCGCCGAAATCGTTGAGCAGCAGGTGGTGCAGCGGACTGTAGGGCAGCATCACGCCGAGCTCGTCCAGACCGGGCGCGACCAGTGCGGACAGGCTGCAGTCCGGGAGACGCTGCGCCAGCACGATGGGTCGGACAGGGGACAGCAGCAGTTCCGCCTGCGCGGGTGTCAGCTGTACCTGTTGCTCCACGTGCCGCAGCGGTGCGTCGGGTGGCGCGGGAAACAGTACGGCCAGCGGTTTGTGGGGTCGCGGCTTGCGCGCACGCAGCTGCCCGACTGCCGCGTCATCGCGGGCATCGCACATCAGGTGATAGCCGCCGATACCCTTGACCGCCACGATGCGGCCGGCGTGCAATGTCGTGAGGCAGGCCTGCAGTGCCGCCGCGTTGCCCTGGCAGGGTTCGCTGTCGCCGTGGAATGCCAGCGTGGGTCCGCAGGCGGGACAGGCCACGGGTTCGGCATGAAAGCGCCGGTCAGCCGGGTTCGTGTATTCCGCGCGGCACGCTTCGCAGAGCGTGAACCCGGCCATGGTCGTGGCGGCCCGGTCATAGGGCATGGAGCGGATCAGGGTGTAGCGCGGGCCGCACTCGGTGCAGTTGATGAACGGGTAATGCCGGCGCCGGTCTGCGGGATCGTAGAGTTCCGCGAGACAGGCGTCGCAGGTGAACAGGTCGGGGGGCACGTGTATCTGCACGCTGCCGGCGGCACTGCTTTCCCGGATGCAGAAGTCCTGCAGTGCCTGCGGTTCCGCGGGCGTGCAGCTGTCCAGCCGGGGAACGGCCAGCGCCGGTAGCTGCTGGAACAGCCGGCGTGTGAATGCCTGCAGGGATTCTGCGTCCCCCTCGATGTGGATCTCCACCCGGCCGACGCGGTTGCGCACCCAGCCGCAGAGCTGCAGCGACTGCGCCAGTCGATAGACGAAGGGACGGAAACCAACTCCCTGCACCCGTCCCGAGAGCAGCAGGCGGCAGGCCTGTGCCGGGTCCGTGCCGGGGACGCTGCCCTGTGCGTTGCCGTCTTCCATCGCCTGTCTTCAGCCAGATGGAAGCATCCGTCCGTGACGGATTCGTGACCGGGAGATGGATCGCTGCAAGGTTGCCGCGCTGTCTTTCAGGAGGATGCCACCTGCGCCTGGGTGGCGGCCGGTTCGCGGATGCCGCTGGCCCACCAGATGCGGCAGGCGCCCTCGTCGGAGACCATGCAGGGTCCGATGGGGTGGCGGGGTGTGCAGGCACGGCCATAGAGGCGGCATTCATTCGGATAGATCCGTCCCAGTACGACCTTCGCGCAGTCGCAGCCCGGGGGCATTTCACCGGCGCGCTTGCGGGCGTCGTCGGCATAGGAGGGGAATTCGCGCCGCGCGTCATGGGCCTGGTAGGCGCTGTTGAGGGCGAACCCGGAGTCCGGGATGACGCCGATACCGCGCCAGTTGGCGTCGCTCACGGTGAGTGCCTGCCGCAGCTGGCGCTGCGCGGTGCGATTGCCGCCCGGCCTGACCACCTCGGGATAGCAGTTGTCGAGGAAGCGGCGGTCCTCCAGCAGCTGCCGCAGGGTGGAGTACATCGCCGCCAGCAGGCTCTCCGGGGTAAAGCCGGCAACGGCGGCCGGGATACCGTGCTGTTCGACGACGAAGGACCATTCCTCCGGCCCCATGATGGTGGCGACATGGCCGGGAGCCACCAGGGCATCAAAACCCGGTGCGCCGGATGCCAGCAGCATGGCAACCGCCGGCCAGGTGAGGCGGCCCGACAGCAGGATGAACAGGTTGTCCGGCACGCCCTCGACCAGCAGGGCGGCGGTGGGTGCCGTGGTGGTTTCGAAACCTGCGGCGAAGAACACGACCGGCCGTCCGGGATGGTTGCGGGCGATGCGTGCGGCCTCCGCGGGCGAGGCAATCGGCCGGATATCCGCACCCCGGGCGCGGGCCTCCTCCAGGGAACGCGCCTCGCTGCGGGGCACATTGACCGGTACCCGCAGCATGTCGCCAAAGGCAACCAGGGTGACGTCTTCATGCAGCGCCAGCTGGATCGCCTCGAAAATATCCTCTTCCGGGCAGATGCAGACCGGGCAACCCGGGCCGGGAATCAGTTCGATATTCGCCGGTAATGCCGAGCGCAGCCCGGCCATGCTGATGGAACGTTCATGGCCGCCGCAGACATTCATGATGCGCACCCGCGGCGGCAGGTCCAGCGCGCGGATGCGCTGCAGCCAGTGTTCGGCCGTGTCGAGGCTCATGGAGTCCCGGTGGTTGCGGTTGCCCCGGCGGTTGCCTGTGCGCCTGCCTGCTGCAGCGCTGCGTGCTCGGCGCGCAGCCATTGCAGCCACTGCTCCATGCCGGCCCCCGTTTTCGCGGACAACTCAATGACCGGCGCCGGGTTGGCGAGTGCCTGCAGGTGGCGGCGGGCATTCTCCGGGTGGAAATCATCCAGCACCGGCAGCAGGTCGCACTTGCTGAGCAGCAGCAGTTCCGCGGCCCGGAACATCACCGGGTACTTGGCAGGCTTGTCATCACCTTCCGGGACGGACAGCAGCATCACGTCGCGGTGCTGGCCCAGGTCGAAGCTGGCCGGGCAGACGAGGTTGCCGACGTTTTCGATGAACACCAGGTCCAGGCCGGACAGCTCCAGGTCATGCAGGGCATCGTGCACCATGTGTGCATCCAGGTGACAGGCGCTGCCGGTGGTGATCTGGATGGCAGTCACGCCGTGGCGCCGGATGCGCTCGGCATCGTTCTCGGTCTCCAGGTCACCCTCGATGACGGCGATCGAAAATTCATCGCGCAGGGCCGCGATGCTGGCTTCCAGCAGCGCGGTCTTGCCGGCCCCGGGCGAGGACATCAGGTTGATGGCCAGTACGCCGTGCCTGTCAAAATGCTGGCGGTTGTGGGTGGCGGTGTGGTCATTGGCATGCAACAGGTTGCGCAATACCGAGACGGCCTCGTGGCCGCCTTCGGTTTTCGAGAACTTGCCGCCCGGTTGCACCAGGTGGGCATTGCCATGGGTCACATTGCATCCACAGGTATCACACATCAGGGTTGTCTCCTCTTGCCACTGCCGTTTTCTCAGATCCGCGCCGAGCCGTTGTTGGTTGCGTCTGCCGTGTTTCCGGCAGGGGTTTCCCTGACCAGTTCCACCTGCAACAGCAGCATTTCATCGCCGCTGACGAGGGTTGTGTGCCAGTCACCGCAGTTGCCGCAGGCCAGGTTCGTGACTTCCGCCGCGGTCTCCTGCCCGCACTTGCGGCAGCTGACCCGTATCGGCAGGTAATCGATCAGCAGGCTGGCCGTTGCCGCGATGCTGCCGGCCCGGGCCAGCTGGAAGGCCTGTTCCAGCAATTTCGGCTCCACCCCCGACAGCGGGCCGATGCCGATCTGTACCTGCACCACCTGTATGGCGTCTGCCTCGCGGGCGACTGCCTCGACCTGCTCGATCAGTGCCTGGCAGATTGACAGTTCATGCACCGGTGTCCCCCGCCAGCATCTGATCGTAGATTTCCCAGGCGGTGCGCGCCTCCTGCGGGCTTATTTTCTGTATAGCATAACCCACGTGGACGACCACGTAGTCGTCGACCTGGAAGTCCTCGTCCTGCAGCATGAACAGGCTGACCTCGCGGTGTACGCCCTTGGCCTCGCAGTCAGCCATGAAGCCCTCGATGGATTTAATCTGCATTGGTATGCCCAGACACATGCCGTTATTGCCTCGCCGGTTGTACGAACTTGATTTTCCCGAGAAATCGTCTTTATTTAAGCGTAGTCAATCGCTCCAGAAATTGACAGAGATCAATAGCGGGCCCTGGGGCTTGTTGTAATGTCGGACTGGAATCGAGTGGGGGATCATAAACTTGGCCAATCATACGCTGGTTCTGGGCATCGGAAACACCCTGTTGTCAGACGAGGGCAGCGGCGTCCACATGCTTGACTATCTGCGCGAGCACTTTCCGGATTTGCCGGGTGTCGAATACCTGGATGGCGGGACCCTGAGTTTTACCCTGGCGGCGTGGATCGAGGAGGCAGCCAACCTGATCGTGGTGGATGCGGCGGAACTCCAGGCCGCGCCGGGTACGGTCCAGGTCTTCCACGGTGAGGCCATGGATCGCTTCGCCGGCAAAACCAAGCGCAGCGTGCATGAGGTCAGTCTGGGCGATCTGCTGTCGATTGCCTACCTTACGGGGACGCTTCCGGCGAACCGGGCCCTGATCGCCATTCAGCCGGAAATGCTGGACTGGGGATCCAGCCTGAGCGATGTCGTGGCGCATGCCTTGCCGGGCGCTGCGCAGCAGACAGTGGACCTGATCATGCAGTGGCAGGCGGGAAGACCAGGACAGGGTGCGTCCGAGTTGCAATCAAAACACGGCTAACAGCGGTTCGGAGGACGGCGCAATGCAGAACAAGATACTGATACCGGTCGACGGTAGTGAATCGGTCGAGGAAATCCTGCTTTACGTGACCTCGATTACGCCGCGTTCCGATACCCATATTACCCTGCTGCATGTACTGCCGCCGTCGCGCGAGGTGAGCAGTGGCAGCTCGCATGCCGATCAACTCAATGACGCGCTGCTGCAGGATGGCTGGAAGGTCAGCCGCGAATTGCGCATGGGCGATCCGATAGAGGAAATCATCAAGCTGGCGCTGCTGTTGCCGGCGACCATGTTGATAATGTCGACCCACGGCCGTTCCGGCCTGGAACGGATTCGTGAAGGCAGCGTGACCGAGCAGGTGGTGAAACAGTCACCCTGCCCGGTATTCATTCTCCACACCACGCGGCCGGATACGGCCGTAAGCAAGGGTGATGCACTCTTCAGGCGCATTCTGGTGCCGCTCGACGGGACAAAGACTTCCGCGGCCATCCTGAAATGCGTGGAGCGCTTCGCCAAGCACCATGATTCCGATGTCATCATCTTCCACGATGAACTGGACAGTTCCGTCGGCCCCGAGAAGAAGTCCGCGATCAGGGAGGCCCTGGAGGAACAGAGCGTCACGCTGGCGAATACCGGCCTGAGCGTTTCCCTGGACATGTCCACCTACCGCCACCCCATCCGGGAGATTCTCAAGCGGATCGACGAGTTGAATATCAGCCTGGTGGCCATGGCGACACACGGCGAGACCGGGGAGCGGCGTGCGCTGGACGAGTCGGTCACCGCGGAGGTCATCCGGCATGCCAACTGCCCGCTGCTGGTGTGGTCGGCGGATCCGATCTGCCATCCCGCTGACGAGCGCTGAGCGCCCGCCATGAGCGAAGTTGGCGTAACGGAATGCAGGATAGAGGCGGGCGAGGACCTGACACACAACGTCGTCCCGCTGCTGCACGAAATCCGCCACGGCCTGGCACGCCTGCTGGAAAGCAACGCGGCCACCACCATCGACCTGCGTGGCATACCGATGGCGCCAGGTGAGGAAGACCGGATTGTCGGTGAGCTGGGCCAGGGAGAGGTCCAGGCGCGCATGTCCGCGCTGGGTCCCAGCGAAATCGTGGAAACACGCTTTCCCGGTGTGTGGCTGGTGACGCACTACAACAGTGAGAACGAAGTGATCGGCAAGTTTATCGAGGTCTGCGACATGCCGCAGATACTCAAGGCACAGACAGAGGATATCCGCGAGGGCCTGGCGCAGCTGACTGCGCAGCTTGCCTGACACGGGAATGTAACGGGTAACAGGAGACGACGACATGTCGAACGAAAAGACACTGGGTGAAGTGCTGCGGCAGCAGGGGGTTACCCGGCGCGGCTTTCTGAAATTCTGCGCGGCAACCGCATCGTTGATGGCCTTGCCGCCAGCCATGATTCCGAGGATTGCTGCCGCGCTGGAAAATGCGCGCAGGCCATCGGTGATCTGGCTGTCTTTCCAGGAATGCACCGGCTGCACCGAGTCGCTGACCCGCTCGCACTCGCCGACGGTCGAAGGCCTGATTTTCGATGCCATTTCCCTGGACTATCACCACACCCTGCAGGCAGCCGCCGGCGATGCCGCGGAGCTGGCACGGGAAAAGGCGATGGAGGAGAACTACGGCAACTACATCCTGGTTGTCGATGGCTCGATTCCGCTCGCGAACCCGGGATTTTCCACCATTGCCGGTATCAGCAACCTGGAGATGCTGGAGGAAACCGCCAAGGGCGCGGCTGCCATCGTGTCCGTCGGTACCTGTGCCGCGTTTGGCGGGATTCCGCGCGCCAAGCCGAATCCGACCGGGGCAGTGGCGGTGTCGGACATCATCAAGGACAAGCCGATTATCAACGTCCCCGGTTGTCCGCCCATCCCGGTGGTGATTACCGGCGTGCTGGCCCATTACCTTACCTTCGGCAGCATCCCGGAACTCGATTCACTGGGCCGGCCGCTGGCGTTCTACGGCAAGAGCATCCACGACCGCTGCTACCGGCGGCCGTTCTATGACAAGGGCCAG
This sequence comes from uncultured Gammaproteobacteria bacterium, assembly GCA_963701455.1. Taxonomy (GTDB): domain Bacteria; phylum Pseudomonadota; class Gammaproteobacteria; order UBA9214; family UBA9214; genus UBA9214. The sequence goes on from CAVPAE010000005.1 coordinate 315,307, forward strand.
TTCGCGGAAACCTTCGATGACGAAGGCGCGAAACTGGGCTGGTGCCTCTACAAGCTGGGCTGCAAGGGCCCGACGACCTACAACGCCTGTGCCACCACCAAGTGGAATGAAGGCACCAGTTTCCCCATCGAGGCCGGATCTCCCTGCCTCGGTTGTTCGGAGCCGGGTTTCTGGGATGGCGGTGGCTTCTACAAGGCGATCTCGATGCCGGCCGAGGACCTCACCCGCACGGCCGTGTACGCCATCGGTGCGGGCGCCGCGGCGGGTATCGCCCTGGGTGCCGTGAACCGGGCGCGCAAGGCGCGGGCGGTGAAGGCGCACGAAAAAGTCACTATCGATGACCTCGAAAAGGACAGCTGAACATGACTGAGACAGAGCTGTTGATGTGGGCGCGCGGGCCGGCGCTGCAGGTTGCCACGGTCATCTTCCTGATCGGCATCCTGGTTCGCATCCTGGAAATTCTGATACTGGGCCGCAAGGCCAACCTGGCGGAGGCGCGCGGTTCGGCCGTGGCCGGCGGGCTGCGTACCATCGTGATGCGTTCTTTCCCGGACCGCGGCACGTTGCGACGTTCCACCTTCAATGTCGTGGCGGGTTACGTGTTCCATGTCGGCTTCTTCGTGGTGCTGTTGCTGTTCGCGCCGCATATCCTGTTGTTCCGGGATGTGCTGGGCTTCGGCTGGCCATCGATACCGACACAGATTATCGATGCCACCACCATCGTCACCATCATTGCGCTGCTGGCCGTACTGGTGCACCGGGTGCAACACAAGGTGATGCGCTACCTGACGCGTTTCCAGGACTACCTGGTCTGGTTCGTGACCATACTGCCACTGGTTACCGGTTACCTGGCGTTCCACCGTATCGGGCTGACGCCGCCGACCCTGATCGCCATCCATATTCTCAGTGTCGAGCTGCTGATGGTGGTGTTCCCGTTCACCAAGCTCATGCATGCGTTCACAGTGTTCATGGCGCGTTACTACACTGGTGCCATTGCCGGCTACAAGGGGGTTAACTCATGAGCGCCTCGTTTAAACGCGGCATCAATGCCCTGAAGGAACAGATCGATGCGCCGGTCGCCGCCTTTTTCAGCAGCTGCGTGCGCTGCGGGCTGTGTGCCGAGGCCTGCCTGTTCTACACCGAGACCGGCGATCCGCAACGCACGCCCATCAACAAGGTGGAACCGATGCGTCGCGTCTGGCAGCAGGAATACAGCTTCTGGGGCAAGCTCGCGCAGCGCGCTGGGCCTGAGCAAGCCGGTTACCGACGCGGACCTGACCGAGTGGGAAACGCTGGTCTATGACAGTTGCACCCTGTGCGGACGCTGTTCCATGGTGTGCCCGGTCGGCAACGACATCGCCTACATGATCCGCAAGATGCGCGAGGGCATGGCGGCCTCGGGGCATGCGCCGGAAGGCCTGATCGGTGCGACCAAGCGCGCCATCACCATCGGCAGTCCGATGGGCGTGAAACTGCCCGCACTTGCAGGCGCAGATCCGGCATGCGGAAAAGGAGCTGGGCTATTCCATTCCCGTGGACGTCGAGGGCGTCGATTACATGCTGCTGCTGTCTTCCATGGAGATCATGAACTTTCCGGAATTCATCAGCGCCATTGCGCGGATCTTCAAGCATGCGGGTGTCACCTGGACGATTTCCAGCCAGGCATTCGAGGCAACCAACAGCGGCATCCAGATCGGGGTATCGGAAATCGCTGCCGAGCTGGTGGGGCGCATTGTCGCGGCCGCGGCCAAGCTCAAGGTGAAATACGTCATCAGCCCCGAGTGCGGTCATGCCTACATGGCGATTCGCTGGGAAGGGCCGAACCTGATCGGGCGACCCTACGATTTCAAGGTCGTGCATATCCTGGAACTGCTGGACGAACTGCGCGCGGCGGGCCGCCTGCAGATGGGCAGCAAGGAGACCCAGCGCCTGACCTATCACGATCCCTGCCAGATATCCCGGCGTGGCGGCGTGGTGCAGCAGCCGCGCAACCTGATGCACGAGATCGCCGCGGACTTCGTCGAAATGCCGGAAACCGGCATCATGAACTGGTGCTGCGGTGCCGGCGGCGGTGTCAGCAGCAATGAGCGTGCCGACGAGATCCGCCTCAAGGTATTCAACCGCAAGAAGAAGCAGCTGGATGCCATTCATCCGGATGCCATCGTGTCCGCCTGCTCCAACTGCCGCATCCACCTGGAGGACGGGCTGGAGGAATACGAGATGGACATTCCGGTGCTCAGCCTGACGGAAACCATTGCCGAGCACCTGTCCGACACGGAGCAGAATAAAGGTCACAAGTCATGACAGAAATCACCAATGACAATGAATTTCGCACGGCGCTCAAGGACCTGGATGCCGTGCAGCAGCGGGTGGTTGCCGCCGCTTTCGTGAAAAGCGTGCTGCACCTGTGCACGGATGAGCGCATTACGCGGGTGCTGGCGGTCGCCGGGGATCCCGGTGCTAGCGACAGCGCACTCGCCGAGGCGCTGAAGACCGCGAAGGCAACCACGTTCGACTGCCATACCCGTTGCGGTTCCGAGGGTGACTGGCTGGAGCAGGCAGGCTATTTCGTGGCAAGGGCCGCGGTTGCGGCACTGACACCGCTGGGCCAGATGCCCGGCGGGGTGGCCTGGCAGGCCGCCATGAGTGCGCGCATGGCGCAGACATCAAAATCGATAGTAACCGGTGAAAACGCAGCCGGGCAGGAAAGCGAGAACCAGTACCGCCTGTTGGCCGGGTTCCTAAACTCATAACAGAGACTACGCATCATGACTGAACGCATTGTTGTTGATCCGATCACTCGTATCGAGGGCCATTTGCGCATCGAGGCGCAGATGGAAGGCAATCGTATTGCGCAGGCATACTCGGCCGGCACCATGGTGCGCGGCATCGAGATCATCCTGCAGGGCAGGGATCCGCGTGACGCCTGGGCCTTTGCGCAGCGCATCTGCGGCGTATGCACGCTGGTACACGGACTGGCATCCGTGCGTTCGGTCGAGAATGCGCTGAATTATACGATACCGCCCAATGCACAGCTGATCCGCAACCTGATGAGCGGTGCACAGTATGTGCATGACCACGTGATGCATTTCTATCACCTGCATGCACTGGACTGGGTCGACGTGGTATCGGCATTGAGTGCCGACCCTGCGGCGACCTCGACACTGGCCCAGTCCCTGAGCAGTTATCCGAAGTCCTCACCCGGTTATTTCTCCGATGTGCAGAAGAAGGTGAAGAACTTCGTCGAGGCCGGACAGCTGGGTATTTTCGCGCAGGCCTACTGGGGGCACCCGGCCTACAAGCTGCCGCCGGAAGCCAACCTGATGGCCGTCGCCCACTACCTGGAGGCGCTGTCCTGGCAGCGTGATGTTGCCAAGCTGCAAGCCATCTTCGGTGGCAAGAATCCGCACCCGAATTTCGTGGTCGGCGGCGTCCCCTGCCCGATCGATCTGAATTCCGACTCTGCCATCAATGCCAAGAAGCTGGCGCAGGTGCAGGAAATCATCACCAAGATGAACAGCTTCGTGGAGCAGGTGTACATACCAGACCTGCTGGCCATCGCGGGTTTCTACAAGGACTGGGGTTCGCGCGGCGAGGGCCTGGGTAATTTCCTCACCTACGGCGATTTCCCGGAGAAGGGTATGGATGACCCGTCCAGCTTCCTGATCCCCGCGGGGGCTATCCTGAATCGCGATCTGAGCACCATTCACGAAGTGGACATGAATGCTCCCGACGAGATCCAGGAGTACGTAGCGCATTCCTGGTATGACTACCAGGGCGGCAAGCAGGATGGGCTACACCCCTATGATGGTGAGACCAGCCTGAATTACAGTGGCCCGAAGCCACCGTATGATTACCTCGATGTGGACCAGTCCTATTCCTGGCTGAAGTCGCCGCGCTGGAAGGGCCACGCCATGGAGGTCGGGCCGCTGGCCCGCGTGCTGATGCTGTATGCCAGCGGGCACGAACAGACGAAGGAGCTGGTCAACCTGACCCTCAGCACGCTCGATGTCCCCGTTGATGCCCTGTTTTCAACCCTGGGGCGCACCGCTGCACGCGGCCTGGAAACCAAGATCGTCGGCGACAACATGCAGACCTGGTACAACAACCTGGTCGCCAACATCAAGGCGGGTGACACCAAGACCTTCAACGAGACCCTCTGGGAACCCTCCAGCTGGCCGAAGCAGGCGCGTGGCGTGGGCTACATGGAAGCGCCGCGTGGCGGTCTGGCGCACTGGATCGTCATCGAGGACCAGACCATCAAGAACTACCAGGCCGTGGTACCCAGCACCTGGAACGCCGGGCCGCGGGACCAGAATGGCCAGCCGGGCGCGTATGAGGCGGCCCTGCAGGACAACCATACCCTGCATGACGTGACGGCGCCCATCGAGATCCTGCGCACCATCCACAGCTTCGATCCCTGCATTGCCTGCGCGGTGCATGTCACGGACCCGGATGGCGAAGAGTTGATCAAGGTCAAGGTACGCTAGGACAGCGCCTGTAAATATGCAGGCTCGGGTCCCGTGTAGCAGGACCGGGTTGGCCACTGTTAACGAGAAACCGGAGTACACCATGTCACAGAAAGTCATTCATACCAGCGTGCTGACGTTCATAGCCCTGTTGCTTGCACCGCTTGCCCATGCACATACCGGGATACAGGCGACGGCCGGCCTGGTAGAAGGCTTCATCCATCCGCTGACCGGCCTGGACCACCTGCTGGTTGCCGTCGCCGCGGGCTACTGGGCCGCGCGGGCCGGAAATCACGGCATCAGGGACATGATCCTGTTCCTGGTGGTGCTGCTGGCCGGGATGATGGTTGGCCTGGTATCGCTGGCGTTTCCGGCACTCGGGCTCGCGACGCTGCTGGCCTTCGTGCTGGCGGTGGCGGTGATCGCCGTGGCGATCGCCATGCCGGAAAAATTCGTCTATGTATTCTTCGGTGGTTTCGCCCTCTATCACGGGCTCACCCATATACTGGAAATGCCGGCCCATGTGATGGTTGCGGGCTATGTAACCGGCCTGTTAATCTCAACCGGTCTGTTGCTGGCCCTGGGCAACCTGCTGCGGCATGTCGTTATCACACGCAAGCCGCATGCCGGCAGTTGAGATGGTAACCGGGGCAAGCCCCGGACTGAGCTTGTCAAACCCTTACAGATATAAGGCATGAAAAAATGACCGATAAATGCGTGGAAGAATTCGTTGTCAGCAAGGAAACCATCAAGGCATCACCGCTGGGTACGGAGTTGTCGGACGACCAGTGCGAGATGCTTGCCGAAGTGACCAGCGCGTGCGGTATCAGGGACGGTTCCTTTCTCATCGAGGAAGGCCAGAAAGACGATGCCCTCCATGTCATCACCAGTGGCATGATGGAAGTGGTTTCCCAGACCGGCGGCGGTGACATGGTGACGCTGCAGGTCCTGCGCGAAGGCGACATGATCGGCGAGATGGGATTCATCGACGGCGTTGAGCATTCTGCCGGGCTGCGCGCCATGGGCAACTGCGAACTGCTGCGCCTTGACCGTGCCAGTTTCGAGGGCCTGCTGCAGAAGGACTCCGACCTGGTCTACAAGGTGATGCGCGCCATCATGCGTACCGTGCACAGGATCCTGCGCAGCATGAACCTGCAGTACGTGGAACTCACCAACTACATCGCCAAGCAGCACGGTCGTTACTAGCCATATTCAGGGACAGGTTTAAACCTGTCCCTGCCAGCCTATTCCCTGGAGAACTCGTCTCCGAGATTGACGCCGACATGCCGTGCCGTGGTGATCCAGGCATGCTCCAGGGGTACCAGCTTGCGGTTTCCGGCGACATCTTCCAGCGCAACGGTTTTTACACCGTCACCACGCGCGGCGACGAGCACGCCGTATTTACCCTTGTTGATCAGGTCGACGCAGGCAGAACCCAGGCGGGTGGCGAGTATGCGATCCGCCGCGGACGGTGTTCCGCCACGTTGCAGGTGACCGAGGATGGTGACGCGGGCCTCCAGGCCCGTGAGTTCCTCCAGTTGCAGTGCCAGCCGCTGCGCATGGTTGCCGTGGGCGGCCTCGAGACGTGCCATGCCCTGCCTGGCATCCTTCTTTTGCGACTTGTCTTTTGCCTTGTGTTTCGAGGCTGTCGCGGCCCGCACGCTCTTGGCGTGCTCGCGTGACATGGCGCCCTCGGCAATCGCCACGATGCTGAATTTCTTGCCGCTGCGGACCCGCTTGCGGATGGCGTCGGCCACGATCTCCAGCTGGTAGGGGATTTCCGGAATCAGGATGACGTCCGCGCCGCCCGAAATGCCGGCACCCAGCGCCAGCCAGCCGGCGCGGTGTCCCATGATCTCCACGACAATGATGCGATGATGGCTGTGCGCGGTGCTGTGCAGGCGATCGATGGCCTCGGTGGCGATACCCAGCGCGGTGTCGAAGCCGATGGACGTATCGGTCATGGCGATATCATTATCGATGGTTTTCGGGAGCGTGATGATATTCAGGCCCTTTTGCTTCAGGCGCAGGGAATTCTTCTGGGTGCCGCCGCCGCCCAGGCAAACCAGCACATCGAGATGGTTGTCGGCGTAGTTCTTCGCGATGACATCGGTCATGTCGAGGATCTTGTCGCCAACCTGCATCTTGTGCGGCTTGTCGCGGCTGGTGCCGAGCACGGTGCCGCCGGTGGTCAGGATGCCGGAAAGAAATTCACCGTCGAGGCGGATGACACGGTTTTCCATCAGGCCGCGAAAGCCGTCGCGAAACCCGATGATGTGCATGCCATAGAAATTTTGTGCCGCCTTGCCCACGCCGCGAATGGCTGCGTTCAGGCCCGGGCTGTCACCGCCCGCCGTAAGAATCCCGATATGTTTGGTCATGTGCTGGTTTCCTGGATTGGCTGTGTTGTCACGGGCGACCCGTCACGCTGGCCGTCCCGCTATTGCGTCGTAATGTAGCATCAGCACCCGGTAAATACCGGCTTGCTGGCTGGCACAATGCACGCGGCTGCACAGCATAGCGGGGCATTGTTATATTCCTGTTAGCCTGCACTGCGGAAGTTCCCGATGGCCGGATTCCGGTGATTCCGGGTGTGACGGATTCCTCAGCTTTGGAGAAAGGGTGCTGTTTGCAGGGTTTTTGCGGGTGCTGTGTTAAGCCTGCGTTAAGTTTGTCACGGTAACCTCTCCTCATGTCGCGGCAGTATCGATGACACTGCCGTACGCGAGATCCATATATTGAGGAGTCAAGTTCATGCTGCAATATTTCCTGCGAATACGTATCACCGGGTTCCTTGCCCTGCTGCTGGTGTCGCTGCTGGCGAGCCACGCTGCCGGCGCCTACCAGCTGGTTGACCTGGGCAGGGATGTGTCCCCGCTGGACGTCAACAACCACGGTGTCGTGGTAGGTTCCCGCAACACCACGCAATATCCGGCAAGCGCCTTTCGCTACACTGCCACTGGTGGCTTCGAGGACCTGCCCGGGATTGCGGCGCGTGCTGTGAACGATGCCGGACAGGTTGCGGGCACGACCCTGACCGGTGCCTTTCTGCTGGATGGCAGCAACCTGCGTACCTGGGACGAATATGGCGCCTTCGGCATTAGCGAGACCGGCAGTGTTTCGGGAAATGCGGCAGGCAAAAATCCTTACCGGACCACCTCGACTCCCTACAATCCGGCGGTCTTTTCAGGTAATAAATGGGATGTCATGAATATCGCCCGGGTCTATCCGCGCGGAACCCGGCAGGGAGTGTACGCGGATATCTACCTGCTGGATGACGTGAATGACAATGGCTTTGCCGTCGGCAGCCGGCGCCGCTACGGGCTGGCCGGGTCATCCGCCATCATGATCGCGCCACCCTACAGCGCAGTCACTGATGCGTCTGATGTGGTTTACCTGCCTGCACCGTTTGGCGGCGTTGCCAGTGCCATCAACAACCGCAGTGTTGTCGTGGGTACCTCCGGGAACAGTTCCGGCGTCACTCCCGCCAGCTATGCCAGTGCGTTTATATACGACGGGACCACGCTGGACACGCTGGGTGCGCTGCCCGGCGGCCTGCGCAGCAGTGGCCTGGACATCAACGAGTTCGACCAGGTCGTCGGCAGTTCCGAGACAGATACCCTGAACCACGCGTTTACCTGGGATGCCGCTGCCGGCATGGTTGACCTGAATTCACTGATCAGCGACCCGCAATGGGTGCTGGTGTCTGCTGTCGCGATCAACGACCGGGGGGATATCGTCGGAACCGGGCAACTGAATGGCGTCAATCATGGCTTTCTGCTGAGCGGTGGTGAACTGCCGCCGGCACCGCTGCCGGTCAACCAGCCGCCGGTCGCCGTGGCGGTCGCGGATGTGACGTCAGGCAAGGCGCCGCTGGATGTCGTCTTCAGCGGTGCCGGTTCCCATGATCCGGAGGGCAGTGTGGTTACCTGGTCCTGGGACTTCGGCGACATGACTTCCAGCAGTGAGATGGATCCGCCTGTGCATACATACAGCGAGCCTGGTACCTACCTGGTCGTGTTGCGCGTTACCGATGATGCGGGTCTGGGCACGGACAGCGCCCCGCTGGAAATCAGGGTGCGCAAGGCGGGCGGTCGCAAGCAGCGCTAGCGCCGGCTAACCCGCATATTGTACCAGTCGGCCGCGGGCAGCAGTCGCTGCTGGCAGCCATGTTCCAGTAACTTCAGGCATACTTGCAGGTGCGTTTCTACCGGAGGGGTATCCGTGACCTGGAAAAACAGTGCCGTGCTGAATCTCGGCTTTCGGCCGTTCTTCGCCGCCGCGGCCAGCTTTGCTGTCCTGGCGACGGCCGGCTGGCTGGGCGCCTGGCTGCCGGGCTGGCAATGGCCGGGCGGCAGCATGGCGGCGCTGACGTGGCATGCCCATGAAATGATTTTCGGCTATGCCATGGCCGTGGTGGCGGGGTTCCTGCTGACTGCCGCCAGGAACTGGACCGGCGTGCAGACATTGCGGGGTGCGCCCCTGCTGCTGCTGGTGTGCTGCTGGCTGGCCGCCCGCATCCTGCTGGCGCTCGGTGACACGGTGCCATTGCTATGGGCCGCCATCGCGGATTGCCTGTTCAACACCCTGCTGCTTGCCGCGCTTGCCTGTCCCGTGGTCCGGGTGCGCCAGTACCGGCAGACTGGAATTCTCCTCGTGGTTTTCATGCTGCTGACGGCAAACCTGCTGTTCTACGCGGGCGTGCTCGGGCTGTTCCCGCCGGGAGTGCGGGCCGGCCTGTATACCGGCATCTACATGCTCATGGCGCTTGTCCTGGTAATGGCGCGGCGGGTGCTGCCATTCTTTATTGAAAAGGGCCTTGCCGCTGCTGCGCCGGTGAAGAACCGGGCCTGGCTGGATATCACCAGCCTGGTCCTGTTCCTGGTGTTCTGTGTCGTGGATGTGCTGTGGCCGGATTCCATGCCAGTCGCTCTGCTTGCAGGCACGCTCTGCCTGCTGCATGGCGTGCGACTTGCGGGCTGGTACCGTCCCGGCATCCTGCGTGTGCCCATGCTGTGGGTGCTGTTCCTTGCCTACGCGGCACTGGTGCTGGGATTTGTGCTGAAGGCCGCGGTGTTCCTGTTCGGCCTGTCTCCCATGTCTGCATTGCACGCGTTTACCTACGGCGGCATCGGCCTGTTTACGCTCGGCATGATGGCGCGCGTTACCCTGGGGCATACCGGGCGCAATATCCAGGAACCACCGGCAGCGGTCACGGCCATGTTTGTCCTGCTGGTTGCCGGCGCGCTGGTGCGGGTGTTGCTGCCGTTGCTCGATCCGCTGCATTATCAATTCTGGATCGTGCTTGCGGGGTGCTTCTGGATGCTTGCGTTCGGCATGTTCCTGGTGAGTTTTCTGCCGATGCTGTTGCAACCACGCATTGACGGCCAGCCCGGCTAGCTGCTGGACAATCAGTGGCTTGACGCCTGCGCCATGCTATAGCCGGGATTCGTTACATGTTATAGTCCTGACTCCGCGAACAAGACGAAAGGTCTGTCCTTCCCTGATGTTGCGCTCCATCCTGGCCCTTGGTAAATCGTTGCTGGGCAGCCTGCGGGACCTTGCGCCCATCATCCTTGTTATCGCATTTTTCCAGCTCGTGGTACTGCAGCAGCCGATTCCCAACCTGGCAGGATTGCTGGGCGGCACCCTGCTGGTGACACTGGGACTGACCTTTTTCATCTATGGACTCGAGATGGGGCTGTTCCCGATCGGTGAGTCGATGGCACAGGCCTTCTCGCAGAAGGGCAGTGTCTTCTGGCTGCTGGTATTCGCTTTCACGCTGGGCTTCAGTACCACCGTTGCCGAGCCGGCATTGATCGCGGTGGCGGCGGAGGCCGCCAAGGTTGCGGCCAACGGCGGCATGATCGATTCCAGCGAGCAGTCCATGCACAGTTATGCAAACGGCCTGCGCCTGACGGTCGCGATTTCCGTGGGGCTTGCCATCGTTATCGGCGTACTGCGCATCCTCAAGGGCTGGCCCATCCACTACCTGATTATCGGTGGCTATTCAGGCATCGTCGTCATGACGGCGTTCGCTCCGCCCGCGATCATCGGGATCGCCTATGACTCGGGCGGTGTCACCACGTCGACGATTACCGTGCCCCTGGTCACCGCGCTGGGTGTCGGGCTGGCATCCAGCATCCGCGGGCGTAATCCCATGGTAGATGGCTTTGGCCTGATCGCCTTCGCCTCACTGACGCCGATGATCTTCGTCATGGGTTACGGGATGATCATCTGATGGAATGGCTGACCGGCCTGCTGCACAGCCTGCTCGCAACCCTGCGGGACGTGCTGCCCATCGCCGCCGTGATATTCGGATTTCAGCTGTTTATCCTGCGCCGTCCGATTCCCAACCTGCGGCGGGTCCTGTTTGGGTTCTTCTACGTCTTGCTGGGGCTGACGCTGTTTTTACAGGGCCTGGAACAGGCGCTGTTCCCGCTGGGGCGGCTGATGGCGGAGCAGCTGACGCACCCGAATTTCATGGTAGAGGGCGGCGCCGGTCTGCTGCATGTTTCGCACTGGACGGACTATTACTGGGTGTATATCTTTGCCTTCTGCATCGGTTTCAGCACCACGGTGGCGGAGCCTTCACTGATCGCCGTCGCCATCAAGGCCCACCAGGTGTCGGCCGGCGCGATTGGTGTCTGGGGGCTGCGCATCGCGGTGGCGATCGGGGTGGCGGTCGGTATCTCGCTGGGAACCTGGCGCATTGTGACCGGTTATCCGCTGCATTATTTTATCATCACGGGCTATGTCCTCGTCATGATCCAGACCTATTACGCACCCCGGCTCATTGTGCCGCTGGCCTACGATTCGGGTGGTGTTACGACATCAACGGTGACTGTGCCGCTGGTGGCGGCACTCGGCCTGGGACTGGCTGAATCCGTGCCGGGCCGCAGTCCATTACTGGATGGCTTCGGGCTGATTGCCTTCGCCAGCCTGTTTCCGATCATGTCGGTAATGGCCTATGCGCAAATTTCGGAATTCCGGGCAAGGCTGGACGCCCGGAAGAAAGTGTAACCGCCTGCAAACCGAGGAGCACTCACATGCACTTTAAATTAATCATTGCACTGGTGAAGGATAACAAGACCGACATGGTGATCACCGCCGCAAGGGAAGCGGGTGCAACCGGTACCACCGTCATCAGCAACGCCCGCGGCGAAGGCCTGGAAAAGAGCCAGACCTTCTTCGGCCTGACACTGGAGACCCAGCGGGACATGCTGCTGCTGCTGGTGGAGGAACACCTGAGCCGACAGATTCTGGAAACCATCAGCAATGTCGGCGAATTCGAAACCGCACCCGGTACCGGCATTGCGTTCCAGATCGATGTCGAGGACGCGGTCGGCGTCCTGCATCAAGTGGCAGAATTGACTGAAAAGGTTGAGGAGGAACTCTGATGGAAAAAAAGACGATCCTTGTGAAGGATATTATGCGGACCCGCTTCGGCAGGATCGATCGCAAGGAAACGGTCAGGACGGCCCTTTCCATGATGGCGGATTCCAATGCCCGTGCGCTGATCGTGAACAAGCGCGACGAAAACGATGAACTGGGTATTGTCGTGCTGGCCGATATTGCCAAGCAGGTGCTGGCAAGGGGCAAGTCGCCGGACCGCGTGAATGTCTATGAAATCATGTCCAAGCCCGTGGTCCAGGTTGCGCCGAACATGGATATCCGCTATTGCGCCCGGCTGTTCGAGCGCTTCGGACTGGAGCGGGCGCCAGTGGTTGAGAACGGCGAGGTGCTGGGGATGGTGAGTTACCACGTGCTGGTGCTGCGTGGCCTGATGCATGATCTTTAGCCAGTGCGGGTAGAACGGCCACGTCGTAACGTGGCCGTATCCAGCTCAGGCGGTCATTACTGCGAGCCGCCTGTGTCCGTGTTCCCGTCTCTGTCATTCCGGGTGCCAGTGTCGGTATTGTCTCTGTCACGGTCCCGATTCGGGTCTCGATCCCGGTCGTCGTCATCCCGGTATGCGATCGTCACGCGTGCATCCCTGTCTCGATTCCGGTAGTCACGATCACCGTAGCGGCCATCCTGACTCCGGTAGTCACGATCACCGTAGCGGCCATCCCGATTCCGGTAGTCACGATCCCTATAGCGGCCATCCCGATCTCTGTAACGATCATCCCGGTCACGGTAGTAACGATCCCGATTCGGGTCACGGCTTCCGCGGTAGTCGCGATCCCGGTCACGGTAGTCACGATCATGGTCCCTGTCGTAGTACCGATCCCGATCATGGTCCCCATGATGGTCATCATCATCGTGATCGCTGCCTTTCTTCTTGCTCTTTTTATCCTTCTTGTGTTTCTCGTAGTCATCACCACGCTTGAAGCTGGCATTATCATTTGCACGTTCATAGGCCCGGTCGCTCGGACCCTTGTTGCCACCCTTGTCAGCGGTAGCCGTCAACGAGGTGCAGATGAGGGCCAGGCTGATCAATAGCATGGACAGTATTTTCATGTTGTTACTCCTGGTTACCGCACAAAGCGTTCCCTATTAAATACATAATTTTTCCTGCAAATCCAGTCAGGCTGCTTTTCCGTGGCTCCCCGATCCACTGTTTGCGATATAGTCCTGTCAGGGGTGTGAATCTTTCACGCCGACGAGGGGTCTGGCTATGTACACGGATATCAGCAGGTTACTGGACGAGATGCGCGACCTCCAGGAACAACTTGAGCGCCGCTTTGACAGTGCCCGCGAAACCTTCCGCTACAGCGTGGAAAATGGCCGCGTCCGGATGTCCCGGGAGGTGCAGGAACTGCAGCGGCGCTACCGGGTCAGTTCATTGCGCTACCTGCTGGGTGCCAGGCTGACGAGCGTGCTGACCGTGCCGGTCATCTACAGCGTGTTGTTGCCGCTGCTGATCGTCGATCTGAGCTTCAGCCTGTTTCAGCATACCTGTTTTCGTGCCTACGGGGTGCCGCTGGTGACACGGCGCCGCTACATGGTGAACGACCGTCACAGGCTGGCGTACCTGAATAGCATTGAAAAGGTGAACTGCACTTATTGCGGCTACGCCAGCGGGGTGATGGCCTATGCCAGGGAAATCATCTCGCGCACCGAGCAGCACTGGTGTCCCATACGCCATGCGCGGCATGTCCCGGATGCCCACAGGCGGTATCCGCAGTTTTTCCCCTACGGTGACGCAGTCTCCTGGCATGAGAGGCTGCAGGGCAAGCGGCAGGAACTGGTCGATGAGCCAGTCGCCCGATTACAGGAGCCACTGGACAAATGAGCACCACCGACAAACCGTCCCGACCGGGCATACCGCTGCCGCCGGACCCGGAACACCGGCGCGAACCGCTGCCCGAATCCCGGCCCAAGGCCGGCGATGAAGATCCCGGGGCGCCCGCCCGTATCCAGGCGCTGCTGAACTCGCCCAGTTACCGGCGTGCCGACCAGGACGTGAACTTCCTGGAGCGCGACGAGGCACGCGGCCTGCGTCTCAACCTGGAGTATATGAAGCCGGACCTGCTGCTCAGGGAGTACGCCGTGCGCAACACGATCGTCGTGTTCGGCAGTACCCGTTTCTGCGAACCGGCAACCGCGCAGCGCCGCTTGAGTCGACTGGAGGCGGAGTTGCAGGAAGAACCCCTGGATGTCGAACTGCAGCGCCGGGTGGCGGTCGCCCGGCGGGTTCTGGCGAACAGTCATTACTATACCGTGGCGCGTGAATTCGGACGGCTGGTGGCCGAGTCCGGCAAGGGGCCGCTGGACTGCGACCTGGTCATCATGACCGGTGGCGGTCCCGGCATCATGGAAGCGGCCAGCCGTGGCGCCTTTGAACAGGGCGCCAAGACCGTCGGCCTGAATATCGACCTGCCACACGAACAGTATCCGAATCCGTATATTTCCCCCGAACTGTGTTTCCGCTTCCGTTACTTCGCCCTGCGCAAGATGCATTTCATGCAGCGTGCCAGGGCGCTGGTGGCGTTCCCGGGCGGCTTTGGCACGCTGGATGAACTGTTCGAGGCGCTGACCCTGATCCAGACCCGCACCATCAGACCGCTGCCGGTGGTGCTTGTCAGCCGCGCCTACTGGGAAAGGCTGATTGATTTCGACCACCTCATGGAAGAAGGCGCCATCGATATCGAGGACCGGTCTATCTTCTGGTATGCCGAGACCGCGGAGGAAGCCTGGCAGGGCATCATCGACTGGTACCGGGAGAGCGGGGAACCGGATTTCGCGGGAGCGGGCAAGCCATGAAGATAGCCTTTCACGGTGCCGCGCAGGGTGTTACCGGCTCCTGCCACCTGCTTGGCTGTGCCGGCAAGCGCATCCTGATCGACTGCGGCATGTACCAGGGCAGCCGGGAACTGGTCGAGGACAATGCCGACGACTTCGGTTTCGACCCGGCGGGGATCGACTTCCTGCTGCTGACGCATGCGCACCTGGATCATTGCGGGCGTATCCCGCTGCTGGCAAACCGCGGCTTTGGCGGCGAGATCATTACCACCGCGGCCAGCCGCGAGCTGGCCCGGCTGGTGATGATGGATTCGGCGGGCCTGCAGGAGGAGGAGGCGCGCTACCGCAACCGCCGCGCCCGGCGCCGCGGCAGGTCTGAAGACTTCCAGCCGCTGTACACCACGCTGGATACCTTCAATGCGCTGGAGAATTTCGGCCGCAAGGCGTACTACGATCAGCCATTGCAGCTGGCGCCCGGGATTCGCGCCACCTTTTTCGATGCCGGCCATATCCTCGGTTCGGCCAGTATCCTGCTGGAACTGGAGGAGGGCGGCAGCACGCGCAGGGTAGTATTTTCCGGGGACCTCGGCCTGGGCGGCCGCCCCATCCTGCGCGACCCGGTTATGCCGCCGCAGGCCGACGTGGTAGTCATGGAAACGACCTACGGGGACCGGCCGCACAAGGAACTGCAGCCGTCCGTGGAAGAACTCTACGCCGCCATCAATGCCACCGTGGAGCGCGGCGGCAACGTGGTGATTCCGACCTTTGCCCTGGAGCGCGCCCAGGAGATCCTGTATTACCTGCACGCAGGCAAGGAGCAGGGCGTGCTGCCCGAGTTCCTGCAGGTTTTTCTGGATTCGCCCATGGCCATTTCCGCCACCGAGATCTTCAAACGCCACCGCGATTGCTATGACGCGCATACCGCGGAGCTGTTTCGTACCGGACGCGACCCGTTCCTCTTCAATGGCCTGCACTTTACCCGCGAGACCGCCGACTCCATGGCCATCAACCAGGTGGCTGGCGGGGCCGTGATCATGGCCGGATCCGGCATGTGCACGGGCGGGCGGGTGCGCCACCACCTGAAGCACAACCTGGGCCAGGAACGCAGCAGCGTGATCTTCGTCGGGTATGCAGCGCAAGGCACGCTGGCACGGCGTATCGTCGATGGTGCGAAAAACGTGGACATTTTCGGTGAGGACTATGCCGTGCGTGCGCAGATTCATACCATCGGTGGATTTTCGGCACATGCCGGCCAGACGGAACTGCTGGCCTGGCATCATCACTCCGGCAATCCCGAACTCACCTTCCTGGTCCACGGCGAGAAGGACAGCATGGCGACCTTCGGTAGCCTGCTGCGCAACACGCGCGTGGAGATGCCGCAACTGCACCAGGAGTTCAGGCTGTAGCCGGAATTTCTGAGCGGGTGTCAGAATGTATCTATGGCCACGGAATCCACGGAAGAACACGGAAATAAATAATAGTCCGCTAATTCGTCTTCCGGGCGAACGAGACCCGTGAATAACCATTACTGGACCGGCGTACGCCGGCATGCGAAGATGATTGATCAGATCTTTCCATAGTCGGGTTCTACGGAAGGACAGTGAAGCCGCCAGATTATTTTCTTCCGTGTTCTTCCGTGGATTCCGTGGCCATAATATTTGTCACCATCAAGTTGAAAAATCGCTGGCTTCTTCCAGGTCAGTGGCCGGGTGGGGTTTCTTCCTGTTCGGTGTCGATGTCTTCCTCCGCTTCGTCTTCCCAGCTGTAGTGTTTTGCCGGCTGCAGCGGGTCGAGTCGCTGGAACAGGAAGGCGGCGAGCACGCCGCTGGCCGCACCGAAGAAATGGCTTTCGTAGGAAATGCCCGGTTCCTGCGGGAAGATACTCCAGAGCATGCCGCCGTAGAGGAAAAACGCGATCAGCGACAGGGCGATGGAGAGCCGGTCGCGGCGCAGGATGCCGGTGGTAAAGATGAAAAACATCATGCCGTGGGTCAGGCCGCTGGCCCCGAAATGATAACTGTCGCGTCCCAGGCACCAGATGCCGATGCCCGACAGCAGGTAGACCAGCGCCAGTACTGGCGTCGCGGCGCGCGGGTAACCGTAGCGCAGCGCCGTGCCGAGGATCAGCAGCGCGAAGCTGTTTGAAATCAGGTGGCTCCAGGAGCCGTGAAGCAGCGGTCCGAACAGGATGCCGGCAAGCCCGCTGGTGGTGCGTGGATAGACCCCAAGGTGTTCCAGTGACAAATGCAGGCCGCGATCGAGCGCCTCGATCAGCCACAGCAGCAGGATGAAAATGACGACCGGGACAAGCGCCTTGCGAAATGCGGGTTGCACGTGCGGCAGCGGGGGTTAAGTTTCCCGGGTTATCGCTTCGAGGGCCGTGACGTCACACTGGAAGCGGTGCGGGCCGGTCTTGTGCAGCACGCCACGCCGTTTCAGTTCGGCGACGATGCGGCTGGCGGTCTCGATGGAGGTCCCGATCATGGCTGCCATGTCCTCGCGTCCGAGCAGTTCGATTTCATGGTTCAGGTGGTTGCCGTGTTCGACCATCAGCAGCAGCAGCCAGGCGACCCGCTTGCGGGCGGGGCCGCTGCCCAGGTTGAGAATCCACTGGTCGGCCCGGTCAAGATCATCCTGCAGTCGCGACCGGACCTGCTGGCAGAGCTGTGGATAGCTGGCATCCAGGTGCAGCAGGGTCTCCAGCGGAATGTGGCAGACATCCGCCGGTGTCAGTGCAACCGCCGTGTGCCGGTAGCATTCATCCGCATCCAGCAGTTCCAGGCCGATGGTGCTGCCGCGCCCCAGCAGGCGCACGATGCGCTGGCTGCTGTCGGCGGTCAGTGACAGCAGCTTGATGATGCCGCTGCGGATACTGAAGACTCCCCTGTCGCGCTGGCCTTGCTCGAACAGTACGCTGCCGCTCGGGATGCAGATATTGTCAATCGGGCTGAGCGTGTCACTGAAGGCCTGCTCCGGCAACCCGGAAAACAGCATCAGGTGGCGAATATTGCAGCGCTGGCAGTTGGCGCGTCCCTGCCAGGTGATGTCGGTGCAGTAGCTGCGTTCCGGTGCCTGTTCCATGGCGTCTAGTCTAGCGTACCCGCTCCTGCAGGTGGCAGGATTTCGCCAGTACCTGATGCCCATCAATTACACGGCGGGCAATAAGTGCTAGAAATAGCATTAACTGGGGACAATCCGTAAGGAGAGGACAATGCGCGTAATCCTGATGATACTGGCTGTTTGCGCCGCTGCCACCGGCATGGTCATGGCGGAGGAGCCGCAGATCCCACCCGACAAGGTGGTCATTCAGTTCGATACCAAGCTGGGTGTCGTCACCTTCCTGCACCAGAAACATGCGGACCTGAGTTTTACCGAGTGCACCACCTGCCACCACACGTTCAAGGGTGAAGCGGGTGAAACGGTGAAGCCTTGCCATGCGTGTCACACTGACAAGTCGGCGGATGCCCCGGCCGCGAAAAAGGCATTCCATACCCGCTGCACCGGCTGCCACGAGTACACCGTGTCCCAGGGTGACACTGCCGGCCCGCTGAAGAAGAAGTGCAAGCTCTGCCACGTGAAGTGAAGTAAGTTTCATGCACGAAAAAGGCCGCACACTGCGGCCTTTTTTATCCGCCGGGGGCGGATCTCAGAAACGGTAGATGACAGAAGCCGCGATGGCCTGCACGTTGTAATCCTGCGTATCCTCGCCGAGCAACAGCAGGTTGCCGATGCTGTTTTCCTGCAGGTTGTCGAGTGCCCAGTTGTCCGCGCTGTAGTCCTCGTACCAGTAGCTCAGCTTCAGCGAGAGGTCCTTGCGGTAATGGTACTGCGTCCAGAGCTTCACCGAGGTCAGGTAGGTCTCCAGGTCGGGGTAGGGGGTGACCGCACCGGGGAGCGCCAGGTTTTTCATGTCCACCTTGCCAGTGGCGCTGCTGTAGACCAGGTCGGCACCCACATCCCACTTGCCGCGGATACCGGTCATTTTGGCGCCGACCCCCCAGGTTTCCACGGTGTCGTCGAAGTCCGCCTTCCAGTCGGGTATCACGGTACCTGCCTCGCTGCCTGATTGTTTGGACTTGATGTCCTCGCGCGTGTAGAAGGCGTGGGTGGTCAGGTCCTCGCGCGGCTGCCAGCTGGCGTCGAGGGTGTAAGTGGGCATGGTGGACTCGGTCAGGCCGATGTCCGTGCTGTCATAGTCGTCCTTGATATAGTCGGCGCTGGCGCCGAGGCTCAGGCTGTCGCTCGCCATGTAATTCACCGAGGCGCCGACCTTGCTGCGATCCCGGTCCGCCAGGTAGTACTTGCGCATCGCCGGATTTTCAGTGACCAGGGGATGGTAGGTGCTGCCGTCCCGGTCACCCGCCTCGGCATACAGCGCCAGGTCAACATCGGCATGCGGCCTGACCTTCCATTTCGCGAACAGGGTGTTCTCCTGTGTATCTTCACGTTCGGCATCGGTGTAATCGCGTGACATGTCGTCGAAACGATAGCCGCCGCGCAGGCTCATGCTGCTGTTGATGCGGTAGTTCGCGGTCAGGTCCACCTGGTTGCGGTCATAGCTGAGCGGGCGATTCTGCACCGTGCCCGCGGGATTGTAGCCATCGGCAACCACCACGTCGTAGCTGCTCACCTTGGTGTCGTTGTCGCGCTTGTCATAGCGGTATTCCGCACTCAGCCGCAGCTTCGGCAGGGGCCGCGAGGCCAGTTTCAGCTCCGCCGTCGTCACCCACACCTCCCCGTCCAGGGAGTTGCGCGGCAGCGTGCTGGTGACGATGGCGGGATTGACGGTGTAGGGCTGAAATCCCTGGTCCTGGGTCATGCGTCCGCCGCGAGACCAGCGCCGGTGAGCTGACTGCTGTAGGGCAGCAGGTAGCTGCCGGTGAGCGTGACCTGGTGAAATTCGTTGTCCGGCGCGAGTGCCTGGCTGCCCAGGTTCGGGGCGTCGGGGGTACCCGGGTCGAACGGGTTAACCCAGGTCAGCGAACGCTCAGCGTTGTCGAACAGCGATACATGGTAGGCGACATTGAACTGCGCCTTGTCCTTGACGTACTCCAGACTGACGTCCAGCAGGTTGGTAGTGTCGTCGATCGGCTCCGGGAGCAGTGCCGCCGTGGTGTTGCCGACCACGCCGTTGCCGTTGCCATTGCCGTTGCCATTGCCGTTGCCGTTGCCGCCACCGCCGCCGGTGCCGGCGATGGCACCGCCGAGGACATCGATGCCGTCCCGGGTCTCGTGGTTGACGGCGACGTTCAGCCGCCAGCGCTGTTTATCGAACAGGCTGGCGCCGAGGCCGATACGCTTGCGTTCCGTTTCGATGTCAAAGGACTGCAGGGCGCTGTTATTGATATTGAAGCCCGCCGGCAGCGTCAGTGTCCCGTGGCCGACCCCGAAGAACGGCGTGTACGCGCTATCGGCCCAGTTGTTGGGCAGCTGGTCATATTCCAGGAAGTATTGCTGTTGCCCGAGGGTGCCGCCTTCCAGTCGCAGGTAGCGTGAATCCAGCCCCAGGTTGGTGCCACGGACGCGCCAGTAGTTGCCGTCCCCCGTGTAGTCGCGGGCATTGATGTCACCGACGAGATACGCGCCCTCATCGGTCAGGCCGGTGTAGCGCCCGAAGCGGTAGGCATCGTCGTTCAGGTAGCCGATACCCAGCTCGATGTTGTTGGGCAACAGCGTGCTGTCTTCCTCTGCCGGGCAGATGCCCGGGGTGGCCGTGGCAAGCAGCAGGCTGATGGTCGTGATGAGCGTTTTCGTATGCATGACTGGCTACCTGTTCATTGAAGGAAACCCTGAACAAGTCGTCACCCCGGCGAAGGCCGGGGTCCAGGTTGTTGATTTTTCTGGATTCCGGCATACGCCGGAATGACGGGTCGAGACTTGTTCAGAATTTGCTAAAGTCATGTGCTGTTCCTAGCGCAGCAGGTTCGCACCCGAGGGATGGTTCGAGCCATGCACCTGCGAATGGCAATTCTGGCAGCTTTCGCCCACGATAAAGCGGCCGCGGTTGGGGTCGGTGTCATTGAAGTCCAGGAAGCGGCGCACGTGGCGGCGTCCCTGGGCGCGGATGTCCTCGTGGCATTGCTGGCACATCTGCGGGCGCTGCCGGATGAGCAGCGGTGCATGGTTGGAGCCGTGCGGGGTGTGGCACAGGGTGCAGTCTTCCGTTACCGGGTAGTGTTCCCACAGGAAAGGCCCGCGCTTCTCCGCGTGGCAGAGATAGCAGGTGTCGTTGACGCTGAGTTTCTGCAGCGCGCTCGGGCCGGGTGAGCCGTGCGGATTGTGGCAGTCGCTGCAGATAACCTTGCCTGCCCGGATCGGGTGGGTGGACATGCGGTAGGTCTGGGCACGGATGTCCTGGTGGCACTGGTAGCACACCTCGGCCTGGGTGGTGCGCTCCACTACAGTACCTTCACCGTGGATATCGTGACAGCTGGTGCAGGCCAGGTCCTCGCTCTCGTGGCTGCTGCCCTGCCAGTGCAGCATGTCGCGCTTGTGGCAGCCCAGGCAGATGCCGTTGCGCTGTTCCACGCTCTCACCGAAGCGGCCGCGCAGGCTGATGATGCAGTTGCCCTCGACGTCGAAGTGGGTGGTCCCCGGTCCGTGGCAGGTTTCACATTCCTCTTTGGCAAATGGGCTGCGTGCATCGCCCGGTCGGCCATGCACGTTCATCCGCATCTGGGCGACCTTGTCCTCGTGGCATTCCTCGCAGGCCTCGGCGCCCATGTATTCCCCGTCCGCCATGCCGGCACAGGGATTCTCGTCTACCGTTTCAGTTTCGGCTTCCATAGCTGTTGCTGCCACTTCGGTGCCGGACTCAGCGACCCAGGCCACGCCGGCCCACGCAACCAGTACAGCCAGCAACAGGCTTCTTGAAATCATGCTGTTAGTTCTCCTCGTTGCGACGGTTAGGAACGCCGCCTTGTTGTCATGGGCCGGACGTTGCCGGTATTCAGCTAGTCGCAGCCCCCGGCCTTGGCGACTTTCTTCAGCAGCTTGACCTTTTCCGTGTACGCGCGGTGCGGCACGCGGTGTTCATCCGGGCGTGACGCGGCGTGGCGGGCGCCCAGCGCCAGTTTGAACGGGTGCCGCAGGCTGCCGTCCGGTTCGGCCAGGCTCGCGGTACCGTGACTTTCATGCTCGTCGTCCACTACCCCGTAGACGTTGAGCCAGTGATTGATGCCACCTTCCAGGATGTAGACGTTCGGCTTCGCCAGCGCCATCAGCTGTTTCCAGGCGCGGGTGGCCAGGATTTCGTCATTGCTGACCACTACCACCACACCCAGCTCTGACAGGCTGCGCAGCCGCTTGCTTTGTGACGGCAGGTCTTCGAGGTCGATACGTTCGGCGTCCACCAGGTGGAAGATGTTCCAGTCGCGCTCGTCGCGCACGTCGTAAATCACCAGTTCGATATAGTCGTCGTTGATCAGGTGCAGCAGTTCGGCGGGGTCGATATATACCTCGCGATATTCCAGCCGGGAGGCATACTCCGGCTCCATGAGGGCCCATTTCTGTTCCAGGTCCGGCTGGCCATACAGCGCCAGCGCTCCCGCGGCCGCGAGCAGGATGCCGGCACCGAGAACCCGCAGGTTGAACGGGGCATTCATTCAGGATCCCCCTTCCCGTAGATGAGTCGCTGGATCCAGCCGAAACCCAGGAACATGGCCAGCGCCAGGCAGACCACCAGGAATACCACCACGCCGGTGTCCAGTCCCAGCAGTTCCGGCAGGATGAAGCGGCCCATGTAGCCGGAGTTCCAGAACTCGTTGATGTAGCCCACGGTCTCGCCGAAGGCGAGCACGCCGACGACATGGCCCAGCAGGAAAAACATGCCGTCTATCTTCAGCGTTGCCACGCTCACCAGCGAGGTGCCGGGGCAGTAGCCGCCGAGGATGAAGCCCACGCCCATGATGAGGCCACCGACGATGCCGGGCCACAGGTAGGTCTCCTTGACCATGAGGTCGGCGTAATCGAGCAAACCCAGCGCGCTGGCCCAGAATACCAGCAGCATGGCGACCACGATGGCGGTGAACATCACTTTCAGTACCCGCAGTTCCCGGAAGTAGAACTGGGCGGCCAGCTTGCGGGAATCCCCGAAGCCGCTGGATTCCAGGATGAAGCCGAAGCCGAAACCGATGCCGAGGTAGACCAGGTAGGAGCCGGTGACCCCGAGTGTTGCTGCCAGATCGAAGGGTGCCATGGTCTATACCCCCGGTTGCCAGAGTCGCCTGACGAACCACGCCAGGGCATAGCCGCCGGCAAAGACGGCGAACATGAAGGCCCAGCTGCCGACGGACAGGACCGCGCCGCCGCTGAGGGCCTGGCCCGAGGTGCAGCCGCGCGCCAGGCGTGCACCGTAGCCCATCAGGATGCCGCCGGCGAAGGCGAAGGCCCAGCGGGTGCGCGGGGTGATCTGCGGGCCGTGATAGGTCTGCAGCCGGACGCGGCCGCGCAGCAGGCCGGAGGCAAAACCACCGATCAGGACACCGACCACTTCCAGCACGATCCAGTGGCGCAGCGGGTCCCGATCACCGCCTGCCATCGCCGCGAGATAGGGAGACTTGTCGACGTGTTCGGGCACGACCAGGTCCTGCACCGCGACGGCAATGCGGTTGACGCCGCCGGAGGCGCCCAGTCCGTGGCTGGTCAGGAAGAACGACAGGAACAACAGTACGCCCAGCAGGGCACCGCCCACATAGGGATTCCAGTATTTGATCTTGTCGGACAGCTCGTTCATGGTTCGCTCCGTATGGTGTTCTCCAGTGCCTGCCAGGATTCCGCGACGCCGCGTTCGGGCACGAAATTCAGGGCGCCGCCCGCTTCCGTTTCCCAGCTGCCGTCAAGGATGATCTCGGTGGTGTCCTGAACCAGCACCGGTTTCACGTCGCCCGGGACATAGGGTGCCAGCTCAAAGCCGGGCAATGTCGCTTTCGCATCGGGGTGGCAGGCGCTGCAGTCCCGGCTGACCCGGTCGCCGTGGCGTATATTGTGGTGAATGTGGTAGGCGCGCACCTCGCCGCGTACCAGCGGGTTGTGCACCCCCGCCGCGCGCAGCCGCTCCTTGATGAGCATCAGCTTGGTGTTGTTGTCCAGCCGCAGTTCCCGCAGGCTCAGCCGGCCGTTGCGATCGGTGTCAAAGGTTTCCAGGATTTCAGCCGCGTAGCCGTCGCCGGCAAGCCAGGCTGCGCGCAATTTTGCCGCGTCAATCGGTGCATGGCTGTCACCATCTGCCCAGTACCACGTCGATACCAGGTTGTAGGGCAGCACCTGGTTCCGGCCCAGCGCGCTCTTGCCGACCCGCAGCAGTGGCTGGTAGCCGGTAATGTAGGCCATGCTGAGGTCGGAGAGGTCGGTGTCGTCGATGCCGCGGTAGCTGATCAGCGGGGTGCCGTCCGGCTGCAGGACGGTATTGTCGATGGCCTGCCTGGCGCCCATTTCCAGTTTCGGCACGTGGCAGGATTCGCAGCTGACGGCATTGAAGTGACGTGCCGGTTCCGGCAGCCAGCCATGGGTGCCATCGAGGCTGTGGCAGCTTTCGCAGCGACGCCTGATGCCCTCTGAGGGGATCACGTTCGCCGGGGTCGCCTTGCCGGCCAGGCGCACCGGGCGGTCGCTGGAGTAATGGCAGTCACCGCAGGAAACCAGGCGCTCGGCATGCACGTCCCAGACCATGTCGAGTGCGTCCTTGTCCGCGTGGTTCATGCCGGACTGCCGGATCGGCTGCGGCGAAAATACCTGGCCGGTGGTCTCCGTGGTCCAGTGCTGCCCCGTGCCCAGCGGCACCAGCAACGGGTCGGCGCCGTCATGGACCATGCCGTGGCAGGCGCCGCAATTGGCCTCGGAAACCGGCCGCAGGTCGATTTCGGTCTCGCCGTCCTCGCCGACAAGCTCGCTGTTCCACTGGTAACCCGCATCGCTGGCGGTCAGCAGACCGGTGTCCAGCAATGTGGCGCTGACCGACCATTCCGGCTTGCCGGCGTCGATGGCGGCCAGGCGGCCGGCGTGGTCGGGTTGCTGCAGGTGGCAGAGGAAGCAGTTCATTTCGCTGTCCCCGTCCGCCGGGATGCGCGGCCCGTCGTGCAGCAGCAGGCGGCGTTCGGGCGGTAAGCAGCGCATCCTGCACGCTGCTGTGGTAGCCATGGGCAGCGATAAAGTCCTCATCCTCGAGTTCATGGCACATGCCGCAGGTTTCGGCCACCGACAGCGGCAGTCCTGACTCTGTTACCGGTACGCCCTCGGCATCATTCAGGTAAACCGGGTCATGCGCGACGCGGGGACGGCTGATCGGGTCGCCCGGGTAGCCCAGCGCCACCCAGTTGATGCGGCCCCGTTCCCCGTGGCAGTCGCGGCATTGCAGCGCCTCGTCCGGGTTGGTGACCATGTGGGACAGCGGAAAGTACATCTCGGTCGGAGCGAAGTCATAGGACGCCGCTGTAGGGCAGGCCGCTGACCTGTGCATCCCGTCTGCAGCGCGTGCCTTCCAGTCGAATGCGGTCCAGAAGCCGCGGTCGCCGTGCACGTTCGGCACCAGGAAGTAATTGTTCTCGGTGTCATAGGGCTGCTTGCCGCGGTGTACCTTGAACGGCCAGATTTTTGAATCGGGTTCGTCGCGGTTGCCCAGTGGAGCGGTGATTTGCGTGGGGCGGGAGGGATCGATCCGGTCGCCGGTGATGTAACGGGTCGAGGTCTCGTTGTACCAGTAATATTCCGGCTGCACCTTCTTTGCCCAGGTGAAGCGGCCCTTGATCTTCAGGTAGCGGTGGGCGTCGGTGATGTCCAGGTCCTGGCCGGCCTCCGACCAGTCCCAGGTCATCTTGGTGCCGGTGTCGGCCGCCATGTGCGGAATGTGGCAGGTCTGGCAGGCCAGCCGCCCGGTATGCGCGTTCTGGCGCACGTCGCTATGCGGTTGCCGGGCGTGGCAGTCGGTACAGTCGACACGGTTTTCGCTGTCCACGCTGACCGCCATGGCGCGGCCCCGGATCAGATGGTGCTCGGTGCGATGGCAGTCGACGCACTGCATGTCGTGCTTGCCCATGTGGACATCGATGCGCTCGCTGGGAAACAGCAGGGTCTCGTCCATGTCGCCGTGCTTCACGGCGTTGCCGCCGCCGCCTGCGAAGTGGCAGCTGCCGCAGTTCTGGCGCCGCGGCATGCCCACGCTGCGCGCGACGGCCAGCAGGTCGACAGACTCGTCGGGCACGCCCGCACCGCGGAATTTCTTCAGGTAGGTGCCGCTGTTGTCATGGCACACCAGGCAGTCCACCCGCGAGGCGTCATTGAAATCGAAGTTTTCGTCCTCCCAGCCATAGCCGATGTGGCACATGGTGCAGGCCGGCCAGTTGGACTGCACGCCGATGCAGAAATTGTTGATGACATTGCGCTTGCCGATGCGCACCGCGCCGTCATGTCCGGGCACCATGACCTCCTCGCCCTGCCAGTTCCAGTGCGCGGTCTGCATGACCTCCCTGGCGGAGTCCGGGTGGCACTCCAGGCAGGCGCGGGTCACGGCGGGACCGTCCGCAAACGGCTCGAAGAAGAAAAACGCATGGTTGGTATGGACCGGGTGTTTCGGCAGGCTGCCCCAGGCGCTGTCGGCTGGCTCTGCAGCATCCGGTCCGGCATGGCACAACATTGCCGCCGCCAGGGACAGCAGCGTTGCATACAGCAGTCTGTGCACTAGACTCATGTCTATCCGTCACTCCAGAATCCGTTGCTGGAGGGTTGCAGCAATAGCAACCGCCACCCTGCAATGTAATCAAAAGTCCGCGTTTGCTTATTGATTCAGATCAGCTAGGAGGCGAATCCTGTGCGTGTTTGCCGCCTGTGGCGCGGATTTCGTTTTATTATCATGCCTTGCGGCGTACTGTAAGTGAGGCGACCCTGTTGCACCATTGATCTATGTCAATTCCTGCCAGGCACGCCCGTCACGGGCCAGCGTCGAATTGCGGTCAGGGAGGTGCCGGTCGCCATGATAGGGAGCGCACATGAGTCAGGCAGTGAACAGCGCGGGAACTGCAACTGAAGTTGTTTTTCATGTCCAGGGGCTGACCAAGGTCTACCACATGGGCGAGGTCGAGGTGCAGGCCCTGCGCGGCGTGGATCTCGACCTGTTTGCCGGGGAGTTAATGGTGCTGCTGGGTCCCTCGGGCAGCGGCAAGTCGACCCTGCTGAATATCCTCGGTGGCCTGGATACCGCGAGCGAGGGCGAGGTGCGTTACCGTGACCAGGACCTGACCCGCGCCGATGAGCGCACCCTCACCGAGTACCGCCGCTATCACGTCGGTTTCGTGTTCCAGTTCTACAATCTGATGCCGAGCCT
Source organism: uncultured Gammaproteobacteria bacterium (assembly GCA_963701455.1). Lineage (GTDB taxonomy): Bacteria > Pseudomonadota > Gammaproteobacteria > UBA9214 > UBA9214 > UBA9214. The sequence continues at coordinate 342,280 of CAVPAE010000005.1, forward strand.
GACGGCGCGCGAGAATGTTGCTGTTGTTACCGAGATCGCGCGTGCGCCCATGACGCCCGAGGAGGCCCTGGCGCTGGTGCACCTGCAGGACCGCATGGACCATTTCCCGGCGCAGCTCTCCGGCGGTGAGCAGCAGCGCGTGGCCATCGCGCGCGCCATCGCCAAGAATCCCGCCGTGCTGCTGTGCGATGAGCCGACCGGGGCGCTGGATTCGAAGACCGGCGTGCTGGTGCTGGAGGCGCTGGAGCGCGCCAATAAGGAGTTGGGCACCACCACGGCGCTGATCACGCACAATGCCGGCATCGCGGCCATGGCCGACCGCGTGGTGCAGATCATGGACGGGCGCATCAGTTCGGTGACCCGCAACGCCGAGCGGCTGCCGGCCCGCGACCTGGTCTGGTAGGCATGCGCGCCCTGGACCGCAAGCTGCTGCGCGACCTGCGCGAGCTGCGCGGCATGGTGCTGGCAATTGCGCTGGTGCAGATCGGCGGCATTGCAACCTTCGTCATGTCGCTGTCGACCTACGATTCCCTGCTGCTCACCCAGGAAGACTATTATCGCGAGCAGCGCTTCGCGGATGTGTTCGCGGTACTGAAGCGTGCCCCCGAGCAGGTGGCCGAACGCATTCGCGACATACCCGGCGTGGACCGGGTGCAGACGCGGGTGGTGGCCGCCGCGCGGGTCACGGTGCCGGACTTCGCCGAGCCTGCCACGGCGACGCTGGTGTCGATACCGGATGCCGGTCCCATCCTGCTCAATGGCCTGCACCTGCGCCGTGGGCGACTGCCGGAACCCTACCGGGACGACGAAGTGGTGGTGGACGAAACCTTTGCCACGGCGCACGGGTTGCAGCCGGGTGACCAGTTGACCGCGACCATCCACGGACGCCGTGACCGCCTCACCATCGTCGGCATTGCACTGTCGCCGGAGTACATCTACCCGATCGCGCCCGGCGCCGTGTTTCCCGACCCCGAGCGCTACGCCATCCTGTGGATGGGCCGCAACGCACTGGCCGCGGCCTACGACATGGATGGCGCGTTTAACAGCGTTACCCTGCGGCTGGTGCCGGGCAGTGCGTCTGCGGACGTGATCCAGCGCCTCGACCGCATCCTGGAGCGCTACGGCGGCCTCGGTGCCTACGATCGCAAGGACCAGTTGTCGCACCGCTTCCTCACCGAGGAATTGCGTGGCCTGCAGACCATGGCCGCGGTGTTCCCGGTGATCTTCCTTGGCGTGGCCGCCTTTTTGCTCAACGTGGTCATCACGCGGCTGGTGGACACCCAGCGCAACCAGATCGCCATCATGAAGGCCTTTGGCTACAGCAATCTTGCCGTTGGCCGGCACTACACCCTGCTGGTGCTGCTGATCGTGTTGCTGGGCCTGGCCGGTGGCATTGCGGCGGGCATCTGGCTGGGCAAGGGGCTGAGCGCCGTGTACACCGATTTCTACCACTTTCCCTTCCTGAACTACGTTCTGGAAACGCCGGTCATCGTCGGGGCGACCGTGGTCAGCGTGGTGGCGGGCCTGACCGGGACCGCCTATGCCGTGCTGCGCGCGGTGCGCCTGCCCCCGGCCGAGGCCATGCGTCCCGAGCCGCCGGCGGTGTACCGTGCGACCCTGGTCGAGCGGCTCGGTCTGCAGCGGTGGTTCTCCCAGCCGACCCGCATGATCCTGCGCCACATCGAAAGACGGCCGCTGAAATCCCTGCTGACCGTGGCCGGCATCGCCGCATCCTGCGGCATCACCATGGTGTCGAATTTCCAGGAGGACGCGATCATCCACATGATCGACGTGCAGTATGCGATGAGCGAGCGCCAGGACCTGACGGTGACCTTTACCGAGCCTGCCGCCGGCAATAGCCTGTTTTCGCTGGCGGGGCTGCCGGGCGTGGAGCATGCCGAGGGTGTCCGCAGGGTTCCGGCGCGGCTGCGTTTCGAACACCGCAGTTACCGCGGTTCCGTGCAGGGGCTGGAACCGGACGGCCAGCTGCGGCGCATTCTCGGCGACGACCTGCAGTCGGTCGAGCTGCCGCCGGTGGGTGTGGTGCTCACGGACTACCTTGCCGAACTGCTGGCCATCGAGCCGGGCGACCTGCTGACGGTAGAGGTGCTGGAGGGCAACCGCCCGGTGCTGCAGGTCCCCGTTGCCGGGCTCAGCAGTGAATACCTCGGCGTGTCGGTCTACATGCAGCGCGCGGCGCTGAACCGGCTGATGCAGGAAGATGATGTGGTCAGCGGCGCCTACCTCGGGATCGATCGCAAATACAGCGACCGCATCTACCGCGAACTCGACGACATGCCGGGCGTGGCGGGAACCATCGTGCGCGAGAGCGCCATCCGCAGCTTCCACCAGACAATGGAGGAGACCATCCTGTTCTTCTCCATGGTCACCGCGATGCTCGGCGGCATCATCGCCTTTGGCGTGGTCTACAACAGCGCGCGCATCGCGCTCTCGGAACGCGATCGCGAACTGGCCAGCCTGCGCGTGCTCGGTTTCACCCAGGGCGAGATTGCCTGGATCCTGCTGGGTGAACTCGGTTTCGCCACCCTGGCTGCACTGCCGCTCGGTTTCCTGTTTGGCCATGAATTGTGCCGCTACCTGTCGGATTCGTTCCGCTCCGACCTGTACCGCGTGCCGCTGGTGGTGGAGGCCGACACCTACGCCTTCGCCGCCAGCGTGATTATCGGTTCCGCCCTGATCTCCGGCATTTTGCTGTGGCGCAAGCTGCAGCAACTGGACCTGATCGGTGTCCTGAAGACGCGGGAGTAGTGCAGGTTGGCACACCTGCAGATGCTGTTGGTTGTTGTAGGAGCGGTCGCCTGACCGCGATGCCGTCGTCAGCCAATCGCGCCGGAGGTCGGCGCTCCTGCAGGTGCGTCTATTGAGTGTAGGAGCGGTCGCCTGACCGCGATGCCGTCGTCAGCCAATCGCGCCGGAGGCGCTGCAGGTGCGTCTATTGAATGTAGGAGCGGTCGCCTGACCGCGATGCCGTTGTCAGCCAATCGCGCCGGAGGTCGGCGCTCCTGCAGGTGCGTCTATTGAATGTAGGAGCGGTCGCCTGACCGCGATGCCGTCGTCAGCCAATCGCGCCGGAGGTCGGCGCTCCTGCAGGTGCGTCTATTGAATGTAGGAGCGGTCGCCTGACCGCGATGTCGTCGTCAGGCAATCGCGCCGGAGGTCGGTGCTCCTACAGGTGCGTCTATTGAATGTAGGAACGGTCGCCTGACCGCGATGCCGTTGTCAGGCAATCGCGCCGGAGGTCGGCGCTCCTACAGGTGCGTCTATTGAGTGTAGGAGCGGTCATCTGACCGCGATGCCGTCGTCAGCCAATCGCGCCGGAGGTCGGCGCTCCTACAGGTGCGTCTATTGAATGTAGGAGCGGTCGCCTGACCGCGATGCCGTCGTCAGCCAATCGCGCCGGAGGTCGGCGCTCCTACAGGTGCGTCTATTGAATGTAGGAGCGGTCGCCTGACCGCGATGCCGTTGTCAGCCAATCGCGCCGGAGGTCGGCGCTCCTACAGGTGCGTCTATTGAATGTAGGAGCGGTCGCCTGACCGCGATGCCGTCGTCAGCCAATCGCGCCGGAGGTCGGCGCTCCTGCAGGTGCGTCTATTGAATGTAGGAGCGGTCGCCTGACCGCGATGCCGTCGTCAGCCAATCGCGCCGGAGGTCGGCGCTCCTGCAGGTGCGTCTATTGAGTGTAGGAGCGGTCATCTGACCGCGATTCCTGTCTGGAAACGGTCGCCCCGGGCAGCCATGAATGCGACAATGAAACTGAACGACATCCACGGTTAATGGAACCTCGATCATGCAGCTCAACCGAAAAACCGGCATCACCCTGACTGTCCTGGTCGTCGCGGCTGCGCTGGTCTGGGGTTTCTGGTCCGGACCCGTACCGGTAGAGGGCGTGCCGGTGGTGCGCGCGCCGCTGCGGGTTACCGTTGAAGAGGAGGGCCGCACCCGGGTCAAGGACCGCTTCGTGATATCCGCGCCGGTCGCCGGTTACCTGCAGCGTATCCAGCTTGAGGTCGGCGACGCGGTCACGCAGGGCCAGACGCTGGCCGTCATGGAGCCACTGCGCCCCGAGGTCCTCGACCCGCGCAGCCGGGCCCGTGCCGAGGCACAGGTCGCCTCCGCCCGGGCCGCGCTCAAGTCGGCCGAGGAGCAGGTGATCTCGGCGCGTGCCGAGGACGTTTACGCCCAGGCCGAATACCGGCGCAAACAGAAGCTGCTCAAGGATGCACTCGTCTCCCAGGGCGATCTCGACCAGGCCCAGACGCTTGCCCGGCAGGCGACTGCAGCCAAACGATCCGCCGAGTTCGCGGTGGAAGTCGCGCGCTTCGACCTGGAGGCGGCACAGACCACGCTGCAGTATTCCATCTCCGGCAACGGCACGGAGGTACTGGAAACCGTCAAGCTGCGCGCCCCGGTCGCCAGCCGCGTGCTGGCGATTCACCACGAAAGCGAGGGCGTGGTCGTGACCGGCGAGGACCTGCTGGAAATCGGAGATCCGGGTGCGCTGGAAGTCGCGGTGGATGTGCTGTCGGCGGATGCCGTGCGCATTCGTCCCGGCGGCGCGGTGCAATTGCAGCGCTGGGGTGGTGAACAGCCGCTCGATGGCGTGGTGCGCGTCGTCGAGCCGACCGGTTTTACCAAGATTTCCGCGCTGGGCGTGGAAGAACAGCGTGTCTGGGTGATCGCCGACATCACCTCGCCGCGCGAGCAGTGGCAGCAGCTCGGCGACGGCTACCGCGTCGAGGCGCACTTCATTCTCTGGGAGGCTGAGGATGTGCTGCAGATCCCTGCCAGCGCCCTGTTCCGTTATGCCGATGGCTGGGCCGTGTTTGCCATCCGTGACGGCAAGGCGCGGCGCGTGGCAGTGCACATCGGCCACAACAACGGTCTGGTTGCGCAGGTTCTCTCCGGCATCGAGAGTGGTGAGACCGTGATCGCGCATCCTGATGACCGCATCGAGGAAGGTGTGCGGGTGGAGATGCAGTAGCAAACCGGCTGGAGAACAGATGCACAGGCAATGGCAGACTGAATGTCGGCCCGGAAGCGGGAGCCGAACGTGATGAGCGGCGGTGGCGGCTGGGGCTGCCCGCACGAAATCCGCGGCACGTGCCAGCGGGTCAAGGGCCGCCCCTGCGATCCGGGCATGAAGGGCTGCGTTCTCTATGGCCGTTTCGAGTTCAGCGACCCGGAGAAGAACCGCCCCGCCCGGCGCGACCGCACGGGTGCGCGCACTACCGGCAAGACAACGGAGAAGGATTGATGTCTGGCTACCGCGGACCTGAACCAGTGGCAGTCGCGCGGGTGCGATCGTGACAGCGCTGGTGCGCCGTTTCATCAAGACCGGCATCGGCTTTCTTGCCGCCGGCCTGCTGCTGGGTCTGTACATGCTGGTGCGGCGCGAACTGTTCGGTTCCTGGCCCGGTGCCTACCTCATCTCCGCGCATACCCACGCCGTCTTCGTCGGCTTCGTGATGTTCATGATCCTTGGTGTCGCGCTCTGGCTGTTCCCGAAACCGCTGGCGCATGACCCGCGCTACCGCACTTCATTGATCGTGGCGGTCTACTGGCTGCTGCTTGGCGGCACGCTGCTGCGCGTGGCCGCTGAACTCGCACGCGCCTGGAGCGACCAGTCGTTGCTGGCATGGCCGGTATTGCTTGGCGGGGTTGCCCAGGTCGCTGGCCTGCTGCTGTACGTCTGGACCATGTGGTATCGAATCCGCCCGAGCGCACGGCAGTTGCGCGAGGGCCGGCAGGATGAGCCGGACTGAGGCGCTACGCCGGCATGCAGGTCGGGCGCGGCTGGTTGCGGCCTTCGCCTACCGGCAAGAAATCGTGGTCTGCCCTGAATGGTATTGCTTAAGCTCAAATGGTCAGTAAGACCGTCATTCCCGCGAAGGCGGGAATCCAGAATGTGCGGGATCTATGCAATCTGGATTCCGGGTCTCTGCTTCGCTCCGCCCGGAATGACGATGCTTTTGGCTTAAGTGAGTGCCATTCTGGTCCGCCCTCTAATGAGTTAAACAATAGTTTAATTATGCTATACTCAAACCCGTGTATGGCTATTTGATTAAACTAAAGTTTAATGTCGAGACATATAAAGGCACTCATAAATCAGCTGGTTTCTGCCGCAAAGCAGCGTGGCCTGACCCAGGCACAGCTTGCGGAAATGGCCGGCATGACCGCCGTGGGTCTGAGCAAGGCCAAGACCCGGGGGGATATCCGCGCTTCCAGTCTTGAGGCATTAGGTGCACAGCTGGATCTCGAACTGGTTCTCGTACCGCGTCGATCCCGGGAAAAAGCTGCCGAAGCCATCAAGTCCGGGAGCTTCTTTCGGGCTTCCGGTGAGCCGAAGGATGATTAGGCATGGCGCGTAACCAGCATGCCGTGATCTGGACCCGGCTGTCCGGGACGCCGGAAAAAATGGGGGACCTGGTGCTGGCGGGAGAACAGGCCTCTTTCACTTACACGAAGGAATACCTCGCATCCGGCCGCCCCGGGTTCTGCCTGCTGGGTGACGGCGCCATTTGGGGGGCGGACAGCGTCACCTACCCCGTTAGTGAACGTATCCCGGCATTCCCGCGCTTGCTTGGCCTGATTCCCGGGAATAATCCCCGCAACCTGCAGCGCCGGCATTACCTCGATATCCTGCGCGCCAGGTCGGGAAAGGAACCGCCTCCCGGGATGGAGACGGAATGGCAATTACTGGTGATGGGCGGGCATGGCGGTATCGGGCATGTCGACGTATTCCCGGACGATATCGTTGCCGAGACCTGGTATCGCTCCCCGCAGGGAAGTGGAAGTGCGGCGGGAGGCACGATTTCGCCCGACACTCGCTCCCAGCTTTGGCGCATGCTCAAGCGCGATGTGCTTGACGAGAACGTCGACTTCGATCCGCGGGCGATTGAAGAGGTGCTGGGTCCTACGCCCTCCGTTGGCGGCATGATCCCGAAGCTGCTGGTGGCTATTGCGCCGGGCGCAGACGAACCCGAATTTTATCCACCCGGAACGCGGCACAAGCGCGATGTTGTGCTGAAGATCGAGCCACCGGAATATCACGGCCTGCTCGACCTGGAAGCATTGTGCCTGGACGTACATCGCGAGGCAGGATTCGAGGTGCCGGCCTGGCATCGCTACGATGCTGGCGGACTGCATTTCCTGGCGGTAGAACGCTTCGACCGGGTCGACGGCAGGCCCATCCCGATGGAATCCCTGTTTTCAGTGATCGCGACAGGTGATCACCACTTCCGTGAAACCGGCGACCTGCTTCTGGATGAACTTGGCGATATTCTGGAGCGCCTGGGCCAGGTGGCCTCGCTGGAAAAAGATATCGGGGAATTGCTGTACCGCAGGTTGTTGATGGCGCTGCTGACGGGCAATGGCGATCTCCACCTGGACAACATGGCGCTGCTGGGCGACTTGTCGGACTGCCGCCTGGCGCCGGTCTATGACCCGGCACCCATGCGGGCCTGGCCGCGGCATAACCTGGTGAGTGCGATTCCCTTCGACCCGTCCGGATATGCGGATCATGGCGCCTTTTATGTCGAGCTTGGCAAATCATTTGGCTTGACGGCGGACCGGGTGCAGCAGTGTATCCATGCTGCCTTCGATGCAACTGCAACCTATGCTGAACGCGTCATGGAGCTGCAGCGCGTGCCTTTGCAGCAGCGCAGCCAGCTGGTGGAGATTGCGCAGCAGGAACGGCTACTGCTGGGACAACGCACACAATAACTGCAGGCCATCTTTTCGGTTTGCACCGGTGATGGAACAATCACTGCATCGTCACATTACGTCACTGCTGTCCCATTTACCTACACTGATCTGTTGGGGCCTGTTAACACTTCTCACTCTGACGTCCGGCTGCGCTGGTCGTCACTTAACACGGCGTTACGCCTTAAATACTGCAGACGTTGTGTGCGTATGAGAAAGTGGTTAACAAATACGAACATTTAATGCTGATGCCCCTCGTCATCCGCTTCACTCACTAACCCCGTAAACCGATACCCCGCAAACTTCCTGTGGCAGGAAACACAGGTATCGGTCAGTTTGTAGAAGTAAAAATTGACCACCTCCGCGTTATGCATCTTCGCCGCGTGTGCCAGCATGCCGGCCGAGCGGTGGAAGGACTGGTCGAGTTCCAGGAACGCGGGTGGCAACTCATTGTGCAGTTCTTCCATTTGGGCGTCCGTTAACTGCTGCTGCATGATGTAGCTGTGCTGGATGTGTTCGCCGGTGTCGGCGACCTCCTGCCAGTTGCCGGAGGTGATGGCGGGTATGAGTGTCTGCATGCCTTGCTGGATGGCGTTCATTTCCTGCTTCAGCAATCCCATCAATGCCGGTGACAGGTGCAGATGGTCGCCCGGGGGCGGCGCGTGCTGATCCGCCGGGTGTTCCGTGTGCCCGGTGACGGGGGCGAGCAGCAGGCAGGCGAGGGTGAGGATAAGTCGTGTGGTTGTTGGCATTGTCCGTTCCGGCTGGTGTGCACGTGCGGGCCGGGGATGGCCGGGGTGCGTGTTGGGGTAAACGAGTCAGGCAGGTTCACTGCTATTGACCCCAACCAGTCTATACCAAACGGCCGGTAATATGACCCCCTCACAGCGGGGTGTGACGTTCGCTGCGCAGTGCTGGCAATATGGTCTATGCTGAATCCTGTAAACCAAGTTCATGGGAGGTGTTATGTCAAAACACTGGATTGTCGTCGCGGACAGGAGCAAGGCACGGATCTTCACCGTCTGCCGACCCACGCGGCGCATTGCAGGAAGTGGAAACCCTGGAACATCCCGAAGGACGTGAACATGCACGGGATGTCAATGCCGATCGTCAGGGGCGTGCATTCGACAGCTCCGGTCAGGGTAGACACGCCATGGGAGCATCAGTCGAACCCATGGAGCAGGATGCCATCCGTTTTTCCAAGGAAGTCAGCGAGCATCTCAAGGCGGCCTGTCACGATGGCCGCTGCAATCGGTTGATGCTGGTCGCGGGTCCGGATTTTCTCGGCCTGCTGCGCAAGCAACTCAATACCCCACCGGATGTACGCATTGCGGAGATCGAGAAGAACCTCGGTCATTTCGACGCGCGCGAGATCCGCGGCCATCTGCCGGACCGATTGTGAATCAAACGGGTTGCGCTTGTTGAATACAGGCAATAAGTAAGGAATGGATTGCGGGCGCGCCGCTTGCGGCGCGCATCGCGGTCAGAAGACCGCTCCTACACCCGTTAGTGGCACCTGTAGGAGCGCCGTCCTTCGGCGCGATTGTTTGAGATAGCTATCGCGGGCGTGAGACCGCACCTACCTCCGATGAATCAGGCAACGCGAGCTGGCCTGGCGATGCCCCGGTAGTTGAAGCTCGCCGGTTTCCAGCCAGGGATGTAACCGGCTTCCATCTCCTGAATTGTGAATCCTCCCTGCCGCAGCAGTTCAGGTGCGGTGCGGTTCAGGTTGCAGCCGCCGGACACGCACCGCCACAGCGGGTTCAACCGTTCCTGCCAGCGGCGCACGTTGGCGTCAGGTGCCGCGCCATGTTCGCAGAAGATCAGTTGTCCACCCGGTTTGAGTACACGACGCATCTCTTCCAGGGCCGGGCGCACAGCGGGCAGGCTGCAGAGGGTATAGGTCACCAGCACGCAGTCGGCACTGGCATCATCCAGCGGGATGGACTCGGCGGAGGCTTGCAGGAACTCAACGTCAAAATCGACCGGCGCCCGCTTGCCTTCCGTCAGGGCCCAGTTCTCGCGGGACGGGTCCAGCCCCCAGAGATGTTCCACCTTGCCGGCGGCGTAGAACGGCAGGTTTAGTCCCGAGCCGATGCCGATTTCCAGTACCCGGCCGCTGGCCAGCGGCACTACCTTTCCGCGTTGCAGCATGGCTGGTTTCAGGCTGCAGGCGAAATGGGTGGCACGCGGCAGGATATGTTTGCGGTAGATGCCCATGTGATTGCCTCGTTGCCGTTGTGCGCAGAGGTTCTGGAAAGTATAGGCGAGATGTGCGTGGCTGCATCCCCGCAGGTAGCCGGGCCTGTCCCGCCTCGTTGTATGGGATATCGTGTGAACCGCTACACTTTGAAACCCCGCCGGTTTTTTCAGTGCGTGAGATCGCTGCCGGTATCGCATACTATCTGCCTGCACGCGGTACAACCCCCGCGGTTATTGGCAACGGAGGAGAGTTACATGGTTTCAAGACGCATCATCAGCGGTATCGCTACGATCATAATTTTGCTGGCGGCCCAGCCGGCCAGCGCGGATGCCACGCTGATCGTGCAGGGTTCTGACGGATTGAAGTCGCTGATCCAGCTGCGCGGTGGCAAGGGCAAAATGAGCGCGGCCGGGGTGGACGAATACGTGGTCTATGATGCCGGCTCCAGGACTATTACCTACGTCGAGCCCGCGCAGCGGCAGTATACGCAGATGACCGAGGCGGAACTGCAATCCGGGCTGCAAACGGCGGCAGGCATCCGGGAAACCGTTGCACCCTACATGGCGGACATGCTGGCCGGGCTGCCGCCGGAGCAGCGTCGCATGATCGAGCAGCGGATGGGGACGTTCCCGGCTGCGCCGGCGGCAGGCAGCAAGCCGCAAGCGGACCAGGTAAAAACCGTTGACCGGGGCATGCATATCATCGCCGGGCTGCAGTGCAAGGCCAGTGGCATCGTGAAGAACGGCCAGCCCGCGGCGGAAGTCTGCATGGCGACCGGCCCCAGCGGCAAGCTGTCGAAACAGGACTTCGAAACGCTGCAGGCGATGGTGTCATTTTCACGTGGCATGGCCGGCAGTGCCGGCAGCATGCTGGGTGCCCAGGCGAAACAGCTTGATTTCCTGGTGACGGACATCGACGGCGTGCCGGTCGCGGTGCGCGACCTGGAGAGCGGCAAACGCTACGAGGTCACTGCAGTTTCCGATGCCGCCCTCTCCGACGGGCTGTTCAATGGCTACGGGGGGTTCCAGCAGCAGGAACTGCCGGGCCTGCTACGCCAGCCCTGAGGAAACCCTGAGTAAGTCGTCACCCCGGCGAAGGCCGGGGTCCAGTCGCGCCTGCCCTCGGCAACTGCTCCATGCGTTGCCCTACCTCCTGCATGGCCCAGGCCAGCATCTCGACCGGTTCCCGGTCTCACCTTCTCCCTGCAGTCGCGCGCCAGCATCCCGGATACTGGCGCAATATGCGGGCTGATGCGGCGCACCCATTGTGGGGCTATAATTATTCCTGCCGGGGCGGCATGCTGCGCGGGGTTGATTAATGGTATTGGCTACTTGCCCCGGGGGCGCTACTATCCGCATGCGGCGCGGGGTCGCGCAGCGTTATGAAATTAAGGAGCATCAACCTGGGTGGGGGAGTATATGGCTGAAAAACTGACAATGAAGTCCCTGTCGGTCGAACTGGAAGCATTGCGCAAGAAGGTTTCCCAGCTCGAGCGGCAACTGAACCGCAAGATAGAAACCGCGGTGAAAAAGACACTTGATGAAGCGATTCAGAAGGCGGTCGCCGCGCGCGGCAAGGAAGGGCATGGTGCCGGTGTCGATACCGCGGAGCGCCAGCGCCTGATTGCCGAGGCAGCTTACCTGATGGCCGAGCGGCGTGGTTTTGAACCGGGCGATCCGGCGCAGGACTGGATCAACGCCGAAGAGGAAGTCAATCGCATGCTGTTGCAGGGAAAATCCGGCTAGCAGAGTGTTCCCGGGCCAGGCATATCCGTATGTACTGGCCTGCCATGACCTGTCGGACGGGTAACGGCCTGCAGCATCGCTGCGGGCCGGCCTGGCTCCCGCCACACCTGGCGCCACGGCGCCGAACCTCCTGCTGAATCCCCTCCATGTCTGCCGCAGGGGCGCTCACCTGTTAGCGTGTTTGTGCCGGCGAGCATGTCTTCCTGCGCGCGGCTGATCGCAAGCTTGCGCCAGTCACGCGAGCATGTTTTCAATTCTTGATGCAGATCAACGACATCCGGCTTGTAATTCGCGACCATCATCGCGCATTATGTGATTAGTGATAATAAGAACAGAGTCCGATTGATTCCTTGCCGAGTTTGGGAATTGTCGTTTGCATTCGGGCTAAGTGGCTATCTATCAATCGGTTAAGCGTTGCAGGTGCGAATAATAAGACATCTGAATCATCCAGGAGACCAGCACATTGTTGAATACTAGCAGCCCGGGCGAGAACCGCCGCATGGACCCATCGGTACTCGATGGGGTTCGCACTCACCTCGCATCCCGGGTCGTCGGGCAGCGCGCCCTGGTCGACAGCATGCTGATCTGCATGGTCAGCGAGGGTCATCTGCTGGTGGAGGGCATGCCCGGTCTTGCCAAGACCACCGCCGTCAAGGCGCTGGCCGAAGCCATCGAAGGTGACTATCACCGCATCCAGTTCACCCCGGACCTGTTGCCGTCCGACCTGATAGGCACCGACATCTACCGCCACGAACGCGGCGAGTTCGAATTCCGGCCCGGCCCGCTGTTCCACAATATCCTGCTGGCGGACGAGGTCAACCGCGCCCCGGCCAAGGTGCAGTCGGCGCTGCTGGAGGCCATGGGCGAGCACCAGGTCACGGTGGGCCTGAAGACCTACACCATGCCGCAGCTGTTCATGGTGCTGGCGACGCAGAACCCGGTTGAGCAGGAAGGTACCTATAACCTGCCGGAAGCCCAGCTGGACCGTTTCCTGATGCACGTCTGGGTTGACTACCCCAACCGGGAAGAGGAACTGGCCATCCTGGAACTCGACAGCAACCAGCAACTCAATGCACTGCAACCACCGGCCGAGGTCCTGACCCAGGAACAGCTTTTCAAGGTGCGTGCGGACTCGGCAAGGCTGTATCTCGACCCCAAGCTGAACAGCTATATCGTCGACCTGGTGCAGGCGAGTCGCAATCCCGGTGCCTACGACGAAAGCCTGCAGCGCTGGTGTCGCTTCGGCGCATCGCCGCGTGCCACCATCGCACTGGCCCGCTGTGCCCGCGCCCGGGCCTGGCTGGACGGTGAGGAATTCGTCGCGCCGCACCATATCCAGGCGGTTGCGCCGGACGTCATGCGGCACCGCGTCCTGCTGACATTCGAGGGCGAGGCCGAAGGCGTGACCAGTAGTGACTTCGTCAAGCGCCTGCTCGAGGTCGTGGCAATTCCGTGATCGCAGCTGGCGTTGCCCCCGCGGAAGGCTTACCCGTTGCATACGGCCCGGACGGACCGGCAGGACCCGGGCAATGAGCCTGCATCCGCAGCTGGATGACCTGCTGGAACTGCGCCACCAGGCGCGTGCGCTCGGCGTCGCCGCGGGCCACCTGGTCAATTCCACTTTCACCGGTCTGTACGCATCCGTTTTCCGCGGCACCGGTCTCGACTTCGATGAAGTGCGCGAGTATCGCGAAGGCGATGATATCCGCAACATGGACTGGCTGGTTACGGCGCGCACCAACGTGCCGCACCTGAAGGTCTTTCGCGAGGAACGGCAGCGCAGCGTCATCCTCTGCATCGATTCCGGGCCGCACATGAGCTTCGGCACCCGCGGTACCTTCAAATCCATCCAGGCGGCACGCGTCGCTGCATTGATCGGCTGGGCCGCCAGCAAGCAGCATGACCGCGTCGGTGGCGTGTTGTTCGGCAACCCGGCAACCGGCATGCGCTACTTCCGTGCAACCCCTGGCCGCCGCGGTTTGTGGCGCCTGCTGCGCGCGCTGACGACACCGATCGAGCAGGGCAATACCGATGAGTCCCGGCTCATGGACGCGCTGCGGCACCTCGACAGCGGCGGCCACACCGGCTCGCTGATTTTCGTGATCGCGCCCATCAACCAGGTAACGGCCGGGCTGGAGCGTACGCTGGGTAGTTTGAAGCAGCGCCACGATGTCTTCCTGCTGCCGGTAGACGATCCGGCTGACCGGGAGTTGCCGTCGATGGGCACGGTGATCTTCTCCAATGCTGCCGGCGAACTGCTGGAGGTGGACACCGACAACGAAGCCGGGCGTGCGGCATTCCGCGAGGACTGGGAAGAGCGCCGCGAGGAACTCCGGCAGCTGTCCTACCGTCTTGGCATCGGCCTGGTGCCGGTCAGCACGGATGAAGATGTGCACACCAGCCTCATCAAGGGGCTGCGGCAGTACAGGGTGGGGAGACGGTAGCGGCACCGGATGGAGAACCGGACACCGCCGACGTTCTGCGCGATATTCACGGACTGGATGCCGTCAGCTGGTTGCCGCTGGCAGTCGGCTGGTGGTACCTGCTGGGACTGGTTGTTGCCGCGCTGTTGCTGGTCGGTATCCGCTACTGGTTAATTTACAACGGGCCGTGGGTGGGCTGGCGCGGTGATGCCCGCCGCCAGCTGCGGTCGCTGAAAAAGGCCCTGGCGAAGGGTGACCCGCGGGAGATCGCAGACCAGCTGTCGGAACTGCTGCGGCGTATCGCCATGGCGCGCAGCGGCCGGCGCGAGGCTGCCGGTATCACGGGGGATGCGTGGCTGCTCTGGCTCGAGGAGCATGACGATTCCGGCTTCGACTGGCAGACGCGCGGGCAGATTCTGCTGGTTGCACCCTACATGCCGCCGGCCATGGCGGTGCAGAAGGACGAGCTTGCCAGGCTGATTCGTGCCGCGATGCGCTGGGTCGATGCCGCCCGACCGGTACGCCAGGCGCAGGGTTTCTCGCTTGCCGGTTTATGGCAGTCACTGCGCGGGCTTGCGCCGGGGGTGCGCCGTGTTTAGTTTTGCCGCGCCCTGGGCTGCCGTGCTGCTGCCGCTGCCGTTGCTGGTATGGAAACTCTGGCCGCGCCCGCACGGCGCGACCGATGCCTTCACGTATGGTCACCGTTCCACCCTGCTGCACCCGGCGCTGGGCCGGCTGGCATCGACCTTCGTGGCCGCGCGCTCGCTTACGCATGCCGGCAGCCGCCTGCAGCTTGCCACGCTGGCGCTGTTGTGGGTTGCCCTGGTGACTGCCCTGATGCAGCCGCAGTGGCTGGAGCCCTACACGGAAATCCGCACCGAGGGATATGACCTGATGCTGGCCGTGGATACCTCGCGTTCCATGGAAGCGCTGGATTTCACGGTCGACGGCAAGCAAGTCACGCGCATGGCGGTGATCAAGGGTGTGCTGGGCCGGTTTGTCGATGCCCGTGACGGTGACCGCATCGGCATCGTGGTGTTCGGCAGTCAGGCTTACGTGCTGTCGCCCATGACGCTGGATACCGATGCGGTACACAGCCTGGTAGATGCCATCGTGTCGCGCATGGCGGGGGATGGCACGGCCATCGGTGACGCGATCGGGCTCGGCGTGAAAAAGCTGCGCGAACGGCCGGAAGGTTCACGCATCCTGATCCTGGTGACCGATGGTGAAAACACCGAGGGCAGCCTGCCGCCGCGGCTGGCGGCAAAACTGGCGGCCCACGAGGGAATTCGCATCTACACTATTGGCGTAGGCAGCATGGGGCTGGTGCCGTTCTACGAGAATGGCCGCATGACCGAGGTCAAGATGGAGATCGACGAAGACCTGCTGCGGGAAGTGGCGACCCTTACCGGCGGCGCCTATTTCCGTGCGACCGACAGCGATGCCCTGGACCAGATCTACCAGCAGATCGATGCCCTGGAAAAGACCGAGGCGGAATCGCGCAGCGTGATGATTCCACGCTCGCTGTATCGCTGGCCGCTGGGGGTGGCGCTGTTCTCGCTGCTGCTGCTGGGGTTGTTCCCGGATGGCATTCCGCGGCCGTGGCTGACGGGGCGCGCCAGTGGCTGAGTGGGTCGGCGCATTTCACTTCGCGCAGCCGGGCTGGTTGTGGGCGCTGTTGCTGTGCCTGCCGGTTGCCGTCTGGCTGGTTTTTTCCCGGCGATTCGACACCCGCAACGAGCGTATTCGCGAGTACGCGGATGCCCACCTGCTGCCGCACCTGCTGGGGCGCTCGGAAGCCCCGTCGCGTACCCGCTGGCTGCGGTTTTTCCGCTGGACTGGCGTGTGGGCGCTGCTGGTGCTGGCGATGGCGGGGCCACGCTGGGACTTCACCGATGTGGAGTTGTTCCGGCCGGGAACCAACCTGGTGGTGCTGTTTGATATCTCGCGCTCCATGGACGTGGCCGACGTCAAGCCCAACCGGCTGGCGCGGGCACGCCAGGAAGTGGAAGACCTGCTGAACAATAACCGCGGCATTCGTGTCGGCCTGATCGGTTTTGCCTCGGTCGCGCATGTCGTTTCCCCGATCACCGAGGACATGAACGGCATCCGCCGCATGCTGCCGGCACTGGATACCAGCCTGGTGCAACTGCAGGGCAGTCGCCTCAGCTTCGCGCTGGACCGGGCCGCGGAACTGCTGGCGGGACAGCCTGAGGAAAGCGTCGGTTCACTGCTGCTGGTGACTGATGGTGATTTCGACGAGCCGGGACTGGAGGAGCGCATGCGTGCCTTTGCCGATGCCGGTGTGCGGGTACATGTGCTCGGTGTTGGTACGCCGGAAGGCGATGCCGTTCCCGGCCCGAGCCCGGCAGAGCCGTGGATTCGCGACAGGCAGGGGCAGACGGTCATTTCATCCCTCGGCGAAACCCGGCTGCAGGCACTGGCAGAGGCCGGCGACGGGATTTACCAGCGTGCGGACTACCGCGACAGCGATACTGACAAGATCCTTGCACAGGTCAGGGCGCAGGCCCTGCCCAAGACCGATTCCGAGGAACGCACACGAATCTGGAATGAGCGTTTCTACTGGTTTGCCGGCCTGGCATTGCTGCTGTTGCTGCCGCTGTTTCGCCGGACTGCTGCGGGCTACAGGATCTCGGATCTATGAATGCCGCACTGAAACCGCGTGTGCTCGCCATGTCTGCAAAGCTTTGTTGCTGCTGCGCGGTTTTCCTGATTGGCATGGCCGGGGTGTCGGCAGGCGCCAGCGCAGCCTGGTTCAGGAACACGGACCAGGAGGCGGCGCACCAGTTCAAGCAAGGCGAATACGATGCTGCGGCAGAGACGTTTTCCGATGATTACAATCGCGGTGTCGCGCTCTACCGCGCCGGTCGCTACACGGACGCCGGCGAAGCCTTCAGCGGTGTTGAACGCGAAGAGGTCAAGGCCGATGCACTCTACAACCTCGGCAATACCCGCTACAAACTCAAGGATTTTGAAGGTGCCGTGGAGGCCTATGAGGAATCACTGACACTGCGCGCCGATGATGCAGACACCCTGCATAACCTGAAACTGGCCAGGAAAAAGACCGAGCAGTTTTCCGCGGAAGAAATGACCGAAGAGGAAACCGAGGAAGACAAGGAAAAGAAGGAAGAAAAACAGGAAGAGAAAGAAGAGAAGGAGCAGCAGGAATCCGAAGAGTCCTCCGGCGAGGAGCAGAAGGAGTCTGAGGAATCATCCGGCGAGGAGCAGAAGGAGTCCGAGGAATCGTCCGGCGAGGAGCAGCAGGAGTCCGAGGAATCGTCCGGGCGAGGAGCAGCAGGAGTCCGAGGAATCGTCCGGCGAGCAGGAGCAGGAGTCTGAGGAATCGTCCGGCGACCAGGAGCAGGAGTCGGAGGAATCGTCCGGCGATCAGGAGCAGGAGTCGGAGGAATCTTCGGGCGATCAGGAGCAGGAATCCGAAGAAGTCATCCGGTGACCAGGAGCAGGAGTCGGAGGAGTCGTCCGGCGACCAGGAACAGGAGTCTGAAGAATCTTCGGGAGACCAGGAACAGGAATCCGAGAAGTCATCCGGCGACCAGGGTGAGGAGTCCGAGGAATCCAGCGGCGACCAGGACAAGGAGTCGGAAGGGGCGTCTTCCGATGGCGAGGAATCTGCTGAAGAGGCGGGTGAAAAGCAAGACGAATCAGAGGGTAAGGAGGGAGACGAGGATCCGGCCAGCGAGGAATCCGGCAAGGATGAACAGGAAACCGAGGGTGAGTCGGGTGATCAGGAGAAGGAGAATGAGAAAGATAAAGGAGATTCTGATTCACTCCCTGACGAAAAGGATGGTAATCTACCCATAGATCAGTCTGATAGTGGTAAGGGCGAAGAGGAAACCGAGGACCCGGGAAGTGACCAGGGGGAATCGGAGCAGCCCGAGGAAGGCGGTGCGGACGACCGCTTCACTGGCAAGGGGCAGGCTCCCGACGAGATTTCGGAGGAAGAGCAGGCGGCCAGCCAGGCAGTCGACCAGTTCGATCAACTGGGAACCGGCGAGGACAGGGAAGACCCGAATGCGGAACCCGGTGGTATTCCTGATGAGGATGGCGCCAGTGGTTCAGGAGTATCGATGATCATGATGGACCAGTGGCTGGAGCGGATCGAGGGTGATCCCACCTACCTGCTGCGCAACCAGTTTATGCTGGAGGAGCGCCAGGAAATGCAGCGCAACCGGCGCCAGCTAATCGAGACGCGGCCCTGGTGAGTTTCCCGGGTACCAAGCAAGAGGTATTGTTGAACGCCGCACCAGACAACCACACAACAATAAAATTTTGAGGGGAAGTGAATTGCGAAGCCTGAAATTATCCAAGATCTGTATTGTCTGCCTGCTCGCGAGTTTTATCGCAGGACTTGCCCATACCGCCTACGCCTTCTCCTTCGGTGTTACCAATAGTTCCAGCAACAGTTCCAGCAAGCAGAAGTCCACCGCGACTACCACGAATCGCCCCTGGGGCAATGTAGGTCCCTTCAAGCAGGCCCCCATGTACGAGCCTCCCGCGGCGCCGGCGGCCAACATGTATTACCCCGCGGTTAATCAGCCGGGTAACTGGTATGCAGCACAGGCACCGGCTGCCGCAACAGCAACCAGCGCCGCGCCACGTGTCGAAGTATCCGTCAGTTCTACGGCGCTCTACGAACAGCAAAACGTGGTGTATACCGTGCAGGTTATCAGCAGTGACAACCTGAAAACGCTCGATCCCGTGGTACCGCGCGTTACCGGCGCGGTGCTGGAGAAAATCGACGGCCCTGTCGCCACTTCCAGCCCCAGTCGGGAGATCATCAATACCTATCGCTTCAAGCTGACGCCGCTGCAATCCGGCGATATCGTGATCCCGGCCATTACCTTTAACGGTACCCATGCCCCGGACAGGCACTGGAGCGGTTTCCCGGGCGTGCCGCAGGTGCCGGGCGAGGCTGCACCCTTCACGGTGTCTTCCAGCGAGGCGCTGACTTTTCATGTCATGGCGGCGGACCCGGGACAGCAGCCCTGGCTGCCCCTGAAAGACCTGAAACTGCGTTCAACCATGTCAGAGGAACAGCCTTTCAAGGAAGGCAAACCGGTAACGCTGACCCTGGAACTCACTGCAAAGGGTGCGCTGGGTGAACAATTGCCATCGCTTGAACAGCAACTCCCCAGTGACCAGTACCGGGTATACCGGGATGCGGTTACCGTGAAGAATGGTATCTCCAAAAATGGTGACTACCTGATTGGCAGTCGCAAGGAAACCTACACCCTCATTCCCCTCAAGGATGGCTGGGTCCGCCTGCCGCGGATCACGGTCGGCTGGTGGGATGTAGACAATGACAAGGCCATGCTTGCCGGGCTCCCGGACCAGGCGGGTGAAAGCCTTGCTGCGGGTAATGGCCTGGTTGAGGCCGTCACTGGCAAGAACGATATTTTCTCCGGCGTTGTTCTGGGCGCCGTTGCTCATCACCCTGGGCCTGATCGCGGGTTACTGGCTGGGTGTCTGGCCGCGTACCCGGCCCTTGCTGGATGCGGTACGCGTCCGGGTCGCAGCCCTGTTGCGCGGCGCCTGGCAGCACAGCTCGGCGCTGACGGGTGGTATCTGGAAAAAGGTTTCACCGGTCGTGTACATCAACAAGCTGCGCTACGGTCTCGCACTGCTGATGCCGAGGACGGTCCGGCTGTGGATGTGTACGCGCTGCCTGGACCAGGAGGATTCCCCGGAGACCTGGTGCCTGGAGTTCAAGCAGCGTATCTGCCAGCACCTGCAAATCACGCCGCATACCCCGCTGTCGGCGATTGCTGAAAAAATCATTGCCGCGAATCCCCAGGCTGAACCGGCGCGGATTCGTGCCCTGGTACAGTCGCTGGATGGTGCCATCTACGGTGGCAAATCGCTGGACTTCGCGGTCTGGAAGCATGACTTCAAGAGCCAGTTGCGGCCGCGCCTGTCGCGTCGTCACCGCCTGCGTTCCCGCCGCAGCCGGGCGACCCTGCCTGTCCTGAATCCGCGTTCTGCCTGATGCCATAGCAGCGCGGCCCTGTCAGGGCCGCGCTGCTGAGCCGCTCCTGCTGCACCGGCAGGCACGGGATACCGGGTGCTGCACTTGTTATCACAACAGGATTTGCCTCTCTTTACCCGGCAGTTGCATAAATTTCGGCCTGATAATCCGTTTCACCCCGTGATTTACAGGATGCAATGAGTATTTCGCCATGTTTGCGGGATTCACTGCTGGTGAGCTTCTGGTACAGCCGTGCAGGAGCGCCTTGCAGGCGCGAATCACGGCTGAAAGCCGTTTATGCCCTTTAGGGTGCTCCTACAGCAAGAATTTATGCAATGATCGGATTTATACCTGACGCGCAGCGGCTGCTGCCGGCGGTCTGTGGCCTGCTGTTGCTGGTGGTCGCGGCGCAGGCCGTTGCCGAAGTCGACCGCTCGCTATCCCGTTTCAATCGCATCGCCGTTGCCATCAGCAAGGAAGCGGAACCGGTGCGAGCCGAGTTTGCGCTGACGGCCATCAGTGAAATGACTGCTGCGTATACCACGCAAGCGGACCGTGCGCGGCTGGATGCACGCACCGGCAAGCGTCGGGACCTGGTGCGCTGGGCCAGCGCCGTGGACGCCTATGCAGCGGAACTGGCAGCCATCGGGGAAACGCTGACGCCCGAGACGGTGGTCGAAATAAGCATAGGTCCTGACAACAGCGTTCACCTGAATGTTGCCGGCCGTCCCGTGATGGTGGGTACGCCCCTGGCGCGGGAACAGGGCGAATTCGAGCAGCGCATCCTCGAGCGCTTCTGCGCTGCCTATCGCTGCGAGGATTTCGTGGATGCCCCTGATCTGGCGGTGGTTCGCAAGCAGGTGCAGGGACAGCCGCCCAGCTGGAGTTTCAGCCAGTATGCCGGCCCGTCATGCAGTACCGCGGACGGGCTCGAGTTGCAGTTCCGGACCATGGAGGACTTGCGTCGCAAGCGCGAAATCTGCACCCGGCTCGTTGCTGAACTGAACCTGCTGCTTGCCGCCATCGCCGCGGAAACGGTCGCCGGCGTGAGGATTGACTGGTCCCGGCTGGAGATCCGCGGGAATCCCAGTGCCGAGCAGCAGCAGGTTGTCCTGAACGGGCAGGGCGACAGCCTGTCTGTCGCTGTACCGGGCCTTGCCGAGGTCCCGGATTTCCTGCGCCGGGCACTGCCCTGGGTGGCGTCCCGGGCGAAGGGCGAGAGCTACCACCTGGTCCTGCTGAATGCCGACACGCTGGTAGCGCCGCTGCTTTATCCCTAGTTTTATCTCAGCCTGAAAATTATGAATACTGACAAGCCGGGTGGGGTGTCATCAAGTTTCAAAAACTCTGGCACGCCTATCCAGGTCAGTCGTCCAGGTCGCGGTAGTTTTCCTTGCGGAAGCGCGGCGTGCAGACACACAGGAATACCAGGTCCTCGCTGCCGGTATTGCTGATCTGCTGCGGGACTCCTGCCGGAATATGCACCACGTCGAATGCCGCTACCGGGGTCGCCACGTCCGCACCGACCGTTACCTGCCCGCTGCCGCTGATGATGACGTAGCGCTCGCTCGTCCGCTCCAGGCAGTGCAGCCGGGTGGTGACGCCGGGCTTCACCCTGGCGCGCGCGATGGAGCAGTCGGTGTCGTCAGCCGTGTTGCGCAGTTCGGTGATATAGCAGTCTTCGCCGGTATGGTATTCAGCGGCCGGGTTGTAACGCGCTACGACGGCCATGCACTTGCCCCTGTGGTGAAGTCAGCCGTCATTGTCCATGCCGCGACAGGCGGGGTCCAGCAGCGGCCAGGCGGCCCCTGCCGGTCTACACCAGGACCAGGTACTGGATAACCGACTTGGCCGCGAAGCCGACAATGCCGAGGCCGAGTGCGCCGAAGATGACGAAGCCGCCGAATCGGCCCGCATTCGATTCCTTTGCCAGCCGGAACATGATGAACACCATGTAGGCCATCAGTCCGCCGATGCCGAGAAAAAGCGATATCGATTCAAATTGCTGGATGCTCATGGATGATCCCTGGCTGCGGGTTTCCGAAGGCCACATAATCTATCATTAAATAAGTAGATAATAAAATACTAAAGTCGATTCTGCCGGGTGGCAACCCGCGCCAGCACCAACGTACTTGAGCTGTCGATGCGGCGCAGGCATAAAGAAGTCTATGAATGAACACTGGAAAAAAGTGCTGCCGCAGCTGGCCGCTATCGACGCGGCCGGTGTCGGCAGCTTCCTCGACGAGGCCCGTGAAGTCAGCCTGCCGGCGCAGACTACCGTGTTTCACCAGGGTGACCGCTGCAGCCACTACATGCTGGTGCTGGAAGGCGGCGTAAAGGTCCTGACGCGGGCGATGAACGGCCGCGAAATCGTGCTGTACCGGCTGGGTGCCGGGGATTCCTGCGTGTTGACGACGTCCTGCCTGTTCGCCAACACGCGCTATCCAGCCGAGGGAATTACCGAGTCAGCAGTGACCGCGCTGACCATACCGGCCGCGGTGTTCCAGCGCGCCCTGCAGGATTCCGCGGCCTTCCGCGAGTTCGTGTTCCAGTCCTTCTCGGCCCACCTGGCCAGTGTCATCAGCCTGGTGGAGGAGGTTGCCTTCGGCCGCCTCGACAGCCGGCTCGCGAGGCAGCTGCTGGATCACTGTGACGCTGAACTGGTGGTCAGGACCACCCACCAGGCACTGGCGACGGAACTGGGCAGCGCCCGCGAAGTCATCAGCCGCCTGCTCAAGGAACTGGAGCTGCAGGGCCGGCTGGAGCTGCAGCGCGGCAGCATTCGCATACTCGACTGGGCGGCACTGCAGTTGCTGGCTGCAAGGTGACATTGTCACAGACAGGCGTACCGCACCCGCCTAGACTCCGTGATCATCATTCATTCAAACGAGGCTATCGATATGTGCAATGTTGGCGGGATTGACCGGGTACTGCGCGTTATTGTGGGGCTGGCACTGATCAGCCTGGTGTTCGTCGGGCCGCAGGTGGTCTGGGGCTGGGTCGGCGTGGTGCCGCTGCTGACCGGGCTGTTCAAGTTCTGTCCGGCTTACAAGCTGTTCGGCTTCAAGACCTGCCCGACGAAATAAGCGCAGATACAGGCAGTAATGAAGATAACGGGGGCTAACTGCCCCCGTTATCCTTTCAGCCGGAACTGCATGCTGAAACTGACCTGATCCTGCAGGTTGATCGACGCCGGTGGCTGCGGCAGTGGCAGGGCGGCCTGCACCGCCCGCTCCGCCGCCGCGCACAGCTGCCTGCTGTCGCCGCTGATTTCCAGGGCGCGAATGCCACCGTCCTGCAGCAGGTAGAACGCCACGTGGACATCACCTTCCTGGCCGCGGCGCCGGGCACCGCGCGGATAGAACTTGTGGCTGTCGATGTGCGCCAGCAGGCGCGCCAGGTAGGATTCCTGTGCCGCGGCAGTGGCAGTGGTTTCCGGCTGCTGTTGCGTCGTGGTTTCAGGCTCGCCCGCTGCGGTAGGTTCCGTCGGCAATGACACCACGGTTTCCGGCTCGGGCGCTGGCTGCGTGCGTTCCGGTTGTACGCGTGGCGGCTGTTGCGGTACAGGCCTGGGCCGGGGCTGTGGCTTGGGCTTTACGGGAGCGGGTGTTGCCTTGGGGGGCGGGTCGGGTACGGCTGGCGGTGGCGTCGCGCGCTGGGTGATCAGGCTGAGCTGTACGATCTGTGTGGGCGGTTTGTTTAACCCGTCTGCCGATGGTGAAATGTAAGTGAACCAGACTGCGGCCGTGGCATGCACGCCCAGTGACATGCCGACGGCAAGCAACAGATAGAGGCGATCACCCCGCCGCATGGCCTGAATCGGCGGGGTGACAGGCGCCCCGTATGCCGACCCTTGCGGGGGGGCTATGCAGTCTAGAAGGTTGCATTCACGCGCACCCAGTATTCCCGGCCCGGCTCGTTGACCTGCACGGCAAAGGGGTCGAACGGTGCCGGATTGGCATTGACGTGGTAGGCATAGTTGCGGTCAAAGACATTGTTGATGCCTGCCATGACCGTGAAATGCTTCGCGCCAGTGTAGCCGCTGAACAGGTCCAGCGTCGCCCACCCCGACGACTCGCCACTGTCCTGGCCGCTGTCCGTGAAGATGTCATCCTCGACACGGTCCTGGCTGGCATCGGCACGCACTCTGCCGCCCAGGTTCCAGTCGGCGCGGGTGTACTCCAGGCTGACGGTGCCGCCCAGTGGCGGCATCTGGGCGATGGCGCGATTGTCGGTGGTGTTATCGGCATGCACGTAGGCCAGCGTGGCGCGGCTGGACCAGTAGCTGCCCCAGCGAATGCCGGCCTCCATCTCGAAACCGTACAGTTCCGCATCGACGTTGCGGTAGATCGTGGCATTGTCGTTCTGCAGGATGCCGCTCTGGCCATGGGCGCGATCGCGCAGGATGTAGTCGTTGACGTCGTTGTAGTAGACCGATGCGGCGGTATCCCAGAACCCGGCGTCCCGGGTATAGCCCAGCTCCAGCTGGTGATGTGCTTCCGGGTCCAGGTCCGGGTTGCCGACCCAGCGCATCACTGGTTTTCATGCCGTTGTCACTGGCGATGTAGCGTTCCGTGGCATCAGCCGTACGGACCGTCCTGCTCAGCGTCGCATACACGGCAGAGGTCTGGTTCAGGGCGTGCTCCAGAGTGATAAAGCCGCCGATATTGTGCTTCGGTATGGTCGATATCCGTGGTACCGTAATAAGTCGTACAGATCGTCGGGGCTGCGGTAAACCGGCTCGGCGGAAGTCATCGGCGGGAGCGGGGGCGGGGGTATTACTCAACCAATGCGACCTCGTCGGCGCGTCCGACGTCTGCGCGACGTGGTCGTAGCGAGCACCGGTCCTGAGGCTGTTCGCGCGGCGATAGGGAAAGCGGCCATTTCGGCGAACAAGCCGGTCTGCGCCAGGTCGACATCGGGCCAGAGGATGGACTGCAGGTTGGTGGGTTCGCCGCCCAGCGGCAGGGCCGGAGAAGCGGTCGGCATCCCGGTTGTTCTTCTGGTAATCGCTGCCGATGGTCCAGACCACGCCGTTGCCGGCATGGATTTCGCCGCGTCACGCGGCCGCCACCGGTGTCGGAACTGCTCGGGGCGCGCATTTTCATCGGTGCGGTCAGCGGGCGCAGCGAGTAGTTGTCCATCAGGTGGTCGATTTCCGAGTAATACACTTCGGCCTTGATGGCATCGAGGAAACCCACCGCTGTGCCAGTCTCGAACTTGAGCCGCGTGGTGTCGTTGTCGCTGTAGGGCGAGTCCATGCCCGCGCCGGGAAACAACACGTCATCTTCCCGGTTTTCCTCGTATGACAAATCGAGACGGGTGTCGGCTGTCGGGGTGTAACCCAGCATGATGACGCCATCCTTGTTGGTATAGGCGGAGCGTACGCTGTCGCCGTCACCATCCTCGTAGTTGTGGGAATCGGTGTAGTCCACGATGCCGCGCAGGTAGAAGTCGGGATTGCCGACGGCGACATCGGCACCGATCTGAAAGGTGTCGGCGTTGCTAATGAAACCCGAGCTGACTTCCGCGCGGTATTGCTCGTCCGGGTAGAAGCGCGGCGTAATGCGCTCGAACAGCACGGTGCCGCCCGGTCCGCCGCCGCCGTAGATCACGGTCTGGCTGCCCTTGATGACGGTCATGCTGTCATAGGCGTTCATCGAGGAGTAGGTGGTGGGCGGGTCCATGCGATTCGGGCAGCCGCCGAATATGTACGCCCCGTCCAGCAGGATATTCAACCGGTTATTGCTCTGGCCGCGGATAATGGGGTCGATGCCACGTCCGCCCATGCGGCGTCCGGCGATGCCCGGGAGATCCCGCAGCAGTTCACCGCCGTCGGATACCGGTGCCAGTTCCAGCTCCTCCGGCAGCCAGTCCTGGATAGCCGGGTTCTGTAACTCGGTATCCTCCACGAGGATGACGTTTTCGGCGTTGGTCGAAGCGGTGGCAAGGCAAAGCAGGCAGAAACCTGCAACGGGTGATATTTTCATCTGCGTTCCTGGGGGGTGCTGCACGGCAGCAGCAGAGTTGCGTTAATGTGACCGGGTCGCCGGTGCTGTTATAAGGTGGAATTTTATAGGGTGTGCCGTGGCTTGGGATGTGACAAAACGTCGCAGCGCAGTGGCGCGCAAGGCACGCGCGCCCGGTGTGAAGGATGGGCCAGTTCGGATTTGGGGTGTGGCGGGTGTGAGTGCCTTACTTTTTCGCGATTTCCCGCAGGGATGCCTCGTTGTTGCAGAAGCCGATGTTGTCCGGGTCGATGGCCTGGTCTGACAGCTTGTCGTCGCACTCCGCGGTGTTGTCGCAGGTGGCACAGCGGTCGATGTGCTGCTGGATTTCCAGGCTGCGCTCGCTGCGCAGGTAGACGTCGATGTCCACACCCAGCGCCGCCAGCATTTTTCCCAGCCGCAGCCGGTTCACTTTTTCCGCCAGGTCCTGGCGGTATTGTTCACCGGCCCTGACGTTGAACACGATGGCTACCGGCAGTAATACCGTGAAGGTCACCAGCATCAGGGCCAGCATCACCAGGGCAATGATTGTGATGGTATTCATGGCATGTCTTCTCCGTATTGAAGCCGTCCGTCAGGTGCCTGCGATCCGCTGGTAGTAACGCAGGCGGTAGAGCTGGCGTGTGTGTGACTCGCTGTTACTGAAGCCGCTGCGGTCGTGCAGGACATTGTTGCTGAGCAGGCCCTGTCCCGGTTGCAGGGTGGCACGGTAGATCCAGGGCGAGTCTGATTGCAGGAATGTCTGCAGTGCTGTCGCGGCTTCCCGGGTCGTGGTGTCCGCGGCCCATTCTATGCTGCGGCTGCGCGCCGTGTAGCGCATGTGCAGGCTGCCGTCCGGCAGGATGCTGAAGACGGGGCCGCTGCGCGCCGGACGAATCTCCATGCCGTTTTCGATGTTGGCGGGAATGGTCATCGCCGCGGGTGCCGACAGGGCGCGAATATAATCGGGGTTCAGGTCGCGCAGGTGGATATAGGCAATCTCGTGATCAAGCAGGGCATTTTCACCGCCGCTGGCCGCGGCCGAGACACAGTGCAGCAGCAGGCCGCGAATCTGTCGCTCCGCGGTGTTGTAATAGCCGTCGGTGTGCCAGTGGATAGGCCGGTCGGTATAGGGGATATAGGAGCCGCGCCACTCGCCTTCCACGACCCGCAGGGAGGTGATGCCGTCGTCGTCGGCGCCCATGTTGCAGTCCAGCCGGGTCAGGCCGAATTGTTCGCCGAGCAATCCGGGAATGGTCTTGTCGGGATCACCACCGGTCCGCCCGGCATAGATGGCCATGTTGGTCTTGCGGCAGCGGTCGTGCAGCGCCGTGTGTTCCGCCGGCGTCAGGCTGCGCGGGTCCTTTACCTCGACTACCAGCTCCCCGACATCCGTCGGGTAGCCCGTCAGCTTGCGGTCGCGCCATGCCGCGTAGGCCGGCCCGTTGTCCGGATCGAACGGGCTGCTGCTGCCGGCGTTCGCGGTGTTGCTCGTGCTGGCGTTCATGGGTGGCTTGTCGGTGTCATGGCGATGTTTGCCGCAAGATGGCCAGTCATTAAACCGTGTCAGCGGTGACTTGTCCTTGATATGGGTCAATATCGGCACGACCCGGGCCTGCGGCATGGCTTCTAAAACAACGGCTTGCGCCTGTTGCCGGGGTGGCCCGGCGTTAATTCAGCAGTCGCTGCTTGTCAGCGGTGTACGCAGGGCTTGTGGCTTGGTCAACAGGAGTTGCACCGTGCCAATGGATTGCCGCCTGAAGCCTGCCTCGCAATAGCAGAAATAGTATTCCCAGCTGCGCATAAAGCGTTCCGGGTAACCCAGTCGGCGGATCCTGTCTGCCTGTGCGTGGAAGCGTTCACGCCAGCGCTGCAGGGTAGTGGCGTAGTGCGGGCCGATATCTTCCAGGTGAAAGATACGCATGTCGGTGCGGCGCGCGATGGCATCACTGAGCGCCGCCACGGAGGGCAGGCAGCCGCCGGGAAAAATGTGGCGCTGGATGAAGTCTATTGATTTCCTGGCCTCCCGGTAACGCTGGTCGGCAATCGTGATGGATTGCAGCAGCATCATGCCCTGCGGCTTGAGCAATTCACTGCATTTCCTGAAGTAGGTATCAAAGTAACGGTGACCGATCGCTTCAATCATCTCGATCGATACCAGCTTGTCATAGCTGCCCCTGAGTTCACGGTAGTCGTTGAACAGCAGCGTAACCCGGTCTTCCAGTCCGGCTTCCCGGACGCGCTGCTGCGCATAGTCGTATTGTTGCCTTGAAATGGTGGTTGTCGTTACGCGGCAGCCATAGTGTTTTGCGGCATACAGGGCAAATCCGCCCCAGCCGGTACCGATTTCCATGACATGGTCTGACGGCTTGAGTTGCAGCTTCCGGCAGATGCGTTCCAGCTTGGCCTCGGAAGCAGCCTGCAGGGATGACTCCGGACTATGGAATATGCCGCAGGAATACATCATGGTGTTATCCAGGTACAGTTCGAAGAGTTCATTGCCGAGGTCGTAGTGTGCCTCGATATTCCTGCGGCTTCCCTGCAGGGTGTTGCGGTTCAGGTAACTCCGTACCAGTTGCAGTGGTTTTACCAGCCATTTCATGCCCGGACCGATGTTCTCCATGTACCTGCGATTGCAGAGGAACAGCTCGAACAGTCCGGTCAGGTTGTCGCATTTCCAGCAGTCGTCCAGGTAGGCGTCACCAAAACCGACAGCACCGTACACCAGCAGACTGGAATAAACCCGGGGATTGGTAACGCCGAGCGTGACAGTTCGCGAAAATATTTCATCCTGCTGGCCGAAGCACCAGCGCTCGTCTCCGTCTGTCAGGATGAGTTCGCCGTGTCGCAGATTCGCCAGCCTGGCCAGCAGGATTCGCTTGGCAAGCGCGTTCAGCAAGCCGGTATTCCGGCCCTGCAGGGCCGGTTTGTCGATACACAATGCTGTGGTTTTCATGGTCTGTTCACCGGTTCCGGTGCCTCCTGTCGGTCTGGGTGTGGAACAAAGGGGATCTTTTTCAACCACAGGCGCAGTGCCTGATAGTAGATGGCCGCGATGATCTTCAAGGTCATCAGCGGGAAGCGGATCAGTACGGCTGCCAGATTAAATCCGTTGATGTGCTGTTCCTGCAGGGTAAGCGTGGCGTCAAACAACTGCTTGCCCTGTTGAAAATTCTTCATGTGGACAATCAGTTTTTCGGTGGGCCGGGTGAAGCGCCAGTCGTAGTTGATGTCCATGCCCATGAACGGGGAAACATGGAAGCGCTTGTCAGCCAGATAACGTTTCACGCTTGCATTGCCGCGGTTTTCCGACTCCGGCAGGATGTAGCAGTGCTGCTCTCCCCAGGGCGTATTGTTGACCTCGGCGACGATGAGCTCGAGTTTCTCGCCACCTGGGTCAAAACAGTAGTAAAAGCTTACCGGGTTGAAGCCATGGCCAAAGTAGCGCAGGTTGGTCAGCAGCCGGATCGGGCCATTCAGGGAAATGCCGGTTGCATCCCGCACCAGCTGTTTCACGGCGCTTGCGAGGTCAATGGCGGGATCGCCCAGATGGTCATCCCGCCTGAAGCGTGCGACTGCTGTACGCCGGGTCGACCACAGCCAGCGCTTGCTGAACAGCGTCGGCAATTCGTCCAGGTCGAGATACAGCATGAACAGTGCATACTGAAATGCGTGCGGCACCGGCTTGTAGCGACGATGCCTAACCTGCCCGACGTAGATACGGCTGTGCATGCTCAATGGTTTCCTTGAAGTCCTGCAGGGCATTCAGTGCGCTGACGACGCCGTCTTCATGAAAGCCGTAGCGCCAGTACGCACCGCAATACCAGGTGCGCTGCGTGCCGTTGACTTCATGCTGCCGTTGTTGTGCCCGCATTCCCTCCGTGGTGAAAACGGGATGCTGGTAGCGTATGCGGCGCAGGATCCTGTCCGGGTTGATGTTCGGGGTGTCATTCAGGGTTACGCAGAAGGTCGTGTCAGATTGCAGCTTCTGCAGGATGTTCATGTTGTAGGTGACCGTGACCTGCCCGTTGTTGCCGCGCTTGCGGAGGTAATTCCAGGCCGCCCAGGTCCGCCTGCTCTGCGGCAGCAGGGAAGTATCGGTATGCAGGACAACCTCGTTGTGCTGGTAGGGGATGGCGCCCAGTACCTCCTGCTCCAGTCGCGTCGGCTCGGTAAGCATGGACAGCGCCTGGTCGCTATGGCTGGCTATAAACACGTGGTCAAAACACTCCCTTGCGCCGCTGGTCGTGCGCAGCTCGACGTGGGTGGGCAGGCGCCTGACCGAGACGACCCCTTCGTTGAGTCGAATGCGGTTCCGAAAGGGCACGACCAGTTTGTTGACGTATTCACGCGAGCCGCCGGCAATCACGTGCCACTGCGGCCGGTTCCTGATGTTCAGCAGGCCGTGATTGGTAAAGAAGCGCACGAAGTGGCAGGCTGGAAAATCCAGCATTTGCTGCGGGTCGGTCGACCAGATCGCGGCGCCCATGGGGATGATGTAGTTATTTACAAACAGGCGCCCGTAGTTGTTGCTGTCAAGGTAACTTCCAAGTGTGAGTCCGGTGTCCCTGCTGTCGAGCAATTCGCGGGAATCGCTGTTGAAGCGCAGGATGTCCCTGATCATGGCATGGAAACCCGGGCGGAAAATATTGCGCCGCTGGGTAAACAGCTTGTTCAGCGAGGCGCCGTTGTATTCAATCCCGCTTTGCTCGCAGCGGCTGCTGAAGCTCATTTCCGTGGGGATCGACGCCGCGCCAATCTCGTCCAGAATTTTCATGAAGTTGGGGTAGGTCCAGTCGTTGAAAACGATAAACCCGGTATCAATCGCAAACTTGTTTCCGTCATGGCAGATGTCGTGCGTATGGGTATGCCCGCCGATATGCCCGCCTGCTTCAAACACGGTGATGTCATGTTCCCTGCACAACTGCCGGGCGGCAACATTGCCGGAGATTCCAGTGCCAATTACCGCGATCTTCATGGTTGCAAGACTCCTGCCTTCCCGTGTGCGTGTGGCACGCGGCGAAGTTTCGATGTGTCGTATCCCTGCGCTGCAATCAGTTCGACCAGGGCGTTGTAGGCGGTGTCGCTAACCGCGGATGTGCGGGCCATGATCCAGACATAGTCGCGCTTGTTGCGCCCGATCACGGTTTGCGTGTAGTCCTCGCTGAGGTACATCACCCGGTAATCAGCCTTTACGGGCCAGATAAACTGCATGCCCCAGATCGCGTTGGACGGATCTTCGCTGACATAGCCGACAGGTTCGTAGGTCTTCAGCGGCCCGTCGAATGCGCCCTTGTTGAAGCGGAAAGTGGTGGCGATCCTCCTGTCACCGGTTCTCGTGTACGACTCGACGGCGTTGAAGGCGTCCTGTTCGATAAAGGTCGGAATGCAGGCGATGACGAACCAGTCACCCATGAAACGGTCAAGGTCGACATGGGCAACGTTGTGTACTGGCGGCAACGTGTTGCTGCATGCGGCAAGTGACATGACGGGGACAAGGCAAAGCAACCGGGCGAGACGAGGCATCGGGGTTCACTCCATGACGTAACGCAGCAGGCGACCGCTGTCGACGGTTGATTGCAGGGCAAGCCAGTGCCCCTCCCGGGAATACCAGAGTTCGAGTTCGAGGTCGTCGGCATCCAGCCGGTAACGGTGTGCCGGTGCGACAGATGCTCCTGTATCCAGCGTATGTTCACCAAGGTACTCGACCTCGACAGGCAGGTACTCCCCCGTTTGTGAATTCAACAGGTTCCCGTGCTCCAGGAATGACTTGTCCCAGTATGCGAATGTGCTGATGCAGGCAGGCAGGACTGCCTCGCCGGCAGTTGCCGCCAGTCGAAAGCCGTGGTCTTCGGCATCGCCCTCAACCCGGTAGTGCGTGCCATTTTCGTTGGTGACCGAAGTGATGCTTTCCAGGCAGCCGCTGTTCCAGTTCTCGATGTTTTCATGCCGGTAGGTGAATACCGGAATCTTCAGGAAGGTCACATCAAGCTCGGCCTTGCTGGTCAGTCGCGTCACGCTGCCGGTTTCCGTAAGCCGGAAATGGTGGTAGCCGATTTCACTGTCATCAAGAAAAACCCTGAAACGCCACTCCTTCGTTTCGGCTCCGCCCTGGACGGCTGCCGGTAAGACAAGGCAAAACATCCAGGCTGCAGCGATTCTCCGCACGCTGTGACTACATCCCCGGTGCATGGTCAGCTCCCCGGTTTTGCCGGTCCCGGGGCAATCCCGGTATAAAGGCGTTGGTGCGTTTGATGTAGTCCACGTAGGCCGGGCGCCGTCCGCTGATGTCTTTTTCAAGCAGCGCCACGCCGGATACGCGCAGCAGCAGGAAAGTCATCAGGAGTGGTGAAATGATCGACCACCAGCCGCCGGCAGCAACCGCAAACAGGTAAAAGCCCCACCAGATGCAACATTCACCGAAATAGTTCGGGTGCCTTGTATAGCGCCACAGGCCGGTGTCCAGGACCTGCTGCCGGCTGTCGTTTCGGGCCTTGAAGGCGGCCAGCTGGGCATCCGCGATACTTTCGAACAGGATGCCGAAGACCACGAGTGTGGCTGCCGCCGCATCCAGCAGGTACAGCGGCTTGCTTCCCGTAACGGCGGCAAGCAGTGGCAGTGAAATGATCCACGCCAGGAAACCCTGGAGCAGAAACACGATGCCCAGACTTTTTATCGCGAAGTTGGGGGAATATTTACGGCGGATGGCCTGGTAGCGCGCATCTTCGGGTTCGCCCCGGTTGCGCCAGGTGATGTAGGCGGACAGCCGTACAGCCCACACGGCGGTAAGCGCCAGTACGATCGTGCCGCGTGCCGTCGGGTATTCGTAGAGCAGGAAGTAGGCGGCGCAGAGGCCAAGCAGGACCAGCGACCAGATGCTGTCGACGATGCTGACGTCCCGTTTGAATATGCTCACGACCCAGGCAAGCGCGGGTGCCAGCAGCGCGACAAGCATTCCCTGAAGATATATCTCCGTATCAAACATGCGAATTCCAGGCCGCGATCGCGGCAGGTGCTGGCTGGACGGACTTGCCGTCGAAGCGGTTGGACAGGTACATCAGCAGCGGCATGAGTACTGCCCAGCCGAGCCCCAGCGCAAGCATGGCGGTTGAGAAGTCGGGAATTTGCACGCCGCCGAGTTTGTAGCCGGCAAAATAGGCGGCCGGTCCTGCAACCGCGCCAAGCAGGGCGCCGGGCAACGGCCGTTGTTTCAGCCAGCGCAGCGAGACGTTCAGGGTGGTCGCGAACAGGGCCCACATGGCGATGATCCAGTGCGGTGCCGTACCGTTGATTAGTGTGCCGGACGGATATTGCAACCAGCCGGCATAGACGAGCAGGCTGTCCCAGACGGCGCCGATGCCAATGACAATCAGAATCAGGGACAGCTCTTTCTGTGCGTCATTCGCAGTGATGACATGCCAGAATACGATCAGCAATGCGGTGGTGGTGCCAAGCCATGGCACATGATTGGCGCCGGCAAGGACGCAGCACAGCCAGCCGATTTGAAAAATTCCCGCATTGAGAAGGATGGTTTTCATGCAGGTCACTGCCTTTCAAACAGGTAGTGGCTGACCCACCATTGCTGGCCGGAGTCGTAACCAAACAATTCCGCGCAGGCCATGAAGAACATGCGCCAGCGCATCCACCATTGCTGGGCGGAGTCCGCTCCGTAGGTTTTCTGCAGCAGCGGGTACAGTACGGGTCTCATCCGGTCCATGTTCTGCAGCCAGGCATTGGCGGTCTTTTCATAGTGCTGGCCATTCCAGCGCCATTGCCGGACGAGTCTGAGGTGTTCCTGGAAATGCAGCGGCAGATCATCGCTGGGCATCATGCCGCCGCTGAAAAAATGCCGGCTCATCCAGTCGGTCTGATCCTTCTCCTCGAAGGCATAGGGAACATCCCGGTGGCAGAAGATGTGCATGAAGAAGCGCCCGCCCGGTTTGAGCCAGCTGCCGATGCTTTCAAACAGGATGCGGTAGTTACGCATGTGTTCAAACATCTCGATCGAAACAACCCGGTCGAACCTGTGACGGGTGGAAAAATCATTCATGTCGCAGGTGATGACATCGATGTTCTCCAGGTTCTGCTGCCGCGACATCCGCGTGATGTGTTCTCGCTGGGTAACGGAATTCGATACGGCTGTTATCCGGCTGTCCGGATACATCCTGGCCATCCAGAGTGTCAGTGATCCCCAGCCGCAGCCCAGCTCAAGGATGCTCATGCCGTTTTCCAGGCCGGCGCGCTCGCAGGTAATGCGCAGGGCCCCGGATTCCGCCGTACTCAGATCGGTGGTATCGGTACCCCAGTAACAGCAGCTGTACTTGTTGTGGTCGCCAAGAACTTTCAGAAAGAAATCCGTCGGTATTTCGTAGTGCTGCTCATTGGCCTTGCGGGGGAGGGGGGCGATGGGGCTGTCATCCATGCTCCGAATGAACTCGGCCTTGCTGTTGGCCATGGCCTCGCAGTCGTTACTGTGGAGGCCGCCAATACGCTTCCTGAGCAGTTGCCTGATGCCATGACGAATGACGCTGTCAGGAACAAGGCCCTGTTCGGTCCAGTTGATGGCTTTGGCGGCGGCATTTTGCATGGTCGGTTCCTTTGTTTCGTGGTGGAGCTCATGTGTGACAAAACTTATACAATAATGTCTTAATAGCGTCAACCTATTTTTTGCTGATATTTGCAGGGAGTGCCAAAGATTACTGTTATAAATGGAAATAATACGAACCAATATAAACAGATATGGCGTAACTCTTATTTTTAAGATCGAGAATATATTTGTACAAAACATTTATTTTATGTAGGATTCTCGGTGTAAACCAATACCAAGAGGTTGGCAATGAATCCATTAAAAACGATGCCGGTGTTCCTGATTTGCTGGCTGGTGGCTGTACCCGTCCATGCCGGCGACGCGGGCTGTGCCGCTGCGCTCGATTACCACAAGCGCCCCCTGGCGGGCGAAGAACCGGTGCACCTGTGTGAAGTGCTGGGTGGCAAGGTGGTGCTGGTGGTCAACACCGCCAGCAAATGTGCCTATACGCCGCAATACGAGGGACTGGAAAAACTCTATGCGCGTTATCGCGACCGGGGCCTGGTTGTGGTCGGTTTTCCTTCCAATGATTTCGCCGGGCAGGAGCCGGGGGGTGAAAAACAGATTCGGGATTTCTGCCGACTCACCTACAATGTTCAGTTCCCCATGTTCGAAAAGGTGCGGGTCAGGGGGAATGCGGCGGATCCGTTTTACCAGTACCTCGCAGATGCCACAGGGGAGCAGCCGCGCTGGAATTTTCACAAGTATCTGCTGGACCGTGAGGGGCGTGTGGTTGCCAGCCTCCCGAGCCAGGTGGAGCCGGAAGATGCGCGGCTGGTTCAGATGATCGAGGCGTTGTTGTGAGGCTGCGGGTTGCAGCACCTCTTGCGCGGCGAGCACCCCCGCGTCGGGAGCGGTATCCAGTGCACGGGCAGGCAAACAGGGCGGGATATCAACATGTCTGAATCACTTCACAATGAGCTGTTGCCGGAAAGGGTGCGGGTTGGTGTCAGTGCCTGTCTGCTGGGCAACGAGGTGCGCTTTGATGGTGGCCACAAGCGCAGCCGCTTTATCACGGATGAGCTGGCTGATTATTTCGACTTTGTGTCGTATTGCCCCGAAGTGGCCATCGGCCTGGGTATCCCCAGGCCGCCCATTCGGTTGGTCGGTGAGACAGGCAATCCGCAGGCGCTGGGCGTCAAGGACCCGGAGCTGAACGTGACCCAACCGCTGCGTGACTACGGCCGGGATGTTGCCGGCAGGATTGATGACCTGCGCGGTTTCATTTTCAAGAAAGACTCACCCAGCTGTGGCATGGAGCGCGTCAAGCTGTACAACGACAAGGGCATGGCTGAACGTGTCGCTGCCGGCCTGTTCGCGCAAGAGATTATGGCAGCCAATCCCTTGTTGCCGGTCGAGGAGGAGGGCCGCCTCAACGACGCGGACTTGCGCGACAATTTTGTCACCCGGGTGTACGTGTACGCGCGCTGGAAGGCATTGCTGGACAGTGAGCCGGACAAGGCTTCACTGATCCGGTTTCATTCGCGTCACAAGTACCTGGTGCTGGCGCACAGCCCGGTGATGTACCGGGAACTGGGGCAGTTGCTGGCAGACCTGAACCGGCAGCCGCTCGAGGAAATTCGTGAAGACTATATTGGCAGGCTGATGCAGGCGCTATCCCGGCCGGCAACCCGCAAGCGCCATACCAACGTCCTGCAGCACCTGCTTGGCTACCTGAAAGACAAGCTGGATTCGGCGCATCGTACGGACCTGGCAAATACCATCGACGCCTACCGGCGGGGTGAATATCCCCTGGTGGTGCCGCTGCGGTTGCTGCAGCACCATTTCAGCATCCATCCGCACCCCTATATCGATGAGCAGGTTTATATGAATCCGCATCCGCGGGCGCTGAAACTGCGCAATACCCTGTAGCCCGGTCATGCAAGACCCGCAGGAGTTTGGCGTGCTGATAGTGGGCGATGAAATCCTCGCGGGGAAACGCACGGACAGGCATTGCCCGCATGTCATCGAAACGCTCCGCAAACGCGGTTTGCAGCTTGCCTGGGCCAGGTTTACGGGTGACGACCGCCGCCGACTGGTGCGGGAACTGCGACAGACGGGGGAGGATGTGGTTCCGGTATTTTGTTTCGGGGGGATCGGGGCGACGCCGGACGACCAGACCCGCCAGGCGGCTGCCGAGGCCTTTGACGCCCCGCTGGTCAGGAACCCGGATGCACTGGCCATGATCAAGAGCCGGTTTGGCAAGGACGCCTGGCCCAATCGTGTTCTCATGGCGGATTTGCCCGAGCACTGTGTACTGATACCCAACGCGTATAACCAGATCCCCGGGTTCAGTCTGTACGACCATCATTTCATGCCGGGTTTTCCGATGATGGCGTGGCCCATGCTGGACTGGGTGCTGGACCATTACTACCCCGCAGCCCGTGTGCAGCGGCAGGAAAAGTCGCTCAGGGTCATCAATGCGCGCGAGTCTGACCTGCTCCAGCTGATGCAGGCGCTGGTCGAGCGGCATCCCGATGCCGGTTTATTCAGCCTGCCGCACCTGGGGGAAGTCAATACGATAGAGATCGGCTTTCGCGGCGAGCAGGACGCGGTTGCGGCCGCGTTCACAGACCTGGCCGCCTGCCTGGAGCAGCGTGAGCTGTTGTTTGAAGCCTGCGGCGACGCTGCGGATGCGCCGGGGATTACACAGCCTGCCGTTTGACGCGGTCCCAGGCCGCAAGCGCCGCCTTGCGGCTGGCCTGTAAATCGACCAGGGGATGCGGGTATTCGATCCCCAGCCTGATGCCGGCATCGGCAAGTACCGCCGGGTCAACAGTCCAGGGGTGATGAATGGTCTTGTCGCCAAGGCCGGCCAGTTCGGGCACCCAGCGCCGCACATAGCGCCCGGACCTGTCGAACTTTTCTCCCTGCAGCACCGGATTGAAGATGCGGAACCAGGGTGCGGCGTCAGCGCCGCAGCCTGCTACCCACTGCCAGCCCAGGGTGTTGTTGGCCAGGTCGGCGTCCAGCAGCGTGTTCCAGAACCAGCGGGCGCCTTCCTGCCAGGGAATCAACAGGTTCTTGGTCAGGAAAGACGCAGCGATCATCCGCACACGGTTGTGCATGGTCCCGGTAGACCATAGCTCGCGCATTCCCGCATCCACGATCGGAATGCCGGTTTGTCCCTGCTGCCAGTGGGCCAGCAGTTCCTGGTGATCGCTGCGCCAGGGGAAGCCTGCAAAACGCGTATCCAGCGGTTGCAGCGGGGTGTGCGGGAATTGATGCAGCAGGTGATGGCTGAATTCGCGCCAGCCAATTTGGCGCAGGTATGACTCGGTCGCAGTAATGCTGCCGGCAGACGGGTTGCCGGCAGCGTGCTGCTGCAGGTAATGCCAGATCTGGACCGGGCTGATTTCACCGAAATGCAAGTGCGCGGACAGCCGGGATGTTCCGGAAGCTCCGGGTATGTCGCGGTCGCCTGGATAGTCGGACAGCCGGTCTTCACAAAAGCCGGTGAATGCCTCCCATGCCCCGGCTTCCCCGGGTTTCCAGTGCCGGGGAAACGCCCGGTACCAGTTGACTGCGGGCAGCAGTTCCAGTGCGGCAAGCGGCAGCGAGGCGGGCAGGCTGCCTGCGTCAAGGGCTGGCAGGCTTTCGCTTGCCGGGATGGCCTGCCGGGCAGGCCCGCTGTGGTGCAGGGCCTTCCAGAACGGGGTGAACACGCGGTACGGTGTGCCGTCTTTTTTCAGGTTGTCTCCGGGTTCGCGCAGCAGTGCCGCGTTATGGCAACTGACGTTGTAGCCCTGCCGTGTGAATGCCTGCCGGATGCGCTCGTCCTGTTGTACCTGCGCAGGTTCATAACAACGGTTCCAGGCAAGCATGTCCGCACGGGATTGCTGCAGCAGTTCTGCCAGGATGGTTTCGGGATTGCCCCGGTAAACCAGCAGGTCGCTGCCGCACTGCTGCAGGGATTCCTGCAGGGAGTTCAGGCTGTGGTGCAGCCACCAGGCGCTGGCTTCTCCGAGGGGCCATTCATTGTCGGGTTCGTCGTGAATGTAAACGGGTATGGGGGTGTGACCGGCGTCGATGATTGCCTGCAGTGCAGGATTGTCGGCGAGGCGCAGGTCGCGGCGAAACCACAGCAGCGCCGTCGACATGTCAGCCTGGCTCGCCCGTTTCCAGGTTTTCTTTCACCAGCTGCAAGCCGGCGGAAATGTTCTCGCCCAGGCAAATGATACCGCTCGCTGCAAGTTTTTCCCGGCAGGTGACCGAGATAGTGCCCCCGATAAAAACGGGCACTGTCACATTACCGGCCAGTTCCGGCAGGCCGCTGGCGATAACGCCGCGCGCCGGTTTGGCGGAACCCGACAGGATGATGCAGACGCAGGGTTTGGTCTCGAGTACGAGGGGGATTTGCTGCAGCGGCGTGTTGGCGCCGAGTATCAGTACGCGGTAGCCATTGCTGACTGCGGAAAGCGCAAAAAACAGCAGCCCCAGTTCGTGTAATTCACCCGGCAGGCAGGCAAGCAGCAGCATGGGTCCGCTGCCCAGCTGGTTCATGTGGTGCAGGCGTGTACCCAGTTTATTGCGCAGGTATACCGTGAAAAAGTGTTCCTCGGCAATGCCCGCTTCACGCAGGTTCCAGCGTTCGCCAAGCAGGCGCAGCAGGGGCGTGGTCAGGCGCTGGTTGACGATATCGACGGGGTAGAGCGACAGGGCGTCGTTGTAGATTTTGTCCAGCGCGGGTTCATCAAATATTTCGATGGCATTGAGCATCCTGTCCTGGTAGTCCTTCCAGGTATCGCCATCGTCTGTAGGGGATTGCGTGGATGCTTCGTCGGGAGCCTGGTCGAGCAGCGGCTTGACGTGACCGACGGAAATGCCCTGTTTGAGCAGCTCGACGATGTGCTTGATGCGCTCGACATCCCGGTGTGTATACAGGCGGTGGCCCTTGGGTGTGCGCTGCGGAACGATCAGGCCGTAGCGTCTTTCCCAGGCGCGAATCGTGATGGCATTGACGCCGGTCAGCATGGATACCGTCCGGATGGGCAGCAACCCCTCCCTGGGGGGTGCCGGTAATTTTGTCGAGGCAGCGGGCATGGCAAACACCTGGTAAAAATTGTACAAAGATTGTACCTTGTTGTACAAGGAATGATAAGTGATGCGGTGATCCCGTGCAGGCAAAGCGGTTCCGGCTGCGCGATAGCGGGGCACGGCAGGAGGTGGTGAATGAAACAGCGATGGCTGGCTGTAGCTGTCATGGCCTGGGGTTTACTGGCGGCGGGTTGCACCGGGGTCCCGGATGGCGTCACGCCGGTTTCCGGGTTTGACGTCAATCGCTACCTGGGCGAGTGGTACGAGATAGCACGCCTGGATCACGGCTTTGAAAGAGGTCTCGATAAGGTCACCGCGCAATACTCGTTGCAGCAGGATGGCGGTCTCAGGGTCGTGAACCGGGGGTTTGACACGGCGAGCGGCGAATGGCGGGAAGCGGAAGGCAAGGCATACTTCATCGACGATCCGCAAACCGGCAGGCTGAAGGTTTCTTTCTTCGGACCCTTTTACGGCGGCTACAACATCATTCGGCTGGACCATGCCGGCTATCGGTATGCGCTGGTGTGCGGACCCGATACGTCGTATTTATGGATACTGGCAAGGCAGCCGGATCTCGACACGGCAATCGTGGATGAACTCGTGACCTTTGCCGCGGACCTGGGTTTCGACACCAGTCAACTGATTTATGTCAGGCATTAAGCCGCGCCTTATCAGTGCGTAGCCTGGATGCAGGCCGTCAGGCCGTACAAAAGCGCGCAGCGCGTTGAACGCCCGTAGGGCGGCCCGAAGGGTGAATAATCCAGGATTGATGCCGGTTTTCCCCGGATTTCGCTCGGTAACTGCTCCATGCGTCGCCTAAGGCGCCTGCTTTTGGTGCCCTACCACCTCGGCAACTGCGTCCTGCGTTGCCCTAACTCCTGCATCCTTGCAGTCGTACATGGCCCAGGCCAGCCTCTCGACCGGTTTCCGGTCTCACCTTCTCCATGCAGGCGTTCGCTGCATCCGGGCTACTCTCTTCGCCATCCTGCATGGCTGGCTCAGTCGTCCGGTGTGCCCAGTGCCTCCACGTTCGCGATATGGATGGTGCTGCCTTCGACGTTGATGAGGCCGCTTTTCTGCATGTTGCGCAGGATGCGCGAGAAGGATTCCGGCTGAATGGAGAGGCGCGAGGCGATCACGTGCTTGGGGGCGGCGAGTTCTATCCTGGCATCGTGCAATTGTCCGGGTGGTATCTGGCGCAGCAGGAAGTTGGTGAAGCGCAGGGTGGCATTCTGCAGGGTCAGCGCATCGATATCCTGGATCTGTTTCTTCAGCCAGGTACTCATGTCGGCCATTAGCCGGAAACAGGTGTCGGTCGATTCGCGCAGGATCTCGCGAAAGGTGGCATTTGAAAAGGCAAGGACTTCCGTCTTGCCCAGGGCGCTGGCATTGACCGGGTAGCGCTGCCCGTCCATGAAGGTAATGGCCTCGG
Organism: uncultured Gammaproteobacteria bacterium; assembly: GCA_963701455.1. Classification (GTDB taxonomy): domain Bacteria; phylum Pseudomonadota; class Gammaproteobacteria; order UBA9214; family UBA9214; genus UBA9214. The sequence continues at coordinate 383,423 of CAVPAE010000005.1, forward strand.
CAAAGGTTTTCCCCTGTGTTACCAGGTGGACCACCTTTTCGGTACCGTCCGGCGCCGACAGGTACAAGCGGATAGAGCCGCTGCGCACCATGTAGAAATGTTTTGCCTCCTGGCGGCAGGCGAACAACAGCTGGCCGTCATCAAGCTGCAGGACTTGCGTCGTCTGCAGCAGCCGCTCCAGCTGTTCGTCATTCAGGCCTGCGAACAGATGATGCTGGCGCAGTTCACCGGGAAGGGCGGGGGTCTTTTGCATGCTTGCAGCATACTGAATCCAGCCACATTTCGCATCTGCCAGCAGCCTATTAACTCAAGTCAAGGCGGCAATGCCATGGGCATGTGACAGTCCAGTCCGTACCAGGGGGGCACGGTCGCTGTGCCAAAGTGTATGCCTGACATAATATCTGTCGCGTCGCGTGCAGCGACTTGATATTCCTCATCGGGCGATTTTGTTGTGTTTAATGCGGGGCAGTCAGATGGGTTCGGAGCATTTGCTGGATGTGCGCGACACGGAGTTGCCGGAGCCCCTGCTGCGTGCACTTCCCGAGCTGGAATCCCTGCTGCCGGGCGACTATATCCGCATGCTCAGCCACCGGGATCCGCTGTTGCTGTATCCCATGCTGGAATCGCAGGGCTTCAGCTATACACGACGCAATGATTCCGGCGGTGTCTATGAAATTCTGATCTGGCGAGCCGGCGATGTTGCAGCGAAACAGGCTGCGCATGCCTGAGTCGCTGCCGTGTCCCGGATCTCCGGCCTGAACGGCATCAGCTGTTCCTTGCCTCACAGGGCACAGCCAGTTCACAGGTTCTGGTTACGGTTAGCGGGTGAATCATCCCTAATATAAGTATGTTGCCGAATTCCAATACAGATTGTCGGGACATTGCCGGAATGTTTGTATACAGTAGCTTCCTGGTAAACAGGTGCTACGGTTCAGCGAGGCAATTTTCCCGCCAGGGGGGCGGTGCGGCGCCTCGATTTTACCGGATGCGTGTTTTAGGGGGGATGCCGTTTCGCGGCCGATCGGATTCTATTGCACACCAGGGGGGATAAATACAGCTTATGGGTATTCTTGTGCGAATTAACTTATGTCAAGGACGTGCCCCTGGCGATTCAAGACCATATGCGACAATTGGCCGCATAAGCGCAGTCACCCACACAACAGATGTTCACCAAGGAGAGATCCATGACTGATCCAGGCAATAGTCAAAACGACAAAGAAGAACGTATCCCGGCGATGCAGTCCCTGCTGGAAAACCCGTTCCTGCTGCTGTTCATCGGTGTCGCAATGCCCACGGTGTTCTACATCGTCTGGGGCATAATGGAAATCGCCACCTTACCCGTTGCTCAATAATCAACTCCAAGGGAGGAGTACCAGCCATGACTGCTTATTTACCGCCTGCCCAGCGCATCTGGTGGAAGGTGCCAGTTGGCCGCCAGGAGATCGTCTGGATCGCCATCGCGCTGATCTGGTGCCTGATTATGTTTTTCATGATGCCGTACTGGCATGTCTACGGGAAACAGAATCTGTCCACCGAGGCCTATCAAACCACGCCTGCACAATTCGGTGCCAAGGTCCAGGCCATGATCGATGAGCACACCGTTCGCACTGAAACCGAACAGAATATCCCGGTTGTGGCGCCGCCGGCCGGCAGCGATATCTACATGCTGGGACGGTTGTGGCAGTGGTGGCCTATCCTGGAACTGGAAAAGGACAAGACCTACCGTCTGCACCTCTCCTCCATGGACTGGCAGCACGGTTTCTCCCTGCAGCCTGTCAACATCAATATGCAGGTCGTTCCGGGCTATGAAATGGTGTTGAATATTACCCCCGACGTCGCCGGTGAGTACGGGGTGGTCTGTAACGAATACTGCGGTATTGGCCACCACACCATGCTCGGCAGAATCTACGTGAAGGAGTGATGAGACATGGCAAACTTTAGACTCTGTCCCGACTCGGGCCTGTTTTTTGACAGGAATGCGGAAAGCCTGATGAAGGTCAACGCGGTTGCCGCTGCGGTGTCCCTGCTGGTGGCTGGTATCCTGGCCCTCGGTGTGGCGCTGACCCGCTGGCCGGCAGTTCACCTGCTGCCCGCCGACCAGTTCTACATGTTCCTGACCGCCCACGGCGTCGATGCGCTGATTTTCTGGATCATTTTCTTCGAAATCGCGATCCTCTATTTCGCCTCGTCGACGTTGCTGAGGTGCAGGCTGGCCGCTCCGCGCTGGGCCTGGCTGGGCTTCGCCCTGATGCTGATCGGCGCAGTCACGACCAATGTGGCTATCTTCCAGGGCAACTCCAGCGTCATGATGACCTCGTATGTCCCCATGCAGGCGGCGCCCCATTTTTACCTGGGCCTGATCCTGTTTGCGGTGGGGGCCCTGATCGGCTGCTTCGTCTTCTTCGGCACACTGGTTGTTGCCAAGGACGAGCGCACCTATGAGGGTTCCATTCCGCTCGTCACCTTCGGGGCGATGACGGCCGCCATTATCGCGGTATTCACCATCGCCTGCGGCGCCATCATCCTGGTTCCCACGTTCCTGTGGTCGATCGGTTACATCGCGCACATCGACGCGGAGATGTACCGCGTCATCTGGTGGGGTATGGGCCATTCGTCCCAGCAGATCAACGTCGCTGCGCACGTGTCGGTGTGGTACCTGGTTGCCGGCCTGACGCTGGGCGCCCGCCCCATGTCGGAGAAGGTGAGCCGTTTCGCCTTCCTGCTCTACATCTTGTTCCTGCAGCTCGCCAGCGCCCACCACATCCTGGTGGACCCCGGCATCAGCGCCGAATGGAAGATCTTCAATACCAGTTACGCCATGTACCTGGCGGTTCTCGCCAGCATGATCCATGGCCTGACCGTGCCCGGCTCCATGGAAGTTGCCCAGCGCCAGAAGGGTTATACCCGCGGCATGTTCGAATGGCTGCGCAAGGCACCCTGGGGTAATCCGGCGTTCTCCTCCACCTTCCTCTCGATCCTCATTTTCGGATTTATCGGGGGTATTACGGGCGTAGTGATGGGTACCGAGCAGATCAACCTGATTATCCATAACACCATCTATGTCCCGGCTCACTTCCATGCCACCGTGGCGGTAGGCACCACCCTGACATTCATGGGGCTTACCTTCTATCTGATCCCGGTCCTGTTCCGGCGCCAGATGATCCTGCCCACGCTGGCCAGGTGGCAGCCCTATCTGTTCGCGGGCGGCATGACTATCCTGATCCTGTTCATGCTGGGTGCGGGTACGCTGGGGGTATCGCGACGTCACTGGGATATGGACTTTACCGGTGCGGCGCTGAGCTTCGAGTACTCGGGCATGGCCTACACCATGATGGGGATATCCGGTATTGGCGCTGTCCTGGCCGTGGTTGCCGGTGGCGCCTATCTGCTCATCACTGTCGGTTCGCTGGTGTTCGGCAAGAAGCTGGATGAATCCGCCGGCCTGCTGCAGAGCTTCGGGTTCCCGCTGTCGTCCGGCAACTACACGGCGGAGCCTGAAGTGTTACCCATGGCGGCGGCCGTTGAGGAGCATGGTTCAGCCGGTTTTGAAGCTCCCGGAACCTTTGTTCTGGCCATGCTGCTGCTGGTTGCCTTTGTGGTGTATTACTTCATCAACTGGAAATACCTGTCCTCGGTCTGGCCGCTGAGCTAGGGCCCCGGACCAAAGCCCATGCGGGGCGGGGGCCACCACCTCCGCCCCGCCTTGATTTCTGGGGTGCCGGAATATGCCAAGACTATCCACAGATGCAGTCATAGCACAGCCGACTGACTGGCCGATGCTGCTGAAGCAGCTATCCAATCTCTTCAAGTTCCGCATTGGTGTTGTCATGGCGATTACCGCCGTGGTGACGCTGCTGGTAACCCCGGGTCAGGTAGTGCCTGCCTGGCAGATCCTGGTGCTCGCGATTACGGTGTTGCTGGCAGCCAGCAGCGCGGGCGCCTTTAACCAGTACTATGAAATCGACATCGACGCCCGCATGCGTCGCACTGTTGACCGGCCCTTCGTGACGGGTGTATTCGAACACAGCCGCTGGTGGCTGTTGCTGATCGGCGCCATGCTGCTGGTCGGCGTGGGTACGGCCGGCTGGCTCCTCAACGGCATGGCAGCCCTGTATATTTTTCTGGGTGCCTTCTTTTATGCCATTGTCTACACCGTGTGGCTGAAGCGCCGTACCTCGATGAATATCGTCATCGGCGGTGCTTCGGGAAGCTTCGCGGTACTTGCCGGCGGCGCCGTGGTCGATCCCTCGCTGGGGCCGGTACCCGTTATCCTGGCGATTGTCTTGTTTCTGTGGACGCCACCCCATTTCTGGAGCCTGGCCATCGCGAAGCATAAAGACTACGAGGCCGTCGGCGTCCCCATGCTGCCGGTGATGGTCGGCAACGCGATTGCAGCCAGGGCAGTGCTGGGAAACACGCTGTTGCTGGTGGGCATGTCGGTCCTGCCGTTTTTCTTCGGGCTCGGCTGGCTCTATCTGCTCGGCGCACTGACCGGTGGTGGATATTTTATTTACCGCAGCGCGCTGCTGGTGCGGGATCCCTCTCCCGGGAACGGCATGTGTGCCTTTTTTGCCTCCCTGGTTCAATTGATGGTGTTGCTGGTGTTTGCCGTGCTCGACGCCCAGCTGACGGGCTGATACCTTCGTACTGTATCCGCCGTCCCCGAGGCATTCGATCATGCGCTATTCAGCCACATCACTTGCCTTGCTTCTGTGTTTTTCCTGTGTGGCGTTGACCGGGGTCGCGCTGGCGGAATCCGGCCAGACAGGCGGCAAGGAGTCGCCGGACTCTGTCAGGGCTTTCCAGTACAAGGCGGCACTGCAGCAGAGCCAGGATGCCATCGGCACGGTGCTCGGCAACCATTCGCTGACCGACCACAACGGCCATGCCCTGTCCCTTGCTGACTTGCGCGGCAAGCCACTGGTGTTGAGCCTGATCTATACCAGCTGTTACCAGATCTGTCCCATGACTACCCGCCATCTCGCCAAGGTAGTCGACAAGGCGCGCGCGGCCCTGGGAGAAGACAGCTTCAACGTCGCGGTGCTGGGCTTCGACGCCTACAATGACAGTCCGCAGGCCATGATCCATTTCGCCAGGAAACAGGGCATCGATGACCGTGGCTGGCGACTGCTCAGTGCCAGCCCGGACACCATCATTGCCCTGAGCAAGGAACTGGGGTTTGAGTATTTCTCTTCACCCAACGGCTTTGATCACATTACCCAGGCCACGGTGATCGACGCAGAGGGCCGTATCTACAGGCAGGTGTACGGTGAGGTGTTTGAAACGCCGTTGCTGGTGGAGCCACTCAAGGATCTGGTGCTCGGACAACCCAAGCCAAACCAGACCCTGCTTTCCGAGCTGATCGACAAGGTGCGTTTCTTCTGCACTACCTACGATCCGGCCCGGGATGCCTACCATTTCGACTATTCCCTGTTTATCGGTCTCTTTATCGGTGCTTCCATTATTCTCTCCGGTATCGTTCTACTGGTGCGCGAGATCATGCACAATCGGCGTACCGCACGCACTTGAGGCATATCAAGGAAGCCTGAGCCTGCTTTGATTACCCTTGCCCGGCAGCCCTGATGTGTGAACAGCCTGTTTTGCACAAACCAGTAAAACCCGAGAGATTTATCCAGTGAGCAAACGCATCAATCCGATCAGACGCAGTTACCTGCTGCTCGAGCAGTGGTTCAATCTGTCTTTCGGTCCGGGGTGGAACCCCCTTTACCACCTGGGAACGCTGACCTTCTTCTTCTTCTGGATCGTGCTGATCAGCGGTCTCTACCTGTTCATCTTCTTCGACACGAGCATTAACGGTGCCTATGCATCGGTGGAGTACATGACGCATGAGCAGTGGTACGCCGGCGGCATTATGCGCAGCCTGCACCGCTATGCCTCGGATGCCGCCGTGGTCACCATTCTGCTGCATATGTTTCGCGAGTTTTCCCTCGACCGCTACCGCGGGTTCCGCTGGTTTTCCTGGGTAACCGGGGTGCCGACCCTGTGGTTCGTCATCACTCTGGGTATTACCGGATACTGGCTGGTATGGGATGAACTGGGACTGTACGTTGCAGTGCTCTCCTCGGAACTCATGGACGCATTGCCGGTGATGTCCGGTTCCATGGCGCGGGATTTTCTGACGGGCCAGCTTACCGACCGGCTGTTTACCCTGATGGGATTCCTGCACCTGCTGGGGCAACCGATATTGCTGGTCGCGGCACTCTGGTTCCATGTCAAGCGTCTCTCCCACGTCAACATCACTCCGCCACGCGGCCTCGCGGTTGGCAGTCTCCTGGCACTGCTGGCGCTGTCGCTGTGGAAGCCGGCCTTGAGCCATGCGCCTGCAGATCTGACCCGGGTGCCTGCAGTACTGAACCTCGACTGGTTCTATCTGAATGTCTACCCGTTGCTGAACAGCTGGCCGGCAGACCAGGTCTGGCTACTGACAACCAGCGTCACCATACTGCTGATGATCCTGCCCTGGCTGCCACCGAGGAAAACCGGGCCGGCAGCAGAGGTTCACCTGGATCAGTGCAATGGCTGTGGCCAGTGCGCCGAAGACTGCCCCTTCGATGCCATTTCGGTACAGGCGCGCAGCGATGCGGCTCGCTGGAAAACCGAGGTTACTGTCAACCCCGCCCTGTGTGCCGCCTGTGGCATCTGTGTCGGCTCCTGCCATTCATCAAATCCCTTCCGGCACGCAGAAAAAGTCCTGGAAACCGGCATCGACATGCCCCAGTTTCCGATTGACGAGATTCGGGCGCGTACCGAGGCCGCGCTGGCTGAACTCAAGGGTGATGTCCGGATCATGGTATTCGGTTGTGACAATGCCATTGATGTCATGGACTTGCAGTCCGAAAACGTCGCTGTGCTGGGTCTTTTCTGTGCCGGCATGATTCCGCCGACCCTGGTGGAATATGCGCAAAGACGCGGTGCGGACGGAGTCTTTATAACCGGCTGCCGTACCGGAGACTGTTTCTTCCGCATGGGCAACGTCTGGATGGATCAGCGCTTCGAGGGCAGGCGCAAGCCGGTGCTGCGGCAGCGAGCCAGGCGTGACAGCATCCGTGTGTTCCGGGCAGCTGCAACCGAAACTGCCAAGGTGCGCCGTCAGCTCGCCGATTTCCAGCGCGATATTGCCGCGCTGAAGCAGCAGGAGGCAGTTGCAGAAGCCACTCAGGACCGGGAGGTAAGTGATGCCTAGGGTGGTCCTGCGCTATCTGCTGCAGGTTGTGAATTACAGCGTCTTCATGCTGCTGGTGTGGTACTTCTCGGCTGCGCCGCCTTACACGCAACTCGCGCCGGATCAGGCAGTCGTTACGGTGGCCTTTGCCCATGCCGGTGAGCGGCGTGAGGATTGCCGCGAACTGTCTCCGGAGGAACTGGCCAGGCTGCCGCCCAATATGCGTACCCCCATGGACTGTCCGCGCGAGCGTTCCCCGGTCACGGTGGAACTGCTGCTGGACGGCGAATTACTGGTCGAGGAAGTTGTCCAGCCGCCGGGTATTTACAACGACCTCGGGATAGATGTCTACCGCAGCATCAAGGTGCCTGCCGGGAAACACACGCTGGCCGTGCGAATGAATGACAATGTGCGCGTGGAAGGCCCTATCTACACCCACGAGGAAACGGTGAACCTGGAACCGTCGCAGTTGCTGGTTGTCAATTTCAATTCCGACACCGGCAAGTTTTTCCTCCAGTAGCCGTGTATCAAGGTTGCGGCTCTCCGCTCGCCTGCCCGGTCTGGCTGTCTGCCGTGGGGGCGCCGGGCTCCAGGGCCGGCTGCAATTGCTGAACCAGATTGAAAAGGGCCACGGCCAGCACCAGGATAATTGCAAAAAATATCAGTGAACGGTGCTCGAAGCGTTCACCGCGCCTGATCTCGATCCGGTTGAGGATCCAGTCGGACACCAGGTAAAGCACTACGGCCGCGACCGTGTAATAGATCATTTCCATTGTCAGTAACCACGTCAGGTTTATCAGTCAGTGGCATTGGCCGGCGACTGGACATAAAATTCCGGCAGCCTGGCCAATATGCCTGCACGAAATCAAACAGTTCGAAACTGTTGCCGGCAGGCGAGCCGTAGTTTGCGCGTATCAGGATATCACAGTGACAGAAGCAGGGGTTGAAGGGAGTCCGGGGTGAAATGCTGGTAAAGGATATTCATGTCGCTTGCGTTGTTCTTACCTTCAGCCTCTTTTTTATCCGCGGCTTGTGGATGATAGTGGACTCGGATCTGTTGCAGCGAAAATGGACCCGGCGGGTGCCTCCTGTGGTCGATACGGTGCTGCTTGCGAGTGCCATCGTTCTGGTGGTCACGATCCACCAGTACCCGTTTGTCGATGCCTGGCTGACGGCCAAGGTCGTGGCCCTGTTTTTCTATATTGGTCTTGGCATGCTGGCACTGACGTATGGAAAAACGAAGCAAATCCGGATTGGCAGCTGGGTTGCCGCCCAACTCTGTTTTATCTATATCGTCGCTGTGGCGCTGACCAAGAACCCACTGGTGCTGTCGTGAAAGAAATTGCCTGTTATTTTTATGTGCTGATGCTGGGCGTTCTGCTCGTTGCCTGCGGTGAACCCAATCAACGACTGGATGAACAGGTGTTTTATGACGGGCCGCAATTCAGGCTGAAGGTGGTGCGCTACTACCGCAATATTCCTTTCAATTACCTGGGTGAACATGCCGTTGTGATGTGCCAGTCGGATAATACCGGCGATTATTCGGGGCACGACAGGCAGGATGCCGGCTGGCGCATGCTGGGAGAAGCCGATGCCAGGGGCAGCAAGCATGCCAGGGACGTGGCTCCCGGCTTGCAGGACGATTATCTGGTGTTCGATGACCACACCCTGGTAGGGAAAAAAAATGTATTCAATATCAGCTTTGATGCCTGCGGACATTTTATCAACTGGGATCCCACCCGGTTACCGCAGGATATGGTTGAGGTTGCGCAAAGGCCGGATTCCTGTGCACCTGATGGCCCGCTTGATTGCCGCTATTACGATTTCGAGGGAGTGCGTAAACCGCAGTATGAACAGATCAGCGTAGCGGGTCCGGGACAGGTGAGTTTCAGGGTCAGGGCGACTGCATTCAGAGAGGTGCAGTCACTGCATGTTGAAACCCGCAACAATGGTGCGCTGTGGCATGTGGACATGGTGAAGCCTGATACCGGCGGGCACGAGCTGCAGCCGGGAACTGCCCGCTCGCTGTCTGTATCCTTGCTGGAGGCAGGCATGGATGATGTCAGTCTTGTGGACTGGTTTGAATCGGTGCTGCCGCCAGGCAGTATGGTGATATGGCCGGATGGACTTGCAGCCTGCGGTGAGCCGCAGGGAGACGGCGCGCCAATTCATTCCCCGCTGTGTGCTGAAATCCGCTTTAACGATAGCAAGGGCAATAGCGGTGCGCTCACTGTCAGCATGGCCACTGATGCGGAGCACGCGCCAGGCAAAGCGTCATTTCACTCGGCGGTGTATACCACTGCCGGCCGGGAGCGGCCGGTCGGGTCGCTGGCCGGCCTGCGTGAAAGCGTGGCCGCAGGCGCGCAGTAACCGGCTCTCAGCTTAATCCCTTTTCCTTGAAAAATTCCCTGTACTGGTAATCAACTGTGTTGATGTGGTTGTACAGCCAGTCCCAGAGCAGGTTGCTCATTTTCTTCTTGAACTTGATATTCCGGTTATTGATCTCTCCCTGCATCTTTACCATCTCTGCAGTGAATTTATCGTGCAGTTTCTTGTGGGCAGGGTATCCGGGGTAGCCATGCTCCTGCATCAGGGCTTCCTCCTCTTCAAAATGCGTGGCCACGAAGCGCATGATCTTGGTGAACAGCGCATCGATCTGACGCCAGTCCTGGTTGGTCGGTTCCCGGGTCGATAATTCATCCACGATCTGGCCGAATTGCACGGCATAACTCGCCAGGCGCAGGTGCTGTTTGTTGATCTCTGCAATACCTACCTCTTTCAGGAGGCAATGCGAACTGTCTCTGGAAGCAGAACTCTTGAAACCGAACATGGTGTACCTCCGACACGGATTCTGGCCGGACAGCAAACCTGTTTTTCTGGTTGCTATCCTGCAATTTTCGGCAGCCGTTATCTTAGCATACTGCCTGCAATGAACTGCTCGACAATCAGCTGTGAATGTAAACCCATTTGCCTATGGGTTCTGTTTTACCGCCATACAGATGTTCCGGGTAATTCCCTGTGGGCCAGTAAACAAACGCATCGTGGTTCAGTAACCCTGTCGGACAGTTGATGCGTAATTCCCAGGGTGAGCCCTGAACATCCCGGCTGCCGTCGGGAGGCCCCAGCATCGGCTCAAACACGGTTCTGGGCATGCCATGCAGCCGATAGGTCTCTGCCAGCGCCAGTGCCATTTCGATACGGTTTTCGCCGGCTTTCCAGGGGGCTGGCTGAAAATCCAGCGGTTCGCGCCCTTCCGGCAGACGGTCGATCATGGCGCTGGTGATCTTGTCCTGTGAATCCAGGGTAAATGCCAGGATGGCGTGATCAGGGTCGCCGTCGCTGTAGTGCCCGGGACCGGATACCGGCTGACCCTGCCGCGAGCCGAGGTCGTACCAGACCAGCAATGCCGGCTTGTGAGAGAGCGAGCGATACTCAAACTTGCTGCATGCCTGCAGCCCGGTAGCGGGCTGCTGTTTCACATATTGCGGCACAATGTCCGCCAGTGAATCCGGCGGGTTCCCGGTGGCCAAGGTATACGCCGTGATCGCAGCGATGAGTGGCTCGGCACGTGTTGCCGCCTCCTGGAAAAGGATTCTGCTCTGTTCCCAGTCTTCTACGGAATCGCCCGCAGTAAATGCCAGGTATACGATGCCGGACGCGGCTATGGCCAAAGCGAGCAACACCGGCAATCCGGACGTTCTGGCCATTACTCGAACTCGTAAGCCAGAAAAATCGCTTTAATCTTTTCCACGGCCTCGTCATCCGGGGGATAAAAAGTCGCCGCCATGATGAATGTCCCGTTGCTTGCCTGGCCGGTTAACTTTGGATTCTTTAACGCTTCTTCAAGATTCGCAGCGGTCTTTTCAGCATCCTTGCATTTGAACAGCGAAATAATACGGGTGCTCGTATATTTGGCTACCGCGTATTCTGCAACGTACTCCATATCCTCATTGACAGGCCCTCTGATAGTCAGAGAGCCATCCACGCCGTTTTCCTTCAGCTCTTCGATAAAGGCACTCAATTCAAGCGGTGCCTGCACACCCTCCTGACTGCACCCGGCCAGCAGGATCAACGGCAATAACAGAGACATCAGGAAATTATTCATCATCATTAGTCCTTGGCGGTTCTGGTCAGGCGCTGGGGGACCCGCGCTGCAACACTCGTCACGGTGCGTGTTGGCAACCGGCGGGTGTTGCGGGCCAGTGCCTATTTTCTTGAACTCACCGGGAAAATACAATGAATCCCGGTGGCTGCCGCTGGCAAGCGGTCATGTGAGCGCTGAATACGCTGGCCTGGATGGCCGCATGGGCGATACTCCGGGCCAGGTATCAGAACAGCGAGCGGATCTGCAGGAACTGTTCGGTGATGGTGTCGGCGTTATGCGGCGGGGAAAATGAAGCAATCAGCTGCCCCTGCGGGTCGACCAGGAAAATCGAGCTGGTATGGCTGACCAGGTACTGGCCGGGCGTGGTTTCCGGTTCATTCATATAACCGGCGCCGAACTGGCGGGCCAGGTTTTCGATATCACCTTGCGTGCCGGTGATCCCCTGGAAGGATTCATCGAAGTACTTCAGGTAGCCTGCAATCACATCCGGGGTGTCACGCTGCGGGTCTACGGAAACGAAGATGACCTGTGTGTCTGCGAGATCCTGCGGGTCATTTCGCAGCTTCCAGGCCACGCCGGTCAGGGTGGAGAGTGTCGTCGGGCAGATGTCGGGACAATAGGTGTAGCCGAAGAAAACAAAACTCCACTTGCCCTGCAGTTGCTCCAGGCTGAAAGGTTGCTGCTGCTGATCGGTCAGCTCGAATGCCTGCAGCGGTTGGGGTCCGGGACGGAGCACACCCTGGAGTTCCGGTGGAACGACGGTCTTTTCGGGAAGCATCCAGAAGAATGCAGCTGCAATCACCAGTGCCCAGAAAAGGAAAAGCAGTAACGTTCCATAAGGCCTGGGTGTTGTTTCAGACATTGATATTCAACCCTCTATTTTCTCGTTTTGCGCCACTGCCCGGCCGCCCAGAACAGAAACACCGTAATCATGATGATATTCACGGCCATCCCGATGACAAAGAAAACCGTCAAATCCTTACCCGCGTCATCGATTGCCACTTCCGCTGTGCCCGAATCGGCAGGCATCCCTGCGGCGGTGTTCGCCCCCGCCCCCGGAGTCCCGGCTGCAGTCACTTCCAGTGTACTGCCTGTAGATTGTAGCGGGTATGAGGGAGTTGCTGCTCCCGGTGATTCCACGGCCAGCACGAGCAGAATAGGCAAAGTGAGCAGGGCAAGTCGCAGCCGCTGGCTTGCGGATAAATTCAGCATCGATGCCTTCAGCCTTGCCGGTATCACGCCGCGTGCTGCTGCGCCCGGGAGCCTTTGCTCATGACAGCCAGCACGATAACCAGAAATATCAGGCCACCGATGATGGCGACCAGCCCCCCGAAGCCCATCAAGCCCATCGCCACGATTTTTTCCACGCCGTCAAGGCCCTGTTCCGTGCCGGCCACCTTGCGCTGCACACCATAGCCGCCTGACCACACCAGTCCGAATACATGCAGCAGCTGTCCGCAGCCATACACATAAGGCTGGATGACGGCCAGTCTCAGGTGCGGCCGGGCGAAGCCCATGCGTGGCAGTAAATCATACGTCAAGCCCATAAAGGCCAGGGTGACGCCCACGATGGAGCCATGGTAATGCGCGGGAATAGTGACATTGCTGCCCTGTATAAGAAAACCGATGCCGCCCCCGATGCCGAAGAGGACCATGGAGGACCACAGGGCCGAGCGCAAGGGCGCGGCTGTTCCCGATGCAGCGGAACTGCGCAGCAGGCCATACAGTATCGCCAGCCCCAGCGGCACAGGCGCCAGACTGCCGCCATAGGCCATCAGCCAGGTAAACAGCTTGATGTGCTCTGCGGAGATAACGGCGTGGGAATAGTAGATCAGCGGCGCCATGAACACGGCCAGCAGCCCCAGCGCAAACAGAAACAACACCACCCGCGGGCTCAGCGGGAGACGCATACCGGAGGCGGACGCCAGCCACAGCCAGGCTACCAGCATAAGCAGGGTGTAGGTGAATTGCAGCATGTGGCCACCACCCCAGAAAAGCAGCTCATAATAGGCTTCTTTCGCCATGGAATCAGGTATCGCCAGGTATGACCAGGCAAAGGCCAGTACAGCCATAACAGCCGACACGGCGGCGGTATTCAAACCAAAGCGCAATGCGCCCACGCCTTCCATGTGCAGCCCGACCAGCGGGTTTGCGATCATGCCACGCAACACGAGCAAGGTTATACCAAGTCCAAAGCCGAGTAATGCCGCGCTGAACAAAGGGGTCTGCAATACCGGAATATAATTGCTCATCAGCGGGTTGCCCGGGCCCAAAAACGGCACCACAACCATCAGCGCGGAGCCCATTGCGGCAAATACCAGCGCCGACCAGCCAAGCAACATGAAGCGCGGGGTGGAATTCAGGCTCCAGAGCACGCCGCCAAAGGCCAGAAACCAGACCAGTACCGACAGGTCGACGTGGACAACCAGCGCCGTACGGAAAAAATCAATCCATGGAATGACATCCTGGATATACGGTGTGCGGGACAGCACCAGCAGCAGGGAGAACAGGCCCGAACCCAGCAGCGCCATTATTCCCAGCCACAACCAGCCGATGGCCAGTCGGCGACGGCTGCCGTGGGGTATGGCTAAAACGTACTCATCATGCATGACGGTATTGACTGCTCACTCTATGGGGAAACGGACGGCCGCATAACGCTGTCTTGCGTGCTGAAAGGGACTATAACGATTCAAAAATAAAACCACCAGCCTGCTTTATCCCGGGTATGCAGGCGGATGCCTGTGCAGGGCCGCTCAATCCCGTATACGGTCTGTTTGCAGTCAAACCGGCTTGCATGGATCGTGCGGTACGCGAACACATTGTTGCTGTTTTGACATTTGCATCCTGCCTGTGTATTAAACAGGAACCGCGTGCCCGCAGCCCCGGCCATTTCGGCACTCCCATAACGACAGGCTACGGCCCATGACCGACAGCAATAAAACAGGCAGTCTTTTCACCTTTCTGGTTTTTTCAGCCTTGCTGCTGACACTGGCAGCTGTCCTGCTGAGTGCCTACCTGCGGCTTGAAAGCATTGGCCTGGGTTGCGAGGATTGGCCAAACTGCTTCGGGCAGCTGCCTGCGACGCGCGATCATGGCCTGGTGCCGGGTACCACGGCCGGCGCGATACACCGGTTCACGGCAAGCCTGCTGGGACTGATTGTTGTTGCCTTCACCTTTCTGGCACTGCGTGGACGTCGCCCGGAAGGGGTTGGTCTTGCTGCACCGCTGGCCGTTTTCGGCCTGACCGTGTTTCTCTCGGTGCTGGGATACAGCACCCCGTCACCGGATATCCCCGCGGTCACTCTGGGTAACCTTCTTGGCGGTATGGCGATGCTTGCGCTGCTGTGGTGGGTGGGCCAGCGCTCGGTGGCAACTACCGGCGCCAGTGACAATACAGTCAGGACCCTCCGGCCCTGGGCGCTGCTGGGTCTGCTGGTGGTGGCTGCCCAGCTGGTACTGGGCGCCCTGACCAGCGCCAATTTTGCCGGACCATCCTGCACGGTGCTGCCCGGCTGCAACGGCGACTGGGTGTCTTTCAACAGTCTCATACAAGGATTTGATCTGTTTGGCAGGTTGGGCGTGGATGAGCAGGGCAGGGTTGTCACCGGTGAGGTACAGAGGACCCTGCATATGGCGCATCGACTGGGTGCCAGCGTGACTTTTGTCTATCTGGTGTGGCTGGCCGTCAAGGCCATGAAACTGGACAACAGCTTGCGTAACACCGGCATCGGACTGCTGGTGTTTCTCGTCTTGCAGGCGGGACTGGGTATTGCCGCAGTACTCACCGGGTTGCCCCTGCTGCTGATGACGGCCCACAATGCTATCGCGGCAATGCTGTTACTGGCGGTTGTCAATCTCAACCATTTACTGACACCCGCCGGAAACCCGGGGCATCCCTGCCGTGCAATTCAACCCCCTGACAGATAAACAAACATATGTGGTTGCAAGGCCGCTTGCGGCTCCGTTAATGCCACGCCAAGCGGCTCACAAACTAAAACCCCGGATTTACAGAGGGATATTTTCACAGCGGTTCACCGGGAAGAATCTCTCAGGCTTGACTGTGGTGCAGAGGTAAGCGAGGGCATGGGTGAGGCAGAGAGATTTCCTGTTATCGAATTGACACAGATCAATTATTCAACTACTCATCGAGTCTACGATACTTCTTTATGAGCCAGATGCTGACTCTGATGGCCAACACCGTTTACCAATCGAGATACCCTCAATGAACAAGCATTTGACTATGTTCGGCGTTGCACTGCTCATTCTGAGCCTCATCGTGGCAGTGATCCTGGGGTTCATGGCCGGCCCAACCAGCCCCCTGACCTGGGTGCTGGTAGCCATCCTGGTGGCTATTCCATTCATTTACAGAAAGCTGTCGGCAAAGCCCTATGTTGAATGGAAGGACGAGTACAGTGTCGGCATCGATTCTATTGACCAGCAGCACAGAAGACTTGTCAACCTGATCAACCGGCTGTCGACCGCCGTGGATTACTCCACTGGTGAGGAATTTGAACGCGAGGCGCTGGCTGATGTGGTTGAATACACCAAGACGCATTTCGCCTACGAAGAAGGGCTGCTGGAGGATAATGGGTATCCTGATTTTGAGGCCCATAGAGCCCAGCATAGAGCGATGGTTGCGGAAGTCGAGGCAATGCTGGCCGAGTACGAGCAAGACCACGATTTGGCCATGCGTCATGCCGTCGGTTACTTAATGGACTGGCTGATTAAACATATCAATGGTACTGACAAGCAATACAGCAGCTTCCTGATAGGCAAGGGTGTGCACTGATTTTCCGCATACCTCCCCGGTCAAATTTATCCCGCAAAGCTAATGACTGGTGCCCGCTGAATAGCGGGTCTTGTTGTACACGTTGTATTTGCCCGATGGCTTGTTCATGGGCAGGCGCTTGATCTCTTCCAGTGTTTCCCCGTCGTATACAATCACGGCGCCCTCCGGATCCCAGATGCTCAACAGTGCATACTTGCCGTCACGGGTGAACTCGACGTGTGCGGCCGTCTTGCCCGGTACCGGCCGCAGGGTCTTGACGATTTCCAGGCTGTGCTTGTCGATGACGTGCACGGCATCCTTGTTCGGGCCAAAAAAGACATCCACCCAGGCGTAGGGCGTGTTCTCGTGGCTGCGCATGAAAAAGCCAGGGCCCAGGGTTTCGATGTGCTTGACGGTCTTCCAGTTCTCCATGTCAATGACACTGACGCTGGCTTCCTTCAGGTTCGGGGTTGCCAGCACCGGCCGGCCCTGATACTCCCAGGTTATGCCCGAGCCCATGTGGGGCATGCCAGGTAGCTCCAGATCAGAGACAATGACCCTGCCAAGGTCCATGTCGACCACCTGCCCGGTGCCTTCGCGCGAGGCGCCGATCAGGGAGACATATTCCTGGTCGAAGAAGAAATCATCCAGGTAGTCATCGACCTTGATGCGTCGTATCGGGAACGGCTCCGGCTTGACGTTTTCGCCGGAGTCTGTGCGGTAGTCGTGCACCCAGCCACCAAAACCAATGGGTGGGTCATCCTCGTAGGAGATTTCCCAGACCTCCGGGATGTCCTTGAGTGCGGCAATAAAACTGTTGCGCGGTGGTGCTGTATAGACGGCACTGACGCGGGATGTCTTGCCTTCGGTGTCCCTGACATCGTACAGCTTGATCGGTTTCAGATCGATTGCGTCCAGAAGAACCAGGGAATGTGGCAGGTAGTTAGCTACCATTACATAACGGTCATCAGCTGACACCGCCAGGTTGCGGGTGTTGATGCCGGCACGGATCTCGGCTACCAGCTTGAGGTTGTAGATATCGTACTTGCTGATCCAGCCGTCACGCGATGCAAAATATACAAAACGGCCGGATGAAGAATACTTGGGGCCACCGTGCAGGGCAAAGCGTGACTTGAACCGGTGTATCGGTTCCATGCGGTCGCCATCGAGCAATGTGACATGGTGGTCACCCAGTTCCACCACCAGGAACAGGTTCAGCAGATCATCGACCTTGAATACCGGCTTGTCCGGCAATTCATTGCCACGATTGTGGATGATGTGAGTGGCATTGATTTCGCTCAGACCCCAGGCCGGTGTTTTTTCCAGCGGGGTATAGATATATTCGGACAGTGCCAGAATATCCTTGTCAGGCAGTTTTTCCGCAAAGGCCGGCATCTGTGTGGCCGGTCGCCCGTTCTTTATGACTTCAACGGCAGCCTGCTGTTGCAGGCGCTTGAGGTTGCCGGGCAGCAGTGCCGGTCCCATGTTGCCCAGCCGGTTTTCGCCATGACATTCGGCGCAGTTCGCCTTGTACAGCGCTAGTATGTCGGGCGTCCCTGTTCCTGCCTGGCTGGTTGTATTTGCCACGCAGGCGCAGCAAAGGCCTAGTAACGAAATATAATCACGCAAGCACATGGGTTCGTAATCAGTCGGTTACGTGTACCACTCCGGTCATTTCCGGATGCGGGCCGCAACGATAGGGAAAGGTGCCGCTGGTGTCGAATTTACGCTCATAGAATTCTTCCGGGAAAAGGTAGTCGGGTTCGGGTTCGCCGGCTGCCTCGAACCAGACGCTGTGGTACTGGCGCTTCTCGTGGTTCTCCCAGCGGATTGTCTCACCCGGCTTGACGGTCACTTCCTGCGGGGAGAATTTGAAATCCTTGATAATGACCAGATGCACATCACCGTCGGCCATTGCCCACTGACTAAAAACACCCAGTGCCAGTAATATGGCGATCACATGCCGTTGCATGGCAGATACCTCTCTATAACAGCCTGTCAGGCTGTACAGCATAACCGAGGTTCAGGAAGAATTCAGGCACAAAAAAGACCGCGAAGCGGTGCGGGATTTCGATTGCAAATCCCGCCCGTCCCGCGGTCTTCTTCGCGTGCTTACTTGCCGACGGCGTTGATCTCTGCGTCCTCGTTATCGAAACCGAGTTTGAAACCCAGTGAAACATGGTGATAACGCCGGTTGCTGTAGTCATCGTGGATTGCGAAGCCGATGTTGTACAGCTGGTCAGTCGCCAGGCTGATATCGCCCGGCTTGTCGGAGGTCAGCTTGCGTTTCATCTCCACGGTCCAGGTTCCGTCGTTGAGACTGCCGCTGAATTCCACGCCCTGGCCACCGCTCATGACGCGCTCGGCCAGGATATAACCATCTTCTGACTTGCCCGTACCTGACTGGTAACGCAGCAGGTCCATGAACTGGCCATTATCCAGTGCTGCCTGTATTTCGCCGGCGTCCTTGAGCTTGTCCCAGCCGCCACGGGTCTTGCCGTCCTTGCCCTCGATCTCGACTTCAGTGCGGCTTTCCGTGAGGTACTTGGTGACGCCGCTGGAGAAATTCAGTGAACCGGCCAGCGGGCTGCCACCCAGGGTGCCGGCATCCGGCGCGAGCGGCATGCTGCTTGCGTCGATGTGGCAGGTCTGCCAGCAGCCGGCACGGTCGGCATACTCGACCTTCTCATCGTCAGTCGCCAGCATGACCGCCAGTTTGACCGGGTTTTCCGGGTCCATTTTGCCGCCCTCGGCAAAGGCTACGGGTACGTGTTTCGCATCCGGCCACTGGAAGCGCATGTACAGGTAATCACTGTCGTGTGCCGCCTGGATGTTAACGGCAATGCTGCCACGCTTGCCGGTAATCGGATCGGGCTCCAGTTTTTTACCGGACATGATCAAATCACCAATAATCACTTCCTCGTCTTCATGGCAATCAAGGCAGCGGTCACCTTTCATGAAGGCGCGCTTGCCACTGTGATCACTGCCTTTCAGTATCCATTCCATTGAGGACTCGCCGGGATAGAACAGGGTGATCTCGGCTGCCGGGACGCTGTTCCAGTCGATGTCCGAGCCACCGGTGGCCACTGCACCCTGACTAAAAACACCCAGTGCCAATAATGTGCTGATCATTTGCCATTTCATTGCAGATACCTCTCGTTGACAGACTGCCAGCCTGCACAGCATAGCTGACGTTCAGGAAGAATTCGGGCACAAAGAAGACCGCGAAGCGGTGCGGGATTTTGATTGCAAGTCCCGCCCGTCCCGCGGTCTTCTTCGCGTGCTTACTTGCCGACGGCGTTGATCTCTGCGTCCTCGTTATCGAAACCGAGTTTGAAACCCAGTGAAACATGGTGATAACGCCGGTTGCTGTAGTCGTCGTGGATTGCGAAGCCGATGTTGTACAGCTGGTCAGTCGCCAGGCTGATATCGCCCGGCTTGTCGGAGGTCAGCTTGCGTTTCATTTCCACGGTCCAGGTTCCGTCGTTGAGACTGCCGCTGAATTCCACGCCCTGGCCACCGCTCATGACGCGCTCGGCCAGGATATAGCCATCTTCTGACTTGCCCGTACCTGACTGGTAACGCAGCAGGTCCATGAACTGGCCATTATCCAGTGCTGCCTGTATTTCGCCGGCGTCCTTGAGCTTGTCCCAGCCGCCGCGGGTCTTGCCGTCCTTGCCCTCGATCTCGACTTCAGTGCGGCTTTCCGTGAGGTACTTGGTGACGCCGCTGGAGAAATTCAGTGAACCGGCCAGCGGGCTGCCACCCAGGGTGCCGGCATCCGGCGCGAGCGGCATGCTGCTTGCGTCGATGTGGCAGGTCTGCCAGCAGCCGGCACGGTCGGCATATTCGACCTTCTCATCGTCAGTCGCCAGCATGACAGCCAGTTTGACCGGGTTTTCCGGATCCATCTTGCCACCTTCGGCAAAGGCTACGGGTACATGTTCCGCATCCGGCCACTGGAAGCGCATGTACAGGTAATCACTGTCGTGTGCCGCCTGGATGTTAACGGCAATGCTGCCGCGCTTGCCGGTAATCGGGTCGGGCTCCAGCTTTTCACCGGACATGATCTTCTCACCAATATCCACTTCCTCGTCTTCATGGCATTCAAGGCAGCGGTCACCTTTCATGAAGGAACGCTTGCCACTGTGATCACTGCCTTTCAATATCCATTCCATCGAGGCCTCGCCGGGATAGAACAGGGTGATCTCGGCTGCCGGGACGCCACTCCAGTCGATGTCCGAGCCGCCAGTGGCGGCCGGTGCAGCCGCGGCGTCGCTTTCAGCCTCGGCAGGTGCTGCTTCTGCTGCAGGAGTGGCGGCAGCTGGTTCAGTAGCAACAGGTGTTGCAGTTGTCTCCGGCTCGGCCGGTGTCTCTACAGCCGGTTCACTTGCAGCTTCTTTTTTCTTGTCACCTTTCTCGTCCTGTTCCATATAGGCCAGCCACTGTGGCGGGATCGGGCGCTTGTTTTCGGGATGCGGGATTTCCAGGGCCTCCAGTTCATCATCCGTTAACTGGTCATGCACCTTGGTGTGTGCAATACCCTTGTGACAGTCGATACAGGTATTCCCCGCCTCCATGCCATTCATGTGTTGCTTGCGGGCACGGCCCTTCTGGTCCTCCGGTTTCATCGAATCGAAATTGTGACAGTTGCGGCATTCGCGCGAATCCGTCTCTTTCATGGCCTTCCAGACGTTCCTGGCCAGCTTCAGGCGTTTCTGGTCGAATTTTTCCGGGGTATCGATTGTCCCCAGCACCTTGTGGAGTACCTCGTTGCTGGCCTGGATCTTGCGCACGACCTTGTGCACCCAGGGGTCGGGCACATGGCAGTCGGAACAGGTTGCGCGGACGCCACTGCGGTTGGTGAAGTGAATGGTCTTTTTGTATTCCTGGTAGACGTTATCTTCCATTTCATGACAGGAGATACAGAAATCCAGGGTGTTGGTTGCTTCCATGACGGTGTTGAAGCCACCCCAGAAGATGACACCGATAACCATGAAAAACACTGCTGCGCCAAGCGTGGTTCCCAACAGGACCTTGCGTGACATCAAACCGGGTTTTGAAATTGGTTTAGACATTTTCAACACTCGCTCGCGTTAGTTGGTTTATTGCACAAACCCCCGCCACTTCGCAGGCCCTTGTGTAATAAATGGTAATCCGGCTAAAAAAAGGGCGGACATAATTGCTCATGTCCGCCCTGTTCTGCAGCTACGACTCGTAAGGTGATGCCTGGACAGGCCATCAGGTTACGTGGTTAACGCGGTTGTGGACGTTGAACTTGCCGGTCGGCGCATAGTCAGGCCCTTGATGCGGTTCTTCTCTTCAAGCGTCTTGGCGTCGTAGATCACGATTTCACCGGTGGGGTTCTTGGCTGTCCTTCCGGTTCCATACAGAGACCCAGACCTCGGAGCCATCAGCATTGAACTCCATGTGCACCGCGGCCTTGCCGT
This sequence comes from uncultured Gammaproteobacteria bacterium, assembly GCA_963701455.1. Taxonomy (GTDB): domain Bacteria; phylum Pseudomonadota; class Gammaproteobacteria; order UBA9214; family UBA9214; genus UBA9214. Next base: position 404,929 of record CAVPAE010000005.1, read on the forward strand.
TCTTCCTCGGTCACCCGGATGGTCTTGACGATCTGGCGGGTTTTCTTGTCGATGACCTTGACGCTCTGCTGGACTTCAGGCTCCGGGTGCTTGGTCTGGTCCGCCCATACGTACTTGCAGGTCGGATGGGTGCGGATAAACAGGCCGGGGCCGTCGGTATCAACCTCGTAGCAGATCTTCCAGGCCTGGTCCTTGTGGCCCTCGGGATCGTTGCCCCAGACAGTGACCTTGCCGACACCGAGGTGGGTGGTGCCGCCGACCGGACCACAGTTATCGTCGTTCCAGTTGGCGCCCGGACCCGGGTGCGGCAGCTTGTCGACATCGATCATGGCCTCCAGCTTGCGCTGTCTTGGAATCGACAATCACCATCTTGTCGGAGGCGTTGGCGGCGATCTGGAAGTAACGGCCGGTCGGATCGAAGAAGCCGTCATGCAGGAACTTGGCGGAATTCACTTGTCGATGTCGCAGGTTATCGAGGTCGGTGTAGTCCACCTGCCACATCTGACCGAGTTCCTTCACGGCAACCAGCAGGTGGGCTCGTTGGGTGTGTGTAGATGGCGGCAACACGGGACTCGTTGACGTAGTCACCATCGACATCAACACCGCGGGTAGAGACCACTTTCAGCGGCTCCATGGTGACGGCATCGACGAATGACGAAATGCGGCGGCCAGTAACCGCCACCGATTACGTACTTGCCATCGCCGGATACCGCCACGTCACGGGCGTCATAGGCCATCTGGGTTTCGGCCACCAGCATGCTGTCGGGCTTCTGCCACAGGTCGATCTTGGTCATCTTGCCGTCACGGCCCTGGGTGTACCAGAAACGGCCGGCAGGCTCACCCTTGGGTGTTTGCTGTGTTTTGTGGTGCTCGGCTGCCTTGACGACGTGTACCGCGTAACCGGTATCGATATGGTCCACGATCTCGTGCTTGTCACCATCGATAATGGCGATCTTGCCGACATCACGCTCGATGACGACGAAGAAGTTTTCCCAGTTGCGGCCATGCAGCGGTTTGGTGGGATAGTCCTTGGGCTCGATATAAACCTTGTGGCGTTCTTTCATCAGGGACAGCGACATTTCAGGTGGAATCGGTGGCTCCATCTGGATATACCGGGCCAGCAGGTCGATTTCCTGGTCCGAGAAGATGTCACTGAAGTTGTTCATGCCACCTTCGGTGCCTTCCTTGATAATCTTGGTAAGGCGCTTGGTTCCCAGCTTGAGTGTGCCCTTGCTCTTTGTCGCTGCGTTCGGCTGGGGTTCCAGGCTTTTACCTGTCGCACCCGCACGCAATACGCCGTGACAACCGGCACAGCGCTGGAAGTACATGCTTTTTGCCTGCTCGAATTCCGCATCGTTCAGCGGTTTGAACTCTTCTTTGGCAGCGGAAACTCCCGTTGACACCGCCAAACCCATGCACGTGGCGAGCAATGCTGCCCCGTACTTCGTCTTGTGTTTCACAATCATTTGTTGCACTCCTTTATTGACAGTCACGGAAGTATTTTGCGCGTAATTTTACATGTGCTGTGTATAGAAACAGTTATCCTCGTACTTGAATCAATTCCGGTACAGAGGGACAGGCAGTTCTGCATGTCCGGCGACACCCGTCGCGGAATTCATAGATCCTCATTACGCAGTGCCGCGCCATTATTGATCTCACGTCTTTTAGTGTAATTGATTTATGTCAAGAGGGTCGCATCTTGCCGTTCCCCTGGATACGCCGCCCGGTGCCAGGCTCCGACCAGCTCCGCAGGAGCTTCCGGGTTGTATAACCCATAGTAAACACAGGGTTACCTCTGGATGCAGTGGATAACGCCGGATTTTGTCTATGTCTAAATTGATATAGATCAAGGGTTCCAGGATTTATCCTTGTAGGATTACTGCATACCAACTCTTACCAAGAGGCAGCAGGAGTGCGGACGATTTGCAAGGTGCTGGCGGCATTGGCGATGATGCAGCAAATAGCGGTGGCTGGTGTTAATCCGGAGCGGCAGGCCGAACTACTGTATCTGCTCAAGCATGACTGCGGCTCCTGTCATGGCATGACCCGCAAGGGCGGACTGGGGCCGGCTCTGCTGCCGGAAAACCTGCGTGACTTCCCGGTGGAATTCCTGGTAACAACCGTCCTGGATGGCCGGCCGGGGACGCCCATGCCCCCGTGGAGAGGTGAGCTCTCCGAGGTCGACGCCCTGTGGCTGATCGAGGCATTAAATCGTGGAGAGGGCCTGTGAGGTTGTCAAGGAAGCCGGGAAAAGGGGTCAGATCCCTTTTTCTCCTTTTGCCAATGATTATTCCCCGGTGGGTTAGGAAAAAGGGATCTGACCCCGTTTCCTTCCTTCTTTTCCTGGCGATTTTCTCAGGTGTTTATCAACCCGCAAACGCCGAGTGCCTCATGCGTGGCACCGGTGACCTGGGTATCGTCATCGAGCGGGCCAGCGGTAGCGTGCAGATCGTGGATACTACCGCCAGAACCAGCCTGTTCCGGGTCGAGAACCTGGGCGACCTGTCACACGCCTCTGCCGTTTTCTCCCGTGACGAACGCTACGCCTATGTGTTTGGCCGCGATGGTGGACTGTCAAAGATTGACCTGTTGTGCGGCCAGCTCGTCAAGCGCGTGGTGCAGGCAGGCAACAGCATTGGCGGTGCCATTTCGCAGGACGGTACGCTGGTGGCTGTATCCAACTATACCCCGGGCGGGGTGAAGGTCTTCGATGCAGTATCGCTTGAGCAGGTGACGGATCTGCCGGCGGCCGATGCGGACGGCAGGTCGTCGAAAGTCGTCGGACTGGTGGACGCACCCGGGCAGCGCTTCGTGTACACGCTCTACGATGCCGGAGAGATCCGCAGCGTCGACATGAACGACCCCGAAAAACCCGAGGTGCAGCGGTTCCGCAACATCGGGCGACTGCCTTACGATGCCCTGATTACCCCGGACGGCCGCTACTACATCGCCGGGTTGTTTGGCGAGGACGGTCTCGCAATGCTGGATCTGTGGCAGCCGCAGCAGGGCGTGCGGCGCATTCTGGATAATTACGGGAAGGGGGAGGAGAAACTGCCGGTCTACAAGATGCCGCATCTCGAGGGCTGGGCCATGGCAGGACAGCAGGTGTTTCTGCCTGCCGTCGGCCGGCACGAGGTGCTGGTGGTGGACAGCGACAGCTGGAAAGAGACGGGCCGGATTGCCGTACACGGTCAGCCGGTGTTCGTGGTGGCAGAGCCAGGCGGCCGCCGGGTGTGGGTGAATTTCGCCCATCCGCTGAATGACACGGTGCAGGTAATCGACGCCCTGTCGCTGCAGGTTGTGCATACCTTCAAGCCAGGCAAGGGCGTGCTGCACATGGAATTTTCCCCCCGGGGTGAAGCCGTGTGGATCTCGGTGCGCGATGCCGATGCGGTGCAGGTCTATGACACCGCGAGTTTTACACAACTGGCGGAGTTGCCGGTGGAGAAACCCAGCGGTATCTTTTTTACTTCGCGGGCACACCGGACGGGGCTATAGCGATGGCGGACGAGCGGAAGCAAACGGCTGTACAGGAATCCGGGGCCGGACAGGTGTCACTGCTGGGGGCAGGGCTGGCACTGACAGCGCTGGAGAAGTGTCTGCTGAACGAGTACCAGCGCGGCTTTCCGCTGTGCCCCGAACCCTATGCCGAGATTGCCGCGCAGCTGGGGGTTGCCGAGGCCGAGGTTATCCAGACCCTGGAAGCGCTGCAGCGACGCGGTTTTATCAGTCGTGTCGGACCGGTGTTCGCGCCGCAGCGCGCAGGCGCCAGCACCCTGGCGGCGCTGGCGGTGCCGGAGGAGCGGCTGGATTCGGTTGCCAGGCTGGTCAGCGCGTTTACGGAAGTCAATCACAACTACCAGCGCGAACATGCCTGGAATCTCTGGTTCGTGGTGACGGCGCCTGACCAGCAGCGCGTGGAGCAGGTGCTTGCGGATATCGAGTCGGCAACCGGCCTCACAGTGCTGAATTTGCCACTGGAACGCGCGTTTTATATCGACCTGGGGTTTCCGCTATGGTGCTGACCGATACAGATCGCGAACTGATTGCTGCCATCCAGCAGGGGTTCCCCATGGTGTCCCGGCCGTATGCCGCGGTCGCCGCGCAGCTGGGCATGGACGAAGCGGAAGTCATCACGCGGCTGGCTGAACTGCAGGACGCCGGGATGATCAAGCGCATGGGGGTAGTCGTCAAACACCGGGCGCTGGGTTACCGCGCCAATGCCATGGTGGTGTGGGATGTGCCGGACAGCGAACTGGAACGTGTCGGGCGCTTGCTGGCGGCCGAGACCTGCGTGACCTTGTGCTACCAGCGTCCACGGCGGCTGCCGGACTGGCCGTACAACCTGTTCTGCATGATCCACGGTCGCGAGCGCGATGTTGTGCTGCGGCGGATTGCGCAGATTATCGAATTTCACGGCCTGCAGGCAATCGCGCACAGCGTGTTGTTCAGCAGCCGCAGTTTCAAGCAGCGCGGTGCGCACTACGCGGAAATGCCTCCGGGCTCGCCGGCACGGCAGCAGTCGTATGGATGACATCGATCGCGGCCTGGTAAACCGCCTGCAGGACGGGCTGCCCGTGACCCGGCGTCCGTTCGATGCGCTTGCGGAAGAGCTGGGGCTGGACGTGCCTGCGCTGCTGGTACGCCTGCGCAGCCTGCTGGATGCCGGGGTGTTGTCGCGGTTTGGCCCGATGTTCAATGCGGAAGCATTGGGCGGCGCCTTGAGCCTGTGTGCCATGCAGGTGCCCGGGGAGCGCTTTGACGAGGTCGTCGCGCAGGTGAACGCCCACCCGGAAATTGCGCATAACTATGCCCGCGACCATCGGCTGAATATGTGGTTTGTCATTGCGACGGAGCAGGTGGAGCAGGCTGCTGCCGTCATCGCCGCCATCGAGCGGGAGACCGGCTGCAAGGTGTTCGACATGCCGAAGCAGGAAGAATTCTATATCGGCCTGAAGCTTGCCGTGTGAGTCTAGGGCCTGTTAACACGTCTATGGTCGCCGCGTTGCTGCCTGAAATCAGGCCAGGCAAAGGCAGGCGAGGAGAGAAGTTTGGTTATTCCAAATGAACGACGAGCAACGCCGCATGGCCTGATTTCAGGCGCAACCCGAAGGGACGGGGCCATTTTCCCGCAATCCGGCGTTAGCGCTCGCTTGAGTAGCGCAACTACACGGCACTCGCGCTGCCTTGGCTTGCGAAAAAATGGCCGCCGTCGCGGCGACCATAGACGTGTTAACAGGCCCTATGGATGATGAAGCGAAACCAGGAAAAATGCAGGGAGAGCGGCGTGGCTGCCGGCGGCGTTGACCCGCTGGACCGGCAGATAATCCTGGCAACACAGGCCGGCCTGCCACTGGCGGAGCAGCCCTATGACGTGCTGGCGGAGCAGCTGGGCCTGGATGTGGATGAGGTGCTTGCCAGGATCGGGGCCATGCAGGAGCGCGGTATCATCCGCCGCATCGCCGCGGTGCCGAATCATTATGCGCTTGGCTACCGGGCGAACGGCATGTCGGTCTGGAATGTGCCGGATGAGCATGCGCATGCCGCAGGCGTACAGGTGGGCGCGCTGGATTATGTCAGCCACTGCTACCAGCGCCCGCGCCACCTGCCGTTGTGGCCCTACAACCTGTTTGCCATGGTCCATGGGAAAACGCGCGCGGAGGTTGAGACCAGGGTCGAGGCCATCGCTGCCTTGCTTGGCGCGCATTGTCGCGGCCACGAGGTGCTGTACAGTACCCGGATACTCAAGAAGACCGGGCTGCGGATCCGGCCCGGCTAGAAGCGCGCGCTGTTGCGGCGATTCTCACCGCAGCTATTATCAGAGGATAGGCGGGAAACAACACCCAACAAGGCAAAGCCATGTTTCGAATCTCTCACTACATGCGTGAACTGGTGCAGCCAACGCCGCTGGGCCCGGCGCGCAAGCCTCCCGGCCCGGTCGTGATCTGGAACCTGATCCGGCGCTGCAATCTCACCTGCAAGCATTGCTATTCCATTTCGGCCGATATCGATTTCAAGGGTGAACTGGATACCGGCGAGGTGTTTGCGGTGATGGACGACCTCAAGGCCTTTGGCGTGCCGGTGCTGATCCTGTCCGGCGGCGAACCCCTGTTACGCCCGGATATTTTCGAAATCTCGCAGCGCGCCAGGGACATGGGATTCTACGTCGGGCTGTCAACCAACGGCACCCTGATCGATACGCAGAATATCGATGCGATTGCGGCGGTGGGTTACGACTACGTCGGTATCAGTATCGATGGCCTGCGCGAGACGCATGACCGGTTCCGCCGCAAGGCGGGCGCGTTTGATGCTTCCATGGCGGGGATCAGGCTGTGCCGGGAACGCGGTATCAAGGTCGGGCTGCGGTTTACCATGACGGAGGACAACGCGACCGAGCTACCCGACATGCTGCAGCTGATGCTGGATGAGGACGTGAACAAGTTCTACCTGTCGCACCTGAATTACGCCGGCCGGGGCAACCGCAATCGTGACAGTGATGTGCAGCTTGCGATCACCCGGCAGGCCATGGACCTGCTGTTTGCAACGGCACTGGCGCACGCGCAGCAGGGAGACGACCTGGAGTTCGTTACCGGCAACAACGACGCAGACGGGGCCTACCTGATCCAGTGGGTCCGGCGGCATTATCCCGAAATGGAGGGCCACCTTGCCGCGAAGCTGGGCCAGTGGGGCGGCAACAGCTCCGGCGTCAATATCGCCAATATCGACAATCTCGGGGATGTCCACCCGGACACCTTCTGGTGGCATTACAGCCTGGGAAATGTCCGGCAACGACCCTTTTCGGAAATCTGGGAGGACACTTCCGATCCGATCATGGCGGGCCTGAAAGCAACGCCGCGGCGCATTAAAGGTCGTTGTGGATCATGCCGTTACTTTAATGTCTGTGGAGGTAATACGCGGGTGCGGGCGATGCAGTTGACCGGTGATCCATGGGCGGAAGACCCGGCCTGCTATTTGACTGATACGGAAATTAAGCCTATTAATACATACACGGACGAATATACTGATTCACTGATGAATAGATAAGACTCCCAGGCAACCCGGTTAGCAGGTGGTGGTGTCCAAAGTGAACGACAAAATAATAAACATCGACAAGACGGAAGCTGAGAAAGGTGCTGACAGGAAATCCGGTCAGAGCGGCTTCGGTGATAACGATTCCATGGATCGTTTCGTCAGTGTCTTTGAATCCAGTGCGCGGCGCTGGGAACTGATCGTCTATCCTGCCATGCTGGCATTCGTCGTCCTTGCCGCTTACGGCTTCTTCCTGATTTATACCCTGAGCAAGGATATCCATACCGTGGCGCAGGGCATGGACCCTGAAATGGGCAAGCACCTGAGCCATATTTCCCAGAGCGTCATTTATCTTTCCGAGAATGTCCGTACCATGACACGCCGCGTCTATCACATGTCCGAGTCCGTCGAGGAAATGTCCGGCAAAATGGATGCCCTGGATAACCTGGACCCGATGCTGACCAGCATGCGGGGCATGCACGATTCGATGTACAACATGAACCACAGCATGCAGTTGATGACCGTCAATACCGATGCCATGCGCTACGAAATGGGTGGTATGGGTGACAGCATGCGACCCATGGGGCGCATGAACAGCTTTATGCCGTGGTAGCGCGGCTTTTCCCGTGCAAGTTTCTGCTTGCCGTCTTACTCGCCTGTGTAATCCCCTTTGTCGCATCACCAGTCCGCGCTGATGATGCGCTGCACTATTACACGGAGTTCAACTCCGGTCTGAAACCCTGGCAGGCACCCGAAGAAAAGAATTTCGAAGAGGTCTTCAAGAACTACGAGTATTTTGCCATCGTCTATGCTCATGGTGGCGCGGACCTGCAAGTGTCGCACTACATCAAGGGTGCCGTGGCAGACGTCAGTCACTGGCAGCGACAGCCGGATGGTTCATTGCTGGCGCTGGGTGGCAGCCAACAAGCCGCGGCTGACACCGGCCCGGATGCCGGGCGCCTGTATTCTCAGTATTGTGCAAACTGCCATGGAGCGGACCGCCTGGGTATTGCCGGCCCTGCCTTGCTGCCGGAAAATCTCGGGCGCCTGCGCAAGACTGCGGCTGCTGAAGTGATCAGGGACGGTCGTCCCGCCACGCAGATGCCGCCCTTCGGTAAACAGCTGGATGCGGCTGCGATCGATGCCCTGGCGGACTTCATATTTACACCGCCTGCAGTGGCGCCTGCCTGGGACAGTGAAGCCATACGTGCCTCGCACGTGCTGTTGCATGCACCCGGCAGCCTGCCGGACAAGCCGAAATTCAGCGCGGACCCGCTGAACCTGTTCATGGTCGTCGAGGCCGGCGATCACCACGTCACGGTGCTCGACGGCGACAGGCTGGAGCCCGTTTACCGTTTTGCCAGCCGCTACGCCCTGCACGGCGGACTGAAATACTCGCCGGACGGACGCTATGTGTACCTCGCCTCGCGTGATGGCTGGATCAGCAAATTCGACCTCTACAACCTGACCGTTGTTGCCGAGATCCGGGTTGGCATCAATACCCGTAACGTGGCGGTTTCGGGCGATGGTCGCACCGTGCTGGCAGGCAATTATCTGCCTGAAACACTGGTGTTGCTGGATGCGGCCGACCTGAGTCTGCTGCGCGTGATTCCGGTCGCTGACAGCGCGGGCAAGGCGTCCCGGGTCAGTGCCGTCTATCAGGCGGAGCCCCGGGCAAGTTTTGTTGCGGCCCTGAAAGACGTTCCGGAGGTGTGGGAGATTGCATACGACAAACCCGACTACCCGGTGCGCAGGATAAAGCTGCAGCGGGTGCTGGATGATTTCTTTTTCAATCAGGACTATAGCCTGTTGATCGGGGCCGACCGGGCACAAAATGGCGGGCAGGTGATCGACCTGGACAGCGGCCGCCAGGTAGCCGAGTTGCCACTGGATGGTATGCCGCACCTGGGGTCGGGCATCATCTGGGACTATCAGGGCCATCCGGTGATGGCGACACCGAACCTGAAGCAGGGCGTGGTGACGGTGATCGACATGAGTACCTGGAAAGTGATTCGGCAACTGGACACCCTGGGGCCGGGGTTTTTCATGCGCAGTCACGAAAATACCCCCTATGCCTGGACCGATGTGTTCTTCGGGCCAAACAAGGATGTCATGCATATCTTCGACAAGCGGACGCTCGAGATGGTGAAGACCATTCGACCGGAGCCCGGCAAGACCTCCGCGCATGTCGAATTTACCCGGGACGGGCGCTATGCACTGGTCAGCCTGTGGGAGATGGACGGCGCCCTGATCGTCTACGATGCCGCCACGCTGGCGGAGGTGAAGCGAATTCCCATGCGCAAGCCGTCAGGAAAATATAACGTTTACAATAAAATAACCCGCTCTGCAGGCACCAGTCACTGAGCCGGGTTCATGTCTGGCAGGGGCCTGGTTCCGTGTCCTGGTGCGGATGCCGGGGCAACCCCGCCAGCATGCTGGATGACACCTGAAACTGCATCCGGCAGAATAATAAAACTGCGGAAAATCCGCATGATACGGATCCCAGCGGTGCAGGTTTGTGGGCTATACTTGGGGCCCTACCTGACAATTACTAGATAGAAGTCTAAAAAAGGAGAGTAGTTATGTCACTGAAAGTACTTCTTATTGCCGGCTTTTCTGCATTGATGGCGCTATCGTCGGCACAGGCTGCCGATGAAGCCGCGCCCGCTGCTGCGGCTACGGCAGCAAGCGAAGCACCTGCCGAAGCAGCTCCCGAAGCGCCCGCCGAAGCAGCTCCCGAAGCGCCTGCTGCTGCAGCGCCCAGCCCGATGGAGGAGCGCATCAGGTCCTATCGTGAAGCCTTTGACAAGCGTCATGCGGAAATGGAAGCGAGTCGCGAAGAGGCAAGGAAGCGGCATGAGGAAATGCGCCAGGAGGCAGACGCGCGGCATGAAGCCATGCGTGCGGCACAGCCAGGCGTAATGCCACCGCCGGTGGTGGCCCCCGCTGACGAACGCATGCAGGTCTACCAGGAAGAATCCGACGCGCGGCGTGCCGAGGCGGAGCAGCGCCAGGCAGAATCCAAAGCGCGCTACGAGGAACAACGCAAGGCCCGTGAGGCAGCGGCATCAAAGCCTCCGGAAGAACGCCGCCAGGCATATGAGGAAGAGTCCGAGGCACGGCGTGCGGAGATGGAACTGCGGCGAGCAGCAGCACGCGAGCGTGCTGCGGCAAGGCGCGAGGTAGACGAGGTAACTGCAGAGCTTGAAGATGATCCGCGAGTCAAGGAATACCTGGAATGGCGTGCCCGCCGGGATGCAGAACGTGAGCTGCGGCGTGAAGCCTCTCGCAAGCGCGCTGAAGAAAGAAAGCAGCGTTACAGTGAAGAGCTCCAGGCGCGAGTCGAAAAGATGGAACAGCGGGAGGCAGAACTCGCTGCGCAGCTTGAGAAGATGCACAAGGAAGCCGACGAGAGAAGGCAGAAGTTGCGGGAGTACATGGATGCCATGCGGGATATGACGCCCGAGGAGCGCATGGCATACGTCGAGGAGCACCGGGACGAGGTCTTCGGACCATCCCGTTCAGAGATGCCGCCGCGCGAATTTCGCGCTCCTGCCCGTCCGCCCTGGACCATGCAGCAGCCGCGTCCATACCCGTACCCTGCTCCCTGACAGGCGTCCGGATTTGATTGGCCCGCTTATGGCGGGATAGTGTTGAGACTGCCGGTCAGGCTGAAAGCTCGAAGTCTTTCAGCCTGACCGGCAGGCGCCGCGCTCCCCAGGTTCCCGGCACGGCAGCAAACAACCCGCTGCAGGTTGCGCCGCAGCTGCTGCATTTTCCCTGCGCATCCAGCTTCCAGCTCGTGATGTTGTACTGAACCCGCCCAATCAGCTTTTCACCACAGGCGTGGCAGTAGGTACTGCCACCGGCCTCGTCGATGACATTACCGGTATAGGCATATCGCACCCCGTTGCGTATGGCGATATCGCGGGCGCGCGTCAGGGTTGCGGCCGGGGTGGGCGGCTTGTCCAGCATCTTCCAGTCCGGGTGAAAGGCGGTAAAGTGCATCGGCACATCATTGCCGAGTTCGCTGACGACCCAGCGGGTCATGGCTTCCAGTTCCTGTTCCGAGTCGTTTTCTCCGGGTATCAGCAGGGTGGTGAGTTCCAGCCAGACGTCTGTTTCATGCTTCAGGTACTGTAACGTTTCCAGCACCGGCTGCAGGTGGGCGCCGGTTATCTTCCAGTAGAATTCCTCGCTGAAGGACTTGAGGTCGACATTCGCGGCATCGATGTGCCTGAAGAACTCCCTGCGCGGTTCCTCGCAGATATATCCAGCCGTGACGGCGACCGTTTTTATGTCCAGTTCATGGCAGGCGACGGCGGTATCAATGGCGTATTCCATGAAAATGACGGGGTCGTTATAGGTAAACGCCACGCTCCGGCAATCCAGCTGGCGGGCAACGCGGGCGATAGCCCCGGGGCTGGCAGTATCCGCCAGCGTGTCGATTTCGCGGGATTTGCTGATGTCCCAGTTCTGGCAGAATTTGCATGCCAGGTTACATCCTGCAGTACCGAATGACAGTACCGGCGTGCCCGGCAGGAAATGATTCAGGGGTTTCTTTTCGATCGGATCAACGCAGTAGCCGCTGGACCGGCCATAGGTCGTCAGGACAACTTTCCCGTTACGGTTTTCCCGCACGAAGCAAAGCCCCGCCTGACCTTCATGCAATTTGCAGGCGCGTGGGCACAGGTCGCACATAACGCGGTTGTCGTCCAGGGTATGCCAGTATTTCGTCGCTGCAATGCCCGGCTCCTCGCCTGCTGCGGTCTGCTTGTCAGATGTCTGGTTCATGAATTGATTGTAAAAACTCCTGTGTATTGTTCCTGAATTGCCGGGTACCGCCCGGTTATGGCACCCGGCAGCATGGCAGGTCGGCTATTCCACCTTCACCTTCTTGCGCGAGGTCTTTTCCACTTTCGGAAGCGTCAGTTCCAGCACGCCATCGTTAAATGTAGCCCTGGCTTTTTCCCCGTCCACGGTGTGCGGCAGGGCAACCGTTCGCTGGTACTCGCCATAACTCATTTCACGGCGGTAGTACTCGCCTTTCTCTTCTTTTTCCTCGTGGCTGGTATGTGCCTTCAAGGTGACGCTGTCATCGGTAACCGTGACATCCAGGTCCTCTTTTGTCACGCCGGGCAGCTCTGCACGCACAACGACTTCCGCGTCGCGGTCAACAACATCGACCTTCGGCATGCCACCCCTGAAGGGTGTGGCCGACTCAAGGTGCGACGGCCATTCCCACAAGCCCGGGTGTAACCAGTCCCGCCTTCCGACCCGGTCAAACCAGCGTTCCATCTCTTCCCATGGACTCATACCGGTCTCGGGAGGGGTGCGTCTGAGCGCCTTTTCCTGTTTGCGTGTGTTCGTTTCCCTTGCCATGACATTAACCTCCTTTAGCCTGCGGCTATGCCATTCCTGGTTATTTTATAGTTCAGTTTCGGCGCGATTACCTTGATTATCGTCATCAAGCGGGCAGAAATATTTCGGGATTCTGCGCCGGCCGGGCGATAGGTTGCGCAGGTATTGCATGCCATACTCTCACGCATGCAAGCAAACCAGGACGGTGGTGCCCGGCAGGAGCCGGTGCTGCGGCGGGCACTGTCCCTGCCGCTGGTCACTTTTTACGGTCTGGGCAATATTCTTGGTGCCGGCATCTATGTCCTGATTGGCAAGGTCGTCGGCGAGGCGGGACTGTTTGCCCCGCTGTCCTTTCTGCTGGCGGTCATGCTGGCCAGCCTGACGGCATTCAGCTATGCGGAATTGTCGGCGCGATTCCCGCTGAGTGCGGGTGAAGCTGTCTATGTACAGGAAGGTCTGGGCATCAGCTGGCTGCCGCCAGTGGTTGGCATGCTGATCATCCTGGCCGGGATCGTTTCGGCTGCAACGATCATGAAAGGCTTCGCCGGTTACCTGCAGGTTTTTGTTCCAGTCCCTGCGGGCATCGCTATTGCGTTGATGGTGTTGCTGCTGGGCGGGCTTGCCGCCTGGGGTATTGCCGAGTCGGTTGCTGTCGCAGCCCTGGTTACCCTGGTGGAGATTGCCGGCCTGTTGCTGATTATCGGTATCGCGACCCCTGGTATGGGGGCGCTGGAGTCATTGCTGACGGAACTGCCGCCACTGACAGAAACCGCTGTGTTACCCGGTATCCTGATGGGGTCCTTTCTTGCCTTTTATGCCTTTATCGGGTTTGAGGATATGGTCAATGTCGCCGAGGAGGTTCGGCAGCCGGAAAGGAACCTGCCGCGCGCGATCCTGCTGGCACTGCTGATTTCTTCCGTATTGTATCTGCTGGTTTCGCTGGCTGCGATTACAAGCCTGCCGGTGGAGAAACTGGCCGCTGCAGAGGCACCGCTGGCGGTGCTGTATGAATCCGTAACGGGCCGGGAGCCTGTTGTCATTACCCTGATCAGCATGTTTGCCGTCGTGAACGGTGCGCTGATACAGATCATCATGGCATCCCGTGTCGGTTACGGTATGTCCAGAAAGTCCTGGTTGCCAGCCTGCTTCGGGCGGGTGCATCCGCGCACCCAGACGCCTGTCATGGCAACGGCCACGGTTGCTGTGCTGGTGCTGCTGGCTGCGCTATGGTTCCCGATTGAAACACTCGCAAAGGCGACCAGTTTCTTCCTGCTGGTTGTGTTCGCACTGGTGAATTTGTCATTGTGGCGGTTGAAACGGCACATTCCGACGCAGGCGCCTGCTGTATTTTGCATGCCGCGCTGGGTACCCGCGACCGGGTTTTTCGCATCGTCGGTTTTTGTGGTGTTACAGGCAGTCCTGGAACTGGGCGGCTGAAGATTGTGTTCAGGAACGCTTGGTCTTTTCCTGTTCCGCCTCGCGGGAAGTGATCCTGGACAGCAGGGAAAGCTCTTCACTCAACAGTTTCAGGATGTCATCGGCGGCAATAATACCGATGAGTTCCCCGAGTCTGGAGATGACCGGGACGCGGCGCACGCCGCGGGCACGCATGCGCTGGGCAACATCAAAAATATTTTCGTCTTCCGCCACCTTGAGCAGGGCATATGTCATGATGTCGCCGACAGTTACGTCGCCCAGTCGAATGTCCCGGGAGATGACTTCGATCACGATGTCGCGGTCGGTCAGGATGCCGACAGGCATGACCTTGCCTTCACTTGTCTCGGTAACAACCAGGCTGCCGACATGCCGGTCGCGCATCAGCCTCGCGGCGTCCGGAATTGACATGTCCCGTGATGCGGTAACGACCTTGCGATTACAGAGTTCTGCGGCTTGCATGACACCCTCCGGGGCTGTGGTGAATTACCGGTTCATACCTGAATGTGCATAATAAGCCCTGCAGTATAATTTTTCCGAATGGCGGGTCATCTTGACCCAGATCAACAGGATGGCATTCGAAGGGGGCAATGATGGGGGCAGGATTGCGCAGCCCGTGCCACAGGGAACCAGGATAATGCCAACGCACTCAACAGCAGATCCGCCGGATAGCATGTCGCTGGAGACGCAGGCGCGGCTGATCCAGACCCTGCATTCGGCGCCGGTATTCGATCACCCGGCGGACTCCCTCGAGGTGCTGGAGACCCATATTTCATGGGTCATTCTTGCCGGTGAATATGCCTACAAGTTTAAAAAGCCCGTCAATTTCGGGTTTCTGGATTTTTCGACACTGCAGAAACGGCATTTTTATTGCCAGGAGGAGTTGCGCCTGAACCGGCGTTTTGCGCGGCAGCTGTATCTCGATGTGGTGTGCATAACCGGCAGTGTGACGAAGCCGGTTCTCAATGGCTCCGGGGAGCCGCTTGAATACGCCGTAAAAATGCGCCGGTTTTCACAGGACTGCCTGCTGGGAAAGCTTGCTGCCGACAGGCGCTTGCTGCCGGGGCATATCGATGAACTTGCAGCGTTGCTTGCCGGGATCCACGGCACTGTCGACCGTGCCGGTGAAGCTACGGAATTTGGCAGTGCGGACGGGATACATCACTGGGTTATGGAGAATTTTGTCCATATCAGGTCGGCGCTGCGGCCGGATGTGATTAATGCCCGGCTTGCCATGCTGGAAAACTGGTGTCAGCAGGAATTCAACGCAGTCAGGGATGACCTGGAACTGCGGCGCAGGAACGGGTTCGTGCGGGAATGTCATGGCGACCTGCACCTCGGGAACCTGGCGCTGGTCGATGGCCGGATCACACCCTTTGACTGCATTGAGTTCAATCCACAGCTGCGCTGGATTGACGTGATGAGTGAGGCGGCATTCCTGATGATGGATTTGCTGGACCGGGGCTACGCTGAGCTGGCATACCGGTTTCTTAATGCCTATCTGCAGCATACCGGGGATTATGCAGGTTTACGCGTACTGCGATACTACCTGGTGTACCGTGCACTGGTGCGTGCAAAGGTGGCTGCCTTGCGTTTTGCACAGTCGTCACTGCATCCAGATAGCAGCACCGGGGACCTGGCTGAGTACGATGGTTATATCGGCCTGGCAGCGAACTGGGCAGCTACACCACGCCCCTGCATGGTGATCATGCACGGCGTCTCGGGGTCTGGCAAGTCATGGTATGCAAGGCAGCTGGCGGAAAAGCTTGGTGCAATACAACTGCGTTCGGATATCGAGCGCAAGCGCCTCTATGGTTACCGGGCGGATGCAAATACCGGCTCGGATGTGCAGGCAGGCATATACTCGCAAGCGGCCAGTGAAAAAACCTATGCACAGCTTGCCAGGCTGGCCGGCAGCGTGCTCGCGGGTGATTTGCCTGTGATCGTGGATGCCGCCTTTCTGAAGCAGGGTGAACGACAGCACTTTCAGCAGCTTGCAAAGTCACTTGGTGTGCCTTTTGCCATACTGCACGTGGAAGCCGACGAGCCTGTACTGATTGCGCGCATTGCAAGGCGCAGGCAACTCGGGAATGACCCATCCGAAGCGGGCGTTGATGTCATGAAGTCACAGCTTGCCACGCAGGAACCGTTGCTGGCATCGGAGATGGATGACGTGTTACCCATTGAAACGACCGCAGCTGACAGCCTGGATGCGCTGATTAGACGCCTGCAGAGCAAGTGTTCGGCAATGCCCGGTCAGCAGACGGTATCCTGACGGAATATGGGTTGACACCACCGCTTCGTTACACTCCCGTGGCGGTATATTAATACTGTTGCAAGCCGATACTACGGTAATCAGCGGATAATCCCTGGCGAAGAAAAGCATGTACTGGATTTCATTCAAAAATAAACAGGAAACCCCGGTCACCGGTCTGATCCTGCCTGGTGGGGGTGCCCGTAATGCCTACCAGGCAGGCGTTCTCAAGGCGATTGGTGACATGTTGCCTGAAGATGCCAGCAACCCTTTTCAGGTGATCAGCGGTTCGTCGTCCGGCGCCCTGAATGCGGTATTGCTGGCGAGCAGTGCGGCCCGCTTTCAGGAAGGCGTTGACCGGCTATATGGCATCTGGGCAAATTTCCATGTCGGCAAGGTGTTCAAGGCGGACGCCTGGACCGCTTTGAAAAGTGGAATGAGATGGGCGCTGGCCTTTTTGCCAGGCGGGCTTGGCGCCGGGCAGCCAAGCTCGATTCTGGATAATTCACCCTTGCGCGGTTTGCTTGAGAGCCATATTCGCTTTGCCCGAATCCAGCAGGCCATCGATAGCGGGGACTTGCGTGCCGTGTCGGTGACTGCATCCGGATACACCTCTGGCAGGTCGGTTACCTTTTACCAGGGGGTTAAGGAACTGATGCCGTGGCAACGAACCCGGCGCATCGGTCAGCCCACCGAACTGACGCTAAACCATCTGATGGCATCATCTGCCATACCGGTGCTGTTTCCCGCGGTTAAACTGCGGAATGAATATTTTGGTGATGGTTCCATGCGCCAGACGGCGCCGCTCAGTCCGGCCCTGCACCTGGGTGCCAACCGCCTGCTGATCATCGGGGTCCGGAATTCCAGTCTGGATGAACCGCCGGAAGACGGTGTGGAAATACCCTACCCGTCTTTCGGGCACATTACCGGGTACATTTTCGATACCCTGTTCATGGACAGTCTTGATGCGGATATCGAACGCATGCGGCGGATCAACCACACAATTACTGAAACGCGCGACAAGCGGGTTGAATTTCACGACACAGCCTTGCGTCAGATTGACTATCTGGTGATTTCACCGAGCTGCGATATTCGCGACATCGTCGCACGCTATATCGGGAATTTTCCGCGTTCGGTCCGTGTCTTGTTAAAGGGTATCGGGGCCCTGGCGCGTGAAGGCAGGCCATTGATGAGTTATCTCATGTTCGATGCCCCATACTGCAAGGAACTGATGGAGTTGGGGTATCAGGACGGCATGGCCGCCAGGGAGCAGGTGTTGCGATTACTGGGGCGTGACGATCTGCTGGATGATGCGGCGGATTAATGCCCGCCCTCTAGCCGATTGTTTGTGATTTCAGCGGACCTGCTGCTGGACTTGTCGGGTATGACGGCCGGTCTGCGCCCTTAACGATGCAACCGGTCCTGGCGCCGCCAGCGATCCACGATGTCATCGATGTCCAGATCTTCCGGCCCCGTGATCCAGTGCCGGTAGAAGTCAACGCTTTCGCTGTTCGGCGGCGGATCGGGTTTGAATAACTGCACGCGTGTCGGCAGGGGTACCGCGAGTCCCATGATCATTGCCTCGCCCTGGCCCAGCGACGAAAGAATGTCGATGAAGTCGCGCTCGGCCTCGGGAACCAGGTCGCGTACATAGTCCTGGTCATCCGGGTTGGTCAGGCGCAGGCACACAAAGGTACTGCACTGGGCCAGTACGGTTTCTGACAGTTCGTGCGGACGTTGGGTAACAACCGCCAGGCCAACGCCGTATTTACGACCTTCCTTGGCGATTCTTTGCATTGACCGCCGCGTACCCTCGTACTGCGAACTCCCGGTTCTCGGTATGTAGGCATGTGCTTCCTCGCATACCAGCAACAGCGGGAACTCCTTGAATTTCGGATTCCAGTAGTTGAATTCAAACGCAAGCCGGCCTATTTGTGCAGTGACCACCGGACGCACATCAAAGGGGACGCTACTCAAATCGACAATCGTGATTTGAGCCCTTGGATTACCCAGACCGACAAAATCACGCAGCAGGCTGGAGAGGGTGCCGGACGAGGTGCGGTGCTTCGGATTCAGCAGAAAGTTGTAGCGCACATCGTTCATGCGACTTTGCAGGCGCATCAGGAACTGGTCGAACAGCCCTGCCAAAGGCCCTTTATCCTTGCCGAAGTT
Source organism: uncultured Gammaproteobacteria bacterium (assembly GCA_963701455.1). Taxonomy (GTDB): domain Bacteria; phylum Pseudomonadota; class Gammaproteobacteria; order UBA9214; family UBA9214; genus UBA9214. Next base: position 423,179 of record CAVPAE010000005.1, read on the forward strand.
GGCAGTCATCTTGTTGGCTTCTTCGAAGTAACTGTAGAGCTCTGACAGGGAAAAATAGACCGGGGAATCAATCGAAATATCACCGATTCCAAGGTCCTTGTTGGCCTTGTTGCGCAGGTCATGGACGCTGTCGCGCAGGAAGGCGATTTGCGAAGATGCCGAGGCGTCCGAGCGGTCGATCAGCAGGTCGACCAGTTCGGAAAAGGTCATCAGCCAGTAGGGGATTTCGAGTTCGCGCGCATCGACGTAGCGGGTGGTTTTTTCATCGAAGGCGTACTGCTGCTTGCCGTTTTCGTCCTGCCAGCTGTATTCCCCATGCAGGTCGAGGAGCACGATGTGTGCTTTGGGCATGGTCTTGACCGCACGTTGCAGCAGGTTGGCGACTGTCCAGGATTTACCGGCACCGGATTGCCCGAGGATCGCACAATGCCGGCCAAACAGGGCTGCCGGGTCAAGGCAGACATCAACCGATTCGTCCGCGGCAGCGGTTCCCACGGCATAGCCCTGGGTCCTGAATTTCACGAAAATTGACTCGATATCTTCCTTGTTGACGCTATGCACCTCGGCGCCGGTGACCGGATAATTCTTGATGCCGTTTCTGAAAACACCGCCTGATGTAACTTCTCCCACGGGAATCAGGGCAATGGTTCTGCTCGTACCCGGGCCGTTACTGGACGGGGCTTCCGCGATAGAGGTGACAATTGCAAGCAGCTTGATATCGTTCTGAATGATCGCGACATAGGAGCCGGGCTGACCGCTCATGTCGCTGTCCTTTGAGGCTGAGATTCTCGGTAATCTGCCCTCGTCAGCCTCAACCAGCCTTGCTGTGAGTGCGCCGGCTGCCACACTGGTAAGGTGGCCTATCAGCGTTTTCGTATACGGTGTCATTGCCGGATATCCTTTTTAGCTCGTCCGTGCGAGTCGGATGACGCTGGCGCGGACTGTAAATATACTGTTCCGCAGATAATCTGCCGCCGTCTGTAATGCAACGGTCTGTGATTATCGCGGGCAACTCATGACACTATAGCGGCATTCGCAAAGCTATATTAAGTCGCTTCCCGAGAGAAGCAAGTTCGACTGCCTGCCCGGCAAATCAGCTGCTCTGTTTGGCGCGTCAAAACAATGCCGGGGCGACTCCTGTGCCGGGTTTTCTTCAGGGGACAACCTCTCCGGGCGGAATCCGTACGCGCAGATTGAATAAGTGATGTTTACTGGGAATATGCCTTCAGTGGCAGCAGCTGGCGGGCAATTCAGTAACAGGCATGCGGGTCGGCCTGCAATTCCGGCCGACCCGCAGTTGATGCGTATCAGTTGTATCTGCGCGGGCGATTGGTGTTGTACAACATGTCCCTGAACTGCTTGCGGTAGTAGACGACGGCACTGTTACCTTCGGCTTTGACATCAAATATTTTCCAGCCGTCCTTGCCCTTGTAGAAGCGGAATTCCAGTTTGGTCGGAATGCCTGAGGGCTGCATGATCCAGGCCCTGACGCTGACATCATCCCGGCTTTGGCCGCGGGGTGTGAAGTAGCGGATAGGCTGGTCACTGTAGGTAGTCAGCTTTTGGGCCAGCGTGTTCAGGAACGAGGCGGTGAGTTGCTGCTGCATGCTAGCGCGCTGCTCGGCAGACATGCGGCGCCAGGCAGGGCCTGCAGACCAGCGGGTCATGTATTCGAAGTCAAAATAGGGTGCAATCTCTTTCTGGATAAACTGCATGGCATGCGCGTTGTCTTTTGCTGCGCCGCTCTTGATGAACCGGGTCAGTTTGGCAATCCCGGCCTTGAGTATGGCGGCCGGTTCGGATGTTCTGGTTTGGTAGGGAGCGTACCCGGGATAGTTGCCGGGGTAATAGGGCTGATAGGGGGCCGCAGTGACGTTAAGTGAAATGACGGATACAAGCAGGGTAAAAACAGCAATCAGGTTTGCTTTCATCGAGACCTCATGTGTATGCCGGGGTTGAGAAAATAAAAAAGCAGGCTGGCATATGCCAGCCTGCTTGCTCTGCCTTATACAATATACCGGCAGTGGTTTCCAGTGCCGGCGCTTTCCAGCGCTTGCACCGGATATGAGCTAGATCGCCTTACTTGCTCTCTGCGGGTGCAGCAGGTGCGGCAGGAGCCGGCGCATAGCCGTACGGGGCATACCCGCCGTAACCCGGGTAGCCGCCATAGCCATAGCCCGGGTAGCCATAAGGACCATAACCATACCCGCCGTATCCACGGTTGTAGCCATAGCCACGGCCATAACCACGGCCACGGCCACTACCACGGCCGCCGGCATGGAAGCCCATGTCGAAATCGCCGTCGAAATCGCCGTCGCTGTCAAACGGGCCCCAGTCGCTGCCCCAGTCATCATAACCGCCGCGATCCCACGGACCACCGCCCCACCAGGCATTTGCAGATGTCATCGGCAGAGCCGTCAGGCCGGCGATAAAGGTGGCAGCAATTGTTGTCTTGACAAGTTTCATAGATACTTCCTCCTGCTTATTTTAAAGTATAAACGTCTTGATTTTGACGGAATCCATTCCGTTCACTATGTATATGCAAATATTTGACCTGCGTCAATATGGCCGGGATTTTTATCAAATACTTTCTACTGACTGGTTGGCGTGTCGAATGCTCCGGCTGTGCACGTAAGGGCTAACGGCATGCATGGAAACCATGTTTGGATCTTGCATGAATGACGCGGTTAAAATTGTCTTATCGATCAGCTTGTTGATGGTCAGTGTGGCTGCTGCCGGTGCCCCTGATGGCGGCAGGCTGTATGCGGCACACTGCGCCGCCTGTCATGGCGATACTGGCGGAGGCGGTGTTGGCGTACCCCTGTCGTTAGCGTCATTTCTGAACAGCATTGATGACGAATTTCTGCGCAAGACAATCCGTCACGGTCGACCGGGCCGCGTCATGCCTGCCTTCAGCAAGCTTAGCGACGCCCAGATTGATGCCATTGTCGGATTCATCCGTGCCTGGTCCGACAAGCCGGCCCCGCAATTTCCCGTCACCCCGGTTCGAGGTGACGCAGTACATGGCGAATCCCTGTACAACAACTACTGTGCAGCATGCCATGGTGAGGCCGGCGAGGGCGGCAAGGGCACCGGTGTGACTTTTTCGCGCCGGCGTAATCTTCCGATTATCGCTCCGGCATTGAATAATCACGGGTTTCTGGCTGCCGCATCGGACCAGATGATTCGTCATACACTGCAATTCGGTCGTGAAGGGACGCCGATGCGGTCATTCCTGGTCCAGGGTTTATCAGAGCAGGATATTGATGACCTTGTCAGTTATGTGCGTTCCTTTGAGACACGCGAACCTCCCAGCCTGAAGCCTGCCCGCGGAGAATCCAGGATAATAGAAGCGGAGTCGAGCTATTCTCTGGAAGAAACGGTTGAGAACCTGAAAGATGCCCTGGTCAGCCAGAACTTCATCCTCATTCGCACCGACACGCTGGAGCACGGTCTGGTGCCCGAGGGCGAGGAAGACCCGCAGGAAGTCATTCTGCATTTCTGCAATTTCAGCTTTTTGTTCGATGCCCTGACCGTAGATCCCAGGGTCGGTATGTTCCTGCCCTGCAGGGTTACGGTCGTGGAACGGGCGGGCAAGGTGATCGTCTCTGCAATAAACCCGCTGTACCTGAGTCACCTTTTCAATAATGCCGAACTCGACGAGTACTGTCACAAGATGCATGGTCTTTACAAAGCCATCATCGAGGAGGCAACGCTGTGAAGCGGTGCTCGGTTATCCTGCTGTGTTGCTGGCTGCTGCTACCGGCATCGCTGGTGGCGGAAGAGATGATCATGATCCGTTCCGTGCTGCCATTCCCGGAAGCCATGCTTGCCCTGCAGGAATCCATTGCAGCGCATGGTTATACGGTATCCCGGGTGCAGCGCATAGATATTGGCCTCACCGGTATGGGTTACAAGACAGACAAGTACCGCATCGTGTTTGCAGGGAAAATCGACGAGATAAGGGAGTTGACTGCCAAATCGCCCGAACTGACCCCCTACCTGCCTCCCAAGGTGTCGATATTTGCGGAAGGTGAGCAGACCATTCTGGTTACGATCAACCCCAGGATTTATGCAGAAATAGCGGGTGACGCGATAGATCCGGTCATCTTTGATCGTTGGGAGAGCGACCTGCGCTCGATCTTTTATGACGTGAGTACAGCGCGCTAACGCGGATCGGGTTCGTCTCGGACAAAAAAATGCGGGCATATGCCCGCAAATATATGGGAGACTCCAATGTTGCAGCGTGTCACAAAAGCTGTAAAACCTGTCGTAGGCGTCTCTTTCCCCCCGGTTCCTTGATATAGGTCAATTATTGTGCAAGTGTCAGCCTGTTGACATCTTTTGTATTTGGGAATAATGTACCAAAATATATGAGCCAGAAACTCCAGAATACGCTCAATGCCTCGGTGCGGCGGCTGTTGCATCCGCTGGTACGTATTCTGCTACGCAACGGGGTTGCCTACGGAACCCTGGCCGGGCTGGTCAGGCAGGTATACGTTGATGTCGCTTTCAGGGAGTTCGCGCCGCAAGGTAAAAAGCAGACGGTTTCCCGCGTCTCTGCATTAACCGGCCTGACGCGCAAGGACGTGAAACGCCTGCTGGAGGAAAACACACATACCGCGTCCGGTGGCCAGGCGCGATACAGCCGTGCAGTACGCGTGATCAGTGGCTGGTTGCATGACAGCCGCTTCCTGAACGAAGCCGGAAAACCCGCCATCCTCTCAATCGATGGGGTGCAACAATCCTTCGCCCTGCTGGTAAAGGATTACAGTGGAGATATTCCGACAAAGGCAATGCTTTCCATGCTTGAGGAAGGGGGATCCGTATCCGTCTCCAATAACCGGGTGCGGCTGGTGCGGCATGCCTACGTCCCGGGAGGTGATGCCATTGAAAAGATCAAGATACTTGGCGGCGATGTGTTCGAGCTTATATCTACCATTGACCACAATATAACTGCCGATCCCGCAGACCTGTGGTACCAGCGCAAGGTCTCCTACGACAATATCGATCCGCGTGCTGCCGGGAAATTACGCAAGCTTTCATTTAAAAAGGCGCAGGCGCTGCTTGAGCATCTCGATAAAAACTTTTCAGTGCATGATGCGGGTGAGTCAGCTACTGACGGGGGAAAGTACATAAGCCTTGGCATTTACTACTATGAGCAAGACTCTGAGGAGAGATAGCGTGAAACTGCTCCATATCAAACGATTCGCCCCCCTCTGTATGTCGGCAGCCATCCTGGTCATCACGGCGTGTGGCGGTGGCGGCGGGGGTGGCTCTATTGCCGGGGGCGGCATCGGTGGAACCGGGGTGACGGCATCGGGCGCCATCACCGGATTTGGCAGCATCAAACTGAATGGCCTTGTTTTTGACACCACCAATGCTACGCGAGTTGTCGATGGTGTGCCTGTGAATGATGATACGGCCCTCGCAATCGGTATGGTCGTAACAGTCAAAGGGACGCTAAGTGCCGATGGTATCAACGGTACTGCTGATCAGATTGAGTATGACGACGACGTACAGGGTCCGATACAGGGGCCAATCGACGAGGTCGACCAGACCAAGACCTTCAGCGTCATGGGAATCAAGGTGAGGGTGAATAAGATTACCACCGTATTCGAGAATACGGCTTATGCTTCATTGCTTGCCGGAGACCTGGTTGAACTGAGCGGATTTTTTGATGGTACAGGGACGCTGATCGCGACTCGTATCGAGGCTAAGGCCGGCGACGAGGTCGAGGTCAGGGGCACGGTCATTGTCCCTGGCCCGTTCGTCAGCACTTTCAGGCTGGATGTTAAAAATGGGGCCATCCAGTACATCGTGGACTATTCTGCCATTGTTAATCTTCCGCCTGCGCAGGGTGATTATGTCGAAGTGAAGGGTGCCCTGGCGGGCAACACCATCACAGCTACCGAGATAGAGCTTGAAGACGAGGGCTTCGACGATGTCGACAAGGCCAGTATCGAGGGCATCGTGACCGGTTTCAACGGGGTCGATGACTTCCGGGTGGCGGGCCAGCGGGTCGATGCCACCGGCGCAAGTTTCTCCCCGGCTGGTTTGGCCGCGAGCCTTGCTGACGGCATGCAGGTCGAGGTTGAGGGCCCCATCGTGAATGGCGTGTTGCAGGCAAGCGAGGTAGAGACGCGCGCCGGTGAAATCGAGATCGGTGCCATGATCGAGTCGGTGACGCCCGATGTCGGCGGGGCTACCGGCAGCATAACGCTGGGACTTGTGCCGGGCAGTCTGACGGTGCTGGTGGATAGCCGGACTTCAATGCGGGACGACACGGAGGTGGATAATCCGCTGACCCTCAATGATCTCGTTGCCATGGATTACCTCGAGGTCGAGGCATACCTCGATGACAATGCTGACCTGGTTGCTACGGAGATCCGCCGTGATGATGCAGATGATGATCTCCTGCAGGGCCCCGTCGACAGTTGCGGTGCAGGTATGGTGACTATCCTGGGGCTGGGGTTTGGTCTGGTTGACGGGACCACCAGTTATGAAGATGAAAACGAGGGTTCAATCAACACGGCGTTGGAGTTCTGCACACAACAGGCAAACGGTGGGTATCTGGTCAAGATCATCGACAAGTTGTCGGGTGGCGGGCCGGACGGGACCGCAGACGAAGCCGAACTCGAAGACTGATTACCGGGTTTCATCCCCCTTGCGGGCGCCCTCGTGGCGCCCTTTTTTGTGCGCCCAGCATGGGCGCACTCCTGGAGGTGCAAGTCCTCCCGTAAGCTGGCCACAGCGAACGAAGTGAAGCGCAACTGCGGAAGGGTGACCGAGCGTGGGGAGGAAGCGTGGAGCGTAAACCGCGAGCCGATGGACAAGAACCGGATAGAAGGCGCTGCCGAGCAGGGCGAGCGGGCAAGAAACCGCGAAGCTCTCGTGGCCAAGGCGAAGTGGTGTAAATTCGGCGGTTGTGCGGTGAAGGAGTGCGTTCTTACCTGGGGAGATCTCGCCTTATGCCTGAAAGGGCGACGGTGATGAGCCGGAGCGAGAAGTCAGCAGAGGCCGTAGTAGCTGCCGGTATGGGGCGAAGGGCCGAAGGAGTAGGAGAGTAAGCGCGTCGATTATTGACTACGGACTGTCTCAGATGCTCGCGCAAGCGAAGCTCGCCGATCTGGAGGATAGGGTGAAGCCCGACAAATCACGGCAGCGAGAAACCGGAAGCGCCGAATCGACATCACGCAACCTCGGGCATCGGGCCGGGAGAATCACAAGCCCGATGACCTCAACTACTTCAACCGCCCGGTGCGGACCCGCATGCCGGGTGGTGTGGGAGGGGCTCGGTCAGGTTTCCTGACCGCCCCTATCCCGATTCGGGGCTGATGTCTCCTGTCAGCCTTGCAGGTCAGGGGAGCGGGGCTGGCAGGGTGAAGACGTAATCGTTGTCTTTCACCGGTGTGTGGCAGCCGAAGCACTCCTGCGCGAATGAGGCATCCATGCCATAGGGCTGCTGCTCCATGCCTTTCCAGCGGGCAAAGCCCCAGCCGCCGGTCTCCTGCCATCGCTGGCTGTCCTTGAACATGAATTCCGCATGCACGAATTCGCCCGGCACGACGGCTTTTTCCCAGGATTCAAGCATTGCGTCTTTCCACACGAGTTTGCCAAGAATGGCACCATCCGGCCAGGGACGGGTGTTGCCGCTGCGGGCGGCCTGTACGGCAATATCATTACCCAGAATGACTCGCAGGGTATTGTTGTCCACCCGGTGCGAGTTGGCGATCACCTGCCAGTCCCGGTAGTTTTCGGGCAGGTCGATGCCGTTGGGTGCCGGCGGCACACTACCTGCCTGGACTGCGGTGGCGCCGGCAACTAGCAATGCTGCGGTTGCAAGGATGGCTGTTTTCATGTGATACCTCCGGATGATCCTGACTGCAGGGGGCAGCGGGATGATGCAGGATATTAGTATAGACGCAGCAACCCCACTCAAAGGCGTCGCAGCCGGTAAACAGACTCTGACAGCGCGGTCAGGCCTTTTTCCCGAAATCGCGGCTGGGCCTTGAGAACGTCGGCGTGTGCGAGTCGCTCGATGGAGAACCCTTCCCGATAAAGGTTCCGGACTTCATCGGTGGAGACTGCAAACGGCGGCCCTTCCATTTGTTGTTGCTCATAGTCCAGCGTTACCAGCAGCCCCGGGGTATGCGGCTCCAGCAATTCCGTGATCCTGGCAGCGTAACGGCTGCGTTGCGCCGGCGTGAGTGCAATCAATGCCGCGCGGTCATAGAGCGCATCAATCCTGCAGATGTCGGCGGAGATGAGGTCGAAAAAGTCGCCACACAGTATTTCAATGCGATCACAGGACCAGCGCGTGAAACCTGCTTCCTGCCGGATCCCGGGACTGAGCCGGTTTTCCGTAAAGAATGCTTCCACGGCAACCGGGCTGATCTCGCAGCCGACAATGGCATGGCCCTGGTCCAGCAACCAGATCATGTCCAGTGTCTTTCCGCACAGGGGCACGAATACCCGGCTCTGACTATCCAGTTGCAGGGATGGCCAGTAATGCACGAGATAGGGATTGATCTCGTTCTGGTGAAAGCCAATCTGGTCGGCTTGCCAGCGGGCATGCCAGAAATCACTGTCCATGAAGGTCCCGGTTTGTTCGGAGGCGGTTTTTTCGACTGCCGTCAGTATAATGTGGATTCGAATTTACTATAGATTAGCGCGGGATACATGAAAGAGATACCGACAGAAGAGCCGTTCCGGGTCGCCTTCAGGGGCCGCTTTGAAAACATCCTGCGCTGGGAGCAACTGGATGCACTCTGGGAGGTGCTGGCAAGGGATGCCGCGGGTGGCTGGCATATCTACGCGGTTGGTGAGCAACCCCCCTCGCAACCGGTTGCTGGTGATCTGCTGCAGAAGTTCCTGGCGGAAATCGGCGAGTTGCTGCGTCGGGAGCATGACGAGGCATACTGCGGGATCGTCTATACCGACTCCACCACGGCTCCCGCTTTTGTAAAGATCTTCGATCCCCACAACCTGGGTGTTTCCTGCGGCTACAGTGACAACCCGCCGTTGCCGGGATGGATACTTTCCAAGCTCCCCCCCGTGGACCTGAAAGCACCGGCTCCGGTACCGGGAAATCGCCGCCGCTGGTGGCAGGGATTGTTTTCCTCCTGATTGAATGAATTTAACATACTGAAATAATTATAAAAATATTATTTATTGAAGAATATTAACCTCACTTTAATATACTATTCAGCCAGCTTCGGTCGTCAAAAGGCCAACAGCACCTGAAAAGCCCGGATGAAAAATGCGATGCGCGCCGACACGACGCAGACCGGAACATCAACTTTACCTGGAGTACAAACAATGAAGAAAGTCGCTAGTGTAATTGCCATAAGTGCGTTGCTTGGCCTGAGCGGTCAGGTTCTGGCTGATGGTCAGCAAATCTACCAGTCGAGCTGTCAGGCCTGTCATGCTACCGGTGCTGCCGGTGCTCCCAAGCTGGGTGACAAGGAAGCCTGGGCTCCCCGTATTGCCCAGGGCATGGATACCATGCTGGCGAATGCCATCAAAGGCATTCGTGCCATGCCGCCGAAGGGCGCCTGTGCCGCTTGTACCGAGGCCGATCTCAAGGAAGCAATTGAGTACATGGTCAGCCAGAGCCAGTAACGGTTTTCCTGAACGCCGCTTCAATAATAAGGGGCTGCCTCCGGGCAGCCCCTTTTTTGTTAAAGTACAAGCGTCCCGGTAGCGCAACCGCGTGCCGAAGGGGCGGTGGCATTATGGGAGCACATGGCATGCGCCAACCTGACTGGAGTCGATTCATGAAAACAATCACGGGAATCTTTTTGCTCGGGATGTTGCTGGGGTCCGCTGGTGGCGTGGCAGCTGGCGATGCAACAGCCGGTAAGGACAAGTCTGCCGCCTGTACCGGTTGTCACGGGGTGAACGGTATCAGCAGCAATCCGATGTGGCCCAACCTGGCAGGTCAGCAGGAGGGCTACCTGGTCAAGCAAATGCACGCGTTTCGTGATGGTGTGCGGGATGATGCGCTGATGACCCCAATGGCGAAGACGCTCAGTGATGCGGACATAGATAACCTGGCGGCCTACTACAGCAACCTTCAGGCGGGCCAGTAACTGTCAGCGAGCGGTTGCCGTGCTGTACCGCATGCGGTGATAGATATACAGCACTACGCTGAACAGCAGCAGGGCCCCGGCCTGGTGCAGCGCGGCCAGTGTTACCGGCACACGCAGCAACAGGGTGGAAATACCCAGGCTGACCTGCAGCACTCCGGTTGCCAGCAGCAGGTGCATGCCGAACCTGACCTGTGCGGGCAAGATCTGTTGCCGGCCTGTCAGCCAGAGCGCCACGATGCCCAGCAATACGGTTATTGCCAGTACCCGGTGATTAAATTGCACCGTTGCGACATTCTCAAAGAAGTTTCGCCACAGCGGCTCCTGGACAAGCAGTGATTCCGGGATCAGGCTGCCGTTCATCAATGGAAAGGTATTGTAGGCAAACCCCGCTTTCAGCCCGGCGACGAACCCGCCCGACAGCAAGGTAACGAAAACCAGGGTCCACAGGACGGCGGTTGCGCGGCGCAGACCGGACGGGGTTGCGGCGGAACGTTGCGTGCCGAACCAGAGTCCCAGGGCGACATAAAGCATGTAGCCATAGATGACGACGGCCAGGCCCAGGTGCGCAGTGAGGCGATACTGGCTGACATGAGGGTTGTCGACCAGGCCGCTCCTGACCATGTACCAGCCCAGCAAGCCCTGCAGGCCGCCCAGGACAAACATGCCGAGCAGTCGCGGAACCAGCGGGCGTCTCACCCGGCCACTGAGCAGGAAGAACAGGAATGGCAGCAGGAATACCGTGCCGATCAGGCGTCCCAGCAGGCGGTGTGAAAACTCAAACCAGTAAATCCGCTGGAACCCTGCGAGGTCCATCCCGGCGTTGATTTTCAGGTATTCCGGTGATTGCTTGTAGAGATCAAAGGTTTCGTTCCAGGTCTCCTGGTCGAGCGGAGGAATGATGCCGAAGATCGGGTCCCACTCGACCATGGACAGGCCGGATCCGGTAAGACGGGTCACGCCGCCGAGAATGACCATGGCAAACACCATGCCGCAGCAGACAAACAGCCATGCGGCGATCAGCCTGTCATGCGAATTACTGCGGGTGCTGGAAGTGTCGGTGTGCATGTTCCGGGTGTCCTTGTGTGTTGCCGGTTGCTGTCAGATGTCTCCGCATTGTACCCGAAAACAGCAGGGAAACCGTGCTTACACCGCTGCGTTTGACGCGCTAGAATGGCGTATGACCGTGTTTTTATACAGCGTCTCCATGGCAGGCCGTCGATGAGACCGGCGCTGTTGCTGGCGCTGCTCGCCGGACTGTTGCTGCTGGCATATTACAACCTTCTTGCGCCGCGCTTGCAGGATGAGTCTGGCGGTCAGCCGGTCGATGTGCCCGGGCAGGATGCCGGCAGAGATAACGATTCGCAGGCGCCGGGCATGGTACTGGACGTAAGCGTGCATAGCCTGGATGAACTGAGGGTGTTGCTGGATCGTGCCGAGGAACTTGCCACTCGCCCGCAGCCGCGGGGGAGAAAGGCCAGCGTGGTTCTGGTGCTGCATGGTCCGGAGGTGGAATTCTTTGCGATCAGCAATTATTCCCGCTACAAGGATATCGTCGACCAGGCCGCGCGGCTGGACGCGTTCGACGTGGTGGATGTCAAAATCTGCCAGTCCATGCTGGAACAGCTGAACGTGGCTCAGGAAGATATCCCTGCCTTTATTGAACAGGTTCCCTACGGCCCCGGTGAAGTCGAGCGGCTGGTCAGGGAAGGGTACGTTTACTTCTAGCCCGGGTGTCACGCAAGGTGGCTTTGCCAGATTCCCGTCAAATGGGGATGGCGGGGCAATCCTTCTGCCCCGCCGGGTAATGTTGCGGTCAGCCTTTGCGGGCAGCCAGCATGTTTTCGATGATCGGTGCCAGGATGATTTCCATCGCAAAGCCCATCTTGCCGGCCGGTACCACAATGGTGTTGCGCCGTGGACATGAACGAATCCTTCAGCATGTTCAGCAGGTAGGGGAAGTCGACCTGGAGCTGTTTCGGGTCCTTGAAGCGAATGACCACGAAGCTTTCGTCCGGCGTCGGTATGTCGCGTGCGATGAACGGATTGGAGGTATCGACCGTCGGTACCCGCTGGAAATTGATGTCGGTGCGGGAGAACTGCGGCGTGATGTAATGCACGTAGTCATGCATGCGGCGCAGGATGGTGTCGGTGACGGCTTCTGTCGAGTAACCGCGCTGTTCGCAGTCACGGAAGATCTTCTGGATCCACTCCAGGTTAACGATCGGCACGACGCCAATCAGCAGGTCAACATGGCTGCGCCACATCGGCATCGTCGGTCACAATGCCGCCGTGCAGGCCTTCGTAGAACAGCAGGTCCGTGCCGGACTCGATCTTCTCCCAGGGGGTGAATTCGCCGGGCTTCTGGCCAAAAGGTTTGGCTTCCTCATCGCTGTGCAGGTAGTAGCGGCGTTTGCAGCTGCCGGTTTCACCGTAGGTCTTGAAGGTCTCTTCAAGCTTGTCGAACACATTGGCTTCCGGTCCAAAGTGGCTGAAGCTGTGATTGCCGGACTCTTCGGCCTCCTTCATGGCTACCTTCATGGCGGCACGGTCATAGCGGTGGTAGCTGTCGCCTTCAATGACGACGGGATTGACGCCCTCACGCAGGAAGATATGTTCAAAAGCCACCTTGACGGTGGTGGTGCCTGCACCGGATGAGCCGGTAACAGCGATAATCGGATGTTTCTTGGACATGAGAAGCTCCTCTCCCTGATCTCAAGATTTACAAGAGCAAGGTATTGTTGAATGCGGGCCGGTACGGAGTATTCCTGCGAAATTTCCGTCCAGCGGTTGAACCAAGCCGCTTATTGAACCATTTTTCGGATGCCTGACTCAAGTGACCCTGCTGCAAGAATCTGCGCCTGATTTCTAAGCAGTTGATATTCAGTGTTATACGGGATGTCCCGGTGGCCCTTGCCAGTGTCCGTCTGTGCCGGATTTTCGGGCGTGGGTCTTTCTGGAGTGATTGAATCCGGTACTGCACCAGGGAACCGGGTGGCGGGCGATGCCTCGCGGTCAGCCGGCGTAACCTGTGGCGCGACCGCGATTGATTATTATTTATCTTTGGCAAAGCATCCCCGGTTTCTCGCTGGATTCCTGTTTGCAACTTAAATGCAATATAATCGTGAGTTTCACTGTAGTGCTCCAGCAAGGCGCGTGAATTTGCCTGATTGTTAATTATTGCCAAACCGGATAGCCATATGAACGACACCACGAAGTGCGATGACTGGAAGAGCCGCCTGTTACCTTTCCGCTGCTGGATTGGGGAACTCAAGAAGCCGGAAATACTGCGCGCCGACCTGATTGCGGGTATTACCGTGGCGCTGGTGCTGGTGCCGCAGTCGATGGCCTATGCACAGCTTGCCGGCCTGCCTGCCTATTACGGTCTGTATGCATCCTTCCTGCCCGGCATCGTTGCAGCGCTGTTCGGTTCATCGCGGCAGCTGGCTACCGGTCCGGTTGCCGTAGTGTCATTGATGACCGCGTCCGCGCTGGAACCGATTGCACATGGCAACGCGGAACTCTACATCGCGTATGCCATTATGCTGGCGCTTATGGTGGGCATTTTCCAGATGGCGCTGGGGTTGCTGCGCCTGGGGGTGCTGGTGAACTTCCTGTCACACCCCGTGGTCGTTGGTTTTACCAATGCGGCGGCTATCATCATCGGGACATCGCAGCTCGGCAAGCTGTTCGGTGTCAGTGTCGAGAAAGCGGCCCATACCTACGAAACCGTTTTCAATACAGTGGTCGAGGCATTTCATAGTACCCATCTGGAAACCATGCTGATGGCATTGCTGGCGCTGGGCATCATGATCGGCCTGAAGCGCTACCTGCCGAAGGTACCCAACGTCCTGACTGCCGTGGTTATCACGACGGTGATTTCGTGGTCGGTCGGTTTCGAGGCAATGGGTGGCAGTGTAGTGGGCTCCATCCCTGCAGGCCTGCCGGCCATGTCTTTGCCGACGCTGGATTTCCAGGTGATGGTGCAACTGCTCAGCGTCACCGTGACGATCGCCATCATCGGTTTCATGGAGGCGATTTCAATTGCCAAGGCGATGGCGACACGGACCCGGCAACGGCTGGACGCCAACCAGGAACTGGTGGGGCAAGGGCTTGGCAATATCGTTTCCAGCTTTTCTCACGGTTATGCCGTGTCCGGTTCATTTTCGCGTTCCGCCGTCAACATCGGCGCCGGCGCCAGGACCGGTTTTTCCGCAGTTGTGACCGGAGTGGTCGTCGGTATTACGCTGCTGGCGTTGACGCCGCTGCTGTATCACCTGCCACAGGCAACCCTGGCCTCGGTCATCATTATGGCTGTCATCAACCTGGTGAAAGTCGATCCCATCAAGCATGCCTGGAAGGTGCAGCGTCATGATGCCGTCGTCTCGGTCATCACCTTTGTCCTGACGATCGTCTGGGCGCCGCATCTCGACAAGGGCATTATCGTGGGCGTGCTCCTGTCGCTGGGGCTGTTTCTGTACCGTTCCATGGCGCCGCGTGTTGCCGTGTTGTCCCGCGATCCGGACGGCACGCTGCGCGATGCCGAGGTACGCAAGCTGGAGACCTGCAGGAATATCTCACTGATTCGCTTTGACGGGCCGCTGTATTTCGCCAACACCGGTTATTTCGAGGACAAGGTACTGGAGCGCGTGGCCCTGAAACCGGAACTGAAATACGTGATTATCGATGCGGAAGGCATCAATGAAATCGATGCCACCGGCGAGGAGATGCTGCATCACCTGGTGGGGCGGCTCAAGGAAGCCGGCGTTGAGTTACTGTTCGCCCGGGCCAAGAAACAGCTATGGGATACCTTTGAGCGTACCAACCTGATGGACGAGACTGGGACGGGATCATGTATTCGCCCTGCGTACCCAGGCATTCAACTACGCCTGGGACAAGCTGGGTGACAACCATGCCGAGACCTGTCCGTTGCGCGTGCCGCGCCCGCTGCAGCCACAGACGACTGAAGCCTGAAAACTTCTTTTGGCAGTGGCTGTGACAGCCTGGCCCGCCGGCCGGTCAGATACGTTCGAATAACAGATCCCAAACACCGTGTCCGAGTTTCAGGCCGCGTTGTTCGAAGCGGGTGACCGGCCGGTAGTCAGGGCGCGGTGAATAGTTGCCACTGCCCGCACAGTTCCTGAATGCGGCCGATTGACTCGTCACTTCCAGCATCTGCGCCGCGTAATCTTCCCAGTCCGTTGCCATGTGCAGGATTCCACCCGGGCGCAGCAGGTTCGCAGTGAGTTCGATGAAGTCGGGTTGCACGATGCGGCGCTTGTGGTGCCGCTTCTTGTGCCAGGGGTCGGGAAAAAACAGCAGCAACCGGTCGAGGCAAGCGGGCGGCAGGCAATGCCGCATGACCGGTACCGCATCCTCGCGATATATCCGGACATTTCCGAGTCCCTGTGTTTCCAGTTCGAGCAACAGCCGGCCGACGCCCGGCCGGTGCACCTCGATGCCGATGAAGTCCGTTGCCGGTTCGGCGGCAGCCATCAGGGCGAGTGCCGCACCGTTGCCAAAACCGATTTCCAGGGTGAGCGGTGCCCTGCGGCCAAATACCTTTTCGGGTTCCAGCGGCCTGTCGGTATCCAGGCCATATTTCGGCCACAATTCCTCGAGGGCGTGCCGCTGGGCAGTGGTTATCCGGCCCTCGCGACGCACGAAGGAGCGGATTTTTCTCACAGCGGTTGCACAGTTGTCGGGTGTCGTGGTCATTCAGGCTGGCCCGGAGTGGTTGTGTGTCTTCCCGCTATTCTATGTATTATTACCGGCAGCGTAAAAAAAGACACCGGCTGCGGGCGGGACAGGGCATGGCTATTGTTACGGAACTGGAAGGTTTCTGGGGTGCATTGAGCGAACGCCAGATTGCTGTACTGCTGCTGCAAGTGCTGCTGACGGCGGCGGCCGGTGCCGCAGCGGCCCTGATTCACCGGCGCTCCCTCCAGGTGCTGACGCAGCGGCTTGCCCGCGAGAATATCCCCCTGCTGCGCAGTCTCGCGCTGAAGGTCGGCCAGCGGCTTGCCCTGCCGCTGAGCGGATTGCTGGTGGTGCTGGCAGGCAAGCTGGTATTCAGTCAGCTCGGCTACGCAACACATCTGCTGGATATCATCATCAAGTTGCTGCTGGCGCTGGCCATCATCCGGACCATCGTCTACGCCCTGCACGTCGGGATTGCACCCGGCCCGACACTGAAGGCCTGGGAGAAGGTGATCAGTACCACTGTCTGGGTTGTCGTCGCCCTCAACCTGGTGGGCTGGATGCCTGCCCTGCAGGGCATCCTGGACCAGTTGGCAATCAGCGTCGGCGATACCCGGTTCTCCCTGCTGATGGCCATCAAGCTGGTGGTGCTGAGCGGGCTGTATATCCTGCTTGCTGTCTGGTTGTCTGGACTTATCGAACAGTACCTGAAGCGCATGCCGCACTTGAACATCAGTCTGCGGGTGGCCCTGGGGAAGATCTCCCGGGTCATATTGCTAACCGTCGCATTCCTGATGGCGCTGACGGAAGCGGGGATCAACCTGTCATCGCTCACCATATTCGGCGGTGCACTGGGTGTCGGTATCGGTTTCGGCCTGCAGAAGATCGTCAGCAATTTCATTAGCGGCTTCATCCTGCTGGGAGACCGCTCGATACGTCCCGGGGATGTAATTACGGTCGGCACCAACTATGGCTGGGTCAAGGAGCTGCGCGCGCGCTATATTGTGGTCATCAACCGGGATGGCGTGGAAACCCTGATTCCCAACGAGAACCTGGTAACGACCGATGTCATCAACTGGAGTTACAGTGACCGCAAGGTGCGGGTACGGATTCCGGTGCAGATCAGTTACGACGATGATCCTGAACAGGCCATGGCTATCATGGTGCAGGCCGCCAGCGCCAATCCGCGAGTACTGTTGACTCCCGAGCCTGCAGTGCGGCTGATGGAGTTTGCCGACAGCGGCATTGCGCTGGAACTGCGCGTCTGGCTGTCAGATCCGGAGGAGGGAATCGGCAATGTGCGCTCTGACATCAACCTGGCGATCTGGCACGGCTTTAAAGAGGCCGGCATCACCATTCCCTATCCGCAGCGGGACGTACACCTGCGGCACGTGACCAGGCCGGAGGACGCAAACCCGGCATAACCCGAAGTTCGTGTGCTGGTGTCCGCGCTGATTAATAGCTCGCCATTCCCGGATGAAACGGCTTTATGTCGTGACGGTTTAAGGCTTGCCCGTTATTCTTTCAACTTGAAAATAACGGATGCTGAAAAGCCGAGTCGGGTTTCAGTCTTTCTCTATGGCCACGGAATCCACTGAAAAACACGGAAAGAAATAATACCTATAAGAAATTTTCCGTGTTCTTCCGTGGATTCCGTGGCCATTGTTATCTTCCAGAAGTCTTTCTACACATCCCTCGCTCGGACAGCTTCCTAGAAAAATGTCCCGTCGATCGGGGACGAGGCGCTGGCAAAGCGTTTGCGCGGTATCCGTCCGGCGAGGAAAGCCTCGCGGCCGGCCTCGATACCCTTTTTCATGGCGCTGGCCATCAGCACCGGGTCCACCGCGCCGGCAATCGCCGTATTCATCAGCACGCCGTCGCAGCCCAGTTCCATGGCCATTGCCGCATCCGAGGCCGTGCCCACGCCGGCATCGACCAGGATCGGCACACTGGCATTCTCGACAATGGTGAGGATGTTGTAGGGATTGCGAATCCCCAGGCCGGAACCTATCGGTGCCGCCAGCGGCATCACGGCGACACAACCCATGTCCTCGAAGCGTTTGGCGATGATGGGATCGTCGTTGGTATACACCATGACCTTGAAACCGTCAGCGATCAGGATCTCTGCCGCTTCCAGGGTCTGCACAATATCCGGAAACAGGGTTTTTTCGTCACCCAGGACTTCCAGCTTCACCAGGTCGTGGCCATCCAGCAACTCCCTGGCCAACTGGCAGGTCCGCACCGCGTCCTTGCTGGTATAGCAGCCGGCCGTGTTGGGCAGCAGGGTATACCTGTCCGGCGAGATCACATCCAGCAGGTTGGGTTCATCTGCGTGCTGGCCGATATTGGTTCGCCGAATCGCGACAGTCACGATCTCGGCTCCACTGGCCTCGGTCGCCTGCCGGGTTTCTTCCAGATCCTTGTACTTGCCGGTACCGACCAGCAGGCGCGAAGCGTATTCGACGCCGGCGATGACCAGCGGGTCTGCGATTGTCTGTGTGCGGGTCTGCATGATTGTGGACATAAGCATTTAACTCTTTGATGCTTTGGGAAATGGTGCGAATAAAGCGTCCCGGGTTCAGCCGCCGCCAATGGCCTGGACGATCTCTACACGGTCGCCGCTGTGGAGCATACGGGTATCAAAGGTGCTGCGCGGGACGATTTCCTGGTTGATCTCCAGTGCCAGGCGCTTGCCGGCAAGCCCGAGGTTTTGCAACAGTGCGCCGGCACTGAGATTCTCGGGTATTTCCCGGTCGGAGCCGTTGAGAACGATATGCATGTCTTGGCGTCGCGAAAGTTGAAGCGGAGAGGTATTCTACAATAATCACACGAGCGACGGTCACAAACGGGGGAAATAACAATCTCATGACGCTCATGACGGAAGACATAATTTCCACTGAAAATGCAGGGACACTGGACGGTCTGCTATACCAGCGCATCCAGCGGACCCCTGACATCACGGCCTATCGCAGTTTTGATCCTGAAGCCAGGATCTGGCGGGATACCAGCTGGCGAGAGGTTGGGTCGGAGGTGGCGCGCTGGCGCAAGGCGCTGGCCGCCGAGGAGCTGCTGCCGGGCGAACGGGTCGCAGTCCACCTGCGCAACAGCAAGGAATGGGTGTTTTTCGACCAGGCTGCGCTGGGCAGTGGTCTGGTGACCGTGCCGCTGTATACCGATGATCGCCCGGACAACGTTGCCTACATAATGACGGATTCCGCCGTCAAGGTGTTGCTGGTTCAGGATGTCGGGCAATGGAAACGCCTGGCGCCGGCCCTCGCGGGGCAGGAGGACCTGCAAAGAGTGCTGATCCTGAATCCGCCAAAAACCACGCCAGCCGCAGACTTGCTGGATGACCGGGTGCGCTTTGTTGCCGACTGGCTGCCAGCGGAGGCGCCCCCCCTGGCCCCGCGCGATGGTAACCCGCATGCGCTGGCATCGATCGTATATACCTCCGGAACCACCGGCCGTCCCAAGGGCGTAATGTTGAGTCACTACAACATGCTGGCTATCGCGCATGCGGCCCTGACCATGATCGATGCCTTTCAGGAAGACCTGTTCCTGTCTTTCCTGCCGCTGTCGCACACCCTGGAACGCACGGCCGGTTACTACCTGCCTATCATGTCGGGGTCAGCGGTGGCCTATGCACGTTCGGTGGCGCAGCTCGCGGAGGACCTGCTGAATATCCAGCCGACGGTGCTGATCGCCGTGCCGCGCATCTTCGAGCGCGTCTTTGCCCGTATCCAGGGGCAGATGGACAAGCAATCGGGTTTCAAGCGCACCCTGTTCCAGCTGACCACGCGTGTTGGCTGGCACCGCTTCGAATACCAGCAGCGCCGCAAGTCCTGGCACCCGAGGCTGCTTGCCTGGCCAATCCTGAAGCATCTGGTTGCAGAAAAGGTCACTGCAAAACTGGGTGGACGGCTGCGCATGGCGGTGAGCGGCGGCGCGGCCCTGTCAACCACGGTGGCGAGGACCTTCATCGGACTGGGCGTGCCTATCCTGCAGGGTTACGGCCTGACCGAGACCAGCCCGGTAATCAGCGTGAACGTGCCTCAGGATAACGAGCCCGGCAGCGTCGGCATACCGCTGAACGGTGTCGAGGTCCGCATCGGGGAAAATGAAGAGTTGCTGGTCAAGACGCCGGGGATGATGTTGGGCTACTGGAACAATCACGCCGCGACAGCAGAGATCATCGATGCCGACGGCTGGCTGCATACCGGAGACCAGGCGCGGATCGAAAACGGACATATCTACATCACCGGCCGCCTCAAGGATATCCTGGTGCTGTCCAACGGCGAGAAGATTCCACCCATGGACATGGAGCTGGCCATCAGCCTGGTGCCGGCAATCGATCAGGTGCTGGTGATCGGGGAAGGCGAGCCCTATCTTGCGGCGATCGTGGTGCTGAATCCGGAGGAGTGGCTGAAACTCGCGAAGCGCTTCAAGCTGGACCCGGATGCCGATGACAGCCTGGAAAACGACAAGCTGCAGGCGTACCTGCTGAAGCAAATCAAGGGCTGCCTGAAGGATTTCCCAGGTTACGCGAAGATCCGCCGGTTGCTGCCAACACTGGAACCCTGGACGGTCGACAACGGCCTGCTGACGCCGACCCTGAAGACGAAACGTGCGCGTATCCTGAAACGGTTTGCCGATAAAATTGCGGCTATCTATGCCGCTGGCCCGGTGGGCCGCGGCTGAGCGCCTGCCTGCCTGTTACCAGCTGATATAGGCGAATCCCTTTTCCTGCAGCAGCATGAGGTCATCGGCCCCGACAGGGACGACAGTGGCAAATGACAGCAGATCGAAATCCGACCATCCCAGCGACTTCATGGTGTTGCCGCAGGCATGGAAGGCCACGCCGTACTCGGCCAGTGACGCGGCGCGCTGCTGCAGTTCACGGGGTACCGGGCGCAATGGATGTTCACCGATTAGGTGAATTCCGGCAGCGAATGCCACAATCACGATTTCGATGTCGTCCCCGTACTTGCGCAGCATTTCACCGGCCGAAAACAGGATGTGCTGCAGGTATTCCGGATCCGCCTGGTTGCACTGGTAGACGATGTGGTGCGCGGTTGTTTCGTCCAGGTGCGTTTCCGTATGCTGGGCCTGTACCTGGCGGGCCGCAACAAGACCACCCAGAAGTCCGATGGATTTCAGGACGCTGCGCCGCGCACGGTTAATCAGTTTTTCGCTATGCATGGGAATCCTCCGTTCCGTTGAGATGGATTGTTCTATAATTATCAGACAGCCTGTCATTGTTGGCAGGTGAATGTAAATACCATTAGGGTGCCGAGCCTGCTGCAACCCGGAATTCTGTCCGCTCCGGTGAAGCAGAACAGCGACTGTCTAAAGGATCACGATCATGACATACCGCACTGCCGTTTTCCTCGCTTTCATGGCAATGATGCTTGTCGGCTGCGAGGTGCTGCAGGCGCAGAAAAATGATATTAACTCGGAGTTTTACAAAGTTCCCGCCGGGTCGAAGCTGATCCTGAACCGGCCGCTGGATATCCCCGCGGGCAGGGCGCATGTGGTGATACAGTCAGGCAGATCCGGTGCCGGCGCCAACCAGTATGCCGTGAACTGCCAGTTGGAGGTGCGTACGCTGGGCCCGGGGAGAGTGCAGCCCGACACCTTCGATATCTCGTGGGCAGAGAATACCCGGGAGTGGGTCAGCCAGCCGAATATCATGCGCTTCTATCGGGTGCTCCACCTGAAATCCGCGACGCAGCCGGACGTGTTGAAACTCATGTGCCAGGACTGGGACGGGCCGATGCTTGGCAGGAATGTCAGCATTCCCGAGATGCGCGCTGCCCTGGGCGACGTCATCACGCTGGAATTTCCCGCCCGGTAAAACGGGTTCCCCGCTCGTTTGCTGTCAATCCGCGCAGTCGCTGCACCGCCGCACCGCATACCAGTACTGATCCCGGGTTGACTGTTTCAGCTGCTGATACCGTAAGGTGGTGACTCATTACAGCTGTCGGTTGTAAACTCGCAGACTTCTGCCATCAGGCGGGTGTAGTTCAATGGTAGAACTGGAGCTTCCCAAGCTTCAAACGTGGGTTCGACCAGTTTGCCGGGAGCAAACTGGAACAGTGACGCGTAGCGGCACTGGCCCGAAGGGCGGAGTACAGGGACGATGTACATGGATGTACAAGTGTCGCGAGAGGCAGGGATGCCGAAAGCGACCGTACGGAGTAATCCCGTCACGCAGTGATGGGAATCGCGGTAATTCAGGCATATATCGCGGGTGTAGTTCAATGGTAGAACTGGAGCTTCCCAAGCTTCAAACGTGGGTTCGATTCCCATCACCCGCTCCATTCTGGCATCAAAATCTATTTATACGAATATAAAAATATTCTAATTGTACTATTAGTAAATACTAATATACTGATCCTGTCTCCGGGGAATGCTCCCCGCACAGAATTACTAAAAATTTATCAATAGGTTATTGGGAGAGTTCGTAATGAAAAAGATTGCTACAGTGATTTCCGCAGCCTCTTTGGCTGTTGTTTCCGCCTCGGCTTCTGCCTGGGGTTGGGGTGATGATGGTTGGGGTAATAATGGTTTCGGCGACGGCTGGGGCGATGGTGACTTCGACGGTGACTTCGGCTTCAACATGAGCATGAGCGGTCATGGTCGCGGTCGCGGCTATGGTCGTGGCTACAACCGTTACTCTGGTTACAACGGCTATGGCTATGCGCCTTATGGCTACGCCCCGTATGGTTATGGTGCCCCGGTTGCCCCCGCTGTTGAAATGACAGAGGAGCAGAAGCAGGCGATCGCCGACCAGCAGGCCAAGGCCGTCGAATACATGCAGAATGCCCAGAAGCAGGCTGCTGAATTCTATGCCAGCCAGCGTGCACCGATGCAAGAACTGCAGCAGCCCATGCTGGAAGACCGTGATGCCCGCATCACGGAAATGGACGCGCAGCGTGAAGCATCGAAGCAGGCTTATGAAGCCCGTGTTGCGGAATCCAGGGCAGCATACGAAGCGCGCCGCCAGGAGCGTGAGGAAGCCCACAAGGCTCGCCTGGAGCGTCGCAACAGCAAGCCTGCCGCCGACACCGGTGCCTAGGCAATAGCTGATTCAGCGTCGGTGCCCCGCGTGGGTGCCGGCACTGTTCAAGGAGGGGGATGCAGTCTGACTGCATCCCCCTTTTTCATGCCTGCCTTGTGGTCGTAGAAGCGAACTGTCTGAGTCACTATACTGTCGCAGAAGATGTAACGGGCAGCCCGTTCGAACAACAAACAGGGAAGCAGGCATGACAAAAATACTGAAGCTCACCGGTGCACTGGTTGCATTGCTGGCGGGACTGGTCCTGATCGCCGCGATCGTGCTGCCGCTGGTCATTGACCCGAATGACTACAAGGAAGAGATCGCTGCCGAGGTGGCACGGCAGACCGGCCGCACGCTGAATATCGAGGGCGATATGGCGCTGTCGGTGTTTCCCTGGCTGGGGCTGGATATAGGTCCGGCACAACTGAGTAATGCGGCCGGCTTTGAAGATCCGTATATGGCGCGCATGGAGACGGTCCAGGTACGGGTCAAGCTGCTGCCCCTGCTGAAGAAACAGCTGGAAGTGGATACGGTTCGTCTCAACGGGCTGGTACTCAACCTGGCGCGCGACAAGGACGGCAGGTCGAACTGGGCAGATCTGGCGGGAGAACCTGCCGCAGAGGAGAAAGCAAAAACAGACGCCGCCGCAGCCGGGGGCAAGGGTGGCAATGGTCTGGCAGGCCTCGCCATCGGCGGCATCGAAGTCGCCGATGCGCGCCTGACCTGGGACGACCGGGCTGCAGCGACCCGTTACGAGATCACTGATCTGGCATTTACCACGGGCGCCATCGAGCCGGACCAGGCATTCGATCTGGACCTGAACTTTCAGGTATCGGCCGCGCAGCCGGCGATCGAGGGACGCTTCCATCTCAAGGGCAACGTGCTGCTGGCTGCCGGTTTGCGGGCTGTCGAAGTGAAAGGTGCGAGCATAGACCTCGACGCCGCCGGTGATGGCGTTCCTGGCAAGCACATCACCCTGGTGCTGGCGAGTGACATGCTGGTCGATCTTGATGCGCAGACCCTGGCATTGCCGAACCTGGTGCTGGAGACGCTCGGCCTCAGGATCAGCGGGACTGTCGCAGGTACCGGGATAACCGCCGCTGACCCGCAATTCAGCGGCGCACTGGCCGTGGCGCCATTTGAGCCGCGGGCTGTTATCGACAAGCTGGGCCTGGCGCCGGTCACAACCCGGGACCCGGTGGTGCTGGCGCAGGCAACAGCCGCGCTGGACTGGACCGCTTCCCTGCAACACTTCGCGGCAAGCAACCTGAAACTGTCGCTGGATGACACCCGCATAGACGGAAGCGCCAGGGTTGATTCATTCGCGGCGCCCGCGATTCGCTTTGCGCTCAAGGTCGACGGGATTGACCTGGACCGCTACCTGCCGCCAGAGACGGCTGCAGAGACAACCGCTCAGCCCGCAACGGGCGGGGCGGCCGGCGCCGGCGGCGGCGAGGAACCGCTGCCGCTGGAGGCCCTGCGGTCTTTGAACCTGGATGGCAAGCTGGAAGTGGGCAAGCTAACGGCATTCAACCTGCAGTCCAGTAATATCGTTATCCAGATCAAGGCGAACAATGGCCTGCTGCGCGTGAACCCGCTGGGGGCCAACCTGTACGCAGGGCAATACCATGGCGACATCACCCTGGATGCGCGCAAGGACACGCCGCGTATCGCGATCAATGAACAGGTGTCCGGTGTCCAGGCCGGACCGTTGCTGCAGGACCTGACCGGCGAGGCCCGGGTGCTTGGTACAGCCGATGTCACCGCAAAACTGAGCGGTACCGGCGCGAATGCGGATGCCATCAAGAAAACCCTGAATGGCACAACCTCGTTCTCTTTTACCGAGGGTAGCGTCAAGGGTGTGAATATCGCAGCCCTGATCCGCAAGGCCCAGGCGAAACTCAAGGGGCAGCCGGCCCCGCCGGAGCAGGAGCCGAACCAGACGGATTTTTCCACGATGCAGGGCACGGCCACGGTGAGCAACGGCGTGGTGCGCAACGATGACCTGCTGCTGCAGTCTCCCTTGCTGCGCATAACCGGCAAGGGCCAGGTCAGCCTGCCCGCGGAGACCATCGACTATACCCTGACCACCAAGTTCGTGGGATCGCTGGAAGGCCAGGGCGGCAAGTCGCTGGAGGAACTCAAGGGTGTCTCGATACCGGTACGTGTCGGCGGTACCTTCAGCAAGCCGACCTACGTGCCGGATCTCGGCGCCGCCCTGAAGGAGGCCGTCAAGGCCAAGGTGGAGGAAAAGGCCGAGGAGCAGAAACAGAAACTGCAGGAAAAATTTGGCGACGAACTGCAGGATAAATTGCTGAAAGGGCTGTTCAACTGACAACCTTGCTCGCGCCGGGCCTGGTGGCCCTGCTATGGCTCATGCCTGCCGGCGCGACAGCCGCTGAGATACTGGCGTCCAGCGTGACGCATGCTGACGGGCGCTATGAGCTTGCGATCAGGGCGCGCATCAATGCGCCGCGTGACGCCGTCTACCGGGCCATTACCGACTATTCCAATCTTGCGGCCATCAACCCGGATATCGAGGTCAGCGAATTGCTCGCAATGACGCCGGCCGGTGTGGCCACCGTGCGCACAGTTATCCATGTCTGCATCCTGGTGTTCTGCAAGCGGGTGGAACAACTGCAGCGGGTGACGCAGCCCGACGCATCCAGTATCGAGGCCGTGATCGTTCCGGAAGGCAGCGATTTTCGTTCGGGTGTTGCGCGCTGGCAGCTGGCATCACCGACGGCTGCGACCACTGAGCTGCAATTCAACGAGACCTTCGAGCCGGATTTCTGGGTGCCGCCGGTGA
The DNA here is from genome assembly GCA_963701455.1 of uncultured Gammaproteobacteria bacterium. GTDB lineage: Bacteria > Pseudomonadota > Gammaproteobacteria > UBA9214 > UBA9214 > UBA9214. The sequence goes on from CAVPAE010000005.1 coordinate 448,839, forward strand.
TAGGTCCGTGGCTGATCGAGCGGAAACTGGTCAGGGAAGTTACCGAGACAGCCGGGTATATCGAAGCGCGGCAAGCTGCAGGCAGGCCATGACCGGGCAGGCGGATTTCAGTGAGCACATACTGGCATGGTATACCCGTTCCGGGCGCAAGGACCTGCCATGGCAGCATGAGCCGACGCCCTACCGGGTGTGGGTCTCGGAAATCATGCTGCAGCAAACCCAGGTCGCCACGGTCATACCCTTCTATAACCGTTTCATGGCGCGGTTCCCGAACGTCGAGGTGCTCGCCGGTGCCAGCGAGGACCAGGTGCTGCATCACTGGTCCGGTCTCGGTTACTACGCACGGGCGCGCAACCTGCACGCGGCTGCGCAGCAGATCGTGGCGCGTCATGGCGGCAGGTTCCCGGAGACATTCGAGGCGGTGCTGGAACTGCCGGGCATCGGTCGCTCCACGGCCGGTGCGATACTGGCGCTCGCTTGCGGGCAGCACTACCCGATCCTGGACGGCAACGTGAAGCGGGTGCTGGCTCGCTATCATGCGATCGATGGCTGGCCGGGAAAGGCGGACGTGCTGAAAACCCTGTGGGCGCTGACGGAAGGCTGCACGCCTGCTGCGCAGGTTGCCGCCTATACACAGGCCATCATGGACCTGGGCGCGACGGTGTGCACCCGCGGACGTCCGGCATGTACGCAATGCCCGCTGGCCACGGACTGCCTGGCGCGGCAAACCGGCCGGCAGACAGAATATCCTGCGCCGCGCCCGAAAAAGGCATTACCCGTGCGGACCGTTACCATGCTGCTGCTGTGCAACGAGCGTGGTGAGGTCTTGCTGGAAAAGCGTCCGCCGGCCGGTATCTGGGGCGGGCTGTGGAGCTTCCCGGAACTGGGCGCTGCTGCTGATATCGAGACTGCCGCGGCAATCTGGCGGCAGGCAACGGGGCTCGGCTTTCACCGGATCGAGAGCTGGCCGGTCGTGCGGCATACCTTTACCCATTTCCAGCTGGAAATCACGCCGCTGCTTGCCAGGGCAGGGAGTACGGCCGGCCTTGTCATGGAAGGTGGTGACCGGGTCTGGTATAACACTACGCAATCCACCGAGCGGGGCCTCGCGGCACCCGTGAAGAAGCTGCTGCAGAAATTCTCAGGCTGGCAGGACAAGCGAGGACATGATGACGAGAACCGTACACTGTGTGAAGCTGGGCAAGGAGGCCGAGGGCCTGGAGCGGCCCCCATACCCGGGTGAACTGGGCCAGCGTATTTTCGAGAACGTGTCCCGGGAAGCCTGGCAGCAATGGCTGCGCCACCAGACCATCCTGATCAATGAACACCGCATCTCGCCCATCGACCCCGAGGCACGCAAGTTTCTCGAAACGGAGATGGAAAAATTCTTCTTTTCCACCGGCTCGGATCTGCCGGGCGGGTTTGTTGCGCCGAATGTGCTCAAGTAGCCCACAGCTGCCGCTTGCGCTCATGCGCAAGCCCCGGTGCATGCGTGCCTGCACGCAGGGCGTGACGAGATGAAGGGGATAATCCTTGCCGGCGGCAGCGGCACTCGTCTGTATCCCCTCACCTGTGCCATCAGCAAGCAGCTGATGCCGGTCTACGACAAGCCGCTGATCTATTATCCCCTGTCAACGCTGATGCTGGCGGGGATACGGGATATCCTGCTGATTACCACGCCGCAGGATCTGCCGCTCTTCCGGCAACTGCTCTCCGACGGCAGCCAGCTGGGCCTGAATATCCAGTTCGCGGAACAGGCCAAACCCGGCGGGCTTGCCGAGGCCTTTCTGATTGGTCGTGAATTCATCGCCGGCGAGCCTGCCTGCCTGATACTCGGGGACAATATTTTCTACGGTCACGGGCTGGCATCCATCCTGCAGAAAATGGTGACCATGCCCCGCAGCGGGGCGACGGTTTTTGCGTACCGGGTTCGCGATCCCGAGCGCTACGGCGTGGTCGAATTCAACGCGGACGGCCAGGTTGTGAACATCGAGGAAAAACCGCGCCAGCCAAAATCCCACTACGCCGTCACCGGACTGTACTTCTATGATGAACAGGTGGCGGATATCGCGGCCGGGCTGCGCCCTTCCGCCCGCGGCGAACTGGAAATCACCGATCTGAACAATGTCTATCTGCAGCAACGGGACCTGCATGTGGAACTGCTGGGACGGGGCAACGCCTGGCTGGACACCGGCACCCACGAGTCCCTGCTGCAGGCCGCGACCTTTATCGAGGCCATCGAGCAGCGCCAGGGCCTCAAGGTCGCCTGCATCGAGGAGATCGCCTATCGCATGGGCTATATCAACGCCGCTCAGCTGGAGCAGCTGGCCCTGCCGATGCGCAAGAACAACTACGGGGCTTACCTGCTCGAGCTTCTGAACGAGCGCTGAGGTTCCGTATGCAGCTGCTGCCGACAGACCATCCTGAACTGCTGTTGATCGAACCCGATGTGCATCGTGATGCGCGCGGTTTTTTCCTCGAGTCCTACCATGCCGGCCGCTATGCGGATCTCGGAATCCCGGATGTGTTCGTGCAGGACAATCATTCCCGGTCTGGGCGTGCCGTGCTCCGGGGGTTGCATTACCAGTTCGACCATCCCCAGGGTAAACTGGTGCGCGTCGTCAGCGGCAGGATTTTCGATGTCGCCGTGGATATCCGCAAGGGCTCACCGTATTTCGGTCACTGGACCGGCATTGAGCTCTCCGGGGAGAACCAGCACCAGCTGTATATTCCGCCCGGTTTCGCGCATGGTTTTTGCGTGCTCAGTGAACAGGTCGATTTCCTCTACAAGTGCACCGATTACTATGTGCCTGGCGACGAGTACGGCATTGCCTGGAATGATCCGGCGCTGGCGATCGCCTGGCCGGAGATGGACTACCTGCTTTCCGACAAGGACCGGAACTACCCGCTGCTGGCGGAGGCGGAGCATTTGCCGACCTACGGGGCCTGCACATGAAAGTGCTGGTAACCGGCGCATTCGGGCAACTGGGCAGTGAGGTTGCCAGCTGTTTCAGGCGCCAGGGGCATGCCGTAATCGCCCCGGCAAAACAGGATCTGAACCTGTTGCGGCCCGACCAGATCAGGCAGGCAGTCACGGACAACAAGCCGGACTGGGTGATCAACTGTGCGGCATGGACCCAGGTAGACAAGGCGGAGACCGAGGCCGCGACTGCGTTTCGAATCAACCTTGACGGCGCCGAGTGCATGGCGCAGGCGGTTGCGCGCGCAGGCGGGCGCATGCTGCATGTCTCTACAGACTATGTCTTCGACGGGCTGCAGCAGCGGCCCTATCGGGAAACGGATGCTACCGGCGCGAAGAGCGTCTACGGTCGCAGCAAGCTGGCGGGGGAGCAGGCAGTGCTGGCGACGCTGCCGGATGCAATCGTGTTGCGTACCGCCTGGGTTTATGGCGTCCGCGGCAAGAACTTCGTCAAAACCATGCTGCGGCTTGCCGCCACGGGGCAGGCGTTGCGGGTGGTGAATGACCAGACCGGAACGCCGACCGCGGCAGCCGATATTGCACTGGCGATTGCCGGGCTGACAAACTGTGACACCCGTGGTGTGTTTCACTTTACCGCTGCCGGCGAGACGACCTGGTACGGTTTTGCGGTCGCGATCCTGGAAGAGGCGCGGCGGATCGGTTTCCGGATCAGGACGGAATCCGTGGTGCCGATCAGCACCGCTGAATACCCGGTTGCGGCTGCGCGCCCCCCTTACTCGGTGCTCGACACGGCGAAGATTCGGCCCTGTCTTGAGCGGCCCATCCCGGACTGGCGTGACAGCCTGAGAACCATGCTGAAGGAGCTTTATACATGCGCAGACTGCTGGTAACCGGCGGCGCCGGGTTCATCGGTTCCAACTTCGTGCGCTACTGGATGCGCCGGCATGCCGGTGACCGGGTCGTCAACCTCGATGCCCTGACGTATGCAGGCAATCTTGAGAGCCTCGCGGATGTCGAGTCCGAGTCCGGCTACCGCTTCGTGCACGGCGATATCACGGACCGCGAATTTGTGTTGCAACTGCTGCGTGAGGAGCAGATCGACACCATCGTGAATTTCGCCGCAGAATCCCACGTGGACCGGTCGATACTTGGTCCCGATGCATTTATCAGCACCAATATCCAGGGGACCTTCTCGCTGCTGGAAGCGGCGAAGGCAGCCTGGTCGCCGCTGTCTGAGCATGTCCGCTTCCTGCATGTCTCGACAGACGAGGTCTACGGCAGCCTGGCTGCGGATGAGCCGGCTTTTACCGAGCGGCATCCCTATGCCCCGAACAGTCCCTACTCGGCATCCAAGGCCGCGTCCGATCACCTGGTGCGCGCCTATCACCATACCTACGGCCTGCCGGTGCTGACGACAAACTGCTCCAACAACTACGGGCCTTACCAGTTTCCCGAAAAACTTATTCCCCTCGTCATCCTCAACGCACTCGAGGGCAGGCCGATCCCGGTCTACGGGGATGGCAGGAACATTCGCGACTGGCTCTACGTCGATGATCACTGCAGCGGCATCGAAGCCGTGCTGGAGCAGGGTCGCCCCGGCGAGGTCTACAACATCGGCGGCTGTAACGAATGGCAGAATATCGATATCGTCAACCTGATCTGCGACCGGCTGGATGCCTGCCAGCCCGGCGCGGCGTCCTACCGGGAACAGATCAGCTTTGTCAGGGACCGCCTCGGTCATGACCGGCGCTATGCCATCAATGCCGACAAGATGCGGGACGAACTGGGCTGGACGCCGCAGCATGACTTCGCCGCCGGGATCGAGATCACCATCCAGTGGTACCTGGAAAACCGGGCCTGGTGCGACCGGGTGCGCAGCGGTGAATACCGGCATTACTACCAGCACCAGTATGGCGGTGACTGAAACCCAGGTCAGACCCTGTTTTCAACGCTTGCCGGGAAAATCCGCCCGAGTCTTGACTCGCAGCCGTGCTCCCGGTTTAATACGCGGCTCATTTCCGTATCCGGCCAGGTAGCTCAGTTGGTAGAGCAGGGGACTGAAAATCCCCGTGTCGGCAGTTCGATTCTGTCCCTGGCCAC